>NZ_JBIWNT010000001.1:0-1093231 GCF_044767365.1 Herbaspirillum sp. NPDC101396 | reverse complement strand
GCCATCTCCGGCATGATCAAGCCCAAGGGCGGCACCGTCACCCTGGGCGGCAAGGACGTCACCGGCCAGGACTCGCACAAGATCGCGCGCGCCGGCCTGGCCCATTCGCCCGAAGGCCGTCGCGTCTTCGCCACCATGAGCGTCACCGACAACCTGCTGCTGGGCGCGTTCCCGCGCTTCACGCGGGCACGTCCCAAGGGCGACATCGCCCATGATCTGGAACGCGCATTGGAACTGTTCCCGCGCCTCAAGGAGCGCCAGACGCAACTGGCCGGCACCTTGTCCGGCGGCGAACAGCAGATGCTTGCGATGGCCCGCGCCGTGATGCTCAATCCGGAAGTGATCCTGCTCGACGAACCATCGATGGGCCTCGCGCCCATCCTGGTCGAAGAGGTGTTTCGCATCATCTTGCGTTTGAAGGAACAGGGGATTACGATGCTGCTGGTGGAACAATTCGCCGCAGCAGCATTGAACGTCGCCGACTACGGCTACGTCCTGGAAAACGGCAAGATTTCCGTGCACGGCCCGGCCGACAAGCTACAGAACGACCCGGCGGTGCAAGCAGCATATCTCGGCGGTGGCGCACATCACTAATTATTAAAACGCCAAGCCGGCAACCGGATACTCAGGCGTCCAGCACGCTGGACGCAGGGTATATTAAGGAGGAGACATACCTCTGAGACCTGACTAGGGTGCGCCGCGGCGCACCTTTTCTTTTTTGAGGACCGGAAAGAGTCCATGTTGGTACGCGGGCATGCCGATCCTGCCTCAACGTCGCGGCGATTCTCTTCTCCGCCGCGGTACTTCTTCTCCGTCCTGGCCGGCGCCATGCGCCTGTCTGCAAACAAGCGTATTCTAAGTGCCTGACGCCGACATCCGCCGCCTGAACGCTGGCGATTTTCGGGTGTTCCCGAATCCGATCCGACCGACTGAAGAAGCGAGATTTTGCGAAATATCGATCCATTTTCCGTTCGATTGTTTTTGGCAATTCTGGAAGAAGGCAGCATTGCCAAGGCCGCCGCGCGCGAATGCATTGTCGCCTCCGCGGTCAGCAAGCGCATCGGCGAGTTGGAAGCCTTGTTCCGTGTTCCCTTGCTCGAACGCAGCGTCAAAGGCGTGACACCGACGCCCGCCGGTGAGGCTTTGCAGCATCATGCGCGCATGCTGTTGCAGACCATGGAGCGCATGTACGGCGAAATGTCGGAATACGTCGAAGGCGTGCGCGGTCGCGTCAAAGTGCAGGCCAGTGTGTCGTCGTTGTCGTCGCGCCTGCCGGGCGACATTCAGGATTTCGTCGGGGTCCATCACGGCATCAAGATCGAACTGGAAGAATCGTCCACGCCGGTCATTTTCCGTGCCGTGGTCGAAGGCAATGCCGACGTCGGCATTGCCCCGGAGATTTCCAGCCTCGAAGGATTACAGACCTTTCCGTATCGCACGCTGAGTCTTGCTGTCGTGATGCCGATCGGCCATCCTCTCGCAGCACACAAGCAGATCGCCTATGTCGATACGCTGGAATATGAGCAGGTCGAGTTGTCCCGCGCCAGCGCCATGGCCTCGCTTCTCGATCACGCAGCGCTCAATTTCAACCAGCCCAAGCACACGCATATCCGGGTGATCTCGTATGAAACCATCTGCCGCATGGTGGCATGCGGCATGGGCATCGGCGTGGTGCCGCTGTTCTTTGCTCATTCTCACGGCCAGACCTTCGGCCTCAAATTCATTCCGCTCAGCGATTCGTGGGCGCGTCCCATGATCTGCATCGCCGTGCGCGAAGGGGCGCAACTGACACCCGCCGCCAAGGCATTTGTCGAGCACATGAAGCAGCGCGGCGTCGAGGAGCGCTTCCAGCACAGCCTGTTCGACGTCATGAATCTCCATCGCACATAACAAGCAGACAAGCAGATCCTTGTTCGTCCGAGGGCAGTTTTTCAGACCATCCCTTTCCGTCACCGTCCGGTGTGCAACTCCTCATTTCAGTTTCCGAGCCATCTCGTTTCGAGATGGGGGGATTTCTGAATGATTGCTTGTTGCTCCGAAGGCCAAGCCACAGAATCCCTCCATGCCTGCTGTTCCGACAGCCGGCTGTGAAATCCATAAAGAGCGGCGGGCAGCGAAATGCTGCACTGCCAATCACACATTATTTCGAGACAATTTCACTGTGAGGAGTCCCCATGCTGACCCTGACGCCAGACGACGTCGAATTCATCGGCAACGATATCGAACGAGGAGAATGCGTACTTGCCACCAAATCCGGCGATCTGTTTTTGCCGGATCGCCGCGGCGGCATCAACATCATCCATCCCGACGGCACTACTGAGCGCACGATGGCGCGCGGTGCGCCGGAAGGGTTCTTGCCCAACGGCATCGCCTTGCTCCCGAACAGGGACTTCCTGATGGCCGATCTCGGGCCGGGCGGGGGTGTCTGGCACATGTCGCGCACCGGTGAAATGTCGCCGCTGCTGTTGGAGCTGAACGGCCGTAAACTGGAGCCGACCAACTTCGTCGGCATCGATCGCCTCGGGCGGACCTGGGTCACGGTCAGTACACGCCTGGTGCCGCGCGAGCAATCGATGAAGAAGGGACATGCCGACGGCTACATCGTGCTGATCGACGATCGTGGCGCACGGGTGGTCGCCGAAGGCATCGGCTTCACCAACGAAGCCATCGTCGACCCGAGCGGCAAATGGCTGTATGTCAACGAAACCATTGCGCGCTGCACCAGTCGTTTTCCGATCCGCGACGACGGCAGCCTGGGCCGCAAGGAAGTCTTCGCACAGTACGGCGCCGGCACCTTCCCCGACGGATTCACGTTCGATGAAGAAGGCGGCATCTGGATCGTCAGCGTGGTCAGCAACCGCGTCATCCGCGCCACCCCCGACGGCAAGCAGCATGTGGTGCTTGAAGACGTCGACCGCACCTGGCTGGAAGAAGTGGAGCAGGCATTCCAGAACGGCACCTATACGCGCAAGCATCTGGATTCCGGCGGCCAGCGCAAGATGGCCAATCTGTCCGGCATCAGCTTCGGCGGCCCCGACCTGAAAACCGTTTATCTGGCGTCGCTGTTCGGCCAGCGCGTCGCCAGTTTCCGCTCGCCGGTCGCCGGCGCGGCGCCGGTGCACTGGGAGTTCTGAACACCACTTGCGCCAGCCGCCGGCACAGGCGGCGACGCAAGGTTTTTCCTACCCGCATTCCATAAGCGGGACTATAGACCAGCAAGGAGACAAAAATGCGAAACAAATTGTTCGTAGGCTTATTTGCAGCCTTCATCGGCGTGTCGGGTTTATCCGCCTTGAGCGGCCAGGCCGTGGCGCAGACTCAGCCCAAGACCATCAAGATGGCGACCATCGCCATCACCAACAGCCCCTGGCATAAAGCGCTGCAGCACTTCAAGGAACTGGTCGACAAGGAAAGCAAAGGACGCTATTCGGTCAGCCTCTATACCGACGGCCAGCTCGGCGACATTCCTCAATTGCTGTCAGCCATGCAGGTCGGCACCGTCGACATGGGCTACTTCGGCTTGTCGTCGATCAGCTTCGTGCGCGGCGGCGAACCGCTCAACATCATTTACGTTCCTTACCTGTTCAAGAACGGCGAGTGGGCGGAAAAGATCCTGAACAACGCCGAATTCAACGGCATCTATGAAAAGGTCGCCGCTTCTTCTGGCGTGCGCGTCTTCGGCGCCTGGGGCCAGCGTTCCGCGCGCGCCATCCAGACCACCAAGGGACCGATCCGCAAGCCGGAAGACCTGCGCGGCATGCGTTTGCGGATTCCGACCATTCCGATCCTGAAAGCGTCGTTCGAGCGCATCGGCGTGCAGGTAACGCCGATGGGCATGATGGAAATCTACAGCGCGCTCTCGCGCGGCATGATCGACGGCCAGGACAACGGCTTCGATCTGTCCATTCCGGCCAAATACCATGAGACCGCGAAGTTCTGGTCGGCCACCGATCACGTCTATGAAATCGTCGGCTTCTTCGTTTCCGAACGACTGTGGAAGACACTCTCCGACGCCGACAAGGCCATGTTCAAAAAAGCCGCGCAGGAAGCCGGCGCGGTGACCACCGACCTGACCAAGAAGTTTGAAAAGGAAAGTATCGACACCCTCAAGGCCGCCGGCGCCACCTATGTCGTACCCGACAAGGCCGCCTTCCGCGCAGCATTTGCCGGCGTGGAAAAGAGTCAGGACGGCAAGCTGTGGCCGGCCGGTCTGGTTGATCGCGTCCACAAAGAGCAGGGTGATTGATCATGAACATCACCGATCCCCTGGAGGCGGTCATGGTCAAGCAGCCGCTCAGGACGCACGATGGCGATGAACGGGAAGAAGCCGCACGCCGCGATCGTGAGGACAATCGCGATGACAGGCAAACCGCGCCGCTGCCGGTCAGAGTGCTCGACATGGCCACGCGCGTGGTCCTGGTGGCGGCGCTGGCGGCGGTGCTGATATTCACCGTGGGCCAGGTGATCGACCGCTACGTCGTCAAGTCGACCTTCGATGCCTATGACCAATATGCCCGCGTCGGCCTGATGTGGCTGACCTTCATCGGCATCGCAGCGGGCGTGCGCGATCGCGTCAACATCCGCATCGAGTTGCTGAGTCACTTTGCGCCGCCGCGTTTCCGCAACGCGATCGCGATTGTGCTCGACCTCGCGATGCTGGCGGTGTCGGTCATCATCCTGATGGTGGGCCTGCCTTTGCTGGAAGTGGGCGGCTATCAGGTCATCATGGGCACGTCGATGACCTACGAGATGATGTATACCGCCTTGCTCAGCGGCATGGGCCTGATGATCGTGTTCCTGCTGCTGCGCCTGGCCGATCGTTGCACCGGCGGCCGCTTCCGTTTTTCCCCGAAGGAGGACGACGATGATCATCATCATTAGCGTATTGATGTTCTTCCTGTTGCTGATGATCGGGCTCGACGTCGGCTATTCGATGATCGTCGCGGCGCTGGCGGGCATGTTCTTCCATGCCGGCAGCCCGGTCGATCCGGTGATGGCGCCGATGACGCTGATGTCCAACGTCGACAGCGCTGCGCTGGTGGCGGTGCCGCTGTTCGTGCTGGCCGGCGAGATCATGAACCAGGGCGGCCTCACGCGCCGGCTGGTGGAATGGGCTACCGCCATGGTCGGCCATTTCCGCGGCAGCCTGTCGCAAGTCGCGATGACCACCAACCTGGTCATGGCCGGCATCTCCGGTTCCGCCGTGGCCGACGCCACCGCGACCGGCGCGATGCTGATCCCGGCCATGAAGAAGGAAGGCTACAAGCCCGGCTACGCCGCCGCCGTCATCGCCGCCGGCGCCTTGCTGGGGCCGATCCTGCCGCCGTCGATCCCGATGGTGATCTACGCCGTGATCGCGAACATTTCTGTCGCCAAGCTGTTCCTCGGGGGCATCGTGCCGGCCATGATGTTGTTCGGCGGTTTCGTGACGATCTGTTCCTATACCGCCAAGCGCCATCACTACCTGGCCAAGCCGCGCGTGCAATGGCGCGAGCAGGTGCGCAGTACGCGTATCGCGATCTGGGCGCTGATGGTGCCGCTGTTGGTGATCGTCGGCATCCGTTCCGGCTGGATCACCGAGACCGAAGCCGGCGGCGCGATCTGCATCTACGCTATCGTGGTGGGTGTGCTGATTTACCGCGACCTGCGTTTCCGCGATCTGGCCAAGGTGTTCTTTTCGGCGGGTAAGACGTCTGCGGTGATCATGTTCTTGCTCGCAGCAGCGGGGCCGTTCTCGTGGCTGATGAGCGAGGCCCACATCGCCACCACGATCTCGCACGCAGTGCTGGGAATCTCCAAGGACCCACTGGTGGTGCTGCTCGTGGTGAACGTGATGCTGCTGGTGGTCGGGATGGTGTTCGAACCGCTGCCGGCGCTGGTGATGTTCGTGCCGACGCTGCTGCCGATCCAGGCGGCGCTGGGCATCGACCCCATCCATTTCGCCACGGTGGTGATCGTCAATCTGATGATCGGCATGCTGCATCCGCCGGTGGGATTGCTGATCCTGATTACCTCCGCCATCGGCAAGGTGCGGATCTGGTCGGTCGCGGTGGAGACCTTGCCGTTCCTCGGCTGGTCGCTGGTCGTGCTGATCCTGATCTCCGTGTTTCCGCATCTGGTGACGTGGTTGCCGACGCTGCTGGTTAAATAAGCGAAACGTTCTGATTTCAGTCGCACTTTTTTGAATGCATTTTGAGTAAAGGAAAGACCATGAAAAACCCCTCAGCAACATCCTCCGGCAAGCCCGGCAATTGGGTCGACATCATCGAAGTCGGTACGCGCGACGGCCTGCAGATCGAGGCGAAGATCATCCCCGCCGCCAAGAAGGTCGAGATCATCAACGCCATGATAGACAGCGGCTTGCGCCAGTTCGAAGTGACTTCGTTCGTCTCGCCCAAGGCGGTGCCGCAACTGGCGGATGCGGTTGAAGTGATGGCCGGCGTCAGGCGCCGCGCCGACACGTGCCTGATGGCGCTGGTGCCAAATGTCAAGGGCGCAGAGCGCGCCGCTGCAACCGGTCTGGATGCGGCAGTGCTGTTTTGCTCGGCATCCGAAACCCACAACTTCAAGAACCTGAACCGTCGCATCCAGGACAGCATCGACGGCTTCGCTCCCATCATGGAGACCTTGCAGAAGGCCGACATCGGCGCGGTCGGTGCGGTGGCGACAGCGTTCGGTTGCCCGTTCGAAGGCGAGATCGAAACCGTCAACATGTTGCGCATCGTGCGCGCCTACGTCGCGCTCGGCATCGATCACCTGACGCTGGGCGACACCACCGGCATGGCCACGCCCAACAACGTGCGTTCCACCGTGCGCATGTTGCAGGACCAGTTCCCGCAGCTCAAGATCAGCCTGCATTTGCACAACACGCGCGGCGTCGGTCTCGCCAATGTCGTGGTCGGACTGGAAGAGGGGATACGCCGCTTCGATTCTTCGGTCGGCGGCCTCGGCGGTTGTCCGTTTGCGGCCGGCGCGACCGGCAACATCTGCACCGAAGACCTGGTCTACCTGCTGGCCGAGAGCGGCTACGAAACCGGCGTCGACCTGCGCAAATCCATTGATGTCGCACTCATGATGGAACAGGCGCTCGAAAAGCCGTTGCCTGGCCAGGTGATGCGGGCGGGCGAGCGGCTCAAGCTGCATCCGAGCAGCGCCGTGCCGACTGCGGCAGGCTAGGAGGCCGACAATGCAACAACCTCTCTCCGGCATCCGGGTCATCGATCTCACGCGTATTCTCTCCGGTCCGTTCTGCACGATGCTGCTGGGCGACATGGGCGCGGACGTCATCAAGATCGAAGGAACGAAAGAAGGCGATCCGATCCGCAAGGCCGGCGCCGGCGTCAACGGTTTCAGCTGGTATTTCGCCTCGTTCAATCGCAACAAGCGTTCGATGGCCCTGGATCTGCGCTCCGACGCCGGCAAGGAGGTACTACTGAAGTTGCTGCAAAGCGCCGACGTGCTGGTGGAGAATTTTCGCCCCGGGGTGCTGGCCGAAATGGGATTCGGTGAAGAGCGTCTGAAGCAGATCAATCCGCGGCTGGTGGTCGCCAGCATCACCGGCTACGGTTCCAGCGGGCCGTATGCAGAGCGACCGGCATTCGATTTCGTGATCCAAGCCATGAGCGGTTTCATGAGCACCAACGGCGCCGAAGACCAGTCGCCGTTGCGCTGCGGTCCGCCTATCACCGATCTGGTGGCCGGCTTGTACGCCGCCTATGGCGTGGTCAATGCATTGCGTGCGCGCGACCAGAGCGGGCAGGGACAGCATGTGGATTCAGCCATGATGAATGGCATGCTCAGCATGTTTGCCTACCTGACATCCGACTATCTCGCCACCGGGGAGCTGCCGGTGCGCACCGGCAACGATCATCCCATCACTTCACCGTATGGCTTGTTCAATACCAGCGACGGCGAAATTGCCGTCGCGCCGAGCACCGATGACATCTTGCGGCGCTTGCTGGGTTTGTTGGGTCTCGGGCATCTGATGTCGGACGCGCGTTTCAATACGAACAAGCTGCGTATGTCGAACCGGCGGGAACTGAATATCTTGCTTGATGAGCGATTCAGCACCGACACCCAGGCCAACTGGATTCAGCGCCTGAACGACGGCGGCGTTCCTTGCGGCAAAGTGCAGAACGTCGGTGAAGCGTTGAGCGATCCCCAGATACGGCATCAGCAAATGGTGCTGGAGGTGGAGCATCCGGGGCGCGGGGCGGTCAGGATGGTCGGTTTTCCGGTCAAATTGTCGGGGTCGCCTTGCATTGTCAGATATCCGGCGCCGGAACACGGCGTGCATACCCAGGAGATACTGGCCGAACTGGGATTGACCTCAGCTAGCGATGCCGGTGTACCGGAAAAGATGGAATAGAGCATCGCGCTCACGGCAATGGCATGCCGGCAGTTCCTTGCATCCGGTCCGGTCGATCAAATATCGAAACTCTCCGGACATGGATGGCAAGGAGCATTTTCTTTTTTAAAAAACAGGCTTATCTTGCTTGCGTCAGATAACGTTTGCGCCAAGGCTTCAACACCAGCAACGCCAACACCGCAGCCAGAATATCCAGCGTAATCGCCGTCCCGAACACCGGATGCCAGCTACCGGTCTTCTCATGCATCAGCGCCGCCAGCGGTCCGCCCAGGATCGATCCAATCCCTTGCGAGATATACAGCCAGCCGTAGTTGGCTGTCGCGTTGCGCGTGCCGAAGGTGTCGGTCAGCGTCGACGGGAACAGTGAAAAGATCTCGCCCCAGCCGAAGAACACCACGCCCGACAACAGCACGAACAAGACCGCGTTGTCTCGCGTCATGAGCCACAGCGCCATGGCGACGCCTTCCAGTGCGAAGGCGAAGAACATGGTGTTTTCGCGGCCGAAATGATCCGACACCCAGCCGAAGAAAGGACGCGTCAAACCATTGGTCAGGCGGTCGATGGTCAGTGCCAGTGGCAGGGCGGCGAGGCCGAACACCATCACATTGGTGATGCCGAAGTCGCGTGCGAAGCTGGCCATTTGCGAGGTCACCATCAGGCCGGACGTCGACATCATGGTCATCATGCAGAACATCAGCCAGAACAGCGGCGTGCGCAGCATCTGGCGCGGCGCCAGGTCGTTGCCGGTGGATTGCGCGACGCGCGTTGCCGGCAGCGCCGTCATCGGGTCGGGCGAGCGCAGCGCTTGCGAGGCGATCACGCCGATCACGGCGAAGATGATGCCGAACTGCCACAGCGTGCTTTCCAGGCCCTGGCCGGCCAGCGCCGACGAGATCGGGAAGGTGGTCAGGATCGCGCCCATGCCGTAACCGGCGGCCACCATGCCGACCGCAAAGCCGCGACGATCAGGGAACCAGCGCACCATCTGGCCGACCACGCCGACATACACGATGCCGGTGCCGAGTCCGCCGACCAGGCCGTAGCTCAGGTACAGCATGCCGATGCTCGACGCCTGCGACGCCAGCACCCAGCTCAGGCCCGACATCAGCGTGCCGATCGAGATCAGCCGGCGCGCGCCGAAGCGTTCGATCAGGCCGCCCTGGAACGGCGAGAAGAAAGTCTGCAGCACGATCAGCATCGAGAAGGTGATCTGCAGCTCCGACAAGGGCACGCCGAGCTTGGCCGAGAGCGGCTTGGTGAACAGCGTCCAGACGTACTGCGGGCTGGAAATCGCCATCATGCAAATCAGGCTGATCAGCAGCTGGAACCAGCGATTCTGCAGCAATCCTGTGGCGCCGAGGGGCGCTGAGGCGTTGGTCAGGGTGGTCATGTTTTTCTCCTGGAATAAGTGGGAGCCGCAGGGGAATAGCGGGAAATGGCGCTTTGCAGGCCGTTGTCAATTTATGTATGCATAAATTTCAAGGGCAAAACGAATGCAGGAAGCGTGCCATTGGGCATGCTTTGCTTCAGGGCGATGGAAGAGTGCTGCGCATGCCGGAGAAAACCGGCAGTGTCAGGATAAAAGCGGCAGATGATCGGCCGGAAGTGCTGGCTGGGCGGGACTTTCAGCGCCCGGTAAGCTGCACTAAATGCGTGCTTCAGCCGAAGCGTTTGCGCCGTGCGGGTGCCGGCGAGGGGTGTTGGGCCATCTCGGTGCGGACTTGTTCAAGCCGGTCGATGGTGATTTGCTGGACCACCGCGTGGCTGTCCTGGATATGCCGTTCGGCCAAGGCGCCGGCGTGTGCGGGGTCGCCGGCGGCGATGGCGTCGAGGATGGCGATGTGTTCGTCGTAGGTGTCGCCGATGCAGTCGCCATAGGCGAAGTCGAGGCGGCGCATGATGCGGATATGGTCGGTGACCTGGCGGTAGACGGCGTCGGTTTCGGGATTGCCGGCGGCGGCCACCAGCGCCAGGTGGAAGCGTTCATCAAGTGCCGCCACCGCGAGGCCGTCGCTCAGGCGTTCGGCCGGGGCCACGCGCCAGACGGCGCCGGCTTCTTCCAGCAAGGCGGCGCGCGCCGGATTGGCTGAGGCCGCGCAGATGCGTCGCACCGCATGCAGCTCGATCATCTCGCGCAAGTCGTACAGCGCGGCGAAGCGTGAGAAATCGATCGGCACCACTTCCCAGCCGTTGCGGAAGTAGCCGCGCACCAAGCCTTCGCTTTGCAGCCGCATCAGTGCTTCGCGCACCGGCGTGCGTGAGACTTGCAGGCGCTCGGCGACATCGTTCTCGGCGAAGCGGTCGCCCGGCAGCAGGCGGAACGCGAAGATGTCGTCGCGCAGCTTTTCATAGACGGCCTCGGCCAGCCGCAGGGCGGGGCGCCGGGGCGGCTCGTCGGCAGGTGGCGGTGAGGCTTTCGATGTCATGCGTTGGCGTGTACGTGTGCGGAATGGAACGTGGCGTCAATGGTAGCGCATGCGATTTGCATGCGTCGCTTTATCTGCGCCGCCATTGACTCCATTTGTGCCGGTTGCAGCGGTTGCAGCGGTTGCAGCGTTTGCGCTATGCAGCCGTCGCCGCCGTTGCCGCGGTCCGCCGCATGATGTTGCGGTTGAGCCGCCACACCAGCGTCAGCGCCACCAGCGAGGTGCCGACGATGATGTAGCCCACGGTATCGAAATGCTGCAGCTTGCCGTCCACGCCGAACGAGACGATGTGCCCGGCGATGACCGAGGCGACGCCGCCGGACAATTGCTGGATCGACGCGCTGATGGCGTTGAAGGAGCCGCGCTGCGTGGCTGCCGGCACCGACGACACCAACGCCTGGAACGGGATCATGCGCGAGAAGATTCCCAGGAACAGGATCACGTTGACCACGATGATCACCGGCATGGTGATGCGGCCGAGGTGGGTGTAGACCAGCACCATGATCATCGACAGGCAAGTGCCGAACAGGAACACGCGGAACTTGCCGACGCGGTCGGCGGCGCGGCCGATCAGCGGGCCGAACACGATGGTGCACAGGCCGGTGATCAGGTAGACCGTCGGCAGGTGTTCGATGTCGATGCCCAGGTTGGCCACCAGGTAGGCGCTGCTGAACGGCATCAGCATGAAGCCGCCGGTCATCAGCAGGGCCGTCGTGGCGAAGGCGATCAGGTAGCTCGGCTCGGTCACGGTGTGGAACAGATGCATCCACGCGGTGTGTTCCTGCTTGAGCTTCAGATGCTCGGCCACCGGCTGCAATTTCCAGAACACGATGAGGCCGCCGACCAGGCCCATGCCGGCCATGGCGATGAAGGGGATGTGCCAGTTCCAGCGGCTCGACAGGTACAGGCCGATCGGGATGCCGAGCACCTGGCTCGCTGCGAATGCGGTCTGGATCATGCCCATGACGCGGCCGCGCATCTGCAGCGGGAACAGGTCGGTCGAGATCGCCAGCACGATGGAGCCGATCACGCCGCCGAACAGGCCGGTGACGATGCGCGCGATCAACAGGCTTTCAAAGGTCTGCGCCAGGCCGCACCACAGCGTGCCGATGATGAAGCCGGTATAGAAAAACAGCAGCAGTTTCTTGCGGTCGAAGCGGTCGGCGAAGCCGGCGGTCAGCAGGCCGGAGACGCCGGCGCTGAAGGCGTAGGCCGACACCACCAGGCCGAATTGCTGCGGCGTGATCTGCATGGCCGGCATGATCAGCGCGCCCAGCGGCGACATCAGCATGAAGTCGAGGATCACGGCGAATTGCAGGAAGGCCAGCACGCCGACGACGAACTTTTGGTAAGGAGAAAACTGTAAAGGAGCAGCAGGAGTTGCCGGGGTTGCAGAAGTCATGTTTTTTTCTTTCTTGGTGGAGCGGGCGTGCATGCGCTCGCCGTATTTATGTGTGCCGGTCGACCGGAGTGGGAGCGATGTTCAATCGGCAAGTCGACGGCAGCCGCGGTGGGAGCGCGGGGCCGAAGCCGGGGTTGGGGATTGATGGACAGGATGAAGACGGATCATGAGGGAAAATATTGTAGCCGAGACGAGAAATATTTCGCAGCGCCATCGTGGACGGCGTATGCGCGCCGCAACAGCGGTGACGCGATTACAATGGCGGCCTCCCTGACGGAAGGCAAGAACCGCCCATGACTGCACTGAACGACATCCACGCCGCAATATGGAAAGCACTCGCCGCAGGCGCCGGTCCGCAACGCACGCCGTTGACGATGTGGCAAGCCGCCACCAATGGCATCGGCGCGGCTGCCGGCATGCCGCAGGTGCGCACCGTGGTCTTGCGCGATGCGGACCAGCAGGGCGGTTCGATCTCCTTCCACACCGACATGCGTTCGGCCAAGGTCGCCGAGCTGCGCGCCGATCCGCGCATTGCCATGACCGGACTCGATCTCGACAACTTCGTGCAGATCCGCCTCGAAGGCCGCGCGCAGATCTGCGCCGACGAGGCCGAACGGCGCGCCATCTGGAGCGCCGCGCGACCGCATACGCTGATCCTGTACCGCACGCCGTTTGCACCGGGCACGCCGCTTGATGCGCCCGAAGCCGGTCATGTTCGGGAACCGGGCAGCGGCGACGGCTATGCGAATTTCTGCCCGGTGCGCGTGGTGCTGGACAAGCTCGAATATCTCGACATCTCTCCCGACGGCCACCGGCGCGCAGTGTTCCGCCGCAATGGCGATCAGTGGCCCGGCACGTGGGTGGCGCCATGAAGTTGGCATGATTTCTTTCCGGCAACGCCGATATTGACGAATCGCGCATCTCAGGTTGACTAAGCGGAGCTGGCAATATACTGTATATAAACACAGTATTCAATGCCTTATGCCTCCGCCATCTCTTGACATTATTGACAGTCCTCAAAGCATTCACAGCTCCCTCTGGCGCGCATCGCAGCTGGCGCGGGGCGGCGCGCGCTGTCTCGACACCGGCTTTGCGGAGCTGTCGGCGGAGTTGCCGGGGCATGGCTGGCCGACCGGGGCGCTGATCGACTTGCTGTTGCGGCAACCGGGAGCGGGCGAGTTGCGTTTGCTTGGCCCTGCCTTGAAAGCCTTGGCGCCGCGCCGTATTGCGCTGGTGCAGACGCCGCATGCGCCGCAAGCGATCGGCTGGCGCCAGCTGGGCGTTGATGCTGCACGCCTGCTGTCGGTGCGCGCCGCCACCAGCGCCGACGCCGCCTGGGCCGCCGAGCAGATACTGAAATCGGACAGTTGCGCCGTGCTGCTGTTCTGGCAGCGCAATCTGCGCAAGGAGAGCGTGCGCCGGCTGCATCTGGCGGCGCAGGGAGGCAATACCTTGTTCGTCATGCTGCGGCCGCTCAGTTGCGCCCAGGATGCCTCGCCGGCGCCGTTGCGGCTGTCGCTGACGGCCGCCGCGGGCGGCGTCGATATCGGCTTCGTCAAGCGGCGCGGTCCGCAACGCGACACCCCCTTGTTTGTTTCACTGCCTTCTCTGAATCTTTTGCATCATGCGTCTGTGGATCGCCGTACACCTGCCCCTGTTACCGCTGGAAGTGTTTTATCCGAACTGGTCGGATGAGGCTGACGCGGTCGTGCTGGAGCACACCCGCGTCATGGCGGCGTCGCAGCCGGCCTGCGACGCCGGCGTGCGTTACGGCATGCGCCGCGGCGGTGTGCTGGCCTTGCTGCCGCGCGCCCACATGCACGAGCGCGCCATCGAGCGCGAAGCGCAGGCGCTGTCCGGCGCCGCCACCGCGCTGCTGCAATACACGCCGCAAGCCGCCTTCAGCGACGACGCCACCATCGTGCTCGACATCGGCGCCAGCCTGCGTTTGTTCGGCGGCATTCGCGCCTTGTGCCGGCGCGTGCGCGCCACCGTGCGCCAGCTCGGCCTGACCGCCGCCGTCAGCTGCGCCCCGACCGCAGCCGGCGCCGCCTTGCTGGCGCGCCATTGCCATCTGCCGGGTCATCATCATCCGCGCACGCTGAGTAGGCCGCGCCTGCAGCGCCGCCTTGATCGCTTGCCGGTAAGCGCCTTGCCGGCCGCGCTGCCTTATCTCGACTGGCTCAAGGGAATCGGCTGCCGCAACCTCTCCGACCTGCGTGGTTTGCCGCGCGCCGGTCTGCAGCGGCGCGGCGACACCCGCATGCTGGATGCGCTCGATTGCGCCTACGGCGAAGCGACGGAACTGCATGCCTGGATAGAGACGCCGCCGAGCTTCCGCCAGCGCATCGAACTGACCGAGCGCATCGAACATGCCGAGGCTGCGCAGCACACCGTGCAAGCCTTGCTGGCGCAACTGTGCGGCTGGCTCACGGCGCGCCAGCTGGCGGTCACGCAGGTGTGCGTGCAACTGGAGCACGAACGCGGCCGCCAGGCCGTCGCGCCGACCGTGATCGAACTCGCCCTGGCCGAGCCGACCTGGCAGGACGCGCACCTGATCCGCTTGCTGAAAGAGCGCTTGGCGCAGCTCGAGATCAGTGCCCCCGTCATCGCCGTGGTGCTGGAAGCGGCGCGCACCGAAGCCATGGCGCCGGCCAGCGAGAGCCTGTTTCCCGAGCCGGGCGGCACACCGGAAGACTACAAGCGTCTGGTCGAATTGCTGGTGGCGCGGCTGGGCGCCGAACACGTGTTGCAGCCGTCGCCGCTGGCCGACTACCGGCCGGAGCAGGCCAACCGCTGGGTGTCCGTGATGGAGCCGGCCGCGCCGCTCGACGCGCGCCCGTTGCCGCCGCGTCCGGGCTGGCTGCTGGAAAAGCCGGTGGCGCTGGTCATGCGTCAGCACCGGCCGTATTACGGCTCGCGCCTGCGCCCGGTGTCGCCACCCGAACGCATCGAAGCCGGCTGGTGGAACGGGCTGCTGGTCACGCGCGACTACTACATCGCGGCAGGCGCCGATCATTGCCACTACTGGATCTATCGCGAGCGCATCGGCGATGTCGACGGTGTCGAACCGCATTGGTATCTGCACGGCGTGTTCGGCTGAGAGAGGTGCGCCATGCCTGAGAAGCCCACGTCGATGCCGGTGCGGATCCCCGATTACGCAGAACTGTTCTGCCTGTCCAACTTCACCTTCCTCGAAGGCGCTTCGCACGCCGAAGAGCTCGCCGCGCGCGCGGTGCAGCTGGGGTACACGGCGCTGGCCGTGACCGACGAATGTTCGCTGGCCGGCGTGGTGCGCGCGCATGTAGAGACCAAGGATTCCAAGCTGAAGCTGATCATCGGATCGTATTTCCGCATCGAATGGGAAGCAGGGCAGCCGCCGCTCACGCTGATCGCATTGGCGCAGAATCGCGAAGGTTACGGCAACCTGTCGGAGCTGATTACGCTTGGTCGCACGCGCGCCGAGAAGGGCAGCTACCGCATCGGCATTGAGGATTTTTCCGCGCCGCAGGCCTCGCATGCGCACTTGCGCGGTTTGCCCGATTGCCTGCTGGTATTGGCGCCGCATTATCCGGCCGACGCCACGTTGCTGGCGCAGCAGGCCGACTGGTTGGCGCGCACCTTTCCGCAGCGCGCCTGGCTAGGCCTGACCCAGCTGTACCGGCCGCTCGACGACCTGCATCGCGGCGTGGTCCAGGAGGCTGCCGAGTCCAGTCGATTGCCGGTGGTCGCAGTCGGCCAGGTCAACATGCACGTGCGTTCGCGCAAGCCCTTGCAGGACACGCTGACCGCCATCCGGCTCGGCAAGGCGGTCGGCGACTGCGGCTACGACCTGGCGCCGAACGCCGAGCAGCACCTGCGCTCGCGGTTGCGGCTGGCGAATATTTTTCCGGCGGCGGCGCTGGAAGAAAGCTTGCGCATCGCGTCCCTGTGCAACTTCAAGCTCAATGAACTGCGTTACGAATATCCCGAAGAACTGGTGCCTGAAGGCCAGACGCCCGCCGCGTATTTGCGGCAGGAAGCCTATCTCGGCGCCCACCTGCGCTATCCCGCCGGCATCCCGGAGTCAGTGTCCACACAGCTCGAACATGAGCTGACGCTGATCAACGACCTGGCTTACGAGCCGTACTTTTTGACCGTCTACGACATCGTGCGTTTCGCCAAGGACAACGGCATTCTGCGCCAGGGTCGCGGCTCGGCGGCCAACTCGGTGGTGTGCTATTGCCTTGGCGTGACCGAAGTCGATCCGACCTGTTCGACCATGCTGTTCGAACGCTTCATCAGCAAGGAGCGCGGCGAGCCGCCCGACATCGACGTCGACTTCGAGCACCAGCGGCGCGAAGAGGTGATCCAGTACATCTACCGCAAATACGGCCGCATGCGCGCCGCCATCGCCGCCGCCGTGCACACCTACCGGCCGCGCGGCGTGCTGCGCGACGTCGGCAAGGCGCTTGGCGTGGACGAGTCCATCGTCGACAAGGTGGCCAAGTCGCAGCAATGGTTCGATCATCGCGACAACCTGCTGGACCGCTTCGCCGAATGCGGCCTCGATCCGCAGTCGCCGATCGCACATCAGTGGGCCATCCTGGCGCGGCAATTGCTCAACTTCCCGCGGCATCTGTCGCAGCACAGCGGCGGCTTTGTGATTGCCCGCGACAAGCTGTCGCGGCTGGTGCCGATAGAAAACGCCGCCATGCCGGACCGCTCGGTGATCCAGTGGGACAAGGACGACCTCGAATCGCTCGGCCTGCTCAAGGTCGACGTGCTGGCGCTGGGCATGCTGTCGGCCTTGCGGCGCGCGCTGGAACTGGTCGCCAAGCGGCGCGGCATATCGTTCGAGCTGCAGGACATTCCGCGCGAAGATCCGGTCACCTACGACATGATCTGCCAGGCCGACACCATCGGCGTCTTCCAGATCGAAAGCCGCGCCCAGATGAGCATGCTGCCGCGCCTGAAACCGCGTCGCTTCTACGACCTCGTGGTGCAGGTGGCGATCGTGCGGCCGGGGCCGATCCAGGGGGGCATGGTCCATCCTTTTTTACGGCGGCGCGAAGGTCTGGAGCCGGAAACCTATCCCAAGGAAATATTGAAGCAGGCATTGGAACGCACACGCGGCGTGCCGATCTTCCAGGAGCAGGTAATGCAGATCGCCGTACTGGCGGCCGGCTTCACGCCCGGCGAGGCCGACGGCCTGCGGCGCGCGATGGCGGCGTGGAAGCGCAAGGGCGGCATGGACAAGTACCAGAAGAAACTGATCGACGGCATGCTCGAGCGCGGTTACACGCAAGAGTTTGCCGACGCCATCTTCCGCCAGATCCAGGGCTTCGGCGACTACGGTTTCCCCGAGAGTCACGCCGCCAGTTTCGCCAACCTGGCGTACTTCAGCAGCTGGATCAAATGCCATGAACCGGAAGCTTTCCTGTGCTCGCTGCTCAACAGCCAGCCCATGGGTTTTTACTCGCCGTCGCAACTGATCCAGGATGCGCGCCGCCATGGCGTGCGCGTGCTGCCGGCGGATGTGACGCGCAGCAATTGGGAAAGCGCGCTGGAAGAAGTCGGCGCCGAACGACCCGCCGTGCGCCTGGGCCTGTCGCTGATCGGCAGCCTCAAGGAAGAACCGTCCTTGCGCATCGAGCGGGCGCGCCTGGAACAAGCCTTCAGCGACTTGCAAGACCTGGCGCGGCGGGCCAACCTGCACAAGCGCGACCTGCAGGCGCTGGCTGCCGGAAATGCGCTGGTCACGCTCAGCGGCCACCGCCGCGAAGCCTTGTGGCAGGCGCTCGACGCCGCGCCCGCCAAAGACCTGCTGCGCGGCGCGCCGTCACGCGAAGAGACTTTGCAGTTGCCGGCGCCGTCCGAGGCCGAAGACATCGTCGCCGATTACCGCAGCGCCGGCATGACGCTGCGCCGCCATCCGCTGGCCTTGCTGCGCACCATCCTGACCAAACAGAAATTCCTGCCGCACGACGTGATGGCGACGTTCCAGGACGGCCAGTTCGCGCGCGGCTGCGGCATCGTCACGGTGCGCCAACGGCCGGGAACCGCCAAGGGCGTGCTGTTCCTCACCATCGAAGACGAGACCGGATCAACCAACGTCATCATCTGGCCCTCGCTGGTCGAGAAGCAGCGTAACGAAGTCCTCAACGCCTCCTTGCTGGGTGTCTACGGCATCTGGCAGACCCACGCCGGCGTCAAGCATCTGGTCGCCAAGCGGCTGGTCGATCTGTCGCACCTGCTGGGCGAGATCAACGTCCACAGCCGGGATTTTTGCTGAGTCATCTTTTGTGGCGGTTGCCATGAAATGCGTTTGAAGAAAGACGGTTGAGCAAGCAAAAATACCGCTGAAAAAAATAGCGTTCCTTGATAGAGTTGCGGGCGACAAAACACCGTCCATATTCGTCAGCCCGCCAACTACCTTGGGATCGCCATGCCGCCAGTACTCAACACCATCCTCATCTACGCAAAAAATCCACCCGCGACGGCCGCCTTCTACAGTCAGTTCTTCGGCTTCGAAACGTCAGGGGAAATGGTGGAGGGTCTGATCGAGCTGACCGCACCCGCCAGCGGCGCCAGCATCCTGATCCACCAGGCCGCCAAAAGCGTCAAGCTGGGCCAGGCTGGCGTGAAGCTCATGTTCAGCGTCGAGGATGTGGAAGACTTCAAAACGCAGAGCGCACAACGCGGTCTGGTCTTCGGCAGCACGCACCAGGCCAACGGCTATGCGTTTGCCAACGTCAAGGATCCCGATGGCAATTCGGTGGGCGTGTCGAGCAGGGCGTATCGGCTTGGATAAGCACCTCTCCAGAAGCGCAAGGCCCGCTCATGAAGGGGCTTTGTCGTCTCTACATGGATATATTGCTCAAGCGGAGGCGCGCAAGCCGGCGGCCTCTGCCGGCGTGGCATCTTGCTGCGTATGGAAATAGAATGTTGGAAGATAAAAATTAAAGGGGCAAGGGATGCAACGATACCAAGTCTGGAATCCTCATCCCGACGCGATGCCTGCCGTAAATATCATAGAAATAGTTGAGCGTTCAGCAGGCTTGCGAATACTTGTGCAGGAATATGAAACGGACAGGCTGCTTGCTATCTTCTTCGATACCCACGAAGCTTACCAACGACGTAATGAAAGCTGGGTTGCCGGAGAGGCATCTCGCACGGACGGGCTTGGAAAAGGGAGTTATTACGTGGTTGAAAATTCCTCATTCATCGCTCGTTTTTTTGCGGAGTCGCTTCTTCCAAGAAAAGGTATCCGGCATTTTTCAATCATCACCGATTCGCTCTGCATGGACATCCTTGCGACGGAAAATCCGAGAACTGAATATGTCAAAAAATAAGAATTTCTGGTCAACGGCATCGGGTAAAAAGATGGCATCGATAAACATGCGCTTCTCATTTTCACGTCGCGTATCGCAAGCCGCAGCAATCTGCGTCCTGGCGCTCTCGGCTGCACCCGTGTCCGCCATGGACCTGGCAAAGTTCGGTAACACCATCATCCTGTCCGGCCCGGTCAACGGTGCCGAGTGGGCGATGGTCAAGGATGCGTTTGCCGCCAATCCCCATATCGATCTGGTCATCCTGCGCAACTCGCATGGCGGCGAAGCCGGGACCGGTTACGAGATCGGCGAGTTCTTCCGTAAGGCGGGTGTGACCACGGCCGTATCGGGATATTGCGTGTCGTCGTGTTCGCGCATGTTCCTGGGCGGCAAACAGCGGCTGTTCACCGATGACTATCCGCTCGACCAGACCCGCGTCGGTTTCCATGGACACTATGACGCACAGGGTAATCTGAACGGCGCTTCCGTCATTCGCGGCGGCCTGTACGACTGGATCATCCGCTACTCGGACGGCAAAGCGGATCCGGAACTGGTCAAGCGCTGGATCGCGATTAAAAAGAACAAGGGCGCGGCGAGTTTCTACCATCCCGATCTTGCTGCCACATTGGGCAACAGCGTATTCTTCTGCGACGGACAGGAACGCAAGAAGATCACCAACTGCGAAGCAATACCGACCGATGCCTTGCAGCGCGGCGTGATTACGGATACTCGCCGCATTGCCAGCCCGGACCAGGACACGCTGCCCGACCGGCTGCGCGCACGGCAATTCCCGGCAAGCGGCTTTGCCGCCGTTGATGACCTGAACAAACTGCCGCTGGACAGCGACGAGGGCCGGGAGCAATACCAGCGTTATCTTGCGGCGCCGACGCCCAAGGCGTTTGCGGTGGCGCCGACGCGCAAGCACTGGGGCTGGAATGCCGGGACGAAGGAAGACGTCAACGCGCAGGCGTTGAAGCGATGCGAAGAGCGGGCCGGGAAGGCTTGTGTTTTATACGGGGTGGATGACAACGTCGTGTACAAGGAATAAGCACAAAGATTGCCGGCCGATTTGAAAAACGATTTCTTGAAATCTGATCACTTTTAACAGGATGCCGAATGAAGGAATTAATTCTTCGATTAACGAGGAGCATGCCGCGATCATGCGCAGGCACACTCTTTTTATTCAGCTTCTTGCTGTCGGGATGCGCCTTGCGTCAGCCAAACATCGGTGCAAACGAACTGGGTATCAAGAACATCGTTTTCATTGAGCCGCGTATCGAAAAAACAAAGGAGCTGAAGCTGATCCGGCCGGATTGGGCCGGCTTCATTTCTGCGGATGAATTAATCGCAGAACAGTTCGAGATCAATGGCGTCCTGCCTTCCTGGGCGGATAAAGTTACCGTCGGCTTTTCGGATAGTTTCATCAATCTGTTGAAAACCAACGGCTACATGGTGACCAGATTGACCCATGAAGAATACGTCAGCCGGGCTTCTTCTGCGGAAACTGCGATTGTCGTAAGTAGCTTTATTCAACCAGGTTTCGTCTACAAGACGATCACGTCCAAGGTCTACAAACCGTATGTGCTGGTGTCAATGAGCGCGGCAGTGGATGATCGACGGTTCCTCCGGAAACAGGTATTTGTGGCGACCGATCGGTTATTCAATTTTTTCATGACCAATTTGCCGGCTTCCACTCCTTATGATTTTCCCAGCATAGGGGCGCTGCGCGCCGCGCCACAGCCCGCGCTGGAAGCGCTTGCAACACTTTCCAGGCAATTGGGAAAGACGCTCGCCAGCGACTTGCTTGACCGAAATCCGTGAACCTCTTTTTCCGCCATGAAGAAATACATCTTTCTCGCGTTGCTGTCTTTATCGTTTGATCACGCATGCGCCGACACACTGAGGACACCCTCATTCGTCATCGACATCCAGGGCTGTGAAGAGGGTGTGGTGAGTTGCGACAATGTCGTGTATATCGGCACCAGCAGGAAGACCGGCAAGAGCATCAGACTGCGCGGCAAGACGCTGCATACCTTGTGCGCCGACGGCGTGACGCCGTGCCGCTTCCTCGGCTATGAATTCAGGAAGGGCGACGTCTACTACCGTGTTCTGGAAGACGGACGTCTCCTGGTCATGCAAGGCAAGAAAGTCCTCGTCGAAGAAGCCGGCGAGTGGGATTGATCGCGGTTTTTTTCTCTGATCGTATCAATATGCGCCGACGTCATCATGACACCGGCGCATTTTTTTTAAACGCTGAAGTAATTCATCCGCTCGAGATCGGCAAGCAGTTCCGGACCGGTCGGACGCCATCCCAGCACTTCCTGCGTCTGTGTGCTCGACGCCGGCAGGTCGCGGCCGACGAAGCCTGCCAACCAGCCGAAGTGTGCGACTGTCTCCTCAGGAGAAACACTGACCGTCGGAATCTTCAGGCCCTGTCCGATGACTTCGACGATGCGGCGCATCGTGATGCCTTCTTCCGCCACGGCGTGGTAACGGCTGCCGGGTTGCGCGCGTTCCACCGCCAATCGATAGAGGCGGGCGGCATCGCTGACATGCACTGCCGGCCAGCGATTGCCGCCGTCGCCAACGTACGCCGCGACGCCTTTGGCGCGGGCCAGCTCGATCAAGGGGCTGATGAGGCCTTGCTTGACCGTGTCATGGACCTGCGGCAGGCGCACCACCGAGACGTTGACGCCGCGATTCGCCACGACCGCGCCGGCCAGTTCCGAAGCCTTGCGCGGATTCGGGTGGTTGGCATCGAAGTTGTCTTCGACGGCTGGCTGGCCTGGTGCTGCTGCACCCATGCCGGTGCCGGAGGTGATGATCAGAGGACGATCAGAACCTTCCAGTGCGGAGCCCAGTGCCTCAATGGCCAGGCGGTCGGCTTCGCAATTGGCGACGAACTGTGAGAAGTCATGATTGAACGCCGTGTGGATGACGCCGTCCGCAGCAGCCGCACCGCGACGCAGACTGTCGAGGTCCTGCAGGTCGCCGCGGAACACTTCCGCGCCGGCTGCAATCAGCGACCGGGCACCGACGTCGGAGCGGGTCATGCCGAGCACCTGATGGCCCGCCTGGAGCAGTTCGGCAACGATGGTGGAGCCGATGAAACCGGTCGCGCCGGTAATGAAAATACGCATGAAGAATACCCTTGTGTTGAGTTGAAGGGCTGCGGAAGCGCAACCCGATGAACGCAATATAGGCGCTTGCAGCAGTACTATCCATGCTATAAAGTCCGTTTTATTGGTTCAATCGTCCGGAGGCATATGGATCCGCTCTCAGAAGTCTTATCGCTGTTCAAGCCGCGCAGCTATGTCGCCGGCGGATTCGAAATTCCCGGCGAGATGGCCATCCAATGGCCTCGGCATGAAGGCATCAAGTGCTATGCCGTGGTGTCTGGACAATGCTGGCTTTCCGTCGAGGGGATCGCAGACAAGGTGTTGCTCACGGCTGGCGACTGCTATCTGCTGCCGCCGGGAGCGCCATTTCGTCTGGCCACCGATCTGACCGTGCCGCCGGTGGAGTTCCTGACGCTGCGTGCAAAATGGCGCTCTGAAGGCGGGCGCGCCGAGAAGACAGAAACCAGTTGCTATCTGGTCGGCGGCCACTTCGTGCTGACCGGCAGCCATGCTGATTTCCTGCTGAGCTCGCTGGCGCCGATCGTGCATATCCGCAAGGAGTCCGACAAGGCGGCCATGCGCTGGTCGCTCGAACGCATGGCGCAAGAGGTGCGCGAGTCGCAACCGGGCGGTTCGCTGATCACGCAGCAGCTCGCCTACATGATGCTGGTGCAGGCGCTGCGGCTGCATCTGGCGGAAGGCGCGAAGGAGGGCGGGGGCTGGCTGTTTGCGCTGGCGGACAAGCAGATG
Organism: Herbaspirillum sp. NPDC101396; assembly: GCF_044767365.1. Lineage (NCBI taxonomy): Bacteria > Pseudomonadati > Pseudomonadota > Betaproteobacteria > Burkholderiales > Oxalobacteraceae > Herbaspirillum > Herbaspirillum sp. NPDC101396. Next base: position 1,069,853 of record NZ_JBIWNT010000001.1, on the reverse strand, counting down.
GGAGCAGCCATCCGCTGCATGCACGACGATCCGGCGCATGACTGGACGCTGCAGAAGCTGGCGCAACGCGTAGGCATGTCGCGCTCGGTGTTTGCCTTGCGCTTCAAGCAGACGGTCGGCTCCACGCCGATGGAATACCTGACGCGCTGGCGTATGCTGCTGGCCGGCGACAGGCTGAAGAATTCGCGCGAATCGACTACCGCCATTGCGCTCTCGCTCGGTTACGAATCCGACAGCGCTTTCGGCAAGGCATTCAAACGCGTGATGGGCTGTTCGCCACGCGAGCATGGCCGCGTATCCACTCCAGGAAATCTGCAGCTTGCCGGTGCGGTGCTGTCAGTCCCTGTTTCGGTCTCGTAATGAGCAATTGCCGCACGATTCGTTTTGATCACTGACAACACAAAGGCATTCAATCGCATGAATTCAGGCATCCGCACGCTGCACATCTCCGATCCCGAACGAGGCACAAGCGCGCCCTGCGTGGTCCAATATCCCACCCTGGCCGATGCTGCGCAGACGACCATCGGCCCCTACGTGTTCGACGCCGCGCCGGACGCTCCTATCGCATCGGGGCGGTTTCCCGTGTGCGTGGTGTCGCACGGCGGCGGCGGATCGCATCTGCTGTACCGAAGCATCGCCGGTCACCTCGCCGCACACGGCTACATCGTCGTCAGTCCGGAACATGCCGGCGACAATCGCAACGACCGCTCGCTGTCCAACACCGATGCCGCCGCGATAGCGCGTCCGGGGCAGACGTCGCGCGCACTCGACGCCGTGCTCGCGGATGCTTTCTTCCGCGCAGCGGCGGATGCGGATCGCATTGCCATGCTGGGTCATTCGATGGGCGGCTATACCGCGCTGGCGCTGGTCGGCGGGCATCCCTGGTCGCGGTCGGGGACTGCATTGCCGGTCGCCGCGGATGCGCGCATCCGTGCCGCCGTCTTGCTGGCGCCGGCGACCGACTGGTTCATGGCGCCCGGCGCGCTCGATGACGTGCATGCGCCTCTGCTGGCGCTGGCGGGAGAGCATGACCCGATCACGCCTGCGGAAAGCATCCGGAAAGTCTTGTCGCAGCTGCCGTCAAGCACGCCACTGGAATTTTCGGTGGTGGCGGGCGCCGGACATTTTTCTTTCCTGACGCCTTTTCCGGCAGCGCTGCAGCGGCCGAATTTTCCGCCGTCACAGGATCCGCCCGGTTTCGACCGGGCGCAGTTCCATCGCGCATTGCCGGAAACGATCCTCGACTTCCTGCAACGGTCGCTTGCCTGATCTTGTCCGCGGCAGGTATCTCGGCTAAACGTGGAACACTACATTCTCTTCCAGCGGTGCGCGGCCAAGGCTGAAGCCGTGGCCGGGATGCTGTTCGTCGGCATAGCCGAACGAGATGCCGAAGAATAATTTCAACTCTTCGGGAACGTCGAGGATCCTCCGGGTCGTCGCGGCAAAGTAGCTGAGCGAAGCCTGAGGGATGCCAGCCAGTCCACGCGATGTCAGCGACAGTAGAAAATTTTGCGCGAACATACCAATGTCGCCGGCGATGCGGACGTCATACGGCGCCGGCATGAACAGCAGGGCCGCATGCGGTGCACCGAAGAACTCGAAATTGCGCAGGTAGGCCGTTTCGCGTGCGGCTTTGTCGTCCCGAGTCACGCCCAAGGCTTCATAGTAGGTGCGGGCCTGCTCCTGGTTGCGCTCCTGATATATCCCCTTATACGCTTCGCGCTCGAAGCGGAAATCAGGAGTACGCCGGCCGGCCTTGGCGTCGGCGATCATGGCGGATGCCAGTTCGTCGCGCGTCTTGCCGCTGACTACATGCACGATCCACGGCTGCGTGTTGCAATTGGACGGCGCCAACTGAGCTTCTTCGATGACGGCGGCGATGATCGCGGGATTGACCTGCCTGGACAGGAAACCGCGTGCCGAACGGCGACGCCGTACGAGTTCGCTGAAACCGGTATTGTTCATTGCTTTGCCTTTCAGAGGAATGTGAAAAGGCAAGTTTAAGCAGTGGCAAAATGGGTGTAAATTAACAAAAAATTGATTTTAATTGTTAAAATTTGCACATGTTCGATTGGGAAAATCTGCGTTATTTTTATGCACTGGCACAAGCGGGAAGTTTATCTGCCGCCGCGCGCACGCTCGCCGTCGAGCATGCGACAGTCAGTCGCCGGGTAGCGGCGCTTGAAGCCGAACTGGGGGCGCGCTTGCTTGAACGCCTGCCGCGCAAGGTTGAGCTGACCGAGACCGGGCGGCGCGTGCAGGCGCTGGCGGCGCAGATAGAAGAGGTGGCGTTCGGTATCGAGCGCGTCATCCGTGCCGGACAAAGCGACCTGAGAGGGCGTGTCGTGGTGAGCGCACCGCTGACTGTCGTCGCGCACTTTCTGGCGCCGGCGGCGGCCATGTTCCGCCAGAGGTATCCTGAAATCGAACTGGTGTTGACCAGCGAGTCGACGGTGGTTTCGCTGACGCGGCGCGAAGCAGACTTGTCGTTGCGCTTGGCTCGGCCGTCCGAAGCAGATTACGTCGCGCAGCCGCTGGGAGAAATGCTGTTTCGTTTGTATGCGTCGCCGCGGTACCCCCGGTTGCGCCGGCCGCGCGACTGGGAGTTCGTTGCTTATGACCCGGATCACGATGCCTACCCGCTTGCGCGGGAGATTCTGAAAATTGCCGGAACGCGCACCATCGCCTTGCGCGTCAACGACATGAGCACGCAACTGGCCATTGCCGCCAGCGGCGCCGGGGTGGCGATGCTGCCGTGTTTCCTGGCGGAGGCGTCGGCCGATCTGGTAGGCGTGGGCAGCGATGCATTTGCACTGGAAGTGTGGCTGGCGGTGCATGGTGAACTCAAGGAGTCCGGACCGATCAAGGCGGTAAGAACTTTCATCGCGGAGTTGATGAAGTCGTCTGGCCGGCTGGAACCGCCGCGAGGAAGGGCCAGGCCGCGGACATGAACATAATGGATGCGATATGGAAAACCAGTGGCTGGCGTACGCCAAGCGATTGCAGGCAATTGCAGAGACCGGTCTGGCCTACTGCAAGGATGATTTTGAGCGTGAACGGCTAGAAGAGATCGGCGCCATCTCGCGTCGCATGATGGCGCAGCTGATGTCCACGCCCATCGAAAAGATCGAGGCAATATCAGCGGATGCCCGAGGGTATGCAACTCCCAAGATTGACGTTCGCGGTGCCGTCATCAGTGGCGGCAGGATTCTGCTGGTGCGCGAAAAAAGCAACGGTTTATGGACGCTGCCCGGGGGGTATGCGGATGTTGGCCTGTCCGCTGCCGAGAACGTCGTGAAGGAGGTTCGGGAGGAGGCCGGTATCGTCGTGCGCGCGACTGCACTCTACGCATTGCGGCACAAGGCAAAAGGACCGTTCAAGCACGATGCCAGGGATTTCTACAAGTTGTACTTTTTGTGTGAACCCATCGATGCGACGCCGCCGGGGGGCGGAGCAGAAACTGACAGCGCCCGATTTTTCCCGCCCGATGGTTTGCCTGCCTTATGTCCTGAACGCGTAGTCGAAGAAGATATCCGGCGCGCATTCGGTTTCGACGCTGCCGGCGGCGCGGCAATTTTCGACTGATCTGTGTTCGCCTTTGCTCGTCTTTCGAAGATCGGCAAGATGAGCGACAATGTCGACTCGATTTGTCGAGAGTTTCCCTAATCAGAAAGCCTTCATCGCGCCATGGAAATCAACCTGCTACCGCACGCACTCAGCATCACCACGCTGGCCCTGTTCGCCGTCGTGGCGCTCGTGACCATCGCCACACCCGGCCCGACCGTCTTGCTGGCGCTTGCCAATGGCGCGCGTTACGGTGTGCGCCGCTCGCTGCCCGGCATGCTGGGCGCGGTGTCGTCGGACTTCGTGCTGGTCGGATCGGTGGCGCTGGGTTTGGGCGCGGTGCTGGCGGCGTCGGAGTTCTGGTTCTCGGTGGTCAAGTGGATAGGCGCGATTTACCTGGCGTGGCTGGGTATTCGGCTGCTGCGCTCCAAGGGTGGGCTGGATCTGTCGCGCGCCCAGGCTGATGACGGCGAAGCGGCGCCGATGCGCATCTTCGCCAAGTCCTTCCTGGTCGCGGTGACCAATCCCAAAGGCTATCTGTTCTGCTCGGCGCTGCTGCCGCAATTCATCAACGCGGCCGAACCGCAATGGCCGCAATACGCCGCCATCAGCGTGGTGTTCGCGGCGCTCGATTTTTCCGTGATGCTGGGTTATGCGATCATCGGCGCGCGCGCCGTCAGCCTGCTGCGCCGGCGCGCGGTGCTGTGGCTGGATCGTTCCTGCGGCGCCATCCTGCTGGCGCTGGCGGGCACCATGGCGTTTTATCGGCGCGGGTCAAACTGACAAGTGACGATCAAAACTGGCACGAAAAAAAACCGGCAAGATGCCGGTTTTTTTATGGTCCTACTGCCCTGAGTTACTGCTTCAGCAAGCTGCACTTCGATTCCGCGACGGTCGTGAAAGCCTGTTCGCCCGGGATCGTTTCCACCAGCTTCAGGTAATCCCATGGCTTCTTCGATTCGGCCGGCGACTTGACCTGGTACAGATACATGTCGTGGATGTTGCGGCCGTCGGCGCGGATGTAGCCCTTGTTGTAGAAGTCGTCGATCCTGGTCTTCTTGAGCTCGGCCATGACCTTGGTCGAATCGTCGGTCTTGATCGCTGCGACCGCCTTCAGGTAAGTCGTGGTGGCGGAGTAGGCCGCAGCCTGGTGCGTGCTCGGCATCTTCTTCATCTTCAGGAAGAAGCGATTGGCGAACTTGCGCGAGGCCTCGTCCTTGTCCCAGTACCAGCTGTCGGTCATCATCAGGCCCTCGGCGTTGTTCAGGCCGAGTGCGTGGATGTCGTTGATCACCATCAGCAGGCCCACCAGCTTCATGGTCTTGGTGACGCCGAATTCCTTGGCCGCCTTGATCGCATTGACGGTGTCGTCGCCGGCGTTGGCCAGGCCCAGGATCTGCGCCTTGGAACCTTGCGCCTGCAGCAGGAAGGACGACATGTCGGAGGCGAACAGCGGATGCTTCACCGAACCCACCACGGTGCCGCCGTTGGCCTTGACCACGGCGCCGGTGTCGCTGGCCAGTGCATGGCCAAAGGCGTAGTCGGCCTCCAGGAAGAACCATGATTTGCCGCCTTGCTTGAGGACCGCCTTGCCGGTGCCCTTGGCCAGGGCCACGGTGTCGTATTCATAGTGCACGGTGTAGGGCGTGCACTCTTCATTGGTCAGGCGCGCCGAGCCGGCGCCGATGTTGATGTAGACGCGCTTCTTTTCCGCCATCACCTTGTTGGTCGCCAGCGCAGTGGCGGAGTTGACGCCGCCGATCAGCATGTCGAGGCCGCGCTGGTCGGCCCATTCGCGCGCCTTGGTGGCGGCGATGTCAGCCTTGTTCAGGTGGTCGGCGGACATGACTTCGATCGGCTTGCCCAGCACCTTGCCGCCAAAGTCGGCCACCGCCATGCGGATCGCTTCGAGGCCGCCGGCGCCATCGGTGTCGGCGTAGGGGCCGGACATGTCGGTGATGAAGCCGATGCGGACGGCGTCGTCCGACACTTGCGCCTGCGCGGCGCCGGCACAGATCAGTGCGGAAGCCGCGATCAGGCGGGCGAGGGTGTTCAGTTTGAATTGTGCTTGCATGTTGTCTCCTGGTTATCGATGCTTTCTGATGAAGCGATCTTTTTTGTGCTGCGGGTACTTCTTATTTTTCACGCCGCTGGTTGAGCAGCTTAACCGCAAAATCGACGCGCACGTCCTTGGCGGCGACCATTTGCTGCACCACCCAGTCCATTTCGTCCGCAGTCGCGCCGGCCGCCAGGCCGATATTGCGTGCATGCAGCGCCATGTGGCCGCGCTGGATGCCTTCGGTGGCGAGCGCACGCAGGGCGGCCATGTTTTGTGCGAGGCCGACGGCGACGGCGATCTCGGCCAATTCCTGCGCCGACTTGACGTCCATCATCTTGAGCGCCAGGCGCGCCAGCGGGTGCGTCTTGGTGGCGCCGCCGACCAGGCCGACCGGCATCGGGATTTCCAGCGTGCCGACCAGGTGGCCGTCGTTGCCGATTTCCCAGGTGCTGAGCGAAGTGTAGTGGCCGTTGCGGCAGGCGTAGGCATGTGCGCCTGCTTCCACCGCGCGCCAGTCGTTGCCGGTGGCGACGATGACCGGATCGATGCCGTTCATGATGCCCTTGTTGTGCGTGGCGGCGCGGTAGGGATCGACGGCGGCGAAGGTATAAGCGTCAACGATGCGGTTGATGACGTCGGCGCCGTCATAGTCGGCCGTCGTCAGCGCTTCAGGCGAGACGCGCACGTGGGCACGCGCCAGGCGCAGGTCGGCCAGGTTGGACAGGATGCGCAGGCGCACCTTGCCGCCGGTGATCTGTTCGATGTGGCCGGCCACGGCTTCGGCCATGGTGTTGACGGTGTTGGCGCCCATCGCGTCGCGCACGTCGACGATCAGGTGCACGATCACCATCGCGCCGCGCGGCGTGTCGGGGAAGACGTGGACTTCGACGTCCTTGCAGCCGCCGCCCAGGCTGATGAGCAACTGGTCACGGCTGTTTGCTATGTCGATGATGGCCTGGCGGTCCTTGAGGATGGCCAGGCGCGCTCCGTAAGGATCGCTCACGCCGATCACCTGCACCTGGGCGCGCATCAGCGGCGCGCTGCTCGAGGTGTGGAAGCCGCCGCAGTCGCGGATCAGCTTGGCCATGAAGGAGGCGGCCGCGACCACCGACGGTTCTTCCACTGCCATCGGCACCAGCACGTCCTTGCCGTTCAACTGGAAGTAGCCGGCCACGCCCATCGGTATCTGGAAGGTGCCGATGACGTTTTCGATCATGCCGTTGGCCACTTCCAGCGGCAACGCGGCCGGATTGGCGAGCAGGGCGACTTCTTCGGCGGTCAGATTGGCGCGCTGGGCGATCTGCTCCAGGCGTTGTTGCGGGTTGAGCGAACGGAATTGCGGGAGTCGGGAGTCGACGGTCATGTGAACCTCTGCCTTTTTGTCTCAGTGTTGTCTTACTCTATGCGCCGGCAGGCGCCGGATGGAATGCAGGCAAGAATAGCAGGCTGTACCCAATTTATTTGGTACACTTTTGACAAACAGTGCAGCAACTGTACCCAAGACACTTGTCCTGCGATGCAACATCCGTCCGGAGCCGCCATGCCCAGCGTTTCACCTTCTGCTTCCCTTCCTTCCACGCTGACGCAACGACTGGTCCAGCTGATACGTCGCCAGATCAGTGAAGGCGTCTATGCACCGGGCACGCGCCTGCCGTCGATCCGCGACATGGCCAGGACCCACGATTGCGCCAAGAACACCATCGTCAACGCCTTCGATTACCTGACTGCGCTGGGCGTGCTGGAGCCGCGTCGCGGGTCCGGTTTCTTCGTCTGCGCGGCGGCGCCGGCGATCAAGGACGACGACGAAGCCTCGTCGCTGAGCCGCGCGATGGATGTGGTCTGGCTCATGCGCGAACAGTTGAAGAGCGATCCTGAGCACCTGCGCCTGGGCGACGGCTTCCCCCCGGTGGACTGGCTCAACGAAGTGCGGCTCGACAAATTCCACCAGAAGGTGGTGCGCACCGGCATGGGCGCCTTGTTCGGCTACGGCAGCCGTTTCGGTTATCAGCCGCTGCGCCAGCACCTGGTGCACCGGCTCGCCAACCACGGCATCGACGCTTCGGCCAGCCAGATCGTGCTGACGCACGGCGCCAACCAGGCGCTCGACATCGTGATCCGCAATTTCGTCAAACCGGGCGACCGCGTGCTAGTCGACGAGCCCGGCTATTACATGTTGTTCGGCAAGCTCAAGCTGGGCGGCGCGCGCATCGTCGGCATTCCGCGCCTGGCCGACGGGCCGGACCTGGAGGCGCTAGAACGCGAACTCAAGATCGGCAAGCCTTGCCTGTTCTTCACGCAGACGCTGGCGCACAATCCGACCGGCTCCGACACCTCGCCGCACAAGGCCCACAAGATCCTGCAACTGGCCGATCGCTACAACGCCATCGTCGTCGAGAACGACACCTTCGCCGATTTCAAGCCCAACGCCGCGCCGCGCATTTCCACTCTGGACCAGCTGCGCCGCACGATCTATGTCGGCAGTTTTTCGAAATCGGTGTCGGCGGCCTTGCGCGTGGGCTTCCTGGCCTGCCATCGCGATCTCGCCAGCGACCTTGCCGACATCAAGATGCTGGTGCACGTGAGCAGTTCCGAATACTGCGAGCGCACGCTCGACGTCATCCTCAGCGAAGGTCACTACAGCCGCCATGCAGCGCGTCTGCGCGATCGCCTGACGCAGGCTACCGAGAGCTCGCGGCGTCTGTTGGAGAACATGGGGGCGGAACTGTTCTGCACGCCGGCGCAGTCGATGTACCTGTGGGCGGCGATGCCGGGCTATCCGGATTCCAAGGCTTTGGCGCAGGCGCTGATGCGGCAGAACATCGTCACCGCGCCGGGCAGCATCTTCCATATCGACACCGAGGCGCCGTCGCGGTGGTCGCGCTATAACGTCGGCCTGCTCGGCGACCCGCGCTTCGCGGCGGCGATGCAGGGTTTGCTGCGCTGAAAGCGTTCCGCATGGCAAGCAGGGGCAAGACGCCGGTTTGCTCTAGAATGGATGCCTTTCCAGCATCATCATTTTCCTTCCCATGCTAGTCAAACCACCACTGCTGAGCGTCGCCGAAGCATTGAAATTCCTGCTCAAGTCGGCCGTGCCGCTGAACCAGACCGAAACCATTCCCACACTGGAAGCCAACGGCCGCGTACTGGCGGCGCCGCAGGTGTCGCAGATCAACGTGCCGGGCATGGACAATTCGCAGATGGACGGCTACGCCGTGCGTGCGGCGGAATGCGCGGGCGGCGAGACGCGCCTGCGCGTGTCGCAACGCATTCCGGCCGGCCATGTCGGCGTTGCCCTGGAGCCTGGCACGGCGGCGCGCATCTTCACCGGCGCGATGGTGCCGCAAGGCGCCGACGCCATCGTCATGCAGGAAGCCTGCGAGTTCAGTAAAGATGCCGACGGCGACTATGTGATCGTGCGCCATGTGCCGCAAGCGGGCGAGTGGATCCGCGAAACCGGCGAAGACATCAAGGTCGCCGACACCATCCTGCCGGCCGGCGTGCGCCTGCGTCCGCAAGAGCTGGGACTGGCCGCATCGGTCGGTCTGGCCAGCCTGCCGGTGCTGCGCAAGTTGCGCGTGGCGGTGTTCTTCACCGGCGACGAACTGACCATGCCGGGCGAAGCGCTCAAGCCGGGCGCAATCTACAACTCCAATCGCTTCCTGCTGCGCGGCCTGCTGGAAAACCTCGGCTGCGAGGTGAAAGACTTCGGCATCGTGCCCGATCAGTTGCAAGCCACGCGCGACACCTTGCGCGCGGCGGCGGCCAGCCACGACCTGATTATCACCAGCGGCGGCGTTTCGGTGGGCGAAGAAGACCACGTCAAGCCGGCGGTCGAGGCGGAAGGTCGCCTCAACATGTGGCAGATCGCCATGAAGCCGGGCAAGCCGCTGGCCTTCGGAGAGGTCAATCGCAGTGACGATGGCAAAGCATTTTTCCTCGGCTTGCCGGGCAATCCGGTGTCGACCTTCGTCACCTTCCTGATTTTCGTACGGCCGTTCCTGCTGCGCCTGCAGGGCATCGACAACGTCGCGCCGCGCACCTTGACGCTGCGCGCCGATTTCAACTGGCCCAAGGCCGACCGTCGCCAGGAATTCCTGCGCGCGCGCTTCAACGACGCGGGCGGCCTCGACCTGTTCCCGAAACAGGGATCGGGTGTGCTGACGTCCACCGTCTGGGGCGACGGCCTGATCGACAATCCTGCGGGCAAGACCATTGCCGAGGGCGATCTGGTGCGCTTCATTCCTTTCGATCATTTGCTGAACTGAGCCGCGCCCATGCTCGCCAATCTCGATCGTCATCTGATGGCGCCAACAGACCAGCCGGCGCTGACGGGCCTGCGTCGGTTTGTCGTTGAATTCTGGTATTTCGGCATCAAGGAAGCGCGCTCCTGTCTGTTCGCCGGTTTGTTTTTCGCTGCAATCTTCCTGATGCCGCGCCAGGGGCTGTTCGGCATTGCGCGTTACGACGCCTTGCTGCTGTTCGCGTTGGGCGTGCAGTTCTGGATGGTCAGGACGGGCATCGAGACAATGGATGAACTCAAGGCCATCAGTGTCTTTCACGTGGTCGGGTTTGCGTTGGAGGTGTTCAAGACTTCCGGCCATATCCAGTCGTGGAGCTATCCTGATTTTGCCTATTCGAAGCTGTTCGGCGTACCGCTGTTTTCGGGCTTCATGTACGCAGCCGTGGGCAGCTATATCATCCAGGCCTGGCGTCTGTTTCATTTGCGCATCCTGCATCATCCACCGTACTGGATGGCGACGCTGATCGCGATACTGATCTACCTGAATTTTTTCACGCATCATTACATCGGCGACTACCGCTGGTATCTCGGCGCCTGCGCGCTGGGTCTGTATGCGCGCACGACAGTCGTGTTCCGTCCCTATGACCGCGACCGCAAGATGCCTTTGCTGCTGGCTTTTCTGCTGATCGGTTTGTTCATCTGGCTGGCGGAAAACATCAGTACATTCTTCGGCATCTGGCGTTATCCCAACCAGATCGGCGCATGGTCCACGGTACATATCGGTAAATGGAGCGCATGGGCCCTGCTGGTGGTAATGACATTCACCATCGTCGCGCAGCTGAAGCACATCCGGCCAAAGATCCATATTGCGCCTTGAGCGTTGATCTACAACCACCTCTGTAACGCTTTTTCAGGACCAGAAACACATGAAAATAGAACTCCGTTTTTTTGCCAGCGTGCGTGAAGCGCTCGGCGTCACGCAAGAGATCATCGACTTGCCCGACCACGTCAAAACCGTCGGCGACGTGCGCGCGTTCCTGATGGGACGCGGCGGTCTCTGGATGGAAGTGCTGTCGCCGGAGAAGGCGCTGCGCATGGCCTACGATCACAACATGGTCGAGCCGGACACGCTGATCGAAGAGGGCGGCGAAGTCGCGTTCTTCCCGCCGGTGACCGGCGGGTGAGTACACACATGCCGCTGCCGAAAGAAGACCTCGATCGCATTGCCGGCGGCACGCTGGCGCACTACGAAGGACGCGCCGACGACTTCCGCGAAGGCACGCGCGACCATGACGTCAGCCAGAACATCAACGCCTTGCTCGACGCCATCGCGCCATCGTCATCGGCGGCAGCACCGCTGACGATACTCGATTTCGGCTGCGGTCCCGGGCGCGACCTGCAAACCTTCAGCAAGCTCGGCCATCGCGCCATCGGCCTCGACGGCACGGCGAGTTTTGTCGAGATGGCGCGCGCCGATTCCGGCTGCGAAGTCTGGCATCAGAACTTCTTTGAACTGGACTTGCCCGCGGCCTTGTTCGACGGCGTATTCGCCAATGCGTCGCTGTTTCATGTGCCGGCCGCCGAATTGCCGCGCGTGCTCGGCCAGCTGCACGCTGCGTTGAAGCCGGAGGGCGTGCTGTTCTGCTCCAATCCGCGCGGTAGCAACAGCGAAGGCTGGAGCGGCGGACGCTATGGTTCGTATCACGACCTCGAGGCCTGGCGCAGCTTCATGACGGCAGCAGGCTTTGTCGAAATCCGGCACTATTACCGTCCTGACGGCTTGCTGCGTTCCGAACAGGCGTGGCTGGCCACGGTGTGGCGCAAACCTTCGTAATCTATCCCGACCAGACGATCTCCCATGACTCTGCAAACGTTCTTCCTCTATGTCGCCGCCGTGTTCGTACTGACCGTCACGCCCGGTCCCAGCGTGCTGATGTGCATCACCAATGGCATCCATCACGGCGTGCGTCGCGCCTTCGCCGGCGCGCTCGGCAGCGTCACGGCAGTGTGCCTGATCATGGTGGTGTCGGCGGCCGGACTTGGCGCCATTCTTGCAGTTTCGGAGAAAGTGTTTCTCATTTTGAAATGGTGCGGCGTCGCCTATCTCACGTATATTGGCGTGCGCACTTTTTTCTCGACCCAGAGCACGATAGAGGCAGGTCGCGATGGCGACGCTGAACCAACACGGAAGTCGCGCGCCGGTTTGTTCTGGCAAGGATTCCTGGTCGGCGGCAGCAATCCCAAGGCGCTGTTGTTCTTCACCGCGTTCTTCCCGCAGTTCATCAATCCGCACGCCGCGCAGTTGCCGCAGTTTCTGGTGCTGGGCGCGACCTTCGTCTGTTTCGAACTGTTCTGGCTGACGTTCTATGCCCACTTCGCTGCACGCGTGGCGCCGTGGTTGCGTACGCCGGGCCGGGCGAAGATGTTCAATCGTATTTCCGGTGCGACCTTCATCGGCGCCGGGGCCCTGCTGGCGACGGTCAAGCGCGGTTGAAAAGCAGCGGGCGCCAACGTAGCGCACCGCAAATGAAGCAAATACTTCAGCAGGAGAAACAGGTGAGGAGACGCTCATATACTGAAGGGAGATACCTTGCACCTGACCACTGAAATTGCCGCCTGGGCGGCCCAGGACACGCGCCTGCTGCTGTCCGTTCTCGTTGCGCTGATCGCGATCGTCCTGCTGATCAGCGTACTCAAAATCGCTCCCTTTCTGTCGATCCTGCTGGGCACCTTCATCGCCGGCACCGGCGCCGGCTTGCCGCTGGAAAAGATCGCGTCCTCGTTCAGCAAGGGCGCCGGCAGCATCCTCGGCGAGGCCGGCATCATCATTGCGCTGGGCGCCATGCTGGGCGCACTGATGGCTGATTCGGGCGCGGCGGACAAGATCGTCACGACGCTTTTGCGTTACGCCAGGGGCGCGGCGATTCCCTGGATGATGGCGCTGGTGGCGCTGGTTGTCGGCCTGCCGTTGTTCTTCGAAGTCGGGCTGGTGATGATGGCGCCGATCATCTTCGTGATGGCGCGTCGTTCGCAGCAACCGATCCTGCGCGTTGCGATTCCGGCGCTGGCCGGCATGACCACCTTGCATGCCTTGCTGCCGCCGCATCCGGGCCCGCTGATTGCGGTGAGCGCCTTGCACGCCGATCTCGGCACCACCATGCTGCTGGGGTTTGTGGTGGCGATTCCGGCGGTGATCCTGGCCGGTCCGCTGTACGGCATGTGGCTTGCACCGCGCATGCCCATCGGTGAGCCGGAGCAGATCGGCGCCTTGTTCAAGGGCCAGCAAGCGGCTGAATTGCAACCTGGCTTCCTGCCGTCGCTGGTGACCATCTTGCTGCCGGTCGTGCTGATGCTGGGGCGTACCGTTGCCAAGATCTGGGTCACGCCTGAAACCACCTTGTTCGAGATGCTCAATTTCTTCGGCGAGCCGATCATTGCGCTGACGGTGACGGTGCTGTTTGCCGTGATCGTGTTGGGTTGGGCGCAGGGCACGGACCGCAACAAAGTCGGCGCCATCCTGCGCAAGGCCTTGCCGCCGATTGCCGGGCTGTTGCTGACCATCGGTGCGGGCGGCGGCCTCAAGCAAGCCTTGCTGACCGCCGGCATCAGCGACACGATTACCAAGGTGGCGACCGGCACCCATGTGCCGCTGATCCTGCTCGCCTGGCTGATCGCCGTGGCGCTGCGCCAGGCAACCGGCTCGGCGACCGTGGCCACGACCGCCACTGCCGGCATCGTCGCGCCGCTGGTGGCGAGCCTGTCGGGCACGCACAATGCCCTGATGGCGCTGTCGATCGGAGCGGGTTCGGTGTTCTTCTGCCACGTCAACGACGCCGGCTTCTGGATGGTGAAGGAATACTTCGGGCTCGATCTCAAGCAAACCTTTGCAACGTGGTCGGTGATCCAGACCATTGTGTCGGTGGTCGGACTGGTCATGACGCTGCTGCTGTGGAGCGTGCTGACCTGAGCATGGTTCTCTTGTGCTGAACAAGTCCCGGCCAGTCCGGGACTTGTCGTTTCTGCGGCAGGGGAAGCGCTTACTTTAGGTACAATGGACGCGATTCCATTTACCTGCTTCTTGCCTGCCTCCTCCATGCCGATCCGCGTCCAGACTGCCGACTTTGACCTCAGCGCCGAGATCGCCGCGCTGCGTATGAACAATCCCAAGGTCGGCGCGGTGGTGAGTTTCGTCGGCACGGTGCGCGACCTCAACGACGGCGCCAGCGTGCAGGAGATGGAACTCGAACACTATCCCGGCATGACCGAGAAGGCGCTCGAACAGATCGTCGTCGACGCCAAGGCGCGCTGGGAGATTTTCGATGCGCTGGTGATCCACCGCGTCGGGCCGCTGCAGCCGCTCGAACAGATCGTGCTGGTGGCGGTGACGGCCAAGCATCGCGGCGTCGCATTCGCCGCCTGTGAGTTCATCATGGACTACCTCAAGACGCAGGCGCCGTTCTGGAAGAAGGAACAGACGCCCGAAGGCGCGCGCTGGGTCGATGCGCGCGAAAGCGACGACCAGGCGCTGTCCAAATGGCAGTCCGGCACAGACTGATCGTTCCTCTTCTTCCACAATAACAACATGTTTCGTCTCCCGACCACCGCTACCGCGCCTTTTTGTCCCTCCGAAGTGTCCGGCAGCGTGTCGGTGCCGCCGCACGCCACCATCTGGCAAAAGCTCAAGGTCTACGTCGGTCCCGGCCTGCTGATTTCCATCGGCTACATGGACCCGGGCAACTGGGCGACCTCGGTGCAGGCCGGTTCGCAATTCGGCTATCAGCTGCTGTTCGTGGTGATGCTGTCGAGCCTGGCGGCGATCGTGCTGCAATGCCTGTGCGCGCGACTGGGCATCGTCACCGGCAAGGACCTCGCGGTGCATTCGCGCGAAAACTATCCGCCGGCGGTCGGCAAGGGCATGTGGGTGTTTGCCGAACTCTCGATTATTGCCTGCGACCTGGCCGAAGTGCTCGGCTGCGCGCTGGCGTTCAAACTCTTGCTGGGCGTGTCGCTGCCGGTCGGCGTGCTGCTGACGGCGCTCGATACCGTGATCGTGCTGGGCTTGCAGGGGCGCGGATTTCGCCAGGTCGAGGCGATCATCCTCGGGCTGGTGGTGACGATTGCGGTATGCCTGTTTGCGCAGCTGGCGTTCGTGAAAGCCGACTGGCACGCGGTGGTGCAGGGCTTCGTACCGTCACTGGCGGCGCTGGCTAGCCGTGAACCGCTGTATCTGGCCATCGGCGTGCTGGGCGCGACGGTGATGCCGCACAACCTGTACCTGCATTCCTCCATCGTGCAGACGCGCGCGGTGAAACGCGACCGCGCCGGCCTGCTCGAAGCGATCCGCTATACGCGCGTGGACACCACCATATCGCTGCTGATTGCGATGGCGATCAACGCCGCCATCCTGATCCTGGCGGCGTCAGCCTTCCATCGCAGCGGCCGCACCGACGTGGTCGACCTGGACGTTGCCTATCACCTGCTTGATCCGATCACGGGTTCCTCGCTGGCGGCGATCCTGTTCGGCGTGGGCTTGTTTGCGGCGGGACAGAGTTCAACCTTCACCGGCACCATTGCCGGTCAGGTGATCATGGAAGGTTTCCTGAAACTGAAAATCCCGTGCTGGCAGCGTCGCCTGATCACGCGCGGTCTCGCGCTGATACCGGCGCTGATCGGTGTGATGACGCTGGGTGAACATTCGGTCGGGCGTTTGCTGGTGCTCAGCCAGGTGGTGCTGAGCCTGCAACTGCCGTTTGCCATGTTCCCGCTGATCCGGCTGACCAGCCGGCGCGACCTGATGGGCGATTTCGTCAACCCGGTGTGGCTTGCCGCGCTGGTGTGGATGCTGTTCCTGGGGATCAGCGCGGCCAATATCTGGCTGGTGGTTCAGTTGTTCATTTGACGTCTTTACGGTTGCCGGGCTCCAGCGTCACGGTGCAGGTCAGGCCGGCAGCCAGCAACACATCCTTGGGTACTTCATCGATCTGGATGCGCACCGGAATGCGTTGCGCCAGGCGCACCCAATTGAAGGTAGGGTTGACGTCGGCCAGCAATTCGCGGCTTTGCGGATTGTCGCGGTCGTAGATGCCGCGCGAGATGCTGTCGACGTGGCCGCGCAAGGTGGCGCCGTTGATCAGTTGGATTTTTGCCTTGTCGCCGACGGCGACGTAGGGCAGCTTGGTCTCTTCGAAATATCCATACACCCAGAACGAATGGCTGTCGATGATGGCGATCTTAGCCACGCCAGCGCTGGCGTAGTCGCCGCGGCGCACGCTCAGGTTGGTGATGTAGCCGTCGACCGGCGCGACCACCTTGGTGCGGTCCAGATTCAGGCGGGCGCTGTCGCGCTGGGCGACGGCGACCTGGTATTGCGCTTCGGCGCCGGCGACCTGGCTGCCGGCGTCTTCACGATTTTCCCGCGAGACCACCAGGCTATCCAAGTCAGCGCGGCGACGCGCCTGGGCGCGGCGCATGTCGAGGTCGGCCTTGCGTGCGGCCAGGGCGGCTTCGGCTTGTTGCAGCGCCAGCTGGTAGCGTGAAGGATCGATCTGCATCAGCAGGTCGCCCTTGTGCACCAGCTGGTTGTCGCGCACGGGCAGGTCGACCACCTGGCCGGCGACGTCCGGCGCGATGTTGACGACGTCGGCGCGCACGCGGCCGTCGCGCGTCCACGGCGACACCATGTAGTGTTGCCACAGGCTCCACGCCAGGAAGATTGCGGCCAGGAAAATCAGCGCCGTGATGAGGAAACGAAAAATCGATTTGACCGACATGATGGATAACTCCCGATGATTTCTTTATCTGTTCTTGCTTAACGGTAGATGGCGAGCCCGAGCAGCGCTGCGATGCACGTGAACAGACTCACGCGGAACAACGCGGGATGCCACACCAGGTTGTACAGGCCGATGCGCACCAGGATGCGGTCGGCGATCAGCGCGATGACGCCGGCGACGATGACGGCCAGCAGCAGCGTCGGCATGTAGGCGTCGAAGAAGGAAATTTCACGCGGCATGGTTGGCTCCTGAAGGTGTGGCGGCGCTGCCCTGATGCATCGGTTGCAGCGGTGATTGCGGATCGAGCAGCGCGGTGCGGATGAAGTGCAGGTAGCTCAGCGTGCGCTGCAAGCGATGGCGTTCACTGCGTTCCCGGTAGTGCGGACCGATGGCTTGCTGGACTTCGGCGATGGTGCGGTTGTTGGCGTCGAGCACGGCCGCCAGCGTCGCCGGGGTCGGCTGGTTGAACAGCGCAGGGAGGGTTTCGCGCAGGCGGTCCAGCGCGGCGTAGGCGGCCGGCGACAGCAGGCCGGGATTGCCGCTGCGGATGCCGTACAGTTCGGTGCGCAGTTCGATGATGGCGTGGCCGATTTCCAGCGTGGCGAACATCCAGCCGAAAGCGTCCTTGCGCAATGCAGGACGGCTCCCGGTCAGCATGGTGATCTGGTGCATCAGGTCGCGCGTGCCGCTTTCGAACTGCAGCGCGAGGTGCGCCAGCTTGCCGAAGCAGGCCTGCACGACCTGTTTGCGCAATTGTTTTTCGAGATGGCGCACGGTCCAGTTGGTGGTGGGCGGCAACAGCACCATGAAGGCGACGGTGGTCACGATCAGCGAGAGCATCAGCGCGATCGATTCGTTGAGGTAGCCGGCGGCGTTGAAGTGCGCCAGGTTGTCCGGCACCGCCACGAACGGGAAGAAGATGCAGATGCCGAGGCCGTAACCGGCCAGCGTCGGTTTGGTGGTCAGCAGCACCGCCAGCATCAGCACCGGCGTCAGTGCTGCGGCCAGCATCCAGAAACCGTCCAGTTGCGGCACGATGTGGAAGGTGTAGAAGTAGCCCAGCACCACCGCCAGCGCCACGCCCATGGTGACGGTGCGGGTGGCCTTGGCGGGGTCCGGCGCGGCCGAGGTGATGGCGCAGAAGGCGGCGGCGTTGAGCGCGGCGACGTCGCCGCTGGGCCAGCCGCTCAGGATCCAGAACATCGACAGGCCGATCAGCGTGATGGCGGCGCGGGCGCCGGCGATGCCGGCGATGACCAGACTGGTTTTTGGTGCGTAGGCGTGTTCCCATTGTTCGCGCTCATGGCGGCGTTGCACCAGCGAGGCGTAGGTGAGGGTGTAGGCGTGCAGCTCTTCGATCACGCGATACAGCAGTTCGGAGGCGGTGTCGAAATCGAGCATCGCGTCGTCATCGAGTTTCTGCGCATGGACGTCGCGGGTGGCGCGCACGCGACGCGGCAATTCTTGCTTGTAGCTTTCCAGCTTGAGCGCGGCATCGGCGGCGTCGATGGCCGTCATGACCGGCTCGCCGCCGCTGCGGGTCAGCAGGGGCTGGACTTCGCGGAAGTAAGGCGAAATCGCATCGATGACCAGTTGCGCCGATGGATTGCGGCTGTCGTGCAGGCGGTTCATCAGCTGGTGCAGCGCGTGCACCCGTGTCGACAACGCCATGAACTCGCTGTTCATGCGCGTCAGACGGCCGCTGCGCAGGCGGATTTCGGGATCTTCGAAGATGGCCGAGCTGCGCAGCGCTTCGAGGCCGATGATGTCGCCGACGAAGCGGGCGTTGGTGGCTTCCAGCGCCTTGCGGTCGGCGCTGCCGCCGAGCGTGCTGCCGATCAGGTCGACGAAGGCGGTGAAGCGGCCGCGGATGATGCGCACCAGGCCGGGCGCACTGGCTTGCGGAAACACCAGCGCGCTGACCACGCCGGCGCAGACGATGCCGACCGTGATTTCGGTCACGCGTGTCATCACCGAGTCGAACGTCAGCGCCGGATTGAGTGCGGCCGGAATGCCGATCAGCGCCACCGTGTAGCCCGACAGCACGAAGCCGTAGGAGCGGAAGTTGCGGTTATGCGCCGAGCCGACCGTGCACAGGCCGATCCAGCAGGCGGTGGCGAGCAGGAACAGTTCCGGCGTCTGCGCAAACAGGCCGACGAACACCACCACCGCCACCGAGCCGACCAGCGTGCCGATCACGCGATAGAAACTCTTGGCGAGGATCATGCCGCTTTGCGGCTGCATCACGATGAATACGGTGATCAGGCCCGAGCGCGGCGACTCGAGGTCGAGCGCGTAGCCGATGCCCAGCGCCAGCAAGCCGGCGAAGACCATCTTGAACACGTAGATCCAGTTGGGGAAGTCGCTCTGCCACCAGTCGGTGGCAGCCTCATGCAATTGCCGGCCGAACGACTGCGGTGCCGGCGGGCTTGCCGTGGTGGTAGTAGGCGTGGCTGGGGTGCTCACTGCGCGGCTCCCACTTGCAGCGGCGCTGCAGCCGAATTGGCGACGGCCTCAGGCATCGATACTTCCAGTCCGCCGCCGAGCGCGACGGTGAGGCTGGCGTACGCGGTCAGCTTTTGTGCCAGCAATTGCTGCACCACTTGCTGCTGGTGCTGCCATTGAGTTTGTGCGGTCAGCACGTTGACGTAGTTGGTCAGGCCGCGCTGATAGGCGCGCGTGGCGATGTCGATGTTCTTTTGCGCCGCCGCCACCGAGAGCTCGGCCTGCACCTGCTGGCGCTGGATCGCCTGCAGCGTGACGATCTGGTCGGCGATGCTCTTGAGCGCCTGGCTCAGGAGCAGGTTGTAGTGTTCGACATCCATGTCGTAACCGGCGGTAGTGGCGCCGAGCTGGCCACGCAGGCGGCCGCCTTCAAAGATCGGCAGTGAAATCGCCGGGCCGTAAGTGGTGGTGATGTTGGGCGCGCTCAGGAAACTCAGCAAGCCGCCGCCGGCCGCAGTCGGGCCGATGCTGGCGAGCAGGTTGACGTTGGGATAGAACGCCGCCTTGGCCACGGCGATGCCCTTGGCCGAAGCCTCCACGCGCCAGCGCGCGGCGCTGATGTCGGGACGGCGGCCGATCAGCTCGGCCGGCAGGGCGCTGGGAAGTCCGAGTACGGCCTGCAGGTTCATGACCGGACGCGTGATGCTGTCGCCGGCGCCGGGACCTTGGCCGAGCAGGGCTGCCAGCTGGTTGCGCGTGAGGGCGATGTTTTCATTGAAGACTTCGATCTGGCGGCGGGTTTCCGGCAGCGGGACTTCGGCCTGGCTGATTTCCATCTGGGTGCCGATGCCGCCACGGAAGCGACGGTTGGCGAGGTCGAGGATCTGTTGTTCCTGTTTCAGCGTGTCCTGGGTGCTGTCGAGCAGGCCGTATTGCAGCGACAGCTGGACGTAAGTGCGCACCACGTTGCTTTCCAGTTCGAGCTGGGCGGCGCGGGCATCGGCGGCGACGGCATGGATTTCATCCTGGGCGCGTTCAGTGGTGTTGCGGTTGCGGTCCCACAGATCGAGGTTGTAGGACAGGCTCAGCACCGCAGTGTTGTTCCAGGTCAGCTTGTCGCGGAAGCTGGCGCCGTAATAGACGTTGTCGGACCAATCCTTGCGGCCGACGGCGGCGTCCAGCTGCGCCTGCGGCAATTCGCCGGCATGCGCGACCACGGCCATGGCCTGTGCCTGGCGCACGCGCGCGGCGGCAATCGCCATGTTGGGATTGCCGGCGACGGCGGCCACCACCAGGCGGTTCAGTTGCGGATCGGCGTAGTTTTCCCACCAGGCGCGCCTGGGCCAGCCCGCTTCGGCGCCGACCTGGCGGATGGCGTTGCCGACGTCGAGGGTGTTGGGCTGCTGGACGACCGCCTGCGGTTTGATGCCGCCATTGTCGGCGCAACCGGCGAGCACAGCACAGGCCAGGCCGGCCGCAATCATCATGAGCGGCGCAACAATGCGGTGTTTGTCAGCAGAGGTCTTCATCGGACTATCCCAAAAAATGCAAATATCTAGCGATACTGATTGTATTTGGTAAAGATAAAGAGAAAAACCGCAGGAAACACAAAGGGTCTTTTCAATTACTGCAATAATATTTTTGTCGTTTTGGGTAACAATGCAGCTTCCCGGAGCCGTTTTTGTTGCTGTACGCATGCAAAACGACCGGATTGAAGACAGGAAAGACGGAATATATGGATACTTTGCAGAACATGCGCATTTTCATGCGTGTTGTCGATGCTGGCAGTTTTACGCTGGCTGCGCAACAAATGGAATTGACCACCGCCCACGTGTCGCGCGCGGTGGCGGACCTGGAGCGCCATCTGCGCACCCGGTTGCTGAACCGCACCACGCGCCGCATCGCCCTGACCGAAGCCGGCGAACGCTATCTGTTGCGTTGCGAACAGATCGTGTCCTACGTGCAGGAGGCCGAAGCCGAGGCCAGCGACGCCTACGTCAGACCGTCCGGGCGCCTGCGCATCCACACCATGACCAGCTTCGGACAGCGCTATGTCATCCCCGCGGTGTCGAGCTACCAGAAACGCTATCCGGATGTCGCCATCGAGCTGACGCTGGCGCAGCGCGTGCCGGACCTGCTGGAGGAAGGCTTCGACGTCTCGCTGGTGCTGGCGCGCGAGTTGCCGGATTCGGGCTTGATCTTCCGCCAGCTCAGCAGCATCTACAGCATTCTGTGCGCATCGCCGCTGTACCTGGAAAAGCACGGCGCGCCGCAAAAGCCGCAGGAATTGCTCAATCACAATTGCCTGCAACTGGTCAGCCCGGTGTCGCCGCTGGACGAGTGGGCAATGGAAGGCCCGGATGGCAGGGAAGTGGTGGCCATCAAGTCCAACTTCCACGTCAACGTCGCCGAAGCCATGCTGCTGGCATTGAAGGAAGGCATGGGCATCGGCGTGCTGCCGCTGTATTCGGCGGTGGACGCCTTGCGCGCCGGCACCATCGTGCGCGTGCTGCCGCACTACCGCATGCAGGACATGGGCGTGTATGCGCTGTACCCGTCGCGCCAATACCTGGATGCCAAGATCAGCACCTGGGTCGACTGGATGCACGAAAGCGTCGACAAGGCCTTGCAGGACGATCATCAGGCGCTTGACCGGCTCACGGTTCATTCGCCATGATTGCGTATTGATCAAGAAGACAAAAAAGGAAAAACGAACGATGCAATGGATTGCGGTTGGCATGGGTGCGGCACTGGGCGCCTGGTTGCGTTGGGGATTGAGCCTGTGGCTCAACGTCGCCGGGCAAGCGCTGCCATGGGGCACGCTGGCTGCCAACTGGGGCGGTGGTTTCGTGATCGGCTTCATGGTGGCGTTTTTTGAAGGGCACCAGGGCTTGCCGGCGGAGTGGCGCTTGTTCCTGATCACCGGTTTTCTGGGCGGCCTGACAACATTTTCAACGTTCTCGGCGGAAGCCATGCTGCTGCTGCAACGCGGCAACTACCTGTTGGCGATCGCTCATTCAGGCTTGCATCTGCTGGGTTCGGTCGCCTTGTGCGTGGCGGGTTTTGCAGTGTATCGCGCGGTGTTTGCATAGTCGGCGCGATGGACCGCGACGGCGCTTCTTTCAAGGTGATGGCCTTGTCCGGCAGTTTGCGGGCGGCATCTTCCAATACGGCGCTGCTGCAAGCGGCGGCAGTGCTGGCGCCGCCGTCGCTGCGCATCAGCTTGTATCTGGCATGGGCTGAGCTGCCGCCGTTCAATCCCGACGCCGAGGGCGCCGAGCCGGCGACGGTGTTGGCGTTCCGCGCTGCGCTGCGAGAGGCCGATGCGGTCCTGATCGCCAGCCCGGAATATGCCCACGGCGTGCCGGGCGCGTTCAAGAATGCGCTCGACTGGGTGGTCGGCAGCGGCGAATTCATCAACAAGCCGGTCGCCGCGCTCAATGCCTCCGGCCGTGCGGAACATGCGCAGGCGTCCTTGCTCGACACGCTGGCAATGATGAACGCCGATGTGGTTTTACCTGCTTCCGCAGTGGTGGCTTTGCCGACCAACAAGCTCGATACGGCCGCCATGCTGGCCGACAGAGCCGTCTCGGAAAAGCTGAGCGCCGCGCTGGCGGCTTTCGCCGGGCGCCTGGCGGACACCTTCCCGCGCCGGAGCGATCTACCGTAAGTTGATCTGGATCAAATCCGGCAGCCTTTCGCGGCCATACAGTCGGATCATTCCTTGAAATACGTCCGCACGTCCCAATTTTCTAGGTATTCAAAATTCGGAGCGAAAGCACACCATGCGTCTCGACAAACTCACCACAAAATTGCAGGAAGCTCTGGCGGATGCCCAGAGCCGGGCTGTCGGCAACGACAACCAATACATTGATCCGTCCCATCTGGTGCTGGCCCTGCTGGCCCAGGACGACGGCGGCGCGCGCTCGCTGCTGCAGCGCGCCGGCGTCAATGTGGCCGGACTGACTTCGGCGTTGCAGCACGCACTCACGCGCCTGCCCAAGGTTTCGGGCAATGGCGGCGAAGTGCAGATCGGCCGCGAGCTCGTGGCCTTGCTGAACCTGGCCGACAAGGAATCGCAAAAGCACGGCGACCAGTTCATCGCCAGCGAGATGGTCTTGCTCGGCCTGGCCGACGACAAGTCCGACGCCGGCCGCGCCGCGCGTGAAAACGGTCTCTCGCGCAAGTCCCTGGAAGCCGCCATCAGCACTGTGCGCGGCGGCGCCAGCGTGTCGTCGCAAGAGGGGGAAGGCCAGCGCGAGTCGCTCAAGAAATACACCCTCGACCTGACCGAGCGCGCCCGTGCCGGCAAGCTCGATCCGGTGATCGGCCGCGACGATGAAATCCGCCGCGCCATTCAGGTGCTGCAACGCCGCAGCAAGAACAATCCCGTGCTGATCGGCGAGCCCGGCGTCGGCAAGACCGCCATCGTCGAAGGTCTGGCGCAACGCATCGTCAGCGGCGAAGTGCCGGACAGCCTCAAGTCCAAGCGCGTGCTGTCGCTCGACATGGCAGCCTTGCTGGCCGGCGCCAAGTATCGCGGCGAGTTCGAAGAACGCCTGAAAGCCGTCTTGAAAGAGATCGCCCAGGATGAAGGCCAGACCATCGTCTTCATTGACGAGCTGCACACCATGGTTGGCGCCGGCAAGGCAGAAGGCGCGATGGATGCCGGCAACATGCTGAAGCCAGCATTGGCGCGCGGCGAGCTGCATTGCGTCGGCGCCACCACGCTCGACGAATACCGCAAGTACATCGAGAAGGACGCTGCGCTGGAGCGCCGCTTCCAGAAGATCATCGTCGACGAGCCCAGCGTGGAGGCGACCATCGCCATCTTGCGCGGCTTGCAGGAAAAGTACGAAGTCCATCACGGCGTCGACATTACCGATCCGGCCATCGTCGCTGCGGCAGAGTTGTCGCATCGCTATATCACCGACCGTTTCCTGCCGGACAAGGCAATCGACCTGATAGATGAAGCCGCCGCCAAGATCAAGATCGAAATCGACTCCAAGCCGGAGGTCATGGACAAGCTCGACCGTCGCCTGATCCAGTTGAAGATCGAACGTGAAGCCGTGAATCGCGAGAAGGACGAAGCCTCGCAGAAGCGTCTGACGCTGATCGAGGAAGAGATCGCCAAGCTCGAGCGCGAATACGCCGATCTCGAAGAAATCTGGAAAGCCGAAAAAGCCACGGTGCAGGGCAGCCAGCATCTGAAGGAAGAAATCGAGCAGATCCGTCTGCAGATGGATGACGCTACTCGCAAGAGCGACTGGCAGAAAGTGTCCGAGCTCAAGTACGGCAAGCTGGCCGAACTGGAGAAGGCACTGGAGATGCAGAACAAGCAGGACGCCGCCAGCGAACAGACCGTCGGCAAGCGGCGCCTGGTGCGTACCCAGGTCGGCGCCGAAGAAATCGCCGAGATCGTGGCGCGCGCAACCGGCATTCCGGTGTCGCGCATGATGCAGGGCGAGCGCGAAAAATTGTTGCACATGGAAGAGGTATTGCACGAACGCGTGGTGGGGCAGGATGAGGCGATTGTTGCAGTTTCGGATGCAATCCGCCGCTCACGCGCCGGCCTGGGCGATCCGGACAAGCCTTACGGTTCGTTCATGTTCCTCGGCCCCACCGGCGTGGGTAAAACCGAACTGTGCAAGGCGCTGGCGTCGTACCTGTTCGATACCGAAGAAGCGATGATCCGCATCGACATGAGCGAATTCATGGAGAAGCATTCGGTGGCCCGCCTGATCGGCGCGCCGCCGGGCTATGTCGGCTATGAAGAGGGCGGTTACCTGACCGAAGCGGTGCGGCGCAAGCCTTACAGCGTGATTCTGCTCGATGAAGTCGAGAAGGCGCATCCGGACGTGTTCAACGTCCTGCTGCAAGTGCTCGACGACGGCCGCCTGACCGATGGCCAGGGCCGCACGGTGGACTTCAAGAACACCGTGATCGTGATGACCTCCAACCTGGGTTCGCACAAGATCCAGGCCATGGAAGGCAGCGATGCGGCGGTGGTGAAGATGGCGGTGATGGCCGAGGTCAAGCTGCACTTCCGTCCCGAGTTCATCAACCGTGTCGACGAGATCGTGGTGTTCCATGCGCTGGACGAAAAGAACATCGGCGCGATCGCCAAGATCCAGCTGCATATCCTCGAGGCGCGTCTGGCCAAGATGGATATCGGTCTGGTCATTACCGACGCCGGATTGCAGAAGATCGCAGAGGCCGGATTCGATCCGGTCTATGGTGCGCGGCCGCTGAAACGGGCGATCCAGCAGGAAATCGAAAACCCCTTGTCGAAGCTCATCTTGCAAGGAAAGTTCGGTCCCAAGGACGTGGTCCATGTGAGTGTCAAAAATGGTGCACTTTCGTTTGAGCCGAACTGAAATGTCTTGATTAACTCTTTGTAATTATGCTATCTAGTTCCCTGACGGCCTGAGAGAAATACTTCGATAAAACGGGTATTTTTTTCAGGTTTCAGGGAATTTTTTTATATAAACGATTAAACTCTCTGATTCGGTGCCAGGTGGGCGAAATGAGGCATCAAATGACGTTAAGTCATGTATAAAAAACAATAAAACACGTGAACTATCCGTCCCAGACGACCGTGGCATAAGCAAGGGGTGAAATTCTGAAGCAATCTTCATTACAACGGCTGTTCATCTTGCCGTTTGTATTTCTGATGTTATGCCTGGCGGTGACGATAGGCTGGTTTCTGTATCGTGCCGGCGATGACGCCACCGAGGTGCTGGCGCGCAATGCATTGATGGACACCATGAACCGCGTCGGCCAGGCGACCGACCGGCAACTGCTGGGCGCGCGCGAGACGCTGCGCGTGGTGGCGCCGGATCCGATTCCGCCGGCCGAAAAGGGCGGGCCGCCGACCTACATCCCGTTCCCGAAAGAAAAGGCCGCGCTGGAAGAGCGTCTGTGGCTGGCCAACAGCCTGTTCGACGATCCCAGCTATGTCTATTTCGGCGGCGCGGACGGCAGTTTCCTGGGTGTGAAGCAGGAAGAGATGAATCTCTTCATGTACAGCACCCGCGATCCGCAGGGTAAAAACTACGTCTATCATTTGCGCGGCCCAGGCACCACGCCGACGCTGATCGCCACGCAGGACTACGAACCGCGCAATCGTCCCTGGTATCGCCAGGCCATCGAGCGCAAGCAGGAAACTTGGTCGCCGGTGTTCACTGATTTCCGTCTCAAGTTCCTCGGCATCACCTTGTCCAAGCCGGTCTATTCTCCCGAGCATGTCTTGCTGGGCGTGGCCACCAGCAGCATCGGCCTGCGCCGCCTGAGCGACTTCCTGCAAGCCTTGCCGCTGACCAAAAACGGCGTCGCCTTCATCATCGAGATGTCGGGCGACCTGATCGCCACTTCGGTGAACGAGCCGATCCATAAGGTCGACGGTGCCAACTTCGTGCGCCTGAACGCCGGGCAGAGCACCTCGCCCATCGTGCGGCAGTCGTATGCCGACCTGGTCGCCTACATGAAGACGCAAAAGCTGGAGCCGGGAAAACTGGTGGTCCAGTCGCTGCAGACCGATGGTCCCAAGACCGAACTGGCGTTCCGCCTGCATCACGACGACGCCGGGCTGGACTGGGTGGCGGTCAGCGCGGTGAGCCGGTCCGACTTCCTCGGCTCGGTGACCGGCGGCGTTTACCAGACATTGTTGTTGGGTTTCATTGCTGTGTGCATGACGTTTGTGCTGGGCTTTGTGATCCTGCGCTGGGTGCTGCGCGACATTCGTAAGTTGACCTTGGCGGCCAAGAGCATCGGCAACGGCGAGCCTTTCCCGTCGCTCAATATCGATCGCCGCGACGAAATCGGCCAGCTGGCGCAGAGTTTCCAGGAAATGGAACGCAACCTGCGCACCGACCGCCTGACCAATGTGCTTAACCGCGATTCGTTCATCGCGCAGATCGACTTCCGCCGCCGCAAGGGGACGGAGGTGGCCCCGCTGCAATTTGCGCTGCTGTTCATCGACCTCGACAAGTTCAAGTCGATCAACGACCAGTACGGCCATGACGAAGGCGACAAGGTGCTGATTTCGGCGGCGTCGCAATTGCAGCATGCTCTGCGCAAGGACGACTCGGTCGCGCGCTTTGGCGGCGATGAGTTCGTGGTCTACCTGCATGGCGTGACCGACGAGAACATCGCCAAGTCGATCGCCGAGAAGATCCGCAACTTCCTCAACCAGCCTATCGAAGGGCGCGACGGCAATCAGTATCACGTCGATGCTTCCATCGGCGTGGCCTTGTTCCCGCAGGACGGCCTGGATATCGAAACGCTGCTGCGGGTCGCCGACGAACGCATGTTCGAGCAGAAGCGCATGCACCGCATTCTGTCGTATGACGGCAAGGACAAGCAGTAATCGGCGTCAGTCGTGAAATGAAAAAGCCGTGCTCAGCACGGCTTTTTTTTGTCTGTCGCCAGCCATGGCCGGTGCGGATCAACGCAATTCAAAGTCGCGCAAGTCCGGGTAACTGCTTTATCGCGTCGGCCGGGTAATCATGCGGTCTCCGCTTTGCGCAGGATGCTTTCGATGGCGCCGGTTTGCGCAACGATCTCCTGCAGGTCGCTGTCGAGCAGCGCGGAGCGGCGCTGGAAGGTATGCCAGCCGGACCATTCGCTCACTTCGGGCTCGGTCGCCAGGGCGATGTCTTCGGCCGCCACGGTTTCCGCCAGCGGATTGACCGGCACGACTTCCTCCACCGGTACGGTCGTCGCGGTATTGCCGCCGGGACCTGCCAGGATGCCTTGCGCCTGCAACAGATGCGCGGTGGCGCTCTGGTAAGTCTGCTCGATCAGCTTGTTGACGGGAGCGCGCGGCAAGCCTTCGGCATGGCGGCGCAGCAGGATGCGCAGTGCGGCAATGTGGGCCGCCACCAGGTAGTTCTGCACCACGAAGCGGTTGATCTCGCGCACCGCACGCTGCTTGCTGATCGGTTCGTCCATCATGCGCACCTGCGCCGAGATCAGCGCCGACAGGCTGTCCATGAAACCCTTGCGGCAGACGCGGTAAAAGAAATCATCGCCCACTTTGCCTTCCAGCATGTCGCGGCTGGCCTTGATGTAGCGATGGCTGGCGTGCAGCACGTTCTTGAGCAGGCGTGGCAGGTCGCGGTATTCCCAGCTCGGCAGCACGTAGCTGAAAAGGGTGGCGATGGCTACGCCAATGACGGTATCGATCAGGCGCTCGCTGACCGCGCCGTGATGGCCGGCCGGCAGCAGCAGGTTGAGCAGCATCAGGATCTGCACCGAGGCCGCGATCGCGGTGTAACGGTATTTGACGTAGGTGAAGGCCGGCGCCGCTACGCTGGCGATGAACAGCACCGCCAGCAAGCCTATCGGATCATGCACGAAGCGCAGGATCAGCGCGGTCAGCAGGCAGCCGATGATGGTGCCTATCAGGCGGTCGCTCACGCGCTGCTTGGTCGAGCTGAAATTGGGCTTGAGGATGATGACGATGGTCAGCACGATCCAGTAGCCGTGCGACATGTACGGCAGATGCGCGGCGATCCACAGGCCGGTCGAGACCGCCAGCGCGACACGGATGGCGAAGCGGAATATCGGCGATTGCCAGCGCAGGTTGGCGATCAGCAGGCCGGCCTTGTACTTTTGCTGGGTCAGGAACGGCGTCATGTCGGACCCCGGCAGGATCGGGATCGCATCGATCGGGGTTTGCGTGGCCAGGTGCAGTTGCGAGATCAGCTCGATGATGTCGAGGATCTTGTTGTAGGTCACGCGCAGCACCGTGATGGCTTCGTCGGGGATGTGACCGGCCAGGTTGTCCTGCTGCAGCTGTTGCATCTCGTACTGAACGGCGCGCAGTTCCGCCTTGTAATTGACGGTTGGCGTCGAGATGCGCTTGCGGGTGACGGCGTAGGCGATCGACTCGATATCTTCGGCGGTCTTGTTGGCCAGGTCGCGCAGGAAGATGATGACGTCGGTGTCGCCGAAATGGCTGCGCAGCAGGGCGTAGTCGGCATGCGTCGACAACACCTGTTCATACAGCTCCAGCATGCTCAGGTGGACATGCACCAGCAAGCCGTCCTGCTTGGTGTGCATGTCGCGCAGCACCAGGTCGCGTGACGCCTGCAGCTTGTCGGCCAGCACGATCTGCTGGCGCACCAGCGTCGTGAACTGCGTCTGCAGATCACTGCGCACGTCGTAGAAATCGGCCTTGATGCGCAAGTAGCGCGCCAGCTCGAACAGCGCTTCCGCCAGCACTTGCTGTTTGACGCGCCGCCGCAAAAAGTAGGACACGATCATCGAATAGGTCAGGTAGCCGAGGCCGCCGGCGAGGAAGAAACCTGCATGCAGGAAGGCTTCGTCAAACGGCACGCTGTTTTCCATCGACAGCGTCATCACCATTAACGCTGCGAATTGCAGCGGCAAGGTCTTCTTGCCGTACACCACCATCATGCTGGCGAGGAAGCTCACCAGCACCATCGCCACGCTGACCAGCCAGTGGATCGGCGCGCACAGGCTGATCACCAGCATCACCAGGGTGCACAGCAGCACGCCGGCGAGCATTTCATTGAATTTGTGACGCAGCGGGCTGGGCAAGTCCATCAGGCTGGTGCACAAGGCGCCGAGGAAGACCGTCATGGTGGTCTGCATGTCGGCCATGTTGAAGACCAGCATGGTCAGACCGACGACGCCGGTGGCGATGCGCAGGCCGGTATAGAAATAATGACTGAAGAGGAAGGTGCGGATATCCAGGGCGTAATGCATGGGGGCGTCGGCTGATTTCTATTAGCGCCATTCTGACCCTTCTGCACTCAATAGACAACCAATAGGCAATCGATGCCGGTCGGACGACTGCTGAAAGAGACGTCGGACTCTTCAGCAACCGTCATGTACCATGCTTGCAGCGCTTCCGATCTCACGGCAGCGGGAACACCAGGCAAGTCGTCGTGGCATGCGCATAAATCTTGCCGTCGACGTCGATGATGCGGCCTTCGGCGATGCCGACGCGGTTGCCGACCTGGATCACCTTGCCTTCGGCGCGCACAGGGCCGGTCTTCGCGGTCAGTGCGCGGATCAGGTTCACCTTCAGCTCCAGTGTGGTGTAACCCATGCCTTGCGGCAGCACGGAATGCACGGCGCAGCCGACGGCCGAGTCGAGCAGGGTGCAGAAATAGCCGCCATGCACGCTGCCCAGCGGGTTGTAGTGCTGCTTGCCAGGTGTGCCCTGAAATACGATGCGGCCCGGTTCGCCTTCAACCGGGATGAAATCCATGGTTTCGCCGATCGGCACCGACGGCAGCTCGCCGTCCCAGATGCGCTGCAGGAAATCCATGCCGCTGCCGGCCTTCAGCTCATCCATTGACGCGACGCCGGGCGCGGCCAGTTTGGCGCGCACTTCGGCTTCGCGGGCTTGCCATTGACGGAGTGTCTCTTCTCTGTTGCTGGTGGGGCTCATGGAGGTCCTTATTGTTTATATCGTTATGGGGTGGCGGTCGTTCTGCACTAAAAAATGATGCGTGACTTTTATGATGAAAGACGGAGTGCATTATGCCCCGGCATCGGCGCAACGGCAAAAGGAGCTGTGGCCGGAGTATGTTTTTCATGATGCAAAAACGTCGTTCCACATTATGAAAAGTAGGATTGCGCAGCATCATGAAAGCATTTCATTTTCAGAAATTTCGTTTCGCATCGCAAAAAACAATATTTAAGCTTTTGAATATTAACGATAAAAATTTATTGATATGTCTTATATAAGACATTGTTGCTCTGCACCTAAAGGCCTACTATGAAGTCATGGATTTCACTTCTTGACCTCCATTTTCTGACTACCTTAAGGAGATTGACCATGACGACACGCGAACAACAAATTCAGGCACTGGCTAAAGACTGGGCGGAGAACCCACGTTGGACAGGCGTCAAGCGCAACTACTCGGCCGATGACGTGGTGCGCCTGCGAGGCTCGGTGCAGATCGAGCACACGCTGGCAAAACGCGGCGCTGAAAAGCTGTGGAATCTGGTCAACAACGAACCGTTCGTCAACGCCCTCGGCGCGCTGACCGGCAATCAGGCGATGCAACAGGTCAAGGCCGGCCTGAAGGCGATCTACCTGTCCGGCTGGCAAGTTGCCGGCGACGCCAACCTGGCCGGCGAAATGTATCCCGACCAATCGCTGTATCCGGCCAACTCGGTGCCGATGGTGGTCAAGCGCATCAACAATACGTTCCAACGCGCCGACCAGATCCAATGGTCGGAAGGCAAGAATGACATCGACTTCTTTGCACCGATCGTGGCCGACGCGGAAGCCGGCTTCGGCGGCGTGCTGAACGCCTACGAACTGATGAAGTCGATGATCGACGCGGGTGCCGCCGGCGTCCACTTCGAAGATCAGCTGGCGTCGGTGAAGAAGTGCGGTCACATGGGCGGCAAGGTGCTGGTGCCGACACGTGAAGCGGTCGAGAAGCTCAACGCCGCGCGCCTGGCGGCTGACGTTTCCGGTACCAGCACACTGGTGATCGCCCGTACCGATGCCGAGGCGGCCGACTTGCTGACGTCCGATGTGGACGACAATGACAAGCCGTTCCTGACCGGCGAGCGCACCGTCGAAGGTTTCTTC
The DNA here is from genome assembly GCF_044767365.1 of Herbaspirillum sp. NPDC101396. Classification (NCBI taxonomy): domain Bacteria; kingdom Pseudomonadati; phylum Pseudomonadota; class Betaproteobacteria; order Burkholderiales; family Oxalobacteraceae; genus Herbaspirillum; species Herbaspirillum sp. NPDC101396. The sequence continues at coordinate 1,038,192 of NZ_JBIWNT010000001.1, read as the reverse complement.
AAGACCCGTCCGGGTATTGATCAGGCTATCTCGCGCGGTCTGGCTTATTCGGAGTACGCCGATCTGGTGTGGTGTGAAACCGGCAAGCCGGACCTGGCCTTCGCCAAGAAATTCGCCGAAGCCATTCACGCCAAGTTCCCCGGCAAGATGCTGTCGTATAACTGCTCGCCGTCGTTCAACTGGAAGAAGAACCTGGACGACGCCACCATCGCCAAATTCCAGAAGGAACTGGGCGCCATGGGTTACAAGTTCCAGTTCATCACGCTGGCCGGTTTCCATGCGCTGAACTATTCGATGTTCAACCTGGCGCACGGCTATGCGCGCAACCAGATGTCGGCCTTCGTGGAATTGCAGGAAGCCGAATTCGCCGCAGCCGACAAGGGCTTCACTGCGGTAAAGCATCAGCGCGAAGTCGGCACCGGTTACTTCGACGCGGTCACCCAGGCGATTCAGCAAGGCCAGTCGTCGACCACAGCGTTGCACGGTTCGACCGAAGATGAACAATTCTTCGATGGCGCCGAAAAGAAGGTTGCTTAAGTTTGCTTAAGGGCGATTGAAGTTTCAGGGGGTATCCACCCCCGTCCCTGCGGGAGCCGCACTCCACAAGAGTGCGGCTTTTTTATTGTCGGCTTATTTCTGGCGGGAGACCATGCCGTCGCGCACCTCGAACACGGCGTCGCCGAGCACCTCGACGTCGGCCGGATCGTGCGTGATGATCAGCATCGGCACATGCAGTTGTTGTTGCAATTCGCTGAGCTCTTGACGCATGCGTTCGCGCAGCGACAGATCGAGCGCGGAAAACGGCTCGTCCAGCAGCAGGATGTCAGGTTGCGCCACCAGCGCGCGCGCCAGGGCGACGCGCTGACGCTGGCCGCCGGAAATCTGCGAGGGATAACTGCCGGCCGTGGCGTCCAGTCCGAACGCCTGCAACCAGCGCGCGACTGCCGGATGCGCGGCAGGCTTGCGCAGATTGAAGCAGCCGCGCTGCAATCCGAAGGCAATGTTCTGCGCCACGGTAAGGTGAGGGAAGAGCGCGTAATCCTGGAACAGATAGGCGACATTGCGCTGCTGCGGCTTGACGTTGATGCCTTGTGTGGCATCGAACAGCGTGCCCTGGTTCAGCGTGATCCTGCCTTCGTCCGGCGTCATCAGACCGGCCACGGCCTTGAGCGTCAGGCTCTTGCCTGAGCCCGAGGGACCGTACAGCACGATGCGGTCGCTGTCAGAGGCAAAGTCGATGTCGAGCTGGAATGTACGGTCGTTGGCGCGCAGCTCCTTGCGGATGTGGACAGCGACGCTCATGACAGATCCGCCCGGCGGGTGTGGCCCGGCATCAGGCGTCCGGCGATCAGCAGCACGGCGACGCAAGTGACTGACGTGATCACCACCAGCAAGGTGGCGGTGGAATCATCGCCGGCCTGCACCGCTTCATAGATCGCGACGGAGAGTGTTTGCGTGCGGCCGGGCAGATTGCCGGCGATCATCAGCGTGGCGCCGAATTCACCGAGCGCGCGGGCAAACGCCAACAGTACGCCGGCGGCAATGCCGCGCGCCGCCAGCGGCAGGCTGACGCGGAAGAACACGCCGGCTTCGGATACGCCCAGCACGCGCGCGGCGTTTTCCAGCTGTTTATCGACATTTTCAAAGGCGGCGCGCGCCGACTTCAGCACCAGCGGGAAGGCCACGATGGTCGAGGCGACCACCGCGCCTTGCCAGGTGAAGACCAGCTCAATGCCCATGCCGGACAACCACGCGCCGAAGGTGCCGCGCTTGCCGAACAGCACCAGCAGGTAGTAGCCGAGCACGGTCGGCGGCAGCACCAGCGGCAGCGTCAGGATGGAGTCGATCAGGTCGCGCAGCGGCGAGCGCCAGCGCGACAGCCCGTAGGCCGCCGCGACGCCGAAGAAGAGATTGAGGATCGTTGCCCAACCCGCGACCTTGAGCGAGAGCAGCAACGGGGTCCAGACTGCAGCCATAGGTTAAGAAAGCGCGTGAGCGAGTGAGAGTTGATCAGCCCGCAGCGTATCAGGGTTTGAGGAAGCCGTAACGCGCCAGTACAGCCTGGCCGGCGGCCGATTGCACGTAGGCGAGGTACTTTGCCGCCAGTTCTGCCTGCGCGGTGCTTGCCGTTACCGCGATTGGATACGTGGCAGGTGTATCGGAGGGAATGCGGATCGCGACCTTGACCTTGTCCGGCATGACGGCGGCATCGGTGGCGAAGACGAAGCCGGCCTCGACTTCGCCGCGCGCGACGTAGTCCAGGCTCTGGCGCACGTTTTGCGCCATCACGCCCTTGGCCAGCACGGCATCCCACAGGCCGGCGCTTTCCAGCGCGGTCTTGGTGTAGCGACCGAACGGCACCGACGCCGGGTTGCCCAGCGCGACCTTCTTGACGGCGGGCTGAGTCAGGTCCTTCAGGCTGGCGAGCGGCAGGGTGCTGTCGCTGGGGACGATCAGGACGATCTGGTTGGCGGCGAAATTCTTGCGGGTGGACGCTTGCACGGCCTTTTCTGCGACAGCCTTGTCCATCGCCGTCTGGTCCGCCGAGGCGAACACGTCAGCCGGCGCGCCGCGCACGATTTGCTGCATCAGGATGTCGGAGGCGCCGAAGTTGTTGATCACCTTGACGCCGGGATTTTGCTGTTCAAATGCGGTGCCCAGATCCTTGAACGCATTGGTCAGGCTGGCGGCGGCGGAGACCACGAGGTCTGTCGCATGGGCGGCGGTCGTCGCCAAGGGCAGCGCCAGCAAGACGAGCGAAGCAGACGCAGCGAGGCGGCGCATTTGTGCGGCAAACGAAGAGGGCATGTGAGTTCCTGTTTTTCTGAGTGGGAAGACGAATCTGGTCGGAATATACGTAAGGATATAACGATAGTCAATTCGCTGTCGCATATACATGTAATTTGCCCGGAGCCCTTGCTACAATCGCGGTCATGACAAATTCCAAAACCGTACGATTGCGCGTGATGCAGGGCGACACGATCGCCTTCGGCCCCGGCAAAGCCGCCTTGCTGCTGGCGATAGACCGCACGGGGTCGATTTCCGGGGCGGCGCGGGAAATGGAAATGTCATACCGGCGCGCCTGGTTGCTGGTCGAAGAAATGAACCGCTGCTTCAATCAGCCGCTGGTGGAGACTGCGACCGGCGGCGCCAAGGGCGGCGGCGCCAGCATCACCGCGCTGGCGCGCGAGGTGGTGGCCTGCTACCAGCGCATGCAAAAGAAGGCCGACAGCGCCATCGAAAAAGACATGCAGCACCTGCAATCCCTGATCGTCGGCAAGGACTGAACGCGGTCCGATGCGCAACACTCTCCTCAAATACCGGTTCCGCCTGCAAACCTGGCTGCGCATGTCCGAGAGCCATGCGATGCTGCTGTGGGCGGCCGTGGTCGGCTTCGTCGGCTCGCTGGCGACGATCGGTTTCCGCGAATGCATCGATGCCGTGCAATACCTGCTGACCGGTCATAGCGGTAGTTTCGTCGAAATCGCCAAAGGCCTGTCCTGGCAGATGCGCGTGCTGTTGCCGACCTGCGGCGGCGTGGTGGCCGGGCTGATCCTGATCTGGGCCAAACGCATGCCGGCCGGCGCCACCTCGGATTACATGGAGGCCGTGGCCATCGGCGACGGCCAGATCCCGATTCGCCACACCTTGCTGCGCAGCCTGTCGTCGCTGGCCACGGTAGGCTCGGGCGGCTCGATCGGGCGGGAAGGGCCGATGGTGCAACTGGCCGCCTTGTGCGCTTCGCTGGTCGGCCGCTTCGCCCACTTTCCGTCCTCGCGCATGCGCCTGCTGGTGGCCTGCGGCGCCGCTGCCGGGATTACCTCCGCCTACAACGCGCCGATCGCGGGCGCCTTCTTCGTCACTGAAATCGTGCTCGGCGCGCTGGTCATGGAAAGCTTCGGCCCGGTGGTCGTGGCGTCGGTGGTGGCCAACATCACCATGCGCGAGCTGCCGGGCTACAAGCCGGCGTACGAGATGCCGTATTTTCCCGAAGTGGCAGGTGTCGAAATCATCCTGTTCGTCGTGCTGGGCGTGATTGCCGGACTGCTGGCGCCGCAATTCCTGCGCCTGCTCGAATTGAGCAAGACCTTGTTTCAGAAAACACGCCTGCCGTTGCCGCTGAGACTGGGACTGGGCGGCTTGCTGGTGGGTTTGCTGTCGGTGCGGGTGCCGGAAGTGTGGGGAAACGGCTACAGCGTGGTCAATTCGCTGCTGCACACCGACTGGCTGTGGTCGACGGTGCTGATCGTGATGATCTACAAGATCGTCGCGACGGCGCTGACCACCGGCTCGGGCGCAGTCGGCGGGATTTTCACGCCAACCTTGTTCGTCGGCGCGGCCATCGGTTTCCTGTTCGGCGACATGGCGCACACCTTGTGGCCGCATGCGATTTCGCAGCCGTTCGCGTATGCCATGGTGGGCATGGGCGCGTTCCTGGCTGCCGCGACCAATGCGCCGCTGATGGCGATCCTGATGATCTTCGAGATGACGCTGAGTTATCAGGTGGTGCTGCCGTTGATGCTGTCGTGTGTGGTGGCGTATGTCATCGCGCGCAGCCTGGATGGCAATTCGATGTATGAAATCACGCTCAAGCGCCACCGCGACGCGGCCGAACGCATCCGCCTGCGCGGCACTCACATGAGCGAACTGATCAAGCCCGCAGAAACGGTGTTGTACAAGGATGCGCCGTTCTCCGAAGTGACCCGCATCTTCCTGCAGTATCCGGTCAAATACATCTACATCACCGATCAGGAGAATCGCTATCTGGGAGTGGTGGCCTTGCAGGACGTGACCTCGTTGCTGCTCGACAAGGACAACATCGGAGCAAAATGCGCGGGAGATTTCATGCGTACTCACTTCTTGCACGAGGTCACGCCGGACATGTCGCTGGGAGAGGCCCTGCAACTCTTCCTTGATCACCAGGGCGAACGTCTGCCGGTGATTTCCAGCACGGAAGACCCGCGCCTGCTGGGCGTGGTGTTCAAAACCTCGTTGCTGGATGCGTATTTTAGGCTTGACCGTTCTGGCGAGTAGGTTGTTTTGAAAACTGTTGATGGCTTTGTAACATTCGAGGCCCGGGCGACTATTCGGCAGGCAACCTTGTTAGAATGTGAAATTAAATGTGAAAAACTACCAGACTCACAACAGTTACGTGTGATTTTGGTACAAGCACTGCCATAGCCGGCAACGGCCACCAACATTTCAGGGATTCGAACGATTTTATGCTGAGTTACCGCCATGCCTTCCACGCTGGCAATCACGCTGATGTGCTCAAGCACATGGTGACGATCCAGTTGATGCGTTATCTCGGCCAGAAAGACACTCCCTACATGGTGGTCGACACCCATGCCGGCGGAGGCGTCTATGCGCTGGACGGGAACTACGCCAGCAAGAACGCTGAATACGAAACCGGCATCGGCCCGCTGTGGGATCGCACCGATCTGCCCGAAGCCGTTGCCGAGTACGTGCAACTGGTGAAAGACCTCAATCCCAGCGGCAAGATGCGTTATTACCCGGGCTCGCCGTATTGTGCCAACCAGGTCATGCGGGAGCAGGATCGTCTGCGCCTGTTCGAGCTGCATACGACCGAAAGCAAGATCCTGGCCGACAATTTCCGCAAACTTGATGCGCACGCTGCAGAGCAGGGCAAGCGCCCGACTTCGCGCGGCAAGCGCGTGATGATCGAGCGCGGTGACGGTTTCCTCGCCCTCAAGGCCTTGCTGCCGCCGCCGTCGCGGCGCGCGCTGGTCCTCATCGATCCGCCTTACGAAGACAAGCGCGACTACCAGAAGGTCAAGGAAGCCCTTCAGGATGCGCTGGTGCGCTTCCCGACCGGCACCTATGCGGTCTGGTATCCTGTGCTGCAGCGGATTGAATCCAAACAGTTTTCCGACCGTCTCAAGCGCCTTGGCGCCAAGAGCTGGATCAACGTCACGCTGTCGATCAGCTCGCCGTCGCCGGATGGTTTCGGCCTGCACACCAGCGGCATGTTCGTGTTGAATCCGCCGTGGACGCTATTGGCGACGCTGAAAGAAGTCATGCCGTACCTGGTGAAGGTGCTGGGTCGCGACAGCGGCGCCGGTTTCCTGCTGGAATCGGGAGAGGCTTGAATGTATCGTACTGACGAGGCTTGCGCCGGCAGTTTTTGCCGCCGTCTCATCCGTGAAATGTTTTCTGGTATCGGCAATGCATCAGGGCATACAATAGAAGGTCATGCCAAAGATTCCATGTCTGCCAAAAGTGCCGGGGTTATTCAAAACAAGAAATCATGACCGAACCGTCTCCTGATCACGACGCCGCTGCCCCGGCGCCCCCAGCGCATCACGCCCATGATTTTTTCCTGGCTCGACAGCCGATCCTCAACCGCGAGCAGGAGCTGATCGGTTACGAGCTGCTGTTCCGCAACGCCGCGTTCGGTCCGGCCAACGTCAACGACGACGTTTCGGCCACTGCCTCGGTCATTGCGCACGCGTCGGAACTCGGTCTCAACAATGTCATCGGCAGCCTGCACGGCTTCATCAACGTCGACGCTACCGTGCTGATGAGCGACTTCATCAATTTCCTGCCGGCCGACAAGGTCGTGCTGGAAATCCTTGAAACCGTCAAGGTCACTCCTGAACTGGTCAAGCGCGTCAACGAACTGGTGCGCGCCGGCTATGTGTTCGCTCTGGACGACGTCATCACCGAGTCGGAAGATATCGCCCAGCTCCTGCCGCTGGTCAAGATCATCAAGATTGACGTGATGGAAGTGGACGCCAGCAAGCTGCTCAAGCTGAGCGTGCATTTCAAGCGCGCACAGAAGATGCTGCTGGCCGAAAAGGTCGAGACGGTCGAACAATTCCGCGATTGCGTGACTTTCGGTTTCGACTACTTCCAGGGCTATTACTTCGCCAAGCCCGTGATCCTGCAGGGCAAGAAACTGGAAGCGTCCAAGATCGTCATCATGCACATTCTGACGCTGCTGGTGCGCAACGTCGACAACGGCGAGATCGTGCGCTACATCAAGCGCGACGTGGCGCTGAGCCTGACGCTGCTGCGCCTGGTGAATACGCCCGTGTACGGTTTCATGAAGCACATCGATTCGCTCGGCCAGGCGCTGATCGTGCTGGGTCGTCGCCAGCTCAAGCGCTGGATGCAGATCCTGCTGTTCGCCAATACCGAGAAGGACAAGGCGCACACGCTGTCGCCGTTGCTGATCTTGGCGGCAACGCGCGGCAAGATGCTGGAGCTGATCACCGAAAGAATCCGTCCCGGTCGTCGCAAGATGTCCGAGATCGCCTTCACCGTCGGCATCATGTCGCTGGTGGACGCCTTGTTCGGCATGCCGATGGAAGCCATCCTCACGCAGATCACGGTGAGTGCAGAAATCCGCGATGCGCTGCTGTTCCGCACCGGCTTCTACGGTGAGATCCTGCAATTGGCAGAAGCTACCGAGAAAGCCGACAAGACGCCGGAGCAGATGAAGGAGTTGCTCGACGGACTGCAACTGAGCGCCGAAGATTTCTACGAACTGGAAACCCAGGCGTTCGAATGGGGCAACAACATTTCCACCAACATGGGACACGCGCCCGAGAAGAAAGTCGAAGCGGAAGCCGGTGCCGGCGACGTTGCCGAGCAGGACAGCTGATCAGTTGAGCATTTGATTCAAAGCGCCGCCGACGCCATGTCGGCGGTTTCATTTTCACTTTCTGCGGTTATCGCTCGCAGTTATCGCTCGCAGTTATCGTTTATTCCCGATCACGCCGCCTAGCGGCGTATTTTTTTATCATCCGCGCCAGGCGGTTGCCCTGGCCGCGGCGGCCATTACGACCGCCCCAACGCTCCTTGACCGATGCCCACCAGCGCCGCCGCGCCGCCTTGAAAACAGCGAGGCCGGCTTCGACCTGCTGCCACGCCTGCGTCGCACGCAGTTGCGCAATCATGCGGTCCTTGAAGCGCAACACGATGTCGCGGTAGCGGGCGAACCAGGGTAGCGACAGCAAGGCTTGTTGCGTCAGCGTGTACAGGCGCGCCACCAATGCAGTGCCGAGCACCTTGGCGCTGACGATGATGACCAGGCCCAATGTCGGATGGCCGTGGGCGATCGACATCAGGGCCAGGATTTTGACGGGGAGCAACAGCAGGCTAGGCAGTACAAAGATGGTCAACGCCACGTAGGGAGGAACGCCCGCTATCCAGGCTTCCAGGCGCGCCACGAAAGGGATCAGCGGCAGGCGGGCGAACAGGCGTTTGCTGGCGTTCCAGAGCCATTCTTCCAGCAACAACAGCAGCGCCGCCGTGTAGACGAAGGGCGCCAGCAGGTATTTTCTGATCTTGTGCGACAAGGAAGTCCTCAAGGATGCGCGAAGGCCGCTGCAGGCATATGTTGGGCGGGCGCGCCAAAAACAAGCCGGACTTGCTTCAGGGAATCTCCTGGCCGCATCGCGCGGGTCAGCGTACCTGACGCTGCTTGATCAGGCTGAGCCAGCGATCACCCCATTTTTCATCGCTCATGCAGGAGGCGTAGCCGGTCACGGTGCGCGCAGCGCGTTCCAGCAACTGGATATCGGCTTCGTGCTGGCGCGCGACGTGCGGATCTTCCAGAAACAGCACGCGGCGACATTCATGTTCGAGGATCAGCTCGGCGATCTGGGCGTCCCCGCCCAGCGGGCCGCTCAGGAAAGGCTTGACCCAGTTACGGCCGGCCTCTCCCTTGATCTTGACCGCGAGTTCGTTGAGCAGGCCGCCGGTGGTGCCGGTGGCGCAGCGGAAGCCGAAACTGTCGAGCACCTCGAAATGGCGTTCGGCCAGCGCCAGCATGCGTGTTTTCATCGAATCATGGGCGATCAGGGCGATGCCTTCGTCGGCCAGCCTGAATGAGCCGTCAAGCGCCGGATCGGGCGCCGCGCCGCCGGCGATCGCTTCCAGCTCGAACCATTCCTGCGCACCGGCCAGCGTCGACAGGAAGGGCTTGCCATGGATCACGCACTGGCGCTTGAGCGCCACCGCTTCAGGGAAGGTCGAGGATGGATCGACCGGATCGATCAGGTAAATGATGGCGTCCAGCGTGCGCGCCGGATCACTGTCGACCACGCGCGACACCAGCTTCATCAGGCCGCCCTGGCGCCCGTAAGGAAAGCGCTCGATGTGCGGATAGCCCGGCAGCAGGCCGAGTTGGCCGATCGCATCAAGGGTGCGGCCGACCACCACCAGTTCCGGCTGCAGCGCTTCGATGCGCGCGCGCGAACCCTGGAGCAGTTGCACCAGTGCGGAGTTGGGGGCGTCCTGATGGGCGCGGTTGGCGGCCAGGCCGATACGGTAGCGAGTCGTGGAAGAGGTCATGAAAAAGGCGGAAGAAGTCTATGCGGGAAGCTCTGTTTTAGCGCGCTCGCAGTGCAATTGCGCGCTCGGGAACTTTAACATACCGCTACAATGATGGACAGGCTGAAAGGCCGCACCACCACGTGGAGTATGCAAGCGAGAACATGAATAAAGCATTCGTAAAAGAATCCGACGGCGACGATGACGACGAACTGGCGTTGCCGGCCATTCCCGCGGGCACCAAGAATTACATGACGCCGGCGGGGCACAAGCGCATCAAGGACGAGCTGCTGCACCTGATCGACGTCGACCGTCCGGAAGTGGTGCGCATCGTGCATTGGGCAGCCTCGAACGGCGACCGTTCGGAAAACGGCGACTACATCTACGGCAAGCGCCGCCTGCGCGAGATTGATCGCCGCATCCGGTTCCTGACCAAGCGCCTCGACATCGCCGAAGTGGTCGATCCGACCATTCACCATGGCAACGACCAGATCTTTTTCGGCGCCACCGTCACCTATGAGAACCAGGACGGCATCGAACATACCGTAACCATCGTCGGCATCGACGAACTCGATCCGCTCAACGGCAAGATCAGCTGGATCTCGCCGGTGGCGCGCACCTTGACCAAGGCGCGCGAAGGTGACGAAGTCACGCTGCAGACGCCGGCCGGCGTGGAGCAACTGACCATCCTCGAAGTCAGCTATCCGGCGCGCCAGGATTGAGTTTTCCCGGGCCGGCCGTGCAGCAGGCCTGGCATCAGTGTGCGCGTGGAACGGATTCTGCTTCACGGTCTTACAGCGCGACGCCATTCCGATTTGCTGATTTCTCCGATGAATTTTCCGATTAAGCCAAAGGCCTGTCCATGTCCATCGTTTACGCCAGCCTGAATCATCCGCAGCGCGTAGCCCTCGCCGCAGAAGTACATTCGCGGCCGTTCCTGCACCTGACCGCGCCGGAGAGCCTGACGCATCTCGCGGTGTACCTGCGCAACCCGGGCGAGGCCGACGCCAACCACCACGTCGCTTTCCAGCACGCCTTGCTGTCGGACTTGTGCCTGCATTTCGGCGTGACAGCGCCGGGGATGGACGCCAAGCATTTCTTCCACGACTTCGGCCGTTTCCGCCTCAAGTGGGAGTGCCATACCGAATTCGCCAGCTATACCTTCGCGCAAAGCCATGACGCCACGCTGACGACTGACGAAGCCTTCGCCGCCGCGCCGCTCAGGCACGTGCCGCAGCAGTGGCTGCTGGCGTTGCAGGGCAAGATCATGGTCGCCGCCCATGTGGTGCTGGAACGCGCACCCGCACATGACGCCGCCGCCGGCATGGCGCGCCTGTTCGAAGGCAAGCTGCTGTCTTCCAGCAGGGTATTGCAGGGTGGAGAGATCTGGACCGATTTCGTGATTCAGGCCGACGGCTTCAGCCGCTTCGTGGTGCGCGACATCGATCTGCGCGACCTGCAGGGCGGACGCCTGGTGCAGCGCATCCTGGAAATCGAAACTTACCGCATGATGGCCTTGCTGGGCTTGCCGCATGCGCTGCAGGCCGGCCCGGTGCTCAACGCCATCGAAAGCGACCTGGCGACACTGACGGGGGCGATGGTCGATGCCGAACATGGCGGCGGCAACACCAGCGCAGGGCATGCCGAGGATGAACGGATCCTGCGCAAGATCACCGGACTGGCGGCGCGCATCGAAAAGATGTCGCTGGAAAACAGCTACCGCTTTTCGGCATCGCAGGCTTACTTCCGCTTGGTCAAGGCGCGCATTGAAGAGCTGCGCGAAACGCGCGTGGAAGGCGTGCCCACCATCGGCGAATTCATGGAGCGTCGTCTCGCCCCGGCCATGGATACCTGCACGTCGGTGGCGCATCGTCAGAAAGCCTTGGCCGAACGGATCGCGCACACCAACGATCTGCTGCGCACACGCATCGGCATCGTACAAGAGCAGCAGAACCGCCAGATCCTTGAATCGATGAATGCCCGGGCGGCGCAGCAGTTGCGCTTGCAGCAGGCGGTCGAGGGTTTGTCGGTGGCGGCGATTTCCTACTATATGGTGGGATTGTTCGGTTATATCGGCAAGGCGCTCAAGGCGGCCGGCGTGCCGATCAACCCGGACGTCGCCACAGGACTGATGGTGCCGGTGTTTGCGGCGGGCGTGTGGTTCGGCTTGCGGCGCTTGCACAAGAGTGTGCACGTGTCCTGAGCCGGGTGATGCAGATGGCGGAGACGTAAAAAAGCCGGATCTGATGATCCGGCTTTTTTGTCTTTGGAAATCCGATCAGACGAGGGTGCTGATCTTTTCCTGCGCCTGCGATACGGTTTGCTTGGCTTTTTCTTCGCCCATCGACACGCCTTCGGCGATGATCAGTTCCACATCGCTGATGCCCAGGAAACCCAGCACACTGCGGATGTAGGTACCGTTGAAATCCAGCGGTTGCGCCGGACCTTCGGAGTAGACGCCGCCGCTGCTCAGGATCACGATGGCGCGCTTGCCTTTCAGCAGGCCGGTCGGACCATTGGCGCCGTACGAGAAGGTGCGGCCGACGCGGCTGATATGGTCAACCCATGCCTTGAACGCAGATGGCGGCGCGAAGTTGTACATCGGCACGCCGATGACCAGGGTGTCGGCGGCGACCAGTTCGTCCACCAGCTTGTCGGATTCGGCGATGATGGCTTGCTGTTCCGCGCTGCGTTGGTCGGCAGGGGTGAAATACGCGCCGATCATGGCCTCGGTAATGTGCGGCAGGATGTGGCTTGCCAGGTCGCGCTGGACGACTGTGCCGCCGGCGTTCTTGGCTTGCCATTGTTCGACATAGGCAGCGCTCAGCTGGCGGGTGAGGGAGCCGGTATAGCGGGCGCTGGAGTCGATGTGCAGAAGGGTGCTCATGTTGTTTCCTTGGAAAGTTGCCTTGGGTTATCAGGTCGCATTGAATGGCGATGAGAGGAATATAGAGGCTTTCCAATAACTTCAATAGATGGGAGAATCTGCTTTCACCAGTCCATTTTTAGGATGAATGCCATGTTGGACCTGAACGATATCTCCGTCTTCGTCGAAGTCGTGCGCGCCGGCAGCTTTGCCGCTGCCGGCCGCCGCCTCGGCATGCCCTCCAACACCATCAGCCGGCGTCTGCAATTGCTGGAAGAGAGCCTGGGCGTGCGCCTGCTGCAACGCTCCACGCGGCAACTGAACATGACGGCGGCGGGGCGTGAATTCTTCGATCGCTGCGCCCCCGGTATCGAAGACATCCAGCACGCCGGCGCCAGCCTGTCGGAAGGCAACCGCGAACCGGGCGGCGTCTTGCGCGTGGCCGCGCCGGCGGACTTTTTCGACAACTTCGCCATGGAATGGATGGCGGAATTCATGCAGCGTTATCCACGTGTGCAACTGGAGTTCCTGCTCAGCGACGATCGCGTCGACCTGATCGCCGAGGGCGTCGACCTGGCCTTCCGCGCGGGGCAGTTGCCCGATTCCAGCCTGGTGGCGCGCAAACTCGGCGCCAGCCATCGCGGCCTGCTGGCCAGCCCTTCGTATCTGGCCAGGCGTGGTGCACCGGAGTCGTTGGAAGCGTTGGCCGGGCACGACTGCCTGGCCGCGTCGAATACGCCGCAAGCGGCGCTATGGAAGCTGGAAGGACCCAATGGCGCGGAAAGCATCCGCGTGGCACCGCGCCTGTGCATTAACACGGCACAGGGCTTGCTGCGTGCGGCGCGCGCCGGGCTGGGCATTGCGTTGTTGCCGGTGATGGTGGCGGCGGAAGACTTGCGGCGCGGCACGCTGGTGAGCATCTTGCCGCAATATCAGCGCGACATCAGCGGCATGTATGCGGTGTATCCGAACCGACGCCAGTTGTCGTTGGCAGTCAGCGCGCTGATCGAATTTGTCGCGGAGAAAGTCAAGCACGGCGCATGCAACAGCGGCGGGGGGATGGAGTTTGCCGTGCCGGAAGCGCAAGCGGAAGCCGCTTAACGCTCAGGCAGAGAAGGTTTTCTACAAGGTCGGCTAGCTGCGCTCACGCAGGATGCGGGCGACGCTGTCGATGCTGCGGATGCCGCGCATGGTGCGGGCAAGGTGGACCCGGTCTTCGACCTGGATAGTGAAGCGCAGATGCTTCATCGACGGATCACCGTCATCGTCCATGCTGACCGAGACGATATGCGCGTCGGCTTCGCCGATTTCGGCGGCGATGCGCGCCAGCGTGCCTTTCTGGTTATGCGCCAGGATGGTGATGCGGCACTCGAAGCGACGGTTGAGCTCGCCGGCCCAGGTGACTTCGATCCAACGATCCGGTTCTTTCTCGCGATGCCGCTTGGCGGTCTCGCAGTCGTCGACGTGGACGATCAGCGCCTGGTCGTGTTTCAGATGACCGATCAGTTTGTCGCCTGGGATCGGCAGGCAGCAGGCCGCCAGCTGCACCGTCGAGCCTTCGTTGCCGGTGATGATCACCGGGTCCGGCTTGCTCGGCAACATGTGGCCTTCGACGTCGAGCTGCGGCACGGCGGCGCCGTTTTCGGTCATGCCCATGATGTGGCGCGCCACCAGCGGCGCCATGCGCGTGCCGATGCCGATGTCGGCGTACAGCTCTTCCATGGTCTTGGCGCTGGACTCGTTGAGCAGACGCTCGATAATCACAGTCGGCAGATCCGGATCAAGTCCCAGCGTATTGAGCGCATTGGTCAGCAGGCGTTTGCCCAGCGCCTGCGATTCGACCAGGTTGACGGTGCGCAGGCGATGGCGGATCGCCGAACGCGCTTTGCCGGTGCGCACGTAACCGAGCCAGTTCGGGCTCGGGCGCGACGACGGCGAAGTGATGATTTCGACGATGTCGCCGTTGTGCAGTTCGGTGCGCAGCGGCGCCGGTTCGTGATTGATCACGACCGACGTGGTCTGGTCGCCGATGTCGGTATGGATGTTGTAGGCAAAGTCGAGCGCCGTGGCGCCGCGCGGCAGGGCGATGATCTTTGACTTCGGCGTGAAGACATAGACCGAGTCCGGGAACAGATCGACCTTGACGTGTTCGAGGAACTCGGCCGAGTCGCCGGTCTGTTTCTGGATGTCCAGCAGCGATTGCAGCCAGGCGTGGGTACGTTGCTGGAGGTCGGTCAGGCTGCCTTCGTCGTCCTTGTACAGCCAGTGTGCGGCAACGCCCGATTCAGCCACGCGATGCATGTCCTGCGTACGGATCTGAAACTCCACAGGCGTGCCGTAGGGGCCGATCAGCGTGGTGTGCAGCGACTGGTAACCGTTCAGCTTGGGAATCGCAATGTAGTCCTTGAACTTGCCCGGCATTGGCTTGAACAGCGAATGCAGCGTGCCCAGCGCGACGTAGCAATTGGCGAAGCTGTCCACCACCACGCGGAAGCCATAGACGTCCAGCACTTGCGAAAACGTCAGGTGCTTGTTGCGCATCTTGCGGTAGATGCCGTACAGGGTCTTTTCGCGGCCGTCGACCTGGGCCGGGATGCCGGCGGCGATCAGCGTGCTGGTGACGGACTCGAGGATCTTGGTGACCACTTCGCGGCGATTGCCGCGTGCAGCCTTGACCGCCTTCGACAGTGTCTTGTGGCGCAGCGGGTAGAGATGCGAGAACGACAGTTCCTGCAGCTCGCGGTAAATGTTGTTGAGGCCGAGACGGTGCGCAATCGGCACATAGACTTCCATCGTCTCGCGGGCGATGCGGCGTTTTTTCTCGGGAATCATCGCGCCGAGCGTGCGCATGTTGTGCAGGCGATCGGCCAGTTTGATCAGGATCACGCGCACGTCGCGGGCCATCGCCAGCAGCATCTTGCGGAAATTCTCCGCCTGCGCCTCGATCTGGCTCTGGAATTCGATCTTGTCGAGCTTGGACAAACCGTCGACCAGCGAGGCCACGGGCGCACCGAAGCGCTCGATCAGTTCTTCCTTGCGCACGCCCTGGTCTTCCATCACGTCGTGCAGCAGCGCCGCCATCATGGCTTGCGCGTCGAGCTTCCACTCGGCGCAGATTTCGGCGACTGCGAGCGGATGCGAGATGTAGGGTTCGCCCGACTTGCGCATCTGGCCCAGGTGCGCCTCATCCGAGAAGCGATAGGCTTCCTTGACCTTCTTCAGTTCGGAAGGCGTGAGGTATTCCTCGAGCTTGTGCGTCAGATGGGTAAACGTCGCCACGCCGCTGTGCAAAGCGGGAGCAGGGGGTGTTGCGGAAGGGTTTTGGGAATTCTGTTTTGACGCCGAGCGTCCGGAAGACGCTCGGGTAGTACCGCTGCTGCCAGTCGTACTAGTTGCTGATAACGGAGAACCGAGGGTTGAATCTGGGGGAATCAGGCTCATACGTTGGCGTTATGGGCAGCATGGACGAGAGTGAAACTCAGGCAGGCACTTTTTTCAGCATCTCGATGCCGACCTTGCCGGCTGCGATTTCACGCAGGGCTGTCACGGTTGGCTTGTCCTTGGCGTCCACTTTCGGGGTGTGGCCTTGCAGCAGTTGGCGTGCGCGATATGTCGCAGCCAGGGTCAGCTGGAAGCGGTTAGGGATTTGCTTGAGGCAATCTTCGATGGTGATACGGGCCATAAAAACTCCTGATTTCGTGTTGCTTGGTGATTCTGAATGATTCTGCGGATTCCGGTTCAACCGGATTCCATATCGGATCTGGTCGGAGTCGTGCGCCTTGGGGGCGTTTTACTCGTTGCCTCAGGTAATGGCATGAATGCCAAGCTGGGTGAACAGGAAGGTGTTGCGCGCAGCCTGTTGCGGGAAACGGCAACGCGCTGCTTTCACAATTGCCGTCAATTCCGACAAAGCGACTGCAAACTCTTGATTAATAATAACATATTCGAACTCCGGCGAGTGAGCGATTTCGCCGCCGGCGGCCAGGATGCGGCGCGTGATGACGTGCGGTTCGTCCTGTCCGCGCTTTTTCAGGCGCTCTTCCAGCGCCGCGATCGATGGCGGCAGGATGAAAATACCGATGGCGTTCGAGAACTGCTTCTTGACCTGCTGCGCGCCTTGCCAGTCGATTTCCAGGAGCACATCGGTGCCGTTGGAGATCTGATCGGCGATCATCAGGCGCGACGTGCCGTAGTAATTGCCGTGCACTTCAGCCCATTCCAGGAATTCACCTTCGGCCTGACGCTTGAGAAAATCATCCGCGGTCGTGAAGTAATATTCGCGGCCGTGTTCCTCGCCCGGACGCGGCGGTCGCGTGGTGTAGGAAATCGACAGCTTGATTTCGGGCTCTTGCTTCAACAGGGCGTTGACCAGCGTCGATTTGCCGGCGCCGGACGGCGCCACGACCATGAACAGGCTGCCGGAGGTTGGATTCTTGTTTGGCATGGAATGCTCTCTCGTATCTGAATGTCTGGATCGGTTATTCGAGGTTCTGGACTTGTTCGCGCATCTGGTCGATCAGCAGCTTCAACTCCATCGACGCATCGGCGAGTTCTTTCATGGCGGCCTTGGAGCCGACCGTATTGGCTTCGCGATTGAGCTCCTGCATCATGAAATCCAGGCGCTTGCCGACCTGGCCGCCTTTTTTCAGGATGTGGCGGGTCTCGGCCAGATGCGCCGACAGGCGCGCCAGTTCTTCGGCGATGTCGATACGGATACCGTACAGTGTGACTTCCTGGCGGATGCGCTCCAGCACTTCTTCGCGCGGCAGCGACGCTGCCGTGCCGTCTTTGCCCGCCAGTCCCAATGCTTCCTGCATGCGCTCGGTGGCCTTTTGCTGGAATTGCGCCACCAGTTGCGGCACCAGCGGCGTGATGCGCGCGACGATCGCTTCCATGGCGTCGATGCGGGTTTCGAGCACGGCCTGCAGCGCTGCGCCTTCGCGCGCGCGGCTGTCGAGGAAGGCGGTCAGGGTTTGCTGCAGCGTCGCCAGCACGTCTGCTTGCAGGGTGTCCTGGCCGATTTCGGCTTCTTCGATCACGCCGGGCCAGCGCAGCAGTTCGGCCACGCTCAGCGGCGGGGCGTCGATGAATTGCGCGCGCACCTGGCTTTGCAATTCCGCGATCGTCGCCAGCAGTGCCTGGTTGAGTGCCTGGCTGGCGCCTTCGGCGGTCTTGCGGCCGAAGCTCAGGCGGCATTCGACCTTGCCGCGCACCAGCTTGCTGATGATGGCTTCGCGCATGGCGGGTTCGACCGCGCGCAGGTCGTCGTTGACGCGGAATTGCAGGTCGAGGAAGCGCGAATTGACGCTCTTGAGTTCAACGGTGATGGCGCCGGCGGCGGTGTCGCGTTTGGTGACGGCGTAGCCGGTCATGCTGTAAATGGTCAATCGATTCTCCGGATGGCGGGCCGCGCAGCTTGTGGCCGGCGACCGGGAAGGTGTGCAGGGAAGGGCCGGTGACGGCGTGCTTCCTTTACAAACCGGCAGTTTATCAAGACAATGCCGGTAAAAATTCAAGCGCACTCACCTCAATGAGGCGTGATTGTATTTGGGTTTGGATAGCGCATTGTAAAAAGTTTGCTTGCCGCGCGCCATCAAAACCTGTTCTCCGGTTCAGCCCGGCCAACATGACGCCAGGGCGTCCGCCACCGATTCCATAGGAAAACCATGACCGCATTCCAACGTCCCAGCGGACGCGCCACCGCAGATTTGCGCACCGTACGCCTGACGCGCCATTACACCAAACATGCCGAAGGCTCCGTGCTGGTCGAGTTCGGCGACACCCGCGTGCTGTGCACCGCCAGCATCGAAGAAAAGGTGCCCGGTTTCCTCAAGGGTAAAGGGCGGGGCTGGATGACCGCCGAATACGGCATGCTGCCGCGCTCGACGCACACGCGCATGGATCGCGAAGCCGCCAAGGGCAAGCAGTCCGGCCGTACACAAGAGATCCAGCGCCTGATCGGCCGCGCCTTGCGCGCTGCGTTCGACCTGGAAGCCTTCGGTGAGCGCACGCTGCACCTCGATTGCGACGTCCTGCAAGCCGACGGCGGCACCCGTACTGCCGCCATTACCGGCGCCATGGTCGCTGCGTACGACGCGTTCTCGGTCCTGCAAGGTCGCGGCTTGATCACCGCCATCCCGCTCAAGCATTTCGTCGCGGCGATTTCGGTCGGCGTTTATCGCGGCGTTCCGGTGCTGGACCTCGACTACGTCGAAGACTCCGATTGCGACACCGACATGAACGTCGTCATGACTGATGCCGGCCATTTCGTCGAAGTGCAGGGCACCGCTGAAGGCGCCGCCTTCGACCGCGCCACGCTCAACAGCTTGCTCGACATCGCCGACAAGGGCATCAAGGAGCTGCTTGCCTTGCAGAAAGAAACTTTGGGCCTGGCCAAGTAATCGACGCACACTCGTCTTGCGAAAAAGGACGTCGGGCCAGCAGTCGCACCCGAATCCTTTTACAATCCCGAAATGCCATGTCCGCACTGCGGGCGTGGCGTTTTTACTTGATCTCTTGTTATTTTAGTTATCCATCCGTCATGACCCAAAAAATCGTCCTCGCCTCCAATAACCCCGGAAAACTCCGCGAATTCGGCGCCTTGCTCGGCGAAATCGGCCTGGACGTGCGTCCCCAAGGCGAGTTCGATGTGCCCGAAGCGGAAGAACCCTTCGCCACCTTCGTTGAAAACGCGTTGACCAAAGCGCGTCACGCCTCGCGCCTCACCGGCCTGCCGGCGCTGGCGGACGATTCCGGCGTCTGCGTCAACGCCCTGGGTGGCGCGCCCGGGGTCTGGTCGGCACGCTATGCCGGCGAGCCGAAATCGGACGTCGCCAACAACGCCAAGTTGATCGCCGACCTGGCCGGTCATGATGACAAGTCGGCCTATTACTATTGCGTACTGGTCTACGTGCGTCACGCCGACGATCCGCAACCGGTCATCGCCGACGGCTCCTGGCATGGCGAAATTGTCGAGGAAGCGCGCGGCGCGGGCGGCTTCGGCTATGACCCGTATTTCTGGTTGCCGGCGCTGAACCGCACTGCAGCCGAACTGAGCGCTGCCGAAAAGAACGCCCACTCGCACCGCGGCCAGGCCTTGCGCGCGCTGGTCGAGAAGCTGCGATGATCATTCCGATCAAGCCGGTTGGCGTCAACCTGTCGTCGCTGCCCACCCAGTCCGGATCACAGGACGGCCCGGCGCAGGCCGCACTGGCCTTCCTCAAGCCGGGCAGCCTGCAGCTGTCGGCCTTGCCGCCGCTGTCGCTGTACGTGCATTTTCCTTGGTGCGTGAAGAAATGCCCCTACTGCGATTTCAATTCGCACGAAGTGAAGGGCAGCTTTCCGGAAGACATTTATCTGGATGCCTTGCGCGCTGACCTGGAGTCGGCGTTGCCGCTGATCTGGGGCCGCAAGATCTATTCCGTCTTCATCGGTGGCGGTACGCCCAGTCTGTTGTCGGCGGCCGGGCTCGACCGCCTGCTGTCGGACATCCGGACCTTGTTGCCGCTGGATATCGACATCGAAATCACGATGGAAGCCAATCCTGGCACCTTTGAAGCCGAGAAATTCAAGTCCTATCGCGCCAGCGGCATCAATCGCCTGTCGATCGGCATCCAGAGCTTCAACTCGGCGCACCTGACCGCGCTTGGCCGGATCCATGACGGCGACCAGGCGCGCAAGGCGGTCGAGATCGCCCACGCCAATTTTGACAATTTCAACCTCGACCTGATGTACGCCTTGCCGTCGCAGAGTGTGGAAGAAGCGCGCCGCGACATCCAGACCGCCATCGCCTGCGCGCCGCCGCACCTGTCGCTGTATCACCTGACGCTGGAGCCGAACACGCTGTTCGCCAAATACCCGCCGCAGGTGCCGGACGACGACACCAGCGCCGATATGCAGGACATGATCACCGAACTGACCGGCGCCGCCGGCTATCAGCACTACGAAGTGTCGGCCTACGCCCAGCCGAAGCGCCAGGCGCGCCACAACCTCAATTACTGGCAGTTCGGCGACTATCTCGGCGTCGGTGCCGGGGCGCATTCCAAGCTGTCCTTCCCGCACCGCATCGTGCGTCAGGCGCGCCACAAACATCCCCAGACCTACATGGAAAAGATGCGCAGCGGCAACGCCATCCAGGAAGAAGGCGAGATCGGCCGCGACGCATTGGGCTTCGAGTTCATGCTCAACGCCCTGCGCCTGGAAGACGGTTTTCCGGTCAACCTGTTCAACGAGCGCACTGGCATGAGCATCAACGCCATCGACGCCGCGCTCAATGACGCAGAGAAAAAAGGCCTGCTGTATCGGGACCACGCCATCATCCGCCCAACCGAGCTGGGACGCCGCTTCCTGAACGACCTGCAGGAAATGTTCCTGATTGAATGAACATTTAGGCAAGTGCGGTTTTCTCAGGTATATTTAGTGAATATTTGGATTTAGATAAGAATTCTTTTTGGAAACTTACTTATTTATTTTTCATAACTAATTAGAAATATTGCGGTCGCTCGCCGCAATTCCACACAAAATGGCTGTCCAGGATAAAAGCATTCCTTTTCCTTTAGTTTTTCTACAGCCTGTTGCAGACGTCCATTACTTGTGGACGGCGCTCTCGTTGCATGTATCGCCGTTCGATGAGAACGGTTGCGACCTGTTTTCCCGGCTTTTCAACGAATTCGGTCTGGGCGATGCGCTCGGACGGCTTTCCTGCATCCTCACGGTGCCCAATCCCGACAAGTTCGCCGGCGAATTCGGCGCGCCGCCCAAGGACACCCAACTGATTCTGCGGGTGCCGGTTGAGTATTGTGCCGATCCGGCGCGGCAACCGTTGCTGGAACGCCTCACGAAGATGGGCTACGGTCTGATCGCCGACGGCATTCCGCCGCGCACCGCCTTGTTCCCGGATTTCATTGAATCGTTGTCGCTCGATTGCAGCGCCGGCATTCCGGCCGATGCAAGTCCCTGGCTGACGCGCATGCGCGGTCCGCACCTGGCGGAAAACGTCCCCGACCCGGTCAACTTCGACGCTTGCCGCGCCGAAGGCTTCCGCTGGTTCAGCGGCGAATACCCCTTGTTGCCATCGTCGAACGTCGCGCAGAAGGATGCGATTTCACGCGGCCGCCTGGTCAAGCTGCTGGAACTGGTCTCGCACGACGCCGACGCGCATGCGCTGGAAGGACTGCTGAAGCAGGATCCTGCCTTGTCGTACCAATTGTTCAAACTGGTCAGTTCGGCGGCGTTCGGCTTCTCGGCGCACATCACCAACTTCACCCAGGCCATCAACCTGCTGGGCCGGCGCCAGCTGCAACGCTGGCTGCAACTGCTGCTGTATGCGCGCTTTCCCGGCGACGAGTCGGCCAATCCGCTGCTGCCGCGCGCCGCCGCACGCGCCGCCATGATGGAAGCGATGTGCCACCAGATCGACGGCGATCGCGACGAGCAGGACCGTGCCTTCATCGTCGGCATGTTCTCGCTGCTGGACGTATTGCTGACCATGCCGCTGCGACTCATCATCGAGCCGCTCAAACTGCCTCAGGACATCGTCGACGCGCTGATGCAGCGCCGTGGCCGCCTCGGTCGTCTGCTGGACGTGGTGGAACGCGCCGAATACGGCCGCATTCCGCTGCGCCACACCGATCTGGCTGCGGCCGGCGTTACACCCGAAGGCTATTGCCGCGCGCTGATCCAGGCCTATCGCTGGGCCTCCAAAGTCAGTCACGAGGCCTGACACGATGATCGCCACCCTCAGCAGCAACGATCTGGCCTGCTGCTCGGCACTGCTTGACGCAGTGCTGGGTCTCGAAGGCATCGCGCTGCACGAGGCGTTAAGCAACATCGTATCGAGTTTTCTCGGCCGCCCGGGCGGCCGTTATTTTTCCGATGTCGCCAATGCGCTCGACACGCAGCAATTGCTGCAATCGGTGGTGCATGAGGGCGTGGGCTACGGTCATTACCTCTTCCCCGATCCGGCCGAGAATTACACGGAAGCCGAAGCCGGGCGCCTGACTTCATTCGCCGCATTGACCGGCCGTCTGCTGCAAAACCGCGCCGACACCGAAAAGCGCAGCCGCGCGCTGGACCAGATCGAATCCAAGCTCGAGCAGCAGGCGCAGATTCTCAACCAGATGCACGAGTCGGTCATCACGATGGACCAGGCCGGCTTCATCACCAGCTGGAACCGTGGCGCCGAACAGTTGTTCGGCTATACCGCGATCGAAGCGATCGGCCGTAACGTGCTGTTCCTGTACGAGAACGAAGACGAAGACGATACTTCGCTCAATGACGTGTTCTTGGCGCAGGGTGGACGCGAGATGGAAGTGCGTCGCCGCAAGAAGTCGGGCGAAGCGTTCTGGGCCAGTCTGTCGCTGTCGGTCATGCGCGACCAGCACGGCCAGCCGATCGGCATGATCGGTTATATCAACGACATCACCGAACGCAAGAACGCCGAAAAACTGATTCACCATCTGGCCTATTACGATTCGCTGACCGGCCTGCCCAACCGCACGCTGCTCACGCGCACAGTCGACCAGGCGCTGTTGGCCGCGCAGCAGGACAGTATTTACGGCTGCATCATGTTCATCGACCTGAATCGCTTCAAGCCGATCAACGACACGCTCGGCCATGTCGCCGGCGACATGCTGCTGGTCGAAGTCGCGATCCGCCTGCGCAAGGCATTGCGCGATGAAGACGTGGTGGCGCGCCTGGGCGCGGATGAATTCGCGATTGCACTGTTCGACATCGACAAGGATTACCACGCCGGCTTCGTCGCACAAAAGCTGATCGCGCTGTTCGACGAGCCGTTCTTCATCGACGGCCACGAACTGCGCGTCGGTGCCAGCATCGGCATCAGCATGTATCCGCAAGACGCCACCGACACTGAAACCCTGCTGCGCCTGGCCGACATCGCCATGTACCGCGCCAAGCAGGGCGGCGAAAACAACGAGGGCGGCTACGCCTACTACAGCGAAGAGATGAACCGCAACACGTTGGACTTGCTGCGCATCGAAACCGGTTTGCTGCACGCCTTCGAATACAACGAATTGCTGCTGTACTACCAGCCCAAGATCGACTTTGCGCAAGGCCACATCACCGGCGCCGAAGCGCTGGTGCGCTGGCAGCATCCGGAGCGCGGCTTGCTGGCGCCGGGCGATTTCATCCCGATCGCAGAAGAGACCGGCCTGATCGTCCAACTCAGCGACTGGGTGCTGGAAGCCGCCTGCAAGCAGGCGCGCCAATGGAAAGAATCCGGGCTGGAGCCGATCCGCATCGCCATCAACGTGACGGCGCGCGAATTCACGCGCTCGCTGCCGGACCGCGTCAGGGCGGCGTTGAGCCGGCATCAGTTGACCGGTGAATGGCTGGAGCTGGAAATCACCGAAAGCATGCTGATGCACAGCACCGATCGCGTGATTTCGATCATGGAAAAAATCTGCCTGCTCGGCGTGACGATTTCGCTCGACGATTTCGGCACCGGCTATTCGAGCCTTTCCTACCTCAAGCGATTTCCGATCAACACGCTCAAGATCGACCGTTCATTCACCACCGGCATTCCCGACGACACCAACGATTGCGCCATCGCCAGCGCCATCATCGGCATCGCCAAGCAACTGCGCCACAAGGTCATCGCCGAAGGCGTGGAAAACATGGCGCAGTTCAACTTCCTCAAGGAAGCCGGTTGCAACGAATTGCAAGGCTACCTGTTCTCGCGTCCGGTCCCGGCCGCGGATTTCCATCTGATGCTGACCGAAGGCCGCAAGTTCTCCGCCGCCTTGTAAAGCAGCACATCCCTCGCAGTAAAACTCTTCAGTCTCAATCTTTCAGGTAGTGCGGAAAGCGCTCGCGGATATCGTCCAGATGCGACAGCGTGTTGGACAAGTGCGTGCGCAAGGCGTCCTGCGCCGCGACCGGATCACCTGCCGCGATGGCATCGACGATGGCGACATGATCGCGCAGCACCGCGCGTGCCTTGCCGGGGATCGGCACGTGCAGCGCACGCAGCCGGTCGAGGTGGCCGCTGTGACGGCGCACCATGGCCCATAGGTCGGGGATGTTGGCGGCTTCGTACATCTGACGGTGGAAGGCCTGGTCGGCTTCGACAAACTCGCTGTAATCCTCGCTGTCGGCCAGCATTTTTTGTTTGGCGATGCTGGCTTGCAGACGCACGATCAGGGCCGGATTGGGGGAGGCCGCCAGCGTATGGACGATCTCCAGTTCAATCGAGCGGCGCAGGAAATGCGCCTGACGCGCCATCGCAATATCCACCGCGCGCACGACCGTCGCATGCTGCGGAAAAATATCCACCAGGCCTTCTTCACCCAGTTTCATCAACGCATCGCGGATCGGCGTCTGGCTAAGGCCGAACTGCAAAGCCAGCTCGGCGCGGGAGAGCACGGTGCCGGGCGTGAGCTGCATCGTGATGATGGCTTCGCGCAGCCGCTCGAATACCTGCGGCGCCGCATGGCGCGAGCGGTCGAGCTGATGTTGCTGCAGGGGTGAAGGGCTGTTCATGGCAATCGGAATCCGCGACGTCAAAAGACAATAAATCGAAAGAAAGCGGAGCGGTGCGTATGTTGCTCAAAGCAGCGGATATCCGAACCGTTCGCGACAAGAGCTCAAAAGATAGGGCACGTTAGCCCCGCAATCCACTTTGTTATCAGCATGATAAAGCAATTAAGCTGCATTGACACACTAATATATTAGTGTTTTAATGTTTTAACAAAAGAGCAAACGCTCTTTTTCGATAAAAAACGCAGGAGACAAGCAGTGACTACAGCGCAGGCAGCAGGGCGGGCATTGTCGCCGCTCGACAGGGCGGTATCGAAGATCAAGCAGCGCGTGTTGCCGCTGTTCGTGATCATGTTCATTGTCAATTACATCGATCGCGTCAACATCGGCTTCGTGCGCACGCACCTGGCCGCCGACATCGGCATCGGCACGGCGGCTTACGGATTGGGCGCGGGCTTGTTCTTCGTCGGCTACGCCATGTTTGAAGTGCCCTCCAACATGTTGCTGCAAAAGTACGGCGCCAAGGCGTGGCTCACGCGCATCATGCTGACCTGGGGCATCGCCGCCACGGCGATGGCGTTCGTGCAGGGCGAGATGTCGTTTTACGCGTTGCGGTTCCTGCTCGGCGTGGCCGAAGCGGGCTTTTTTCCCGGCGTGATTTACTACTTCACGCAGTGGCTGCCCAACGGCGAGCGCGGCAAGGCGATGGCGATCTTCCTGAGCGGCTCCGCGCTGGCATCGATCCTGTCGGGGCCGATCTCCGGCGCGCTGCTGCAGATCGATGGCGGCGGCTTGCACGGCTGGCAATGGATGTTCATCATCGAAGGCCTGGCGTCGGTGGTGCTGTGCGGCTTCGTCTGGTTTTGGCTCGATTCGCGACCGGCCGATGCGAAGTGGCTGACACAGAGCGAACGCG
The DNA here is from genome assembly GCF_044767365.1 of Herbaspirillum sp. NPDC101396. Lineage (NCBI taxonomy): Bacteria > Pseudomonadati > Pseudomonadota > Betaproteobacteria > Burkholderiales > Oxalobacteraceae > Herbaspirillum > Herbaspirillum sp. NPDC101396. The sequence goes on along the minus strand of NZ_JBIWNT010000001.1, from coordinate 1,012,612 downwards.
ATCTCATCGGCAACACCATCGCCGCCGAACAGGCTGAACGCGAAAAGACGAAGCCGGCGCACATCTCCGCCTGGACGCTGCTGCGCGACAGCCAGATCGCCATCTTTTGCTTCATCTATTTTTCGATTTCGCTGACGATCTACGGCGCGACGTTCTGGCTGCCCAGCATCATCCGCAAGATGGGCACGTATTCGGATTTCGAGGTCGGCCTGTTCAATTCGATCCCGTGGATCATCTCCATCATCGCCATGTACCTGTTCGCCAGCCTGGCCGCGCGCTTCAAGTTCCAGCAGGCATGGGCTGCGGCGGCGCTGATCATCGCCGCCATCGGCATGTACGTGTCGACCTTCGGCGGACCGGTGTTCGCGTTCGTCTCGATCTGTTTCGCGGCAGTGGGATTCAAGGCGGCGTCCTCGCTGTTCTGGCCGATCCCGCAGTCCTATCTCGATGCGCGCATCGCTGCGGCCGTGATCGCGCTGATCAACTCGCTGGGCAACCTCGGCGGCTTCGTCGCGCCGACCACCTTCGGCTTCCTCGAGCAAAAAACCGGTTCGATCCAGGGCGGCCTGTACGCCCTGGCAGCGACGTCGGTGGTGGCGGCGGTCGTGGTGTTCTTCGCCCGCACCACGGCGCACTCCGCAACGATTGCAGGCAACAAATAATTGATTACTGATTCCGGAAAATAGACATGAAGATCACCCGCGTCACCGTCACACCGATCGCATTCAAGGATGCGCCTTTGCTCAATGCCAGCGGCATCCATGAGCCGTATGCACTGCGCTCCATCATCGAAGTCGAAACCGACAATGGTCATTTCGGCCTCGGCGAAAGCTATGGCGACGCGCCGGCCCTGGCTGTGATGGACAAGGTCAAGACGCAGATGATCGGCCTCGATCCTTTCAACCTTAACGGCCTGCGCGCGATCGTCAAGGCTGCGGTCGCGGGCATGGCGCCAGCCGGCAATTCAGGCGCGGAACTCGCGCCCGGTTCGCACGCCAGCAAGGCCGTCAGCAATGCGTATTCTGCATTCGAAGTCGCCTTGCTCGACGTACAGGCGCGCTACCTGAACGTGCCGCTGGTCGACTTGCTCGGCGGTGCGGTGCGCACCGAGATCCCGTTCAGCGCCTATCTGTTTTTCAAATATGCAGAACATATCGACAGCCCGTACCAGCCCGATGCCTGGGGCGAAGCGCTGAGCGAGGAACAGATCGTCGCGCAGGCGCGCAGGATGATCGATGAAAACGGTTTCCAGAGCATCAAGCTCAAGGCCGGTGCTCTGGAGCCGGAGCATGAAGTCGCCTGCATCAAGGCATTGAAAAAAGCTTTCCCCAATACGCCCCTGCGCATCGACCCCAACGCCAACTGGTCGCTGGAAACCGCTGTGCGCATGGCCGAATTTCTGGGCGATGATCTGCAATACTATGAAGACCCGACGCCGGGACTGGAAGGCATGGCGGAGCTGCATCGTCGCACCGGCCTGCCGCTGGCGACCAATATGGTAGTGACTGATTTCGATGAATTCCGCCGTAGCGTCGCCTTGAACAGCGTGCAGATCGTGCTGGCCGACCATCACTATTGGGGCGGCCTGCGCGACACGCAGATGCTGGCGCTGATGTGCGACACCTTCGGCCTGGGCGTCTCGATGCACTCCAATTCGCATCTGGGCATCAGCCTGATGGCGATGTCCCATGTGGCGGCGGCAGTGCCGAATCTGTCCTATGCCTGCGACACGCACTATCCGTGGCAGGAAGCCGACGAAGAAGTCATCAAGGGCGGCAAGCTGCAGATACGCAACGGCTGCGTCAGCATCACGCGCGCCCCGGGTCTGGGAGTGGAACTAGACCGTGATCAGCTGGCAAAGCTGCACGATCTCTACCTCGGCTGCGGCATCCGCTCGCGCGACGACGTACGCCAGATGCGCAAGTACAAGCCGGACTGGAAGACGGTCAAGCCCAGGTTCTGATACGGATCTGAAGGCAGTTTCAGTTTGACGGCGGCAGCGGACTGTTGACGCGAGGTGCGGGTTGATTGATCTTGCCCGAGATGCCGATATTGGACGATTCGATGCGCACGCTTCCTGCAATTTGTCCGACGGTATCGAGTACGCCGATCCAGGCTGGTTCCGCGACTTTGAATCGCATTGCCGGTGATGCAGCGGATGCCGGCCCTGGCCCGGTACCGCGCTCAGTCGGGTCGGTCAGGCTGATCCCCCCGATCCATTTTCCGGTACTGCCCATGATCTCCTTGGATAGAGGCACCGCGTGCGAGAAGGGTTGGTCGCCGGAGGCCGCTTGATCTGATTGGGCAATAGCCGGCGACAGCCACCCGGCGCCGCAGATAATCAGTGCAAGAAGGGATCGGTTCATCACGTTGCTCATGCTCAGGCTCCTGAAAAGAATAGCTCAGGAATGGGATGGCTGACGGGACGCAACGTTCGCCCGTGCACGTTGATATCGCAGCAATGTCGAAAATCTTTGAAGCGGACCGGGTATGCGCAGGCGGCAGATCTGATCTCAGCGACGCCGTTTCCACGCTTCCAGAAACGCCAGCGTCACATTCGCCTCGTTCGTCTCCGCCAATCCGCTCCCAAAGAAGGCGCCGACGTCTTTGAAGTCATTGCCGCCAGCCAGATCCGAGACGCTGCGAAATGCGATGAACGGCACGCCGTTGGCATACGCCACCTGGGCAAAGGCGGCGGTTTCCATATCCACCAGTTCCGCCTGTAAGGTATCGTGCAGATAAGTGCGATAGCCGGCATTGGCTAAAAACGCCGTGCCCGAAATTCCACGCCCGCCGACTTTCAATGCCGGCTGTGCGGTAACGCACAGCGCCGGATTCTTGGGGCCGCAAGTCGCCAGTACCGGTTGGAGGCTGCGCGCAACAGCGAGCATCTGTGCATCAGCCTGGAACTCGAAACGGAATTCGCCTTGCGGCGCGTTGGCCACATTCATCACAAAACTGTCGCGCATGAACAGCCCGCTACTGACTTTGCCGCCGGGCGTGTCGAACTGGAAGTCGGGACGCACCTTGCCGTTCTCCGTCGCCAGTTTCAAGCCCAGGCAACTGACGTCGCCCGCTTTGCCGCAAGCCGTGGGCAGGCTGCCGTCGCCATTCCAATACACCTCCATCGGCATCGCCCAGCTTTCCGGCACAACCACGTCGCCGACATGATTGGCCGGGTTGACGCCGCCGGCGATGCCGCTCATGAGCAGGCGTTCGACGTGGAAATGATCGAGCATCAGCTGCGTGACCATGGTGGCGTTGACCATGCTCACGCCGCTGAGCACGATCACCACCGGATTGCCGCGCAATACACCGGTCGTGAAGCGATTGCCGTTGATGCGCCAGTCGTGTTTTCTCTGGGTCTGCTCAAGCAGGAGGTCGGCCTCGGCGCCGAACGCCGAGACGATGCCGATGCGCGGTTTGCATTCGCTCAGGCAGCGTTTCTGTTCGGCGTGGGCGGCGTTTGCTGTGGACAAGGCTGCAAGCGCCAGCAGGGCGCAGGAAAATTTGTTGAACAGAGAAGAGATGGCGGACACGAAGTTTCCTTTTGTGGAGCGCGAAGCCTGCAAGAATTGCAGGCAGCCCAGAGCATGCCGAAGAATCCGGAAATTAGCCATAGTTGTCGGAACGTCAATGCCAGAGCGGCTTGCAGAGGTAATTTCTCATTGGAAAAATTGCCAAAAAGATATATTGCGTATATGATTGCCAAAAAGAAATAAGACAATTCCCCTCGGAGACATTCATGCGGCAGTTCCTGCTTTTGATTCTGTGCACCCTCGCCATCGCCGGCTGCAGCCGTTCGCCTGCCGAGCAATTGGCTTACCTCCATGCCGAGGAGCAGTACCAGATCAACATGGAACGCTCAGCGCGCTACCGCCAATCGTTGGAACAAGCCGACGGCGAAAGCCAGGGGCCGATCATCATCACTTCGCGGCCGGCGAACTGAGCGACCGGCTTTCCTCCATCCGGATCGACGTCTCAGTACGTCATTTCACAGAAATTCAGGCAGTCTCCGCCGCCCGCGTCTCCACAAGCAACTTCTTGATCTCCGGCACGCACGAGCCGCAGTTGCCGCCGGCCTTGAGGCAGGCGGTGACTTCCGCCACCGTCTTCAATCCCTGTTCTCTGACTGCATTGCAAATCGTGTTGCGGCCCACGCCGAAGCATGAGCATACGGTCGGTCCGCTGTCGGCGCCTTTTTCGATCGGCTGGCCGATCAGCAGGCCGACGCGGTCGGCTTCTTCCAGTTGCTCCTTGTCGAACAGGCTCGCCAGCCAGGCGCGCGAAGGCAGGTCGGGGCGCTTGGACAGGAAGATGCACATGTCGATGCGGTCGTTGTCGACATGCACCGCGCGGTAGACGCCGGCGGTGCGGTCTTCATATTCCAGCCAGTCGGCGTCGATGTCGAGCACGCCGAGCAGTGCGCGCGCCCAGGCGCCGTGGTCAGCGATGGTGTTGCGGCCGGCCAGTTCGTAGCGCGCGAAGTCGCGACCCTGGATGCGTGTCCAGTGCGTGATTTCATCGAGCACCAATGCCTTGCGGCTCAAGATGAAGCCGTGCCAGGACACGCCGAATTCTTCGATGTTGACAGGCGTGTGCTTGAACTCCGGTTCTCCCGATACCGGATCGACCACCGGATTGACCAGCGCACCGACGCGCGCGTCGGAGGCGGTCTGGTTGCTCCAGTGGATCGGCACGAACACGCTGCCGCGCGCGATGCCGCCGCTGTGCTGTACGCGCGCCACCATGGCGCCCCAGCGTGAGCTGATGCGCGCCAGGCCGCCTTCGCGCACGCCGTAGCGCAAGGCATCCTGCGGATGCATGTCGACGAAAGATTCCGGCACGTGATCCGCCAGGCGCGCCGATTTGCCGGTGCGCGTCATGGTGTGCCACTGGTCGCGCACGCGGCCGGTATTGAGCGTCAGCGGGAATTCTTCATCGGGCAGATGCGCCGGGCCGCGCGGCGGCGTCGCCACGAAGCGCGCCTTGCCGTCGGCATGTGAATAGCGCTGGTTGCCGAACAGGCGCGCGGTGCCGACCACGTCGCCGTTATGTTTGTCGCGCGTCACCGGCCACTGGATCGGCTGCAGCTGGTCGAACTGTTGCTTGCTCATGCCGATCAGGCCGTCGAGATTGAACACGCGCATGCTGTTGCCGACGATCTGCGGCGGGCCGTTGCGGTAGCTGCTCAGGCGCGCGTGTTCGTCGAAGATCGCATGTACGCCGGCGAAGTCGAAGCCGCGATACCCCATGCGGATGGCGACGTCGCAGATGATCTTCCAGTCCGGACGCGCTTCACCCGGCGCGGTCAGGAAGGCGCGCTGGCGCGAGATGCGGCGCTCCGAATTGGTCACGGTGCCGTCCTTCTCGCCCCAACCCAGCGCGGGCAGCAGCACGTGCGCGAAGGCATTGGTGTCGGTGCCTTCGATGATGTCGGAGGCCACCACCAGTTCGCACTTCGATAGTGCGCGCTGGACCACGTTGGCGTCGGGCATGCTGACCATGGGATTGGTCGCCATGATCCAGACCGCCTTGATGCGGCCGGCTTCAATCGCGTTGAACAGGTCGACGGCCTTGAGACCGGGCTTGTCGGCCATGTGCGGCGAACCCCAGAAGGTCTGCACCGTGTCCCGATGCAGCGCATTGTCGAGATCCATGTGTGCAGCCAGCATGTTGGCCAGGCCGCCGACTTCGCGACCGCCCATGGCGTTAGGCTGGCCGGTGATCGAGAACGGTCCCATGCCGGGCTTGCCGATGCGGCCGCTGATCAGGTGCGCGTTGATGATGCTGTTGACCTTGTCAGTGCCGGCGCTCGACTGATTCACGCCCATCGAGAAAGCGGTGATGACTTTTTCGGTATCGGCGAACATTTGATAGAAGGCCAGCAGGTCGTTGACGTCGACCTTGCAAATGCGTGCGACTTCGTTCGGATCGGCGCAGTCGGCGTCGGCGATCGCCAGCGCTTCGCCGAGGCCGCTGGTGTGGGCGTCGACGAAGGCGTTGTCGCGCGCGCCGCGATGCGCGAGAAAACTCATCAGGCCGTTGAACAGCCAGACGTCGGTGCCGGCCTTGACCGGCAAATGCATGTCGGCCAGTTCGCAGGTGGCGGTGCGGCGCGGATCGATGACGATCAGCTTCATCTCCGGCCGGTTTTCCTTGGCCTTGGCGATGCGCTGGAACAGGATGGGATGGCACCACGCCGTGTTGGAGCCGACCAGCACAACCATGTCGGCCAACTCCAGATCCTCGTAGCAGATCGGCACCAGGTCTTCGCCGAAGGCGCGTTTGTGGCCCGCCACGGCCGAGGACATGCACAGGCGCGAATTGGTGTCGATGTTGGCGCTGCCGACATAGCCCTTCATGAGCTTGTTGGCGATGTAATAGTCTTCGGTCAGCAACTGGCCGGAGACGTACAGCGCCACCGAATCCGCACCGTGGCGATCAATGATGCCGCGCAGGCCGCCGGCGACTTTGTCGAGCGCGGCGTCCCAGCTCACGCGCTGCAATGCGCCGTCGGCGTCGCGTACCTTCGGATACAGCAGACGGCCGTTGAGGTCGACCGTTTCGCCCAGCGCCGAACCCTTGACGCAAAGACGTCCTTTGTTGGCCGGATGCAGTTCGTCGCCCGTGACGGCGATCACGCCGTCGGGTTGCATGGCGGCGCGCACGCCGCAGCCGACGCCGCAATACGGGCAGGTGGTCTTGGTGCCGACGGTCGAAAGCGGAGCTTGGGAGAGGTTCACGATGGTTTCCTGATCAGGCTGCCTGGGTGCTTTGGGTCTGGCTGGAGGTCTGACTGCAGATGGCTTGACCGAACAACAGTTGATGACGGATGGCGGAGATGTCGCCGCCTTTCTGGATCAGGTCGAAGTACCAGGGGCCGTCCTTGACGTCGCCGTACAGCACCGCGCCGATCAGCCGGCTGCCTTGCAGCACCAGCCGCTTGTAGATGCCGCGGCGCGGGTCGCGCAAGACAAGGTCTTCCGTTTCTTCGGCACCGATGAAGTCGCCGGCCGAATACAGGTCGACGCCGGTGACCTTGAGCTTGGTGGCGGTGGCTTGCTGCACATAACGGCGATGGCCGGCGCCTGCCAGATGAGCGCCGCACACGCGCGCCTGATCCCAGATCGGCGCGACCAGGCCGAAGGTAGCCTTGCGGTGTTGCACGCATTCGCCGACGGCGTAGATGCGCGGATCGTAAGTCTGCAGCGTGTCGTCGACCACGATGGCACGGTCGCAATGCAGGCCGGCGTTTTTCGCCAGTTCAATGTTGGGGCGTACGCCTGCGGTCATGACGACGAGGTCGGCCGGGATTTGCGTGCCGTCCTTGAAGCGCACCGCCGTGACGCGATCAGGGCCGACGATTGCGTCAGTCTGTGCGTTGAGCAGGAAACGCAGACCCTTCATCTCCAGCGCCTTCTTCAGCAGCGCGGCGGCAGGCTTGTCGAGTTGCTGATTCATCAGGCTGTCGGTGACGTGCACCACGGTCACGTCCATGCCTTGACGCAACAGGCCGTTGGCCGCTTCCAGGCCAAGCAGGCCGCCGCCGATCACCACCGCGTGGCGATGGTTGCGCGCAGCGTCGAGCATGGTGTGGACGTCCTGGATGTCGCGGAAGGCGATCACGCCCGGGAGTTCATGGCCCGGTACCGGAATGATAAAAGGCTTGGAGCCGGTCGCCAGCAGCAGGCGGTCGTATTGAATTTCCACCCCGGCTTGCGAACGCACGGTGCGGCGACGACGGTCGATCTTCTCGACCGGATCGCCGGCGTGCAGTGTGATGTTGTTCTGTACATACCAGTCGCGCGTGTTGAGCATGATGTCGTCGATGCTCTTGTCGCCCGCCAGCACCGGCGACAGCAGAATGCGGTTGTAATTGCCGTGCGGCTCGGCGCCGAACACGGTGATGTCGTACAGGTCCGGCGCCAGCTTCAGCAATTCTTCGACCGTGCGCATGCCGGCCATGCCGTTGCCGATCACGACCAGCGATGGTCTTTTTGCAGAAGCTACAGGTGCCGGAACGATAGTCATGCGCCCACCCACACCTTGCCGTGTTCGATGCGCGCAGGGTAGGCGCTCACCGAATGTTCGGGCGCTTCGATGCATTCGCCGGTCTGCAGGTCAAAGTGTTGTTTATAAATCGGCGAAGCCACCACGATGCGTTCACCGATACTGCCGACCAGGCCGCGCGACAGCACCGAAGCGTCGGCGTTGGGATCGTAGTTGCCGATGGCGAAGACGCGTGCTTCTTTTTGCGCATCGCTATTGCCGCCTTCAATGACGTGGAACACCGCCACCTGTTCGCCGCCGATCAGGGCGCAGACGCCTGTGTTGGGCACGATGTCGTCGATATCGCAGACTTCAGTCCAGTGTTCGCAATTGTTGAGTTGTCGGTCGCTGTGCATGTTCATTTCCTCTCTCAGGAATCAGATCGCTTCTGCGACCACAGGAATGTCGATCAGCTTGCGCTCGGCAACCGTGGCCGGGCGGATCTGGCCGCGCTCGTCGACGAACTTGACGTTGTTGTCGGCTTCCTTGCTGTTGACGAAATGGCGGAAGCGCTTGCGTGTCTCCGGATCGGAGACGGCCTTCTTCCATTCGCATTCATAGGTGTCGACCACGTGCTGCATGTCGGCTTCCAGTTCGGCGGAGATGCCGAGCTTGTCGTCGATCACCACGCTCTTCAGATAGTCGAGGCCGCCTTCGAGATTGTCGCGCCAGGTGCTGGTGCGTTGCAGGCGATCGGCGGTGCGCACGTAGAACATCAGGAAGCGGTCGATGTAGCGGATCATGGTCGCTTTGTCGAGATCGGAGGCGATCAATTCGGCGTGGCGCGGCTTCATGCCGCCGTTGCCGCAGACGTACAGGTTCCAGCCTTTTTCGGTGGCGATGATGCCGACGTCCTTGCCTTGTGCCTCGGCGCATTCGCGGGTGCAGCCGGACACGCCGAACTTGATCTTGTGCGGCGAGCGCAGGCCCTTGTAGCGGTTCTCCAGTTCAATGGCGAGGCCGACACTGTCGTCCACGCCGTAGCGGCACCAGGTCGAGCCGACGCAGGATTTCACCGTGCGCAGCGACTTGCCGTAGGCGTGGCCGGTTTCAAAGCCGGCGGCGATCAGTTCTTCCCAGATGTCCGGAAGTTGCTCGACGCGGGCGCCGAACAGGTCGACGCGCTGGCCGCCGGTGATCTTGGTGTAGAGGCCGTACTTCTTGGCGACCTGGCCGACCGCGATCAGGCCGTCCGGCGTGACTTCGCCGCCGGCCATGCGCGGCACGACCGAATAGGTGCCGTCCTTCTGGATGTTGCCGAGGAAGTAGTCGTTTGAATCCTGCAGGCTGGCGTGTTCCTTCTTGAGCACGAAGTCATTCCAGCACGAGGCCAGGATGTTGGCCGCGACCGGCTTGCAGACGTCGCAACCGAGACCCTTGCCGTGTTGTGCCAGCAGGTCGCCGAAGCTCTTGATCTTGTTCACGCGCACCAGGTGATGCAGCTCCTGGCGCGAGTAGGGGAAGTGTTCGCAGACGTGGTTGTTGACGGCCAGGCCTTGCTTCTTCATCTCGGCCTTCATCACCTGCGTCACCAGCGGCACGCAGCCGCCGCACGCAGTACCCGCCTTGGTGCAGCTCTTGAGGTCGCCGATGTTGGTTACGCCCGAAGCCACCGCTGCACACAATTGACCCTTCGACACGTTATTGCAGGAGCAGATTTGCGCGGAGTCGGGCAGGGCGTCGACGCCGAGGCCGACCTTGGCTTTGCCGTCGGCTTGCGGCAGGATCAGGAACTCCGGCGACTCCGGCAGTTCGATGCGGTTGAGCATCATCTGCAGCAGCGTGCCGTATTCGGCGGCGTCGCCGACCATGACCGCGCCGAGCAGGTGCTTGCCCGATTCGGAGACCACGATCTTCTTGTAGATCTGCTTGCGTTCGTCAGTGAACTGGTACGAACGTGAGCCGATTTCCTTGCCGTGCGGGTCACCGATGCTGGCGACGTCCACGCCCATGAGCTTCAACTTGGTGCTCATGTCGGCGCCGTTGAATTGCTGCACCTCGGCGGCGTCGTTAAGGTGCGCCAGCATGTGCTTGGCGGCGGTGCGCGCCATGTCGTAGCCGGGCGCCACCAGGCCGAAGATCTTGCCGTTCCACAATGCGCATTCGCCGATCGCGTAGACGTGAGGATCGGAAGTGATGCAACTGTTGTCGATCACGATGCCGCCGCGGTCGCCGACCTTGAGACCCGACTCGCGCGCCAGTTCGTCGCGCGGGCGGATGCCGGCCGAGAACACGATCATGTCGGTGTCGAGGTGGGTGCCGTCCTCGAAGTTCATGCGATGGGTGCCGGTCTTGCCGTCGACGATTTCCAGCGTGTTCTTTTGCGTGTGAGCAGTGACGCCGAGATCCTGGATCTTCTGGCGCAGGATGCGGCCGCCGCTCTCGTCGACCTGCACCGCCATGAGGCGCGGGGCGAATTCGACCACGTGGGTTTCCAGGTTCATGTCGCGCAGCGCCTTGGCGCATTCCAGGCCGAGCAGACCGCCGCCGATCACCACGCCGGTCTTCGACCGCTTGCCGCACTCGAGCATGGCTTCGAGGTCTTCGATGGTGCGGTAGACGAAACAATCCTTGCGCTGGTTACCCGCGACGGTCGGGACAAAAGGGTAGGAGCCCGTTGCCATGACCAGCTTGTCGTAGGCCAGCGTTTCGACGGCGCCGTTGATGTTGACGGTGACCGTCTTGCCGACGATGTCGATGTTCTGCGCCTTGGCGTTGAGCTTGAGGTCGAAGTCGACCGAGCTCTTGCCTGCATCGAAGAAACCCGGCGCAACCAGAGACAAGTCGTCGGCCGATTTGCCGGCGAAGAATTCGGACAGGTGCACGCGGTCGTAGGCCGGACGCGGTTCTTCGCACAGCACGGTGACCTTGATGTTGGCGGCGCCGCTGTCCACCAGCGACTCCAGGAATTTGTGACCGACCATGCCGTGGCCAATGACGATGATGTTCATGATCAGGTTCTCCTCAGGCGGGAATGTTGTTGGCAGCGACGGCCAGTGCCGACTCGTCGCTCTTGTCGCTGCTGGTGAAGCGCACGGCGACCGCGCACAGCGCCGAGACCGTCACGAGCACGCCGAGCATGCTCAGTGTCTGCTGGGTGTCGCCCAGGCCCTTCATCAGGAAGCCCGCCAGCACCGCGCCGACGTTGCCGCCCGCACCGATGATGCCGGCCACGCCGCCCAGCGCCTTGCGGTCGATGAACGGCACCAGCGCGTAGGTCGCGCCGCACGCCATGTGGGTGAACAGGCCGAAGCACAGCATCGCGATCACCGCCAGCGTGACGCTGCCGGCGTGGGCAAACCACAGCAGGCCGAGGCCTTCGCCCAGCATCATGATGAACAGCAGCGTGGCGCGGCGGTTGAGGCCGCCCCGCAGCGCCACCTTGTCCGAGATGATGCCGCCCAGGGCGCGAGCAAACAGCGCCAGGAGACCGAAGCTGGCGGCGGCGATGCCGGCGCTCTTCAACGACAGGCCGAAGTGGTCGACGTAATAGATGGCGGCGATGTTGTGGATGAAGATTTCCACGCCGAAGCAGGCGCCGTAGGTGATGAACAGCATCCACACGCGGTAGTTGGCGCTGGCGGCGCGGAAGCTGGCCCAGCCGCCTTTTTTGCCGCTTTCGATGACGATGCCGGCGGCGCGCAGTTCATCGAAGTTGCCTTCTGGGCAATCCTGTGTGAAGTGCCAGTAGACCGCCGCCATGGCCAGCATCATCAGGCCCGGCACCAGCAGCGCGACGCGCCAGCCGAGGTTGTCGCCCACGCCCAGCATCAGCATGGCGGCCAGCAGCAGCGGCATCAGGCCTTGCGCCACGCCGCCGCCGGCATTGCCCCAGCCGGCGGTTGCGGCGTTGGCGGTGCCGACCACGTTGGGCGCGAACATCACCGAGGTGTGGTACTGCGTGATCACGAAGCTGGCGCCGACCGCGCCGATGCACAGGCGGAAGAACAGAAAGGTTTCATAGGTCTGTGCGAAGCCGACCCCGATCACCGGCAATGCGCCGATCAGCAGCAGGCCGGTGTAAGCCTTGCGCGGACCGTAGCGATCGCACAGCGGGCCGATTACCAGGCGCACCAGGATAGTCACGGCGACGGCGGCGATGTTGATGTTGGCGATTTGCTCGATGGTCAGGCCGAGCTGGCCCTTGATCACCGGCATCAGCGGCGCGCAGGCGAACCAGGCGAAGAAGCAGACGAAGAAGGCCATCCAGGTCAGGTGAAAGGCGCGCATCTGCGGCGTACCGATGGAAAAGAGCTGGATCTTGCTCGCCTTGCTGGAGCGATTGTGACTGTCAGGAGTTGCGGCCATTTTTATCCCGTTAAAAACAAAAAGGCGCCCGCTCGGCAAGGCATGAATGCCAAGCTAAGCGGACGCCGTTGTCCTGCAGATCCGTCTTTAGATCGGCATTAAAAATAGTAAAAACTGCTGGATCGTCGTTGATCCATGCTCGGACATATGCAAAGCCTGTGCCAGAGCGTCGGATTCCCTGATGGGACATGGCTTGGAGGGCGATTCCGGACTTCGGCGGGGTAGTCGGCCGCAGCATGGCATGCAACGATATATGTCATGTTGTGATGTGTCGCGGTGCAGCCTGCTCGTAATTGGTGCGGTGCATCGGGAGTTTCCGGCCTATGCCCAAAATCAGGAAGAGACTTCGTCGGGGACTTGCCTCTGTGCAAGCTGCCTCGACGAAAAATCCGGCGCTTTGCAGGATCAGGCAATCGTCCGGCAGCATTGGTCTACCGCTGCCGACGGCGCGGCTCTTACCATGGCCTCACGTCATTCACGGGAGTCCACATGCAACATATCAGCGAGATCTACATCAACGGCCGCTTCGTCCAGCCGCATGGAACCGAAGTCATGGAGCTGATCAATCCGTCCGACAGGACCGTCATCGGCGCCGTGCGCCTGGCCGACGAGGAGGATGCGCGCCAGGCCATCGCCGCCGCCAAGGCCGCTTATAAAAGCTGGTCGCGCAGCAGCAAACAAGAGCGCGCCGGTTACCTGCAAGCGATGCATGACGCCATCCAGCGCCGCGCGCCGGAACTGGTCGAAGTCATGATCCGCGAGTACGGCGGCTCGCGCCGCTCCTGCAGCGCCACGGTGGCGCGTTCGGCCAACAGCTTCCTGCAGGCGATCGGATTGCTGGAGAGCTTCGACTTCGTGCGCCAGGCAGGTACCGCCCGTGTGACCATGGAGCCGCTCGGCGTAGTCGGCCTGATCACGCCGTGGAACGCCAACTACGGCTTCATCTGCAGCAAGCTGTCGACGGCGCTGGTGGCCGGCAGCACGGCGGTCATCAAGCCCAGCGAACTGAGCGCCATGCAGACGCACCTGCTGACGCAATGCCTGCACGAAGCCGGCCTGCCGCCTGGTGTGTTCAACATTGTCACCGGTCGAGGCGACACAGTCGGCGCCGAGATCACGCGTCATCCCGACATCGCCAAGATTTCCTTCACCGGTTCCACTGCAGTGGGCAAGCAGATCGCACGCGGCGCCGTCGACACCATGAAGCGCGTCACGCTGGAGCTGGGCGGCAAGTCGCCCAATATCCTGCTCGACGACGCCGACCTGGCGACAGCGATTCCGCAGGCGGTGACCGCGGCCTACTTCAACAACGGGCAGGCCTGCCTGGCGGCGACGCGCCTGATCGTGCCGGAACAACGGCTGGAAGACGTGAAAGTACTGGTCAAGCAAGCGGTGGCGGCGATGAAAGTCGGTCATCCCGGCGACGACGATACGATGCTCGGCCCGCTGGTCACGCAAAAGCAATACGAGCGCGTGCAGAGCTACATCCGTCTCGGCATCGAGGAGGGCGCGGAATTGCTGACCGGCGGTGAAGGTCATCCCGAAGGACTGGCGCAGGGCTACTTCGTCAGGCCGACGGTGTTCGTCAACGTCACCAATGACATGCGCATCGCCCGTGAAGAAATCTTCGGTCCGGTGCTGTCCATCCTGACTTACCGCACTGAAGAAGAAGCAATCGAGATCGCCAACGACACCGTCTACGGCCTGCACGGCTATGTCAGCGGTCGCGATCTGGAGCGCGCCAATCGTGTGGCCTCGCGGATCGTCGCCGGGCGCGTCTTCATCAACGGCTTGTACGACGAACCGCGCGCACCGTTCGGCGGGTTCAAGCAATCCGGCATTGGCCGCGAATTCGGTCCTTATGGTCTGGAAGCCTATGTTGAACCGAAGGCCGTGATTGGTTACGATGGTGCGATCCATGAAAACTTCCGCCGCTGATTCCCGTCACACTTCCGTCACCGCACCGCTCGCGCGGCTGCGGGAGCAGGTCGCCGCGCATTTCGACGGCGTGCCTGCGGCGCAGCGCGACGTCCACACCGCCATTCCCTGGCTGTCCTTCATCCGCCTGAGCCAGCCGACCGCACTCAGCCGCGGCATGCTGGAGCCGTCGATGTGCCTGGTGGTGCAGGGCGGCAAGAAGGTGCTGATCGGCAAGGAGGTCAACCAATACGGCGCCGGCAGCTATGTGCTGTCGGCGATTGACCTGCCGGTGTCCGGTCAGGTGGTCGAGGCGACGGCGGCGCAGCCGTATTACGGCGTGCGCATCGATCTCGATCCCAAGGAAATCGCCGCGCTGATCATTGAACTCAACCTGCCGGCGCCGCCACGGCGAGGCACGCGCGTCGGCGCTTATGTCGATGAGTCGGATGCCGGGTTGCAGGAGGCTTTCCTGCGGCTGGTGTTGCTGCTGGAGCAGCCCAAAGACATTCCGGCCTTGTCGCGCATCCTCAAGCAGGAAATCATGTATCGCCTGATCGCGGCGCGCAACGGCGACGTGCTGTACCACACCGTGTTGTCGCATTATCAGGAAAAGGGCGTCAACGAAGCCATCCAGTGGATCAAGGCCAATTACGCCGAACCGATGGTCATTGACGAGCTGGCCAGGCGCGTGCGCATGAGCGTGTCGACGCTGCACCATCGCTTCAAGGCCGCCACCGTCATGAGTCCCTTGCAATACCAGAAGCAGACGCGGCTGCTGGAGGCACGCCGCATGCTCATGACCGGCAGCATGGAAGCCGCCACCGTGGCCTATCAGGTCGGCTATGAAAGTCCCTCGCAATTCAGCCGCGAATATCGCCGGCTGTTCGGCGCATCGCCGCTGCAGGATGTCGAGTTCCTGAAACAGAACGCCGTCGAGACCTGACGACTATTCTGCCGGCAGGACGGCGCGCATCGACTGCTTTTGGAATTGCTCGAAGCGATGCAGTTCCTGTTCGATCGCGCTCTTGAGCGCTTTCGATTTTTTCTCCATCCACGTCCATTGCTGCACCAGCAGCTTGCCGCTCTTGCGATCCATCTTGAGATCGAGCGCGGCGACAATGCGGTCGCCCACCAGCACCGGGAGCGCGAAGTAGCCGAGCACGCGCTTGTCCGCCGGCACATAGGCTTCGAAGCGGTGTTCGTAGTCGAAGAACAATTCCAGCCGCTTGCGCTGAATCACCAGCGGATCGAAGGGCGAGAGGATGTGCACGCGTTCGCTCGATGCCGGGGCGATGACGCCATCGGACAAGGCGTCGAGCAGCGCCGGCTCGACCCAGTGCTGCTGCCTGGGTGTACTTTCAATATGCACCGCCACCAGCTGCTTGCGCCTGACGGCGGCGGCGATCAGTTCCTTCACCAGCGGCTTGGCCTGCACGCTGCCGTAACAAATCGAATCGAGACTGACCATGCCCTGCGCCTTGAGCGCACGGCGCAGCAGGTATTGAGCGAACTGCTTTTCCGTCACTGGCGCGGGACGGCGCAACCAGTCGAAATGACGGACGGCCAGGTCGTAGGTCTTGAGCATGCCGGTGCGCTTGCTGATCACCAGGTCGCCAATGAAGAAGCCCCAGCGCAGCGCGCGCTTCGATGGCTTGCGGCTGCCCCAGGGATGGGTCTTTTCTTCCAGTACGTCATCGTCGATGTCGCGGATCGAGAGGCCGCCTTCCTTGCGGATACGCTTGAGCAGCGCGGCGTAGTCGGCTTCATCGACGCCAGCGAAAGAGGCGTGCGGATTGAGACGGCGCCGTTTCATTTCCGGCAGGAAGTGGCGGAACTCGGCGGTCGGCACATAGGCCAGCGCATGCGTCCAGTATTCGAACACCGACTTCTCCACTGACTGCGCGTGCTCCAGATCCGCCAACCGGTATTCGGGGATGCGCGTGTACAGGATGTGGTGGTGGCTGCGCTCGATCACGTTGATGGTGTCGATCTGGATATAGCCGAGATGCTCGGCCGCCAGCTGTACCGCAGTCGCACCGCCGCCGAACGGCGCGCTCGTGTCGAGGCGCTGGGCACGCAGCCAGATGGCGCACGCCTGCTGTGAATCAAGGGGTAGGGAGAGATCGCTCATGGGCTGGATTGTAGAGAATTTGAGGCTCGCCCGTGCAAGGCCACCATAAAAAACGGACATAGTCGCTATAGACAATATTTGCTGTCGCACGCTTGCCGGCTTGCGTACATTCCTGAGCAACAAGAACTTGCACGCCAGGCGCGGTTTTCCCGCGCCCGGATGAATGCGGTCGATGGAGACGATGGAAACGAATCACGCCATGGCGCGTTCACGAGACGCCCCCATGCACGATGCAATCGCTTGCATCCACGCCGCCTGCGCAAGTCCCGACGATTTAACACCAGGGAGACAGCAGCATGAAAAAAGCAACAGGAAAAAAATTGGCCGAAGCAAGCATGGTCGGCATCATCGGCCTCAGTGGTATGGGAGCAATGCTCGCCGCCGGCAGTGCGTCGGCGCAGAGCCTGGTCACCATCTACGGCATCGTCGACACCGGCGTGGTCTACACCACCAATGCCAACGCCGCCGGCAATTCGGTCTTCAAGATGCCGACGCTGACCGGCGAGTTTCCGTCGCGCATCGGCTTCAAGGGCACGGAAGACCTCGGTGGCGGCTTGCAGGCGCTGTTCGTGCTGGAGGGCGGCTTTGGCGTCGATACCGGCACCATGGGCCAGGGCAATCGCCTGTTCGGACGGCAGTCCTTTGTCGGCCTGAAAGGCGAATGGGGTCAGCTGATGCTGGGACGCCAGGCCAACATGACTTATTTCTCAACGCTCAAGTCCGACGTTCTCGGTCCCAACATCTTCTCGATCAGCAGCCTCGACAGCTACCTGCCGAACGCACGCAGCGACAACGCGATCGGCTACATGGGCACGTTCTCCGGTGTGACGATCGGCGCCACTTACAGCTTTGGTCGCGACACGTCGACTGCCGGCGGTCCGGCCGCAACCGGTTGCGCCGGCGAAGTCGCCGGTAACGCCAAGGCCTGCCGCCAGGTGACCGGCCTGCTGGGATACGACAACAATGCCTACGGCGCGTCGGTCTCCTACGACATCATGTACGGCAACACCGGCGCGGCCGGCGGCCTGAGCAGCAGCGACAACACCGACCAGCGCATCATCCTGTCTGGCTACGCCAACGTCGGCAGCGTCAAGATCGGTCTCGGCGTGCTGGACCGCAAGACGCGCGCGGCAGCTGGCGTCAATACCAACTCCGACCTGTACTACCTCGGTGCGACCTGGCCGATCTCGGCGGCGCTGGTGCTGGATGGCCAGGTATCGCGCCTGAACGTCAAGGGCAGCGGCAACAAGTCGACGCTGTCGGTGGCCCGCCTGACCTATAACCTGTCCAAGCGCACCGCCTTGTACAGCTCGCTGGGCTACATCAAGAACGGCGGCCAGGCGGCGATCGCCATCGATGCCGGCGGCACCGTCGGCACCGGCAAGAACCAGGCCGGCGTGATGATGGGCATCAAGCACATGTTCTGATTTTTTCCTGCATCCGGACTTGAGAGGAATCTTCCGGCACATTCCGGAAGACGACTTGGCTACGCCTTCGGGCGCGGTTTTCAATGGCGCTTCGGCGCCATTTTTTTTGCGATTTTCTTGCGTCCTTGAGGCGCTTTTTTGCGTTCATTCATCCTGATCCATTCCGCTTGCGAGTCGCTTGTGCAGTGCAATCGGCGGCAATGGTCGACGGTTGCGGCGACATAAAAAAATCACATAGTAGCTATCGAGAACATTTGCTATCCCGATGGCAGGGGCTTGCGTACATTCACGTTCAACAAGAGTTCGCAATCAGTCATGTCGGCAGACGACGTGGCCGGAGATGCGGCCGGCGGAGACAGAAGCCAGCAATGGCTCGCCATCGACATGCCACGACCAACGCGTCGTCGCCCACACGTGCCTGTTTCCTCCGCGCCGCATCGCAACCGCGCCGCGACGTCGCGCCGACTTCAAAGGAAAAGGCATGATCAATCTGCACGACATCCGTTACGTCCGTCTCGGCACCCGCGACCTGGCCGGTGCGGAAAAATACGCCACCACCATCCTCGGACTGGAAGTGGTTCGCCGCGATCCGAAGGCGATCTATTTCCGTTCCGACAGCCGCGACCACACGCTGTGCTATTTCGAGGGCGACACGCGCGATCACACCACGGCATTCGAAGTGGAAGACGGCAGCGCCTTCGACGCCGCCGCCGCGACGCTGGAAAGCAACCGGTTCAAAATTCATCTCGGCAGCGCGCAGGAATGCGAAGAGCGCCACGTGCGCGGCTTCCTCAACTTCAAGGATCCGAGCGGCAACAGCATCGACCTGGTGCTGGCGCCGCATCACAGCGGCCGGCGCTACTTCCCGACACGCGATGCGGGCATCACCGGTTTCAGCCACGTCGGCCTGCGCACTACCGATCCCAAACGCGACGAAGCTTTCTGGACCAAGCTGGCCAGCGCCAAGGTGAGCGACTGGATCGGCGCCGCGCCGCTGCTGCGCATCGACGACGTGCATCACAAGATCGCGCTGTTCCCGTCGACCTACGCCGGCATCCAGCACATCAACCACCAGGTGGAAAGCATCGATGACGTCATGCGTGCCTACTACCTGCTGCTGGAACACAAGATCCCGATCCGCTTCGGCCCCGGCCGTCATCCGACATCGGGCGCGATGTTCCTGTACTTCGAGGGCCCGGACGGCATGACTTACGAGTACTCGACCGGCGTGCGCATGATCACCGAAGAAGACGAACGGACCTATCTGCCGCGGCAGTTTCCGTTTCAACCTGATTCGTTTTGCCAATGGGGCTCCAAGCCCGACATTCCGGAGTTCAAGGCATGAACACGCCATCCATCATCGCTGCATCCGCAGCACAGCAACGCCGGTTGCGCATCGCCGCGCGCGCACTGGCTCGCGCCAATCTGGTCCATGCCTACGGCCATTGCAGCCTGCGCCTGGATGCCGGCCATTTCCTGGTGTGCGCGCCGAAGCCGATGTCGTTGATTACGTCCGCTGATGACGGCGTTGTGGTACCGGTGGACGGCCCGCTGCCGGAAGGCGTGCTCGGCGAGGTGCGCATCCATCAACAGATTTATCGCAATCGTCCCGAGCTCGGCGCGGTGATTCGCAGCATGCCGCCGACCGTGATGTCGCTGTCGACAGCGCGCTGCACGCCGCAGCGCCGCCACGGCATGGGCTCTTACTTTCCCGCGCCGGTGCCGCTGTGGGATGACCCGCAACTGATCCGCACCGAGCAGCAGGCGGCGGGCGTGGCGCAGGCGGTCGGTCAGGGCAACGTCGTCGTCATGCGTGGGAACGGCGCCGTGGTCGCCGCGCCGACGCTGGAAAAAGCATTGGTCCTGACTTGGTACCTGGAAGACGCCGCCCGCGTCGAACTGCAGGTGCGCAGCGCCGGACTGGAAGCGCAGGGCGTGGTGCTGAACGATGAAGAAGCAGCACTGCGCGCCACCGACGCCGGCCGCATTTTCGAACGCATGTGGGATTACCTGAGCGCAGGCGACCCTGAAGCAACTTTCTGAATCAATTATTCGAATCAACTGGAACGGACAGGAACAGACATGAGTAGAACAGAACGGGACAAATTTCCCAACTTCATCAACGGCAAGTGGGTCGAGAGCGACAGGTATTTCGAGAACCGCAACCCCGCCAACAACGCGCTGATCGGCACTATCAGCGAAGCCGGCCAGGCCGAAGTCGACGCCGCCGTGCAGGCCGCGCGCGATGCACTCAACGGCCCGTGGGGCAAGATGTCGACCGCCAAGCGTTCGGAGATGATGCACGC
Source organism: Herbaspirillum sp. NPDC101396 (assembly GCF_044767365.1). Lineage (NCBI taxonomy): Bacteria > Pseudomonadati > Pseudomonadota > Betaproteobacteria > Burkholderiales > Oxalobacteraceae > Herbaspirillum > Herbaspirillum sp. NPDC101396. Next base: position 992,468 of record NZ_JBIWNT010000001.1, on the reverse strand, counting down.
GGTGGCCGACGGCATCATGGCGCGCTTCGATGAATTCGTTGCGGCGGAAATCGCAGACACCGGAAAACCCTATTCCTTGGCGAGCCATCTCGACATTCCGCGCGGCGCGGCCAACTTCAAGATCTTTGCCGACGTTGTCAAGAACGTACCGACCGAAAGCTTCGACATGGTCACGCCGGACGGCGGCCAGGCGTTGAACTACGGCGTGCGCGGTCCCAAGGGCGTGATCGCCGTGATCTGTCCGTGGAACCTGCCGCTGCTGCTGATGACCTGGAAGGTCGGCCCGGCGCTGGCCTGCGGCAATACCGTCGTGGTCAAGCCGTCGGAAGAAACGCCGGCCACCGCAACCCTGCTGGCCGAAGTCATGAACGAAGTCGGCGTGCCTCCCGGTGTCTACAACGTGGTGCACGGTTTCGGCAAAGACTCGGCGGGCGAATTCCTGACGCGCAATCAACATGTCAACGCCATCACCTTCACCGGCGAGACTGGCACCGGAGAAGCCATCATGGCGGCCGCTGCCAAAGGCGTGCGTCCGGTATCGATGGAACTGGGCGGTAAAAACCCGGGAGTGGTGTTCGCCGACGCTGATTTCGACAAGGCGGTCGCCGGCATCGCGCGCGCCGCCTTCGACAACTCGGGCCAGGTCTGCCTCGGCACCGAGCGCGTGTACGTACAGCGTTCGATCTTCGACAACTTCGTCGCCGCATTGAAGGCCAAGGCGGAGAGCTTCAAGCTCGGCGATCCACTTGCCGACGGCACCAACTTCGGCCCGCTGGTCTCGCAAGAACATCGCCGCAAAGTGCTGTCGTATTACCAGAAGGCCGTGGAAGAGGGCGCGAGCGTGGTCACCGGCGGCGGCATTCCGGTCCTCGACGATGCGCTCAAGGACGGCGCCTGGGTGCAGCCGACCATCTGGACCGGCCTGCCGGAAAGCGCGGCAGTGGTGCGCGAAGAAATCTTCGGACCGTGCTGCCACATCGCACCCTTCGACACAGAAGACGAAGTCATTGCGCTCGCCAACGACACCCCCTACGGCCTGGCCGCAACGGTCTGGACCAGCGACGTCGGCACTGCGCATCGCATGGGTCGCGCACTGAACGTCGGGATCTGCTGGATCAACTCGTGGTTCCTGCGCGACCTGCGTACAGCCTTCGGCGGATCGAAACATTCCGGCATCGGCCGCGAAGGCGGCGTGCATTCGCTTGAGTTTTATACCGAATTGAAAAACGTCTGCGTGAAACTTTGACCTTGAGGAAACCATGAGCACCATGAACAACGCCGACATCGAGAGATACGGCAACGAGCTGTACCAGGCACTGGTCGACTGCACGCCCGTCGATCCGCTGACCGGACGTGTCCCCGGCATCGGCATCGAAGACGCCTACCGGATCCAGCTGCACATGATCGCCCGTCGCGTGCAGGCCGGCGAACGCATCATCGGCAAGAAGATCGGCGTCACCAGCAAGGTCGTCATGGACATGCTCAACGTCGGCCAGCCCGACTTCGGCCACCTGACGTCGGCGATGGTCTGCAACGACGGCGATGCGATCGTCGTGAGTGGCCTGATCGCGCCCAAGGCCGAGGGCGAGATCGCCTTCATCCTCAAGCATGAACTGGCCGGCCCCGGCATCACCGAAGCCGACGTGCTGCGCGCCACCGACTATGTGTTGCCATGTTTCGAGATCGTCGACTCGCGCATCCGCGACTGGAAAATCAAGATCGAAGACACCGTCGCCGACAACGCCTCCTCGGGTGTGTTCGTGCTCGGCGACACCGCCGTCGATCCGCGCACGCTGGACTTGCGCACGGTCGGCATGACGCTGGAAAAGAACGGCGAGATCGCCGCCACCGGCGCCGGCGCCGCAGCGCTGGGCAATCCTCTGACTGCCGTGGCCTGGCTGGCCAACACGCTGGGCGCGCTCGGCATGCCGCTGGAAGCCGGCGAAGTCATTCTCTCCGGTTCGCTGGCGGCGATGCTGCCGGTGCAGGCCGGCGACAGCCTGCGCATGAGCCTGGGCGGCATCGGCTCGGCCTCGGTGCGTTTCATTTAAGGACAACAAATCATGCAACTGGACCAAGCAACTATCGCGGCGCTGGCGGAGCATCTGGAAAACGCCGAGCTCAACGCCACCGCTGTCAGCAAGATCACCGACAAGCATCCCGACATGGACTGGGAAGACGCCTACGCCATCCAGGATGCGATCCGCGCGCGCAAGGAACAGCGTGGCACGCCGGTCTCGGGTCTCAAGATGGGGCTGACTTCGCCGGCCAAGATCAAGCAGATGGGCGTGAAGGAACCGATCTACGGTTTCCTCAACGGCCTGCATGCATACCGGACCGGCGCCACCATCGACACGTCATCGCTGATCCATCCGAAGGTCGAAGCGGAAATCGGCTTCGTGCTCAATCGCCCGCTCAAGGGACCGGGCTGCCACATCGGCGAAGTGCTGGCGGCGACCGATTATGTGGTGGCGACGGTGGAAGTGATCGATTCGCGCTATGAAAATTTCAAGTTCGACCTGAAGAGTGTGATCGCCGACAACACCTCGGCGGCGCGCTATGTGGTCGGCGACCAGTACCGCCAGGTCGGCGGCCTGGACCTGCGCAACCTCGGCATCGTGCTGCGCAAGAACGGCGACGTCGCCACCGTGGCGTCAGGTGCAGCGGTGCTCGGCCATCCGGCGGCCAGCGTAGCGATGCTGGCCAACATGCTGGGCGCGCGCGGCAAGGAAATCCCGGCCGGCGTGCTGATCATGACCGGCGGCGCCACCGAAGCGATTGCAGTGGAAAAGGGCGACCGCATCATGGTCGATTACCAATGGCTGGGTTCGGTCGAGATGCAGTTCTCCTGATCCGCCACAGAAACCAAGCAAGGGAAAAACATGCCGATCATTCAAGTGAACCTGATGGAAGGCCGCAACGATGAGCAGAAGGAAGCGCTGATTGTGGCGCTGACCGAGGCCACCGTACAAAGCATCGGTGCGCCGCGCGAAAGCGTGCGCGTGCTGCTCAACGAATTGCCGAAGGCGCATTTCGGCATCGGCGGCAAGAGCGCCAAGGCGCTCGGACGCTAGAGAACAGGAAAGAGAGAATCACATGAACAGCAACGCAAAAATGAAAGTCGCCATCATCGGTTCCGGCAACATCGGCACCGACCTGATGATCAAGGTGATGCGCAACAGCAAGCATCTGGAAATGGGCGCCATGGTCGGCATCGACGCCGGCTCGGACGGCCTGGCGCGCGCCGCCCGTCTCGGCGTGCCGATCACGCACGAAGGCATCAACGGCCTGTTGAACCTGCCTGGATTCGAGGACATCCGCGTGGTGTTCGACGCCACCAGCGCCGGCGATCATCCCAAGCACAATGCACTCTTGCAGCCGCACGGCATCAAGGTCATCGACCTGACGCCGGCCGCCATCGGTCCCTATCTGGTGCCTGTGGTCAATCTGGAGCAGCACCTCGACAGCAGCAACGTCAACATGGTGACTTGCGGCGGCCAGGCCACGATTCCTGTCGTGGCGGCCGTGTCGCGTGTGGCCAATGTCCACTACGCCGAGATCGTGGCGTCGATCTCCAGCAAGTCCGCCGGTCCCGGCACGCGCGCCAACATCGACGAGTTCACCGAAACCACCTCGCGCGCCATTGAAACCATCGGCGGCGCCACCAAGGGCAAGGCCATCATCGTGCTCAATCCGGCCGAGCCGCCGATGATGATGCGCGACTCGGTGTTCTGCCTGTCCGAGCCTTGCGATCAGGCCGCGATCGAAGCCTCGGTGGCGCAGATGGCTGCCGAGGTGCAGAAGTACGTCGCCGGCTATCGCCTCAAGCAACGCGTGCAGTTCGATGTGATCAGCCCGGAGCAGCCGCTGAACATCCCCGGCGTCGGCAAGATCAGCGGGCTCAAGACCTCGGTGTTCCTGGAAGTCGAAGGCGCCGCGCACTACCTGCCGGCTTATGCCGGCAACCTCGACATCATGACCAGCGCGGCGCTGGCCTGCGCGGAACGTTTTGCGCAGCACGCGCTGTCGACTGCTGCACTGGAGAATTGAGATGACCGGCACCACTATCACCATGAAGAAAATCTATATTTCCGACGTCACGTTACGCGACGGCAGCCATGCCGTGCGTCACCAGTATTCGCTCGAACAGGTGCGCCGCATCGCCGCCGCCCTCGACGCCGCTCGCGTCGACAGCATCGAAGTTGCCCACGGCGACGGTCTGCAGGGATCAAGCTTCAACTACGGCTTCGGCGCGCACAGCGACCTCGAATGGATTGAAGCTGTCGCCGACACCGTCAAACATGCCAGAATTGCGACGCTGCTGTTGCCCGGCATCGGCACCATCCACGACCTCAAGAATGCTTACCAGGCCGGTGCGCGCATCGTGCGCGTGGCCACCCATTGCACCGAAGCAAACATTTCGCGCCAGCACATCGAATACGCGCGTGAGCTCGGCATGGACACGGTCGGCTTCCTGATGATGAGCCACATGATCGCGCCGGCCGAACTGGCGGCGCAGGCCAGGCTGATGGAAGGCTACGGCGCGACCTGCATCTACGTGGTCGATTCGGGCGGAGCGCTGACGATGAACCAGGTGCGTGATCGCTTCCGTGCATTGAAGGACGTGCTCAAGCCGGAGACGGAAACCGGCATGCATGCGCACCACAACCTCAGCCTCGGCGTTGCCAACAGCATGGTCGCGGTGGAAGAGGGCTGCGACCGCGTCGACGCCAGCCTGGCCGGCATGGGCGCCGGCGCCGGCAATGCGCCGCTGGAGGTGTTCATCGCCGCTGCCGAACGCATGGGCTGGAACCACGGCTGCGACCTGTACGCGCTGATGGACGCCGCCGACGACATCGTGCGGCCGATGCAGGACCGGCCGGTGCGGGTCGACCGCGAGACGCTGGCGCTGGGTTATGCCGGCGTGTACTCGAGCTTCCTGCGCCATGCCGAAACGGCCTCGGCCAAATACGGCATCAAGACCGTGGACATCCTGGTCGAGCTCGGCAAGCGCCGCATGGTCGGCGGGCAGGAAGACATGATCGTCGACGTCGCGCTGGATCTGGCGAATCGTTGATCAAGCAGAACAAGAACGAAAAAACTAAAAAATAATGACTCAGGAGGAGATATCCATGACTATCAAAAAAACCGTGACGATCGATGAGATCATCAGTTCCAGCAAGCTGTCGCTGTACCAGATTTCGGTGCTGGTGCTGTGTTTCATCATCGTCGCCATCGACGGTTTCGACACCGCCTCGATCGGCTACATCGCCCCGGCCTTGCGCCAGGAATGGGGCCTGTCGCCGGCCCAGCTGGGACCGGCCTTCGGCGCCGGCCTGTTCGGCCTGATGATCGGGGCGTTCCTGATGGGGCCGCTGGCTGACCGCATCGGTCGCAAGAAAGCCATCCTGATTTCCATGTTCGTGTTCGGTGTTGGGACGCTGATTTCGGCGTTCTCGACTTCACTGCAGATGCTGACGGTGATGCGTTTCCTGATCGGCATCGGTCTGGGCGGCGCAATGCCGATCTGCATCGCCTTGACCTCGGAATTTTCTCCGCAGAAACAGCGCGTGCTGCTGGTGACGCTGAGCTTCTGCGGCTTCACGGCGGGCTTTGCGTTGGGCGGCGAATTGTCGGCGCAGATCATCGCGAGCTACGGTTGGCGCGGCGTGCTGATCCTGGGCGGCATCGCGCCGCTGGTGCTGATTCCCTTCCTGTGGCGCCTGCTGCCGGAGTCGGTGCGCTATCTGGCGGTGCATCCCGAGAAAGCAGCGAGCTTGCACAAGGTGATCGAGCGCATCGTCGGCGACAAGCGCTGGAGCGAGCACACAATCCTGGCGGGTGACGCCGTCGGCAAGCAGAAATCTCCCGTGTCGCAATTGTTCGTCGGCGGTTTCGCCAAGCGCACCTTGCTGATCTGGGTGGCGTACTTCTGCTCGCTGTTCGTGTTCTACCTGCTGTCGAGCTGGTTGCCGACCATCATGAAAGATGCCGGCTACTCGATTCCGACTGCCGCACGTATCGGCGCCATGGTGCCGCTGGGTGGCACCATCGGGGCGATCGTGCTGGCGCGCATGATGGATAAATTCAATCCGTGTGCGGTGTTGTCGGGTTCCTATTTCCTGTCGGGCATCGCGCTGATCTCGCTGGGTTACGTCATCCACAGCTCGGGCTGGCTGGCCTTCGTCGCCTTCTGGATCGGATTTGGCGTGGTGGGTGCGCAGACCGGGATGAACGCCTTCGTCGCCGGCATCTATCCGACGGCGGCACGGGCAACCGGTATTGCCTGGGCGCTGGCGGTGGGACGTATCGGTTCGATCATCGGCTCGGTCATCGGCGGCGCGCTGATGATGACGCTGGGCAATCCGCAATCGCTGTTCCAGGTGATTGCCGCACCGACCGCGCTGGCCGCTGTCGCACTCTTTGTCGTCAACTCGCTGCACCGCGAACGCATCACGCCGGCGCCGGTCGCCGCCGACGCGCATTGAGCGCGGCGCCGTGGGCAGATTTGCTCGCGGTGCTCGCATCCCAAAAAATTCTTGTCGGTTGCGGATGGATAACGCAGGGGGACGCATGTTTTCATTTTTATATCTGATTCGCACCAAGCTGGTCCTGATGTTCGGCGCCTGCGCGGCGCTGAACCTGGCGCTGGGCGCGATTGCGCTGACGGCAGTGAACGGCGCGCCCCGCATCGATGTGGCGCCGGTCGCTGCGCTGATGGCGGCTGGCGTCGCGCTCTGCGCATGCAGTGCACGCCATCTGATCGGCATCATCTGCGGCGGCTTGCGGAGGCAATGCGGGAAGTATGAAGAGCTGACCGTGTTCATGGATTTTTCCAAGCGCGCGGTGATGCCGCGCAGGGACGAATTCGGCAAGTCGGCGGTGGCCTTCAATCGCCTGCTGGCGCACATCGAAAAGACCGTGGTCGGCGTACGCGACGCCAGCCGGTCGGTCGCCATCACCACCGCGCAACTGGCGGAAGGCAACATGGCGCTGTCGGCACGCACCGAGCGCCAGGCGGCGTCGCTGGAAGAAACCGCCTCGACCATGACCCAGCTCACCGGCCGCGTGCGCGAGACGGCGGCGAGTTCGCAGCGCGCCAGCACGCTGGCCGGCAGCGCCTCGTCATTGGCCGATGCCGGCAGCAACGCGGTCGACGCCATGACGGGCACCATCGGCCAGATCAGCGAGAGCTCGGGTAAGATTTCCGACATCACCGGCCTGATCGACGGCATTGCATTCCAGACCAATATCCTTGCGCTCAATGCGGCGGTGGAAGCGGCGCGCGCCGGCGAGCAGGGGCGCGGGTTCGCGGTGGTGGCGGTGGAGGTGCGCGCATTGGCACAGCGTTCTTCGGCGGCCGCGCGCGAGATCAAGCACCTGATCGATTCATCCGTCCTGCTGGTCGACGACGGCTTGCGTCAGGCGGTCGCGCTGGGCGGCACGGTCGGCAAGGTGCGCCAGGCAATCCGCGAAGTATCGGGCATCGTCGGCGAAATTGCCGACGCCTCCGGCGGCCAACTGGCCGGGATCGAGAGCGTGAACGCAGCGGTCACGCAGATGGACGGCATGACCCAGCAAAACGCCGCGCTGGTCGAACACGCCGCAGACGCAGCGCAATCGCTGCAAGAGCAGGCCGGCAAGTTGACGCAGGCGATTGCCGCGTTTCATACTGGAGCGGTCGAGGCCGCTCCGCTTGAGGCGGTTGCACTTGCGCGCGGGCCTTTGCAACTGGCACGGGCATGACAGCTGGACAGGTATCGCCGCGGCGGCATTTTGTGACACACTGCGCGGGAGACATTTAATTTGAGAATCTGACCAGGCAATCATGAGAGTCGATCTGAATCTGTTGCGGCTGCTGCTGGCGGTCTACGACACCGGCAGCGTCACCGCCGCCGCGGCCCAGCTCAAGCTGAGCCAGCCCACCGCCAGCGCGGCATTGGCGCGCCTGCGCCATTCATTCGGCGACCCCTTGTTCATCCGCCATGCCGGCGTGATGTCGCCGACGCCGCGTGCACAGAACCTGATCGACAAGACGCGCGAAGTGATTGGCCTGATCGACTCTGAGATCCTGCGCAGTCCCGATTTCGATCCCGAGGTCGCCACCGACGAATTCGTGTTCTGCCTCAGCGCCATCGGCGAGATCGTGTTTTTGCCGACGTTGTTCGATTTCCTCAAAAAGGCGGCGCCCAACACGCGCATCCGTTCGGTCAGCCTGCCGCCGCACAAGCTGGAAGAGGCGCTGATCTCGGGCGAGGTGGATCTGGCGCTTGGCTACTATCCGGACATCAAGGAAAGCGACGTGTTCCAGCAGCGCCTGTTTTCGCACGACCTGACCTGCATGGTGCGCACCGGCCACAAGATCAAGGGGCCGCGCATGACGCTCAAGCAATTCACCGAGGCCGAGCATGCCTTCGTCAAGGATGGCGGGCGCAGCCAGGAGATGTTTGAAGCCGAGCTGGTGGCGCGCAAGATCGAGCGCAAGATCGTCTTGCGTACCTCGCACTACATGAGCATTCCAACGATCATCGCACGCTCCGACCTGGTAGTGGTGTTGCCGCGTCCGGTAGCCAATGCCTTCGCCGGCGCGAAGAACGTGCGCGTGATTTCGGCGCCGATGGAAATCCCCAAGTACGATCTCAAGATGCACTGGCACCGGCGCTTCCACAAGGATCCCAAGATCGTGTGGTTGCGCTCGGCGGTCACCAGCTTGTTCACGGAGCATCCGGGTTCGGCGGGCTAGCATCGCCGACACTATTGGCCTGCGCCGAATAGTCAATTCGCTGGCAGGCCATTTATCTCCCGCGCCATAGCCGCGATGATGGCGTCTGGCTCTCAAACGGATACAGGTGCTTCGTGCAAAAAACTTCCCCGACCACAACGGCTCCGGCTGCCGGCCGCTTTGTCTTTCCGGCGCTGGTGCGCTGGTATGCGCACGGCGAGGGCGTGGCTTATGCATTGCTGCGCCTCGGCTACGGCGCCATCATTTTTACCCATGGCCTGCCCAAGGCGCTGGGCGTGTCGCATGGCTCAATGGCCGATCCGATGGCGGGGTCGATACGCATGATCGGCGAGGTCATGGGCCTGCCGTTTGCGCCGCAACTGGCTTTCCTTGTGATGCTGCTGGAGACCGTCGGCGCCGCCATGCTGGCGCTGGGCCTGCTGACGCGGCCGCTGGCCTTGCTGATGCTGATTGAAATGATTGCCATCAGTTACGCCATGGGACCGACCTGGCCGTGGATCGACCGTGGCATCGAATATCCGGTGCTGCTGGGACTGGTCGCGTTGTACATGATGCTGCGCGGCGGCGGCGCGTATTCGCTGGACAGCCGGATGCAGCGCGAAATCTGAACCCTTTACTTGTCAGGAAAGAAATGCCATGAAATTCGTCAACTATCTTGCCTACACCGATAACCAGCAATTGCTGGCTGACCATGCGCCGGCTCACAAAGACTACGTCAAGAGCCTGCTCGACGCCGGCAAGCTGGCCTTCGGCGGGCCGTTTCCGGACGGCAGCGGCGGTCTGCTGGTGTATGAAGTCGCATCAAAAGAAGAGGCGGAGTCCCTGCGCAACCAGGACCCGTTTGCACTGGCCGGCGTGTTCGTGCGGTCGGAAATAAAACCGTGGTTGCTGCTGGCGATCAATCCGGAGTTGTCGGCGCAGCAGTAAGGAGCAGTGAAGACGCATCCATCAAATCAGGCCCTCACCGGGCCTTTTTTTGCAACCGCGCTGATTTCTGAAAGAGGATGATCAGGGAATGAAGCCGGCGTTACGATAGCTGTCGACGATCTCGTCGTAGACGGCGATGTCTTCATGTCCGCGCGCCATCAACTGTGCGCCGCCGATCGCCGCGAAGATGCTCATGGCCTGGCGGCGTACGGCTTTCTTCGATTTCGCTTCGGGCGCGGCTTGCGTGAGTACTTCCGTCAGCCAGTCGATATTGACGTCGTTGAAACGATTGACTTCGGCGCGCACCTCCGGCGGCAAGTCGTTGTGCTCGGCCGACATGATGCCGCACAGGCACATGCGGTTGTCGTCCGCCAGCGCAGCCCGGAAGATTTCCGCATATTTCTTGACGCGGGTGCGCGCATCCTTGTGCGTCTCCATCAGGTTTCCCAGATAGGCGCTGCCGTCTTCCGTGTAGCGGCGGGCGAGGGCCGCGCCGAGGTCGCCCTTGGTCGGGAAATGATAGTGCACGCTCGCGCTCTTGATCCCGACTTCCGCGGCCAGATCCCGAAAACTCAGCGCGTTATAGCCATGCGCCTGCACCGTCTTGCGGGCGGCGGCCATGATTTTCTCGCGGGTGTCGATTGCATTCATGATATTCAAAAACCTCTCTATCGGTAGATAGTTGTTGACAGCGGCATTGTACTACCTTATTGTCTATCTATCGATAGATAGATAAATGGCTGATAGGCAACATTACGAATATCGATACAACGACAAACATTCAGAAGAGGAATCAACAATGAAGATCTATGACCGCCCCGGTTTCCCCAATCCTGCCCGCATTCGCATCGTGCTGGCGCAAAAGAACCTCGATTCGCAAGTGACGTTCGAATCGGTCGACCTGATCGGCGCCGAGCACAAGCAAGCCGCGTTTCTCTCGAAGAATCCCTCAGGCGTGCTGCCGCTGCTGGAACTGGACGACGGCACGCTGATCTCGGAAAGCACCGCGATCACCGAGTACCTCGACAACCTCGACGGGAATCCGGTGCTGACCGGCCGCACGCCGAAGGAAAAGGCGATCATTCATATGATGCAGCGCCGCGCCGAGAGCGGCCTGATTGACGCCGTCGGCATTTATTTCCATCACGCGACACCAGGATTGGGCGGCGACCTGGAAAAATACAAGAGTCCGGAATGGGCGCATCGCAAGGAATGGGGCGAACGCGAACGCGCCAAGGCGCTGCAGGGCATGGCGTATTTTGACGGCATCCTGCGCGACAACAGCTACGTCGCGGGGGAGCAATTCTCGATGGCCGATATCACAGTGTTCGCCGGCCTGGCGTTTGCTGATGCGGCGGGGATTCCGATCGCTGCCGAACTGAGCGCGTTGCAGGCCTGGCGTGCGAAAGTGGCGGAGCTGCCGGCGGTGAAGAATCGCAGCGGACAGGCGTTTGTCGAAGAAGATTTGCGTCGCCTGGGATTCTGAGTCGCCGGCCGCCAGCAAACGGAAATTGAGAGCAGTCGCAAGAAGCGCCGTCCTTCGTGAGAGGGGTGGCGCTTTTTCATGCCTGCTTTGAAAATGGAAATCGCTCGGTGACGTCGATGTGAAAAGTCGTTACTTGCATAATGAAATTAAGTCGCGTATAAAGCAATCTGGTTTCAATTTAAAACCATTTATTGTCGACTTTTATCATCAACCATCAGGAGAAAAACTTGATCCCGGCACACGCAGATTTTGACAAGACCTTTCCATTCGCACCGCATTTCGAGACAGTCAATGGATTTCAGATGCACTACGTCGACGAGGGAGATCGCTCGGGCGAAATCGTGTTGTGCCTGCATGGCGAGCCGACCTGGGGCTATCTATATCGGTCGTTGATCACGGCGCTGCGCGGAGACTACCGCGTGGTGGTGCCCGACCACATGGGCTTCGGCAAGAGCGAGACGCCGCAAGATCGCAGCTACTGGTTGCAGGATCACATCGACAACCTGGAAAAATTCGTTCTGCAGCGGGACCTGAACGACATTACGCTGGTGATGCACGACTTTGGCGGTCCGGTCGGCATGGGCCTGGCCGCACGCCATCCGGATCGGATCAAGCGCATTATTTCCACCAACGGCCCGACGCCGTTCGGACAGCCCGACGGGTTGGAACGCTTGCTTAAAAACGCGGCCATCGCACCGTGGTTCCAGTGGATCGTGAAAGCCAATGAAGACGGCAGCCTGGAACAGGTATTGGGGCAACTGGATTTCAATATTCTCAGCACCATGAAGATCAACGGCTTCGAAGACAACAGCGTGATCAACGACGCATGGATTGCCGCCTACGGCACGCACTTCGCCACGCCGCGCGATTGCCTGGGCGCCATCGGCTGGGCCAAGGGTTTTGCAACCGGTGCGCATCAGTTCGAAGAGCCCGACGCGGCGGCGATTGCAACGATCCGCAGCAAGCCGGCGCTGGCAGTCTGGGGCGATGCAGACAAGACGTTGCATCCGCATCTTTTCCTGCCGCTGTTCACGGCGCTCTTCCCGAACGCGGATGTGCATCGCATACCGGTAGCGGGGCATTATTGTTTTGAAGATGCGCCCGATCAGATCGCCGATATCATCAAACGATTCCTGCAAAGCAATTGAGTAAGCCGCGGCGGGCGTGTCCGAACGTCCGCCGCACGACAGCATTTTTACGGTGTTGACCACCGTCCAAATTTTCGGCTAAACTCAGTTCCGCAGTCGATCCACCGATTGCCGTAGGCGTTACCGTCATCCAACGCGTCCCCTTCGAGAGGAGCCCAGCAGGGCAGTTCCCGATGATTCAGGACGCCGTTACGATGACCGCATATTCTGCCCTCCTGGGCATACGCCTATCTGGAATTTTCAGATGACAGATTTGCCAGTTTTCGATATCCGCCGCTTGCGCGAAGGACATCGGCTGGACCGTGTTCGCCTTGTTGATTCTTTACAAGGCGATCCGGAGGGAGAGGCAGAACCTTGCGGGTCTGGTTGGCGGCTTTACCGCAACCGAACTAAAAGGTAATTCAATGAAACTCACCGGCAATACCATTCTCCTGACCGGCGGCACCAGTGGCATCGGCCGCGCGCTGGCCGAGGCGCTGCATGATCGCGGCAATCGTGTCATCGTCACGGGGCGCCGTCAGGCCCTGCTTGACGAAATCACGAACGCGCGTCCCGGCCTTGTCGGGCTGAAACTCGATGTGAATGACGCGACGTCATTGGCGCAGCTGTCGCTTCAGATGCGTGAGCGTTTTCCGCAGCTCAACGTGCTGATTGCGAATGCAGGCATATCGCACATCGAGGACATGGCGTCTGATGACTGGACCGCGGATGATGCGGAAGCGATCGTCCAGACCAATATCCTGGGCGTGCTGCGCGTTGCGGCTGCGATCTTGCCGCTGCTCAAAGGAAAGCCCAACGCGGCATTTCTGGCGACCAGTTCCGCGCTGGCCTTCGTGCCGCGCGCGGATTTTCCGACGTACTGCGCCAGCAAGGCGTTCCTGCATTCCTGGTTGCAATCGCTGCGACACCAGATGCGCGGTTTTCCCATCGAGGTGCTGGAACTTTCACCGCCTTACGTGCAGACCGGCTTGACCGGGGCCCATCAGATTAATGATCCGCGTGCGATGCCGCTGCAAGACTATTTGGCGGAGGTGCTGCGCCTGCTGGAAAACAGCGATACGCCACGCGGCGAAGTGCTCCTCGAGCGCGATCTCCCTCGGCGCTGGGCGGAGCGTGATGGCGGCTACGACGCCATGTTTGCGGTCATGAATCCGGCGTGAAGAACAAGCATCCTTATTCCTGAATTTAAGAGAGAATTTTTATATGACGACTCAATGCACCGGGCCGCTGAATCACCTCAGCCTGCCCACAAAGAATCCCATCGCCACCGCTGCCTTTTTTGAACAGCATTTCGGCTGCCAGATTGTCGCCGTCGGCGAACATATCCTCCTGAAACGGGACGGCTTCGATATCGTGCTCGACCACACCAACGATGAAATCAGCTGGCCTGCGAATTTCCATTTCGGTTTCGAGATGGCTACGCTGGCGGAGGTGAAGCAGCTTTACCGGACCTTCAAGGAACAAGGCGTGTTGATGGAGACCGAGGTTTTCAATAACTCGCGCGGTTCGCGGTTCTTTTGCCGGATGCCCGAGGGGATCATGATTGAAGTGAATACGCGGGAGGACAGGGAGGAGAGCTGGAAGAAGTTGTTCTGATTCGTTTGCAGACGTTTCTCGTTAGCAAAACAAAAAACGCCCGTAAAGGGCGTTTTTTATATCAAGTGGCGGAAGGTGTGAGATTCGCCTACATGCTGCAGGCCGCTGAATCGCTTGCAAGCGATTCCCTTCGAATCTCACGCGTAAGCCGCGCAGGCGGCTTACTACCTTCCAAAAACAAAAACGCCCATGAATGGGCGTTTTTAAATAAATGGCGGAAGGTGTGAGATTCGAACTCACGAAGGGCTCACACCCTCGCCAGTTTTCAAGACTGGTGCATTCAACCGCTCTGCCAACCTTCCTGCGCAAGCCGGGCATTATACATGACTCTCCCGGCCGTCGTCCTTTTCAGTTTTTTAGAAAATGCCCGGGTAAGCGCCGCCGTCCATCAGCACGTTCTGGCCGTTGATGTAGCCCGCATGCTTGCTGCACAGGAACGCGCAGGTGGCGCCGAATTCGTCCGGGTCGCCGAAGCGGCCGGCCGGGGTTTCTGCCATGCGCTGTATGCGGACTTCTTCAGGCGTTTCGCCGGTCAGTTTGGCGGAGCCGACGAAGCTGCTGCGCAGGCGGTCAGTTTCGAAGCTGCCGGGAAGCAAGTTGTTGATCGTCACGCCGCTCTTGGCGATGTGGCGCGAGACGCCGGCGACGAAACCGGTCAGGCCCGAGCGGGCGCCGTTGGACAGGCCGAGGTCGTAGCGGGGCGCCTTGACCGAGCTGCTGGTGATGTTGATGACGCGGCCCCAGCCGCGCTTGATCATCTGGTCGACGGTGGCCTTGATCAGCTCGACCGGTGTCAGCATGTTGGCGTCGATGGCCTTGAGCCAGATCTCGCGGTCCCAGTCGCGGAAGTCGCCCAGCGGCGGACCGCCGGCGTTGTTGACGAGGATGTCGGGACCGTGGCCCGGCTCGCCGGCGATTTCGTCGACTGCAGCCAGCGCCTTGGCGCGGCCTTCAGGTGTGGCGATGTCGGTGGCGACGGCGATGACCTTGATGTTGCCCAGCGCGCGCAGTTTTTCAGCGGCCTGGTCGAGCGTGTCCTGGCTGCGGGCGACGATGACGACGTGGGCGCCTTCGCGTGCCAGGTGTTCGGCGCAGGCGTAGCCGAGGCCTTTGCTGGCGCCGCAGACGAGGGCGATTTTTCCTTGAAGTCCTAGATCCATGATTGCTGATTCCTTAATGTTGGGGGTGTCACATTATTGCGTGGTCGATACAGTGCTGCGCCGGATTAAAGAATTTCATCGGGCGTTTCTGAGCAGATCGCGTGCTTCGCTTGTGACGGCGAAGGCTGGCTGATAAACTGGCGGACAGCTTGAGGAGGGCATGGCTGCGGTGTTGCCGGGGTTGCGTACGATGATTCGTTTATTTTTTTCGGATCAGGTAAATCGCCAACGCAATGATGATCACCACGCCCGCTTCAAGTACTACTACCAGAACCCCGCTACTTCCGTTACTCACGCCTATCTCCTTTTGGGTCGCCGGTTCGGCAAGTCCTCTGTGTTTTTGCAACGGGACTTGTCCGGCCAAGTGCGTACTTTACACCTATGATGCATTCTTTGTATTTCACCGTCGTGGTCAACTTCTTTCTCGGCGGCGTGCTCGGCGCCATCGGTGGTCTGTTCGGCATCGGCGGCGGGCTGATCGCGATTCCGGTGCTCGGGTTCCTCTATGGCATGGACCAGCAACTGGCGCAGGGAACCGCGCTGGTGATGATCGTGCCGAACGTGGTGATCGGCTTCTGGCGCTATAAGCAGCGCAACAAGATCGAACTCAGCGCGGCGCTGCAAATGGCTGTGCCGGCGGTGTTCACGACTTACTTCGCGGCACGCTTCGCAACGTCAATTGAGGCGCGCTCGCTGCATCTGGCATTCGCCTTGTTCATGGTGGTGCTGGCCTTGTATTACCTGTGGACCTTGCTGCGCAAGCAAAAGGAGATGATCCCGCGCGCGCGCCTGCCGCAGAAATACATCTTCCTCATGGGACTCGCAGCAGGGGCTTCGGCGGGGTTCTTCAGCGTCGGCGGCGCCATCGTGGCGGTGCCGGGGCTGGTCGGTTTGTTCGGCATGACGCAGACCGCGGCGCAAGGCCTGGGTCTGGCGATGGTGACGCCGGGAACGCTGGTGGCGCTATGGACTTACGCCAGCGCCGGCCATGTCGACTGGAGCGTTGGCATTCCGTTGGCGCTGGGCGGCGTGCTCAGTATTTCCTGGGGAGTGGCGTTGGCGCATCATTTGCCGGAGCGGCGCTTGCGCATGCTGTTTTGCGGCGCGCTGATTGCGATAGCCGCCTGGATGATGACGCACGGCTGAGCAGCCCTTCGAACAAGATCAAGCAGCTTCTTTTTCCACAGGCACCGGCGGCACCTGCGCCGTTTGCTGCCGGATGAATTCGACCAGGTCGCGCGCGTACAGGGGCAGGGCATCGAGGCTCTGCACCACCATGCTGCGCTCGCGCACGCTCCACGGATCGGTCAGTTCGGTCAGGCTCAATTGCATGGTCTGCTTGTGACGCAACGCCGCTGAGTGCGGCACGATGCCGATGCCGACGTTGGTCTCCACCATGCGGCACATCGCTTCAAAGCTGCGCACCTGGATTCGCAACTTCAGACGCTGGCCGCTTTCCGACACGATGCGGTTGAGGAAGTGATGCAGCGTGCTGCCTTCATGCAGGCCGACGTGTTCATATTCCAGCGTCTCGGCGAAGGAAACCTTGCCGATGCCGGCCAAGGGATGCTCCAGCGCGGTGGCGAGGACCAGCCGGTCGGTTGAAAAATTCAAAATCTCCAGTCCTTCTCCTTGCACCGGTCCGGCGACGATGCCGATGTCGGCCGTGCCTTCCTGGATGCCGCGCATGATGTCGTGATTCAGCCGTTCTTCCAGAGCGACGTTGACCTGCGGATGCAGCGTGAGGAATTTGCCGAGGATTTCGGGCATGAACTCCGTCACCGCCGTGGTGTTGGCGAAGATACGGATGTAACCCTTGATGCCGTTGTTGTACTGCTGCATGTCGCCCTTGAGGCGCTCGACCTGCTGCATGAATTGCTGCGCATGCGAGAGGAAGGTTTGGCCCGCTGGCGTCAGTTGCACGCCCTTGCTTTCGCGGTAGAGCAGGCGCATGCCGAAGCGGGTCTCGAGTTCCTTGATGCGGTTGCTGGTCGCCGCCAGCGACAGGTTCATGCGCTCGGCGCTGCGCGTGAGGCTGTTGAGTTCGGCGATCAGGATGAACAGCCGCAGGTCGGTGAGGTCGAATAGCATGATGTCTCTCTGAAGTGAGTGCCGGCATGCGGGAGCCGGTCTGTTTTATCCCGACTTATATTACGCCTAAAATCTGAACGACTGTGGCGGGCGTTCCGATCAACCGGCCGGGACCACCTGATTGCGTCCTTGCTGCTTGGCCTGGTACAGCGCTGCATCCGCCATCTGCAGCAGCGCTTGCGGCGTATCGCCTTTGCCCGGAATGACGACGGCAATGCCGATGCTGGCGGTGACGACATGGAAGGGCGAGGCGGCGTGCGGCAAGGACAGTTGCTCCAGCGCGCGGCGGATGGCTTCGGCGATGCCGAGTGCGTTGTCGCGATCCGTCATCGGTGCGATGAAGGCAAATTCTTCGCCGCCGTAGCGCGCCGCAAGATCGCCGGCGCGGCGGATGTTGTTGCCGAGCAAATTGGCGATGGCGCGCAGGCAGTCGTCGCCGCACTGGTGTCCGTAGGTGTCGTTGTAGGCCTTGAAATAATCAACGTCCAGCATCGCCAGCGCCAGGGGTTGGCTGCTGCGTCCGGCGCGGCTCCATTCCGCAGCGAACACTTCGTCGAAGCGGCGCCTATTGGCGATGCCGGTCAGGCCGTCGGTTTGGCTCAGCGTGGCGAGCCTGCTGTTGGAGTCTTCCAGCTCGTGGGTGCGTTGCCGCACGCGCGCTTCCAGTCCGCGTTCGCGCACGCGCAATTCATCCATCAGGATTGAGAAGCCGATGCCGACGATGCACAGCGTCAGGATGAACTCCTGCGCGCGGACAATCTCCAGATGCACCGAGACATCGCCAAACGGTTTGTGGCCGCTGGTCAGCATCATCGAAATGGCGAGCGACACCAGCGCCACCGTCAGCGTCGTCCAGCGGGTGCCGAAGCGCACCGCGATGTACAGCACCATCGGCAGCAGCAGTGTCGGCGTCAGGGAGATGCCGTCGACGGCGCCGCCATAAGTTGAAAAAATCACGCCCGCAAGCACGATGATCACCAGCAGCGCCAGGGCATCCGACTTGCGTAACACGATACGCTCATGGTCGGCCGTTTTGGTCTGCGTCAGGGCCAGCAGCAGTGGTGTGTAGATCATCATGCCGAGCGCATCGCCGAACCACCACAGTCGCGTCAGCGTCAGATACGGCGCGTCGGTCGCCATCTGCGTCTTGAGCACGGCGGCGGCCATCAGGCTCGCCAGCAGGGTGCCGACCAGCGGGCCGGCGATGGTGAATTTGCGCAGGTCTTCCACGCGTTTCAGATCGGACGATGCGCCCGCTCGGCGCATGAGCAAGTAGGTGACGACGACTTCGATCAGGTTGATGATGCCCAGCTGCACGGCGACGGGCAGTGTGAACACGGCAAGATTGGCGGTCAAGTCGGAGGCGAAGGCGAGCAGCGCCATGAGCCATCCGCGCCGGCCGCGAAAACGCATGAGCGCCGCCAGCAAGACGGCGTTGGGCAACCAGACGACAACTTCATTCTCGGGCGTGACGGCACAGAAAAAGGTGAGCTTGACGCTGGCGAAATGCACCAGCGGCAACAGGATAAAAAACCACCATCGTGGGCGTTCCCATGCCCGATTTATATTATTCATTGCTTCGTTGTGATCGCTCGTACCGGAACGGTACGCAGCAATTGTAACGTCAGAAAACACAACGGACCATGCCGGTCCGTTGTGTTTGTGTTGCTATTTTCAGGAAGTTTCCATGCGGTATTTTTTCTTCCGCGCCGGGGCTTACTGCTTGATATGCGCCAGCACGTTGACCAGTTTGCCGAACGGATCCCGTACATAAAAACGCCGCACGCCCCAGGGTTCGTCAGCGGGGCCGTACTCAAGCGGGAGGTTCATCTTTTGCACGCGCAGCAATGCAGTTTCGATGTCATCGACTTCAATCGACAGGTCCGGCACCGGCGTGCCCGAACCGCCTTCCGAGGCGAAACTGATCTGCACGTGCATCTGTGCATCCGAGCCATAGGTGGCGATCCAGCCATGATCCATCAGCACATCGAGTCCGAAGACGCCACGATAGAACGCTGCGGCCTGATCGACGGCTTCGGTGCGTATATTGGCGACAATACGTCTGACCTTCATGAGTTCTCCTGCAGGAAAATCGGAAACAATCGGAAATGGTGAAAACGGGCCGCGAGGGCCCGTTTTGACGTGCATGGTCGGGGAGGGTATTACTTTCCCTTGCCCATCGCTTCCATCATGCGCACCGTCAGGTACAGGCGCGGCACCACGCTGTCCAGATCTGCCCATTCGTCGGAGGAGTGGATGCGGTCGCCGACTATGCCCATGCCGTCGAGCACGATGGGCTTGCCGGTCTTGGGGTTGTAGGCGAAGCCGGCGTCGGTGCCGTAGCGCATGGATACCGGCGTGATCGACTTGCCCAGTTCCTTGTAGATGCTGTCGGCGGTGGCGGCCAGGCGGTCGCTGTCGGCGTTCTTGCTGAATGGCGGACGACGGTTTTCCACCTTGACCTTGACTTCGGTCTCGGGGATCAGCTTCTTCTGGATGATCTTGTCGGCATCGGCTTGCACGCGCTGGATTTCACCGACGTCGGACATGCGCATGTCGGCGGTGGCACTGGCTTTTTCAGGAATGATGTTGACGCGGTCACCGGCCTGGATCACGGTCCAGTTGACGGTGGTGCCCTTGGCTTGGCTGCCGAGGTCCTTGAGCTGGATGATCTGGTTGGACAATTCCACGGCGGCGTTACGGCCGGCTTCCGGCGCGGAGCCGGCGTGCGAGGCGCGGCCCTTGACGTCGAGGTGGACGTAGGCGATGCCGTTGGTGGCGACGGTCACGACGTCGGCTTCAGGCGGTTCGAACACCAGCACGTAGTCCTGGTCGGCCGACAGCTTGGTGATCATGTCGCGCGAACCGAGCGAGCTTTTTTCTTCGTCGGGATTGAACAGCACGGTCAGCGTCTTGTAATCCTTGAAGCCGCGTTCGCGCGCGATGTCGAGCGCATACACGATCAGCAGCGCGCCACCCTTGGCGTCGGCCACGCCCGGACCGAAGGCCTTGTTGCCGGTGATCTTGAACGGTCGTTTGGTCGCTTCGCCGACGCCGAACACGGTGTCGTAGTGGATCATCAGCATGATGTTCTTGCTGCCGCTGCCTTGCAGCTTGCCGATCACCATCTTGCCGGCGGCCGGTGGCGCGGCGACGATCTCGACGCTGGCGCCGACTTCCTTCAGGCGCTGCGCCAGCATCGCTTCGACCTGCGCCAGGCCTTTGGCGTCGTCGGTGCCGGAGTCGATATTGACCAGCGTGCCAAGATCCTTGACCAATACATCCTTGCGTTTTTGTGCGGCTTGCAACAGCGCGTTGTCGGCGTTGGTCTGGGCGAAGGAGGCCGCCGAAGTAGTACAGGCGAGTGCTGCGATGAGCGACATCAGGTGGGTTTTCTTCATGGATCTCTCGTGGAATGTTGATTGAAGAACAATCTTTGCCGCAGGGATGGCGGCGTGTCGCCACTATAGCAGCCGAAGGGCGCGGCGCAAATGCTGCGCCCTGACGCCAATGTCCGCGCGGCGCCCGCGAAAATTCCCTGAAAAAATGATGCGGCCGCACATGAGTGACTTCACGTCAGACGATGCCCCCCTTCAGAAAATACAGATTGTTTTGACAACTAGCGGCGCTCAGACTCTGCTCCATTCGTGAACCGGCGCTTACTCCTGGTTCACTTCATCGACACCTCAGCAGAGCATTCCATGAGCCAGCATGACATCGACCTGACGCTGTTGCGTCAATGGGTCGGCAAGACTGAAAGCCACAGCGACACCATCAACCCAGGCTTCGCCGCCGCACTGGCCGCCACGCTTGACCATCCACAGACGCCGGCTGCGGGCGACGCGCTGCCGCCGCTGTGGCACTGGATCTATTTCTGGACCACGTGCCGCCAGTCGGAAGTCGGCGACGACGGTCATCCGCGTCGCGGCGGCTTCCTTCCGCCGGTGCCGCTGCCGCGCCGCATGTGGGCCGGCGGCCGTCTGCGTTTTGCCGCGCCGCTGCTGATCGGCGCGACGGCAACCAAGACCTCGCGCATCGCCAGCGTCGACGTCAAGAAGGGCAAGACCGGCGAGCTGGCTTTCGTCACGGTGGCGCACGAGATTGCGCACAACGGCAAGGTCGCGGTTCATGAAGAACACGACATCGTCTATCGCGGCATGCCGCAACCTGGCACAGCCCCTGTTGCGCCGAAGCAGGCGCCGGTGGAAGCCGACTGGCGCCGCCGCATCGAGCCCGATCCGGTGCTGCTGTTCCGCTACTCGGCGCTGACCTTTAACGGCCATCGCATCCACTACGACCGCAGCTACGTCACCGGCGTCGAAGGCTATCCCGGCCTGATCGTGCATGGTCCGCTGATCGCCACGCTGCTGGTCGATCTGCTGGGCCGCAGCCTGCCGCTGGCGCGCCTGGTGGAGTTCAACTTCCGCGCCGTCGGCAGCCTGTTCGACATCGAAACCTTTGAGGTCTGCGGCAAGTTATCGGCCGACGGCAAGCGCGCCGAACTGTGGGCGCAGAACCTGCGCGGCGAACTGGCGATGCAAGCCGAGGCCGTGCTGGCCTGACGATAAAAACTTCAGACAAAACACCTTAGTCATTTCACTCAATCAGCAGGAGAATTATCGATGTCCCATCAGTCCTCTCCATCGGACGCCTATCAGGACTTGCGCGACGCCGTGCGCGATCTTTGCAGCACCTTTCCTCCCGAGTACTGGCGCAAGGTCGATGAAGCGCGCGGTTATCCGGAGGAGTTCGTCGATGCGCTGACCAAGGCCGGCTGGCTGGCGGCGCTGATTCCGGCAGAGTATGGCGGCTCGGGCCTAGGCCTGACCGAAGCCTCGGTGATCATGGAAGAAATCAATCGCACCGGAGGCAACTCCGGCGCCTGCCACGGCCAGATGTACAACATGGGCACCTTGCTGCGCCACGGTTCCGCCGAGCAGAAGCAACTGTATCTGCCCAAGATCGCCAGCGGTGAATTGCGCCTGCAGTCGATGGGCGTGACCGAGCCGACCACCGGCACCGACACCACCAAGATCAAGACCACCGCCGTCAAGAAGGGCGACAAGTACGTTGTCAACGGTCAGAAGGTATGGATCTCGCGCATTCAGCATTCCGATCTGATGATCCTGCTGGCGCGCACCACGCCGCTGGACCAGGTCAAGAAGAAGTCGGAAGGCATGTCGATCTTCCTGGTCGATCTCAAGCATGCCATCGCCAACGGCATGTCGGTGCGGCCGATCCTCAACATGGTCAACCACGAGACCAATGAACTGTTCTTCGACAACCTCGAAATCCCCGTCGAGAACCTGATCGGCGAAGAGGGCAAAGGCTTCAAATACATCCTCGACGGCCTCAACGCCGAGCGCACGCTGATCGCCGCAGAATGCATCGGCGACGGTTACTGGTTCATAGAGAAGGCCGCGCAATACGCCAAGGAGCGCGTGGTGTTCGACCGTCCGATCGGCATGAACCAGGGCGTGCAATTTCCGATCGCCGACAGCTACATCGAACTGGAAGCCGCCAACCTGATGCGCTTCAAGGCCTGTGAACTGTTCGACGCTCACCAGCCCTGCGGCGCGCAAGCCAACATGGCCAAGTTCCTTGCCGCCAAGGCTTCGTGGGAAGCAGCCAACGTCTGCCTGCAAACGCACGGCGGCTTCGGCTTCGCCTGCGAATACGACGTCGAGCGCAAGTTCCGTGAGACGCGCCTGTACCAGGTCGCGCCGATTTCCACCAACCTGATCTACTCCTACGTGGCCGAGCACATCCTCGGCCTGCCGCGGTCTTTCTGAGGAACCGGCCATGAGCTCGAATTCATCCCATCCTTCACGCGTCCTGAGCGAGTTCCTCGCCGGTCTGCGTTACGCAGACATCCCCGCGTCCGTGATCGCGCGCACCGAAGACCTCTACCTCGACTGGTTCGCCTCGGCATTGGCAGGCAAGGGTGCACGCCAGATCGACATCATGGAACGCTACGTCGAGAAGATGGGACCGTCCAATGGACCCAGCACCATTCTCGTCAGTCGCAAGAACAGCTCGCCGTATTTCGCCGCGCTGGTCAACGGCGCCTCGTCGCATCTGGTGGAGCAGGACGACGTCCACAACGGCTCCGTGTTCCATCCGGCGGCTGTGGTGTTCCCGGCGGCGCTGGCGGCGGCGCAGGATCTCGGCAAGTCGGGCGCCGGTTTGCTGGTGGCGGCCGTGGCGGGATACGAAGCGGGCATCCGTATCGGCGAATTCCTCGGCCGTTCGCACTACCGCATCTTCCACACCACCGGCACGGCCGGCACCCTGGCCGCAGCGGTGGCGGTCGGCAAGCTGATGGGTTTCAACGCCGATCAATTCCTGCACGCGCTCGGGTCGGCTGGTACGCAGGCAGCCGGTTTGTGGGAATTCTTGCGCGACGCCGCCGATTCCAAACAACTGCATACCGGCAAAGCCGCGGCGGACGGTTTGCTGGCCGCCTACATCACACGCGATGGTTTCACCGGCGCGCAACGTATCCTCGAAGGCGCACAAGGCATGGCAGCTGGCATGTCGACCGACGCCGATCCGGCCAAGCTCACCGATCGCCTCGGCGAGCGTTGGGCCACAGCCGAGACCTCGTTCAAATTCCATGCCTCCTGCCGCCATACGCATCCCGCCGCCGACGCGCTGCAATTGCTGATGCAACGCGAAGGCTTGCAGCACGATCAGATCGCCGCCGTGAATACGCGCGTCCACCAGGGCGCCATCGACGTGCTCGGTCCGGTGGTCAATCCGCAGACCGTGCATCAGGCCAAGTTCTCGATGGGCACTGTGCTGGGACTGATCGCCGTACATCAGAGCGCGGGGCTGGGCGAGTTCGAACAGCATGCGCTGCAGGACGGCAAGGTCAGCGTATTCCGCGACAAGGTCCGCATGACGCTGGACGAGGAGGTCAACACCGCCTATCCGGCGCGCTGGCTCGGCCGTGTCGAGGTCGACACCGTTGACGGCCGTCATCTGAGCGCCGCCGTCGACGTGCCCAAGGGTGACCCGGACAACACCTTGTCGCGTCCCGAACTGGAGGATAAGGCGCAGCGCCTGATCCGCTTCTCCAACGCCGCCACGCCGCAGGAAACCGATCGCATCATCGCCCACGCCTGGCAGCTGCATGCGGCGCCGGCCGTGAACGATGCCTTGAACAACTTATTCGCGAGATAAATCATGATGCCGTCCATCCGTCCTCTCGAAGGCATTACCGTCGTCAGCCTGGAACACGCCATCGCCGCGCCGTTCTGCACGCGCCAGCTGGCCGACATGGGCGCCCGCGTGATCAAGGTCGAACGCCCCGGCGTCGGCGACTTCGCACGCGGCTACGATGAACGTGTCAACGGACTGTCGTCGCATTTCGTCTGGACCAACCGTTCCAAGGAAAGCCTCACGCTCAACCTCAAGGACGCGGACGGCAAGGCCATCATCGACAAGCTGCTGGACGAAGCCGACGTGCTGGTGCAGAACCTCGCGCCCGGCGCCGCGGCCGGGCTCGGCCTGTCGGCGGCGGTGCTGCACAAGAAGAATCCTCGCTTGATCGTCTGCGACATTTCCGGCTATGGCGAGAACGGCCCTTATCGCGACAAGAAAGCCTATGACCTGCTGATCCAGAGTGAGGCCGGTTTCCTGTCGGTGACCGGCACCGCCGACGAGCAAGCCAAGGCCGGCTGCTCGATTGCCGACATCGCCGCCGGCATGTACGCGTACTCGCACATCCTGGCGGCGCTGATCAAGCGTGGTCGCGACGGCACAGGCAGCCACATTGACCTGTCGATGCTGGAGTCGCTGACCGAATGGATGAGCTTCCCGATGTATTACGCCTATCAGGGCGCATCGGCGCCGGTGCGTTCGGGCGCCGAGCACGCCACGATTTATCCTTATGGCCCGTTCACCGCAGGCGACGGCAAGGTGGTCATGCTGGGCCTGCAGAACGAGCGCGAATGGAAAGTATTCTGTGAATCCGTCTTGCAGGATCCGGCGCTGGCGCAGGATGCACGTTTCTCGACCAATTCGCGTCGTCATGAAAACCGCACCGAATTGCGCAAGCTGATCCTCGACATGTTCGCGCCGCTGACCGCGCAGGAAGTAGTGGCCCGGCTCGACCAGGCGCAGATCGCCAACGCCAGCGTCAACACCATGCAAGACCTGTGGGAGCACCCGCAACTCGCGGCGCGCGAGCGCTGGACCGAAGTCGGTTCGCCGGCCGGCAACTTGCCAGCCTTGTTGCCGCCGGGTGTGAACAACACCTTCGACTTCCGCATGGACGCCATTCCGGCGCTGGGTCAGCATACCGACGCCATCCTCGGCAAACTCGGTTATGCACAGACCGAGATCGACACCTTGCGCGCACGCGGAGCAGTGTGATGACAGCCTCGCCGCTTGCGCGGTCTTACCTGTTCGTCCCCGCCAACCGGCCCGACCGCTACGGCAAGGCGCTGGCCAGCGGCGCGGATGCGGTCATCGTGGACCTGGAGGATGCGGTAGCGCCGGCGGCCAAGACGCAAGCGCGCGACACACTGGCTGATTGGCTGACGCAGCAAGCGAATCAGCAGGCCAACCAGCAAGACAAGCTGTGGGTGCGCATCAATGCCGCCGACACCGAGTGGTATGCCGACGACGTGCGCTGCTTCGCCAATGCCCCGATCGCCGGCATCGTGCTGCCCAAGGCGGATGACTGCGATGCCATCCGCAACATCGCCCAGCATTTCGTCGGTCCGCGCAGCCGTTCGCGTCTGTTGCCGCTGATCGAAACTGCAGTCGGCATTGCACAGATGCGTGATATCGCGCGGGCGCAACATGTCGAGCGACTGGTGTTCGGTTCGATCGACCTGCAGGTCGATCTCGGCATCCAGTGCGAACCGCAGGAAAGCGAACTGACGCATCTGCGCGTGGAGATGGTCATTGCCTCGCGACTGGCGAACATCGCACAACCGGTCGACGGCGTTACGACCACCTTCGACGACTTGCCTTTTCTGGAGCATGCCGTCAGCCGTGCGCGCCGCATCGGTTTCGGCGCCAAGCTGTGCATCCATCCGCGTCAGGTCGGCATCGTCAATCAGGGATTCCTGCCCAGCACCGATGAAATCGTCTGGGCTCGCGCGGTCATGGCGGCGGTGGCGCAGAGCGACGGCGGCGCCATCTCGCTCAACGGAAAAATGATCGACAAGCCGGTCATCATGCAGGCGGAAAAATTCCTGCGGCTGATCGGCGAGGTGCAATTAATTTGATTCAGCAGTGATAGCAGTGACAGCAGTAAGAGGCAGTAAAAATACAAAAGAAAAAAGCAGGAAACGCAAAGCCGCAAGGAGACAACCCCAGCGGTTCTGCACGCCGGACGCACGGCACGGTACGAAACAACACAACAACAAGCAAGCGTGGGGATGCATGGCGGACACCGCTCATGCACTGACGCACACCATCGCATTACGTATCCATTCTTGGAGGAGATATGTTTACAACAAAAATCACCCGGCTGATGCTGGCCGCAGGCTTTGCCATGACTGCACTGGCTGTGCCGCTCGCACAGGCGCAAACCACCAAACCGGCCGAACTGAAAATCGGCATTACCACCTTCACCTCCGGCCCGGCCTCGGTATTCGGCGTACCGGCCAAGCAGGCTGCGGAAATCTACCTGGAAGACCTCAACGCCGCGGGTGGTATCAACGGCGTCAAGGTCGTGCCGACCTTTGTCGATGAAGGCGTGGGCGGCGACAAGCTGCTGTCCGAATATCGCCGCGTGGTGCAGGAGCAGGGCGTCAAGGTGATGCTCGGCTCGATCTCCAGCGGCAGCTGCAACATCGTCGCGCCGGTGGCGGAAGACCTCAAGGTGCTCAACATCCTGTGGGATTGCGGCACCGAGAAAGTGCTGGAAGAGCGCCGCTATCGCTACGTCGTGCGCACCCAGGCCAACGCCACCACCGAAATGGTCGCCAGCGTGCTGTACCTGCTGCGCCAGAAACCGAACTTCAAGACCATCGCCGTGGTGAACCAGGACTACGCCTGGGGCCGCGATTCGTGGGAGCTGTTCTCGCACACGCTGAAGATGCTGAAGCCTGACGTCAAGGTGGTGGCCGAGTTGTTTCCGAAATTCGGCGCCAGCGATTTCTCGACCGAAATCAGTCGCCTGCAGGCGCTGCGGCCGGACGTCATCCTGTCGACCTCATGGGGCGGCGATCTCGACACCTTCGTGCGGCAGTCGGCGCAACGCGGCCTGATCAAGAACTCGCTGTTCGTGTTGCCGCTGGCGGAGAGCTCGCTGGAACGTCTGGGCACGACCCTGCCTGACGGCGTCATCGTCGGCGCGCGCGGTGACCATTACTTCCTGCATCCGGAGCTCAAGGATGATCCCAAGCTGAAGAACTTCGTGCAGAAGTTCAAGGCCAAGACCGGCGCCTATCCGATCTACTCGGTCTATCACATGATCCAGGCGCTGGACGGCATGGTGGCCGGTTACGACAAGGCGATCAAGGCCAACAAGGGTCAGTGGCCGAGCACCGAGCAGGTGGCTGACGCCATGCACGGCCTGAACTTCCGCGGACTGACGCGCGAAGTGAAGATCCGCGCCGATGGCCAGGGCCTGGAAGACCAGTTGCTGGGCACCACCAAGAAGACTGCCGCCTATCCATTCCCGGTGCTCGACAAGATCGAGATCTATCCGGCGGAAATGGCCATCGCGCCGGTCGGACAAAAGTCGGTGGACTGGGTCAAGACCATCAAGCCGGAGCTCTTGCGCGATCCTCGCATCAAGACCTTCCCGCCCATCGCCAACTGAACCCCGACCGGACTGACTGAGCAACAACATGAACCAGGAATTATTCTTGCTGGCCATGCTGGACGGGTTGTCATACGCGGCGCTGCTGTTTCTGGTGGCGCTGGGTATGACGCTGGTGTTCGGCGTGATGCGGATCCTCAACATGGCGCACGGCAGCATGTACGCCTTCGGCGGTTATTTCGCCGCGACCCTCGGCATGTGGGCGGTCGCTGCGAAATTTTCGCCGGCGTGGTCCTTCGTCTGGCTGCTGGTGGCCGCGCTGGTGGTCGGCGCCGTCATGGGAGCCGTCATGGAAATCTTCCTGCTGCGCCGTATCTATCACAAGGAACAGATACTGCAGCTGCTGGTGACCTTCGCCGCCTTCATGATCTTTGAAGATCTGCAACGGCTGATCTGGGGATCCCAGCCTTATTTCGTTTCCGACATCGTCAACTATCTCGGCGTGGCCGAGGTGCTTGGCATTACGTACACGCGCTATCAGCTGATGGTGTTGCCGGGCGTGGCGCTGGTGGTGTTCTTCGGCTTGCGGCATTTCCTCAAGTCGAGCAGCACCGGACGCCAGATTGTCGCCGTGGCGCACAACCGCGAGGTGGCAATGGCGATGGGCATCGACGCCCGTCGCATCTGCCTGCTGACCTTCGTGGTCGGCTCGATGCTGGGCGCCCTCGGCGGCGCACTGGCGTCGCCGACGACTTCGCTGGTGCCGGGCATCGGCGCCGACATGATCGTGCTGTCGTTCGCGGTGGTCGCCACCGCCGGCCTCGGGCAGATCGAAGGCACGCTGATCACGGCGATCCTGATCGGCCTGACGCGTTCGTTCGCGGTCTATCTGCAGCCTGAAAGCGAAGTGCTGGTGCCGTATCTGATCATGGTGCTGGTGTTGTTGTTCCGTCCACAGGGATTGTTCTCCGTGGCCCAGGCGAGGAGAGTCTGATGTCAACAATAATATCGCCGAAAATAAAAATAGCCGGCGTCCTGCTGGTGGTGTTTGCGCTGGGATTGCCGATGATCTGGCCCTGGCTTAAAACACCGATGGTCGTCGCCACCAGTTTCGGCATCGCCGCGCTGGGCGTTTCCATCCTGATCCGTTCCGGGCAACTGTCGTTCGGCCATGCGATGTTTTCCTGCGCGGCCGGTTATGCGGTGGCCTTCACGGCGCGCGCCATGCCGGAGCTCGACAGCGCTGTGCTGATCCTGCTCGGCACGGTGTTCGGCGCGGTCATGGGCATGGTGATCGGCTTGTTCGTGGTGCGTTACCGGGCGATCTTCTTCGGCATGCTGAACCTGGCGCTGTCGATGGTGCTGTTCTCCATCCTCGGCAAGTTCTACAGCCTGACTGGCGGCACCGACGGCATTCGTCTGGCGCGTCCGACTTTCTTCGGCGTAAGCATGGAGCGTGACGGCTTTGAAACCACCTTGCTGATCGTGGCCGTGGTGTTGGCGGTGGTGCTGGCCTGGGGCGTTCAGCGCTACATGATGTCGATCGCCGGGCAGGCGCTGACCGCGGTCAAGACCAACGAGACGCGGCTGGAATACGTCGGCCTCTCGGCTAACCGGGCGCTGTGGATCGGCTACGTCATCTCGGCTGCGCTGTGTGGCTTGTCGGGCGCGATGTTTGCGCTGATGCAGGGGCTGGTGACACCGGAGATGGGCTACTGGGTGCGCTCGGGCGAGATCGTGTTCATCTCCATCCTCGGCGGCGTCGGCCATCCGGTCGGTGCTTTCTTGGGTGCGCTGGTGTTCGAGTTCGTCAAGCTGTACTCGGCGGCGCTGTTCACCGGCGCCTGGCAGATGGTGTTGGGCTTCGTGCTGATCGGACTGGTGTTCTTCGTGCCGACCGGCTTGTCCGGCCTGCTGTTCCGGAAGGAGCCGAAATGACCCAGCCGTTATTGCAAACAAGCGGACTGCAGCTCGCCTTCGGCGGTCTTGTCGTGGCCGACAACATCAACTTCGAGCTGCATCCCGGAGAACGCCTGGCGGTGATCGGCCAGAACGGCGCCGGCAAGACCACCTTCATCAACATCTGCACCGGCTTCATCCGGCCCAGCGGGGGTACGGTCAGCTTCGACGGGCGCGACGTCACGCGTTTGTCGCCGCGCGCCATCGTCCAGCGCGGCATCGGCCGGTCGTTCCAGTTGCCGCAGCTGTTCCTCGAGCACACCGTGCGCGAATGCATACAGCTGGCGGCAGCCGGACGGACCGGCCGCTTGCGTATCTGGACTCCGCTCAGCCGTGCGATCCCGGCCACGGAAGTCGACCATATCCTGGAGCTGGTCGGCCTGCGCGCCCGCGCCGACGAACTGTGCTCGCTGCTGCCGGAAGGCCAGCGCAAACTGCTCGACATCGCCATGGCGCTGGTGTTGCAGCCCAAGCTGCTGATCATGGATGAACCGACCAGCGGCGTGTCCACCGATGAAAAGCACGGACTGATGGCGATCATCATGCGTGTACTCGACGAGCAGAAGATCACCTCGATCTTCGTCGAGCATGACGTCGACATCGTGACGCAGTACGCGACGCGCGTGGCGGCCTGGATTTCGGGCCGTATCGCCGCCGACGGACCGCCACAGGAAGTGCTCGCCAACCCCGAAATCCGCCGCAACGTGATCGGAGAATGACATGCTGAAAATCAAGAACGTCAGCGCGCGCATCGCCGGCATCACCGTGCTGCGCCAGATCGAGACGGAGTTCCGCGCCGGTGGCCTGCTGGCCGTGGTGGGCCGCAACGGCGCCGGCAAGACCACCTTGCTGCGCGCCGTCATGGGCCTGATTCCGCTGCAGGAAGGCGTGATCGAGTTCGACGGCCGCGACCTGGCTGCGGTGCCGGCGCATGGCCGCGTCGCGCTCGGCATCGGCTATGCGCCGGAAGACCGGGTGATGTTCCCGACCTTCACCGTGGAAGAAAACCTGCGCCTGCCGTGCGACGTGCTGGGCCTGTCCACTGCAGAAGTCGACCGTCGCCTGGAGAAAGCCCTGACGGTGGTGCCGCAGCTCAAGGAAATGCTGCCGCGCTCGGGTGCTGCGCTGTCCGGCGGCCAGGGCAAGATCGCCGCTCTCGGCCGCGCGCTGATGGCCGGTACACGCCTGGTGCTGCTGGACGAGCCGTTCCAGGGACTGGCGCCGGTGCTGGCGACACAGTACGGCGAATCGCTGCGCCGTCTGCGCGAGATCGACAGCGAAGTCTGCGTGGTGGTCACCGAATCCAATCGCAGCCTGTTGCGCGACCTGCCCGACGACACCCTCACATTGGAGCGCGGTGAATTGACGCATCTGACCCATGCTGCGCCCGTGCACTGAACCGAAAAACTGAACCCAAAATTTAACCTACCGGAGACAACCATGAAAACCATACTGATAGACGGCCGCTGGCAAGCGGCTCAGGACGAACGCACCATCGACGTCATCGATCCCAGTAATGCCAAGGTGTTCAGCAGCATTTCGCGCGGTGGGGAAGCCGACGTCAAGCTGGCGGTGGACGCAGCACGCCGTGCATTGAGCGGGCCGTGGGGCAGGATGACCGCGACCGAGCGCGGCCGCCTGCTGCAGAAGCTGGGTGAACTGATCCTCGCCAACGCCGAGGAAATCGCCCAGCTGGAAGCGCGCGACACCGGCAAGCCGATCACCGTGGCGCGCAACGACGTCAAGGTGGTGGCGCGCTATTTCGAGTTCTACGGCACCGCCGCCGACAAGATCCACGGCGAAACCATTCCTTACCTGGAAGGCTACAACGTCAGCCTGGTGCGCGTGCCGCACGGCGTGACCGCGCACATTATTCCGTGGAATTATCCGGCGCAGATGTTCGGCCGTTCGCTGGCGCCGGCGCTGGCGATGGGTAACGCCACCGTGCTCAAGCCGTCGGAAGACGCCTGCCTGAGCGGCATCAAGATCGCCGAGCTGGCCATCGAAGCCGGCTTCCCGCCGGGCGCGCTGAACCTGGTCACGGGCTACGGCCATGAAGCCGGCGCGGCGCTCACCGCCCATCCCGGCATCGATTTCGCCACCTTCACGGGCTCGCCTGAAGTCGGCGTCATGGTGCAGGAAGCGACTGCGCGCAACCACGTGGCCTGCGTGCTGGAGCTGGGCGGCAAGTCGCCGCAGATCGTGTTTGAAGACGTCGACTTCGACAAGGCACTGCCGGTGATCGTCAAGGCCATCACGCAGAACGCCGGCCAGACTTGCTCGGCCGGCAGCCGCCTGCTGGTGCAGGAAAGCATCTACGACAAGTTTGTCGCGGCGGTGGCCGAGCGCTTCAAGGCGGTGACGGTCGGCACGCCCGAGATGGATCTCGATTGCGGCCCCATCGTCAACAAGAAGCAATACGATCGCGTGCGCAAGTTCATCAGCGAGGCGGTCGAATCGGGCGTGCCGCTGCTGGCCGAAGGCGCCTTCGGCAAGGACTTGCCGGCCGACGGTTATTTCGTCAAGCCGGCCTTTTTCGGCCGCGTGCCGCGCGATCACCGGCTGGCCTGCAAGGAAGTGTTCGGACCAGTGCTGTCGGCGATCCCGTTCAAGGACGAGGAAGACGCCATCGAGCTGGCCAACGCCACTGAGTTCGGCCTCGCTGCCGGCATCTGGACCGAGAACGGCGGACGCCAGGCGCGCGTCTCACAGCGCGTGCTGAGCGGCCAGGTGTTCATCAACTGCTACGGCGCCGGCGGCGGCGTCGAATTACCGTTCGGCGGCGTCAAGAAGAGCGGCCACGGCCGCGAGAAGGGCTTGCTGGCGCTGGAAGAAATGAGCACCACCAAGACTGTCGTCCATTACTACAAATAAGGCGCGCCATGACTCAGTTACTCGACAAGGTCGCCATCGTCACTGGAGCGGCTTCCGGCTTCGGCGCTGAAATTGCACGCGCCTATGTACGCGAGGGCGCCAAAGTGGTGCTGGCGGACATCAACTACGACGGCGCGCAATTGCTGGCGCATGAGCTCGGCAGCGCGGCCAGCGCCGTGATCTGCGACGTCACCAGCGCGACCGACGTCAACGCCGCCGTCAAGCATTGCGTCGACCGCTTCGGCGCGCCGGACATCATCGTCAACAACGCCGGCACCACGCATCGCAACCAGCCCATGCTGGATGTCGACGAGGCAACCTTTGATCGCATGTACGCGATCAACGTCAAGTCGATCTATCACATGACCCGCGCAGTGCTGCCGCTGATGCGCCAACGCAATGCGCAGCAGAAGGACCGCGGCGGCGTGATGCTCAATATCGGTTCAGTGGCGGGCATCCGTCCACGTCCGGGGCTGACCTGGTACAACAGCTCCAAGGGCGCGGTCAACATGCTGTCGAAATCGATGGCGGTCGAACTGGCGCCGGATCGCATCCGCGTACATGCGATCTGCCCGGTAATGGGGGCAACCGGCTTGCTGGAGCAGTTCATGGGCGTGCCCGACACGCCGGAGAATCGTGCGCGCTTCATCGCCACCATCCCGCTGGGACGCATGTGCGAAGGCGCGGATGTTGCCAACGTCGCCGTGTTCCTCGCCACCGATGCATCGCATTTTTTGACCGGAATGGAAGTGCCGGTCGACGGTGGTCGTATCATCTGAGGATTCATTCGAACCGGAGAAGACATCATGAAGATTCAGGCAGCAGTATTGAGAGAAACAACCACCGTCGAGCCTTTCGCCGGCAGCCGTCCCTTGCGTATTGAGGAACTCGATCTCGACGCGCCCGGACCAGGCGAAGTGCTGGTCAAGATGCGCGCCGCCGGCCTGTGCCACTCCGACTTGTCGGTGATTACCGGGGTACGTCCGCGGCCGGTGCCGATGGCGCTGGGCCATGAAGCTTCGGGTGAAGTGCTCGAGGTTGGCGCCGGCGTCACCGACCTGCGGCGCGGCGACCTCGTGGTGCTGGTGTTCGTGCCGAGCTGCGGCCATTGCCTGCCGTGCATGGAGGGCCGTCCGGCGCTATGCGAACCGGGCGCCGAAACCAACACCAAGGGCCAACTGCTGTCGGGCGCATTGCGTCTGCGCGCGCAGAACAAGCCGGTCAATCATCACATGGGCGTGTCGGCCTTCGCCGACCATGCCGTGGTGTCGCGCCGCTCCTGCGTCAAGGTCGAGGCCGACATTGATCCTATCGAAGCCGCCTTGTTCGGCTGTGCGGTGCTGACCGGCGTCGGCGCCGCCGTCAACACGGCCGAGGTCAAGGCCGGCACCACCGCGGCCGTGCTCGGGCTGGGCGGCGTCGGCTTGTGCGCCATGCTCGGCGCATTGGCGTCCGGTGCACGCGAAGTGATCGCGGTCGACCTGCACGACAGCAAGCTGGCGCTGGCCAAATCTTTGGGCGCGACGGCCACCGTCAATGCGCGCGACCCAGACGCGGTGGAAAAGGTCAGGGCGCTGACCAAGGGCGGCGTCGACTATGCCTTCGAAATGGCGGGCTCGGTGCAAGCGATGGAAGCCGCCTACCGCATGACGCGCCGCGGCGGCATGACGGTCACCGCAGGCCTGCCTGCACCGGACCAGAAATGGGCCTTGCAGCAAGTCAGCCTGGTCGCCGAGGAACGTACGGTCAAAGGCAGCTATATCGGCTCCTGCGTGCCGCTGCGCGACATCCCGCGTTACATCGGTCTCTATAAAAGCGGCCGCTTGCCGATCGACAAACTGATGGGGCAGCGACTGGCATTGTCGGATATCAACAGCGGCTTCGACCGTCTGGCTTCAGGGGAAGGATTGCGCGATCTGATCGTTTTCTGATTGCTTTTTTGTTTTTGTAATGGCGTCACAAAGGAGACAAAGCATGACCAAAAAACTATTCGCTGCGGCTACGACCGCAGCATTGCTGGCATTCGCACTGCAGGCAACACCGGCGCTGGCGCAGCAGACCATCGTCATCAAGTTCAGCCACGTGGTGGCCAACAACACGCCCAAGGGCAAGGGCGCGGAGCGGTTCAAGCAACTGGCCGAAGAACGCACCAAAGGGCGCGTAAAGGTCGAGGTCTACCCGAACAGCCAGCTCTACAAGGACAAGGAAGAACTGGAGGCGCTGCAGCTCGGCGCGGTGCAGATGCTGGCGCCGTCGCTGGCGAAGTTCGGTCCGCTGGGCGTGAAGGAATATGAGGTCTTCGACCTGCCGTACATCTTCCCCAATCGTGCTGTGCTGGCGCGCATCACGGAAGGACCGATCGGCCAGAACCTGTTCAGGAAACTGGAAACCAAGGGTATCAAGGGCCTGGCCTACTGGGACAACGGCATGAAGGTGATGACCGCCAACAAGCCATTGCACAAGGTCGACGATTTTCGCGGCATGAAGATGCGCATCCAGTCGTCCAAGGTGCTGGACGAGCAGTTCCGCGCGCTCAAAGCCAATCCGCAGGTGCTGGCGTTCTCCGAGGTCTACCAGGCGATGCAGACCGGTGTGGTCGACGGCAGCGAAAATACGCCGTCGAACATCTATTCCCAGAAAGTGCATGAAGTGCAATCGCAGCTGACCGTGTCCGATCACGGCTACATCGGCTATGCGGTGATCGTGAACAAGAAGTTCTGGGATAGCCTGCCAGCGGATGTGCGCGGCCAGCTTGAGTCGGCCATGAAGGATGCAACGCGCTACGCCAACGCCATCGCCCAGCAAGAGAACGAAGATGCGCTGGCGGCGATCAAGGCTTCCGGCAAGACCAAGGTGTATTACCTGACCGACGCCGAAAAGGCCGAATGGCGCAAGGCCTTGCTGCCGGTGCACAAGTCGATGGAGTCGCGCGTCGGCAAGGACCTGATCCAGGAAATCTACAAGGAGACCGCCAATCTCGGCGCAAAGTAATTCGCTGCAATATTAAAAAAGCCCGTCGGCGCAAACCGGCGGGCTTTTTGTTTGGGACGCTGAATCGGGGTTCAGGGCGCCGGATTCGGCTGCGTCTTGTGGATCGCGTCGATTTGCTCGACGATTTCCGGCGACAGTTGCACCGACAGGCTGTCGATGTTGCTGCGCAGCTGTTCCAGGGTGGTGGCGCCGATGATGTTTGACGTCACGAAAGGGCGGCTGTTGACATAGGCCAGCGCCAGTTGCGCCGGATCGATGCCGTGCTTGCGGGCGAGTGCGACATAGGCCTTGGCGGCCGCTTCGGCTTGGGGGTTGGTGTAGCGGGCGAAGCGTTCGAATAAAGTCAGACGACCGCCGGCAGGGCGAGCGCCGTTTTCATATTTGCCCGACAGCACGCCGAAGGCCAGCGGCGAATAGGCCAGCAGGCCGACTTGCTCGCGGTGGGCGAATTCAGCGAGGTTGATTTCGAAACTGCGATTCAGCAAATTGTAAGGATTCTGGATCGTGACGATGCGCTCGAGATCGAACTTCTCGGCCGCGCGCAGGAACTGCGCCACGCCCCACGAGGTTTCATTCGACAGGCCGATGTGGCGGATCTTGCCCGCCTTGACGAACTCGGACAGGATGCTCAGGGTCTCGTCGATGGCGACGGTTTCTTCATCGGCGATGTGGCTGTAGTTGAGCTGGCCGAAGCTGTTGACGCTGCGGTCCGGCCAGTGCAACTGGTACAGGTCGACGTGATCGAGCTGCAGGCGTTCGAGGCTGCCGTTGAGCGCCTCGGTCAGTCCTTCGCGGTCGAAGTTGTTGATGCCGCCGCGCACGTGGCGCGGGTTGTGCGGCTTGCGGGCAGGGCCGGTGGCCTTGGTGGCGATCAGCAGTTGGTCGCGCTTGCCGGACTTCCTGAGCCAGGTGCCAAGGTAGCGTTCGCTCAGGCCCTGGGTTTCCGCCTTGGGCGGCACCGGATACATCTCGGCGACGTCGATCAGGTTGATGCCGCGTTCGGTGGCGTAGTCGAGCTGCGCGTGCGCTTCAGCTTCGGTGTTCTGTTCACCCCAGGTCATGGTGCCGAGTGTGATCAGGCTGACGTTGATGTTGGTGCGGCCAAGTGGGCGGTATTGCATGTATGAATCCTTTGGGAAAGCGCAGGAGCGCGAAAGACCAGGCAAACGCGAAAGACGGCGTGCGGGAAATGAAGTAGTATATCCGCGCGCTGCAATCCTCGCAGCACCCGCTTTCACGCACCATCCCGCACAAGAAAAATCCTCGCCAATGACCTCCGCCATCGCGCCAGAACAGCTGTTACATCATCGCTCTTTCCGATTGTTCTGGCTCGCCAGCGTAGCCTCCACGATTGCATTGCAAATGCAGATCGTCGCGGTCGGCTGGCAGGTCTATCAACTCACGCATAGTCCTTTCGACCTGGGCATTGTCGGACTGGTGCAATTCATTCCTTCGCTGTTCCTGGTGTTCGTGGTCGGTCACGTGGCGGACCGGCATGACCGTCGCCAGGTCGCACGCCTGAGCATCCTGGTGGAAGCGATCGCCGCCGGTTTGCTGGCGGCGGGCAGCCTCGGCGGCTGGCTCACCAAGGAGGCGATCTTCGCCATCGTGTTCGTGATCGGCGCCGGCCGCGCCTTCAGCAAACCAACCATGTCGGCCATGCTGCCGACGCTGATACAACCTTCGTTGTTGCCGCGTGCGGTGGCAGGATCTGCATCGGCGACGCAGGTGGCGATCATCATTGGACCTGCCATCGGTGGCTTCCTTTATGTAGCAGGGCCATCGACGGTGTACATCACCAGCTGTGTCCTGTTCGTGCTGTGCAGCGTGCTGGTGTCGATGATCAAGGTGGAAACGCCACCGAGCAAACGCGAGAACGCCACGCTCAAATCCGTGTTTGCCGGCATTGCCTACATCCGTAGCAAGCCGGCGATCTTCGGCGCCATTTCGCTTGATCTGTTCGCGGTGCTGCTGGGCGGCGCGACGGCGCTGCTGCCGGTGTATGCGCATGACATCTTGCACACCAACTCGGTCGGGCTCGGGCTGCTGCGCTCGGCGCCGGCGGTGGGCGCCTTGTCGGTGGCGATCTTCCTGGCGCGCAATCCGCTCAAGGGCCGCATCGGCCGCACCATGTTCATCGCGGTGGGGATTTTCGGGTTGGCCACGATTGTGTTCGGACTGTCACAGTCCTTCGTCGTATCGCTGTTGGCGCTGGTGGTGCTGGGCGCCTCGGACATGATCAGCGTGGTGGTGCGCTCGACCTTCGTGCAGCTGGAGACGCCCGACGAAATGCGTGGCCGCGTGAGCGCGGTGAATTCGGTCTTCATCGGCACCTCGAACCAGCTTGGCGAATTCGAGTCCGGGCTGACCGCCGCATGGTTCGGCGCGGTGCCGGCGGTGCTGATCGGCGGCATCGGCACGCTGGTAGTGGTGGCGCTCTGGATCAGGCTGTTCCCGCAACTGTTCCATGTTGATCGGCTGGTCGACAACACCAGCAAAAAATAATCAAGCCATCAACCTCAACATCAATATCAACATCAGGGTTCGGGGTCCTGGTTGGCGAGATGAATCTTCACATGCGGCAGCGGCCCGTCCGCTTCCGAAAACACCACCGGGCAATTGACCACCAGATTGGTCTTTTCTATGCTCACCTGGCCGGCTTCTTCTGCGGCCAATACTTCCTCTTCAGACTTCAACAGGCGCGGCTGCTTTCCAGCCAGCCAGGTAACCTTGTGTACCTGCCATAGCGGCGAATAGTTCAGGTTGGCGTTGGCTGCGCCGATCGGTGAGGGCAGCGACGGCAGCACGCCGCCTTGCTTGAAATTCGCGAATGCATAGATGCGCTCGACGGCACTTGGCTGGCCGGGCTGACGCGCTTGATTGATGGCGTTGGCCAGACGCGGCACGTAGTTGGCGCCCATCTCAACTGCGGCTTTTTTGTCGGAGACGTCGGTGGTCACGTAGCGCACCACCTTACCGTCGTACCAGCCGGAGACCAGCGGCAGCTCGACGACGTCGCCGGTGGCTTGTGCGTGCGCCTGTGAAAGTACGATGGCAGCAGCGACGAAGGAAAACGAACGCAGGAAATGTATGCTCATGTTTTATCGATCATGGAAGAAGGCGGGACGCCGTACGTGAGTCGCGACGGGCTGGCGAAATATTACAACGACATCAACGATATTAACGATATTAACGATATCGAGACCTGCGTCCGAACAAGAAAAAAGACCTGCGGGAGAACCGGCAGGTCTTTTGTCATCATTGCCGCGCTTACTGCGGATGGAACTGATGCGCGAAGGTGAATTCGTCGATGCGCGGGGTGTACTTCAGGCCCTTGCGCACCGCCCACGTTGCATACTGGTGATGCAGCGGGATCACGGCGTAGTCGTTCAGCGCCACGGTGGCAGCCTGCTTGGCAAACTCCTGGCGTTGCTTTTCATCGACCGAGCCGAGTGAGGATTGCACCAGCTTGTCGACTTGCGGATTGCTGTACTTGCCCCAGTTCCACGAACCCCAGCCGGTGCTGGCGTCGGTGGTGCCGACCAGCGTACGCAGGCCGAAGTCTCCGGCCAGTGTGCCCCAGCCCAGCAGCGAAACGCTGAAGTCGCCGTTGCGGGCCTTGCCGAAGTAGACCGACAGCGGGAAGGTTTCGACCTTGGTCTGGATGCCGACGCGGCTCAGGAACTGCGCCACTGTTTGCACGACACGCTCATCGTTGATGTAGCGGTTGTTGGGACCGTGCAGCGTCAGCGCGAAACCGTTTGGATAACCGGCGGCGGCCAGCAGCTTCTTGGCGCCTTCCGGATCGTACTTCTCGACCTTCAGGTTGTCGGCGTAACCGAGGATGCCCGGCGCAACGATATTGGAAGCCGGCGTGCCGAGGCCTTCCAGCGTGCGTTCGGTCAGGGCCTGGCGGTTGATGGCTTTGGAGATCGCCTGGCGGACACGGATGTCCTTCAGCGGATTCTTGTCCAATGGCTTGCCGGACTTGTCGGTGATGTCAGGCGTCTTGTCGCGCGACTGATCCAGCGTCCAGAAAATCGTGCGCCACGAGGTGCGTTGCACCAGGCTGAACTTCGGATTGGTCTTCAGCTTCGGCACGTCGGCCGGTGGCACGCTGTCGATGGCGTCGACTTCACCGGCCAGCAAGGCGGCCAGACGCGCGCCGTCGGAAGTCAGGATACGGAAGGTGACCTTGTCCCAGTCGGCCTTGCCGCCCCAATAGCTGTCGTTGCGGATCAGCTCGATGCTGTCGCCCCGCTTGAAGTTGCCGAACTTGAACGGGCCGGTGCCGATCAGCGCCTTGCCGCTGTTGAAGTCTTCGGTGGTGGCGTTTTGCGCCGCCTTCTTGGAGACGATGAAGATGGTGCTCACGTCCAGCGCCAGCGGGCCATACGGCGCGGCGGTCTTCAGGCGCACGGTGTAGGGATCGACGATTTCCTTGCCGATGATCTGCTTGGTGTAGCTGGTGAACGGGCCCGGGCTGTTGGTCAGGGTAGCAGGGCGGTCCAGCGAGAACACCACGTCTTCGGCGGTGAAGTCAGAGCCGTCATGGAACTTCACGCCGCGGCGCAGCTTGAATTCCCAGGTGGTCGGATCGATGGCTTTCCACGATACCGCCAGACCCGGGATCAGCTTGCCGGTCGCGTCGACGTTGACCAGCGCGTCGAACAGATGCGATGACAGCGAAATGTTCGGCGCGATGTTGTTGAAGTGCGGGTCCAGCGTGGACACGTCGGCAAACAGGCCGAGCTTGAGTTCGGCGGCCAGCGACGAGTGTGCGGTCAACGGCAGCACAGCGGCGGCGGCCAGACCGGTGAACGCCAGGCTGAGCAATTTTTTCTTGAAGGACAATGCCATCACGACTCCCATGAATGAATGATTTGAAGCAGGCTTATTTTATGAGGACTTGTTGATGCAGGTGCAACAAAGTTCCTATTTGCTTATGCGGGAAACGTGCGTAAGCAACGCAAAAACGTCAATGTACATGCATTGGGAGTTTTCTGCCGCCGAGGGTGCGTGCGGCAGAGGTTCAGGCAGGGGCGTACCGCTGCAGCATTTCCACGAATTGCTCATGCGGGATCGGGCGACTGAAGAAGTAGCCCTGGTATTCATCGGAGCCGAATACTTGCAAGGCTTGCAACTGCACTTCGGTTTCCACGCCTTCGGTGACGACCTTCAGGTTGAGCGCGTGCGCCATTGCGATGATGGCCTGGACGATGGCGCTGCCGTTGGCGTCGTGTGGAATGTCGGTGATGAAGGAGCGGTCGATCTTGACGTTGTCGACCGGGAAACGCTTGAGATAGGCCAGCGACGAGTAGCCCGTGCCGAAGTCGTCGATCGAGATCGTGAAGCCGAGCGCGCGGATGCCGTCCATGATGGCGATGGCCTGTTCCCGGTTGTGCATCACCATGCTTTCGGTGATCTCGAATTCCAGGCTGGCGGAAGACACGCCGCGTGCCTGCACTACGCGCTGGATGTCGGCCAGCAGGTTGTCATCGTTGAACTGGCTGCCGGCCAGGTTGATGGCGATGCGGCCGAACGGCAGCCCGAGCTGGTTGAGCTTGACGATGTCGGCACAGGCGCTGTCGAGCACCAGCAGGCCGATCTGGTCGATCAGGCCGGCTTCTTCGGCCAGGCCGATGAATTCGCCCGGCGGCAGCAGGCCGCGCACCGGATGCTGCCAGCGTACCAGTGCTTCGGCGCCGACGATGCGCGCGCTGGCGAGCTCCACCTTGGGCTGGTAATGCACCACGAATTCGCGGCGTTCAATGGCGCGACGCAGCTCGGTTTCGAGCGCGATGCGCTCGACGGTGTGCGTGTTGACTTCATCTGAATAGAAGCGGTAATCGTCCTTGCCGTTGTGCTTGGCGCGGTACATGGCGATGTCTGCATTCTTGATCAGCGTCTGCGCATTGGGACCGTCGGTCGGATAAGTGGCGATGCCGATGCTGGCGCTGAGCTGGCATTCGTGACCACTGATGTCGAACGGCTTGCGCGCCACCGACAGGAGTTTCTGGGCGATTTCGCCGAGTTGCAACGGATCGTCGTAGTCGTCAACGAGGACGATGAATTCATCACCGCCGACGCGCGCCAGGATATCGAGCTCGCGCAGGCAGTGGCGGAAGCGCAGGGCGATCTCGCTCAGCAGCGCTTCGCCGGTTTCATGGCCGAAGGTGTCGTTGATGTTCTTGAAGCGATCCAGATCCATCAGGAACACGGCGACCTGGCCACCGCGATGTTCCGCATGGGCAATGGCATTGCTGATGTGCTGGGTGCACAGGAAACGATTCGGCAGGCCGGTCAGTTCGTCGTAGTGCGCGAGGTGGCGGATGCGTTCCTCGGCCTTGCGGCTTTCGATGGCGACGCTGGCGAGGTCGGCTGCGACACCGGTCAGGTGCAGGTATTCGCTGCTGGGGATGCCGTGCTCCTTGAGCAGGGCGGAGAACACGCCGAGCACCTGGCCTTCCTTGCCGATGATCGGCCAGGAACCGCACGAGGGAAACTCTTCCAGGTGGATGTATTGGCGCGCGTTGCTCATCACCGGATCGCTCTGGATGTCGCCGACCACGTAGGGCATGCGTGTGATCACGGCTTCGCTGCTGGCGCCGTTGCCGTGTGCGATCGGCATGGTCAGGTAGCCATGCCGCGCGCGGTCGGACAGGCGCGCGGAGATGATCGCAGAAAAACGCGTGTTGTCGTCGTTGAGCAGCAAGATGGAGCAGATGCTTTGCGGAATCTGGGAATCGGCGAACAGCGCGATTTCCTTGAGGATGTCTTCCAAGTCGGCGTCCGTCATCACCAGGTGCAGGATACGATTCTGCGTTCCCTGCAGCAGCTCGGCGCGCTTGCGGGCGCTGATGTCGCGCAGGATCGCGAAAATTGCGAAGCCTTTGTCCAGTTCGGTGCGGTTGATGGTGACGTCGGTGTAGATGATCTTGTGGCGGCGGATGGTGACCCATTCGAACTGCTGCGGCTCGCCGGCGATGGCTTTTTCGATCAGTTCGGCGATGTCGGGCTGTTGCAATTGCAGCGCGCTCTGACGCGAGAACAAGCCGACCTTCTTGCCGATGATGCGCTGCTTGTCGGCGACGCCGAAGAACTTCACCGCGGCCGCATTGCAGTCAATGTACAGCATGTCCGGGCTGAGCAGGACGATGGGATCATTGCCTTCTTCGTACAGCTTGCGATAGCGATGCTCGCTCTCGGTCAGCACGTCGTCGCGCTTCTGCTTGTAGTTGTAATAGATCAGGAACGCGATCAGCGCCAGCACGATGAAGCCGCTGATGCCGATCGACAGCAGGATGCGATTCAAGGTACGGCTTTTCCATGGCGACAGCACGTCATCCATGCGGCGCGCGTAGACGGCGACCATCCCCGCTCCGGGGATTTTCTTGTAGGTAAACAACAGGTACTCGCCGGTCAGCGCCGAGGTTTCCTCGAAAGCGCCTTCAGCCGGGCCGTTGCGGATGTTGACCATGCTCTTGGCGTCGCGCAGGCTCTTGTTCAGCCAGGTTTCCTCGAATGGCGAGCGGATCATCAGCGAGCCGTCGTCCTTGCGTAGCGAAACGATGGCCTGGTAGTTGGTGATGCGTTTGTAGAAGTCGAAGAAATAGGAGACGCGCAGCTCGGCCACGATCATGCCCACATGTTGTCCGCGCATGTACAGGTTGCGGGCGATGGGCAGCACCAGCTCCTGGTTGTAGCGACTCTTGGCGAGCATGCCGACGAAGTAATGTGGCAGTGCCGGATTGGCGTCGACCTCGCGCAATTGCAGGTCGTTGAGTTCGATCTCGGTGGCGCCGACGCGCATGGAACTGGCGCGGCTGACACCGGTCAGGTCGACGAACCGCAGCGACTGCACCGGCGCCAGCGACTGCTTTTCATCGGAGAGCAGTTGATAGAGACCGACGTCGTCGTCGAGGATGTGCTGGTCGGCGGTCTGGATGGCGACTGCCGTCGACGCCAGCATATGGTCGATGTCGGCCAGGATCCGTTCCGCGTGCTCTTCGACGCTGCGCACGGCCACCATAGAGCTGCCTTTTTCGGAAGCGATCGTCAGTTGCCGGTCCTGCTCGACTTCCCACCATGTCTGAGCGCTGATGACGGCGATGACGAACACTACAAAAAAAAGCAAAGTCCGTAACGTACTGGTTGACCTTCCTAGCGACTTTATCCCTTTTCCCATTTGCCCAGTATTGAGTGATGTTGCTGTAATCAAAACAAAACCGGTGTCCCCCGGTAATTGTTCTTGTCCGCAAGGAGTATTGCTTGGCAAGATCGATCCTTATTTTGTTTCTTCTGTGAATCGTCTCTTTATGGATTAACCATACCGCAAGCGCAATGCTTTGTCATCCGTCGACAGATGCAGACAGATCGTTTACGGTCAAAGTTCTGCTTCCTTGAGCGAAGGACAATTATTTCCTTGCAAACCAATTCCTTCAGGCAATGCGATAATACGGCCCTTCGGCGGAACGCATCGCGG
This sequence comes from Herbaspirillum sp. NPDC101396, assembly GCF_044767365.1. NCBI lineage: Bacteria > Pseudomonadati > Pseudomonadota > Betaproteobacteria > Burkholderiales > Oxalobacteraceae > Herbaspirillum > Herbaspirillum sp. NPDC101396. The sequence goes on along the minus strand of NZ_JBIWNT010000001.1, from coordinate 948,282 downwards.
TTGCCTGTTTTTTGCGCATTTTTTTGAGCCGGAATGCGACCCGTTCGCAATGGTCGCAATGATCGCAACGAGCGTGATGAACGCCATGATTGATGATCGTTCACAAGCTGCCGATGAATTCTACAAGTGCGCCGACATTTTCCATCAACAGATCAAAGGGACATATTCATGAAGACCAAAGCAGCAGTCGCCTGGCAGGCAGGCAAGCCATTGACCATTGAGGAAGTCGAACTGGGAGGTCCCAAGGCCGGTGAAGTACTGGTCGAGATCAAGGCCACCGGCATTTGCCATACTGATTACTACACGCTCTCGGGCGCCGACCCGGAAGGCATTTTTCCGGCCATCCTCGGCCACGAAGGCGCGGGCGTGGTGGTCGACGTCGGTCCCGGCGTCAAGAGTCTGAAAAAGGATGACCACGTCATTCCGCTGTACACGCCGGAATGCCGCGAGTGCAAATTCTGCCTCTCGCAAAAAACCAATCTGTGCCAGGCGATCCGCTCGACCCAGGGCCGCGGCCTGATGCCGGATGCGACCAGCCGCTTCTCGCTGGACGGCAAGCCGCTGTTCCACTATATGGGCACGTCGACGTTTTCCAACTATATCGTGGTGCCGGAAATCGCCCTGGCCAAGATTCGTGAAGATGCGCCGTTCGACAAGGTTTGCTACATCGGCTGTGGCGTCACCACCGGGGTCGGCGCCGTGCTGTTCACGGCCAAGGTGGAGGCAGGCGCCAACGTGGTCGTATTCGGTCTCGGCGGCATCGGCCTGAACGTGATCCAGGCAGCCAAGATGGTGGGCGCCAACAAGATCATCGGCGTCGACCTGAACCCTGGCCGTGAAGCCATGGCGCGCAAATTCGGCATGACCGATTTCATCAATCCCAAGGATGTCTCCAACGTGGTCGACGCCATCATCGGCCTGACTGACGGCGGCGCCGATTACAGTTTCGAGTGCATCGGCAACACCACCACCATGCGCCAGTCACTGGAATGCTGTCACAAGGGCTGGGGTCAGTCGATCATCATCGGCGTGGCTGCAGCCGGCCAGGAAATCAGTACTCGTCCGTTCCAGCTGGTCACCGGCCGGGTCTGGAAGGGATCGGCCTTCGGCGGCGCACGCGGCCGCACCGACGTGCCGAAGATCGTCGACTGGTATATGGAAGGCAAGCTCAACATCGACGACCTGATCACGCACAAGCTGCCACTGGAACGCATCAACGAAGGCTTCGACCTGATGAAGAGCGGTGAATCGATCCGCTCCGTCGTCGAGTTCTGACGTGGCGCCGGAACTGTTGAGCGAGCACGCCTGCTTCGGCGGCGTGCAGGGCTTCTACAAACACGACTCGCAAAAGATCGGCCTGCCGATGCGTTTCTCGGTGTTCACGCCGCCGCAGGCGAAGCAGGGACCGGTGCCGGTGCTGTTCTACCTGGCCGGCCTGACTTGTACCGAAGAGACTTTCATGATCAAAGGCGGCGCCCAGCGCGTCGCCGCCGAACTCGGCATCATGCTGGTGGCGCCGGACACCAGTCCGCGCGGAGCGAATGTCCCGGGCGAAAGCGACTCCTGGGACTTCGGCGTCGGCGCCGGCTTTTATCTTGACGCCACGCAGGCGCCGTGGAGCACGCACTATCGCATGGAGTCGTACGTGGTGCAGGAGCTGCGCGCACTGATCGTGAAAGAGTTTGCCGCAGACGCTGCCCGCCTTGGCGTCTTCGGCCACTCAATGGGTGGTCATGGCGCGCTGACGCTGGCGCTGCGCCATCCCGAGGTCTATCGCTCAGTGTCGGCGTTCGCACCGATCGCGGCGCCGTCCCAATGTCCTTGGGGTGAGAAGGCGTTCGGCAATTATCTCGGTGGCGACCGCGCGACCTGGCTGGAACATGACGCCAGCGCGTTGATGCGCAAGGCCGCGACGCCGTTCCCGCAAGGCATCCTGGTCGACCAGGGACTGGCCGACAAATTCCTGGCGGAGCAATTGTTGCCGCAGGAATTCGAAGCCGCCTGCGACCAGGCGAAGCAGCCACTGGAATTGCGCCGGCATGCCGGCTACGACCACGGCTATTACTTCATCTCGACCTTCATGGAAGATCACTTGCGATTCCACCATCGGATCTTGTCGGCCTGAACGCTTTCAGCGATCATGAAAAAAGCGCTCGTCCCGAGAGGGAGCGAGCGCTTTTTCTTTGCACGAAAAGATAATCGCGTATCAGTGCGCCGCAGCCGCCGCTTCTGCTCCTGCGTTGCCCTTGGCCGGCTTGATGATCCAGATCACCGGAATGATCACGAGGAAAATCACGCCCGACAGCCAGAAGATGTCGTTGATGCCGATCATCGCCGCCTGCGCGTTCAGGTTGCGCTCGATCAGGCCGGTGGCCTGCTCGGTGCTCATGCCGAAACTGCCGGTCAGATTGCTGAACATTTGTTGCAAGGCCGTGCTGTAGGGCGTGGCATGTTCCGTCAATTGTGCATGATGGACGATGGTGCGATTGTTCCATGCCGTGGTTGCCACGGAAGTGCCGATCGCGCCGCAGAACACGCGTACGAAGCTCGACAGGCCGGCGGCGGCGGGGATGCGTTCCGGCGGCAGGCCGGACAGCAGCAGCACCGTCAGCGGCACGAAGAACATCGCGGTCGGGATGCCTTGCAACAGCGTCGGCAAGATGACCGTCCACTGGTCGACTTCGAGGTTGTAGCGCGAGCGCATGAAGAACACGCAGGCAAAGCCGACGAAGGATGCCGTGGCCACCTTGCGCGCATCCATGCGCGGCAGGAACTTGCCGATCAGCGGCATCAGGATCACCGCGAAAATCCCGATCGGCGCGGTCGACAGGCCGGAGTCGATGGAGCGATAGCCGAGATATTGCTGCAGCCATTGCGGCAGCAGCACCAGGTTGCCGAAGAACACGCCGTAACCGATCGAGATCGCCACCGTGCCGCCGAAGAAGTTGCGCCTGCCGAACAGGCGCAAGTCCACCACCGGATGGTCGTTGTTCAACTCCCAGATCACGAAGTAGGCGAAAGCCACCGCTGCAATGATGCCCAGCGTGACGATGGTCGGCGAGGCAAACCAGTCCAGGTCCTTGCCCTTGTCGAGCATGATCTGGAACGCCGCTACCCAGGTAATCAGCAACAGCAGGCCGATGGTGTCGATCGGCAGTTTGTGCGTGGGACTTTCACGATCCTTGTAGATCGCCATTGTCATGCCGGCGGCCAGCAAGCCGACCGGGATGTTGATGTAGAAGATCCACGGCCATTTATAAGCATCGGTAATCCAGCCGCCCAGCGCCGGTCCCGCCACCGGCGCGACCACGGCGGTCATGCCCCATAGCGCCAGCGCGAATGATGCTTTGGATTTGGGGTAGGCCCCCAGCAGCAACGACTGCGACAAAGGCACCATCGGGCCCGCTACCAGGCCTTGCAGGACGCGCGCGCCCAGCAGGATCGGTAGCGTCGGCGCCAGGCCGCACAGCCACGACGCCAGCACGAACAGCAGCACCGACGACACGAACAGACGCACCGCGCCGATGCGCTGCGTCAGCCAGCCGGTCAGCGGGATCGAGATCGCATTGGCCGCCGCAAAGGAGGTAATGACCCAGGTGCCTTCATCGATGGAGACGCCGAGGTTGCCCGAGATGGTCGGGATCGCCACGTTCGCAATCGACGAATCGAGCACGTTCATGAACACCGCCAGCGACACGCACAAGGTGCCCAGCACCAGCTTGCCGCCGGTCAGCGGCGGCGGAGGTGTATAGGTTTGAGGACTGCTCGCCATGGAGAATGCGTCCGATCAGGTGTGAGGAATGACGATGGCGGCCTTCTTCTTCGACGCCGCCTGGGTGGGCAAGCCACTGGCGTTGTCGCTGATGATGCGGTCGACGATCTCATCGGCTTGCTTGCCGAGGTCGCTGTAGACGTTGGTCTGGAAGTTGGTGGGGACGGCTTCCAGCGTCTTGCCGTCGCCGTGGATGTCCACGGTGGCGGTGGTGGACAGGCCGACGCGCAGCGGATGCGCCTGGACTTCCTGCGGGTCAAGCGCGATGCGCACCGGCACGCGCTGGACTACCTTGATCCAGTTGCCGGTGGCGTTTTGCGCAGGCAGCAGCGAGAAGGCGCCGCCGGTGCCGGCCGAGAAGCCGACCACGGTGCCCTTGTACTTGACGCTGGAGCCGTAGACGTCGGCAATCACTTCAACCGGTTGGCCGATACGGATGTGCTTCAACTGGCCTTCCTTGAAGTTGGCGTCGATCCAGATCTGTTCCAGCGGCACGATGGCCATCAGCGGGTTGCCTGGAGCAATGCGCTGGCCCAGTTGCACCGAACGCTTGGACACGAAGCCGGAGACTGGCGCCACGATGTTCACGCGGGCGTAGTTCAGGTAGGCATTGCGCACTTGTGTGGCCGCCTGCAGCACGTTCGGATGTTCGGTGACGCTGGTGTGGTCGGTCAGGGCGCGATTGGCGGCCAGACCGGCACGGGCTTGTTCCAGCGCGGCGGCGGCGTTCTTGACGGCGTCCTGCGCATGGGCCAGATCTTCTTGCGAGACGGCGCCCGAAGCGATGCCGGCCTGACGGCGCTGCAGGTCGTCGCGGGTGCGGGCGAGATTTGTTTCAGCGGCAGTGACGTTGGCCGCCAGCGTGTCGTTGTTCAGGAATGTCTGACGCGTCTGGCGCACGGCCTGGGCCAATGCGGCTTCGGCTTGCGCCAGCGCCAGCTTGGTGTCGGCGGCGTCCAGCGAGACCAGTTGCTGGCCTGCCTTGACGACTTGCGTGTCGTCGGCCTTGATCGCCGTGACGGTGCCGCCGACCTGGGCCGAAATCTGCACGACGTTGCCGCCGACGTAAGCGTCGTCGGTTTCTTCGAAGAAGCGGGCGTGCAAGAACCAGTACAGGAACAGGCCGATGGCGACGATGATCAGGACGAACGTCAACACCAGCAATTGGCGCTTGCGTTTGCCATTGCCATTGCCGTTACCGTTACCGTTGGCGGCGTTGCCGTTTTGTGGAAGGGCTTCACTCATGAATTACTCCGTGCATTTCTTTGTTTTTTCTGGGAGGCGCAGCCGCTCATGGGCGGTCGCGTCACGCTTGTATCTATCTGATAAAAATTATTGGGCTTTGGTCGCCGCCGGGCTTGCGGGGGCTGCAGTTGTGGCAATAGCCAGTCCCGCCTGCTGCGCATCGAAGCCGCCGCCGAGCGCCTTGAACAGACCGATCTGCTGGTTGCGCTTGCTGGCTTCCAGGTTGATCAGCGCCTGTTGCTGGGCGAGCAGAGCGGTCTCGGCGTCGAGCACCACCAGTTGCGAAGTCAGGCCGATGCGATAGCGTTCGCGCGCCAGATCGTAGGCGCGCTGGGTTGACGCCAGCGCTTCGCGGCGGATCGGCAACTGGCGATCGATCGAACGGATGCCGGTGATCTGCTTGGCGACGTCGCCGTAGGCTTCATTGAGCGTCTGGTTATAGGACGCCACCGCCATGTCATACGACGCATACGATCCCTTCAGATTGGCGCGCAGGGCGCCGCCTTCGAAGATCGGCAGGCTGATCGCCGGACCGAACGCAATGCTCTTGCTGGAGGCCGTGAACGGATTCGCATTGAGCAGGGAGTCGAAGCCGATCATGGCCGACAGGTTGATGTCGGGATAGAAGCGCGCCTTGGCGACGTCGATGTCCTTGGTGGCGGCTTCCACCTGCCAGCGCGCCGCGACGATGTCGGGACGGCGGCCCAGCAGATTCAGCGGCAATTGCGCCGGCAGTTCCGGCGTGGTCAGCGTGGCCATGCGTGGCGCGGCGATTTGCAGCCCGCGGTCCGGGCCTTTGCCGATCAGCACGCCGAGCTGCTGGCGCGTCAGCGTGATCTGGCCTTCGCTTTGCGCCAGCTGGGCGCGTGCTTCCGCGCTGCTGCCTTGCGACTGGCTGCGTTCGATTTGTGTATCCAGACCGGTCTTGACGCGGTCGACGGTAATCCTTTGCAGCGACTCGCGCTGGTTGACCGTGCGCTGCGCAATATCGTGCAGTGCATATTCAGTCGCCAGCTGGTTGTAGGTCGAGGCGATCGAGCTGGCCAACACCAGGCGGGTTTCCTGGGCAGCAGCTTCTGCGGCCTTCTGTTGCGATACGGCTTGCGCCAGCGCGGCGTGATTCTTGCCCCAGACGTCCAGCTCGTAGCCCAGGTTCAGGAAGGCTTTTTTCTCGTTGTACCAGCTACCGCCGTAAGGTGGCGGGTAAATGGTGGTTTCCGGGAACAGGTTGCGCGTGAACGAAGCGTCAGCGGTGACGGTCGGCAGCAGTGGCGCGCCTTTGCTCTCAGCCAGTGCGCTGGCCGAGGCAATGCGCGCCTGCGCCTGTTGCAGGTTGGGGCTGTTTTCCATGGCTTCGGCGATCAGCGCGCTCAGTTGCGCATCCCCGAACTGGCCGACCCAGTTGGCCGCAGGCCATTGGCCCTGGCCGGCCAGGCTGCGCTCGGCGGCGTAATCGCCGGGTTGCGCCATGTGTTTATCGCTGTCGATGCCGCTGAAGCTGGCACAGCCGGACAGGCCGAACATGCCGATGGTGAGCGCGCAAAGGGCGATCACCCGCAAACGCAGTGCGGGCGATGAGGCGGATTTCATGACATTCTCCAAAGTGGATTCTTATTGCTGTATCTGGATGTGAATCGAAAAGACGATCTGAAACTGCTATTTGAAATTTGAAACTGAATTTTTCGACGAGGTTGCTGCCACCGTTTGAATTTCCTGGCCGGTGGCGACTTGCTGAGGCCGTTTGCACGCTAGCGAGTAAAAACTCATCTTTTTGTATTATACTCGTATATACGAACATTAGCTCATGTTAGAAAACTGGATTGAAAAATGAAACTGCAACCTCGCAAAGAACCTCGCCAAGCACGCTCGAAAGCCATGGTCGACACCATCCTCGACGCCATGGCAAGGGTGCTGGTGGAACGCGGTTATGCCAAGACCAACACCAATCTCGTGGCGGAAGCCGCAGGCATCAGCGTCGGTTCGCTGTATCAGTATTTTCCCAACAAGGATGCGCTGATTTTTGCGCTGCGCGAGCGCCATGTCGCGCGCATGCTGCATCTGTTCGAGGAAGTGGTGGCAAAGATGGATGCGTCGGGCAGCCTCGAACGCGATTTTGAAGCGCTGATCGAAGCGCTGGTGGCGGCCCACCTGGTTGAGCCGGAACTCAATCGCATTCTGGAAGAAGAATTTCCTTCGTTTCACCTGCCGGTGTCGAACCATGTCCGCCAGCGCTTCTTTGAAGCCATCCGCGGCGTCCTGACCAAGCATCGCAAGAGCATCAGCGCGCCGGACGTGGATGTGGCGGCGTTTGTGGTCCAGCGCATGCTCAAGGCGCTGGTCAATGCCGTGGTGCTGATCGCGCCGCCGGGACTGAATGCCGCCAGTGTGCGCTCCGAAATTGTTCCGGCAGTTGTCGGTTATTTAACAGCGCAAAGGTCGAATTAATTGCATAATGGGTCTCGCTCGCCAAAAACGTCGCTAATAATAATTCCGAGGTGAGCAGGCTGGCAGGTTGTGCTGCCGATTTTTCGATCCGTTTTTCAAATTCGTAACGATCATGCGTCTATCGTTTGTTCACCGGCATGCCCGTCGCATGCTGGCAGGGAGTCTTGCGTTGCTGGCGGCCGGTGCGGCCTTGAGCGCTGCAGCCGCGAGCGTCACGGTACAGGTTCTCGATGTCAACGGCGCACCCGTGCCCAATGCCGTGGTCTATGCAGAGCCGACCAGCGGCCAGGCGGTGCCGAAATCGCTCAAGCCGGCCGAAGTCGAGCAAAAAGACGTCAAATTCTTTCCTCTGGTAAGCGTGGTGCAAGTCGGTACGCCCATCCTCTTCCCCAATCACGACAAGGTGCGGCATCACGTGTATTCGTTTTCGCCGGCCAAGACCTTCGAGTTGAAGCTGTATTCCGGCGTCCCGACCAGCCCGATCCTGTTCGACAAGGTCGGCACCGTGGTGCTGGGCTGTAATATCCATGACCAGATGGTCGCGTACGTGCAAGTGGTCAATACGCCGTTCTTCGGCAAGACCGACATGGCCGGCCGCGTGAAGCTGGACGGTCTGGTCAACGGCAAGTACGCGCTGAAGGCCTGGTATTTCAAAATGGCGCCCAATGAGGCAGCCATGGAACTGCCGATCACTTACCAGGGCGCTGACTTGCAGGCCTCGGTCAAGCTGAACGTCAAGGCCGTTCCGGTGGATTAAGCGTAACCGCAAGCTAAGAGAAACGGGGAGCTCACAAGTGCGTTGGCATCGGCTGGAAAACCGCATCGTTGCACTGTTCATCATCCTGATCCTGCTGGTCCAGCTGGCGGGTTTCATTGCCATTCGCAAAGCGATTGATGAAAACGCGCGCGCCTCGATCCGCGACGAGCTGATCATCGGCGAGCGTGTGTTCCTGCGCCTGCTGGAACAGAACGCCGACAAACTGACCCAGGGCGCACGGCTGCTGGCGTCCGACTTCGGTTTCCGCCAGGCGATCGGCACCGACGATCGCGAAACCATCACCTCCGTACTCGAAAACCACGGCGCGCGCATCGGCTCGACACTATCGATGCTGATCGGCACCGACCAGCGTGTCAAAGCTTCCACCCAAGCTTATCCCAGCACCGACCTGCAGCGCAGCGCGCTGGAGCTGGTCAGCAAAGCCGCCGCCACCAACGGCGCCTCCGACACTGTGATCGTCGACGACAACCTGTTCCAGATCGTCGCGGTGCCGGTACGGGCCCCGGTCATCATCGGCTGGGTCGTGATGGGCTTCCCGGTCGATAAAAAACTGATTTCCGACATGCGCGCCTTGTCGTCGCTGCAAGTCAGCGTGCTGGTCAGCACGCGCGCAGGCCAATGGCAGCAGGATGTCTCGACGCTGGCCAAGCCGGAATCGGCGATGCTGATGTCGCAATTGCCGCAGTCGCCGGCCAGCAACAGTTTCATTCCCCAACTGAGCATCGCAGACAACGACTACAGCGCGCGCATGCTGGTGCTGGCCAAAGGCCAGGGCAGCCAGAGCGCGGTGGCGGTACTGCAGCGTTCGATCAGCGAAGCGGTGGCGCCGTATCGCCGCCTGCAACTGATCCTGCTGTCCATCAGCATCATCGGCGTGATCATGGCGATCTTCGCCAGCGCCTTTGTGGCGCGCCGCATCACCAGTCCGTTGCGCGCATTGGCCGACGTCGCCAAACGGCTCGGCACCGGCGACTACCGAGCCCGCATCGACATCAAGGGCGGCGACGAAATCGGCAAGCTGGCCGACGCATTTGAAAGCATGCGTTCCGGCATCGCCAACCGCGAACTGGAAATTCGCCGGCTGGCGTATTGGGATCCGCTGACCGATCTGCCCAATCGCGTGCAGTTCGCCACGCTGCTCAACACCGCCATCGAGCGCGCCAAAACCACCGGCGGCCAATGCCACATCCTGATGATGGATCTGGACCGCTTCCAGCACGTCAACGACGTGCTCGGCCACAGCTTCGGCGACAGCCTGCTGCGCCAGGTGGGACGCCGTCTGGAACAGCAGCTGGAACGTGAAAACGACAAGGTTGCCCGTCTCGGCGGCGACGAGTACGCGATCCTGCTGCCGGCCACCGATCAGGTTGAAGCGGTGCGCCAGGCCAAGCGCATCCTGAGTTCGCTGGAAGTGCCGCTGTCGATTGACGAGCAGACCGTGGACCTGGGCGCCGGCATCGGCATCGCCGGCTATCCGGAAAACGGTGAAAACAGCGACACCCTGCTGAGCAACGCCGAAGTGGCGATGTATGTCGCCAAGCGGCGCGGCAGCGGTTTCACCGTCTACGAACCATCCATCGACAAGAGCAGCCAGGAAAGCCTGAGCCTCTTGAGCGAACTGCGCCGCGCGCTCGACCGCGACGAATTCCTGCTGTACGCGCAGCCCAAGGTCGATCTGGCTTCGGGGCGCGTGGTCGGCGCCGAGGCGCTGGTGCGCTGGATGCATCCGGAAAAGGGTTTCATCGGTCCGGACAATTTCATCCCGTTTGCCGAGACCACCGGCTTCATCCGCATGCTGACGTCGTGGATGCTTGGCAAAACGGCAATCCTCTGCAGCGAACTGCAAAATCGCGGGATTTCGCTCAAGTTTTCGGTCAATCTGTCGACACGTGATCTGTTGGATCAGGATTTGCCGGAGCACTTTGCCGATATCCTGGAACGCAATAACCTGGCGCCGTCGTCGATGTGCCTGGAGATCACCGAGAGCGCCATCATGGACGATCCGGTGCGCGCGCAGCTGACGCTGGAGCGGCTGCACGCCATGGGCGTGGAACTGGCGATTGACGATTTCGGCACCGGGTATTCTTCGCTGGCTTATCTCAAGCGGTTGCCGGTGGACGAACTGAAGATCGACAAATCCTTCGTGATGAACATGGAGCACGACGCCGACGACGCCAAGATCGTCAAGTCGACCATCGACCTGGGCCACAACATGGGCCTGCGCGTGGTGGCGGAAGGGCTGGAGACGCTGGCGGTCTGGAACCTGTTGCGGCAAATGGGTTGCGACCAGGCGCAAGGTTATTTCATGAGCAAGCCGATGCCCGGCGACCGCTTCATCGAGTGGCTGGAGCAATGGACGCCGCCGGAAGTGCCGAGCCAGTCGGAGAACATGGCAATTTGAATTGCTGCACCTGGAGTCGATACAGATTCGGAGCAGCAGAGTTGGGGAAGGGGGAAATACATGACCAATAAAACAGGAAGGGCGCTGCGACGGGCATCCCTGATCGCATCGGGCGCATGCATGGCATTGATGTCGGCCGCAGCATCGGCGCAAAGCGCAATGACGCCCGACATGGGCAAGCTGATGGCTACGGCCGGCGTGGTCCAGGTCGAAGGCGCGGGCGGCGGCGGCCTGGTGCCGTGGGCCACCATCACCGGCTACGGCAGTCGCGACAGCTACGGCGCCAATGTGCATTACACCTATGTCGGCACCCAGGATTACAAGCTGGCCTCGTACGGCGTGGCCGTCGGCATCGCCGACCGGGTCGAGCTGTCGGTGGCCAAGCAGCGCTTCACCGGCAGCCTGGCGCCGCTCAACAATTTGCGCATCGATCAGGACATCTACGGCGTGAAAGTCAAGCTGGCCGGCGACATCGTCTATGACCAGGATACCTGGATGCCGCAGATCGCCGCCGGCGTGATGGTCAAGCGCAACAACGGCATCGGCGGCCTGGGCGCGGTCACCAACGTCAAGGACCTGGGAGCCAAGAGTGATTCTGGCATCGATTACTACCTCGCCGCGACGAAACTGTTCCTCGACCAGAGCCTGCTGCTCAACGCTACGGTGCGCGCCACCAAGGCCAACCAGATGGGCATCCTCGGTTTCGGCGGCGACAAGGGCGACCGCTACCAGGCCATGCTGGAAAGCTCGGTGGCCTATCTGCTCAATCGCCAATGGGTGGTCGGTGCGGAATATCGCATGAAGCCGCGCAACCTCGGCGCCGACAACGAGAAGGATTATTACGACGCCTTCGTCGCCTGGTTCCCGAGCAAAAACCTGTCGCTGACGCTGGCCTATGTTTCGCTCGGCGACATCACCATCTATAACCCCAAGCGCCAGGATGGCGTCTATCTTTCCGTGCAGGCGGGCTTCTGATGAAATATCCGACGACAACATCGGGCCGGCTGGCCGCGATCTCGCTTGTGCTGATTGCGCTGGCGACCGCCTTGCCGGTCCATGCCCAAAAAACCGATGACAGCCTGTACCTCGACTTGGGCGGGCTGGAAGTGCTGACCAAAGTGGTTGACGACACGCTGGCGCTGGCGCTGGCTGACGTCCGCATCAAGGACACCTTCAAGGAAACCGACATGAAGCGGCTGGCCAAGCTGATCACCGAACAGTTCTGCGAACTGAGCGGCGGTCCGTGCAAGTACAGCGGCGACCCGATGAAGGAAGTGCACCAGGGCCTGGCGCTCAACAACATGCAGTTCAACGCGCTGGTGGAGGATCTGCAGGCGGCGATGGACAAGTCGAACATCCCGTCGCGCACGCAGAACAAGCTGCTGGCCTTGCTGGCGCCGATGCAGAGGACTGTTGTTACAAAGTAAAGTATTGAGGCGGACAGAATATATTTTCGTTGTAGCGGAATAAAACCGCGCTGCACACGTCTACCTTGTCATGGGTAAGGCAAAACCGCGCAACCCTGCAATGAAAGGAATACCGCCATGAAACTGCTCCCACTGTCCCTGCTGACATTGACCTTGCTGTCCTCCGCCGCACCTGCCGCCTTTGCTGAAGAGATGGCCGTCAAGAAAGCCGACGACGTCCTCGTCACCACCAAGGGCATGACCGTCTACACGTTTGACAACGATCCGGTCGGCAAGAGCGTCTGCAACGGTCCTTGCGCTACCGCCTGGCCGCCTGTGGCGCCGGTCGGCACGCCAAGCGCACCGTTCTCGGTGATCAAGCGCGACGACGGCAGCGCGCAGCTGGCCCTCAACGGCAAGCCGCTGTACCTGTTCGCCTCCGACAAGAATCCGGGCGATCGTACCGGCGACAACTTCAAGAACATCTGGCACGTCGTCAAGAACTGATCCATCTCCATCTTCAACTCCCAGCCTGAGTCCATGTCCGACGAAAGTCACCTGCTGGCTTGCCTGCCGCGCCTGCGCCGTTATGCGCGGGCGCTGGTAGGTGATCGCGCCGGCGCCGACGACCTGGTGCAGGACACCATGGAGCGCGCCTGGCAAAAGCTGGCGAGCTGGCGCCGCAGCGGCGACATGCGACCCTGGCTGTTCAGCATCATGCACAACCTGCACGTCGACCAGCGCCGCAAGCCCGTGATTCCCACGGTCACGCTGGATGACGAAGATGCGCTGGCAACGCCGGCGTATGCGCCGGACCGCCTGGTCGGCTACGACCTCGAATCGGCCCTGCGCCAGCTGGCGGCCGAGCAACGCGAGATTTTATTGCTGGTCGTGCTCGAAGAGATGACCTATGAAGAAGTGGCCGCGACGCTGGGCATCCCGCTCGGCACCGTCATGTCGCGCTTGTCGCGGGCGCGCGAACGCTTGCGCATGCTGGTCGAGGGACGGCCCCAGCATTCGACGTTGAAGGTGGTCAAATGAATCCGAACCCGTTGCCGGTTACTGAAGCCGATTTGCAGGGCTATGTCGACGGCTTGCTGCCGCAGGAGCGGCTGGCCGACGTTGCCGCCTGGCTTGAACACCATCCGGAAGAAGCGGAGCGCCTGCGCACTTACCGCCACCAGAACCAGGCCTTGCATCTGCTGTTCGATCCGGTGCTGGACGAGCCGCTGCCGGTGCGCTTGTCGGCGCGTCCCAGCAGCAATTGGGAATTGCTGCGGCGTTACGCCGCAGTGTTCATCGTCGCGATCTTTGCCGGCGCTGGCGGCTGGTACCTGCACGGTGCGGCGCAGTCGTCGCCGGTGGGCTGGATTGCCGCAGTCGCGGGTAACGCGACGCGTGTGGATGCACCGCTGATGATGGCGCGTCGCGCCGCCGTGGCGCACGCCGTCTACACGCCCGATCCACGTCGTCCGGTGGAAGTCGGCGCCGATCAGGAAGAAACGCTGGTGCGCTGGCTGTCCAAACGTATCGGCGCCGATGTCCGCGCGCCCAAGCTTGCTCCCCTGGGTTACGATCTGATCGGCGGACGTTTGCTGCCGGGTCAGAGCGCACCGGTGGCGCAGTTCATGTACCACGACGGGGCGGGGCGGCGACTGACTTTGTACGTTTCGACCGACCAGGTGCAGAACAAGGACACCGGCTTCCGCTTTGCACAGGAAGGTACGGTCAACGTGTTCTACTGGATCGACGGCAAATTCGGCTACGCCTTATCGGGCAGCATCGACCGGACGGAGCTGGCGCGCATCGCCAACAGCGTATACGAACAGCTGGACAAGCCGGCCCGATAGAACTTGGGCTGGTCCTAAGCTGAGCCTAGGCTGATTCAGGTCCATCCTGCGCTACCGGCGCAGCACGGGGCGGAATAAAGAAATCCACAGGCTTCCTGAGGAAGCGCGCGCACAGCGACTTCAGCAGCGGCCAGCCGTGGCGGAATTTCACCTGGCGCGAACGCAGCGCCACGAACAGCGCCAGTGAAAAGCTCACCCACAGGTTGATCGTACCGATCGCCAGTACGCCGAACGTCGAGACCGCGATCACGCTCCAGCCGACGGTATGGTCGAGCCCGACCAGCGCAATGGCGAAATTGGCCGCCGCAAATGTGATGTGGCGGATGTCGATCGGTAGCCCGAGCAGGAAACCGACGGTGCCGATGGTGCCCAGCAGGATGCCGAAGTAAAAATTCCCCATCAGGCCGCCCAGGCTGGTTTCCAGATAATCCCCCAATCGCGCCGTGCGCGCCTTGCCCAGCATGCGGCTGAGCCAGCGTGCGCGGGCCACGCGCTGCGACATGCGCGTATAGAGCGCCTTGTTGTCGTAATAGCCGGAGATCAAGCCCGCCAGGAACAGGCAGACGCCCGCAATCGCAGCATGGAACAGCGCCAGGCTGGAGAACGGATCGATGTCGTGCAGCAGGTGCTGCGCCTTGTCCGGCGAGACGAAGTGATGGCCTGCCAGCATGAAGTAGCCGCTCGCCAGCAGGTACGCCACCGGGAAGGCGATCGTCAGGTTGCCCAGCACCGCGACGAACTGCGTGCGGATCACCTTGACGATCAGTTCGGTCAGGCTGTCGAGGTCGAGGTTGCGGCCGTCGCTGCTGTGCAGCCCGGCGGCGATGCGCGAGGCGGTCATGGCGGGCTGTTTGGTCGCCACCGTGAAATGCAGCACGTGGATCAGCATGAAGCCGAGCGAGTAATTCATGCTGAACAGGAAGGCTTCCACCAGCGGCGCCGCCCGCAGATAGGAGAACAGGATCTTGATCATCGACATGAAGCCGATGATGAAGCCCGCGCCCGCCGCCGATTTGTACATGGAGGCATATTCGCGCCGGTCTTCGGCGATGTAGTGCTCGCCGGTGCGGCTGGCGTTTTCGGTGATGTTGCGCGCCAGCAGGTTGATGTTGGCGGCGAACAGGTCGCGCACGGTGTACTTGCGGTTGTGCGCTTCGATCAGTTCCAGTCCCAGTTCGAGGCCGATGGCGCGCTTTTGCGTGGCCAGCGCGGGAGCGTTTTCAGGCTTGCCGACATCAACCAGCGACAACAGCTTGCGCAGGCGGTCCAGATGCTGGTCCAGCCGCACCAGCCGGTAGGTGACGGCGATGCTGGTGCCCAGGCGCAGGGTGCTTTTGCGGATGCGGGTGACGACTTCCTGGCATTGATCCAGCATCACCAGCACGTGGCTGGCGTCTTCCAGCGGCGTCGGGTCGCCATTGAGGTGGCGCATGTAGCCATCGAGATAGCGGTGTAGTTCGACGTTCTGCATCAGGAAGGGCGATTCGAAGGCCTTGACGTCGCTGTAGATGCGGATCAGCTCCGGCTCGATGCCGATCGCGCTGATGCGGTAGGACAGCACCTGGATGGCCAGCAGGATCTCGGTCAGGGTCTTTTGCTCGTCGAACTTGTCAAGATTGTCGAGATTGTCGATTTTGGGCGGCAGTTCATCATCGGCGTTCTGCAATACCTCGAACAGCGCAGCCCAATCGTCGACCGGCACTGCGCGCATCCACAGATAGTCGGTGTTGAAGGGAAACAGCTGTTCCAGGCAGTCGGACAGGTAGCGCTCATCCAGCGCCGGCGGCAGCACGCGGTAGGCGAGGCGGCGGTGCAGTTCGGAGAAGAAGCCGTCGTTCGACAGGATGCCGATATCGGTATACAGGCTGGTCTGGCGACGCACCGACAGCAGATGCAGCAGGTGATGGCGCAGCGCCGCGGCGTGGTGCGGATGCTGCTGCAGCAAGTGCGTCAGGGTGCGCACGTTGGTGATGGCGAGTTCCGGGGCTTCGCGCTTTTGCGGGCGCAAGGCCTTGACCAGTGCGATGGCATGGTCGAGTTCGCTGCCGGCGGGGGTGGTGGCAAGAGCGGCGCTGATTTTTTCTAATAGGTGGAGCATGGGTGCAATGAAGAAGGGGGCGAAGGCCAGTGTAAGCGGTTCAGGGGCGCAATCTTAACCTGTGTAAAACAAAGATAAGGACATGTGATTTTCGTAAAGAGATGTCAGATTGTGTCGCTAACGGGGAGTTGCATAAGCCTGGTTAGTAAAAGGAGTCATCATGGAGATCGCATCTCTGGCAACTGGTGTCGCAACCGCCTGGCTGGCGAAAAAAGCTGTGGAAGGGATAGGTTTGGACCTGACCAAGGTCGCCAATCACGTCGTCGACGATGTGATCGGCCTGGTCAGTCCGGCCCTGCCAGCCAACCCGAATATCGGCCGTCTCATCAATACCAAGGCCTGAGGGGGAGGAAACCGGATTATGCGGGTTTCCATTCAATCGCATCCGTCACGGGTGCGATTTTTTTTGGCCGCAAGCTACTGCGGACGTCATGGTGAATTGCTAAGTCTTTGTTTTATTGGCAATAAATGGGGTAAAAAACTTCGTTTATTTTTGTAAAACGTCTTGATTGTCGTAAAGAAATACGAAAAGATGACGTTATAGGGTGACATCATCAAAGGAGTGAATCATGGACGTTGGTAACATTCCCGCCGTCGCTTCGGCACTTGCCGCGAAAGAGACAAGTGATTCCGTCAATATTGCGATGCTGAAAAAGGCGCTCGATGTCCAGGCTACTACTGCCGTGGGCCTCTTGAATGCCTTGCCTCTGCCTGCCAATCCAAATATCGGTCGCAACGTTAACACTGTTGCCTGATTTTCGATTGTCGGTCTTGTGCTTTGAAATCGCCCTCCGGGGCGATTTTTTATTGCCGGAGCAGTTTTTTGTAATTGATCAATAAATTGCATAATTAATTAGTCATTTTATATATATGACTAATTTAATATGCAAATCCTTGCTTTTTCAAAAATGCATAATAAAATGGACATCAAGCCAATCAGCACAATTTATTATGCAATCACTTCTCGCCCTCGGTAGTCAGATCCGCAGCGCTCGCAAGGCCCGGCAACTCAGTTCGACCAGTCTGGCCGAGCGCAGCGGCATCCACCGCAACACCTTGCAGGCGCTGGAAACCGGCAAGGGCAATATCGAACTCAGCAAACTGCTGTCGATCTGCACCGAACTCGGGCTGGAGTTGTTGCTGGTGCCGCGGGAAGTCTCGGCACAGCGCGCCGCTGAACAGGGCGGTGAGGGCGAGCGCACGGAGTTGTCCGAGCGCCTGCACGCCTTGATGAGGAACGGATCATGAGTATGTTGCGGTCCCTGCGCATCCGGCTCGGCGTCACCGAGGTCGGTTCGCTGTTTGCGCTCGACGACGGGCGCGTGTATTTCCGCTTCGACGATGCCTACGCCATCGACCCGAACCGACCGGTACTGTCGCAGCTGTATCGCGGCTCGACTGAAGAGCGCACCGTCGCCCAATTGCTCAATCCTGCGCTGGAAGCCAATCGCGGCGACGGCAAGGGCGGCTTGCCGGCATTTTTCCAAAACCTGCTGCCGGAAGGCCAGTTACGCAAGCACCTGATCGAGCGCGCCGGCCTGGCGCCGGACGACGAATTCGGCCTGCTGGCGTATTGCGGCAAGGATTTGCCGGGCGATGTCTCGGCCTTGTCGGAAACCCTTGATGATCGCCATCTCGGCCGCCTGATCGGCCAGGGCCGCGATAGCTATGAAATGAGCGCCGGCCAGTTGCCCACGCCGGATGGGGAATCGATCTCCGGCGTGCAACCCAAGATCGGGCTGGTGCGTGCTGCGGGCGGACGTTACGTGATGCGCTCCAAGGACGCGCGCGGGGCGCATTTCATCGGCAAGCTGCCGGCCTCGGACTATCCGCAGATGCCGGAAGTGGAATTCTCCTCGCTGGCGCTGGCGCGTGCTGCCGGTGTCCAGGTGTGCGAGCATGAACTGGTGCCGCTGACGGCGATTGCCGATCGGCTGCCGTTTGGCTTGCGCAGCGATGCCGAAAATTTCCTGCTGATCCATCGTTTCGACCGCGACGCCGGCACTGCCACCGGGCGGCTGCATATGGAAGACTTCGCTCAGATCACCGGTACCCCGGCCGCCGCCAAATATGCCGGCACTTATGCGGCGCTCGGCGTGGTGCTGCAGGAGCGCAGCATCAAGGGCGAGGAAGACCTGTTCGAGTTGCTGCGCCGGATAAAGGTGAACGAACTGCTCGGCAACTTCGACGCCCATCTCAAGAACTTCAGCATGCTGTATCGCACGCCGCAGGCGGCTGAGCTGTCGCCGGCCTATGACATCGTGGCGTATTCGGCTTACCTCGCCGGTCACGGTCATGCATTGGCGTTTGCGCCGGGCGAGAAGGCGCGCCAGTTGCTGACGCCCGCAGTGCTGCGCGAGCTGGCCAATATCTGGCACATTCCCGAACCCAAGCTGCAAATGGTGCTGGTCGACACCGTCGAGCGTGCGATGCAAAGTTGGCCGGCGTTGTTGCAAAGCTTGCCGCTCAATGATACCCAGCGCAGCCGCATCAAGGCGCATCTGGACAACAACCCAAGCGTGATCGCCTGGCAGCGCCGCGCCGCGCGCAAGATCAGCGGTAAAGCATGAAGGACCTCCGATGAAACCGACCGCGCCTTTGCCGCTCAAGGACGGCGTCGCCCCCAGCTATCTGTGGCTGCAGGATGCGGCCGGCTCGTGGAGCAACATGCTGGATTTTCTGGCGGCGCGCTTTCCCGGCGTGACGGAAGAGGCGTGGCGGCTACGGATGGCGCGCGGCGAAGTGGTCAATCAGGATGGCGTCGCGCTGGCGCCGGACTCGCCTTACCGGCGCGGCGACTGCATCTTTTACTACCGCGACCTGGAAGGCAGCGAAGCGCCGATTCCCTTCACCGAACAGATCCTGCATCAGGACGCGCATCTGCTGGTAGTCGACAAACCGCATTTCGTGCCGGTGATTCCGACCGGCCGCTTCCTGCATGAAAGCCTGCTGGTGCGCTTGAAGAAGAAAACCGGCCTGGCCGACCTGACGCCGATCCACCGGCTCGATCGCGAGACCGCCGGCGTGATCATCTTTTCGCACAATCCCGCCAGCCGCGGCGCGTACCAGGCGATGTTCCAGCAACGCACGATGGACAAGACCTACGAAGCGCTGGCCGGGATGCTGGAAGGGCGCAGCTTTCCCTTCGTGCATCGCAGCCGGATGGTCGACGCCGACAAATTCTTCCTGATGCGCGAAGAAGAGGGCGAGCCCAACTCGGAGACGCACGTCGATCTCATCGAGCGGCGCGGCGTGCTGGGTTTGTACCGCCTCAATCCGGTCACCGGGCGCAAGCACCAACTGCGCGTGCACATGGCGGCGCTCGGTGTCCCCATTGTCAACGACAACTTCTATCCGCACGTCGTGCCGGCCGGCATGGCCGACGACTATGACGCGCCGCTGAAACTGCTGGCGCGCTCGATCGCCTTCACTGATCCGCTCAGCGGCGACGTGCGCTACTTCGAAAGCCTCAGAACGCTGTAGTTCAGGCGTGCCCGAGCATCAGATCGAGATTCTGCACCGCCGCACCCGAGGCGCCCTTGCCAAGATTGTCGAACACGGCCGACAACAGCACGTGTCCGTGCTCCTCATTGATGAACACACCCAGATCCATGTTGTTGGTGCCGTTGAGCGCTTGCGGGTTCAGGTGCGTCAGCGTTTTGGTTTCTTCCAATGGGATCACGCGGACGTGTGCGGCGCCGGCATAGTGGCGCTCGAGCGCGGCATGCAATTGCTTGCCCTCGACGCCGGCCGCCAGCAGGCGCAACTCAAGCGGGATGGTCAGCACGATGCCCTGGCGGAACGCGCCATAGGCCGGTACGAAGAGCGGACGATGATCGAGGCCGGTGTAGCGCTGCATTTCAGGCGGATGCTTGTGCGCCAGCGCCGTTCCGTACAGCTGGAAGGCCGGCGCCTGTGCGCCTTGCGGGCCTTCGTATTGCTCCACCGAGGGACGGCCGCCGCCCGAATAGCCCGACACGGCATGCACGCTGACCGGGTAGTCGCGCGGTACCAGGCCGGCTTCAATCAGCGGGCGCAAGAGGCTGATCGCACCGGTCGGATAGCAGCCCGGATTGGTCACGCGCGAGGCCGTTGCGATGCGCTCCGCCTGGCCGGCGTCCATTTCCGGAAAGCCGTAGACCCAGCCCGCCGTGGTGCGATGCGCGGAACTGGCGTCGATCACGCGTACGGCCGGATTCTCGATGGCCGCAACCGCCTCGCGCGCGGCGGCATCCGGCAGGCACAGGATGGCGATGTCGCAGGCGTTGATGGCTTCGGCGCGACGGGCTGCGTCCTTGCGCTCGGCTGCCGGCAGCGTCGCCAGTTGCAGGTCGCTGCGATGGCGCAGGCGCTCGTGGATTTGCAGACCGGTGGTGCCCTGGTCGCCGTCGATGAAAACAAGAGGTTTGGCCATGATCGCGTTCCTTCGCTGAACAATTGGGATGGATGAGGCACTCATCTTCGGCGTCTTGTTAAAATAAGAAAAGTTGAATTTAATAACGACAACATTCAGTTTTACTGATTTAGGCCTTTAACCCGAGGTTCGCCATGAGAGAAATCAACCTGGATCGCCTGCGCACGCTGGTCGCCATCGCCGACCATGGCTCTTTCGCCGAGGCCGCGCGCGTGCTGCATCTGGCGCCGCCGACCATCAGCCTGCACATCGCCGACCTGGAAGAGCGCATCGGCGCCGCCTTGCTGTCGCGCAAGCGCGGCCAGATCCGGCCGACCACCATCGGCGAAACCCTGATCGAACGGGCGCGCCGCCTGCTGGCCGATGCCGAGCAAGCGTTGGAAGACGTGCAGCGGCAGGTGCAGGGACTGGCCGGACGCGTGCGGCTGGGCGCCTCCACCGGCGCGATTGCGCATCTTCTGCCGCAGGCGCTGGAGGTGCTGGGGCAGGATCATCCCGGCATTGATGTGCAGGTGGAGGTGCTGACCTCGCAGGACACGCTGACCCGGCTCAGCGAAGGCACGCTCGACGTCGGCCTGGTGGCTTTGCCGCAAACGCCGGTGGCGCGGCTGGTGGTGCAGCCATGGCGGCGCGATCCGGTGATGGCCTTCCTGCCGTCCGGCTGGCGCAGCCCGGCGCAGGTCACGCCAGAATGGCTGGCGGCGCAGCCGCTGATCCTCAACGACGCCGGTACACGGCTGTCGCACCTGACGCAGGAATGGTTTGCGGGCGGCGGGCAACGGCCGGCGCCGCGCATCCAGCTCAACTACAACGATGCAATCAAGAGCCTGGTGGCGGCCGGTTACGGCGCGACGCTGTTGCCGCACGAGCAGGGCGCGCCGCTACCCGATCCGCGCGTGCAGATGCTGCCGCTGCGACCGGCCTTGTGGAGACAATTGGGGATTGCGCATCGCGCGGAGAATATCGAACGCCCGACCCAGCACGTGCTGGACGTGCTGTGGCGTTTCAGTCTTGATTAATGCTGATCAGGCCAGGGCGTCGCTGAGCGACTGCTTCTCGCCGTTGGGTGCAATCTTGAGCTGATGCAGCGATGCCACCAGGTCGGCAAAACGCTGGCCCTGGATCATCACATGCTGGCGCAGCAGCTCCACGGTGCGTTCGCTGTCGCCGGCGATGATGGCGTTGACCACGCCTTCATGCTCGTCGTAAGACCGTTTCAGGCGGTCGCGCACGCGCAGCTGCAGACGGCGGTAAGGGCGCAGGCGGCGTTGCAGCACGCGCGCCTGTTCTTCCAGGAAGGCGTTATGACTGCCGGCGTAGATCTGGCCGTGGAAGTCTTCGTTCTTGTAGAAATAGGTATCCGGATCGACCGCGTCGCGCGCGTCCTTGCAGGCCTGGTGCGCCGCCATCAGTGAAGTATGCTCGGCGGCCGACATGCGGCGTGCCGCCAGACGGCCGCACATGGCTTCCAGCTCGGCCATTACTTCAAACATCTCGATCAATTGCTGCGGCCCGATCTCGGCCACGATGGCGCCGCGCCGCGGCCGCATCACGATGATGCCCATCGACGCCAACTGGATCAACGCTTCGCGGATCGGCGTACGCGAGACGCCGAACTGCTCGGCCAGAACCGTCTCGTCCAGATGCTGGCCGGGTGCGAGCTTGCCGACGGCGATCAATTCTTCGATCGATTCGCGCAAGGTCTCAGAACGTTTCTTAGGGGTATCCATGGATTGATATCAAGTATGCAATGAAACCATTCTAAATCATCTTTGATGCTTGACAATGTATTTGTTTTGTAAGAACGTGTATACAAGAAATCCGCTTAAAAAAGCAAAGCGACAACAAATTCAACGGCGCCGGAAACACGGAAGAGACATTCCGGCGCCTCCAAGTTGATAAGAAGTTAGATACATAGCACCAACTAAAAAAGCACAAAAAAGCACAAAAAAGCAGTATTTCTCTCACCTTAAGGAGGATCAACAATGACTTCGCAAAAACGTAGAAGCATCATCGGTGCACTCGCGACCGCACCACTGTGGACGGCAAGTTCGTCGGTGTGGGCCCAGGGCGCAACCACCTCGCTGAAGATTTCCCATCAATTCCCGGGCGGCACCATCAACGAAGGCGACTTCCGCGACCGCCTCACGCGCATGTTTGCCGAAGGCGTCGCCAAGCGCACCAACGGCAGCCTCAAGTTCGAGATCTATCCCGGCTCCTCGCTGATGAAGGTCAATTCGCAGTTCTCGGCCATGCGCAAGGGCGCGCTCGACCTGTCGCTGGTGCCGCTCAACTACGCCGGCGGCGAAGTCCCTGAAACCAACATCGGCCTGATGCCCGGCCTGGTGACCTCGTACGCGCAAGGCTCGGCGTGGAAGAACGCCGAAGTCGGCAAGGAGCTGGCGCGCATCCTGGCGGAGAAGGGCATCCTCATCGTCAGCTGGATCTGGCAGGCCGGCGGCGTCGCTTCCCGCACCAAGCCCATCATCGAGCCGGAAGACGCCAAGGGCATGAAAGTGCGTGGCGGCTCGCGTGAAATGGACCTGATCCTGAAGGAAGCCGGCGCTGCCGTCGTGACCTTGCCGTCCAACGAAATCTACGCCGCCATGCAGACAGGTGCGATGGACGCGGCGATGACCTCGTCGACCTCGTTCATCTCCTTCCGCCTGGAAGAAGTCGCCAAGGCGCTGACCACCGGCCGCGACAAGGCCTACTGGTACATGTTCGAGCCGCTGATGATTTCCAAGTCCGTGTTCGAAAAACTGACCAAGGACCAGCAGGCCGCCATCATGGCCGTCGGCGCCGAGATGGAGCAGTTCGCGCTGAAGGCTGCGCAGACCGATGACGTTGCCGTCGCCGCCGTGTACCAGAAGGCCGGCGCCAAGGTGGTCGACCTCAACGCCGCGACCGTCAAGAAATGGCAGGACATCGCCCGCGCCACCGCATGGAAAGACTTCGCCGCACGCAACGCCAACTGCGCCAATCTGCTCAAACTGGCGGAGAAGCTCTTATGAGTCACGGCTTCGAGATGCAGCCGCAAGCCAAGCCCGCGGTGCCGGCCAACCCCGTCGTTGCCGGATTGCACCACGCGCTGGCGAAGTTCAACAAGCTCGCGGTGTTCCTGGCGATGATCGCGCTGATGCTGACGTCGATCATCCTGACGTATTCGGTGGTGGTGCGTTACTTCTTCCACCAGCCGACCGACTGGCAGGATGAGGCGTCGGTGTTCATGCTGGTGGGTGTGATCTTCCTGTGCTCGGCGTACGTGCAATCGCTGCGCGGCCACATCGGCATCGAAGCGCTGGCCGGCTTCCTGTCGCCCCGGGCCAACCAGGTGCGCATGTTCATCGTCGACCTGATCTCGTTCGTGTTCTGCGCGTTCTTCGCCTGGAAGTCGTGGACGCTGTTCCACGAAGCCTGGGTCGACGGCCAGACCACCTCGTCGACGTTCGCGCCGCCGCTGTGGATTCCCTATTCGATGATGGCGATCGGCATGACCGTGCTGACGCTGCAATTGCTGGTGCAGGTATTGACCCGCATCACCGGCACTGTACCTGCATCTGTAGCGGCCAAGGAGCAAGCATGACGCCTTTAGTTCTCGGTTCCCTGTACGGGATCGTCACCATCCTCGTGATGTGCTCCGGCATGCCTATCGCATTTGCGCTGGGCGTGGTGGCGACCTCGTTCATGTATTTCTTCATGCCGGCGTCTTCGCTCGACACCGTCACGCAAAACGTCTACGAAGAAATCGCTTCCATCACCTTGTTGTCGATTCCGCTGTTCATTCTCAAGGGGGCGGCGATCGGTAAATCGCCTGCCGGCAAAGACTTGTACTCGGCCATTCACGCCTGGTTGAATCGCGTGCCGGGCGGCCTCGGCATCGCCAACGTGTTTGCCTGCGCCTTGTTTGCCGCGATGGCGGGTTCGTCGCCGGCAACCTGTTCTGCCATCGGCTCGGCCGGCATTCCGGAAATGCGCCGTCGCGGTTACTCGCCCGGGTTTGCGGCAGGCATCATCGCTGCGGGCGGCACGCTGGGCATCCTGTTGCCGCCGTCGATCACCATGATCCTGTACGCGGTGGCCGCCGAGCAATCGCTGGGACGCCTGTTCCTCGCCGGCATCGGGCCGGGCGTGTTGCTGGTGATCCTGTTCGCCGGTTACGCCATGTATCGCGCCCGCAAAGAGTACAAGATGGCCCATGCCATCTACACCGGCGGCGGCGAGAAGTCGGCTTACCTCGACGACGAGCATTTCACGCTGGCGCAAAAGGTGGAAATGCTGCCGCGCGTGCTGCCTTTCCTGATCCTGCTGATCGGCGTCATGGTCGCGCTGTACGGCGGTTTTGCGACACCATCCGAAACCGCCGGGCTGGGCGCCTTGCTGGCCATCGTGCTGATCGCCGTTGTCTATCGCATCTACAAGCCGCGCGAGCTGGTGCCTTTCCTCAACTCGACCATCAAGGAGTCGGGCATGCTGCTGCTGATCATCGGCATGTCGCTGCTGTATTCCTACGTGATGAGTTACCTGCACATCAGCCAGTCGGCGGCGCAGTGGGTGGTGGACATGCACCTGTCGAAATGGCTGCTGCTGGCGGTGATCCTTCTGATGGTGATCGTGCTCGGCTTCTTCCTGCCGCCGGTGTCGATCATCCTGATGACCGCGCCGATCATCCTGCCGCCGTTGCGTGAAGCCGGGTTTGACCTGATCTGGTTCGGCATCGTCATGACCGTGGTGATGGAAATGGGCCTGATCCATCCACCCGTCGGCTTGAACTTGTTCGTGATCAAGAATATCGCGCCCGACATCCCGCTGTCGGAAGTGATCAAAGGCACGATCCCGTTCCTGGCGCTGATGTTCCTGGCCGTGATCCTGCTGTGCGTCTTCCCGGGCATCGCCACCGGCTTGCCCGACATCATCATGGGAGTGAAGTAAATGTCTGCCACCGGCCACGTCTGGAATCGTCGGCAAACCAATCGCAATGAACGCCTGGCGCGCGCAAGCAGCGTGCTGGGCAGTTCGCTCGAAGGCAAGCTCTTGCCGGCGGCGCGCATTGCCGATTTGTTGTACGCCGTCATCGAATCGGGCGATCGCGTCTGTCTCGAAGGCAATAACCAGAAGCAGGCCGACTTCCTGTCGAAGGCGCTGGCCGGACTCGATCCGGCGCGCGTGCACGACCTGCACATGCTGTTCTCGGTGCTGGCCTTGCCGGAGCATCTGGACGTCTTCGAAAAAGGCATCGCCTCGAAACTGGACTTTTCCTTCTCCGGTCCCCAGGCCGGCCGGTTGGCCAAGCTGGCGTCGGCCGGCAAACTCAATATCGGCGCCATCCATACCTATCTGGAATTGTTCGGCCGCTATTTCGTCGACCTGACCCCGCGCGTGGCCCTGGTGGCGGCGCAGGCGGCGGATCGCCACGGCAATCTCTACACCGGTCCCAACACCGAGGACACGCCGGCGATCGTCGAGGCGACCACCTTCAGCAGCGGCATCGTCATCGCCCAGGTCAATGAAATCGTCGACGTGCTGCCGCGCATCGACATCCCGGCCGACTGGGTCAGCTTCGTGACCAAGGCGCCGACGCCGCATTACATCGAGCCCTTGTTTACGCGCGACCCGGCGCAAATCTCGGAGATCCAGGTGCTCATGGCGATGATGGCCATCAAGGGCATCTACGCCGAATACGAAGTCCAGCGCCTCAACCACGGCATCGGCTTCGACACCGCCGCCATCGAGCTGATCCTGCCGACCTATGGCGCATCGCTGGGCCTGCGCGGCAAGATCTGCAAGCATTGGGCGCTCAATCCGCATCCTGCATTGATCCCGGCGATTGAAGCGGGCTTCGTCGAGTCGGTGCATTCTTTCGGCTCCGAACTGGGCATGGAAGACTACATCCGCGCGCGTCCCGACATCTTCTTCATCGGACCCGACGGCTCCATGCGCAGCAACCGCGCCTTCTCGCAGACCGCCGGTCATTACGCCTGCGACATGTTCATCGGCTCGACGCTGCAAATCGACTTACAGGGCAATTCGTCGACGGCGACGCTGGGCCGCATCGCCGGTTTCGGCGGCGCACCCAACATGGGCGCCGACGCGCGCGGCCGCCGTCACGCCAGCCCGGCGTGGCTCAAGGCCGGTCAGCAGGCCCGGGCCGGCAAGAACACCATCCCGCGCGGGCAGAAGCTGGTGGTGCAGACCGTGGAGACCTTCCGCGAACACATGCAGCCGGCCTTCGTCGAGCGGCTCGACGCCTGGCAACTGGCCGAGCAGGCCAACATGCCGATCCCGCCGGTGATGATCTACGGCGACGACGTCACGCATATCCTGACCGAAGAAGGCATCGCCAATCTGCTGCTGTGCCGCACCGAAGAAGAGCGCGAGCAGGCTATACGCGGTGTCGCCGGCTACACACCGGTCGGCCTGGCGCGCGACAAGCGCATGGTCGAGAACCTGCGTGATCGGGGAATTATCCGCCGCGCCGAAGACATGGGCATCGACAAGCGCCTGGCTACGCGCGATCTGTTGGCGGCCAAGAACATGAAGGATCTGGTGCGCGCTTCCGGCGGCCTGTACAACCCGCCCAAACGTTTCAGGAACTGGTGATATGGAAACCTTGAACTATCGTTTTGAAAACGGCACCCGCAAGCTCTCCGCCAAGGCTGAACTGGTCGGCGTGGTCAGCTCGGGCAACCTCGAAGTGCTGATCGAATCGGCCGACCTGCAGGGCGGCTGCTCCGTTGAAATCAAGACCGCCGCACGCGGTTTCGGCGCCATCTGGGAAGCCGTCATCGGCGACTTCAACAAACGCTGGCAACTGGCCGACACGCGCATCTCGATCAACGACATGGGCGCCACGCCGGCGGTGGTCAGCCTGCGCCTGGATCAGGCGGTGGAATCGGTCGTGGAGGAAAAATGACAGCCAGCTATTTGGAAGCCAACGCGCGCGAACGCCTCGCGCAGGTGCTCGACGCCGATAGTTTTGAAGAATTCCTGCCGCCGTCGAAACGCATCGTCAGCCCGCATCTGGGACAGCTCGATGCGCCGGTGTCGTTTGACGACGGCGTTGTGGTCGGACGCGGTGCGCTCAACGGCGCCAAGGTATTTGCCGCCGCGCAGGAGGGCGGTTTCATGGGCGGCGCGGTCGGCGAAGTGCATGGCGCCAAACTGGTCGGCCTGCTCAAGCGCGCCGTGCAGGAACAAGCCGAAGGCGTCATCCTGCTGCTGGAAACCGGCGGCGTGCGCCTGCACGAAGCCAACGCCGGCCTGATCGCCGTGTCCGAAGTCATGCGCGCCGTGCTCGATACGCGCGCGGCCGGCATTCCTGTCATCGTGCTGGTGGGCGGCTCCAACGGCTGCTTCGGCGGCATGGGCATCGTCGCACGTTGCGCCAACGCCATCATCATGTCGGAGGAAGGCCGTCTGGCGATGTCCGGACCTGAAGTCATCGAAACCGCCAACGGCGTCGAGGAATTCGACTCGCGCGACCGCGCGCTGGTCTGGCGCACTACCGGCGGTAAGCACCGGTACCTGCTCGGCGATTGCCACGGCATCGTCGCCGACGACACTGCAGCTTTCCGCGCAGCGGCAACGCAGACGTTGCAGGGATTCAAAAATAATCCGACGGCGCTGAGCCTGCAGGTCCTGGAAGCCGAGCAAGCCATGCTGGAACAACGCATCGCGCGCTTCGGCGATGCATCTGATCCGCTGGAAATCTGGCAGCGCCTCGGCATCGACAAGCCGCTGGACGTCGCCATGCTGGAAGCGGCGGCATTCACCGCACTGGCGGAACCGCACCGTGTGAAGGGACAACCATGAGCTGGCAAACACTGGCGGACGATTTATTCCCGCAAGGCCACAGCATCACCGAGAAGGCCGATTTCCTATCCGGCACGGCCCAGGTTGACGGCGAGGTCGTGACCATCGTCGGTACCACCGGCCACACGCCGATCGGCATCGAGATCGCCTTGTCGCAGGCGCAGGCTATCCTGCAAACCGTGCGCGAACATCCGGGCCGCGCCATCGTCATCCTGGTCGACACGCAAGGCCAACGCTTGCGCCACCGCGACGAGATGCTGGGCATCAACAGCTACATGGCGCACCTGGGCAAATGCATCGCCCTGGCGCGTCAGCAAGGGCACAAGATCATCGGCCTGGTCTACGACCAAGCGCTGTCGGGCGGCTTCATCACCAGCGGCCTGATGGCCGACGCCTGCTACGCGTTGCCGAACGCGACTATCCGCGTGATGGGCCTGCCGGCCATGGCGCGCATCACCAAGGTGCCGGAAGAGCGCCTGGTCGAACTGGCAAAGAGTAATCCGGTATTTGCACCGGGGCCGGAAAATTACCATCGTATGGGTGGCGTAGCCGAAATCTGGAGCGGCGATCTTGCCGCTCAGCTGGCACAGGCGCTGGCTACCGCGGACGGTACGGACCGCCGCGCAGCAGTCGGTTTGCAGCGTGGCGGTCGCAACTGGTCGCAACGCGTGGTCGACGCCATTGTCAGCAACAGCGATGTCCAGCCGCTCTGAATTGTCCACCCGTCACGCGCTGGTCTGGCTGAACGAAGCCGGCTGGCGTGAGGCGCTTGAGTACGTTGCCGATGATCGTCGCTTCGCCGTGCAGCGGTGGCGGCAGCATGACTGGCCGGCGGTGATCCGTCGGCGCGATGTTGATTGCGCACCCGGCGAGATCTGCCTCGGTATTGCCTTGCCGCCGGATCAGGACGGCGTCAAGTTGCGCGTCCCTTTGCGGGTCGGCTTGCAAGGCGTGCGCGAGACGCGGGCGCCGCTGGAGATTGCCCATGTGATCGAACATGCCGGATCGCAATGGCGCAATGGCTTGCTTGAATTGCACGGCGACATCACTGCGCAAGGACTTGAGATTCGCGTGTACGGTTCACTCGCTTTGCAGGCGCTGACCGGGCAATCCTATTTGCGGCCGGCGTCGGATATCGATGTGCTGTTTTCTCCATTGGATCAGTTGCAACTGGAGCAGGTCGTGTCCCTGCTGCAGCAGTACGCCACGCGTTTGCCGCTCGATGGCGAGATCGCCTTCCCGAGCGGACATGCAGTGTCTTGGAAAGAGTGGGCGCAAGCCTGTGGCAACCCCGACAACCGCGTATTGAGCAAACACGGCAGTGGCGTCGCCTTGCAGCGTGTGGGCGAGCTTCTGGCTGAATTTGAGGAGCGCGCATGCGCAGCGTAGATCACCTTGCTCCCTTGCCTGCCATGCGCTTGCCGGTGGCGGTGCATTACACCGAGCGACGTCGTCGCCAACGCCGGCAGCAGGTTTTTTGCCGCGAACTCGCTCGCATGGCCTTGCGCAGCCTGCATCAGGAATTGACGCTGTATCCCAAACCGGGCCTGGTCTCGCCGGTTGATAATGGCAGCCATGACGACATGGATGCGACGACTTTTCTGCGAAGCCTGTTCTCGCTGCGTCGCTATTTTTCCGACATCGCCGCAGCAGGTGCGGCCGGTGCATCCTTCAATGAACTCAAACGTCTCGGCATCGACGCCGAGCAACGCATGCTCAAAGCCACCGGCGGCGTCAATACGCATCGCGGTGCGATCTTCTGTCTCGGCATGCTGTGCGCGGCGATTGCCTGCTGCCGCAGCCAGGGGATGACGCTGTCGCCACAGGCGATTCGCGCCACCTTGCTGATCCGCTGGGGCGATGCGCTGACGGGACATACCAATTCATCGATTGAAAACGAAGAGACTGCCAGCCACGGTTTGCGCGTCGCCGCACGTCACGCCGTGGGCGGTGCGCGTGAAGAGGGCGCGCTCGGATTTCCTTCCGTCTTCGAGATCGCCTTGCCGCAACTGCAGGCCACGCTCGCGGCCGGACGCGACTGGCATTGCGCCAAGACCGATGCCTTGTTCGCACTGATGGCGCATGTCAGCGACACCAATGTCTATCACCGCGGCGGCGCGGCAGGCGCGGCGCTGGTGCAGCAACGCAGCCGCGAGTTCCTGGCGGGCGGCGGTACGACTGATGCCGCGTGGCTGGTGCGTGCCGAAGCTGTCCATCACGAATTCGTGGAGCGGCGCTTGTCGCCCGGCGGCGCTGCCGATCTGCTGGCGGCGGCTTGTCTGATCCACACGGTGTGCGGTGGCGAGCTGCAGGCATGAGCGAACGTTTTGCCGTTCTTTGTCCGGGACAGGGGAGTCAGCATCCCGCCATGTTCGATATGCTGCGCGCCGATGCGGGCGGTGATCAGATCGTGCAGGAGCAGGCGCTCGATACCCGGCTCGGACGGCCGCTCGATGAGATTCTGCATGATCCCCAATTGCTGTTCGCCAACCGCCATGCGCAGCCGTTGATCGTCGCGGCCGGGCTGGCGGCGTGGCGCATGTTGCGCGAGGAGTTGCCTGCGCCGACGCTGGTTGCTGGTTACAGCATCGGCGAACTCACTGCTTACGGCGTCGCCGGCGCGTTGCCGGGCAACGACGCAATCGATCTCGCCGTCGCGCGTGCCGCATATATGGACGCCTGCCTGAAACACGCGCCGCATCAGGGTCTGATGTCGGTCGGCGGCATCGAGGCCGGCGAAGCGCAGGAGCTGCTGCGACGCCACGGCGCGTTCGTGGCGATCGCCACCGGCTTCGATACCTTGATTGCGGGCGGATGCAGCGACGACTTGCTGGCTGCGCAAAGCGAGCTGGAAGGCGTGGGCGGCAGGACCGGTATTTTGCCGGTCGGCATCGCCTCGCATACGCCGCTGATGGAGCCTGCGCTGGCGCCGTTCACGGCGGCGCTCGATGCAGTGGATTTTCACGAGTCCGCCTGCACGGTCCTGGCGGGAATTTCGGGAGTGGAAATTCACGACGTTTCCTCCGCGCGCAGCACGCTTGCGCAACAACTGACACACACGATACGCTGGTCGTCCTGCATGGATGCCTGCGCTGAACGCGGTGTCGGCGTCGCGCTTGAACTGGGACCCGGTTCGGCCCTGTCGCGCATGCTGCGTGAACGGCATCCTCACATCGAGTGCCGCTCGGTTTCAGACTTTCGCAGTCTTGCGGGAGTAGTAAGCTGGTTACGTAGCCGGCTCGATTGAACTCTGCGGCGGCGCACCAGAGCGTCGCCCGCCAGATCGCGCCCCGCGCGGATCTTCAACCTACTGCGTCAATTTTGATTGCCTAAAAAACAAGGTTTGCACATTGCTCGTGAAAACGCGAACGTACGCTTGAAATGTAACTATCAATTAGGTACATTGGTCTCGTCGTTAGAGGAATAACAATCATAAGAATAAAAATTGCCATATTGATAATGACTGTTGCGCGGCATCGCGCTGCACTCCAAGAACCGACGAGCCTTGCATGACCGCTGCACCAAGGTGAAAAATATTTCATTCATTGACGCATTTTTCGTACGGATATAAAACGATGACTGCAGAGATCTCCGAGAAGGAGATTACGGATTTCCAGCTGTTATTCGAATCGGTGCCGGGGCTGTTCCTGGTCTTGTTGCCCGACTTCACCATCATCGCGGTGAGCGATGCCTACCTGCAGGCGACGATGACGAGGCGGGAGCAAATCGTCGGCCGCCATCTGTTCCAGGTTTTCCCCGATAACCCGGAAGACCCTTCAGCCGACGGCGTGGCCAATTTGCGAAGTTCGCTGGAACGCGTGCTGGCAACCCAGGCGCCCCACGCCATGGCGATGCAAAAATACGATGTGCCGTGTCCCGACGGCAGCGGATTTGAAAGCCGCTATTGGAGTCCGTCCAATTTCCCCGTGTTCGGCAAAGACGGCGCCATCCGCTACATCATGCACCGCGCCGAAGACATTACATCCTATGTGCAGCTCAAGAAGGAACGCCAGGAACTTGGCCGCCTGAGCGACCAGTTGCAGGAGCAATGCGGCGCGCAGGAACTTGAAGTGCCGGCGCTGAGCGGCGATACCGTTGCCGGCGTCCGGCACCTGCACGCGCTGAACCGGGCACTCAAACTGGAGATCCTCGCGCGCAACCAGCTCGAGGATGCAAATCGTGAACTGACGCGCGCGTTGCAGCGCAATATCGAAAAACTCGAGGCCAGCAACAAGGAGTTGGAGAGCTTCAGCTATTCGGTGTCGCATGACCTGCGCGCGCCTTTGCGCGCCGTCGACGGTTTTGCGCGCATGCTGGAAGAAGACGCTGCCGACCAGCTCGACGAAGAAGGCTTGCGCAAGCTGCAGGTGATCCGCAACAACACGCGCAACATGGGACGGCTGATCGATGAATTGCTGGAGTTTTCGCGGCTGGGCCGCAAGGAACTCAACTACGGCCACCTGAACATGACCGCGCTGGCCAGGGCCTGTTTTGATGAAGCCGCCAGTGCGGTGACCGTTCCGGCGAGCTTGCGGCTCGGCGACTTGCCGGCCGCGG
This sequence comes from Herbaspirillum sp. NPDC101396, assembly GCF_044767365.1. Classification (NCBI taxonomy): domain Bacteria; kingdom Pseudomonadati; phylum Pseudomonadota; class Betaproteobacteria; order Burkholderiales; family Oxalobacteraceae; genus Herbaspirillum; species Herbaspirillum sp. NPDC101396. The sequence continues at coordinate 915,504 of NZ_JBIWNT010000001.1, read as the reverse complement.
AAGGCGATATCACGCTGATCAAGCAGGTGTGGTTCAACCTGTTGGCGAACGCGCTCAAATTCAGCGCCAAGCGTGAACAGATACTGATCGACGTCAGTGCGGAAGAGGTCGAGGGCGGTGTCACTTATACCGTGCGCGATAACGGCGCAGGCTTCGACATGCGCTATTACAACAAACTGTTCGGCGTATTCCAGCGCCTGCATCGGGTCAGTGAATTCGAAGGCACCGGTGTCGGCCTGGCGATCGTACATCGTATCGTCACGCGTCACGGCGGCCGCGTCTGGGCCGAGGGCGTGGTCGGCGAGGGGGCGGTATTTCATTTCACCTTGCCTGCGGTGACAAGGGAGCAGACACATGAACAACTTTGAAAAGATCGACATCCTGCTGGTGGAGGACAATCCCTACGATGCCGAGCTGTCGCTGCGCGCGCTGCAAAAAAAGAAACTCGTCAATAACGTTGAATGGGTGCAGGACGGCGCCGATGCGCTCGATTTTCTGTTCTGCGCCGGCGTCTACGCCAATCGCCCCAAAGGGGAACTTCCGCGTTTGATCCTGCTTGACATCAAACTCCCACGGGTCAGCGGCATCGAGGTGTTGCGCCGGATCAAGGCTGATCCGGAGACGCGTTCGATTCCGGTGGTGATGCTGACCTCGTCGGCCGAGGTACAGGACCTGAGCGAGTGCTATCAGCTGGGCGTCAACAGTTATATCGTCAAGCCGGTCGAGTTCGAGAGTTTCCAGGAAGAGGTCGAGAAGGCCGGGTTTTATTGGATGCTCGTCAACAAAGTGCCGGCATCTTAAAAAGAGAATCGGGGACGGGGATGAGAAGAAGTACGCTGAAAATACTGATGGTGGAAGACGATCCGGGCGACGTCGAATTGTCGCGCTATGAACTGACGCGCGCCGGCATCGCCTGCGATGTCCAGCAGGTGGAGACCGAGGATGCCTTCGTCGACGCATTGAGCCGCTACCAGCCCGATATCGTGCTCGGCGATTTCTCCTTGCCCAATTTCGACGGCATGTCGGCGCTGCAGATCGTGCAGCAGATCACGCCGAGCACGCCGTTCTTGTTTGTCTCCGGCACCATGGGCGAAGAGCGTGCGATCAAGGCGCTCAAGCAGGGTGCTTACGACTACGTGCTCAAGTCCAATCTGGCGCGTCTGCCGTCCGCGGTCGAACGCGCTTTGCAGGAGGCGCACCAGAATCAGATCCGCAACAAGATGGAACAGGCGCTGCAAGCCGAGCGCAACTTGCTGTCGGCCATTTTCGATACGACCGGCGCGCTGGGGCTGATGCTGGACAAGGAAGGCCGCATCGTGCGTTTCAACCAGGCCGCCGAGCGCACTACCGGCTATACGCTGTCGCAGGTGCAGGGCAAGCATTTCTGGGATATTTTCTTTCCGGCCGAGGAACTCGAACCGGTGCGCAATCATTTCCTCAACTGGCACGTGCAGACGCAGCCGTTGCAATACCAGAGTCGCTGGCTGACTGCGACAGGCGAGCGGCGCGAGATATTGTGGCTGACCACATTCCTGCAGGAAGACCACGGCCCGGCGCTCAACTATGTGTGCAGCGGCATCGACATCACGCAGTGGCGCCAGGCGGAAGATCGCGTCCATCGCCTGAGCAACTACGACGTCCTGACCGGCTTGCCTAATCGCAGTCTGTTGCGCGACCGGCTGGAGCAGGGCATCACGCGCGTCGAACGCGAACGTCGGCCGGGATTGCTGTCGGTGATCCTGATCGGGGTACGCGGCGCCATCGCCGTTCGCGAAAGCCTGGGACTGAAAATGAGTGAAGACGCATTGGTCGAAGCCGGGCGCAGGTTGTCCGGCCTGATGCAGCATGACGCCACGCTGGCGCGATTCGGCGATACCAGTTTCGCCATGGTAGTGCATGTGCCGGCACAGGATCAGATCGCCATGGTAGTGCAGGAAATTATCGATGTGCTCGACTTGCCGTATCACGTCGACGGCCACGAAGGCGTTTATCTCGAATCGAACATCGGCGTCACGATTTATCCGAACGACGGCGACAGCGGCGATGCTTTGTTGCAAGCCGCGGAGGTAGCCATGCACCGCGCCATGGACAACGTGCTTGAACGTTTCCAGTTTTATACGCCGGCGCTCAACAGTCAGGTAAGCCATCGCCTGCAGATGGCGTCGCAGTTGCGCCAGGCGGTACAAAAGAAGGAAATGCTGCTGCATTACCAGCCGCAGGTGTCGCTGCAGAGCGGCGAGGTGGTCGGCGTCGAAGCGCTGCTGCGCTGGCAGCATCCGGAAAAGGGCATGATCTCGCCGATGGAATTCATCCCGATGGCGGAAGAGACCGGCCTGATCGTGCCCATCGGCGAATGGGTGTTGCGCACCGCGTGCGAGCAAGCCCAGCGCTGGCACGACCTGGGCGTGCACGGGCTGACGATGGCGGTCAACTTGTCGGCCAAACAGTTTGCCCAGAAAAACCTGGCGGCGGTGGTGCGCCAGGCGCTGGACGACAGCGGGTTCAGTTCGCATTGCCTGGAACTGGAACTGACCGAAAGCGCTTCCATGGAGTCACCTGAAAAGAGCATCGAAGTCATGAAGCTGCTCAAGGCCATGGGCGTGCGGCTGTCGATTGACGATTTCGGCACCGGCTATTCCAACCTGAATTACCTCAAGCGTTTTCCGGTCGACCAGCTCAAGATCGATCGCTCCTTCGTGCGCGACGTCGGCAACAACGCCGACGATCTCGCCATCGCGCGTGCCGTGATTGCATTGGCGCGTAGCCTGCACCTGGAAGTGCTGGCCGAGGGCGTGGAAGACCTGGAGCAATGCAACATCATGAAAGAGAACGGCTGCGACAAGGTGCAAGGGTATTACTTCAGCAAACCCTTGCCGGTGGACGAATGCACGCGGCTATTGCAGGCACGCAGGAAATTGCCCTGAGCAGCTGCTCGCGCCAGTGTTTTGATGGATAATCGCAAGCCATGAGCTTCGCCATCCATACTACTCAAACGCCTTTCCGCGGCCTGTTGCTGGCCGCTGGCAAAGGCACGCGTTTCGATCCCGCCGGCGCCGACAACAAACTTCTGGCGCATCTGCCCGGGGTTGATGAGGTTGTTGCCGTCGCGGCGGCGCGCGCGATGTTGCAGACGTTGCCGGTGCTGGCTGTCGTCAGTACTGTCGACAGCGAACTGAGCCGGCGGCTGATTGCGGCGGGTTGCGAGGTCATCGGCTGCGACGACGCTGATACGGGCATGAGCGCTTCGCTGATGTGCGGGATACGCCGGCTGTCGGATGCGGCCGGTTGGATCATCGCGCTGGCCGACATGCCGCATGTGCAGGCGGCGACGCATCGCGGCCTGCTGGCGGCGCTGAAAGACGGCGTACAGATTGCGGTGCCGACCTATCAGGGCAAGCGCGGCAATCCGGTCGCGTTCGGCCGCAGCCATCTTGACGGCTTGCTGGCATTGAGCGGCGACCGTGGCGCGCGCGCCTTGCTGCAGGCGTTTCCGGTTAACGAAATCCCCGTCAACGATCCCGGCATCCACCGCGACATCGACACGCGCGCCGACCTCCACGCGCGCTGAATTCCCTGGAATCTATTTCGTGAATTCGCCGACGGCGCAACTGCCGCCGGGATTGCCGTTGCCGTTTTCGCCGGCATCGGGCAAGGGATCGGTGCGCGCCGCATGCGTTTGCGAGATCGCCACGCCGTTGCGGATGGCGGTCATCTCGGCAAGGACCGCGATGGCGATTTCGGGCGGCGTGCGTGCACCCAGGAACAAGCCGACCGGACCATGCAGCTTGTCGATCTCGGCAGCGCTGATGTCGAACAGCGCCAGCCGCTCGCGCCGCTTGATGTTGTTGGTGCGCGAGCCGATGGCGCCGATGTAGAAGGCCGGCGACTTGAGTGCTTCGATCAGCGCCATGTCGTCCAGCTTGGGATCGTGGGTCAGCGTCACCACGGCGCTGTTGGCGTCGAGTTGCAGGCGCATCAGCAGGTCGTCGGGCATCTCGCCGGAAAGTTCCACACCGGGGATGTCCCATTCCTTGAGGTATTCCGCGCGCGGATCGCAGACGATGACCTGGTAGTCGAGCGCCAGTGCGAACTGTGCGACGTAGCGCGACATCTGTGCGGCGCCGATGATGACCAGGCGATAGCGCGGTCCGTAGGGTGCGATCAGCTTGCGATCCTGCACCGTGGTCTGGCGCGCCTCGCTGTCGGTGGCGAGCGTGGCGACGCCGGTATCAAGATCGAGCGTACGCGTGACGCGCAGGCCCTGGCGTACGGCAGCCAGCAATTCAGCGATGCGCGACTGCGCGGATACCGGTTCCATCATGATTTCCAAGGTGCCGCCGCAGGGCAGGCCGAAGCGGTGTGCTTCGTCGGCGCTCAGGCCATAGGTCAGTCCGAACGGCAGCGTGCGCTCCAGCTCTCCGCCCTGGATGCGGCGGATCAGATCGTCCTCGACGCAGCCGCCCGAAACTGAACCGCGCACGTGGCCGTCGCCCCGAATCGCCATCATCGACCCCACCGGACGCGGCGCCGACCCCCAGGTATGGGTGACGGTGCCGAGCAGGACGCGATGGCCTTGCTCGTGCCAGGTAAGGGCGGTGTTGAGGACGTCGAAGTCGATGGATTCCATACGCGGTTTTCCTTCCTTCTTTACTGAATGAGCACTAGGCCTTCTTGAGCTGCTCACGAATCGGCAACTGGCGAATACGCTTGCCGGTGGCGGCGAAGATTGCATTGCACAGTGCCGGCGCAATCGTCGGCGTGGCCGGTTCACCGACGCCGCCCAGCGGCACGTCGAGCATATGCGGGACGATGTGCACGTCGATCTTGGCGGGCGCTGCAAACGCGCGCAATACTTCGTAGTCGTGGAAATTGCTTTGCTCCACGGCGCCGTTCTTGAACGAAATCTCGCCCGTCATCGCCAGGCTGATGCCCATGATGCAGGCGCCTTCGACTTGCGAACGGATGCGGTCCGGGTTGATCGATGGACCGCAATCGACCGCGATGTCGACGCGCGGGATGCTTACTTCGCCTTCATCGTTGACTTCCACTTCCACCACGGCGGCGACGTAGGTGACGAAGCTGTAGCATACCGCCAGTCCGAGCCCGCGTCCCTTGGGCAATTTGCGTCCCCAGCCGGCTTTGGATGTTGCCAGTTCGATCACGCCGCGCATGCGGCCGGTGTCGAGCGGATAACGTTCCGGCGACTCGCCGTAGTTCCAGCCGTCGGCCATCTCGGACGGATTGATCTTGCGCGCCGGGCCGATCAGCTCGAGCAGATAGTCGCGATGATCGCGCTTGGCCGCCGCCGCCAGTTCGGCGCTGAACGATTGGACAGCGAAAGCATGCGGAATGTTCGATACCGAACGGAACCAGCCGATGCGGGTGTGGGCTTCGACTTCCGGCGCTTCCACGCGGATGTTGGCAATTGCATAAGGAATGTTCACAGCCGACATCGCCAGTTCGAACGGCGCTTCGCCCTTGGCGCCGGCGGCGAAGATCGACGCAATGGTCGGCGCTGCAGTGCGGTGCAGCCAGGCGCTGACCTTGCCGTTGGCGTCGAGGCCGGCTTCCAGGCGTTCCACCGACACGGTGTGGAAATAATCGTGGTGGATGTCGTCCTCACGCGTCCAGGTGACCTTGACCGGCGCGCCGTTCATGGCCTTGGACAGCAGGGCCGCTTCGGCGGCAAAGTCGGGCTTGGACTTGCGGCCGAAACCGCCGCCCAGCAAGGTGACGTTGACGGTAACGTCTTGCGGCTTCAGGCCGAGATGGCCGGCCACGGTTTCGCGTGTGGCTTGCGGCGCCTGGACGCATGCCCAGACCTCGCATTTGCCGCCGGTGATGCGCGCCACGGCCGCAGGCGGCTCCATGGTGGCGTGGGCGATATGCGGCAGGTAATACTCGGCTTCGATACGGCGCGGCGCTTTGGCCAGTGCGGCCATGGCATCGCCGGCGTTGCGTACGGCCTTGGCCGGTTGGCGTGCGGCGGCTTCCATGGTCTTGCGGAATTCGGCGGAATCGTAGGAGGCGTTGGGACCGTTGTCCCAGGTCAGCTTGAGCGCTTCGCGACCCTTGATCGCGGCCCAGGTATTGCGCGCAATCACGGCCACGCCGCCCAGCGGATTGAACAGCGCCGGCGGCGGGCTGCCCTTGAGTTCGACTACGCGGATCACGCCGGGCACCTTGAGCGCCTCGCTGCTGTCGACCGTGGCCAGCTTGCCGCCATAGACCGGCGGACGCGCAATGACGGCGTAGACCATGCCTTCGAGGCGCGTGTCGATGCCGTACTGAGTATTGCCGGTGACGATGTCGAGCAGGTCGATGCCTCGGGTGCTGTCCTTGCCGATGTAGCGGAACTGCTGCGGCGTCTTGAGCTTGACGCTTTCACGCGCCGGCAGCGGCAGCTTGGCCGCGTCGGCGGCGACGTCGCCGTAGCCGAGCTTGCGGCCGCTGGGCTTGTGGATCAGTTCATGGTTGTTCGCTTCGACTTCGCCGACCGGCACCTTCCAACGCGCGGCGGCGGCGGTCTCCAGCATGAGTCGCGCAGTGGCGCCGACCTGGCGCATCGGGCCGAAGGAGTGGCGCATGCTGCGCGAGCCGTCGGTATTCTGGTTGCCGTATTTTTCCTGGTCGCCTTGCGCCTGCACCACGCGCACGCGGCTCCAGTCGGCATCGAGTTCGTCGGCGACCACCATGGGCAGGCTGGTGCGCACGCCCTGGCCCATTTCGGAGCGGTGGGCGACGATGGTGACGACGCCGTCGGCGCCGATGGAGACGAACAGCAGGGCATTGTCCTTGAGACCGCCCGGCATGCCGTCGCCGCCGAATTTCGGTGCGTCGGCTGCCATCACGATGCCGTCCACGCCCACCGTCAGCGCCAGGCCGGCGAGGGCGCCGATGCCCTTGAGCAGGCTGCGGCGGCTCAGTTGGATATTTTCAGCGATGGTGCTCAGATCGGCGCTCATTTGGCGCCTCCGTTCTGCGCCGCGGCCTGCTTGATCGCCGCCTTGATGCGGGTGTAAGTGCCGCAGCGGCAGATGTTGCCGCTCATGGCGTCGTCGATGTCCTTGTCGCTCGGATTGGGCGTCGTGCGCAGCAGCGCCGTGGCCGACATGATCTGGCCGGCCTGGCAATAGCCGCACTGCGGCACGCCCAGCGCCATCCACGCGTCCTGCACCGATTTGCCGACCTTGTCTTCGGCGATCGCTTCGATGGTGGTGATCTTCTTGCCGGCGGCGGCCGAGATCGGGGTGATGCAGGAACGGATCGGTTCGCCGTCGAGGTGCACCGTACAGGCGCCGCACAAGGCCATGCCGCAGCCGAATTTGGTGCCGGTCATGCCGAGCTGATCGCGCAGGGTCCAGAGGATGGGAGTGTCTTCGGGCAAATCGACGTTGTGCTGTTTGCCGTTGATGGTGAGTGCGGTGAGCGTGGGCATTATTGTTTTATACCTTTCCGACTTGGGGATAACCTAGTGAAGGAATGTTTTGCCGCTATGGACAAATGTAGCAGCAAATTCCGGGAGATGTCGGAGTATCGCAACGATTGTCCTACAACGAAATGGACCGTTTCGGAATTCTCGATTCCGATTTGAGGAATTATCCGACGATAGCCGGAGGCGGTTCCAGCGGGAAGTCTTCCGATGCCGACAAGGTCTCCACCAGTGCGTCGAACACCAGTCGTACGCGCGCCGGCACCGGGCCGCGCTGAGGCCGGTAAACGTAGAGGTCCCAGGGCGCCGGCGCGATGTCCTGCAGCACCGTCACCAGCGAGCCGTCACGCAGGTATGGCATTGCCATGAAGGCGCCGAGCTGGCCGAAGGCGATGCCGTCCAGGACGGCGCGGCGTTCGGTTTGCGGATCGTCGGTGACGAAGGCGGGCAAGCGCGGACCGAGTTGCTGGCCGTCGGCAAAATACCAGGGCCAGAGGCGACCGGTATTGCGGTCCACCATGGCGCTCATGGGGCGTTGCACCAGCTCGTCCAGCGTCGTCGGCGCGCCGTGGCGCGCGATCAGGTCGGGACTGGCGCAGACGAAGAAGGCCACCTTGGCCACCGCACGGGCGACGTAGCGGCTGTCGCGCAGGAAGCCGATGCGGATGCCGATGTCGATCTTGTCGTCGACGGCGTCGGTGATGATTTCGGACAGGCGCAGGTCCAGCGTGATGTCGGGATGCTGGCGCGCGATGCGGTTGAGCACCGGCAGCAGGTAAGTGTGCGCCAGGGTGCTTGGCGCAGTGATGCGGACCACGCCGCTGAGGGCTTCGTCGTTGCGATGATTGTTGTCAAGAAACAAATCATCCAGCGTGTTGATGGACAGCCGTGCGCGATGCATCAGGCGTTCGCCGAAGGCGGTGATGCGCACCTGGCGCGTGTTGCGGTGGAACAGCAACTCACCGAAGGCCGACTCCAGCTCCTTGACGGCGCGGGTTACGACCTGCGGCGAGATGCCCATGCGCACCGCGGCCTCACGGAAATTGGCGCTTTCCGCAGCCATGCAGAAAATCCTCAGTTGCTCGATGCGGTTCAGCTTGCTCTCCCTTGTTGCCGGCTGATGCACTCTCGATTGCATATTGCAAGCGAGGGTGCGTTTGGCGATGCGGGCATTATTCCATAATCAGGAATTTACCGCGTTGGCAGATAAATCGGCGTAAATGTCCTATGGTGAAGAAAGAGGAGTCGGAGGAGCAGGCTGAGGAGAAGTCGGCGCGCAGGGCGGATGAAAGAAATCGCGGAAAAGAGGAGGCGAAATAGAAGGAAAAATGGGGTTGAACTAAAGATTTTTACCCTAGTCCCACAGGAAGAACGGGGGCAAAAAGCTCGTGTTCTATTCGAGATTTATCCGATAGTGCTCGGCAAACCGGCAAGGGAGAAACAATGAAAGTGGATGTGTACAAAAGGACCGAAGAAAACGATCTCTGCTCGTACCTGGTGGTGCCGCATGAAAAACCGTTACCTCAGGAAGTGGCCAGCACCGAGTGGCTGGTGCATGAGCTGGATGTCGATTTCGAGCGCACCGGCAAAATCCATTTCACGCTCGATCCCGACGATGCCTTCCAGCAGATCGGCGAAAAGGGTTACGCCATCAGTCACCTGAACGACCGCACCACGGACGGCAACGTCCACTAGCACCATGACAACAGCGGCAACAACGCCGCGCGCCGGAACAAAGCAACGACCACGCAAAGGAGACCATCATGCCGATCGAACAGCTGGGCGACTATGAAGTCGAGTATTCGGGCGTCAAACTGCCGGCCGATAACGGCGACTGGGCCGCCAATGTGGCGATCTTCGGTCCGTCGACCAATCCCATGCACCGCAATCCCGTCTTTCCTTCGCAGCGCGTGCTGATCGACACGGTATTCCCCGATGAGAAATCGGCGGAGCAGGAGGCGCGCAAGGCGGCGGTGGCGATGCTTGAGCATCGCTGACCGGGAGTTCAGGGAATCAGCTCAGTGATACCGTAACCGCGACCGTAACCGCGACCTCATCCCGGTTCGAAAGCGGCCGGGATGTCGTCGTCGGCGCTGCAAACCTGGTTACGGCCGCGGGCCTTGGCGGTGTAGAGCGCCTTGTCCGCGGCGCTGACCAAGTCCAGAAGGTTACAGGTCTTGGTCGGCACTGTTGCCTGTGCGCCGACGCTGACCGTGACGATACCGGTCGGATTCTTGCCATGCGGGATATTGAGTGCGCGTATGTCGGCGCAGATCTTTTCCGCCACGCTGATGGCGCCCTTGAGATCGGTGTTGGGCAACAGAATAGCGAATTCCTCGCCGCCGTAGCGTGCCGACAGGTCGCCGGGACGATTCATCTTGATCAGCTTGCCGATCTTTTGAAGGCAGACGTCGCCGGCCGGGTGGCCATAGGTGTCGTTGTATTTCTTGAAATGATCGACATCAATCATCAACAGTCCCAGTGACTGACGTTCGCGCTTGGCGCGGTTGAATTCGTTGGCCAGCGTGACATCGAACTGACGCCGGTTGGCGACGCCGGTGAGACCGTCCTCCAGCGCCATCTTTTGCAGCGTCTTGTTCATCTCCACCAGTTTCTCACGCGCCGACAGCAGCTTCTGCTGGGCTTGCGCACGCAGCTTGATCTGGTTCACGAGACGCTTGCCCATCCACGCCAGCATGCCGACCAGAATCAGCACACCGACCGACTGCAGCAATGTTTCAGTGCGCCAGCTGGCCAACACTTCGTCGTAAGACAAGGCAGCTGTGACGAACAGCGGATATTTTTCCAGGCGCTTGTAGCTGTGCAGACGCTTGACGCCATCGGCGGCGGTGATGATAGCGATGCCGTTCTTGTTGTGCGATGCGTGATCGCTGACGATGTTGCTGTTGCTGATGTTCTTGCCGATAATTTCACCGGAGGCCGGCCATTTCGCCAGCAGGATGCCGGGCTGCGTCGCGAGCAGGATCTCGCCGTGCTTGCCGATATCGAAACTGCGATAGAACTTGAGGAAGTATTCCACCTCCACCGAAGCCAGCACGACACCGGCGAAGCTGCCGTCGGGATGATTGATGCGGCGCGACAGCGGGATGATCCAGTCGCCGCTGGAGCGGCTCTTTACCGGTTCGCCGACGTGAGGGTCCCGGTCCGCATGGGTCATGTGATAGATGAAATATTCGCGATCGGCATTATTGAGCATCCACGGCGAATCGTCCATGGAGTTGACCATCCACTTGCCGGTCTGGTCGTAGACGAACAAGCCCTGGATCTGTGGCAACTCCTTGACGTAGGACGCCAGCAGTGGATAAAGACGCGCCAGCGAGTCGCGGTCCATGCCTTCGACTTCCAGGCGCTGCACCATGCCAAACAGCACCGAGTCGGCCGAAATCAGCGTTGCCTGGGCGTGTTCGGCCAGCGCGCGCGACAGGTTGGCGGTGGAGACCTGGGCGTCGTCGAGATCTTTGACGCGAACGTTCCAGGCAAAGGAAATGTGCAGGATCAGGATGGAAAGGCAGACCAGGCCGACGAACACCGACGCGAAAATGCGCACGTTGACGCGCCTCGAGCGCGCCACGGCAGGCGTCTCGCCGAGTTCCGGCACATCAAGAGGGATGTCGGGCACTTCTTCGGTAGTCATTTATTTCGATTCCATTGTCGTTCCGGGAACGGCTATCGCTGAAATATAACTACGAGGGATGCGGCGTCTTGGAATGTAATTGTGAATGTAATTATTATTCTCATCGCGAATTTTTTATACGATAGCAGCAATGTCAAACCATGTGCGCGCCGAGCAGATGAATTTCTTCCGGTCATTTTTACGTTTCACCCATGGTGCAGAGGGCGGTCGGGAAATGGTTTTCGTACGGTCGTTTTCTTGCAGGCCTGGCTTGCTTATCGAACCGGCGGCATGCTTTGCCAGCGCAGACCCTGCACATTCTTCTCCTGCCCCAGGCTGCTCACCAGCCGCACCACGGAGGCGCGTTCCGGCGTCGAGCAGGCCAGCGATACGGTAAAGTCGATCAGGGCCTGATGCGGGCGCGGCTTGATTTCCAGTTGGTAACCCTGGTCGAAGCCGTGCTGCAACTGCATCAGGATCAATTCTTCGACGACCGGCGCCTGCTCGCGGCGGCATGAGGCGAACACCTGATAGGGCAGGCGTTCAGCGGCATTTTCATGGTCCGGGAAACAGTTGCCGGCAAAGAAGCCGTCCGGCCTGGTTTCCAGTTTGGTGATGCGCATGGCGGTTTCCTTTCCCCCGGGTGTGTCGCATCTGCGGCGGCGCTACCCTTGATTTGCTTGTCGTTATGGTGCTTGCTGTCCTTGCGAGGGCTCCGGCGCGCCTCTGCGAATCCCACTAGAATTGCACCACTGCAGCTTATCTCTTTCCCTCTCATTTCAATCTGACAATGAAACCTCAACTACTGGCTCTTATTCATCTTTCCGAAGAAAGCAAGGCCGCCATCGGCAGCGCTTTCGAGATCATCTACGCACCCACTGCCGAGACGCGCGCAGCGGCCATCACCGGCGCTGCGAAGGATGTGCGGGTCGTGTTGACCAACGGTTCGACCGGCCTGACTGCCGCCGAGATGGATACGCTGGGCAAGCTGGAACTGGCCTGCGCGCTGGGCGCCGGCTACGAAAACATCGACAGCGCGCATGCCGCCACGCGCGGCATCAAGATCGCCACCGGGGCGGGCACCAACGACGACTGCGTCGCCGATCACGCCATGGGGCTGGTGCTGGCGATCATGCGCAACATCCGTCAGCTCGATCTCTCCTGCCGCGAAGGCATCTGGCGCGACGCGCTGGTACTGCCGCCGCAACTGGCCGGCAAGCGCCTCGGTGTGGCCGGCCTTGGCACCATCGGCAAAAAGATTGCGCGCCGCGCGGCCGCGTTCGACATGGATATCGGCTATTTCAATCGCTCCCGCCGCGATGATGTCGACTATGCGTATTTCGGCAGCACCGAGCAATTGGCGGCATGGTGCGACGTGCTGGTGATCGCCACCCCGGGCGGCGCCGCCACGCGTCACTTGGTCGGTGCACGCGAGTTAAAGGCGCTGGGGCCGAAAGGTTTCCTGGTCAATATCTCGCGCGGCAGCGTGGTCGACACGGCCGCATTGGCCGCGGCGCTGGGCAAGGGGGAGCTGGGCGGCGCCGGGCTGGACGTCTACGAAAGCGAGCCGCAACCGCCGCGTGAATTGCTGGAATTCAAGAATGTGGTGCTGACGCCGCACATGGCGGGCTGGTCGCCGGAAGCCATCACGGCCTCGATCACCAAATTCCTGCGCAATGCCGAGGCGCATTTCGCCGCCATCGGCTAAAACCCCACCCCGGTTACAACGCACTCCCGCAAGGCGGGAAACTTGCCTGGCAAGACTATTCACGATAGTCTTGCCGGCTTGTCGCGCCCGCACGCCAGCTTTTGTTCAAGTAAGCCGCGCCGGCGACGTTAAACCCAGCATAGAATTCGACTAAGTCAAACAAGAGAAAGCCGCTCACCATGGACATGCCATCTCACCAACTCACCATGACCGTCCTGATGACGCCCGACATGGCCAATTTCTCCGGCAACGTGCACGGCGGCACTATCCTCAAGTTCCTCGACCAGGTCGCCTATGCCTGTGCCAGCCGCTACGCCGGCCAATACGTGGTGACGCTGAGTGTGGACCAGGTGATGTTTCGCCAGCCGATTCATGTCGGTGAACTGGTGAGCTTCCTTGCCAGCGTGAATCACACCGGTACCTCGTCGATGGAAGTCGGCATCAAGGTGGTCGCCGAAAACATCCGCACCCAGGAAGTGCGCCACGTCAACAGTTGCTTCTTCACCATGGTGGCGGTCGACGGCGAGCGCAAGCCGGTCGCGGTGCCGTCGCTGCGTCCGTTCACGGCAGAAGAAAAACGCCGCTTTGAAGCCGCCAAACTGCGCAAGAAATTGCGCGCCGAGTTGTCGCACCGGTTCGACGAAGCCAAGCTGTCCTGATCCATCTCATCCAACCACCACGGGGGAAGTGAAATGCTTGCCAGTTTCGCGACCCTGCTGGTATTCCAGTGCCTGGGCGAGGGTATCACCTTCGCCCTGAAACTCCCCATTCCCGGCCCCGTGGTCGGCATGCTGCTGTTGTTTTTCACACTGGTCGCTTATCCCCCTTTGCTGGAACGGATCGAAGCCACCGGCAGCGAATTGCTGCGTCATCTGTCGCTGTTGTTCGTACCGGCCGGGGTCGGCATCGTTGCCGCTGCGGGACAAGTGCGCGGCCATTGGCTGACGGTAATTCTGGCTGTCGCGGTGAGCACCTTGCTGACGCTGGCGGTCACGGCCGCGGTCACGCGCGCGGTGATGAACTGGCAAAATCGGCAGAACCAGTTCGGCGACGGCGGCAAGAAAGACGGTGAGGGCGACCATGCGTGAGCTGCCGCAATTCGGCCTGATCTGGGTCTACCTGGCGGCGTCGCCGCTGCTGGGCCTGACGCTGACCTTGTGCGCCTACGTCGTGGCGTACTGGATTTACAGCCGCTGCAAATTTTCGCCGCTGGCCAATCCGGTGGCGATCGCGATTGCGCTGGTCAGCACGGTCTTGCTGCTGAGCGGCATGCCCTACAGCGAGTACTTCGCCGGCGCGCAATTCGTCCATTTCCTGCTCGGCCCGGCCACAGTAGCGCTGGCGATTCCGCTGGCGCGTCAGTTGCCACGGCTGCGCAAATCCTTTCTGCCGCTGGCCTGCGGCCTGCTGGCCGGTTCGGCCACGGCGATCGTGTCGGCTGTGGTACTGACAATCTTGCTGGGTGGCTCGCCGCAACTGGCGTTTTCGATCGGTCCCAAGTCGGCCACTACGCCGATCGCCATGGGCGTGGCTGAAAAGCTCGGCGGCCTGCCGGCATTGACGGCAGTGCTGGTGATCAGTACAGGAATTTTTGGCGCCGTGGCGGCGCGCTTTCTGTTCAACCGCATGCGCATCGATTCGCCCGAAGTGCGCGGTTTTGCGCTCGGCGTGACCTCGCACGGCATCGGCACCGCGCGGGCGTTTCAGGTAAACCAGGAAATGGGCGCCTTTGCCGGTCTCGGCATGGGCCTCAACGGCGTGCTGACGGCATTCTTGGCACCATGGCTGATACCGGTATTCGTCGGCTTGCTGGCGCGTTAGCGTCAAGCCAGCAGCTTCGGCAGCGATGACGCCAGCAGGGCGATGCCCGACAGCGTCAGCAGGCCCAACACAATCTTGCGAAACGTCGCCTCGCTGATGCCGAGGTAGAGCCGCGTCCCCAGCAGCGTCGGAATCAGCATCGCCGGTGCCACCACGGCAAACATCGGCAAGGTCTTGCGCGTGATGATGCCGCCGCCGACATAGGTGGCGAAGGTCACCGCCTGCATGGTCAGGTTGAAGTTCTGGATCACTGCGCGCTGCTCATCCTTGTCGAGCCGGCGCAGGTTGCACCACAGCGTCGGTATCACGCCGCTGAAACCGCCGATGCCGCCCATGAAGCCGCCGATCGCACCGATGACGCCATCGGCCAGCTTGCCACCGATATGCACAGCAGGCAGCCGCGGCGTGAGCAGCATGACCGGACACCACACCGCCAGCAGTACGCCGAGGAAAGCCTTGAACAGGTTGGCGTCGAGCAGCGGCAGCACCAGTACGCCAAGAGGAATCCCCAGCAGGCCGCCGACGACGAACGGCAGCAGGCGCTTCATGTTGAATCCGCGCCGCACCGAAAACATCGCCAGGATCTGGCCCAGCAGCGAGCCGAACACCACCAGCGCCGCCGCCAGCATCGGGTCGATGGTCCATACCCAGAACGACATCGCCACCAGCCCAAAGGCGAAGCCCGACAAGCCCTGCACGAAACCTGCGACCATCGCGCCGATGGCGATGATCAGGATTGTTGCATCCATGTGTTATTCCATTCCTTGTTGTTCTTGTTTGATGCGCGCAGCCTCAGCGCCATATCTTCGTCAGGGTCTTGATCGCGGCCGTGATGGAAGCCTCGTCGGCGCCGCCGAAACCCATCACCAATCCGGCCTCGTTGCGACGCGCCGAACCGGGCAGCCAAAAGCGCGTCAGGCCGTCGATCTCGATGCCGGCTGCGGCGGCGCGGTCGATCATGTCGTCCTGCTGCCGGATGGTGGGGACCCGCACGGAGCAATGCAGGCCGGCGTTGATGTCAGGCAGGTCGATGCCGCCCGGTTGATGACGTTGCCAGCCGTCGACCAAGGCGTCGCGGCGCGCACGGCTGGCGCGCCGCATGCGGCGCACGTGGCGCTGGAAATGGCCCTGCGCCATGAATTCCGCCATCACCGCCTGCTCCGGCACGGAAGAGTGGCGGTCGTACTGCATACGCAGGTTGATCAGCGGCGTCGCCAGCGCCGGTGGCGCGACGATGTAACCGAGCCGCAGGCCGGGGAAGGCGATCTTTGAAAATGTCCCCATGTGCAGCACGCGGCCGCTGCGATCCAGCGAGGCCAGCAAGGCCAGCGGCGTGCCGCTGTAGCGGTATTCACCGTCGTAATCATCTTCCAGGATGTAGCTCTGGTTGGCTTCGGCCCAGGCCAGCAGATCAAGCCGGCGCGCCAGCGACAGCGTCACGCCGCTGGGGTATTGGTGCGACGGCGTGACGTAGGCCAGGCGCACGTCGGGATGGGCGTGCAACTCCTGCGTGATGATGCCTTCGGCGTCGACGCCGATGCCGACCACTTTGCCGCCATTGAGCGTCAGCGCCGAGGCCGCGCGCGGATAGCCGGGATTTTCCATCGCCGCCGTGTCGCCCGGATTGAGCAGCAATTGCGCGCACATGAATAGCGCCTGCTGGGTGCCGGCGGTGATGATGATCTGGTCCGGATCACAAAGCAGTCCGCGCGAATTGCGCAGGTAGCCGGCCAGCATCTCACGCAATTGCGGATCGCCGGCAGGGTCGCTGTAGCCGATGCGGTTTTCCGTGCCGCGCCGCCAGAAGTCGGCCTGCAGGCGCGCCCAGACGTCGCCCGGGAACAGGTCCAGCGCCGGCACGCCGAGGCGGAACGTACGCGGCTTGCCGGGCGGCGGCAGCACCTTGGCGGGCAGCGCCATGCGCTGCCCGAGTTCGGACAGGCGCGGGGCGATATCGATCTTGCCTGTCGCCGGCGTGCGCGCGATATCGCTGGCCGGCGCCGAGACGTAGGTGCCGTCGCCGACGCGCGCGCTGATGTAACCCTCGGCATACAGTTGGTCGTAGGCGCGGACCACCGTGGTGCGCGAGATGCTGAGCGCCAGCGCCAGTTCGCGCGTGGTGGGCAGCTTTACCTGGCGATCGATCTGGCCCTTGAGGATGCGGTCGCGCAAGCTTTGGTACAGCTGCAAGGCGAGTCCTTTGCCCGGTGCGAGGTGCAGCCCGGTCAGGTCGAACGGAAACGGCGAGGCGTGGATGCTGTTTTGCATTGGTTTTATGAAAATAGCGGATATTGGCTCTTTTGGAAGACCAAATTTATCATTAATCTGTGCAACATGCTCAACAATTCTTCAAGAAAACTTCGAACACATCTGCCATGACGACCTCTGCAAATTCAGCAACACAGAACCAGTTCGGCCAACCGGTCGGCGCACCCTTGCCTGACTGGGCGCCGCGCCAGCTGCCGCCGACGACCGCCATGTACGGCCGTTACTGCCGCGTCGAGCCGATTCGTCCGGCGCACGCGGAGCAATTGTTCGACGCCAACGGCGACGATCAGGATGGCCGCAATTTCACCTACCTGTTCGTCGATCCGCCGGCAGGCATTGATGAATACCGTGCATGGGTCGAGAAGATGAGCGTGAGCAAGGACCCGATGATGCACGCCATCATCAACCTGGACAGCGGCGAAGCGGTGGGTGTCGGTTCTTTCATGCGCATCGATCCCAATTTCGGTGTGATCGAGATCGGCAACATCAATTTTTCACCGCGCCTGCAGCGCACCCGCGCCGCTACCGAAGCGATGTTCCTGATGATGCGCCGGGCCTTCGATGAACTTGGCTATCGCCGCTATGAATGGAAGTGCGACAGCCTCAACGCACCGTCGCGCGCAGCGGCAGCGCGTTACGGCTTTACCTTCGAAGGCGTGTTCCGCCAGGCGGTGGTATACAAGAACCGCAGCCGCGATACGGCGTGGTTCTCGATCATCGACAGCGAATGGCCGCAGGTCAAAAGCGCCTTCGAGCACTGGCTCGATCCGGAGAATTTCGACGCGCAGGGGCGGCAGCGCGAGAGTCTCGGTGCGCTGATGGAACGCCATCGCACGGCGAAGTAAGCCGCCGCGCCATAAAATGGCGTCTCCGATTTATCCGAAAAAGTAAAAACATGCGCGAATCCAGTTTGTCGTCCCGCCAGGCCATCGTCCTCCTTGGCGTCGTGGTATTGATATGGGGCACGACCTGGCCGGTCAACAAAGCCATCCTGCACTACCTGTCGCCGATCTGGTCGACTGCCATACGCTCATGCATCGGCACGGTGGTGCTGGTGGTGCTGTGCCTGGCGCGCGGACGGCTGGTGTTGCCGCAGCGCGGCGACCTGCCGGTGGTGTTCAGCGTCGGCCTGCTGCACATGACCGCCTATTCGATACTCGGTAACGTCGGCATGCAGCATGTCGCCGCCGGCCGTTCGGTGGTGCTGGCCTATACCACGCCGATGTGGGTGGCGCCCTGTGCGCGCCTGTTCCTCGGCGAGGCGTTCACGTTGCGGCGCGCCATCGGCACTGTGTTCGGTTTGCTTGGACTGGTGCTGATCTTCAATCCGCTGGCGTTCGACTGGGGCAACCACGATTCCGTGCTCGGCAATGGCCTGATCCTGTTGGGAGCGATGTTCTGGGCCGCCAGCATCCTGTATGTGCGCGGCCATCGCTGGATCGGCGAGCCGTTCGATTTGCTGGTATGGCAGGCGCTGGTCGCAAGCTGCGTGCTGGTGCCGTGCGCCTTCCTGTTTGAAGGGCCGCCGCAGTTCGAGTGGAGTGTTCCGTTGGTCGGCTTGCAGGTCTACAGCGCGACGTTCGGCATCGCCATCGCGTACTGGGCCATCAACAAAGTCAATCGCTCCTTGCCGGCAATGACCACCTCGCTTGGCCTGTTAGGTGTCCCCGTGTTCGGCATCGTTTGCTCGTCGCTGGCTTTGGGAGAGACTCTGGAGTTCAGCCTGGTGGCCTCGATGGCCCTGATCATCATCGGGATTGCCATCGGCGCGTTGCCGGAAAAACGGACGACTCGGGCTTAAGCAGCGGTCGCAGCCGGCCATTCTTCCAGGATGCGGCGGCGCGTGGCGCCCGAGTTCAGCCATTGCAGGGTTTCATTCCACAGGCTGTTGCGGAAGCGGTCATGGAAGAAGGCGAAATGGCCGATCTCTTTGAGATGCAGGTCGGCCGGCGCCAGGCTTACCAGCGTACGTGCGCTGCCGGTGTAGTAGTGCAACAGACGTTTCACCGCAGTGGGGGTACCGAATGGATCGTCGCTGATGGTATAGGCCAGGGTCGGACCACCGAGATTGCTGAAATATTGCACGCGCATGGCGTCGGGATGCTCCAGCGCCGCGCGGCGGAACGCCCATTCGCGTGCGACGCCGGCCGGCAGGTCTTCCAGCCAGCCCAGCAGGCGACCGGGGAAGTAGCCCGCCACAGCGGTCAGCAACGGCATCAGCACATGCCATTTCAGGAACATCCGCTTGCGCACGGCAGGTGCGTAGTCGCGCCAGTAGGCGTATTGCGCGCCGACGATCAGCAGCCGGTCGATGCGCCAGTTGGACGCTGCGTAACCGGGCATGACGCCGCCGATGCTATGGCCGACGACGTGGATTTCGCCGTCGGGGAAGTTGTCGGCGGCCCACTGCAGGATGCCCTCGAAATCCTTGCTGCCCCAGTCGTATTTGGCCGCGCGCAGCCGCCGCAGCGAATCCGTCCGCGAGGCGCCGATGCCGCGGTAGTCCCAGGTGATCGCAAGATAGCCGTGTTCGGCCAGGAAACGTGCGTAGCGCGCGTAATAGGCAGCCTTGACGCCGGTGGCGCAGTTGACGATCGCGATGCGGCCGGGCAGCGGCGCATCGCCGGTATAGAACAGCGTGGCGCCGAGCAGGTAGCCGTCGGTCGCTTCTATCTGGATGGGGGATTCGATGCACATGGGCGGAAAGGGTGGCGGAATAGGATTCAAGGAACGAAATTGTTGTTGCGCTTCCATTGTAGGAAGCGCGGCGCTTCTGCATAAGCTATGCTGTCTTCATCAATTTGTTGAAAAGAATTCACCAATATGAGCCTCGACGCCAACTCCCTGATCATCTTCTGCCACGTCGCCAAGGCCGGCAGCCTGAGCAAGGCCGCCAAGGCGCTGAGCCTGTCGCGTTCGGCGCTGAGCCATCGCATCAAGGCGATAGAGGGGCGCCTGGGTTGCCAGTTGCTGATGCGCACCACGCGCAAGGTCGGCCTGACCGAGGCCGGCTACCGGCTGGCCGAACACGCCGATCGCATGGCCGACATCCTCAAGGACGCCAACATGCTGGCGCACGGCCTCAATGAAGACACCGCCGGGCTGGTGCGGATTTCGGCACCGCTGACGCTGGGCTCGGTATGGCTCAAACCTTTGTTGATGTCCTACATGCAGGCCAATCCGCGCGTGCAGGTCGACCTGCGTTTCAGCGAGCAGGCGGTCGACATCACCAGCGATCCTGTGGATCTGGCGATCAGGGTGGCCTCGACCTTGCCGGACGACGTGGTGGCGAAGAAATTGTTCGGCATTTCGTGGCGCTTGTGCGCGAGTCCCGACCTGGCCGGGCGCTACGCCGCCGACTTGGCGGCAGGCAATCTGGCGGCGCTGCCGCTGGCGGGCTTCTCGCGCAGCCGCCAGTTCATGCAGCCGTTGATCTCGCGCGGCGGCGTCACCATGCCGCTGGCCAACGAGACGATGTTGCTTTCGAACGATCTCGACGTCGTGCGCGAAGCGGTGCGACGTTCTTTGTGCGTGGCGGTGATACCCGACTATTTCGTCACGGACGACCTGGCGTCGGGACGCCTGGTGAATCTCTTGCCGGACGCGCAGGTGGAAGTCGGCATCGGCGACCACGTCTATGCCCTGCATCTGCCGGGACGCTTGCTGCCGGCGCGCGTGCGCAGTCTGATCGCCTTCCTGGCGCAGGAAGGTGTGAAGCAATAATCCTCTACTGATTGTTGAGATTTTCTGTACGAATAGGGTGGCGGATTTTTTTACGCGAGATCTCTTCCCAAGTGCGAAACAGTTGACGTAGAATCGTCAGCGGACCTCTCGGGTCCAACGTCGCTC
The DNA here is from genome assembly GCF_044767365.1 of Herbaspirillum sp. NPDC101396. Lineage (NCBI taxonomy): Bacteria > Pseudomonadati > Pseudomonadota > Betaproteobacteria > Burkholderiales > Oxalobacteraceae > Herbaspirillum > Herbaspirillum sp. NPDC101396. The sequence continues at coordinate 894,792 of NZ_JBIWNT010000001.1, read as the reverse complement.
GGACGGTTCCGGGCGCTTACGTGAAAGTACAACATGACTCAATCCCGCAGTCCGCGCAGCTTTGCGCGCATCGATCGTCTTCCCCCTTACGTTTTTAACATCACCGCCGAACTCAAGATGGCCGCACGCCGTCGCGGCGAGGACATCATCGACATGTCGATGGGCAACCCCGACGGCGCCACGCCGCCGCACATCGTCGAGAAGCTGGTTGAAGTGGCGCAGCGTCCCGACACGCACGGCTACTCGGCGTCGAAGGGCATCCCGCGACTGCGCCGCGCCATCACGCACTGGTACAAGAGCCGTTACGACGTCGAGTTCAATCCGGACAGTGAAGCGATCGTCACGATCGGCTCCAAGGAAGGCCTGGCGCATCTGATGCTGGCCACGCTGGACAAGGGTGATACCGTGCTGGTGCCGAACCCGAGTTACCCGATTCATATCTACGGCGCGGTGATTGCCGGCGCCGACATCCGCTCGGTGCGCATGAGTCCGGACGTGGATTTTTTCTCCGAGCTGGAGCGCGCCATCCGCGAGAGCTATCCCAAGCCCAAGATGATGGTGCTGGGCTTCCCGTCGAATCCGACCGCGCAATGCGTGGAGCTGGAGTTCTTCGAGCGCGTGATCAAACTGGCGCGCGAGCACAATATCCTGGTGGTGCACGACCTGGCTTACGCCGACATCACCTTCGACGGCTGGAAAGCGCCGTCCATCATGCAGGTCGAGGGTGCGCGCGAAGTTGCTGTGGAATTTTTCACGCTGTCCAAGAGCTACAACATGGCCGGCTGGCGCATCGGTTTCATGGTCGGCAATAAGGAACTGGTGGCGGCCCTGGCGCGCATCAAGAGTTATCACGACTACGGCAGTTTCACACCGGTGCAGGTGGCGGCGATCGCCGCGCTGGAAGGCGACCAGTCCTGCGTGGAAGAGATCCGCGCCAACTATGAAAGCCGCCGCAACGTGCTGGTCAAGGGCTTGCATGAAGCCGGCTGGATGGTCGATGTACCGAAGGCGTCCATGTACATCTGGGCGCGCATTCCCGAGGCTTACCGTCATCTCGGCTCGCTGGAATTTGCGCGTCAGTTGCTGGAAAAGGCCAAGGTCTGCGTCTCGCCCGGCATCGGCTTCGGTGAATACGGCGATGAATACGTGCGTTTCGCGCTGATCGAAAATGAAGCGCGCATCCGTCAGGCGATCCGCGGCATCAAGACCATGCTGCGCGGTGAAAAGGAAGCCCCGTCGAAAGACAAGGCGGTCCGGAAAACTTAAACCTGTGTGAGCAGCGGCCCGAGCGCGCCGAGGGTGACGACGATCAGTCCGAGGATCAGGTTGATGCCGACGATGCGGCGGATCTGTCCGAGCGCTGCACCGCCGGCAGCCCAGTCTTCAGCCGCGACGGCGCGCTTGAGGCGCTTGTATGGCGCGAAGAACAGATGCGCGAAGATCAGCATCATCAGGATGCCGAGCCCGGCCATGCCGGAGATATACACCGGCGGCTTGCCTATCTGCGCCATCATGAGCAGGCCGCTGGCCAGGATCAGTGCGATCGCCAGCCAGACCCAGGTGAAGAATTTGCCGAAGACGCCGTTCCACAGCGCCAGCCGCGCGGGCGGTTGCAAGACGACTGCCGCGACGGGGCGCAGGCACAGGTAGGCGAAGAACATGCCGCCGACCCAGACGGTGAAACCGAGAATATGCAAATATTTGGCGAAGAGCATCATGGCAAAAGTGATCTATGTGGTGAACCCGGCAATGGACTGCTGGCAGTCCGGCGAATGCGGATTGTCGCATGCCCGGCGGAAGCGCAGGGCGCAGCCATGCGGATTGCTTCAAATCATAAAAATATCCCAGTGAAGACCGACCCATGATTACCCTGAGCGCCTTGCACATCTATCCCATCAAATCCTGCGGCGGCATCAGCTTGCAGCAAACCGCCGTCGGCGTGTTCGGCCTGAACCTGGACCGCAGCTGGATGCTGGTCGACCGCGAAGGACGCTTCCTGTCGCAACGCGAACATGGACGCATGGCGACAATATCGACAGCGTTGGAGCACGATACGCCGGCGCTGCTGACCGTGCGTGCGCCCGGCATGGCCGCCCTTCACTTGCCGACACGCATCGAGCAGGGCGCTCCGAGATTGCCGGTGACGATCTGGGATGACGGCGTCGAAGCGCTTGACTGCGGCGCCGCTGCGCATCGCTGGTTTTCGGATTACCTGCAGGCCGATGTGCGGCTGGTGCGTTTTGATCCGCAGTCCCGGCGCGTCTGCAGCCAGCGCTGGACCGGAGACCTCACGGCGACGACGCAGTTTTCCGACGGTTTTCCGATTCTGGTGGTGGGCGAAGCATCGCTGCAAGACCTCAACCTGCGCCTGCAAAAGAAAGGCGCGCCGGCATTGCCGATGGATCGCTTCCGGCCCAACCTGGTGCTGTCGGGACTGGAGGCCTACGAAGAAGATTACCTCGACACGCTGAGCTTCGGTCCGGTCGGCAGGGAAGTCGTGCTCAAGCTGGTCAAGCCGTGTGCGCGCTGTCCGGTGCCCGGCATTGACCAGCAGACCGGCCTGCGCGATGCCGACTGGCCTGACGAACCGCTCGATACGATGGCCGCTTACCGCGCCAACGACCGCGTCGGCGGCGGCCTGACGTTCGGTCAGAACGCGATCGTGGTGCAGGGCTGGGACTATCTGCTCGAGGTCGGGCAGGACGTCGCGGGCGAACTGGCTTTTTGAGCCCGGCCTTATGGCCTTCGGATCTTCCGATATTTCGCTGCGGTATTAGCTGCAATTTCCTGACAGCAGCATTCTTTTATTTGTCATGCTCGCAGTCGTTCTTTGAGGTACATTCCCACGAGAACAGGCATAAAACTTGCGATATCCGCCGAGGTTATTGATGTCTTTCATGCAAGCGACTTGTTAAGAATCTGGGGAAATGAACGAATGAAGCTGCTGGGTTCCTTGAAACTGCTGTGTGTGGGTGCAGCAGCGTTGTTGTCCTTGGCCGCAACGGCCGAAGACCGGACGGTACTGATAGGTTATGCGGCGCCATTGACCGGCGCCTCGGGCTCCATTGGCGCCAGTCTGGTGCAGGCGGCGGAAATTGCGGTGGAGGACGCCAACCGGCAAGGCCTGCGCATCAACGGCGACAAGCTGGTGTTCAAGCTGCTGGTGCAGGACGACCGCTCCGATATGCGCACCGGCCTGCTGGTGGCGGAGTATCTGGTGAAAAGCGGCGTCGTCGGCGTCATCGGTCACTGGAACTCGGGCGTCGGCATCCCGGCCTCGCGTATCTACAACAAGGCCGATGTCGTGCAGATCGCCCAGGCCACGACGTCGCACGCTTATACGCAGCAATCCTTCCCGACCGCCTTTCGCATCGTGCCGCACGATGACGAGAATGCGTACTACACCGCCGAATACGTGGTGCGCCAGATGAAGGCGCAACGCATCGCCATCATTGACGACCGGACTCCGTTCGGCAATGGCTACGCCAGTCAGTTCGCGCAGTCGGTCGAATCATTCAAGGGCACTATCGTCAGCCGGAACGGCATCAGCAGCCGCACCTCGGATTTCAACGCGGTGCTCAAGAACATCCAGAAGCAGAATCCCGACGTGGTCTTCTTTGGCGGGCTGGATGCGCAGGCCGGACAACTGGCGCGTGAGTTGCGCCGCTTCGGCATCAACGCTCCGCTGGTCGGCGTCGGCGGTACGGTCGGTCCGCAGTTCCTGAAGGCGGCGGGCGAAGCCGGCAACGGCACCATCGCGCTGGAGCCCGGTCCGGCCGCTTACAAGGGCGCGCAATGGCAGCAGTTCGACAAGGCTTACAAGAGCCGCCACGGTGAGGACATGGGCTTGTATGCACCTTTTTCCTATGATGCGGTGCAGGTGCTGGTGGCAGCGATCCGCCAGGCCAATTCTCTCGACCTGCAACGGATAGTGGCAGCGATGCATCAGGTCAGGCACAATGGTCTGACGGGATTGGTGGCGTTCGACCAGGAAGGCAATCTTGCCAATCCGGTGTTTACCATCTACCAGGTCCGGAATCAGAAATGGACACCGCTGAAAACCATCGGCGGCAAGAAGTAGCCGAGAAGTAGCCGAGAAGTAGCTGAGCAGGACAACAACCTTTCCAGGAATACATGCCCGTCATCCGCATCATTACCGCCGTCAATTTCAACAAGCAAGGCCACGTGCAATACGTGCGTTGGGGATTGGCGGACACCGATACCAATCGCTGGACCACCGCGCCGAGCGCAAGCCACATCATCCATGTGCTGGAAGCGCTCAAGTACGGCGAAGAGGTATGGACGATTTTCCCGGAAGGAAAACACGTTGTGGCAGGGCCGCGCGTGCACGCGGTGAAGCTCAAGCCGGGACTGAAGACGATCGCGATTCTCGATCCTGAAGAAGGCGAAGCGGGGGCGGGCCATACGCTGGAGCGTTTGCCGGTGTTTTGATGCGCAGGGGGCGGATTAAGGCGGGAACGTAAAGCCGCGATGCAAAGCAAAGATACAGGGCATGGAAGCGCTGCTTCATCCCCGGCAGTCAATCCCCGGGGATGAGGTTACAGGCGACAACTGCTTATTTCTTCGGACGGCCGACCTTCAGCGGCGTCAGGCCTGCCAGCAGCGTCTTCAGCTTGCCGGTTTCCAGGTTCTTGATCAGCGACACGCCGATGCGCAGCAGATCGCTCTTCTTGATTTCAAATCCGGCCTTGAGGCAAGCTTTCTTGACCTGGCCCAACACTTCATATTCGGTTTCCGGCATGGTGAAGCTGTCGCGCACTTGCTTGACTTTCTTGAGCTTCAGTTCGGCTTTCTTTTCGATCTTGGCGACGGCTTTGGCAACCGGTTTTGTGACCGGCTTCACGGTGGTCCTGGCGATCGGCGCCAGCGGCTTCTTCAGTGCAGGTGCGACGGCCTTGGCGACTGGCTTTTTGGCCACGACTGCCGGCTTGGCAGCAATCTTCTTTACTGCGGGCTTCTTCACCGCAGGAGTCTTGACCGCCGCTTTGACCACTGCCTTGACGGCTGGCTTTGCTGCTGTTGCGCGTACAGCTGGTTTTGCCTGAGTTTTTTGTGTTGCCATGGTTGCTCCATTAAAAAATAATATAAACAATATATATTTTTTTACTGCGTTGGGCAATCGCAAACGCGCTGCCCGCCTGATTTCAACGTTTTTTACCGGTTTTTCTTTCAAGTGAAAGCGATGTAATCGTTATCATCGTCATTTGAATACGCATCGCATCATGATGCATCACCCTCCGATATCCAGTTGCGGACCTGTTGCGCTACCCAATCGGGCTCATCCAATGTAAGGTCATGCCCGGCGCTGTCATGCGCACGCAGCGGCGCTTGCCATTGCTGTGCCAGTGTTCGGGAACAGTGTGGATTGACCAGCTTGTCACCCATCCCGCACAACACCAGCAAGTCCGTCGCCGGCGCCCGCAGCGGCGCTTGGTAACGCATCGCCGCCGACAACTGGCGCAAGGCGTTGGCGCGTGTCACCGGCCGTTCGCGCAGATAGCGCATCCATTCGCTGAGCAGCCGTGCCGGCGGATGGCGATTGCCGGTGAGTCGCAGGATGGTGCGCTCGCGCCAGGCGTCGTCATCCTTGCCGATGACCAGTCGCAGCAGCGTCGCATAATTGCGCGGACGCAGGCGATGGTAGAACGGGCTGAACGGACGCAGGCTGGTATTGATCAACACTGCCTTGTCAATCTCGTCGGGATGGCGCGTGGCCCAATCACAGGCGACCATGGCGCCGAGCGACAGCGCCAGCAGATTGTAGGGCGGGGCGATGCCGCGCTCCCGCAACTGGCGGCGGCAGCTTTCGCTCATGGCGTGTACGTGGTCCGGACTGCGCTGACGATGCAGGCTGCCGTTGCCGGGCAGGTCGAGCATGACGATATCGTCCATCGGCAGGTATGTCCCAAACACCTGCGGAAATTCTCCCCAGTGCCGGGTTTCTCGCATCAGGCCGCGCAACAGGATCCACGTCCTCATGCCGGCGTCACCCTGATCGGCGTGCTACCGTCTTCGCTGGGCAGCCAGTGCTGATGCGCGCAAGCGGCGCGCGTAAGGAAATCAAACCAGACCAGGTGGCTGCGCAGCACGCGTTGCAAGCGGTGCGGCTTATTCGGGTTGAACATGCCGGCGCGTGTGAATAGTTGGCGCGGATTCTTCTTGACCCAGCGCCACGAACCCATCTCCAGCGTCAGCGGCAGGAATACGTGGTCGGTCTCGGCGGCGGTCTGCAGATACAGGTAATCCCATAAATCGCCATGCGTCAGGTATTGCATGCTCTGCGGTTCAAACAGGTAATTGTGGTCGGCGTAGGTCTGGCTGAACAAGTCCTGGAGCGCCTGGATTTGCGGCATGTGACGTATCGGTTGCGAGCTGTGCGCGAACGGAAACCAGATACGGTCCTGCAGGCCGAAACCGGAGTGACAATCCAGCGCGACGCTGAATTTGCGGCTGCTCAGTTCCTGCCGCACGACGTCGCACAGCGCCTGCGCCTCGACTTGCATCGGCGCGTCGGCCGGTCCGCGGTACCACGGCAAGCGTGCGCTGAAGCGTTGGCCTCCGAGCATGAACGGGACTTTTTCCAGCGAATCAACCGGCGCATTGCGCATCAGGTCAATGCCGTTGGCATTGCAGCGGGTGTTGTTCCACATGCCCGCCGGATTGACCAGCGGCATGAAGATAAGGCGCACCGACTCCAGTTGGTGATGCAGGACCTTGTCCCACTTGAGGCGGCCCAGCAGGCTGCGCAGGAAGGCCAGCAGGATGCGCGTGCCGATGCGTTCCAGCCCGTGCACGCCACCGAAGAATCCGACCGCCGGCGCTTGCGGATCGCTGCTGCCGATGCTGAGTACATACACCGGGAAATGACGCCCGAGGAATTCGATGTTGCAGGCGGAGCGTGCTTCGAGCAGCGGCGCGCCGGCCTGGATGATGCGTTCCAGTTCAATCAGTTCGGGTAGCTTCTGATCCATGCGGCTGCCGGCTCCTTGGGCGCAACGTCATTGTGGGGACAGTGGGGACTGCGGTCCGCAACTATTCTTGCACACAATTGCGGCAGCAAAATGACAAGCGTGTTTCAAACGGATGACCGGGACGTCGTCGCTCAAAAAAAGGAACCTGTCGCCGCCATCGTTGAAGAGGGCGAGGACAGGCCAAGAGGGGGAAGGTGAATGAAAAAACTACTGCACACTACAGGAGACTACGGCGCTACAAAAAACCTTTGGATTGCGGTGAATCAGACGAAATGCAGACGTGACTCAGGCAATCTTGGCCAGACGCACTGGCGGATGTTCGATCTTGCTTTCTTCCTCGGCGGCATGGACTTCGCGCAGGTACTCGCTGAATTCCTTGCCGACTTCTACGTGCTTGGCGCCCATCGCGACGGTTGCCTTGAGGTAGCCGAGCTTGGAGCCGCAGTCGTAGCGCTGGCCTTCGTAGCGATAGGCCAGCACGGTCTCGTCGCGCATCAGGTCGGCGATGCCGTCGGTCAGCTGGATCTCGCCACCGGCGCCTTTGCCGATGTTTTCGAGGCGTTCGAAGATGCCCGGGGTCAGTACATAACGGCCGACCACGGCGAGTGTGGAAGGAGCGACGTCCGGCGCCGGTTTTTCAACGATGCCGCTGATAACATCCAGGCGATCGCTATGGGCGCTGCCAGGGTTCGTGCTGACGATACCGTATTGCTTGGTGTCGCTGCGAGGTACGTCCTGCACCGCGAGAAGGCTCTTCTGTTCGGTATCGAACACGTCCAGCATCTGCGCCAGCACGTTCTTGCCGCCTTCCGGCGCATCCATGAAATCGTCCGCCAGTACAACGGCGAACGGTTCGTCGCCGACCAGCGATTTGGCGCACAGCACGGCATGGCCGAGACCCAGCGGCGCCGACTGGCGGATATAGACGCAATTGACATGCTTCGGAATGACGTTGCGCGCAAACTCCAGCAACTTGGTCTTGCCGGCGGCTTCGAGCTCGCTTTCCAGTTCGTATGCGGTATCGAAATGATCTTCAATCGCGCGCTTGTTGCGGCCGGTGATGAAGATCATTTCGGTAATGCCCGCTGCAACAGCTTCTTCGACGGCGTACTGGATCAGCGGCTTGTCGACGATGGGCAGCATTTCTTTTGGTTGTGCTTTGGTCGCAGGCAAAAAGCGGCTACCGAGGCCCGCAACGGGGAAAACGGCTTTAGTGATTTTTTTCATGATGTTCCTTGATGATCGAACGAGGGACGAATATGGAATGAATGCAAGGACGGTGGTCAGGATTTCTGCATGGGCGAACGTTGTTGACGCTTGCTCTTGTGCAGCGACACCAGCATCGCGCAGGAATGAAACAGCGGCGCCGCGCCGGGACAGGCCTGGCTTAGGAAACCGGCTGCCAGGAAAGGCCACGACGACCTGTCGTCAAAGCGGTTGCCAAGGCGGTTGTTGATATGCGTTCGAACCTTGCGAAGTTGATGCATGGTGTTTCCCCCGTTAATTAGTTGACGCCAGCATAAAAAAACCGACCGGTGTTTGGCTATAGGAAACATTCCTTTTGATTTGTAGGAATTCGAGAATGTAGGACAAGCCGCGAAGTCCCTGAACGCGGGCGCTTGCCGCTTGTCCTACAAGGGAATTGGCCGCTGTCCGATATTGCCGTTTCGGTCCGGCAAATAAGATTCTGTCAGCCGCTTGCAACTTCGCTTGTCATGTTCGTTTGCGATGTTCGTTTGGGACGTCACACGTTGCATTGAGTTGCATTGCGGGTTTAAAGAAAAATAACTTTGAAAGGAACATCATGTCTCATGGAATTATTGTCTGGCTGATCATCGGCGCAGTAGCAGGCTGGCTGGCCGGCGTACTGGTCAAGGGCGGCGGCTTCGGCTTGCTGGTTGATATTCTGGTGGGTATCGTCGGCGCCTTCATCGGCGGCTGGCTGGCCGGTTTGCTGGGTATCGGCATCGGCGGCGGCATCGCTGCATCCATCGTTACCGCCACCATCGGCGCGGTTGTCCTTCTCCTGATCCTGAGGCTCATCCGGCGCGCTTAGGGCGTCATTTGACGCCGATATTGGCATGCGGAAAAAGTCACACAAAGAAGACGAAGACTGCGGACGTTGTCACTCATGTATCGTTCGCAGTCGATATCTCGTGTACAGTAAAAACGTGCAGAAGATTCCTTCATTGCGGGAGTGAAGATCATGCAGACCACAGAAACCAACGACAGAATCATTTCCATCCATTCGTCAGGCGTGGCATCAGGCAGCTCGACGAAGTCCACACGTGCGCTTTCCAGCGTGCCGCAGCCTTACCAGCCAAGCCAGCCTCATGTGCTGACTGAGGATGTGAAGGCGGAATTGGCGCAGGCCAATCAGCGACGCCGTGAGAACCTCTATCCGCGACTGGCGCAGGCCTTGGCGACAGTGGAGCAGAGCAGCATCACGCGCAGCTATTCGGAAGAGCGCGCGATGTCCCTGCAAGAACTCGCGGCCGCTAACAAGGCGCGACGCAGCAAGTTGCGCGAAGCAGGTTATGCGCTGCCCATGGTCAGCATGGCGTAACGTGCATGGCAGACGTACCAGACGAACGTGATACAACGGATCTCGTAGTCCCGCTGTTTCTTTGATCGTCTCGCCGCAACATTTCCTTCGACATTCCAGCCCGCATCAACAGATATCCGAAATGCACGGCTACGCATGCCGTCGGCTGTGGTCGGCGCTACAGCGCTACAATACGGGGCCAGGCGAATCCAATTCGCGTGCAGGCGTGACTGCGTCAATGCCTGCGGTCGGACAACCGGTTTATGCCCCAAAGATTTATCTCCTTATTCTGAGAAACGACATTACATGAGCAGCATCAGCCCTCTGGCCGGCCAACGCGCCGCTATTTCTTCCCTGGTCGACGTCCCCGTGCTGGTGACCAGCTATTACAGCCTGCGTCCCGATGCGGGCATCGCGTCGCATCAGGTGGCATTCGGCACCTCGGGGCATCGCGGCAGTTCGCTCAACTACAGTTTCAATGAATGGCACGTACTCGCAATCACGCAGGCGATCTGCGACTACCGCGCCGAAAACAAGATCAACGGTCCACTCTTCATCGGCATCGATACGCATGCACTATCGGCGCCGGCCTTCGCCAGTGCGCTCGAAGTGCTCGCCGCCAACGGCGTGCAGACCATGGTGGCGCGCGGGACGCCTTACACACCCACGCCAGCGATATCGCACGCCATTCTCATGCACAACCGCATGCATCCCTCGGCGCAAGCCGATGGCATCGTCATCACGCCTTCGCACAACCCGCCCGACAATGGCGGTTTCAAGTACAACACGCCTAACGGCGGTCCGGCTGACACCAACGTCACCAGCTGGATCGAGAAACGCGCCAACGTCTATCTCCAGAGCGCTGTGCGCGACGTCAAGCGCATCCCCTACGATCGCGCCGTGCGCGCCGCCAGCACGCATCAGTACGACTACCTTGAGACCTACATCAACGATCTGCCCAACATCATCGACCTCAGTGCGATCCGTGACGCCGGCATCAGCATCGGCGTCGATCCCTTGGGTGGTGCCGGCGTGCATTACTGGGGCGCCATCGCTGATCGTTACGACCTCAAGCTGACCGTCGTCAATCAGGAAGTGGATCCGACATTTCGTTTCGTACCGATGGACTGGGATGCCCAGATCCGCATGGATCCGTCGTCGCAATACGCGATGCGCGAACTGATTTCGCTGAAGGATAAATTCGACATCGCCTTTGCCTGCGACACCGATCATGACCGTCACGGCATCGTCACCAAGAGCGTCGGTTTGATGCCATCCAATCATTACCTGTCGGCTGCGGTGTCGTATCTGTTCCAGCATCGCCCGGAATGGCGCGCCGACACCGGCGTCGGCAAGACGCTGGTCAGTAGCCAGATGATCGATCGCGTGGCGGCGCAGTTGCATCGCCCGCTGCAAGAGATGCCGATCGGCTTCAAATGGTTCGTCGGCGGCCTGCAGGATGGCAGCCTCGGTTTTGGCTGCGAAGAAAGTGCGGGCGCATCGTTCCTGCGTTTCGACGGCACGCCATGGAGCACCGACAAGGACGGCATCACCGCTGCCTTGCTGGCAGCGGAAATGACGGCGCGCACCGGCCGCGATCCCGGCGAAATCTATCAGGGCCTGACCGAGCAGCTGGGACTGCCATGCAACGGCCGTGTCGAAGCTGCGGCAACGCCTGAACAGAAGAAGCTGCTGTCGAAACTGTCGGCTGAAAACGTGCGGTCCACCCAACTGGCCGGCGAAGAGATCCGCCAGATTCTCACCACCGCTCCGGCCAATGGCAAAGCCTTCGGCGGCGTCAAGATCATTACCGACAACGGTTGGTTCGCCGCGCGTCCTTCCGGCACTGAGAGTATCTACAAGATTTACGCCGAGAGCTTCCGTGACGAACAGCATCTGCAGAGCATCTTTGCCGAAGCACAGGAAATCGTCACCGCCGCGCTCGCCGGCGGTTGAACTCTTTTTTTGCAGATGTGAGGCGGGCGTTTCGGTGCCGCCTCACGCTGTCGTATCATCCACCGCCGCGTCTTCCTTCATCCCCTGATTCTGCTGGTCCTCCTACAGGGGAATAAGTGCCTGTCCTGCTGGCAGGAGCGGCCGACTTGCCTAAGATGAACTACCAATCATGTTCCATCATGCTTAAGGAGTTCATCATGCCCAGAGGCGATAAATCTTCCTATACTGACAAGCAAAAACGCGAGGCCGCTCACATCGAAGCCGGCTATGAAAAGCGCGGCGTCAATCATAAAGAAGCGGAACGCCGTGCCTGGGCCACCGAGAACAAGGTTTCCGGCGGCGGCCGCAAGTCGGGTTCGGCGCGCAAGCATTAGGACATCGCGACATGTTCGCCGAAAGCATGATCCTGCATGCCATCACGGAGTGTGAGGCGCGCAGTGAGCGCAGTCACAATCAGCAGGCGAACCACACAGGCAAGGAGAATCACATGGCAGCCATTGACGAAAAATCCCACTCGGGGCAAAAGCCGCCGGCCCAGCAGAGCCAGTCGCAAAACCAGCAGCAAGGGCAGGACACCCCTCCGTCCGGCCGGCAACAGGCTCGCTCCAATTTTGTCGATCCACTGGGGCGCCCGATTTATCAGGGCACGCCACGTTTCACCGATCAACAAGCCGGAGGCGATCTGACCGGTGACGAATCGGATGCGCGCGATGACAACTATCTCGAAACCGGTAGTGGTCAGAATGCCCGCGACGTCTCTGCGCACGCCAGCGAATTGACGCCGGTTTCGACCGAGCTGTTGCGTTCCGCTGCGGTCGCTCCCACGGTGCGGCCTTCGATGCCCCCGACAACGACGCCGGCTGAATTGGTCGAACCGGACGGCACCGAAGATCCGGGCGCCAACGCCGACGACGGGCTGGTGCCTCGCAGCAAGGATGGCGCCGCTTCCGAGCAGCATTGAGGCGTTGTTTCCCCGACGTTAGCATCGGATTCATTCATCGCGCCTTGGCGCACAGGCGGCAGCTGACCTCATCGGAAGTCAGCTGCCGCTTTCACATGTTGCTACCTGTACCAAGCGGAGAGCGCACATCGACATTCCTACCGTCTATTTCCTGATCGCCGGCATCCTGCTGATGTTCATGGTATTCCTCGAATCAGTGCTCGAGCGACTGCCATTCAACGCGGCCATGCTATACCTGCCGATCGGCTGGCTGCTGGGGCCTGCCGGCATCGGCCTGATCCACATCGATCTGCGATCGCACGCCGACGCGCTGACCGTCATCACGCGCGTGGCCTTGCTGCTGTCGCTGTTTACGGTCGGACTCAAGCTCCGGGTGGCTTTTCGCGGCGAAGGCAGTCGTTTGTGGTGGCTTCCATTGCGCCTTGGCGTGGTGTCAATGCTGATTACCGTGCCTTTGCTGGCGATCTGCATCGCCTTCCTGTTCGGACTGCCGTTTGCCGTGGCCATGCTGCTGGCCGCTATCCTGGCGCCGACCGATCCTGTACTGGCGTCCGATGTCCAGATCAAGAATGTCGATGATCCCGATCAGTTGCGTTTCGGGCTGAGTGGCGAGGGCGGTCTCAACGACGGCAGCGCCTTCCCGTTCGTGATCCTGGCCTTGATGCTGCTGGGTGTGACCGACGAAATTGCCCAGGTCGATCACTTTGGCTGGTTCGTCGCCTGGGGTGTGTTCGCCGGCATCGGCTGCGGCGCGCTGGCGGGGTGGGCCTTGTCGCGTCTGGTGCTGTTTGCGCGCCAGCGTTTCGGCCTCGCGCTCGGCATGGAGGAATTCATGGCGATCGGCATCATCATGCTGTCTTATGGCGTGGCGGAGCTGATCCACGGCATCGGCTTCCTGTCCGTGTTCGCAGCAGGTCTGGCGATGCGCCAGGTGGAGTCTGCCAGCAGCGGCGACAAGCCGGCCGGCGAACTGATTGCCGCCGCGCAGGACAGCGGCAAGAACGCCGCTGCCGTTCATCCTGAACAGGCGCCGGTTTACCTGACCGAAACCGTGCTTGGCTTCAACCAGCAGCTGGAGCATTTCGCGGAGTTCTTCATGGTGCTGCTGATTGGCATCCTGTTATCCGAATACGGATTGTCGGGAGAGGGCGTTCTGATTGCCGGGCTGCTGTTCTTCATCGTGCGTCCGATTGCAGTGGCGCTTGGCCTGCTCGGCTCTGGCACCGAGACGTCGCATCGCTGGCTGATCGCCTGGTTCGGCATTCGCGGCGTCGGCTCGCTTTATTACTTGTGCTTCGTGCTGCAGTTCTGGCATGACAAGCTCAATGCGCGCATCGCGCAGGATGTGCTGACGGTGCTGGCGCTGTCCATCCTGTTGCATGGCATTTCATCAACGCCGTTGATGCACCTGTATTGGCGCAAGCGCGTTGCGGTCAAGGGAGACGCCACATCCGGGGAAGAAGTAAAGTAATAAAACTACATTTACTACATTCACATTTTTTACTTTGATTTGAAATTGCTCGGAGAAGCAGCGTATTTAAGGCGTAATTCGCTGGAAATAATCGACATCCTGTGCCAGAATAAATAAAAACTAGTAAAACTACATAAAATAACGTCGGCCAGCTTGTATTCTGCTCAAGTCTCTTGCCAGGTCGGCGCCTGATCAGAAACACAGGAGACCGCATGAGATTTTCCCGTCTGAAACCGCTGATGCAGTTGAAGATCGGCCACCGGCTGTCGCTTTGCTTTGGCGTCATTCTGGTGCTGATGGCCGCCGTTACTGCGCTGGCCGGCTTGTCCGCGCAACATGCGCAGGAGCAGCTGGCCGCGGCGCTCAGCCACACCAACGGCAAATCCGAAATCGCCGCGTTGATGCGCCAAAGCCTCTTCCGCCAAGGCCAGGCCGCGCGCAACGTCGGCACGCTGACCGATCTCAGCGCCATGCAAAAGGAAATGGCCCGCATCGGCATCGAACGCAAGCGCTACCGCGTCAATCAGGATGCCTTGCTCAAGCTCGGCGTCACCGCAGAAGAGCGCGCCATCATCTCGGATATGGCCGCCTATGACAGCCGCAGCGAACCGTTCATGCGGCAGGCGGAAGAATTCGCCGCCGGCTTCAATGCCGGGCAGGCCACCAAGCTGCTCAATGCCGAAGTGGCGCCCCTGCAGAGCCAGTGGCTGGAATCCATCGACAAGCTGGTCAAACTGGAACAGGGGCAGATCCAGCGCGACCTGGACGATTTCGCGCAGAGCGGCCGTCGCACCACGCTGGCGACCATTGCGATTTGTGCAGTGGCGATGTTGTTGGCGGTGCTGGTGGCATGGCGCCTGAATCGCAGCATCACGCGTCCGCTTAACGAAGCGGTGAGTCTGGCTTCCCGCGTGGCGGCAGGTGATCTGACGGCGCACATCGCGACCGGCGGCAGGGATGAGACAGGACAGTTGCTGAACGCCCTGGGCAGCATGAATCGAAGCTTGCTGCAGACTGTCAGCGAAGTGCGGAACGGCACCCAAAGCATCTTCCGCGTATCGCAGCGAAATGCCGTCGGCAACACTGATCTGGCGGCGCGCACCGATGCCCAGGCCGGCTCCTTGCAACAGACTGCAGGCGCCATGGCCGAGCTGGCCGACATCGTCGGCCGCAATGCGGAGCAGATCGGCGAAGCCAACCGGCTGGCACAGTCGGCAGCGGACGTCGCCTCGCGGGGTGGAGAGATCGTCTCTTCGGTGGTCGGTACGATGACCTCGATCAAGGACAGTTCGCGCAAGGTGGTCGACATCATCTCGGTGATCGACGGCATTGCCTTCCAGACCAACATCCTCGCGCTCAATGCTGCGGTGGAGGCCGCACGCGCCGGTGAGCTCGGCCGCGGCTTTGCCGTGGTGGCAACCGAGGTGCGTCAGCTCGCCATGCGCAGCGCCGCAGCTGCAAAGGAAATCAAGCTGTTGATCGGTGATTCGGTTGAGCGCATCGATGCCGGCAGCCGTCAGGTCGACGACGCCGGACGCACCATGCGCGATATCGTCGATTCGGTCGAGCACGTGGTCGGCATCATGGATGAGATCGCCGCCGCCAGCGACGCCCAGCATCGCGGCATCGCCGATCTCAATCAGTCGATTGCCGGCATCGATGCCGTCACGCGCACCAACGCGACGCTGGTGGCGGAAGCCGCCATCGCCACCGCCGACATGCAGGAGCAGGCGCGCAAGCTGTGGGATGCGGTCAGTGCGTTCCGGGTCGGTTCCGCCGCTGAAGCCGGCGAGTTGCAGTTGC
The DNA here is from genome assembly GCF_044767365.1 of Herbaspirillum sp. NPDC101396. Classification (NCBI taxonomy): domain Bacteria; kingdom Pseudomonadati; phylum Pseudomonadota; class Betaproteobacteria; order Burkholderiales; family Oxalobacteraceae; genus Herbaspirillum; species Herbaspirillum sp. NPDC101396. The sequence goes on along the minus strand of NZ_JBIWNT010000001.1, from coordinate 879,064 downwards.
TGGCGACTGCTCCGGAAATCGCTCCGCAATTGACACCACGCCGTCCCTCCCTGCTTGGGGTGGCGCCGGCGTAAGAGTTGCGGAAGCCCGAAAAAGTGTTTGTCCTATACGCAGCGCCCGCGCCAGCGGGTAGCCTGTCGCTGTGACGTGAATGGTCGGCGTTGCCTTCGACCCGCGTCGCTTTTAGCTCGACCTTGAGCTTAAATTGCAGCAGAAAGGACATTCCATGCACAAGCCACAAGACATCCCGCCGGTAGAAGTACCGCCGCTGGATCCGAGCCCGCCGCAGGATCCGATTCCTCACCAGAATCCAATGTGAGGAGGCGTGCGCATGCATACACCGCAAGAACCGCAGGAAACGCCGCCGACCGCGCCGCCACCTAAAGACATCCCGCCGGACGAATACAACCCGGTGGAAGATCCGCCTCTCAATCCGCCCGAGCCCGGCATCCCCGAGCCGCCCGAGACGCCGATCAGAATGGCGTAGAGCCGTGCACGAACAATCAAGCATCACACATGAGGAGTACAGCATCATGGCAACCAGCACATTGGATCCAGACGTCTTGCCGACTTCCGATCGGCAATTAAGCAAAGGCCACGACAACCACGCGCTTGGGCCGGGCGACAGCTCGGACAGCGGCAGCGACATGATGAACATCGCCACCGAAGCCGACAGCGATTCGCACGGCACCGGCGAGCGTGCCTCGGTCGAACGCGGCTCGCGGGACCGCGCTCCGGAAGTGCCGGAGTCGGTCGAGCAGGTCGCCAGTGACGAGGAAGGCGGCGAAGACATCGTCGCCGCCGACGAACGTGAGCTCGAAAAACAGACCGATAGCGTCAAGGAGTCGAAAAAGATCAAGCGTGATCACGATCTCGACGATGCCTTGGAAGACACGTTTCCCGCCAGTGACCCCATCAACCTGACCCCGGAGCCTCCCAAAAAGGTCGCGAGAGGGCCCAATCAGTAACAGAATCACGCAGTAATCCAGGCTTCTGCTGAAGCCCAAAGCGGGCCGGTTATCCATTTGGATAACCGGCCCGCAAGCGTTTCTGCAAGCCGATTCCAGGTTGCCAGAATGGCGCGCGACACCTATACTGCCGGGGTAGCATTGCCTTGGGTATCCTGCGAATAGTCATTCGCTGGATTTAATCGGGAAGTCGGTGCGTTTGTCGGTCAATTGCAGTGAACGTCGGTGAATTGCTATTTATCATCGTTTGCAATGCCATGTGATCCGTCAGGCAAAACCCACGCTGCCCCCGCAACGGTAAGCGAATCAGCGAATCTGCATCCAGCCACTGTGCACCGGTGTTACCAACACGGCATGGGAAGGCGCAGATTCCGGTTCCGGCGAGATCATGCTCGCTGTGAACCATTCGCAAGCCCGGAGACCGGCCCTCGGTATAACGACTTGTTTTGCATCGCGGAGGGCGATCGACGGACTGCTTCCGGAATGCTGTTTCTTTGCACCCCGCGTTGTTTCCTGATTTTCCTTCGTGACGGTTCCGCTGCGCTGCTTCGCTTTAGCGCCGCAAGCGGTTGGTTTCAATCCGGCTCAGGCCCATCCGAAGGAAAACACATGGCAATCATCACCGGCGCATCCGCCCACGATACCGATACACTCGACTCCGAGTCCAATTCTGCTTCCGGCGCGCGACTCTGGCGCGATCGCATCCTGCCTGGCCTGACCGCATTCGTGCTCGGCGCCGCACTGATCTACGCTGCCGGATTTGCCTCCGCCGTGGAACTGCACAACGCCGCGCATGACGGTCGTCATTCGGCCGGCTTTCCTTGCCATTAAGACGCCAGGCGGACTACCCCGATGATCAATTTCGCAGTATTGCGACGGATTGCCCCCGTCGTCCTGTTGGCCGGCGCGTTGGCCGGCCTGTTGCTGACGGCCGTGCAGCAGGCGCAAGTCTCCCGCATTATCCTGCAGGCGGAAGTCTACGAAGAAGCCGCAGCCGCCAAGGCGCATGAGCAGTCGCACGCCGCCGCGGTACCAGCTTCTGCTGCAGCTTCCACCGGCGCGCCTGCCGCGTCGGAAGCTCACGAGCATGAACATGAACACGCCGATGAATGGGAACCTGCCAACGGCTTCGAGCGTACCGCTTACACCGTGCTGGCCAACGTCAGCATGGCGATCGGCTTCGGCCTGTTCCTCGCCGCCGCGATCCTGGTCAGCGGCAAGAAAGTGACCTGGCGCTCCGGATTGCTGTGGGGCGTGGCCGGTTACCTGGTGTTCTTCGTCGCACCGTCGCTGGGCTTGCCGCCGGAAGTGCCGGGCACCGTGGCGGCGCCGCTGCATGCGCGCCAGTTGTGGTGGATCATGACGGCCGGATTGACTGCCGCCGGCCTGGGTCTCGGCGTCTATGCGCGCCATTGGACGTTGAAGTTGCTGGGACTGGTCTTGGTGGTTGTGCCGCACCTGATCGGCGCACCGCATCCGGCAGTGCCGGGCGGCGCCGCGCCGGAAGAGCTGGCGCAGGCGTTCATCCACGCCACCGCATTGGCCAATGGCATATTCTGGCTGACGTTGGGCGGACTGATCGGTTACTTCTATAAAAAATTCGTCTGAAAATTCGCCTGAAACTCAGGTTGTCATTTTGGATGCCGATCCGGTCACTGCAGCCGGATCGGCATTTTGGTTATTAAGAAACTGAACGCATGAGAACCCACCACCGCCACGTCCTGATGTGCACCGGCCCGCGCTGCACCGAAAACGGCGTGCTGGCCGAAGCCATGTTCGCCGTGCTCGGCGAGCAGATCGACGCGCGCCCCGAGCTGCGCGTCAAGCGCACGCGCACCCACTGCATGGTGGCCTGCAAGGCGCAGGCGCCGGTCGTTGTGGTATATCCCGAAGGCGTCTGGTATCGCTGCGAGGATGCCGCCGCGATCGAACGCGTGGTGGTCGAGCATCTGGAAGGCGGGCGCGAAGTCACCGACCTGATCTTCCATCGCCTCGGCAGCGGCGACGTCAATCCCGAGGAACCAGAAAATGTCTGACCAGGCAACACAATCCGTCGCTGCAACGTCTGCACGCATTGCCGTATTGACCCATGCGTCCACCGACCTGGCGATCCTGCATCACGCGTTGACGCAATTGCCGGCCGATTTTCCGCCAACCATCGGCATCAACCTGCAAGGCGTAGAAAACGAAACACGCATGAGCGAGTTGTTGCAGAACGAACTGGCCGACGCTGACATCATCGTGCTGCGCATCCTCGGCCGTCTCGGCAGTGTTGCCGGATTTGCCGAACTGCTGCGTCATGCGCAACGTCAGGGACGCCATCTGATTGCGCTCAGCGGCGCCGGTGAGCCCGACGCCGAACTGGCGGCAGTGTCGACTGTCCCGACCGATGTGCTGCGCGAGGCGCTGGCGTATTTCCACGGCGGCGGCAGCGTGAACCTGGCGCAATTTCTACGCTTCGTGTCGGACCGTTTGCTGCTGACCGGATTCGCTTACGAGTCCGCCGTGGCCTTGCCTGATCACGGGATCTATCATCCGGATCTCGAACAGGATGCGGGCATTGCCGACTGGCTTCAACTCAGACTTAAATCGCGCATTGATGTAGCAGGCCGCCGCAAACCGGCAGTCGGCATCATCTTCTATCGCGCCCACTGGATGAGCGGCAACACGCGCTTCGTCGATGCGCTGGTGACATCGCTGGAGCAGCGCGGCATGGACGTGTTGCCGATTTTTACGGCCTCGCTGCGCACTTCGGCAGCGGACTCCGATCTGCCGGCGGCGCTCAGTTATTTCGCGGGAGAGAAGGGCGCACATGTCGACGTCCTGATCAACACCACGTCCTTCGCGATGGGCGAAATCACGCCGGGCGGTCCGACGCCTGCGGGCTGGTCGGTGTCGGTGCTGGAAAAACTCAACGTGCCCGTGCTGCAGGCCATGACCAGCGGCATGACGCAGGAGCAGTGGGAAATCTCGACGCGCGGCATGAACCCGCTCGACGCCGCCATGAACGTGGTGCTGCCGGAGTTCGACGGCCGCATCATCAGCGTGCCGCTGTCGTTCAAGGCGCAGGCGGCGGGCTTGTCCGGCGACGTGGTGGAGTTTCATCCCGTGGCCGACCGCGTCGAACGCATCGCCGGCCTGGCGGCGCGCTTCGCGCGTTTGCGCGCGCTCGACAATGCCGACAAGCGCATCGCCTTCATCTTCACCAACTCCAACAGCAAGGCTTCACAGATCGGCAATGCCGTCGGCCTCGACGCGCCGGCCTCGCTGATGCGCATCCTCGAATCGATGCGCGACGCCGGCTATGCCATCGGCGACTTGCCCGAGAGCGGCAGCGCGCTGATCCATACGCTGGTCGATCGCTGCTCCTACGACAACACCTATCTGACCAGCGAGCAGTTGCAGCACGCCGTCGGCCGCGTGTCGGCAGAGCGCTACGCCGAATGGTTCGCGGAGCTGCCGCACGTCTTGCAGCAAAAGATCGAAGCGCAATGGGGCGTCGCGCCCGGTGTCGCCTACGTCCATGACAATCATCTGGCATTCGCCGGCGTGGAGCTGGGCAACGCCTTCGTCGCCTTGCAGCCGCCGCGCGGTTACGGCATGGACCCGGACGCGATCTACCATCAACCCGACCTGCCGCCGACGCATCACTACTACGGCCTGTACCGGTGGCTAAGCGATGAATGGGGCGCGGACGCCATCGTCCACGTGGGCAAGCATGGCACGCTGGAATGGCTGCCCGGGAAGGGTGTCGGCTTGTCGGAGAATTGTTTCCCCGATGCGTTGCTGGGCGACATGCCGCTGTTCTATCCGTTCATCATCAACGATCCGGGCGAGGGTTCGCAGGCCAAGCGGCGCGGGCACGCGGTCGTGGTCGATCACCTGACGCCGCCGATGACCACCGCCGACAGTTACGGCGCGCTGGCGCAGCTGACGCAACTGGTGGATGAGTACTATCAAGTGGAAGTGCTGGACCCGTCCAAGCTACCGCTGCTGCAGCAGCAGATCTGGGAACTGGTCAAACAGACCAATCTTGACAGCGACCTGCAGATGAAGCTGCTCCATCATGATCACGACCATGACGATGAACATGGACATCACCATCATCACGGCCATGTGCATGGACACGATCACGGTCATGACCACCACGATCACGACCATCCGCACGACCACAGCCATGAGGGCGAATTGCCTGAAGCGCTCAGCGCCATGGGCGGCTCCGACGTCGCCCACCTGATCGAAGACCTCGACGGCTATCTGTGTGAACTCGGTGCCGCGCAGATCCGCGACGGCCTGCACATCCTCGGCCGCGCACCGGATGTGACGCAGATGCCGGACATGCTGGTGTCGTTGACGCGCCTGCCGAACCAGGACATCCCCGGTCTGCAGGAAGAAATGGCGCGCCTGTTCGGCCTCAAGCTCGACATGCTGCTGGAGAACAAGGGCCAGCGCCTCAACGCCGACAGCGCGCTGGCGCGTATCGCCGGCCGCGCCGTGGTCACGCGCGCCGATGCGATCGAAGCCATCGATGATTTGTGCGTGCGGCTGATGCAGGCCTTGCAGGAGCGCGAGTACAGAGCCGGTGCCGTCGACGGCATCTTGCAATCCATGTTCGGCGATCTCAGCATCGACAAGCCGCGCCTGCAAACTGCTTCTTTGCGTCAACCGGGCAGCGTAATCGGCCAGATGAAGATGCAGGCGCGCGCCAGACCTCCGGCCGCAGCCCCGGCGCTTACCAAAGCACCGGCGCCGACAACTGACAAGTTCGCAGCGTTACGTCGTGTCCTCGATTTCACCTGCCGCCAGTTGCTGCCCAACCTGCATCGCGCCGGCGACGAGATCGGCAATCTGCTGCTCGGTTTGGAAGGCGGCTACGTGCCGGCCGGCCCGAGCGGTTCGCCCACGCGCGGCATGGCGCATATCCTGCCGACCGGGCGCAATTTCTATTCGGTCGATCCGCGCAGTGTGCCGTCGCAATCGGCCTGGCGCGTCGGCCAGCAGCTCGCGCGTGAAGTACTGGAACGCCACGTGCGCGAAACTGGCGCACATCCGGAAAGCGTCGCCATCAGCATCTGGGGCACCAGCGCCATGCGCACCCACGGCGACGATGTTGCGCAGATTCTGTGCCTGCTCGGCGTGCGACCGGTATGGCGTCCCGGCAACCGCCAGGTGTTCGGCATCGAGGTGGTGCCGCTGCAGGAACTGCAGCGTCCGCGCATCGACGTCACGACGCGTATCAGCGGATTCTTCCGCGACGCCTTCCCGCAACTGATCGACCTCATCGACGACGCCGTCAACGCCGTGATCGCACTCGATGAGCCGCTCGACCAGAATTTCGTGCGCAAGCATTACCTGCAGGAACTGGGCGACTGGATAGGCAAGGGCCTGGACAAGGATGAGGCGCAAGAGCGCGCCGCCTATCGCATCTTCGGCGCCAAGCCCGGCAGCTACGGCGCCGGCATCCTGCCGCTGATCCAGGAAAAGAACTGGCAGGCCGATGCTGATTTTGCCGAGGCCTATATCAACTGGGGCGGCTACGCCTATGCGCGCAAGCTCGGCGACAAGCAGGGCAGCGACCAGCGCGACGCATTCCGCACGCGCCTGTCGGGCGTGCAAGTGGCCTTGCACAACCAGGACAACCGCGAACACGACATCTTCGACAGCGACGACTACCTGCAATATCACGGCGGCATGATCGCGACGATCCGCGCCCTGACCGGACAGCAGCCGCGTCATTATTTCGGCGACAGCCACGACCCGGCGCGCGCCCAGGTGCGCGATCTGAAGCAGGAGACGCTGCGCGTGTTCCGCTCGCGCGTGGTCAATCCCAAGTGGCTCGACAGCATCCAGCGCCACGGTTACAAGGGTGGTCTGGAGCTGACTGCAACAGTCGACTATCTGTTCGGTTATGACGCCACGGCGCAAGTCATGGACGACTGGATGTACGAGCAACTGGCGCAGACTTACGCCTTCGATTCGGGCATGCAGCGCTTCCTCGAAGAGGCCAATCCCTGGGCCCAGAACGCGATTGCCGAACGCCTGCTGGAAGCGGCCAGCCGCGGCATGTGGGAAGAGCCGCAGGCGCAGACGCTGGAAGACCTGCGCCAGCTTTATCTCAAAAGCGAAACCTTGCTGGAGGCGCGCGGCGAAACCCCGCGTGGAGTCTGATATGAGCGTTCCTCTGTTTCCATTTTCGGCGATCGTCGGGCAGCCGCAACTGAAGAATGCCTTGCTGCTGTGCGCAGTCGATACCACGCTGGGCGGTGTCCTGATTCGCGGCGACAAAGGCACCGCCAAGAGCACCGCCGCGCGCGCCCTGACGGCGGTGTTGCCTCCGGTCGAACGCATCGCCGGCTGCGCCTTCAATTGCCTGCCGGGTCAGCCTGCCGAACATTGTGCTGTCTGCCGGAATGATGCCAAAGCAATCTCGGCGAACGTACCTTTCGTCACGTTGCCGCTGGGTGCGACGGAAGACCGCGTGCTCGGCACGCTCGATCTGCAACGCGCATTGAAGGGCGATCAGAACGCCTTGCAACCGGGTCTGCTGGCCGCGGCGCATCGCGGCATCTTGTACATCGATGAAGTCAATCTGCTGCCGGACCATCTGGTCGACGTGCTGCTCGATGTCGCCGCCATGGGCGTCAATTCGGTGCAACGCGAAGGCCTGTCGGTATCGCATCCGGCCCGCTTCACGCTGATCGGCACGATGAACCTGGAAGAGGGCGACCTGCGTCCGCAACTGCTCGACCGCTTCGGTCTCATGGTCGAAGTCGTCGCGCCGCGCGACAAGAAGTTGCGTGCCGACGTGGTGCGCCGCCGTCTTGCCTACGAAGCCGATCCACCTGCCTATGCTGCGCAGTGGAGTGATGAACAAGACGCTTTGCGCGTGCGTATCGCCGCTGCGCAGACTTTGCTGCCGCAAGTCGTGCTGAGCGATGCCTTGCTCGATCTGATCAGCCATCTGTGCTGCGAATTCGAAGTCGCCAGTCTGCGTGCCGATATTGTTATGCATAAGACTGCGCGTGCATTTGCCGCGCTGGACGGCCGTGCTCAAGTCACGCCGGACGACGTGCGCGCCGCCGCCGAGCTGGTGCTGCCGCATCGCCGTCGCCGCAAGCCCTTCGAGCAGCCCGGGCTGGATCAGGACAAGCTCGATGATCTGATGCAGCAGGCTATGCCACCGGAGCAACAGGAAGGTAATGGCCAGGATCAATCGGATTCTCCTTCCGATAGCAACGATCAATCGGGCGACGGCCAGCAGGTGTTCGCCGCCGCCAACGTCGGTGATGCACGTCAGTTAAAAGTCGACGCCCCTGTGAACAATGTCTCCACGCTCGCCGGCCGCCGCAGCGATACTGCCGATGCCACGCGCGGCCGCATGATCCGCGCGGTACCGGACAGCAACCCGGCCAGCCTGGCCGTCGGCGCCACCTTGCGCAGCGCCGTGTTGCGCAGCGCTGCAGAAGGCACGGAAGAGGGCACGGTGCTGCAATTGCAGACAGGCGATCTGCACGGCAAGGTCAAGGCCGGCAAGACCGCCAACCTGATCCTGTTCGTGGTGGACGCTTCCGGTTCGATGGCTGCGCAGCGCCGCATGGAAGCGGTGAAGGGCGCGGTGCTGGCCCTGCTGACGGACGTCTACCAGCGTCGCGACCAGGTGGCGGTGATCGGTTTCCGCGGCGACAAGGCGTCGCTGCTGCTGGCGCCGACACGCAGCGTCGATCTGGCGGAGCAAGGTTTGCGCGAACTGCCGACCGGTGGCCGCACGCCCTTGCCGCATGCGCTGCAACTGACTTTGCAGACACTGGAACAATCCGCCGGAGTTGCGCCGCCGCTACTGGTTTTGCTCAGTGACGGCAAAGGCAACGTCGCGCTTGAAAGCGGCGGCGATCCCTGGCGCGAGACGCTGGCGCTGGCCGAGCAACTGGCCGCGCGCGGCACACCGGCGATGGTGCTCGATACCGAAACCGGCTACGTCCGCCTGGGCCGCGCCGCTCAACTGGCGCAAGCGCTCGGCGCCGAATGCATGACGCTGGAAGAACTGACGGCCGACAATCTGGCGCTGACGATTCGCGCCCGCATGGCGCAATAGAGAATTAATCAAGGAACAAGAAATGATCATCTGTATAGGCGCAGGCCCCGGCGACATCGGCTATCTCACTCAACGCGGCGCGGAGCTGATTCGCGATGCCGACGTGGTGGCGGGCTTCGACGCCGTCGTCAACGTGGTGCAAAGCATCATCCCGCCGACGGCGCAAGTCATCTTGATGAACTACCGCGACCAGGTTGCCCAGCTCGATCTGGTTGCCGCCGCGCATCATGCCGGCAAGCGCTGCGTGGTGGTGTTCATGGGCGACATCCATTTCAGCGGCTTCCAGTATCTGGAGCGCGTCGAGCGCGCCTGCGGCCATCCGGTCGAGACCTTGCCCGGCATTTCCTCGGCGCAAATCCTGGCCTCGCGCGCCAAGGTCTGCTTCGATGAAACCACCTTCATCACCTTTCATCGCCGCGGCGACCTGACGCCATTCAAGCGCCATCTGGTGCATGTGCTCAATGACGGCCGCAATGCGATTGTGATACCGTGTCCATGGGATGCAGCGCGCTCCTTCATGCCGCGCCATATCGCGGCTTACCTGCTGGAAAACGGTGTGCAGCCCGATCATCCGACCGAAGTCTGGGAAAACCTCACGCGCGGTGAAGCAGAGTGGCACGGCACCCTGGCCGAATGCGTGGACAAGGAGTTCACCGACATGAGCATCATGCTGATTCGCACCCATACGCCCATGGACAGCCAGATCGAGCCGCCACCGGCCGCATCTGCCAAGTCTGCGGAGGCGGCATGAGCGCAGTGCCTGCCGATATCGTTAATATTGTTGACGATCAGGCAAGTTACGGTATCGTGATCGCCGGTCACGGCAGTCGCGACGCCGACGCCGTGCGCGAGTTCGAAGCGCTGGTCGACATCGTGCGCGCCCGCGCGCCCGGCCGCGTGGTCACGCACGGCTATCTCGAATTTTCAAGCCCGACCATCAGCGAAGCCGTCGAAGCCAATCTCGCCGCCGGCAGCAAGCAGGTCGCGGTGGTGCCCGGCGTGCTGCTGGCCGCACGCCACGCCAAGAACGACATGCCGGCCGAAGTGCTGGAGCTGGCGCGCAGGCATCCGGAGGTCGATTTCCATTTCGGCGCGGCGATGAACCTGCATCCGCAACTGTTGCAACTGGCGCAGGAACGCATCCTCGCCGCCGAAGCGCAATCATCCCAAACCATCCGCCGCGACGACACTTGCCTGGTGCTGGTCGGGCGCGGCACCACTGACCCCGACGCCAACGGCGAAGTGTCGAAACTCGCGCGCATGCTGGAAGAAGGCATGGGCTTCGGCGGCGTCTACGTCTGCTATTCCGGCACCGCCAAGCCGCTGGTCGCCGACGGTTTGCGCGCGGCCGCCTTGCTCGGTTTTGCGCGTATCGTGGTGTTGCCGTTCTTCCTGTTCGACGGCGTATTGGTCAAACGCATTTATGCCGCCGCTGATGAAATGCAACAGCGCGAGCCTGGGCTGGAAGTGCTGAAGGCCGGCTATCTCGGCGTGCACCAACACGTCGCCGACGTCCTGCTGGAACGTGCGCGGGACGCCGTTGAAGGCCGCGCGGCCATGAATTGCAGCCTGTGCAAATACCGCGTGCAGATCGTCGGTTTCGAAGAACAGATCGGCGAGCCGCAGCGTGCGCATCATCTGCAGGTGCGTGGCTTGTTAAATCGCGAAACGCTCGCGGCTGAGCCGAAGGTGGAATTCCCACCGTATGTGCCGCATCCGATCGAGAAGGAAAGCTTCGAGATCATCGCCGCCGGTCGCGACTGGTCGATGTTCCCGCCGGCGCACCTGACTGCGTTGCAACGGCTGGTGCATACCAGCGGCGATTTCGATGCCGTTGACGACATCTTTTTTTCAGCCGGTGCGATTGATGCCGGCATCCGCGCCATCCTGCGCTGCAAGCGTGTGGTGACCGACGTGACCATGGTGCAGACCGGCTTGAAACGCGCGCTGGTCGAACAGCTCGGCGTCGAAACCTGGTGCGGCGTGCACGATCGAGAAACACATCTTCTGGCGCAGGCGCAAGGTATCACGCGCTCTGCCGCCGGCGTGCGCCGTGCGTGGGAAAAATTCGGCAACGACATCATCCTCGCCATCGGCGATGCGCCGACCGCAATCGTCGAGACGACGCGCCTGATCCGCGAGCACGGCTGGCGGCCGCAGCTGGTGATCGGTTTGCCGGTCGGCTTCGTCGGTACGCGTGAAAGCAAGGACGAGCTGCGCCGCTGCCTGCAAGTGCCGCGCATCACCAACAGCGGCACACGTGGAGGATCGCCATGGGCGGCGACGGTGGTCAACGCCCTGATGATCGACGCCATCGGACAGGTCATCGCCGCACAGAACGCGGAGTCAACAGTCAATGCAGGAGCTTGAACGCGCCGAATTCGACCTCGCCGTGCCGGCTCCCAATGGCTTGCGGCGCGGCAGGACGACCGGCAGCTGCGCCACCGCAGCGGTCAAGGCGGCGCTGATGATGCTGTTGCGCGACGAGAAGATCGACAAGGCGGAAGTCAGCCTGCCGGACGGCAAGCATTACCTGCTGGTGCCGATACAGGCCGTGCAGCAGCTCGATGGCAAGCGTGTACGTGCAGAGGTATTGAAGGACGGCGGCGACGATCCCGACAACACGCACGGTGCAACGATTTTTGCGGAAGTCGCGCGTAATGATGCGGGAGAAATTCGCTTCAAGGCGGCGTCCGGCGTCGGTACCGCAACCCGGCCCGGCTTGCGCGTGGCGGTCGGTGAACCGGCCATCAATCCGGTGCCGCGCCAGATGATGCGGCTGGCGGTGGCGGAGGTGCTGGCAGAGTTGGGCATGAACGGCGAGGCCGGTTTCGATCTCGCCATCGGTTGCGAAGACGGCCAGAAGATCGCGCAAAAGACTTTCAACCCGCGTCTCGGGATCGTCGGCGGTATTTCGATCCTCGGCACCTCGGGCATCGTCGAACCGATGTCGCTGGCCTCGTGGATCGCGTCGATAGAGGTGTATATCCGCGTGGCGCTGGCCGATGACAGCACGCCCGGCGGCGTGGCGTCTTGCGTAGCGTATCTGCCCGGCAAGATCGGCCGGACGTTTGCGCGGGACGAGCTGGGTCTGCCGGAAGCGCGCTCGGTGCAGATCGCCAATTTCCTCGGCGACGCGCTCGACTTCACGCAAGCGGCGTTGGCCGAGCAGGGTGCGCAGCTGGACGTGTTGTGGCTGGCGGGGCATCCCGGCAAGCTGGCCAAGGTGCTCGACGGCGTCTGGGATACGCATTCGAGCAAGAGCAATATGGCGATGGGCGGTGTGGCCCGGGTGGCGTCGGAACTGGCGGCGAAGCTCGGATTTTCCGCATCGCTGATCGCCGAAATAGAAAGTGCAAATACAGTGGAAGCAGCAATCGAACGTCTGAAGGATAAACCTGGCGCAGTCACTTTGTGGCGCACCATCGAAGCCCGCATCGCGGCGCTGGCGCAGGCGCGTGTGCCGTCGGTGAAGCGCATCGAGGTGCGCCTGTTCGATCTCGACGGCAATTTACTGGGAGGCCGTGCATGAGCGCAAGCAATGAGCAGGGCATGTTCTGGGGCATCGGGGTCGGTCCCGGGCCGGCGGGTTATTTGCCGCTGGCGGCGATGCAGGCCTTGCAGCAGGCCGACCTGATTTACGTGCCGCGCGCCAAAAGCGCCGACACCTCGGTCGCGCTGCAATGCCTGGAAGGTGTCGCCGTCGCGCCGGAACGCCTGCGCGAAGTCGAGTTCAACATGGACCCCGACCGCAACGTGCTGCGCGAGCATTATGCGCAACTGGCGCAGGATATCGCCGTCGAATTGCAGGCCGGGCGCAGCGTCGCCTACCTGACCATCGGCGACACGCTGACGTATTCGACCTACGGTTACATCCTGGCGGCGCTGAAGGATCTGCTGCCGGCATTTCCGCACCGGACTTTCCCCGGCATCACCAGTTATGCGTCGGCGGCCGCGGCGCTGGACTGGCCGCTGGGCGTGGGCAAGGAGCGCACCCTGATCCTGCCGTGCCCGGACGATCCGGCGACATTGCAGCAGGAGATCGACACACATGACATCGTCGTATTGATGAAAATCGGCGCGCGCCTGCCATGGGTGCTGGCGTTGCTGAAAGAAATGGGCATCGCTGAACACTGCGCCTTCGCCCGGCGCATCGGATTGGACGGCGAAGTATTGGCAAACGATTTGCGCGAACTGGAAGCAGGCGACCGGGACCATGCCGTGAGCGGCTACCTGGCGACCATGCTCATTCGCAAGACCGCATTGGAAAAGAGGCATCAAGGATGAAAGTTTACTTTGTAGGCGCCGGCCCCGGCGCTCCCGACCTGATCACGCTGCGCGGCGCCAGGTTGCTCGGTAGCGTGAAGATGGTGTTGTACGCAGGTTCGCTGGTGCCGACCGAGATGCTGCAGCATTGCCGTCCCGACGCCGAGCTGATCGACACCGCCGAGCTCGACCTCGAGCAGCAGCAGGCATGCTACGAGCGCGCCAGGGCGCAGGATCTCGACGTGGTTCGCCTGCACTCGGGCGACCCGGCCATCTACGGCGCGACGGCCGAGCAGATGCGCCGCCTCGAAGCGCTCGGCATTGCCTATGAAGTCGTGCCGGGCGTGTCGTCATTCACTGCGGCGGCGTCAGCCGTGACGGCCGAACTGACCAAGCCGGAAGTATCGCAGACAGTGATCCTGACGCGCGTCTCCGGCCGTGCGTCGGCAGTGCCGGAGCTGGAATCGATTGCGCGCCTGGCCGAACATCAGGCCACCATGTGCATCTTCCTGTCCGGTCCGCATCTGAAAAAGATCGTCACCGACCTGCGCCTGCACTATCCCGAGACCACGCCGGTGACGCTGGTGTACCGCGCCACCTGGCCCGATCAGCGCGTCTATCAGGGCACGCTGGCGACCGTGCTAGAGGAAACCAAACGCGGAGCCTGGAACCTGACCACGATGATGTTGGTCGGTGCGGCACTGGACAAGGGACAGCAAGTCGAATCGAGTCTGTATTCCAAGGATTTCACGCATCTGTTCCGTGTGGTGAAGAAAGACAAGAAGAATAAAGACAACAGCGCCGCAGAACCCGTGGAAATTTCCGTCACCGGAGACGAGGTCTGATCATGAACAATTCCCTGCAAAACGCACCATCGACTTCTCTGGGCATCTGGCTGGTGCGAGCGGAGAGTGAAGCCTTGGCGGCGCGTCTGCAGGGGCAACTGGGCGGCACGCTGTACCGGCCGTGGCTGAATGCGGGCATTCCGCAGAAGCAGCAGTTCCGCGCATCCTATCGCTCTCAGGGGCAATGGGTGATGCTGGCGGCCAGCGGCGTGGCGGTGCGTTTCCTGGAAGGCCTGCCGCAGGACAAGCTGACCGATCCGGCGGTGGTGCTGCTCGATGAAGCGGGGCGTTTCGCGGTATCGCTGTTGGGCGGTCACGAAGGCGGCGGCAACCGCCTTGCCTATCGCGTCGCCAACGTGGTCGGCGCGGTGCCGGTGGTGACCACTGCGACCGAAGCCTTGAAGCCGCTGGTGCTGGGCATCGGCTGCCGCAAGAACGTGCCGGTGGAAAAGATCGCCGCCGCCGTGACGCACGCATTGGCCTTGGTCGGCCGTCCGCTGAGCGACGTGCGCGAAGTGGCGACCATCGACCTGAAAGCGGAAGAGCCCGGCCTGCTGAGTTTTTGCGCTGCCAATGAATTGCCGCTGCGTGTCATCGCAGCCTCGGACGTCGCTGCACGCGGCTGGGTGACGGCGCCGTCGGAATGGGTGCAGAAGAACGTTGGTGTCGACGGCGTGTGCGAGCCGTGCGCGCTGATCGCCAGTCCGCGCGGCGTACTGGCGCTGCCGAAGACCGCACTGGAAGGCGTGACCGTCGCGATCGTGGAAGACATCGGTTTGCCTGATGTTGAAAGTCAGGCGGATCCGAAATGAATAATATGAAATTGAAAAAGAAAGCAGTGTTATGAGTGGAGTATTGAATCTGGTGTCGGTCGGTCCCGGTTTCGGCGATCTGATCGTGCCGCGCGCCATCGCCGCCTTGCGCGACAGCAACGTCATCGTGGCCTATGAGCTGTATCTGCGCTGGATCAGTTCGCATATCGAGGGCAAGGAAATCCACACGCCGCCGCTGACGCAGGAGCGCGAACGCGCCTTGCTGGCGATCGACAAGGCGCGCAACGGTGAGAAGGTTGCGCTGATCTCGAGCGGCGACATCGGCATCTACGCCATGGCGGCGCTGGCCTTCGACGAGATGAAGGAGGACGACGACTACCAGGTCAACGTCATCCCCGGCGTGACCTCTGCCAACGCCTGCGCGTCCTTGCTGGGTTCGCCGCTGTCGCACGATTTCGCCACGCTGAGCCTGTCGAATTTGCTGTGTCCGTGGGAGTGGATTGAGAACCGTGCACGTCACATCGCCCAGGCTGATCTGGCCTGCGTGCTGTACAACGTGCAAAGCGCCGGCCGCCAGGAGGGCGTGTACCGCATCCTCAAGCTGATGCTGGAAGCGAAGGCGCCGCATACGCTGTGCGGCGTGGTGAAGAACGCCTATCGTCCCGGCCAGGAAGTCAGCATCCATCGCCTCGACGAATTGCCTTCGCTGCAATTCGACATGCTCACCAGCATCGTGATCGGCAACCGTTTCACGCAACGCAAGCGCGGCTACATCTTCACCCCGCGCGGCTACAACGACTGGCATGACGAATCGAAGGTCGTTGCGGAAGAGCCGATGCTGCCGTCGCAGGCCGTGTGGGTCTTTGCGGGCACGAGTGACGGCAACGCGCTGGCGAAACAACTGGCCGCGCAAGGCCATGAGGTCGTGGTATCGACCGCGACCGAGTACGGTGGCGAACTGGCCTTGCAGGATTGCCCAGGCGTCACGGTCTGGGCCGGCCGCCAAGGCGTGGAAGCGCGCAAGCAGGCCTTGCTGCGTCACGAAGCGCGCGCGCTGGTCGACGCCACGCATCCGTATGCAACACTGATGTCGCAGCAACTGATGGGCTTGTCGCAAAGCCTCGACATTCCCTATCTGCGCTACGAACGTCCGAGCGGGATCGCCGCCGCCGATGCCCAGGTGTACGATTCGATGGAAGAGGCTGCGGTACAGGCGATCGCCGGCGGCGAGCGCATCTTCCTCGCCACTGGTTCGAAAGACATCGCGGCCTTCCTGCAAGCGCCCGGCGCCGACCGCAAGCAATGGTTCGTGCGCGTCACCGCCGAGCCGGAGTTCATCCAGCGCGCGATCGATCTCGGCATCCCGCGCAGCCGCATCTGCGCGATGCAGGGACCGTTTTCGCAGGGCTTCAATGAAGCCTTGTGGCGCGACTGGAACATCGATTGCGTGGTGACCAAGGATTCCGGCGACGTCGGCGGTTATCGCGCCAAGGCCGATGCGGCGAAGGCATTGAATATTCCATTACTGACAGTGCGCCGCCCGGCACTGGATTATCCGCTGCAGGCCGGCAATCTGGACGAAGCCTTGGCCCAGGTGGAGCGCTGGCAGAAAGAAAGCAAACGCGCATGATGCCAGCGCAGCCTATCCCCGTCACCATCGTCACCGGCTTCCTCGGCGCCGGCAAGACGACCTTGCTGCGCAGCCTGGTGCAGCGCCGCCAGACGCGCCGGCTGGCCTTGCTGATCAACGAGTTCGGCGAAGTGACGATTGACGGCGATCTGATGCGCGCCAGCAGCAGCGATGAAGGCGGGCAGGTGCGCATTCATGATTTTTCCTACGGTCTGATCGCCTACGGCGACGACGAGCATTTCGTGCCGACCATGCTTGCATTGGCGGCGCGGCGCGCACAGGTCGATCACGTGCTGATCGAAACCTCCGGACTGGCCTTGCCAACGGCGGTGATGGAAAGCTTGCAGACGCCGGATCTGGCCGCGCATTTCATTCTCGACGCGACGCTGGCGGTGGTCGATACGCCCTTGCTGCTGGATGATCGGTTCGAGCAGCACGGCAGCAGCGCCGACGCCGATGAGGCTGTCGCCGCCATGTTCGAGCGCCAGCTGGAATATGCCGATGTCGTCGTGCTCAACAAGATCGATGACCTGAACGAAGATCAGTTGCTCGACGCCGAGCAGCGCGTGCGCTCGCGTGCGCCCAACGTGCGTTTCCTCGAACTGGCCTACCAGGCGCAACTCGACATCCGCCTGGCGCTCGGCCTGCGATTGCATCAGCCGACCTTGCAGGCGCATCAACACACTTACACGCACGTGCGCATGCCCGGCGCCGATGCCAGCGTACTGGCCGATCAGGGCCGTCTGAACGGTCATGCGCATTCGGGCCTCGGCGCGCACAGCCACGGCCTGGCGACGCACAAGCATTTCCACGAGCAGGATCCGGGCTGGCTGTCGTTCACGCTGCGTAGCCAGTCGCCGCAACCTGCGGAGAAACTCAGGCAGGCCCTCGCCGAGGCGGCAAAGTCGGAGCCCATCCTGCGTACAAAAGGCTTTGTCCGGACGTTGGAGGGCAAGCGGCCGCAACTGGTGCAGGGCGTGCGCACGCGCGTGACGATTAATTTGGATGTCGCCGATGCAGCCAACGAGAACGTCGAAACCGACAAATCTGAACTCGTCTTCATCGGCTACCACCCGAGCCGCAGCAAGGTCGCCGCCTTGCTGTCCGAACTCACCGGAACACACTGGAAATAAAGAGAACGCACCATGAAAACCGATCCCGAATCGCACAAACGCATGACCCAGCGTCACAAGGAAGGCTTCGAAAAAAAGAAGGCTGCCGCGCAAAAGGAAAAAGGCCTGCTGATCGTCAACACCGGCACCGGCAAGGGCAAGTCCAGTGCCGCCTTCGGCATGGGCATGCGCATCCTCGGCCACGGCATGAAGCTGGGCGTGGTGCAGTTCATCAAGGGTGCCTTGTACAGCGCCGAGCGCGACTTTCTCGGCGGCCATGCGAACTGTGATTTCCACGTGGTCGGTTCCGGCTACACCTGGGATACCCAGGACCGCGACGCCGACATGAAAACCGCCGCCCACGGCTGGGCCGAAGCAGTGCGCATGATCAAGGATCCGTCCTATGACATGGTAATCCTCGACGAGATGAACATCGTCCTCAAATACCAGTACCTTGATCTGCAGGAAGTGCTCGACGTCTTCGCCGCACGGCGCGAGATGCTGCACATCGTGGTCACCGGCCGCCATGCGCCGGACGCGCTGATTGAACTGGCCGACCTGGTCAGCGAGATGCGCCCGCTCAAGCATCCCTACAAAGAACAAGGCATCAAGGCACAAAAGGGCGTTGAGTTCTGATCATGGCAACGCTGTCGTCCGCCGCCGCTTCGACTTCCGGTATGTCTTCTGCTGCGTCTTCTGCTTTGTGCCCGGCGCTATTCATCACCGCGCCCGGCTCGAATCATGGCAAGACCACCGTGACGGCGGCGCTGGCGCGCTGGCATTGCTCGCAGGGCCGCAGGGTGCGCGTATTCAAGACCGGGCCTGACTTCCTCGACCCGACCATCCTTGAACGCGCCAGCGGCCATCCCGTATATCAGCTCGACCTGTGGATGATGGGTGTGGCGGAATGCCGCCGCCTGCTGCACGAAGCCGCGCAACAGGCCGACCTGATCCTGGTCGAAGGCGTGATGGGCCTGTTCGACGGCGAGCCGTGCAGCGCCGACCTGGCCGAACTGATGAAGATTCCCGCCGTGGCGGTGGTGGACGTCGCCGGCGTGGCGCAGACGCTGGGGGCGATCGGCTACGGCCTGGCGCATTACCGGCCCGGCTTTCCGCTGCTGGGCCTGCTCGGCAATGGCGTCGCCAGTCCGCGTCATGAAGAGATGCTGCGTCAGGGCATGCCGCATGGCGTTGCGTATCTGGGCAGCATGCCGCGCAATCTGCAGTTCAAACTGCCGGAGCGTCATCTCGGCCTGGTGCCGGCAGCGGAAGTTGCCGATCTCGACCGGCGCATCGACGCTGCCGCCGTGCTGATCGGCGCCACCGAACTAGCGCGCATGCCGGCGCCGGTCGAGTTCATTGCGCCGGAAACGGATGCTGATGTGCCGTCGCTGCCGCCACTGCTGGCGGGACAGCGCATCGCCGTGGCGCGTGACAAGGCGTTTTCGTTTATCTATCCCGGCAATCTGGACTTGCTGCGCAAGCTCGGCGCGACGCTGGTGTTCTTTTCCCCGCTGCGCGACGCCGCGCTGCCGCCGGCGGACAGCGTGTATTTGCCCGGCGGCTATCCTGAGCTGCACTTGCAGGAATTGCAGGGCAATGTCGCCATGAGGCAGGCGCTGATCGACCATTGCACCGAAGGCAAGCCGCTGTATGCGGAATGCGGCGGCTTGCTCTACCTGCTGGAAAGCCTGAGCGACAAGGACGGCGCAAGGGCGCGCATGCTCGGCGTTCTGAGCGGCCGCGCGGTGATGCAGCGGCGTTTGCAGGGACTTGGCTATCAGATCATCGCGCTGCCGCAGGGCACGCTGCGCTGCCATACCTTTCACTATTCGACCACGGTGACAGCGCTTGCTGCGGCGTACACCGGTGAGCGCCTGTATGACACCTCGGCAGGCGAGCGCGTCTATCGTGTACGTGGCGTGACGGCGACGTACCTGCATGCTTATTTTGCGTCGTCACCGGAAGCGGCGGCGGCGTTGTTTCTGCCGCAGCCTGCGCTTGAAGCTGAAGCTGAACCTGAGGCAGCGGCATGAGCCATCGTTACAGCCAGGCCGATATCGATGCCGTCTACCGCGTGATCGCGGAGCGGCGCGACATCCGTCATTTCTTGCCGGACCCGGTTGATCCGGCGTTGCTGCAGCGCCTGCTCGAAGCGGCGCATCTGGGACCAAGCGTGGGTTTCATGCAGCCGTGGCGTTTCATCCGCATCACCGAACGCCGCCGCCGCGACGCCATCCATGCGCTGGTCGAGCAGGAGCGCGTGCTGACCGCGCAAGCCCTGCATGAACGCGAAGACGAATTCATGCGGCTCAAGGTGGAAGGCATCCGCGAGTGCGGCGCGTTGCTGGTGGCGGCTTTGATGGATGATCGCGAACGCCACGTATTCGGCCGACGCACCTTGCCCGAGATGGATCTGGCCTCGGTCGCCTGCGCCATCCAGAACATGTGGCTGGCCGCACGCGCCGAGGGCATCGGCATGGGCTGGGTGTCGCTGTTCGATGCCGACAAACTGGCGACGCTGCTGGCGATGCCGGCGGGCGCCAAGCCGGTGGCGGTGATCTGCCTGGGGCACGTCAAGGAATTCTATGCGCGTCCGATGCTGGAGCAGGAGGGCTGGGCGGCTCGGCAATCGCTGGACGATCTGGTGTTTCGCGATGCGTGGGGAAACAAGGAAGAACAACAATGGGTCAGAAAATGAATCAGCAAACCACCCGAACCCTGGTGTTCGGCGGCGCGCGCTCGGGCAAGAGCGCACAAGCGGAACGGCTGGCGGCCGGCGCCGGCAAGCCGGTGATCTACATCGCCACGGCCGCCGTCGGCGACGATGAAATGGCGGCGCGCATCGCCTTGCACCGGCAGCAGCGCAGCACGCAATACACCCATTGGGAAACCGTGGAAGAACAACTCGCGCTGGGCGACGCCATCGCGCGCGCCAGCCAACCCGGCAACGTCGTGCTGGTGGATTGCCTGACCGTCTGGCTGTCGAACCTGCTGTTCAGCGAACACAAGGAATATCCCGAAGTCGGCCGCATCGAAGCACCGGCACGCTTTGCGGCGGAACGTGAGCGCTTCCTGCAAGCCTTGTCGCACGCGCCGGGCGACGTGGTGCTGGTGTCCAACGAAGTCGGCATGGGCATCGTGCCACAGGGCGCGATTTCACGCTGGTTCGTCGATGAAGCGGGGCGCCTGAATCAGGCCGTGGCAGCGCTCTGCGAGCGCGTGCAGTTCGTTGCCGCCGGTTTGCCGCTGGAGTTGAAAGGACGCGCATGCTGAGTGCTTTCAACGCCTTCGACATGACTTTGCTGGCGCTGCTGATGGCGGCCGGGGTGGCGCTCGACTGGCTGCTCGGGGAGACGCCGCGTTGGCATCCGCTGGTCGGCTTCGGTCACTATGTGCAGTGGATTGAACGACGGCTGAATCGCCAGCCCGGCAGTTATGCACGCGGCGTGTTCGCCTGGCTGCTGGCGGTGCTGCCGCCGGTGGCGCTGGCCTGCGCCGCGACCATACTGCTGGCGCGCCAATCGCTGTGGCTGGCTGCCGCCTGGCATGTGTTGCTGCTGTATTTCTGCATCGGCCTGCGCAGCCTGCGCGACCACGTCATGCCGATTGCGGCGGCGCTGAAAGACGGCGACCTGGCGGCGGCGTGCGCATTGACCGGCCGCATCGTCAGCCGCGACACCACGCAGTCGCAGGAAACCGACCTGGCCAAGGCCGCCGTCGAATCGTTGCTGGAGAACGGCAACGACGCCGTCTTCGGCACCTTGTTCTGGTTTGCCGTCGCCGGCGGTCCCGGCGCCTTGCTGTTTCGCCTGGCCAATACGCTCGACGCCATGTGGGGTTACCGCACTCCCCGCTTTCTGGCGTTCGGCTGCACGGCCGCGCGCATCGACGATGCGCTCAACTGGATTCCTGCGCGGCTGACGGCGCTGTCGTATGCGGTGCTGGGCAACTGGCGTCAGGCGCGTAAATGCTGGCGCGAACAGGCGCCGGCATGGAGTAGTCCTAACGCCGGGCCGGTGATGTCGTCGGGTGCGGGTGCGCTCGGATTGGCCTTGGGCGGCGCAGCCATCTATGACGGCGAAGTCGAGCAACGGCCGCCGCTCGGCATCGGCCGCGACGCGGTGGCTGACGATATTGCACGCGCCTGGACGCTGGTGTCGCGCACGGCGATGCTGTGGCTGACGGTGATGCTGGCGACCGCCATGCTGCTGTCCACGCTGTTGTCGTTCGGAGCGCCTCATGCTTGAACACGGCGGCAACCTCAACGACGCGGTGATCCGCTACGGCGTTGCGCGCGCCGACTGGCTCGATCTGTCGACCGGCATCAATCCCGATTTCTATCCGGCACCGTCCTTGCGCGCCGACGCCTGGCATCGTTTGCCGGAGGCCAGCGATGACCTGGCTGCGGCCGCCTGCGCCTATTACGGCGCGCCGCAGATGCTGCCGGTGGCCGGCACCCAGGCGGCGATCCAGGCATTGCCGCAATTGCGTTTGCGTGAGCACGGCGTGGCGCGGGTAGTCGTTGCCGCACCGGCTTACGCCGAGCACGCGCATCGCTGGCAGCAGGCTGGACACGCGATGCGCGAAGTCGGCTATGCGGATTTGCCTGATACGGTGGACGCATGCGACGTGATGGTGGTCTGCAATCCGAACAACCCGACCGGCGCGCGCGTCACGCCCGACGTCCTGCTCCGCTGGGCGCAGCAGCTGGCGGCGCGCGGCGGCTGGCTGGTGGTCGATGAGGCGTTCGGCGACACGACGCCGCAGTTGAGTGTGGCGGCGCACACGGGCGCGCAGGCCGGATTGATCGTGTTGCGTTCAGTCGGGAAATTCTTCGGACTGGCCGGCGTTCGGCTCGGATTCGTTGCTGCGCAGGACACTATCCTGAACGGCTTGCGCGAGTGGCTGGGCCCCTGGTCGGTCAGCGGACCGGCGCAGCAGATCGGCATCGCCGCCTTGCGCGACTCCGATTGGCAGCAAGGCACGCGTACGCGTTTGCTGGCCGCAGGTGAGCGTTTGCAGCGCTTGCTGGCCGACTATGGAATCGACTCCAGCGGCAGCGCCATGTATCAGTGGTGGCCGGAGCCGAACGCCGCCGCCTTCCATGATTGCATGGCGCGCCAGAGTATCTGGGTGCGGCTCTTTACGCGCGGCGCAGGTGGTATCCGTCTGGGCCTGCCGCCGGACGAAGCCGGCTGGCAACGTCTGCAGCAGGGGCTGCAGGTGTGGCGTGAACAGACGGAGCACACGGAGCACTCTGCATGACATTTCCTTTCCACACGCTGATGGTGCAGGGCACGACCTCCGACGCCGGCAAGAGTACGGTGGTGGCGGCGCTGTGCCGCTTGCTGCATCGCCAGGGCGTCAAGGTGGCGCCGTTCAAGCCGCAGAACATGGCGCTCAACAGCGCCGTGACCAGCGACGGCGGCGAGATCGGCCGGGCCCAGGCCTTGCAGGCGCAGGCCGCCGGCATCGCGCCGCACACCGACATGAATCCGGTGCTGCTGAAACCGTCCAGCGACACCGGCGCACAGGTGATCGTGCACGGTAAGGTGCGCGCCGACATGAACGCGCGTGACTATCACCGCTACAAGACCAGCGCCATGGAAGCGGTGCTGGAGTCCTATCAACGCCTGCGCACACAATACGAAGTGGTGCTGGTGGAGGGGGCCGGCAGCCCGGCTGAAATCAACCTGCGCGCACGCGACATCGCCAATATGGGTTTTGCCGAAGCGGTCGATTGCCCGGTTGTACTGGTGGCCGACATCGACCGCGGCGGCGTGTTCGCCCATCTGACCGGCACGCTGGCCTGCCTGTCCGAGAGCGAGCAGGCGCGCGTGGTCGGCTTCGTGATCAATCGTTTCCGGGGCGACATCAGTTTGTTGCAGCCGGGACTGGACTGGCTCGAGCAACGCACCGGCAAGCCGGTGCTGGCGGTGCTGCCGTATCTGCACGGCCTGCATCTCGATGCCGAGGATGCGGTGGCGTCCAGCCAGAGCGCCAAAGGAACGTTTCGCGTGATCGTACCGGTGTTGCCTCGCATCAGCAATCACACCGATTTCGACGCCTTGCGCGCGCATCCGGAGGTTGATTTGCAGTTCATCGGGCCGGGCCGGCCGATTCCGCCGGCCGACTTGATCATCCTTCCGGGCAGCAAGAACACCCGCAATGATCTGGCGTGGCTCACGCAGCAAGGCTGGCCGGACGCCATCCGCAAGCACCTGCGCTACGGCGGCAAAGTGATCGGCATCTGCGGCGGCTTCCAGATGCTAGGCGCCAGCGTCGACGATCCGCATGGGGTGGAGGGCGCGCCCGGCAGTATGGAAGGATTGGGACTGCTCGACATGGCAACCGAGCTGACGCAAAAAAAACAATTGCTGCAGGTGTCGGGGCATTGTGAGTTCGGCTCCGGCCGTGTCCCCGTCAGCGGCTATGAAATCCACATGGGCGTGTCAGCGGGGACGGCGTTGCAGCGTCCGGTATTTCATATCGAAGGACGACCGGAAGGTGCGCGTTCGGCCGACGACCAGATCCTCGGCAGTTATCTGCATGGCATGTTCGATACGCCGCAGGCCTTTGCCGCGTTGCTGGAATGGGCCGGCCTGAACGGCGCTGCGGCAGTCGACCTGAATCAGTTGCGCGAAGAAAGCCTGGAGCGGGTCGCCGACGCGACGCAGCCCTTGCTGGACGCCCTGGTTAACACGGTGAAGACAAGCTAGACCGAACGAAGCCGCCGTCCTGGGGTCTATCGTGGACATACATTGAAACAAGGCATCACATGAGCTTATTCGGCAAACTGCTGATCATCGTCGGCGTGGTCGTGCTGGCGGGCGGCGGCCTGATCGCTTGTTCACCGCTGAAGGCGCTCAACGCCGTCACGCCTGGAGCGGCCTATCGGAAGACCGCCGATATTTCCTACGGCGCCAATCCGCGCCAGCAACTCGACATCTACGTCCCGCAGAAGACGTCGCCTGACGCCTCGATCGTGGCCGGCTTGCCGGTGGTGGTGTTCTTCTACGGCGGCAGTTGGAACAACGGCAGTCGCAAGGATTACGCCTTTGTCGGCGAAGCCTTGAGTTCGCGCGGCTACATCACGGTGATCGCCGACTATCGCGTCTATCCCGAAGTGCGCTATCCGGAGTTCGTGCGCGACAGCGCTGCCGCCGTGGCATGGACGCTGCAGCACGCGGATGGCTACGGCGCTGATCTCAAACGTGTGTTCGTGATGGGACACAGCGCCGGCGCCTACAATGCAGCAATGGTGGCGCTCGATCCGCGCTGGCTGAAAGAGGTGGGCGCCTCGCCGCAACAGTTGCGCGGCTGGATCGGATTGGCCGGGCCGTATGATTTTCTGCCGATTGAAAATCCCGATGTGAAGCCGGTGTTCTGGTTTCCCGATACGCCGCCTGAGTCACAGCCGGTCAGGCACGTTGGCGAAAGCCACGTACCTGCCTTGCTGATCGCCTCGCACAAAGACAAGCTGGTCGAGGCCGAGCGCAATACCGCCGGCTTGGCGCGCCTGCTGCGCGAACACAAGGTGCCGGTGCAGGAGCTGTACTTTGACAACACTTCGCATGTGACGCTGGTGCTGAGTTTGTCGCGGCCATTCCGCCATATCGCGCCGACGCTGGATCGCGTCGCCGACTTCATCGACAATCCGCCGCAGCGGTGAAACGGATCGCTTTGATTCAGCAATGCCTGACAGCGCTGCAATGGTTTCTCTGACGCGCGCTCGCGGTGCACACCGACTGCCTTTCCGCCGATGAGCTTCTAACATGGGGTTACGCCGGACACCTTGTCACGGCGACTATTTACTATCCCAAGGAGATCACTATGAAGAAGCAACTTGCCCTGTTGGTCATGGTCGGCGCAATGTCTGCCGGCATGCAAGCACATGCGGTCAATGCAGGCGGCGGCGACGGCGACGACAAGTCGGGTCCGGCCAATAACGCCACCAATCAGGTGACCGACAACGCCAAGGGTAAATCGCGCGCCACCAAGTCGGCCGAGCGCAAGGACAAACGCGCTTCCGAAGCCGGTGCGATGGGCAAGGCGTCCGGCGGTGACGGCGATGACAAGAGCATTCCTGCGAACAACCCGGACATGAAGGGCAATCCCGGCGCGAAGAGGTAAATCCGATAGGAAAAAGTCCGTACGGACTGTACTGCTGAAGGCTCCGTCTTTCACGAGACGGAGCCTTTTGATTTCACGATACTACTGCAAACCATTCGTTACCACGTTGCTCAAAGGCATCGGCTGCTCCCAGCACGAACTTTCCCTGCTCAACTTGCCAATGCATTCGTTCGACAATGATGTGATGCGCTTCCACGCGCAGCACATTGAAGGAATTTGTCTCGCCGCGACTGCGTGTTGAGGTTGCCGTACCGGCCTGCACCACCAGCGCCGAATATCCCTGAATGTCATAACGCGCGGCGCTGCTTGCCGCAGAACTGGTGTGCACGTGGCCGGCCAGCAGCACATCTGCACCGCAGATGGCAAACGCACGCATGGCCGGCAATGCCTTGCCGACCAGGTCGTGATGTTGCGGTCCGGGCGGCAGGTCAAAGGGATGGTGGGTGACGATGATCTTGACGACGTGATCGGCGGCGGCGGCCAGTTCGCGCCGTGCAATCTCGATCTGGCGGTCGTTGACGCGGCCATCCTTGATCGTCAGCGAGCGTGCGGTATTAATGCCGATGACGGCGATTTCCTCGTCGATGAAAATCGGCTGCAACTGCTCCGTGATGTGGCGGCGGTATTTGGTCAGCGGGCTGAAGAAACGGGCTGCCACATTGAACAGCGGAATGTCGTGATTGCCTGGCACCACGATCTGCGGCTGCGGCAAAGCGTCGAGGAACTGGCGTGCTTCGCGGAACTGCTCGGAGCGCGCCCGTTGGGTCAGGTCGCCGGAGACGACGATGAGGTCCGGCGCAAGTTCGTGTATCTGTGCAATGATCGGTGCGATCAGCGCTTCGTCGATACGGCCGAAATGCAGGTCGGAGAGATGGACGATGGTACGCATGTCATGCCTCCTGTTCTGTGAATGTACGGGAGTCTTTCATGTCTGCAGATGCATCGGCATCAACATCAGCGATGATCGGCACGATCACCGTCAGCGACGCCGGCCGGATACGATAGACCAGCGGAGTTTGCATGATGGTGACTTCACCGTCGGTGGCGACGCGCAGGCGCTTGATGCGATGCTGGCCGTGGCGGTGGCGGGTGTCAATTTCAATCTCGGCGGCGCTCAGCATGTCGAAGTCGCGCGCTTGCAGGAGACGGCCGAACAGCGCGTGCAGCCCCAGCCGGACCAGTCCGAGCCGGCCGGTGCGATGGCAGACGTAGAGGCTCAGCTTGCCATCGGACAGGCTGTTGCGCTTGCCGATGTTGAGGCCGTCCATCAGGTATTCATTGTTGCCGATGAAGACGAAGGGCGTGCGGCGTCGGTGGCTTTCGGCATTGTCTTGGTCGTCCTTGATATCCATGCGCACGTCGAGGAAGGGATAGCGCCGCAGCGCGCCCATCGCAGCCCAGCAGAACGCCAGCCATTTGCCGCGGCCGAGACGGTTTTGCTGCTTTTCACGGTCACGCACGATATCCGGATACAAACCCAGGCTGGAATTGTTGATGAACAGCACGCCGTTGACTTCGCCGGTGTCGATGGCGAGACGACGTCCCTCGACGATGTTGCGGATGGCGTCGTCGAGCGCGAGCGGGATGTTGAGATCCTTGGCGAAATGGTTCAGTGTGCCCAGTGGCAGCACGCCGAACGCGGCCTTGCTGGCGCTGACTACCGACGCCACGGCGTTGACGCTGCCGTCGCCGCCGCCGGCGACGATGATGTCGGCGCCGTCTTCCAGCGCGGCGCGCGCGGCATCGATGAGGGCCGCACCGTCTGCCGCCAGCGTGACGTTTGCCTCGACCTGATGCTGATGGAAGCCGTCAGTGACGCGTTGCGCCAGCTCCTGGGCATGCCCGCCGCCGGCGTGGGCATTGATGATGACAGCGACCTTGATGGAGGGGGAAGAGGAACTGCGCGGCAATTCAGCTGTTGGGGCGGATTCTGTTGCTGGTCTTATTGTCATTGGCAGAAAGTTATCGTCAAAATCAGTTTGAAGACTTTCTCGCCAATTGGTGCCGCTGTACGGTAAAAATAATCGTCGCCCACAAGGCGAACCAGGCCAGTCCTTCCAGCATAGCGGCCAGCACGTCGCTGAAGAAATGGGCGCCGAGGTAGAGCCGGCTCAGTGCTGCCAGTATCGTCAATGTTATCGCAATGGCAATAATTTCCGGCCGCCGTGCGCGATTTCCGGGCAGGCTCGCCAGCCATGCGGCCAGCACGCTGTAGAACAAGGTCGCGCCGATAGTATGGCCGCTCGGGAAACTGTAGCTGTCGAGCGTCAGGATGGGATTGTCGAAGCGCGGGCGCATACGTTGGAACTGGAATTTCAGCCAGTAGTTGAACAGCATCCCGCCCGGCACCGTGACCGTCAGCGTCAGCAGCCAGGCGCTCGCTCGCGGCTGTTGCCGCAACAGGAAAAATGCCAGCACCGCGCTCATCGCCAGCACGCCGATGGTGCCGTGCAGATGGGTGTACGCCAGCACCGCTTGCGTGAGTCCGGCAGTGGCGCGCGCATGCAGCCAGTCGGCGATGTGTTGATCGAGATCCACCAGCGCGCCCGGCGACAGCGCATGTGCGGCGACCAGGGCGAACAGCGCGCAGGCGCTCAGTACGGCCAGGATGCCGGTCGTGAGCGGCAGACCGAGATGATGGTCACGCGCGAGTCGTGCGCGCAAGAAGGAAACAGGTCGAGTTTGTTGCGTCATACGGATTACAGTGGTTGATTCGCTCAGTGCTTCAGGCGCAGGGATCCGTGCCCAGCGCGATAGAACGCAGCGCCGGGAGGTTGAGCAGGTCCAGATCGCGATGATTGACGTCGATCACGCCGTTTTTCTTCAGGTTGGACAGCAGGCGGCTGACGCTCTCGACCGCCAGGCCGAGGTAGTTGCCGATTTCCTCGCGCGTCATGCGCAGCTGGAACCGGCTCGCCGAATAGCCACGCGTGGCGTAACGCGTGGACAGGTTAACCAGGAAGGCCGCCAGCTTCTGTTGCGCGCTCATGCTGTTGAGCGTGAGCATGACGCCTTGCTCGCGCGAGATTTCCTTGCTCATGATGCGATGGAACTGGCGCAGCAGCATCGGCATGTCCTGGAATAATTCTTCCAGCCGGCTGAACGGGATTTCGCAAACCTCGCTGTCTTCCAGCGCGACCGCTTCGCACTGGTGGCGACCGGTGCCGATGGCGTCCATGCCCAGCAGTTCGCCGGCCATCTGGAAACCGGTGATCTGCTGCGAGCCGTTGCTGTTGACCTGATAGGTCTTGAAGTGGCCTAGCCGGATCGCGTACAGCATGTCGAATGCATCGTCCATGCGATACAGGCTCTGGTCGCGCTTGATGCGGCGGCGGCGGCCGATGATCTGGTCCAGGCGCTGCATGTCGGCTTGGTCCAGTCCCATGGGCAGGCACAACTGATGCAGGCTGCAGGAGGCGCAACCGGCTTTGAGCACCTGCAGGACTGGTGCGGGAGCAGGAGCGGAAGCATCGGCAGCGTTGGCGGGCAGGGACATAGGCGAAGCGGATTCCTTTTTTCTGTGCGGCGACGACGATGCGCGTCGTTGCCGATGTAAGTGTAATGCACGGAGTTTACTTGATTAGCTTCAGCACTTCCCGAAATAGCGGATGCCGGCTGTCGCGCATCCATTCGAACGCCACCATTTCCAGCGTCACCAGATGGGCGCCGGCCTGCGCCAGCCGCGTAAAGGCAGCATCGCGGTCGGAGGTCTTGCGCGAACCGGTGGCGTCGGTCACGACCCACACGCGATAGCCGTTTTGCAGCAGCGTCATGGCGGTCTGCAGCATGCAGACGTGGGCTTCGCAGCCGCTGATGACGACTTCCTTGCAGGCCGGCAGGAAGGTTGCCGGCAGGCCGTCGACGCAGGCGTCGAAATGCGTCTTGGCGAGCGTGCGGTCACACAGGCGTTTGACGTCGGGATGATTGGGACCGAGCTTTTCGGGCGTCTGTTCGGTCGCGATCACGGGCAGTCCGAGCAAGCTGGCGATGGTGGCGAGACGGACGTTCTGCGCCAGTACGTTGGTGCCGTCGTGAATGGCCGGCATCAGTTTTTCCTGCACATCGATGATCAGCAGGGCGGATTCGTTGGCGTTCATCAGCATAAGTCATCTCCCTCAATGATTCGCGGTGGCAGGAATTGAATGTTTTGTGTCATTGACCCCATCGCGCACGGATTCGACAATTTGACCATCGCCATTGTTCTGAAAGAAGTCCGTGAGCTTGCCAACATTGCATCAACAAAAGGATATTAGCAGGGCTTCCTTACCCGGTTCTCATGACTCAGGGTATCGCAACGCCCGCATCCTGGCTATATGCCAGGGGCTGTTCACCTGCGCCATTTCGATCGACTTGACGCTGACCGCGCTGACCGGCTACCAGTTGGCGCCGGACAAGTCGCTGGCGACACTGCCGTTTGCGCTCATCACCGTGGCCGGGGCGGTGGTGACGTGGTTCGCAGCATTCCTGATCCAGCGGCTGGGACGGCGTCTGAGCTTTGCGCTGGGTGCGCTGGCCGGCGCGATCGGCGGCGCGATTTCGGTGTGGTCGGTGTTCCACGGGCATTTCTGGAGCTTCTGCATCGGCACCGCCGCGGTTGGCGTGTTCCAGGCCTTCGCCCAGTATTACCGGCTGGCTGCAGCCGACGCAGTGAGCGCCGAATTCAAGAGCCGCGCCATCTCGACCGTGTTGACGGGAGGCGTGATTGCCGCCGTACTGGGGCCGGCGCTGGCATCCTGGAGCAAGGACCTGTTCCCGACCGCCTTGTTTTCCGGCGCCTACCTGATGGTGGCGTTGCTGAGCCTGTTGTCGATGGTCGTCCTGCTGGTGTTCTACCGCGATACCGAAGCGGCCGCTGCCGTGCAAGTTGTTGCGGAACCGGAGTTGCCGGTGCGCTCGACCGCCGAGATTGCACGCCAGCCGGTGTTCGTCGCTGCGCTGGCCAACAACGTGGTCGGCTCGATGGTGATGATGTTCATCATGACTGCGGCGCCGCTGGCGGCGGTGGCCTGCCATCACGGCATCGACGACGGCGCCAATATCATCCAGTGGCACCTGGTCGGCATGTATGCGCCGTCCTTCTTCGCCGGCGCTCTGATCAAGCGTATCGGGCTCGGACCGGTGGTGCTGGCAGGGGGGGCGCTCAACCTTGCGTGCGCGCTGATCGCGATGGCGTCGACCAGCTTGCCGGCGTTCTACGTCGCCTTGCTGTGTCTGGGCGTGGGCTGGAATTTCATGTTCGTCGGCGGCACCACCTTGCTGGCGCAGTCGTACCGGCCCTGCGAGCGGGCGCGCGCGCAGGGGTTGTCGGAATTTTTGCGCTATGCTGCTACCGCGCTGGCGACGCTGGCCGCCGGGCCCTTGCTGGAACATTACGGCTGGTCGGCGCTCAACCTGGCAATCCTGCCCTTGCTGCTGATCTGCGCGGTCGTCAGCGTGTGGTGGATGCTGGCGAATGCAGCCGCCGCCAGGAGTGGCGTCGCAAATACTGCATCGGCAAGCTGAACCAATAAGAGGACGAGACCATCCATGAAGCCCCGCAATCCCTTGCGCATCGCCTTGCTGGCCTATCCGGGCATGAACCTGATCGACCTCAGCGGGCCTTTGCAAACCTTTGTGAGCGCGAGCCGGGTGGCGGCATCGGCGGGCGTGAGCGACCCGCGTCCGCTGTATGAAGTGCGTGTGCTGTCGTCGCGCGGCGGCGCCCTGATGACCGGCGCCGGACTGAGCGTGGAGACGGAAGCGC
The DNA here is from genome assembly GCF_044767365.1 of Herbaspirillum sp. NPDC101396. Lineage (NCBI taxonomy): Bacteria > Pseudomonadati > Pseudomonadota > Betaproteobacteria > Burkholderiales > Oxalobacteraceae > Herbaspirillum > Herbaspirillum sp. NPDC101396. Next base: position 847,499 of record NZ_JBIWNT010000001.1, on the reverse strand, counting down.
TGGGTGCGCTCGACCAGCTGGAGATCGACACCATCATCGCCCCGGGCGGCAGCGTCGGCGAACGCTTCGAGGCCGATCCGGCGCTGGTGGAGTGGATCAGGCAGCATGCGGGGCGCGCGCGGCGGGTGTGTTCGGTCTGCTCCGGCGCCTTCCTGCTGGCGGAGGCTGGGCTGCTGGACGGCAAGCGCGTGACCACGCATTGGGACTGGGCGCTGCGGCTGCAGCAGCAATTCCCCAGGATTGAAGTTGATCCGGAGCCGATCTTCATCCGCCAGGGCGACATCTGGACCTCGGCCGGCGTGACGGCCGGGATCGACATGACCTTGGCGCTGGTGGAACAGGATTACGGCCACAAGGTGGCGATCGCGACGGCGCGGCAACTGGTGATGTTCATCAAGCGGCCGGGCGGGCAGTCGCAGTTCAGCGTGCCGCTGGTGTCGCAATCGTCCGAAAACGCTCGCTTCGCCGAACTGCACGCCTGGATCGCTGCCAATCTCAAGCATGACCTGCGCGTGGAAAACCTCGCCAGCCGCGTCAACATGAGCCCGCGCACCTTTGCCCGCACCTATGTCGCCGAGCAAGGCCGCACGCCGGCCAAGACGGTCGAAGCGATGCGCCTGGAGGCAGCTTGTCGCGCGCTGGAAGAAACCGATCTGCCGCTCAAGAGCATCGCCACCGAAACCGGCCACGGCGAAGAGCAGAACCTGCGGCGCGTGTTTCAGCGTCAGCTTGGCGTGAGTCCGGCGCAATACCGCAGCCGGTTTTCGGCGCATTGACGGATCGCAGAGGAGGTAGCTTATAGAATTGTCTCCGCAGAGAACGATGGATACCTCTCACAAGAAATAGCTTGTCAGTTCCCAGTCAACCTTATGCTCCACCAGCACCATAGGCAACCGTTCATTTCTAAGCAGCATTTTGTTGACAAAGCTCGGCAGCCAGCGATAAGGAACCGGCTCCATCACCTTGAGCATGGGCGCGGGACTGTTAGGGTAAAGCGTTGCATGGTAGGTCTTGCCGTTCCAATACGCACGGCAGTGACCGGGCTGACGACACAGTTGACCACTGCGGGTCAACGTACCCAAAGGCAGGCGGGTATCCACTTTCGCGATTGGTATGGCGTCCATCGCGCCCGGACGTACCCGGAGGGTGCGCGAGACGGCGTCCCACAGGGCGATGGCTTCGCCTTCGGTGAGGGAGGCTTTGATGATTTCATCTCTTGGTACATTTTGAGGGAAAGCGCCGTTGTCCATGTCCAGCATCAATAGAGGCGTCTGTGCACCGCTGACGGTGGAGTTCGCTTCTAGTGTGAAATGATGTCCCGGTACTTTTGAGTCCGTTATTCCGGACGCAAGCCATTCTTCAGGAGATGTCAATGTAGGAAGATCGACCTTTCCTTTTCGCACGGTGTGTCCATTTCGTTCTGCATACGTTTCTTCGATTTGACGGCCACGTTGTAGCAAGGTGGTTTTTTCTCGAATATTGGAATTGGTCTCCAGATCAAAACTGACGTCACGTTTGTCACGCAAATAAAATGACATCGACACCTCCTCCTCAGCCGAAGCCTCCATCTGGATGAAGCCGCCAGTGAGACACACGCCAGGCTCTTTCGGAATTTCGCCTGCAGCCAAGCCACGAAAGTCGTGTAACAGTCCCATCATATAACCGAGTCTGGAAGGAACCCGGTTGCCCATTTCTTTGACACTCGCCTCGTCTGTATCCTTTGATCTTGTGTAATCCCATGTATCTGTCTCCAACTTGATGCGATAACCCTTGTCCCATTTATAGGCTTCAAGAGTTCTTCCCATATCTCCGGAATATTCATCATCCAAATGGATAAAGTGCCAAATCCCTTCTTTCCGCATCTGTTCGGTACTGGAGTCCATCGGGCGATACTCGTTGTCGCCGAATAAAAACTGATAGCCATGTATGTGTTTCATCGCTTTCAGTTCAGTGTCCCTTTTATACATGCCATCCAAGAACGCTTGCTGTGACATCGGTTCTATCTTGATATCGACATCGTTCAATTTGGCATGACCATAGATATCCACCTCAGCCGGTAAGTCGATCAGGTAGCGGCCCACACACTGGGTCTTCATGTTTGCGGTCAGTTCGGTCACGGTGCGTTGTTCCTGTTCGGTCAAGGGTTTCGGCTCGCAAGCGCTAATGGTCAGCGTCAGGCCAAGGGCAATAATGGATTTTAAAAATAGGTGTGAATTCATTGTGGGCATCCTCCATCGATCTCGTAGCGCAAGGGCGGTTTGACGTGCTGGGCAATCTTAACGATGGACCACAAGGTGAAGAGACGTTGTGCCTGGTGCTTATATGCGCCTTCGTGATCGACCCCGGGATAACCAACGCAGACGCGCACTTTGTCTTGCGGCACGCGGCCAGAACGAACCGGCACGGTGCCGTCACCGTTCTCATTGGCTTCTGTCAGTTTGAATCCGGTCGGCATGGCGATGCCGCCGCTTTGTTGCAGCAGCAGTTGCTCACCTTGTCCGTGGTCTTGCAGCACACGACCGCTCTTGACGTCGTCAATCGGTGCAGCCGTACCCAGCATGCGGGCAGCATGGGAGAGCTTGCGCTCCCAGACGACATCACCCCAGGCGCTGTGCGCTTTGTCGTCGCCGTAGAAGGCGTAGGTGACGGGATGAAATCGATTGGCAATATCTTGGTGAAACGGCTTTACTTTTTTGTCGATTAGTTTTTTGAAACTCTCCCAGTCTCTATTCAGCGTCGCCTTCGTCTTTCGTTCATCCAACGGATTAATCAGCTTGTCATCAATGAGCCCCCACCACTTGCCGCGCACGGTATAAATTTCGCGATAAGGATCGTTGCCCTGCGGCAGACTGATCCGTTGCTCGCCATCCCTGATCTTGAGCCAGCCGTTGCCGTACTCGCTGCTGGGCAAGAGTTGCAGCGGCCCCGGCGCTTGCGCAAACACCGCTGTGACCTCCGCTGCGTCGTCACCCACGACAATGCCCGCGCTACCTTCCACACCGGATTTCACTCGCTTATAGGCCGTGGCCGCGCCCGTGGTCGGCATAACGCCATGCACCACGCCAAGCACCTTATCGCGCTGGTTGAGCACCTCGCTGTAATGCCGCGCCACCAGCCCACCCATGGAGTGAGTAACGAGGATGACGTTTTTGCAGGTATAGGTTTTATCGTAATGCCGGATGAATTCGTCGATCTGGGCTTGCAGGCGTTTGGCCGAGTCGGCATTCGATTGCAGCCAGTTGTAGCCGACCGCATGCACCGGGAATTGGTAGCGATAGGATAGGCCCACTTCATCGAAGGTCAGCGGATCAATGCCGGGCGCATGGGCGACCAGTTCTTTCATCAGACGCGGACGCAGGCCGCTGCTGGCGTATTCCAGTCCGGTCTTGGTGTAGTCGGCATCGTTCAGGCTCTCTTCCAGCCACTTGAGCCAAGGGCCGTAGCTCAGATGGGATACTTCGCCCCAGCCGCGCCGGACCAGTTCTTTGTCGATTTCTTCCTGCGTCGGCGTCGGGTGGGTGTGGAAGACGCTGCGCGGGGCGGCGCCTGATGGCAAGTCGCCTCCACGGTAGACTTCCGTTTTGGCAGGATCAAGCAAGTTTTTTCGTTTCTCTGTTCCTCGGAATCCCCAACGCCATGCAACACCTTTTGTGCTATTCACGACCCATACCGCTTTTGATTTTGTCGCGTTGGTTTCTATCGACTGCAAATTCGATCCCATCACCCCCGGCACAAAGATCACCGGAATGATCCGGTCCGGCACCTTGGAACACATGGCGATACTATCGTCCGGCGGCGAGGTCACGGAGTGATATTCGACGACGCCACTCTTGAGAATGCGCGGTGGAATGATACGTTTGATGGTAGTCATGATCGTTTCCGTTTTCTGTCGAGTTATTTATGGGGAGCAATGCGCAAATGCAGTGGGTCAGCCGAAATACTTTTTTGTATCGTCGTTTGACCATCTGTATCCGTTGCGCCGGCGACAACACCCTGATCGCCCAGCACCATGTTGATTTTTTGCGATGGGGGAACTTGCTGAGTGAAGCCCCAGCCAACGCCGAACTGCTCATCGAACTTGGCCTGCTTCCAGTCGTTCATCTCTTGCGCCAGCGATGCTGGTCCTTGTCGGCGATGACTCCCGGCTTTCCAGGTTCTGTCACCCAGCGTGCCTTCTTCGATACCCAAGGGGGTGATCCTGATGTACGAACCGCCTGCCTTGAGGATGATTTCTTCCTTGGCACTAATGTCGAGGCGGCCATTAGCGCTAGTCATCATGACGTTCTTGTCTGCCGTCAGCGCCATGTCGTCGCTCTGCGCCTGAATCTCGACTTTGCCCTTGGCGGCAAACAGTTTCATGCCCAGCTTGTGCGCAATCAGAGAAATGGCTTCACCCGCAGCGACTGTAAATCGCTTCATGATGCTGATATCAGCATTGCCGCCTGCCGTGGCGATCAGATGCTCGCGCGCGGAAACCTGCACGTCCATGCCGGATGCCAAGGCGATTCCAGCAGGTGCACTCATGACGATCCCAGCGTGCTTGAGTTGTTTTAAGGTGTCGTCGAGCATTGCCTTTTGTTCGGCATAGTCGGCGGCAATGGCTTGTGCAGATTTGGTGGCTTGGCTCAAAGCATAAGTCTGCGCCAGAGAGGCTTCCAGATTGGCGATAGCTGCTTGCATATCCAGCTGCCGGCCCTGCGCTCCGGGCTGCGCATCGGCGCTGATGAACACACCTTTACCGCCACGAATGGCCGCATGATTGTCGGTGCGTAGTTCCAGTCCTTCGCCACGCCGTTGTTTCTTGCTGTCGACCAGATGACCGAGATTCAACTGACTCTTGCCATGCTCGGTGGCCAGCTTGACGTGTTCCTGCCCCTTCCAGTCTTCCATCCTGAGTTTGTTGTTGCTCTGAGTGCGAATGACATTGCGGCTCAACCAACGGTCCTGTGTGGTGATGTGGTCCGGCTCACGGCTGTTGTGATGCAGGTGGGCGATATACGGTTTGTTGGGATTGCCATCCATGAAGGTGATCGCGGCTTCGGTGCCGTCGATGATCGGGAAGTGGAAACCGGTTTCATTGGCGCCGGCAAACGGTTTCGCCAGTCGCAGCGGTACGCTCTCGCCGCCCGGATTCCATTCGTCGAAATCGAGGTCGAACCGTACCGTGTAATGACCGTGCTTGGTGATGTAGGCATGCGGGTACTTGCCGGGCGAGGTGACGCGGGCCGATAGTGTGCCTGCGATCTTCGGCCAGTTGGCTTCGTCGAGTGGTAGCCGGAAGCGCCGGTCGCTGGGAATGGCGGTATAGCTGTTCTTGTAGGCGGCGTCGCGCGCGCCGCTGTGGGTGACGCTGACGATCATCTGTCCGTTGGGCGCATCGGGCAAGGCATGATCCATGCGCAGGATGCGCGCCGTACGCAGTTCGAGGATGTTGCTCTCGCCGGTGTAGACGATCTGGCGGGCAATGGCCGCTTCATGACGCAGTTGCGCTTCCCATTTGGCACTTGCCTGATCCAGGTGGTGACTACCGTAGACGTAGGGTTGACCGTAGGTGGTCTTGTCGGCGCGGGCAATGTTGGCTTCTTGCTTGAAACGCTCCCAGGCGTCGGCTGGATGATAGTCGGCGACAAGGTAGGAGGCAGGCACAGTTTGTGATTGCGTTTGCAGACTGGAGACAGTTTCCTGAGCAGACTCCAGTCCGGCGTTCTCACGATACGGCACCTTGAGTTCAGGCTTGTAAATGTAGTGGTCGATGTCGTCGCCGAAGACGATGATGTCGCCGAACTTGCCCGGGGTGAAGTAGCTGTACAGACCCTCCTGCTGCATCAGCAGATAGATGTAGTCCCAATCGCTCATCTGGTATTGCAGACGGAAGGCATGCTCGGGATAGGTGCGACGGGTCTTGAACTGAAACTGATTGCCGTTGAAGTCGTGGCGGCGCAGGATGGCTTCGATGATCTGCGGTGCGGTCTTCTTCTGGAACACGCGGCTGGCATGGGTCAGGCGCAGGCGAGCAACCAGCGGTTCGATGACGATTTCGTAGCTGTGGAAGTCGCGGTTCTGCTTGCGCTTGTTGAAATGGGTGATGCAGCCGACAAAGGTGCGTCCCTCTTGCGCATCGTTGACGTGGCCGGAAAATGCATCGATGACCGACGGCGTGATGTTGAAACTGGCCTCCTTGCCGAGATACTGCGCACGATCCAATTCCTGCGGATGCGTGAGCTGCACGACGATGCGATACGGTTCACCCAAGGCTTCGACAGCCTGGAAGGACACCACAGATAACAGAGCGGCGTTTGCTGTACCTGGAACTGTGACGTGGTAGTGCTGTTCGCCGGTGATGGATTTGGCGAGCTGCGTCGGCAGGAGGCGTGAATGGGAGACATCTTTCATGGCGAGCGTCCTTGGTTAAAGGTGTGCTCGCCATGCTAGAGGGGTTCGCTTCAAATATGAATAAGCAGTCCCTGGGAAAAGAATTCTATTGAACGAAAATCAAGAATAATAGAAATCCGTCGATTTAAAACCCAAGGTAATCCATCTTGCCGATCTTCACGCCCTTGTGGCGCAGGATGTCGTAGGCGATGGTGATGTGGAACAGTAAGTTCTGCAGCGCGAAGGTCAACAGGACTGTGATCACGTAACGCTGATCCCATCCAGCGTCTTCAACCCCGCCAGCGAATCCAGCCACCACGACAACGCCGGCCCCGCGCGATAGTCGGGCCGGTACACGCACTGGATCGGCAAGGCCATGCCTTCGGGCGAATGCTGCGAGGTCAGGATGCGCACCAGCTTGCCCGACTTCAGGTCATCCTTGACCACATGCTCCGGCATGTAGCCCCAGCCCATCGCCGCGCGCAGCAGCGCGTGCTTGGTGCCGAGGTCGCTCATGCGCCAGGACAGGCGCGAATGCACCGAGAAATCCTGGCGCGCAGTCAGTTCGCTGCGGTCGCTCAATACCAGCTGGGTCTGCTGCGCCAGCAGCTTGTCCGGAATCCTGCCCTTGACCGCCGCCAGAGGATGCTGCGGCGACACCACGCCGACCACCATCACGCTGGGCAAGGTCACGCGCAGCAGATTGGGCGGCGTGGTCGGCAGCGTGCCGAGGATGCCGAGCATGGCGCGACCATCGATCACGCGTTCGGCCACCGCGCCCAGCGCTTCTACCTCCAGCCGCACCGTCACCGCAGGGAAGGCGTCTCGGAAGCGGCGCAGCAGGTCGACCAGGCAATCGGTGGGGAAGAACACGTCCACCGCCAGCGCGACCTCCAGTTCCTGTCCCTGCGAAAACGCACTGGCGCGCACCTGGAGCGAATCGACCTGGTCCAGCACCTGGCGCGCATCGCGCAGCAGCGCTTCGCCGGCGTCGGTCAGTTGCGGACGATAGCCGCTGCGGTCGAACAGGGCGACGTTGAGTTGGCTTTCCAGTGTGCCGATGGCGTAGCTGACCGCCGATTGGGCACGGGCCAGGACACGGGCGGCAGCGAGGAAGCTGCCGCTGTCTGCCACCTGGACGAATACCCGCAGCTGGTCGAGGGAAAAGCGTTCTATGTTCATATCGGCAACATTATCTAATAATTAGATATTGATTATAGAAAAATAATCAATTTCTTGTTGTGATTATTCGCATTATTCTGATCATGCTTTCTGAAACACCAGTGCTTCAGCTACAGATCACAAATCCAACATTCACAACATTCATTTATTCATTCGAGGGAGTTTCATCATGATCATTTCCAAATCCGCTTTCACCGTCGGCCGCGTCCTGCTGGCATCGCTGTTTGTCATTTCCGGCATCTTCAAGATCATCGACTTTTCCGGCACGGTCGGTTACATGGGCAGCCTTGGCATCCCCGTGCCGACCGTCGCCGTGATCGTCACGATCCTGGTTGAAGTCGGCGCCGGCCTGCTGTTGCTGACAGGCAGCCGCTTTGCCCGTCCTGCCGCCTTGCTGATCGCCATCTTCACCGTCGGCGCGACATTGGCCGCACACCGTTTCTGGGCTGTCGACGCTGCCGCCATGCAAGGCCAACTGACACACTTCCTGAAGAACGTGTCCATCATCGGCGGCCTGCTGATCGTCTGGTCGGTGAAACCCGCCGACGAATGAGCTGGCATCAGCTGATGCAACTGCATCGTTGATAAAACTGCAATAGCAACAATCTGGTAACAAGGTGACGGCGGCACATCCGCTGCCGTCATCTCCGCACCTCACAGGAGAAACACCATGAGCACCACTTTTACCCGCCAGCTGGAACGGCTGGTCAACGGCATCCCGACCCAGGATGGCGCCGGTGTCAGCCTTACCCGCGTGCTGACGCATGATCTGCAACGTCGCCTGGATCCTTTCCTGATGCTGGACGCATTTCATTCGGACAAGCCCGACGATTACCTGGCCGGTTTCCCCGACCATCCGCATCGCGGCTTTGAAACCGTGACCTACATGCTGCAAGGGCGCATGCGCCATCGCGACAACGCCGGCAACGAAGGCCTGCTGGAGCCGGGCGGCATGCAATGGATGACCGCCGGCCGCGGCCTCGTGCACTCGGAATTGCCGGAGCAGGAAGACGGCCTCATGAGCGGTTTCCAGTTGTGGGTGAACCTGGCCGGCCGCGACAAGATGACCACGCCGGGCTACAGCGACATTCCGTCGGCGCAGATTCCCGAAGTGACGCCCCAGGATGGCGTGCAGGTGCGCGTGCTGGCCGGCGAAGCGTTCGGCGTCAAGGGTGCGGTTGAACGTCCGACTACGGCGCCGCTGTATCTGGATCTAAACGTGCAGGCCGATAAACGGCTCGCCTTGCCGATTCCGGCGACGCATAATGCCTTCCTGTATGTGTACGAAGGCGAATTGCTGATCGGACAAGACCAGCGCGTGGCCGCCGCCGGACGCATGGCGATCCTCAGCAACGCGGCAGGCGCGGAAGGCGTTGAAATCCAGGCGAGCAAGGACAGCCGCTTTCTGCTGATCTCCGGCGAGCCGCTCAATGAGCCGATCGCGCAATGGGGACCGTTCGTCATGAACACCCGCGAAGAGGTTGAACAGGCCATCGACGATTTCCGCGCCGGCAAGTTTTGAACCATCACTTTTTGACAAGGAACGCCACATGAGCAGCATTCGTCATCTGATCCACGGCCTGGTGCGCGACATCGGTTTCCCGGTGCGCCGCCTGTTGCCGGCCGCCGCCGCCCGCACGGTCGGTCCGTTCGTGTTCTTCGATCACATGGGCCCGGTCGAATTCGACAGCGGCACCACCGAAGGCGACGTTCGTCCGCATCCGCATATCGGCCTGGCGACGGTGACGTATCTGTTTTCCGGCGCCATGATGCATCGCGACAGCCTCGGCGTCGTGCAGCGGATTACGCCGGGGGCGGTCAACTGGATGGCGGCAGGGCGCGGCATCGTGCACTCCGAACGCGTTCCGGACGACATCCGCGACGACAAGGTGCCGGTGCACGGCCTGCAGATGTGGGTGGCCTTGCCGAAGGACCAGGAGCAGGGGGAAGCCAGCTTCCATCACTATGCGGAAGACGACATGCCGCGCATCGACGTGGGTGCCGCCAGTCTGCACCTGTTGGCGGGCAAGGCTTATGGTCATGAGTCGCCGGTGAAGACTTCCAGCCCGACGTTGTATGTGTGCGGTCGCATCAAGGCCGGCGGAACGCTGAGCCTGCCTGCCGATTACAGTGAACGCGCGGTGTATGTCGTCACCGGCGGCGCGACGCTGGACGGCGAAGCGCTGGAAGCGGGCGTGCTGGCGATCCTGGAGCCGGGCGTTGAAGTACTGCTGACTGCGCAGAGCGACACGCTCTTCATGGTGCTGGGCGGCGAGCCTATCGACGGTCCGCGCTTCGTCTGGTGGAATTTCGTGGCCAGCAGCAAGGAGCTCATCGAGAGCGCCAAGCTGGCGTGGCGGGCGCAGGACCGTGAAGTGTTCGGTGCGATCCCGGGCGAGGTGGAATGGATTCCGTTGCCGGAGAAGTAAGCATCTTGCTTGCAACGAGCCAGCTCAACCACGTGGAAGCCGGAAAGAAAAAACGCCCTGATTGCCAGGGCGTTTTTCATTGTGCGCAAGCATTCAGATTGTTCAGGCTTCCTTGCCGCGTATGATCCATACCGGCAACGGACATTGATGCATGACCTTCTCGGCCACGCTGCCCAGCACCAGTTTGCGGAAACCGGTGCGGCCGTGCGAACCGATCACCACCAGTTCGGCCTTGCTGTCCCTGGCCGCCTTGAGGATGGTGCCGGGAATGTCGCCCAGCGCCACCGGGTCTTCGACCAGACGGGTTTCGCCGCGCAGGCCGGCCGAGATGACGCGCGATTTGGCTTGCTCGAGGATGGTCTGGCCGGCGTCGACGACGCTGCCATGCACACCGGCCGCAGCGCTGAGACCCGTGTCGTAAAGCAGGTGGCTATTGTCGACGACGTGCAGCACTTCGATGGAACTACCAAGCGTTTTAGCCAGTTTGATGGCTTCGTCCAGGGCCTGGTTGGCAGTGTTGCTGCCGTCGACAGGAACGAGGATCTTTGCGTACATGCGGGTGTCCTTAGGGTTTAGATCATGCCGAGGATGCGGCCGAGCTCGGCGACGTAGGGGCTGTCCTTGAGGATCGCGCCTTCCACGGAATCCATCAGGTCCTGTGCCGAATTGCGGGTCTTGCCGATATGTTCGCGCAGGACTGCAGCTTCGACCTCGGGGCTGGCGAGATGGCTCTTGAGCAAGGCGAAATCCTTGCGCAGCAGTGCGGCTTGCGGCGAGTCTGCAGGAATGTCCTGCAGCGCCTGTTCCAGTTCGGCCAGGATGTGCTTGAGTCGCACGTGGTTGGCATCGTCTTGACGCAGAATGGGGTCTGACATGTCGGCTCCGGGCGGTAGGTTGAGAGGAATTAATTGGGATTAATCAAAAATCACGCAAAACTTGTAATTTTGGCAAGTCGTGCGTTGTTGAATATTCAACGGTCCATGATAAGAGATGTAGCGAGTTCGTGCTGACGAAGGTTCCGGCCTCCACATTTGTTACACTGCGGCAGACCAGTCATTCATCATTTCATCATTACATCATTCCTTCATCAACTCCAGCATCAGTTGCAGTTCCATCTCCAGCTCTGGTATCAACTCAAGAAAGCATCACCATGAACGATTCCCCTGATTTCCCTCTTATAAGCTGGACCGAAGCAGAGGAAAATCGTTCCGCCCGCTGGCGCTCCGAAGCCGGCAATCCGCCGCCTAAAAAGGTCATCGTCGCCGACGATCGCATTCCCGCCGACGTCGCCTACAAGCTGGTGTGCGAAGGCACCGGCTTGCTGTGGCGCGGCGACTTCCAGAACGCACGACAACTATTGCAGGCGCTGGCGCGCCGCATCGACAAGCAGTCCGAACGCAAGTCGCTCAAGACCGCTGACAAGAAAGACAAGAAGGACAAGAAAGACGCTGTAATCACACCTGCAGCTTCGATCACCCAGACATTCCACCAGCATCGCCAGGCTCAGGCGCAACGCGCGCGCATCCTCGGCATGCTGCTGGTGCCGCTGGAAGCCGATTACGCCATTCCTTTACGTCGCGCACCCGACGTCAGCCAGGCTTGTGAAGAAGTCTACGGCGCAGGCAAGGAAGCCAGCGTAGCGACCCTGCGCGAAGTGCTCGGCCTGATCGGCGCGCATGAGTGGCGCAAGAAGGGCGTACCGATCCCGGCGCTGGGAGGCAGCATCCATCCGTATTACGGTGTGTTCTCGCCGGTGCGAGGCGAATACATTGATCTCATCGGGCGCGCCAACTTGCCGTCCGTGCAATTGGCGTTCGACATCGGCACCGGCACCGGCGTGCTGGCGGCCCTGCTGGCAAAGCGCGGCGTCAAGCACATCGTCGCCACCGACCAGAGTGCACGCGCGCTGGAATGTGCGGCGGAAAACCTGAAACGCCTCGGCGTCGACAAGCAGGTCGAACTGGTCACTGCCGATCTGTTCCCGCCGGGCCAGGCGCCGCTGATTGTCTGTAATCCACCGTGGGTGCCGGCCAAGCCGAGCTCACCGATCGAACATGCGATCTACGATCCGGACAGCCGCATGCTGCGCGGTTTCCTCGACGGGCTGGCGGCGCATCTGACGCCGAACGGCGAGGGGTGGCTGATCCTGTCTGATTTCGCCGAGCACCTGGGCTTGCGTTCGCGCGCTGAATTGCAGGCGATGTTCGACAAGGCGGGCTTGCGCGTCGCACTGAAGCAAGACATCAAGCCGCGCCATCCGCGTTCCAGCGATGCTGAGGATCCGCTGCATGCCGCTCGCGTCAAGGAAGTGACGTCGTTGTGGGTATTGAAGGCTAAATAATCAATGTAAACAATTGATTGCCGCCGGTAGTTGATCTTTTATCTCAACTCCCTGCGGCTGATTTTATTGTCTGAAAGGCATGCCAATGAAAGCAACTTCACTCCTCATCGCACTGACGCTGGGCGCGGCGAGTCTGGCGTGGGCACAGCCGCAGCCGCGCCTGCCGTATCCGCTCGGTTACGATCGCCCGGAGCCGGACAAGCCGGTGGTCACCACCAGCGCCAACACCTGCAAGTGCGAAGTGGCCGACACCAGCGGCAGCGCCTGCATGATCTACATGCGCACCAATGCCGGTGAATGGCTGGCGCAGAACGCGCCGCAGACACGCATGCGCTCGTCCAACGACGGTCGCTACTACGACACGCCGTTCGCGCTGGCGGCCAGCGCCTGCGCCGGCCGCAAGGTCAATGCAGCGACGGTGAAAGTGCATTGGCTGGACCGCAAAAATGCCATCCTGGAGTGGAAGTGATGTATGAAGAATCGATTGCAGTCGATTGTTTACGCTTGATTTAACTGTGCTTGCAAGAAGAGCCAGTCGCGAAAGCGCATGATCTTCTTGCTGTTCTTTTCGCCCTCGCGATAACTGAGAAAATGGGTTTCGCGCAGGACCGACTTCAGTTCTCCCCCATCCAGCCGCACCAGTTCGCCGTTGGCGATTTCCTGCTCCGCCAGGCGCGTGCTTTCCAATGCAATCCCGACACTGTTGACGGCGGCCGCCAGCGCCAGCGAAGCGCGGTCGAATGATGGCATCGGCCGTCCGGGCGGCAGCTTCATGCCGTTCAACGCAAACCAGTCGCTCCAGCGCACCGGATTGAGCGTCGACTGGATCAGCGTCATGCCGGCGATATCGGCCAGCTTCACGGCGGTGGGTTTGTCTCGGAGCAGCGCGGGCGAACACAGCGGGACGATGGTTTCCGAGCCAATCGCTTCGCTGACGATGCCGGCCCGCTGCGGCGCGTTGCCGTAGGCGATGGCCAGGTCGAGTTCTTCGTGGCGCAACAGGTCGACCGGCTCGGCGCCTGAGGACATGCTGATGTTGATGTCGGGATACTGCTGCATGAAGCGCGGCAGCCGCGGGCCCAGCCATTTGGTCGCGAAGCTGGGCGAGCAATGCACCGCCAGCGCGTCGCTGCGGCGCGCCGAGCCGAGTTCTTCGCAGGCCGCTTCCATGAGATCGAACGCCACCGATAACTGGTCCAGCAGACGCCGTCCTTCCGCAGTCAGTTCGACGCGGCGGAACGAGCGGGTGAACATGGGCTTGCCGAAATAGGTTTCCAGCCCGCGCACCTGGTGGCTGATGGCCGATGGCGACAGGTGCAATTCTTCGCTTGCGAGGGCAAAACTCTGCAGCCGGGCAGCGGCTTCAAAGGCGCGCAGAGAAAAGAAACTGGGGAGTTTTCGCATTGCGGCCTTGGTGGCGGATTAGATGGTAAATCAATGAGGTGAATCAGATTCATCATATTGTGAATACTCGTCATTTGTCAAAGCGCCGGGCTTCTTGGGATGATCAGCTCATCAAACAGATACTAAAACGGAGACCAGCCATGATCGAAGTCGCAGACCGTGCAACATCCACCACGCCAGCCAAAGCCGCTTTCAGCGCGCTCGCCGCCGACGACAAGCGCATCTCGGTATACCAGCCCGAACAACAGGGGCTCAAATTTCCCGAGGTGCCGGTATTCGCCACCCACGCTGAAGAACGCCAGCATCGCAAGGAACGCTTGGTCGCCGCCTGCCGCGCTTTCGCCCTGCATGGTCTCGACTACGGCTTTGCCGGCCACCTGACGGTGCGCGATCCGGAATTCCCGGACCTGTACTGGACCAATCCGATGGCGGTGCATTTCTCCCAGGTCAAGCTGTCCAACCTGATCCTCGCCAATCACAAGGGCGAGGTAGTGCAGGGCACTTACGCACTGAACCGCGCCGGCTTCGTGCTGCACGCCGCAGTCCACGAGATGCACCAGGACATCGTCGCCATGTGCCACGCGCATACCGTCTACGGCACCGCTTGGGCGGCGCTTGGACGCCAGCTCGATCCGATCACCCAGGACGCGGCGGTGTTCTTTGAAGACCATGTCGTCATCACCGCCGAGGCCGGCGCCGTTGCGGTCAAGGCAGAGGCCGGCAAGTCGGTGGCTGCAGCCTTCGGCAAGAACAAGGCGGCGATTCATCAAAACCACGGCCTGTTCACCGCCAGCCGCCACAGCATCGAAGACGCCGCATTCTGGTTCATCGCGCTGGAACGCTGCTGCCAGGTCCAGCTCATGGTCGAAGCCACCGGCATCAAGCCGACCATGGTGTCGGCGGAGCGCGCCCGCTACAGCCGTGAGAACGTCGGCAACTCGTTCATCGGCTGGCTGCACTTCCAGCCGATTTATGACCAACTGGTGCAGACCAGTCCGGACATGTTTGACTGATTTGTCCTCCGTCGCACTGATGGAGATGTTCATGCCGGCCATTTCGATGGCCGGCGTTTGTCGTTGCCGTCACTCATTTAACTGAAGGAGAGAGCCACTCACCACACCCTTACTGCCTTGCATAGACGTCAATATATATAACCGCGCACACGCGGATCCATCCGTTCTAACAGAAGGAGCAGGAGACATGACGAAGTTAAGCAGACGCGAATTTCTGATCGCCGGCGCAGCATCGGCTGCCGCCGCCTCGACCGTGGGAGGTGCGGCGTTCGCCGCGCCCACCGCACCCGGCGGCATCGATTACCCGATAGAAAAAGGCGCGACTCTGCGCGTCTTGCGCTGGAAGCGCTTCGTCCAGGGCGACGAGGATTTGTGGAATGAGAACGTCAAGAAATTCACCGAGCTGACCGGCGTCCCGGTGCGCACCGACAGCGAGGGGTTTGAGGACGTGCGGCCCAAGGCGGCGGTGGCGGCCAATGTCGGCAGCGGTCCCGATATCGTGCTGGGCTGGTTCGACGACCCGCACCAGTATCCGACCAAGCTGCTCGACGTCACCGATCTGGCCAACTCGCTCGGCAGCCGTTACGGCGGTTGGTACGACGTGTTCCAGAAATACGGCAAGAGCAACGGCAAGTGGATCGCCATTCCGCTGGGCGTGATCGGCATCTGCCTGGTGTACCGCGACAGCCAGCTCAAGGCCGCCGGTTTTGAAGCGGTGCCGAAGGACTTGCCCGATTTCCTCAAGATGGCGCAGGCGCTCAAGGCCAAAAACACGCCGATCGGCTTCGCCCACGGCAAGGCGGTCGGCGACGCCAACAACTACGCGCACTGGCTGCTGTGGGCGCACGGCGGCAAGCTGGTTGATGAGCAAGGCAACGTCGTCATCAATTCGGCCGAGACCCGCGCCGCTCTCGAATACGGCAAGCAGTTGTATCAGACCATGGTGCAGGGCACGCTGTCCTGGCAGGATCCGTCCAACAACAAGGCCTATCTCGACGGCCAGGTCAGCCTGACCAACAACGGCATCTCGATCTACTACGCCGCCAAGAATTCGACCGATCCGAAGCTGCTGGAGCTGGCCAAGGACACCCAGCACACGCACTATCCGATCGGCGTCTCGGGCAAGCCGACCGAGCTGATGCAACTGACCCAGATGATGGCGTTCAAGCACACCAAGTATCCCAATGCGGCCAAGGCTTTTCTGCAATTCATGATGGAGCCGGATCAGTTCAATCCGTGGATGAAGGCAGCCATCGGCTACGTCAGCCAGCCGCTCAAGGCCTATGAAAAGAATCCGGTCTGGACGGCGGACCCCAAGGCCACGCCTTACCGAGACGCCGCCTCGCTGATGCTGGACCATGGCCACGCAGGTCCGCTGGGGCAAGCCTCGGCGGCCTGTCTGGCCGATTACGTGCTGGTCGACATGGTGGCGGAAGCGGCGAGCGGATCGAAGACCGTCCAGCAAGCAATCGACCGGGCGGCCGAGCGCGCCAAACGTTTCTACAAGACCTGACCTGGAAGCAAGAAGGCGTGACCGTTGCGGCAAGCGTCGGAACGGTCACGCCGGTCAGGCCGGCTTGTCCATCTCATTCTCGATCCACGCGGTCGCTGAAGCATGCTGCGGGTTCCAGCCCAGCTCCTTGCGGGCGCGGACGGCGTGCACACGGCTGTTGGAGCCGAGCGAATAGCGGGCGCGGGCGACGCCCCAGATGGCGATGGCTCGTTCTTCGCTGAGATTCTCGACGCTAGCGATGCCGAGGCGCTTGCTGAGCGCGGCGCCGATATCAGCGAACGACGACTCGCCGTTTTCCGCGAAATAGAAGGCGCCGGCGGGCGCCTGTTCCAATGCCAGCAGATACAGCGCGCAGGAATCTTCGATGTGCACGGTCGACCAGCGATTGAGGCCGCGGCCAACGATGCGCACCACGCCGCTGGCTACGGCCTTGTCCACCAGCGCCGGAATCTGCACGCTGTGCGGCTGCAGGCCGAGACCCTTGCCATAGATCAGCGTGTTGCAAATCACCACGCCACGGATGCCTTCGGCCGACAGGATGCGCCGGTCAAGTTCGTAGCGGGCGCGTTTGCCTTCATCGACCACCAGCGGCGTCTCTTCGTCGAAGATGGTCGGATTGAGCGCGTTGCCGGCGACGGCGTCGCCGATCACGCTGGAGCCGCTGGTGTGCAGCAGGGGTTTGCCGCTGCCGGCCAGTCCTTCAATCAGCGCTTCGATGGCGTCGCGATGGTCGCTGCTGGCGCAATTGATGACGGCGTCGGCCGCGCGCGCCTCGCGAATCAGTGCGTTGCGGTCGTCGAGATCGCCCTGGACGGCTTCGACGCCCAGCCGCGCCAGCGCGTCGGCCTTGCGCATGTCGCGCACCAGCCCGCGCACGCTGTGGCCGGCTTTGATCAGGTGGACTGCAATCGAGCCGCCGACGTAGCCGGTCGCGCCTGTGATAAATACTTTCATGTGATTTCCCCGGTATCCAATGCGGAACTGTAACGCGTTTCGCGTGCGGATGCCCGGGCAGGCAAGGTGGTGTCAGTCGCCTTCGTCGTCCGAACCGAACTGGCGGCGCAACGCCAGTTGCTGGCGTTCGCGGGCTCCCTTGTTGCGTTCGAAATTGGCAGCATTCACCTGGGCTTGGTCACGGGCGTGTTCGTAGACGAGTCGCTCCAGCGGCGTCCGCTCGCATCCGCTTAATCCCGTCAAGCAGAGCAGCACCAGCAACAGGCCAAATAGTGATCGCATTTTTCCATCCGTCGGCATGAATATCGGTCAGGTATGCCGGCGTTGTCATGCATGCGGATCAGTCACCCGGATGGGGCGGAGACGCGCAGCGGATCGGGTGGATCGCCTTGGGCCGGCGTCGCGCGCGGTGATGAGGCGTAACAGCGCGGACTGCGATGATGGTAGTACCGGTGCGCCGGAAAATATGTCGGGAGAATCGTACAAATGCGACGCATTCTTATGATGCCGGGCGGCAATTCCGATGCGAAATTATTCCAGCGAAATCAAGCCGTGATGGATGGAGAATTTGACGAGGCTGGGCAGGTCGCTGACGCCGATCTTTTGCATCAGCCGGCTGCGATAGGTTTCGATCGACTTGGGCGAGAGCGACAGCATGGCCGCTACCTGCGCACTGGAGTGGCCTTCCGCCACCAGTTGCAGCACTTCCCGTTCGCGCGTGCTCAGGGCGTCCAACGGTCCGGCGGCGCGGCTCTCCAGCAGGTAGTCGTCGACCACGGTGTCGGAGATCTTCTGGCTCAGGTAGCGTTGCCCGCTCTGCACGATGCGGATGGCATTGACCAGTTCAGAGCCGGCCGAATTCTTCAGCAGGTAACCGCGCGCGCCGGCCTGCAGGGCGCGGAAGATGTGCTCCTTGGTGGCGTACATGGACAGCATGATGGTCTTGACGGCGGGCGCGACGTCGCGCAGCAGCAGCGCCGCCTCGATGCCGTTCAGGTTCGGCATGGCGATGTCCATGATGACGACGTCGGGATGCAACTGCTCGATTTCCTTGACCGCCTGGCGGCCGTCGCTGCCGGAGCCGACCACGGTGATGTCGCTGTGCACTTGCAGCATGACCGCCAGCCCGTCGCGCACGATGGTGTGGTCATCGGCGATGTAGATGCGGATCGGCGTCGTCACAGTTCCACCGCCACTTCGATGCAGGTGCCCTTGCCGGGCTCGGAGATGATCTTCAGGTGGCCGCCCAGGGCTTGCGCGCGCTCGCGCATGGAGACCAGGCCCCAGGTCGGTTTCAGCTTATGGTCGCGCTGCTTGTTGAGGACGAAGCCGACGCCGTCGTCCATGATGGTCAGCGTGACCGAGCTCGGCAGGATGTTGAGCATGACCTCGACATTGGTGGCGCGCGCGTGTTTGGCGATGTTGGTGATGGCGCCCTGGGCGATGCGGAACAGCGAAATTTCCAGCTCCGGCTCCAGCCGGTCGGCGATGCCGTAGACATCTACCGTGAAGCGGAAGCCGGAGCGCTCGGCAAACAATTCGCACTGCCAGCGCAACGCCGCTTCCAGGCCGTAGTCGTCCAGTACCGGCGGCCGCAGCTCGGCCATCAGCCGGCGCACGGCGTCGGTGGTGTCGTCCAGCAGCACGATGGAGTCCTTCAGGCGCGCCGCCATGCCGGCCGAAGGATGGTCATTTGCGCCGGAGATTTCCCCACTCATGATGGTCATGTTGATGCTCAAGGCCGCCAGCGCCGAGCCGATGGTGTCGTGCAGCTCCTGTGCAAAGCGCCGCCGCTCGGCTTCTTCCACACGGGCCAGCTCGCGCGACACGTCGCGCAGTTCGCGCGTCAGCGCCAGCAGGTTTTCTTCCGACTGCTTGCGTTCGGTAATGTCGACGTGCGATCCCTGCAGCAGGATCGCCTTGCCGTTTTCGTCGAGCATGGCCATGGAGCGCGACAGCATCCAGCGGAAGGTGCCGTCGCGGTGGCGCATGCGGTATTCGATTTCCAGCGACTCCTGCGGCGAGGCCAGATAAGCACGCGTCAGCGTGACGGCGCGCTCGACGTCGTCGGCGTGCAGCCGCGCCGTCCATTCTTCCATGCCGTCATCGATTTCGTGATCGGCGTAACCGATCTGCCGCTTCCATTCCGGCGAGAAGTAGAACTGGTCGGTGCGCAGGTTCCAGTTCCACAGTCCGGTATTGGATGCGCTGACGGCGAGTTTGAGCTGGCCCAGCGTAAACTCCAGCTGGGCGGTGCGTTTGAAGATGCCTTTTTCGAGTTCATGGTGGCGCTTTTCCAGCGCCTCTTCGGCTTCTTTTCGTTCGGTGATTTCACGCAGGAAGGTGACCACGCCGATGCAGTCGACGCCGCGATTGACCATGATCGGACTGGCGCTGACCTCAAGCCAGCAGAAGCGGCCGTCCAGTCTGGTCATGCCCATCATGATGTTGCTGACCGGTTGTCGCGTTGTCTGTGCGACAACCATCGGATAGTCTTTCTCCGCAAAAGAAGTGCCGTCGCTGCGCATGGCCTTGCGGCTGTGGAGCAGGGCGGCGACGTTTTGTATTTCCTGCATTTGCTGCTTGCTGCATTCGAGGATGTGTTCGGCCACGCCGTTGCAATCGAACACCGAGCCGTTCGCATGCTGCATGACGATGCCGTCCGTAAACGCATCCACCAGCGCCCGGTAGAGGTCGTTCTTTTTAAGGCAATCGTCATCTGCCGGTGTGCAACTCAGACTGTTCATTTCGCGTGTCGGTATCGTTTTTGTTTTGGTGATGCAGAAGTTTTCAAGGCAGGATCTGCGGTCTCGGCGCGATCCCTGTTTTATTCAGTTTTTCTTGTGCGTCAGCATACCGCAGAGCCGGGCGCTTTCGTACGGTTTGAAAAAATACCCTCATGTCATTCCGATAACGAACGCAAGTCTTCGACCGGCTGCGTGGTGTGCGCACCCATGCCCATGTTTTCGGAAATGCTGTCGCCCCATTCGAACGCCTCTTTTTGCACACTGTAAAACTCGTCCGCGGAAAGCTGGAACTCGTTCAACAGTTCGATGCGGCGCGCCGCACTCAGCAGCTCGGGTTTTTCGCTGGCCTCCGCCAGTTGCAGCAGGCCGCCATAGAATCCCAAACGCGACAGCAGCGCCTCGCGCACTTCGATCGACACGCCGATCTGGGCGAGGATGTCGGCGATGTCCTGGTTCAGCAGGGCGTCGGTCAGTGACAGCACGCCGACCATGAATGCGGTGTCCGAGCGGCTCGAGCGGCGCGGCTGGACTTTTTGCGCCAGCAGTTCGCACAGCTTGCCGCGCGTGGCCGCCAGGATCATCAGCGGCGAGGAGGCATTGCGGCCGTTGTCCGGATTGGCGTACAGCAGGATCTGCAGCCAGCGCTTCAGTTGGCGGTCGCCCAGCACCAGCAGGGCCTGGCCGAGCGAGGCGATGTGCCGGCGGAAACCGTACATCGGCGTGTTCACCAGGCGCAGCAGCATCAGGCTCAGTGCGATGTCCTTCTTGATGAAGCGCACAATCTCGTAGTTGTTGGCGCCCTTGATGACCAGCGCCAGTATCTGCATGATCAGGATGCTGGAGGCATTCAGCTTTTTACCGTGCAGCACGTCGGGCCGGGCGAAATAATAACCCTGGTAATAATCGAAACCGTACTCGCTGCAGAGCCTGAACTTCTCCGCGGTTTCCACTTTCTCAGCGAGCAGCTTCTTGCCCTTTTGCCGCAGGCTGTGACTGAGCGCGGCGAGTTCATCATCTTGCATGTTCAGCACGTCCACCTTGACGATGGACGCCACGCGCAGGAGCAGGTCGGTGCGATCCGATTCCTGCACCAGGTCGTCGATGGCGAACATGTACCCGGCCTCGGACAGCGCCTCGATGCGCTGCATCAGCGGCAGCGTCAGTTCGACGGTCTCGAGTATCTCCAGGATCACGTGCTCCTTGGGCAGCACGTAGATGGCGTCGCTCAGCAGGATGGCGGCGTCGACATTGATAAACGCGACCAGCGAGCCGATCACATTGTGCAGGCCCAGCTCGGCGGCGTGCTCGATGACGGCGGCGGTCGCAGCGGCATCGTCCATGACGGTCGCGTAGTTGGCTGCGCTGCTGCGAAACAGCAGTTCGTAGCCGATCAACTCTTGCCGGATGTTCAGCACCGGTTGGCGCGCCAGGAAAAAATCCTTCGCGCCCAGATACTGAACCTCCCTGTTCAATGCTGCTGCAGCCATATGCCCGTCCTTCCTCATTCGCTTTTAGGTGTTGTTGGAGTGCGATATCAATGCATCTTCGGCAGTCATGAAGTCCTGCAACGCGCTTTGGCAAACGGAGTCGGTCGCCAAAGCAATCGCTTTCCCGGGCGATGGTGTCGCCGGGACGGACTTGTGATCAGGCAACTATAGCAACGTGATTTGGCTTTGTATGTCAGGAAACCTTGATTGCATGGGGGCAATCGGGAGACGGCGGCGTGCAAGCCGCGAGGGGGGAGTTCTTTCAGCGGCCGAGCAGCAGCTTGCCGCCGAGGGCAATGAGCAGCAGGCCCATCGTAGCTTCGATGGCGGTTTTGGCGCGGGCGTAGATGCGCAGCGCTGCGCGATGCGAGAACAGCACCGCCAGTCCGCAATACCAGCCGGCCGACACCAGCGTCGCCATGACCACGATGGCGGCGTAAAACCAGAGCGGCGCAGACACCGGCACCATGACCGTGAAAATACTGCCGTAGAAGCCGATCGATTTGGGATTGGTCATGCTCACCAGGAAGGCCTTGCGGGCCGCCGCCATGCCATCGGCATTGCCGTCGGCGGATTTGTTCACCGGCTTGGTCGCGCCCTTGATCATCTTCACGCCAAGCCAGATCAGATAAGCTGCGCCGGCGATTTGCACGGCGGTATGGACCAGCGGAAAGTGAGCGGTGATCAGGCCCAGCCCCGCCACAGCAAGCAGCACCCAGGTGCACGATGCCGCAGCCAGACCGAGGCCGGTCAGGATGCCGGCGCGGCGCGACACCGTCATGGCGGTGGACGTGACGAGCGCGAAGTTCGGACCGGGACTCAGCACGCTGAGGAAGAGCACGCCGGTGATGGCCAGCAATTGCAGTGCGTAACTCATGACCTGGCCGCCGTATCGAGACCGCGTTGCACGCGCCACGACAAGGGCAGCGTCAGCAGCAGGAGCGCCGCCAGCGTCATCGTCGCAACAGGGATGCCGGCAACGTCATCGTCGCAACAGGGATGCCGGCAACGTCGCCGAGGTAGCCGAACACGACCGGCGCCAGCGCGCCGCCGCCGATGGTGCCGGTGTAGAACAGCGCGAATGCGTGGTCGCGCCTGTCCGGTCCGGCCAGCTCGGGCACCACGCCGTACAGCACCGAAGACGTGCCGTTCAGCGCCAGTCCCAGCAGCGGCAGCATCAGCATCAAACCGGACAACGGCAGCCATACGGCGGCCAGTATCAGCAAGGCGGTCGCGGACTCGGTCAGCCAGACCGTCTTCATCATGCCGATGCGCGCGCCCAGGTAACCGCACAGCAGCTTGCCGAATGCGCCGCCGACAAACAGCAGCGACAGTGCAACGCCGATGCCGGCAGTGCCCGCGCCCTTGCTTTTCAGCAGGAACGGCAGGAAGGTCAGGAAACCCATGCGCACGGCGCTGTCCAGCGTGCCGGTGAATTGCAAGGCGAGCAGGCCGCCCGGTGAGCCGGCGCCGCTGACGGTGCGGGCTTTCTTTGTTTTGGCGGAGGTAGCGTCGCTGCGCGCCGGGATCAGCCACCACAGCATGGCAGCAGCAGCCAGGCCGAGCAGGCCGATCAGCGTCGCGCTGGTTTCCCAGCTGACCACCACCAGCAAGAGTCCGACCAGTCCTGGAATAAGGGTCTTGCCGATGTCGCCGGCGAAGTTGTATTGCGCCAGCGCCTCCTTGACGCCGCCGTGTTCATGCGCGTCGGTCACCAGCGACGACGCCAGCGGATGCTGGGTGCTGGCGCCGAGTCCGCCCAGCAGCAATGCCACCAGCAATACTGACAAACCGCCGGCCTGACCCGCAATGAGATAAGCAAGGCCGGCCAGCGCGGTGCCGCCGATCAGCATGCGTTCACGGCCCCAGCGCCGGGCCAGCCGGCTCGCCAGCAACTGAAAGCCGGCCATCATGCCGGAATAAGAGCCGCGCAGCAGTCCGACCATGGCGTAGCTGATCGAGAACTGCGATTGCCAGATCGGCAACAACACATAGATGACATCGGTCAAGCCGTCGTGCACGGCATGCGCGCTGCAGGCGGCGATCAGCGAGCGACGACGCGCGCCGGCGTCCGGAAGATCCGACGCGCGGGGCGTTGCGGCGATGTTCAATTCATTCATGTTGGCCTGGCGGCGAGCGAAAGAAAGAATGGAAGAAGTGGAGGAAGCGAACGGAGCAGGATGGCGCCAGTTTACTAGCGCACGAAAATTTCTGCCGGGCGTGCTCCGTCGCCGTGCTTAATCGCCGCGTTTAGCCACCAGCGCGCCTTCAATCTTGTGCTTCGCCAGCGAGGCGGCGACGAAGCCCGAGGCCTTCACGTCTTCCACGAACTCGGCGAGATAGGCAGCGGCTGCTTCACCGCGCGCTTTCGGCACGCCCATGGCCTGGCGGATCACCATGAAGCGCTGGTCGAGGATGCGCAGGCCGCCGGCCTTGGCCGCGTCGTGCTCAAGCTGCTGCTTGACGCCGGCGGCCACACTCAGGTTCTGGTCGAGGAAGCCTTGCACGACCGCCGGTGAAGTCGGTATCCGCACGATCGTCGCGCTCTTGAGTTCGCGCGTCAGGAACAGATCGTAAGCGCTGCCGTTGCCGACCGCCACGGTGATGCCGGGCTGATCGACCTGGGCGTTGCTGGTGATCGGCGAATCTGTGCGCACGGCGTAATAGCCTTCGATCAGGACGTAAGGGCCGGTGAAACTGATTTCCTGCGCACGCTTGGGATCGACCGCGAAGAAGCCGATGTCGGCCTTGTCCTGCTCGATGTTTTCCACGGAAGCGCCGGCCGATTTAACCGGGACCAGTTGCAGGGGCACGCCGAGACGCCGCGCCAGTTCTGTCGCCAGGTCCACCGAGACGCCGACCGGTTTGCCGGTGTTGGCATCCAGGCTGGCCAGCACCGGATTACCGAGATTGATCGAGGCGCGCAGGATGCCGCCGGGTGCAAAGAGCGCGGCGTTTTCCTGTTGGCTTTTTTGCTGCATGGCGGCTCCTGATGTTTGCGCTTGTGCGCCTGGATTGAGGGTAAGGCTCAAGGGGATGAGCGCGGACAGCAGCAGATGTTTCAGCGACGCTGCCGACGTGCGTGTGCCAATCGATGATGATGTTTTCATATTGTTTTTCTTCCAGTCTGAGTTCTCGTATTTTATGCCGCGCCGTCCGGCCGCGCCGGAAAGCTCAACACCACCATGAAGCTGCCCGCGCCGCTATAGCCGAAACGCAGCTGGCCACCGTGTGCGCGCATGACTTCCTCGACGATGGACAGTCCCAGGCTCGCGCCCATGCGTTCGCCGCTGCGCGGAGAGAAGGGCTTGCGGATGCGTTCCCAGTCGGCTTCCGGGATGCCGGGGCCGTCATCGATGACGCGCAGTTCGATCTGCGCCTCCTTGCGTTCCAGCTGCACGTGCAGGAAGCTGGCGGCGCCGTACTGCAAAGCATTCCCGAGCACGTTCTTGACGGCTTCGCGCAGGCTGATGGCGTCGCCCATGATCAGGCAGGGCTGTTCCGGCGCTTCCATGGCGAGGTCCAGCAGTCGCTCCTGATGCGACAGCATGTCGGCCATTTCCTGGCGCACCAGTTGGGCCAGGTCGACGCTTTCCAATGCAGCGGTATCGCTGCGGTGCTGCACCATGGCATGGTTGATCAGCTGATTGACCAGCGCGCCGAGTTGGCGGGTGCGGGTGCGCAGGCGGTCCAGATGATGGCGGCGGCCTTCTTCATCGTGTTGCGCCGACAGCAGTTCCATCTGCGAAATCAGCGCCGTCACCGGGGTGCGCAACTGATGCGCCGCATCGCCGATCACGCGGCGCATGGTGGCGCGGTGGACCGCCAGCCGCTGCATGAACGCGTTGATCGAGCTGACCAGCGCATGCGTCTCGACCGGCACCGTGATCGACAGCGGCGACAGGTCATTGAGGTCGCGCTCGCGGATCGCCGCTTCGATTTTCTTGAGTGGCGACAGCGCCTGGTAGAGCGTGAACATGGCGGCGATCAGCGTCAGTACGCCCATCGCCAGGATCACCAGCAGGGCGCGCGTGCCGACGCTCTTGGCGAAGGACATGCGCGCGTTATTGGTTTGCGCCAGCACGATCACGGCCCAGGGATGATCGCCCGCGACCGGCATGCGGCGGCCGATGACGGCCATGCGCACCGGCGTGTCGAGATAGGCGCCGTCCTGCAGCAGCGGACCGTCTTCCAGCTTGTTCCAGGGAATCTCCGGCTTGAAGTCGGGGTCGCCGGCGACCGTGCGGCCATCGGGATCGATCACCACGTAGAACACCTGGTCGCCGGCAGTCAACATCGAGAACGCCGCCAGCGGCACGTCGACATTGACCGCGCCGTTCTGGTACCAGGTGTTTTCGGCGATCTGCAAGGCGCTGCCGGACAGGATGCGGTCGTAGGCTTCGTTGGCTGCCAGTTGGGTGGAAATCCAGATGGCGACCAGCAGCACCGCCGAGCTGATGGAGAGCACGATGCCCACGCGCATCACCAGGCGCGTATAGAGCGAGCGGCCGGCGACGATCATGGATGGTGGACCGCGCCGGCCGGCAGCAGCACCAGCTGGTAGCCGAGTCCGCGCAGCGTGCGGATTTCAAAACCGGCGCCGGCCAGCTTCTTGCGCAGGCGGCCGACGTATTGCTCGACGGTGTTGGCGTTGGGCGTGTCGTCGACGCTGAACAGCCGGTCGATCAGTTCATCCTTGCCGAAGATGCGGCCTGGTCGCGCCGCGATGATTTCCAGCAGGGTGACTTCGCGCCGTGTCAGTTCCAGCGGCCGGCCGTCGAGTACTGCGGTGCGGCTCTTGCGGTCGATGGTCAGGTTGGCGCAGTTGAGCAGATTGGTGGCTTCGCCGCCGCTGCGGCGCAGCAGGACGCGGATGCGCGCTTCCAGCTCGCGGAAGTCGAAAGGCTTGATCAGGTAGTCGTCGGCGCCGAGGTCGAGCGCGCGCACGCGTTCTTCGATTTCGGCGCAAGCAGTCAGCATCAGCACCGGCGTGGACAGGCCTTTTTCGCGCACGCGCGTGAGCAGGGAGAAACCGTCTTGCTGCGGCAGCATGACGTCGAGGATGATCAGGTCATAGGGATCGGTGACCAGCCGGGCGGCATCGTTGCCCTTGCTTTGCCAGTCCACCGTGTGGCCGATGCGCGACAGGTGGGCGACGATCGCTTCGGCGACGTCGGCCGTGTCTTCGACCAGGAGTATGCGCATGATGATAAATCCGTCGTAATGGAGCGAGCTTGAGAGCAGTGTATTTCGATATCGGCAAGATATCGCAGCCGATACTCGTGTGTATGTCAGTTTCGTTACAGCTTGCGAGATTAGCATCCTTCCAAGAACTTATAAAAGCACCTTCAGGAGATAGCTGTGAAAACTGATCAAGCCCTTGCGCCTGTCGATCCATCCATGCCTTTGCTAGAGATCGATAACGTCACCCTGCAATACAAGACCTCCGACTCGCTCGTTACTGCAACGCAGCAAGTCAGCTTCAATGTCCATCCGTCCGACCGCTACATCTTGCTGGGCCCATCCGGCTGCGGCAAGTCGACCCTGCTCAAGGCCATCGGCGGCTACCTGCAGCCGACCAGCGGCAAGATACGCCTCAAGGGCAAGGAGGTAAGCCAGCCCGGTCCGGATCGCATGATGGTGTTCCAGGAGTTCGACCAGCTGCTGCCGTGGAAGACCGTGCGCCAGAACGTCGAGTTCGCGCTGCACGCCAGCGGCCGCCTGCAAGGCAAGGAAGCTTCGGAGCGCGCCGCCTACTACATCGAGAAAGTCGGCCTCGCCAAGTTCATCGACAGCTATCCGCACACGCTCTCGGGCGGCATGAAGCAGCGCGTCTCGATTGCGCGCGGCATGGCCATGGAGCCGGACGTACTGCTGATGGACGAACCGTTCGCCGCGCTCGACGCGCTCACGCGCCGCAAGATGCAGGACGAGTTGCTGCGCCTGTGGGACGACACCAATTTCACTGTGCTGTTCGTGACCCACTCGATCGAGGAAGCGATCCGCATCGGCACCCGCATCCTGCTGCTGTCGCCGCATCCCGGGCAGGTCAGGGCGGAGCTCAACAGCATCCCGCCGGAAGAGATGGGCACCGCCAGCCAGGCGCAGCTGGAGCAGCGCATCAATGACATGCTGTTCGCGCACTGATCCATAAATATAAAGAAAGAGACATCGCCATGACCAAGAACAGCACACTCTTCGTGCGTCCGGAAATCGTCGTCGAACCGAACCGCAACGCCGTGGCCGAAGTGCAGCGCCCGTTGTCGGCCTTTGAAGCCATCTACCGCATCAGCTGGATCCGCAAGACCGCGATCCTGCTGGTGCTGGCGCTGGTCTGGGAAATCTACGGCCGCTGGCTGGACAATTCGCTGTTGTTCCCCAGTTTCAGCGAAACCCTGCACGCCTTCATGAGCGGCATCAGCAGCGGCGTGCTGCTGCAACGCGCGGCGGTCTCGCTGCAAACGCTGCTGATCGGCTACAGCCTCGGCATCCTGCTGGCCGGCCTGCTGACCACGGTGGCGATCAGCTCGCGCATCGGCAATGATTTCCTCGAAACCCTGACCTCCATGTTCAATCCGCTGCCGGCGATCGCCTTGCTGCCGCTGGCGCTGATCTGGTTCGGCCTCGGCACCGGCAGCATCATTTTCGTGCTGGTGCATTCGGTGCTGTGGGCGGTGGCCTTGAATACCCACGCCGGTTTCCGCTCGGTGTCCGCCACCATGCGCATGGTCGGGCAGAACTACGGCCTGCGGCGTTTTGCGCTGGTGCGCTACATCCTGATCCCGGCCGCTTTTCCCAGCATTTTGACCGGCCTCAAGATCGGCTGGGCGTTTGCCTGGCGCACGCTGATCGCGGCTGAGCTGGTGTTCGGCGTATCGTCCGGCACCGGCGGATTGGGCTGGTACATTTTTGAAAATCGCAACCAGCTGGAGACGGCCAATGTGTTCTCGGGCCTGTTCTTCGTGATCATCATCGGCTTGTTCGTGGAAAACATGATTTTCGCCAAGATAGAAAAACGCACCATCCGCCGCTGGGGCATGCAACACTAAACCTGCTCGTGATCCTACTGCGAAGTCATGATCTGACGTCGGGCGGTGCTCGGAATCCTCATGTACTTAAGTACATTCCAAGGGTTACGCAACTGAATTCCGCTTCGGCCGCCATCAGCTGATGGCTTCTCGCTACGGATCACAAGCAGGTTTTGGCATATAACTAAAACCTTCCAAGGAGACAGAATGAAACGCAGACATTTTTCCAAACTCATGACGGCCGCAACCCTGGGCTTGTCCATGCTGGCCGCAAGCATTCCAGCCCGCGCCGAAGCCCCGGTGGTGCGCCTGTCGCACGGCTACGGCTTGCTGTACCTGCCGCTGATGGTGATCCGCGATCAGGGCCTGATCGAGAAGCACGCCAAGGCCGCGGGCCTGGGCGACGTCAAGACCAACTGGGTGCTGCTCGACGGCGGCAACGTCATCAACGATGCCATGCTGGCCGGCAACCTGGACATCGCCGGCACCGGGGCGCCGGGCTTCATCACGCTGTGGTCGAAGGCGCGCGGCATCCCGCGTTCGGAAGTGACCGGCCTGGGTGCGCTGAGCACCTCGCCGTTGTGGCTCAACACCAATAACCCGAACGTCAAGTCGCTCAAGGACTTCACCTCCAAGGACAAGATCGCTATCCCGGGCATCAAGACTTCGTTGTCGGCGGTGCTGCTGCAAATGGCCGTGGCCAAGACCTTCGGCATCGAGAATTACGCCAAGCTTGATCCGCTGACCGTCAGCCTGAGCCATCCCGAAGCCCTCGGCTCGCTGCTGTCCGGCAAGACCGAGATCACTGGCCACTTCACCTCGCCGCCGTTCTCGTATCAGGAAGTCAAGGATCCGAAGATCCGCCGCGTGCTGAGTTCGTCTGACGTCCTGGGCCACATCACCATCGACGTGGTGTTTGCGCTCAAGCAGTTCACCGAAAAGAACCCGAAACTGACGCAAGCCTTCATGGACGCCCAGGAAGAAGCCAACGCTTACATCGCCAAGAACCGCAAGGGCGCTGCCGAGACTTTCCTGCGCGTGTCGAAGATGAAGCTGACGCAGGATGAAGTCGAGAAGATGCTGGCCGATCCGGACACGCAATTCACCACTACGCCGGAAGACATCATGCAATATGTGGTGTTCATGGACAAGGCCGGCACCATCAAGACCAAGCCTGCGGTCTGGTCGGATCTGTTCGTGCCGGCGTTCAAGACGCGCAAGGGTAGTTAAGCAGCAAGAAAAATCTGGATTGAAGAAAGACGGGGAGTGCACAATGTGCCTCCCCGTTTTTCATCGCCCCAAGATATTGCTTCAGTCGTAGTACGGAAACTGCTGCGACCGGTCCATGAACGCGTGATAGTGCACGACCACGCCCGCATCGCGCAGGCTCAGCACGGCGTAGGCGGGCGGCTCCATCGAGGTCGTGGCCGGCCCGGTCAGTGCGAAGTCGAGCGCGTGCTGGTGGTTGGTGCCGGGCACGGTGGCGAACGGCGTGCCGTACCAGGTGCCGCCCGACGGCCGATGCACGTGGCCGGAAAACATGTAGCGCACGTTGCCATGCTTCTTCACCAGCGCGCGCAGGTCGGCTTCTTCGCGCAGGCGGATCCAGTCCATCGAGGGTAGGTCGAGCTCGAACGGCGGGTGATGCGAGAACAGGTACACCGATCGTTCGCCGGCTTCGGCCAGCGTGCGGTCGAGCCAGGCCAGGCGGTCGGCGCACAGGCGGCCTTCGTGGGTACCGGCCTCCTTGGTGTCGAGGAACACCAGGCGCGTGTCGCCGGCATCGTGCACACCCTGGATGAAGCCGTGCTCGTCGACCGGCATGGCGGGAAAGACGCTGCGGAACACCGGACGTTCGTCGTGGTTGCCGAGCAGCAGGCGCACCGGCAGTTTCAGCTCCTTGAGGCAATCGGCCAGGATGCGATACGAGGCTTCGTCGCCATCGTGTGTGAGGTCGCCGGTGATGACGCACAGATCGGCGTCGGCATGGTGTTCATTGACGTGGGCGATGCAGTGGCGAAAACGTGTGACCGAGTCCTCGCCGAACAAGAGGTTCCCATCCGGCACCAGGTGGATGTCGGTGATTTGTATGACTTTCATCAGATGTGTTGTTGGTGTTGAGAGAGAGTTATCGGATACCGGCGCGCAGGAAGGCCTGGATGAACTGGCGCTGGAATACCAGGAAGCCGATCAGCAGCGGCGCAATCGCCACCAGCGTGGCGGCGCTGATGATGGAGATGTTGACGCCGCTTTCCGGCGCGCCGAACAGTGACAGCCCGACCGTCAGCGGCCGCGTTGCCGGCGAGTTGGTCACGATCAGCGGCCACAGGAAATTGTTCCAGTGCGTCGCCACCGACACCAATGCATAGGCCAGGTAGACCGGCTTGGCCGCCGGCACGTACACGCGCCACAGCACGCCGAACCAGCCGCAGCCTTCGATGCGCGCCGCTTCTTCCAGCTCGCGCGGGATCTGCATGAAAGCCTGGCGCAGCAGGAAGATGCCGAAGGCGCTGGCCATGTAGGGCACCGCCATGCCGAAGGGTGTGTCGAACAGGCCCAGGCGGGTGACCATGGCGTAGTTTTCGACGATCAGGATTTCCGGCAGCACGAACAATTGCAGCAGCACCAGCACGAACACGATGTTCTTGCCGCTGAACTGGAAGCGCGCGAACGCAAAGCCGGCTAGCGTGCACAGCGTGAACTGACCGACCAGGATCAGGCTGACCAGTACGAAGGTGTTGAGGAAATAACGCAGCCATGGCGCCGATTGCCAGGCGTCGCGGAAATTCTGCAGCACCAGCGGCGCGCGCCAGTCGAACGCCAGCGCGGCGTGGGACGTATGGAAGGCGGCCCACAGCGCAAACAGCAGCGGTGCAATCCACAGCAGCGCCAGCAGCCAGGCGCCGAAGGTGTCGACGATGTTCCAGAAACGGTCATGCGACGCTGCAGCGGGAGCGGATGCCGCCGACGGGGAAATGGCGAGAGTGTTCATCGGTAATGGATGCGACGGTCAAAGAAGATGAATTGCAGCGCGGCGATCAGTCCCAGTGCGGCAAGCACGAGTACGGTCATCACGGCGGCGCCGGCCTGGTCGAGGTAGGCGAAGGCCATTTCCCAGATCCAGTACAGGATCAGCTTGGAGGCGTTGTCCGGACCGCCCTTGGTCAGGATGAACAGGTGATCGATCAGGCGCACCGAGTTGATCAGCGCATTGATCAGCACGAACAGCGTGGTCGGCATCAGCAGCGGCAACACGATGCGTCGCATGTAGGCCCAGCGGCCGGCGCCTTCGATGCGCGCGGCTTCGCGCAGGTCGGGCGGGATCGCCTGCAATGCAGCCAGGTAAAAAATCATGAAGAAGCCGGACTCCTTCCAGATCGTCACCGCCATCACCGACCACAACGCGGTGCCGGGCTGGCCCAGCCAGTTGGTGGGACCGATGCCGAATAAGGCGGTGATGTGATCGAGCAGGCCGAGGCCGGGTGTATAGAAAAACAGCCACAGGTTGGCCGCCGCAATCATCGGCAGCATGGTCGGCGTGAAGAAGGCGGTGCGCACCAGCCCGCGGCCGCCGATGCGGGCGTTGGCCCACAGCGCCATGCCCAGCGCCAGCGCGATCGAAACGGGCACGGTCACGCCCGCATACAGCAGGTTGTTGCCGGCGACCTGCCAGAAGGTCGGGTCGCTCAGCAGGTCACGGTAATTGTCGATGCCGTTGAACACGCTGGGACGGCGCGCGGTGCCGCGCGAATGGAAGCTGCTCCACAGCGTCCCCAGCATCGGATAGAAGGCGAACAAGGTCAGCAGGATCAGCGACGGCGTCAGCAGGCCCCAGCCGAACAGGTTGTGCAGGCGGCGTTCGGCAGGATTTGTCGGCGCCGGTTGTGTTGCTTGGTTCATCAGGATCGTGTCCGGTGATCGGGTCTTGTCGCCATCGTCCCGGAAATCGGGACGATGGCAGTACAGGAGTACAGGAGTACAGGTCTAGCGGAAGAGCGTGGATTAACGGTAAGGCTTCAGCAAACGCTCGGCGGTTGCCTGCGCTTCATCCAGCGCCTGCTTGGAGGTCTTGGTGCCGGTCAGTGCGGCTTGCACGGCGTTCGACAGCGCTTCACGCACGCGGGCGGTCTGTTCGGTCGAGAACTCCGGAATTGCTACCGCCAGCTGGTCGCGCGCCACCAATGCCTGCGGGAAGGTCTTGGCGTAGTCGCGCAAGGCAGGCGTGTTGTACGAGGCCGGGCTGGTGCCGACATAACCCGTTGCGATCGACCATTGCGCAGCGCGTTCCGGCGCCGTCATCCAGCGCACGAACGTGACCGAGGCGGCTTGCTGTGCCGGCGACGAACCCTTGAACAGGTAGAAGTTGCCGCCGCCGACCGGCGAGCCCGGTTGCTTGTTGGCCGGCAGCATGGCGACGCCAAAGTCGAACTTGGCTTCCTTCTTGACCGCGGTCAGGTTGCCGGTGGTGTGCCACATCATGGCGGTCTGGCCTTGCACGAAGGCCTGGCGCAGCGTGCCCCATTCAATCGCGCCGGCCGGGCTGACCTTGTGCGTGGCGGCCAGCGAACGCCAGAATTCCAGCGCTTCGACTGCGGCAGGGGTATTGAAGTAGACCTGCGTGCCTTCCTTGTTCATCAGCGACACGCCGTTCTGGATCGCGAACGCCTGGAACATCCAGTACGGATAGCCGGTCGACGGAATCATCAGGCCGAACTTGTCCTTGCCGGTCAGCTTGGTGGCGGCGGCCAGCATTTCCTTCCAGGTCTTTGGCGGCGCGTCCGGATTCAGGCCGGCGGCGCGGAACATGTCCTTGTTGTAGAACATGACGATGGTCGAGCGCTGGAACGGAATGCCCCAGACGTGGCCGCCGATGGTGCCGTTGGCCATCAGGCCGGGATAGAAACTTTGCAGCCAGGCCTTGTCTTCGGCGCTGGTGGCGACCTTGTCGAACGGCTCGATCAGGTTCTGGTCAATGAGGTCGTAAGTATCGAGCGCGCCCAGCACCGACAACTGTGCAGGCTGGCCACCCTTGATTGCCGACAGCGCACGCACGCGGGTCTCGTCGTAGTTGCCGGAGTAGACCGCCTTGACCTTGATGTCCGGATTGGACTTCTGGAAGTCGTTGATCATGCCGTCGATCACGTCGGTCAGCGGGCCGCCGACGGCGATCGGATAGTACATGGTCAGTTCGGTCGCGGCACAGGCCATCGACGATGCTGTCATTGCGCTGGCGAAGAGTGCCGCCAACGCTGTTTTTTTGATGAGTTTGCTCAGCATGGTTGTTCCTTTTTGAGGTGGTCGAATTGAAAGTGCAGGTGAAAAACGTGAGTAAGTCCGGATGCGTTGAAAGCGCTCAGAGCACTGCGGCCAGTTTCGGCGCGATGCGGTCATCGATGTCGTTGTCGTAGCTGGCCGGCGGTTGCAGGCGGCGGCCGTCGTCGGCGGCGAATACGTGCGCGTCGGCGGGTTTCCAGCCAAGGCCGACGCGGTCGCCCAGCTTGAGCCGGCTTTTTTCCGGACTGCGCACGATGATGTCGTCGCCGCCCGGCAGGTCGAGGTAGATGTAGGATTCGGCGCCCTGGAATTCGACGCCGGTGACGGTGCCGAACAGCTCGGTCGACGATGGCGCGACGATATGGAAGTGCTCGGGCCGCACACCGATCAGGGTCTTCACATCGCTGCCGATCGGCGCGATGCCCGCGCGCAAGGCCGCCGGCAATTTCTCGGCTGCCATCAACATCATCGGCGGGCTGCCGATGAAGCCTGCCGAGAATGCGGTGGCGGGTGTCTCATACAGCTCCGCCGGCGTGCCGCTCTGCACGATGCCGCCGCCGTTCATCAGCACGATCTTGTCGGCCATGCCCATCGCTTCGGTCTGGTCATGCGTGACGTACACCACCGTCATGCCGAGCCGCTGCTGCAGCGCACGGATTTCGTGGCGCACCGAATGGCGCAACTTGGCGTCAAGGTTGGACAGGGGCTCATCCATCAGGCAGATCGAATGACCGGCGACGATGGCGCGCGCCAGCGCCACCCGCTGACGCTGGCCACCCGACAGCTGGGCCGGCTTGCGTTGTTCGAGACCCTGCAGGTTGGTCAGCGCCAGGGCGTCCTGCAGACGCTGGCGACGCTCGGCCGCATGCACGCCGCGCACCTGCATGCCGAAGCAGATGTTCTCGGCGATGTTCAGGTGCGGGAACAGCGCATACGACTGGAACACCATCGACAGCCCGCGCGCCGACGGCGCCGCTGCGGTGACATCGTTGCCGTCGATTTCGACGCGGCCGCTGTCCGGTGTTTCCAGTCCCGCGAGCAAACGCAGCAAGGTCGACTTGCCGCAGCCGGACGGGCCGAGCAGGGCGACCAATTGGCCGCGTCCGAATTCCAAGTCGAGCGACTTGATGACCTGGTGCGCGCCCCAGGATTTGCTGATGCCGGTAAGGCGGATGGCGACGTCTGTGTTCATGTTGGAGTCCTGCATGTTCATTTGCCTGCGGCAATGGAAGCAATGGCGGCCATGACGGAATTGCCGGTGGCCGCGGAGGTAGTGGATTGGCGATCCGTGTCGGTGCTGTAGTCCGGCTGCGAGGTCACGACGACGCGTGTATTGCCGGCCAGCATGGCGGCCAGCGCCGGGCTCAGGGGACTGTCGGTGACCAGAATGTCGGGGTCGGACAGATGGCCGCCGCGCACCGGTGCCTGGCGGCCGAACTTGGAGTTGTCGGTGACCAGGATCTGGGTGCGACAGCTCTCGCGCAAGGCCTGGCGCGAGCTCGATTCCATGCGATCGAAATCAAGCAGCGTGCCGTCGGTGTCGACACCGCCGACGCCGTAAATGCCGAAGTCGGCGCGGAAGTTGCGGAACAGCTTGTCGGCGTCGTTGCCGAGGATTTCCGGATTGGGAAAGCGCAGCGTGCCGCCCGGCACGATGACCTGGTTGTTCTGGTTGGTCGACAACGCCAGCGCTGCGCGCAGGTTGTTGGTGATGACGGTGAGGTGATCGTGCTTGGCCAGCGCCAGCGCGACTTGCTCGGGCGTGGTGCCGATGCCGATCAGCACGCTGCACGAGTTCGGAATCAGCGCGGCGACGGCAGCGCCGATCTCTGCCTTCTGTTCGAGATTGTTGATGCGACGCATGTCGTAAGGCTGGTTGCGCGCCGACAGGATCAGCTCGGCGCCGCCATGCCGTCGGCGCAGGATATCCGCGTCGCACAGCGCATTGATGTCGCGCCGGATGGTCTGCGTGGTGACGGCGAAATGCTCCGCCAGCGCTTCCATCGTCAGGAAGCCGTGTTGACGGAACAGCGCAATGATTTCGTTGTGGCGCAACGAGGCCGGCTTGAGGACGGGCTTGAGAGCGGGAGTAACTGCAGGAGTCGCCGGCATGTTCACTTATCCATTCACTGGTTCATTTGAAAACGTCGTGAATGTTATCGGGCGATTGTTACCGGATCGTGACGTTCATATGAACGTGAATTGACTTTCATATCATCACAACGTCATGGCGATGTCATATATCGAGGGCATAGTTCGCTCCGCAATCCGGCTCCACCCTCATTCAACTTTTCTGAAAACCATTCATGAAAAAAACTGCTCTCGCCATGTCGCTGCCGCTGTGTTTCGCCGGCCTCTCTTTCGCCACCGCTGCACAAGCGCAAACGACCAACGCCTCATCGGGCGTCACCATCTACGGGATCATCAATCCCAGCCTGACCTATACCGACAAGGTCGCCAACGTCACGCCGGGCAATCCGACCGGCACCGGCTCACGCCTGAGCATGGACACCGCCGTGGCGCAGGGTTCGCGCATCGGTTTCAAGGGTGTGGAAGACCTGGGCGGCGGACTCAAGGCGTTGTTCACGCTGGAAAACGGCTTCAACGCCGACACCGGCGCGCTGGCGCAGGGCGGCCTGTTCTTCGGCCGCACCGCCATCGTCGGTCTGTCGGGCAGCATGGGAACCATCCACCTTGGGCGCCAGAAGGATTACATCGATGATCTCGCCCCTTAT
Organism: Herbaspirillum sp. NPDC101396; assembly: GCF_044767365.1. NCBI lineage: Bacteria > Pseudomonadati > Pseudomonadota > Betaproteobacteria > Burkholderiales > Oxalobacteraceae > Herbaspirillum > Herbaspirillum sp. NPDC101396. Next base: position 811,020 of record NZ_JBIWNT010000001.1, on the reverse strand, counting down.
AACGGCGCGCTCGATTTCGGCAGCCTGGTCAACAACATCCACGCGTTGAATCTCGACCGTACGCAGGGTTCGCGCGTCAACAACTCGATGCGGTACAACTCGCCGGTGTTCGGCGGCGTGACCCTGAGTGCCCTGTACGGCTTCGGCGAACAAGCCGGCTCGACCGGCGCCGGCCAGTCGTTCGGCATCGGCGGCAGCTACAACAACGGTCCGTTGTCGTTCGGCGCGGCGTATTTCCAGAATAAGCTGACGGCCAACAACACCTTCACCGGCTCCAGCGACTCCGGCATCGCGCCGGGTGCCGTCGCCGGCAGCATCGCCAGCACGTCGCTGAAGACCTTCCTGATCGGCGGTTCGTACAAGCTCGGCGATGTGCGCCTGTACGGTTCGTATTCGCAGGTCAAGCAACCGCTGGCGGTGGCGGCCGGAACCGCAATGACCGGTTTCACCGGAGCGGCTGGCGCGGCGTTCACCTTCGGCGGCGTCAACAACAGCAAAGTCGACCTGATCGACTTTGGCGTCAATTACAACGTCACGGCGACGACCCAGTTGCTGGCCAACTTCGTGACCACGCGCTCCAAGTTCGTCGGCGCCAGCGATGGCAAGGCGACGCAGGTATCGCTGGGCGTGGATTACTTCCTGTCCAAGCGCACTGACCTGTACCTGTTCTACGCCAACATTCGTTCGTCGGACATGTTCAATCCCGGCCTGTACGTGGCGCCAGGCGGCAGCAACACGCAAAACGTGCTGACCGCCGGCATCCGTCACAAGTTCTGATCGCTGAAGGAGAGTGTGCATGACAACTTCCATCAAGCTTGCCGTAGTCGTCTCAGCCGCATTGCTGGGCATGGCGCTGACGGCTGGCGCCGAACCGCTGATCGCTGCCCATCGGGGCGGCACCGGCGACGGTCCCGAGAACACCATCCCGACCTTGCAGAATTCGCTGAAGCACGGCGCCGACATCCTGTGGATGACGGTGCAGGTTTCCAGCGACGGCGTGCCGGTGCTGTATCGTCCGGCCGACGTGGCCACGCTGACCGACGGCAAGGGCGTGGTCAACACGCTCACCGCGGTGCAGCTGACCGCGCTCAACGCCGGCTATATGTATGCGGTGACCGATGTCGCCGGCAACAAGAGTTATCCCTATCGCCGGCAACCGGTGCAAGTGCCGACGCTGCGGGATGCCCTGCGCGCCGTGCCGGCATCGACGCCTGTCGTTATCGACATGAAGCAGGTGCCGGCGGAAACCTTGGTCAATGCGGTCGCCAGGGTGATCGATGAAGAGGGCGCATGGAAGCGCGTGCGTTTCTATTCCACCGATGCCAATGTGATCGCCTTGATGGCGCAGCAGCCGAAGGCGCAGGTGTTCGAGTCGCGCGACGCCACCCGTGATCGTCTGGCGCGCATCGCCTTGAACGGCGGCGCCTGCGACACGCCGCCGGCGGCGGGCACCTGGTCGGGCATCGAGCTGGAACGCAAAGTCGCGGTAGTGGAGAAGTTCACCCTGGGCGAGGGCGTCTCCGAAGTCGTGGCGCACTGGTGGACCCCGGCGGCGATGAAATGCTTTCGCAGCAATCCGGACACGCATGTGATGGTGTTCGGGGTTGACTCGGCAGCAGCTTATCGCAGCGCGCAGCAACTGGGCGTGGACGTGGTAATGACGGATTCGCCGGTGAAGATGAAGGCGTTGCGGGAAGGCGTCAAATAGTTTTCATTCGACTATCCCTGCGAAGAAAAAGCCTGCGTGAGCAGGCTTTTTCTTTGGGCAAGAGATGAACCCCGACGGTCTTGATTTGAATGCGATGTTCGTGTCCGGCGATCCAATGAAATTGCATCTTGGCGCTTTTTGCCGGAATCAGCGAAAGTGTCCGCGATAGTGGAAAATAGAACATTGGTCTGCCATGTTGCGCCAGATGGCCTTTATCTTTTCAAGGGAGCATGTATGCAATCTTCTTCTCCGTCTTCAGAACAGTTCACCGTCAGCGGCGAGTTTTCCGTGACGATCAAGCCGCCTGCTGCAGTTGATGCAGAGAGCCTGGGCCCCGCCATCGGGCGTCATGTCATCGTCAAGGAATATCAGGGAGCGTTGGCGGGAAATTCCCAGGGAGAGATGTTGACCGCCGGTCAACCGGCGCAGGGGGAAGCGAGCTACGTCGCCATCGAGTCGGTGCAGGGGACGCTGGACGGGCGCACCGGCGGATTCGCCCTCGTTCATTTCGGACAGATGCACGCCGGCAGCTCGACCTTGAGCGTAAAGGTCGCGCCAGGATCGGGAACGGGAGAACTGGCGGGCCTCATGGGCGACCTGATCATCCATCGCGAGTCCGGAAAGCATAGTTACACGCTCACCTATTGGTTCGACTGAGCAGGCGCAGGTGGTGAATACCTCCGTGCGTGCGCGCGAGTGCAGCCGGTACGACAGCAGACTCCGCTGCGGAACGCCGTCCAATGTCGATTAGAATGCAGGCCTGACGCGACAAAATGACGATGCACCCCATGGAAAACCAGGAACCAGCCACGCCTTTCTTCGGCACGATTACCGCCGAATCGGTCGATCTCGCGCAAAAACATGTGCACGACATCCTCAGCATGGCGATCGAGCATGCGCCGCCGCGTGCTGCCGTGGTGGTAGCCGACACGCGTTGCGATCTTGCCGTCGCCTTGACGGAAGCGTATCGGCGTTGCCTGCCGACGGCGCGCTTCATCGATTTCGACGCCGTCGCACCGGACGAGGTGCTGGCCGCCTTTGCCGGCCTTGAGGCCAACGATCTGGTGGTGCTGATTCAATCCACCAACTTCCGTCTGGAGGCTTTCCGCCTGCGGGTCGAGCTGTTCAAACGTTCGCTCAAGGTCATCGAGCATCCCCATCTGTCGCGCATGCCCGGCGTGCAGGCCGACTATTACATCGCTTCGCTGGCCTATGACCCGGCGTATTTCCGCGGTGTCGGTTACGCCTTGAAGACCCGCATTGATCGTGCGCAGAGCGGGGTGGTCGACAGCGGCGGCGAGCGGCTGGTCTTTGCGGCGCCGTTCGAACCGGCCAAGCTGAACATCGGCGATTACAGCGAGATGAACAACGTCGGGGGACAATTTCCCATCGGCGAGGTGTTCACGGAATCACAGGACCTGGAAGCGGTGAACGGACGCGTACGCATTTTCGTGTTCGGCGACACCACCTTCCGGGTGAACCGGCCCGAGCAACCGATCACGCTGGTGGTCGCCAAAGGCCGCGTGACCGGGGTAGTCGACTCCACGCCGGACTTCGATCAGGTGCTGGAGAAGATTCGCGCCGACGAAGGCGAGGTCTGGCTGCGCGAGCTGGGCTTCGGCATGAACCGTGCGTTTTCACGCGACTGCATGGTCGACGATATCGGCACCTACGAACGCATGTGCGGCATCCACCTGTCGCTCGGCGCCAAGCACGGTGTCTACAGCAAGCCCAACATCAGGCGCACGACCGCGCGTTATCACATTGACGTGTTTGCGGTGACGGAGGGCGTTTATCTTGATGACGAGCTGGTTTATCGGGATGGGGCGTGGCAAGTTTGAATGGCGGGTTGATCTGCGCCGGCATCAGCTAGTGTCTTCCCGGCAGCAAACCGGCATCAAATAGTGAACGCACCATCCGGATACTGCGCAGACATGAACTCCACGAAGGCGCGGACTTTCGGGCTCTGCAGGCGGCGTGAAATGTGCAGGATCCAGAGCTCGACTTCTTCGCCGACTTCCCCCCATACCGTCAGTTCCCCTCTCTCGACCGCGCCCCCGATCATGGACCGGGGCACCAATGCCACGCCGGCGCCGGCAATGATCGCGTCGCGCGCCATCAGCAACGAGGACAGGCGCAACACAGGTCGTGGTTCGATGACGAGCCTGCTGTCGCGCACCGTCCAGGTTTCTCCATCGCGATAGCTCGGCGTCACCACCGCCGGGACCGCGAAAGGCTTGTCGCTGCGTTTGCGTGGCAACCGAAAAGAGGGGGCCGCGGCCAGGACCAGGCGATCCCGCGCAATGCATCGTCCGACCAGGTTGCTGTCCTTGCGCGGATTGATGCGGATGACCACGTCGAAATGCTCTTCGACCAGATCAACCATCCTGTCGTCCGCCACGGCTTCAATTTCGACTTCGGGATAATTCGCCACGAACCGGGCTGCCAGCCGTCCCAGCGCCAGCTGTGAGAACACCAGCGGCGCCGCGATGCGCAAGCGGCCTTTGGGACTGGCCATGCCTTCCCGCACTTGCACCAGCGTATCGGCCACATCGCGCATCGGCCTCTCTGTCCCAGCCAACAGCAACTGGCCGGCTTCCGTCAATTCCAGGCTGCGCAGGCCGCGTTCGACGAGGCGGACGCCCAAGGCTTCCTCCAGGTCTGCGACACGGCGCGACAAGGTCGCCTTGGAACGACCGCTGGCCCGGCTGGCGCGGCCGAAACCACCATGGATAGCCACCAGGCGAAAGTCTTCAAGGGCGTTCAGATCCATAATTGTTCCATTATTGATACGTATTGTCTCTATTTTATGGTCTTTGTTTTAAATATGAAACCCTCTATCTTTGGCTTGTACCCAACTAAAAGGAGTTTGAAATGAAGAACGTACGCGTTTTGATGCTTACCCAATACGGCGGTCCCGATGCCGTCACTTTTTCCACTGTGGGGGCTCCGACAGCCGGCGCCGGCCAGGTGCTGGTTCGTGTCCAGGCGGCCGGCGTGAACGGACTGGATTGGAAGGTCCGCGAAGGCTATGTCAGGGACGCCTTTCCTTTGCAGCTACCGACCGTCCTCGGGATCGAACTCGCTGGCGTGGTCGAAGCAGTCGGCCCCGGCGTTACCCGCTTGCGCAAGGGCGACCGTGTGACGGGCGCGCTTGGCGGCCTCGGTGCATATGCAGAACTGGTGGCGGTCAGCGAGGCAAATCTCAGCCTGGTGCCGGAGGCGCTGAGTTTCGTTGAAGCGGCGGCCTTGCCCGTGGCTTCCGTCGCCGCCTGGCAAAGCCTTCATTTTGCCGGCCCCATAAAGGCAGGGCAACGCATTCTGATCCACGGCGCAGCGGGCGGGCTGGGCGGCTTTGCCGTGCAGTTTGCGCATCAGGCCGGCGCAGTGGTATATGCCACCGCCTTGAAGAGCCACTTCGACTATGTCCATGGTCTCGGTGCCGACCATGTCATCGATTACGAGGAAGGCCGCTTCGAGGCCGTCGTCAAAGACATCGACCTGGTGCTCGATTATGTCGGCGGGGAAGTCCTGGACCGATCGTGGGAAGTGCTTGCCGAAAACGGCGCGATCGTCAGCACCGCGTCGCCGGCCATCCTGGCAAGCACGCCGGCCGGCCGCCGCGGACTGTGGTTCATGAACACCCCGGATGCCGAGCGGCTGCGCTTGATTGCCGACCAGGTGGCGCGCGGAAGCTTGCAGTCCCGGATCGACGCCGTGGTGAGTTTCGATCAGTTGCCAGCCGCGATCGAGCGCAACCGGACCCGTCCGCAAATCGGCAAGACCGTCGTGGACTTCTCCCTGTAGTCCCGCGGCTCGCGGAGTTCAGTGGAGCACCCGGGTTGAACATGGTGTTGATGCGAATCCCCCGATAAAAAAGCCCGCATCGAGCGGGCTCCTTTTCTTCTTGCGAATGTAGCCAATCACGCAGTCTTGACTGCATCAGGGGCTTCTCACTGCAGATTAAATGATGAAGTAAAATGGTTTTTTCTTGAAAAAATATGAATTTTACTCATTTATCATGATTGATCGCATTCATTTGTCCATCGTGCAAGAGGTGGAAAAGCAAGGTTCGCTGACGGCCGCTGCAGGCGTCCTGCACGTGACGCAATCGGCTTTGAGCCACAGCATGAAGAAGCTGGAGCAGCAGTTGGGCACCGACATCTGGCTGCGCGAAGGCCGTAGCCTGCGCCTGACCCAGGCCGGCCAATATTTGCTGGCGGTGGCCAACCGGGTGCTGCCGCAGCTGGATCTGGCAGAAGAACGTTTACGGCAGTTCGCCCAAGGTGAGCGGGGTGCGCTGCGCATCGGCATGGAATGTCATCCCTGTTACCAATGGTTGTTGAAAGTCGTCTCGCCCTATCTCGCCGCGTGGCCGGATGTGGACGTGGACGTGAAGCAGAAATTTCAGTTCGGCGGCATCGGCGCGCTGTTCGGCTACGAGATCGATCTGCTGGTCACGCCCGATCCGCTGGACAAGCCTGGCCTTGTATTCGAACCGGTGTTCGACTATGAGCAAGTCCTGGTGGTTGCCGGCAATCACAAACTGGCCGGGGAGGAATACATCAAGCCCAAACAGCTGACCAATGAGGTACTGGTGACCTACCCGGTGCCGGTCGATCGCCTGGACATCTACAGCATGTTTCTCGCGCCGGCCGGCATAACGCCGAAACGCCACAAGGCGATCGAGACCACCGACATCATGCTGCAGATGGTCGCCAGCGGGCGCGGCGTAGCTGCGCTGCCGCGCTGGCTGGTGCTGGAATACGCAGACAAAATGGATGTGGTGCCGGTCCGGCTGGGCAAGAACGGCATTGCGAAAAACATCTTCCTGGGTGCTCGCGAGGCGGATGTGAGTATCGATTACCTGCGCGCATTTATCGAACAGGCGAGAAGACCGGTCGCGGCTTGACTCTTCGTGGTCGCCGTGAAGTTCTGCGGCGGCTACAGCTACAGCTACAGCCTCGCAATCGAATCCTGAGCTCGCCCTCTGTACTGCTGCGACTCCGCACAAGATCGAGCGGGCTTTCGGCCATTTCTTTCGTCGTCCTTTATCCCCGCTGAAGAGAGCAGTAAGCCTGCAAGCAAATCGACACGCCTTTGCTCATGAGCATAACTAATGATTTCATGAGATCAAATCATTTTTATTCATCGATTGGGCAGCATAAAATCCGCTTCAGACATCGACAATGCCAAAACGGGTAAATCAAAACAACCGGCCAGCGCATTGGGATGTACTGAAAAAACAAGGGATAACCGCCGGTGTTATCTCAGAAATTAGGGCGCCAGATCACCATGAATAACGAATTCACATTTGCCATCAAGAGCATCTGTTTCGATGAGGACTATCACCCATCAGACAACACGCGTATCACCACCAACTTTGCCAATCTGGCCAGAGGGGCGAGCCGCGAGGAAAACCTGCGCAACACCTTCAGGATGATCGACAACCGTTTCAACGCCCTGGCGCATTGGGATAATCCGAAAGGCGATCGTTATACGCTCCAGCTTGAAATCGTTTCGGTTGAGATGAATATCGATGGCGGGAACAATTGCAACGCGCTCCCGTTGATTGAAATATTGAAGACGAATATCGTTGACCGAAAAACCAACGAACGCATCGAGGGCATCGTCGGGAATAATTTTTCCTCTTACGTGCGCGATTATGACTTTAGCGTGCTGCTGCTGGAACACTCAAAGACGCAACCCGGATTCAGCGTCCCGGATAATTTTGGGGATCTGCATGGCAAGCTGTTCAAGTGCTTCGTCAATTCAAGCACGTACAAAGAGCATTTCAGCAAGCCGCCCGTGATATGTCTCAGTGTGTCGAGCAGCAAGACCTATCATCGGACCGAAAATGAGCATCCCGTGTTGGGCGTGGAATACCAGCAGGATGAATATTCCCTGACAGATGACTATTTCAAGAAGATGGGGATGAAGGTTCGTTACTTCATGCCGTCGAATAGCGCCGCGCCATTGGCTTTTTATTTCTCAGGTGATTTGCTGAGTGACTACACGAACCTTGAACTGATCAGCACCATCAGCACGATGGACACCTTCCAGAAGATTTACCGGCCCGAGATTTACAACGCAAATTCTGCGGCGGGAAAATCCTATCAACCCAGCTTGAAGCACCAGGACTATTCCTTAACCCGGATTGTTTACGATCGGGAAGAACGTGGCCGCTTGGCTATCGAGCAGGGGCGGTTTGTCGAGGAGAATTTCATCAAACCGTACCAAGCGATTCTTGAGAAGTGGTCCGCCAGCTACGCTCTTTGACTAATCAAAAACCTAAGGTCATCTACTGTGAAAAAATTATTACCCACGTCAACTGCCGGCAGCCTTCCCAAACCTTCCTGGCTGGCGGAGCCCGAGAAACTTTGGTCACCCTGGAAGTTGCAAGGCGACGAATTGAATGCCGGCAAGCAAGATGCCTTGCGTTTGTCACTGCAAGAACAACAACACGCAGGTATTGATATCGTCAGTGATGGCGAGCAGACGCGCCAGCATTTCGTGACGACGTTTATTGAGCACCTCGACGGCGTTGATTTTGAGAAGCGTGAGACCGTCAGGATTCGTGATCGCTATGACGCGAGCGTGCCAACGGTCGTGGGCGCCGTTTCTCGCCAAAAACCGGTCTTTGTTGAAGATGCCAAGTTCTTGCGTCAGCAGACCGGGCAGCCGATCAAATGGGCGCTGCCAGGCCCGATGACGATGATCGATACGCTTTACGACAGCCACTATAAAAGTCGCGAAAAACTGGCTTGGGAATTCGCCAGGATTCTCAATCAGGAAGCCAGGGAATTGGAAGCTGCTGGCGTCGATATCATTCAGTTTGATGAGCCTGCGTTCAATGTCTTCTTTGACGAGGTGAATGAATGGGGCGTCGCCACGCTGGAAAGGGCCATTGAAGGGCTGAAGTGCGAGACTGCTGTCCATATCTGCTATGGCTATGGCATCAAGGCCAATACGGATTGGAAAAAAACGCTGGGATCCGAATGGCGGCAATACGAAGAAGCGTTCCCCAAGCTGCAAAAATCCAGTATCGATATCGTTTCACTGGAATGCCACAACTCCCACGTTCCGATGGATCTGATTGAGCTTATTCGGGGCAAGAAAGTGATGGTCGGCGCCATCGACGTGGCAAGCAATACCATTGAAACTCCAGAGGAAGTTGCCAATACCCTGCGCAAAGCACTGAAGTTTGTCGATGCCGACAAGCTCTATCCTTGCACTAACTGCGGCATGGCCCCTTTGTCTCGTCACGTCGCAAGAGGAAAGCTGAACGCCTTGAGTGCAGGCGCAGAAATCATCCGCAGAGAACTCTCGAACTGATTTTGAGGCGGAAACTGACCGTCGTGAGCAGCTCGCGACGGTCAAACGCGAAGAATGGCGTGGGAGATGTGGTTGGTTCTGATCGATGGAGCGCTTTCACTATTGGAAAATCGCTGAAGTCAGCCCGCATTAGCGGATGACTTCGGGCGTTCTTTAACACGTTCGAGTCGCACTGATTACTTATTACCTGCCATGTCACTTACCCGTTTTTCTATCGAGCCGTTGCACTTTCGCGAAGCGCTGGGTCACTATGCATCCGGCATCACGGTGATTACGTCGCACATCGACGGCGAGCCGGTTGGCTTCACTTGCCAGTCGTTCCATAGCGTGTCGATGAGTCCGCCGCTGGTGTCATTCAGCGTCATGTCCGGTTCGGCCAGCTATCCCAAAATTCGCCAGGCAGGTCGATTCGCAGTGAATATCCTGTCAGACGAGCAAGTCGGGATTTCCAACCGGTTCGCCCGGCGCGGCACGGACAAGTGGCTCGGAATCGAATGGCAGGAATCGCCGCTGGGCAACCCGATCATTCCCGGCAGCCTGCATTGGCTTGATTGCGACATTGTCGCCGAGCACACCGCAGGTGATCATCTGATCGTGATTGGCGAAGTGAAAGCGTTAAACCTGCAAGCGACCGCTGCAACACAGCCATTGCTGTATTACAAAGGACAATATTGCAACCTCGCCGCGCATAGCACGGCCTGAGCGTTTAACGCTGCGGCCGCGTATTTGTCTTTTCTCCGGAAAACGCGGACGTAAAAAAGCGGGAAGGGCGCAAGCCGCTTCCCGCTTTTCTTTTGTGCAGACCGATCAGGCCGCCAGCGGCACTGCCAGTGATTTTTTACGATACAGCACCAGCGTGGCGATCAGGCCGCAGACCGCGGCGAAGCTCATCCACAGGCCGGGTGCGGCCTTGTCGTGGGTGATTTCGATCAGGCCGGTGGCGATGGCGGGAGTGAAGCCGCCGAAGACCGCTGTGGCCAGGCTGTATGCCAGCGAGAAGCCGGCCGTGCGTACGTCCACCGGCATCACTTCGGTCAGCGCCACTACCATTGCGCCGTTGTAGCTGGCGTAGAGGAAGGACAGCCACAGTTCGACTACCAGCATCTTGCCGAAGGTGGCGTCGCCGACCAGCCAGGTCATGGCCGGGTAGGCGGTCAGGATCGTCAGCACGGTGAACACCAGCAACAGCGGACGACGACCGATTCGGTCCGACAGGGCGCCCATGACCGGCAGCCAGATGAAGTTGGAGATGCCGACGCAGAAGGTGACGATCAGCGCGCTTTCGGTGCTCAGTTTGAGCACGTTCTTGCCGAAGGTCGGGGTGTAGACGGTGATCAGGTAGAACGACACGGTGGTCATCGACACCAGCATCATGCCGGCGATGACCAGCTTCCAGTTCTCGACCATCGAGCGGAAGATTTCATTCAGGTTGGGCTTGCGTTTGCGCGCCAGGAATTCTTCGGTCTCCTGCAGCGAGCGACGGATCACGAACAGCACCGGCACGATCATGCAGCCGATGAAAAACGGCACGCGCCAGCCCCAGTCGCCGACCTGGTCCTTGGTCAGCCAGATGTTGAGGCCGTAGCCGATGGCCGCCGCAACGATGATCGCGACCTGCTGGCTGGCGGATTGCCAGCTGACGTAGAAACCCTTGCGGCCGGGCGTCGCCATTTCGGCCAGATAGACCGACACGCCGCCGAGTTCGACGCCGGCCGAGAAACCTTGCAGCAGGCGACCGATCAGCACCAGTGCGGGGGCCAGCAAACCGATGGTGGCGTAGCCAGGCACGAAGGCGATCAGCACCGTGCCCAGCGCCATCAACGCCAGCGTGACGATCAGGCCCTGGCGGCGACCGACGCGGTCGACGTAGGCGCCGAGGATGATGGCGCCCAGCGGACGCATCAGGAAGCCGGCGCCGAAGGTCATGAAGGTCAGCATCAGCGAGGCGAATTCATCGCCGCTGGGGAAGAAGGCTTTCGAGATGTAGCTGGCGTAGAAGCCGAACAGGAAGAAGTCGAACATTTCCATGAAATTGCCGCTGGTGACGCGCAGGACGGTGGCTAATTTCGAGGACGAAGCTGTCGTGGGAGAAGTCATGTCGTGTCTCTCTGTGTATGCCTGAATGGTCAGGACTCATTGATTTTCTGGGCAGTGCATCGACGCTGAAATTATTGTTGTTCATCGACGCTGCGAGTCTATCCCAATCGTTTTGGGGATAGCTTTCTAACAGCTTTCAACTTTCATTTATTTTGCTGAGCAGAGCAACTATGCTGACAAAGTGCTGACGGCGTTGGCGCATCAACAAAAAGAAAGCCGCCTGGACCCTTGCGGGCGCAGGCGGCGAAGAACACCGTACAACAAGGTGTCACAGGGAGGAACGCTTAGCTGGTCTTGGTGACCTTGCTCAGATGGCGCGGCTTGTCCGGATCCATGCCGCGCGCCACCGAGAGTTGTGCCGCCATGACATAGAACGCCTGGATCGCCACGATGGGGTCGAGGTCGGGCGTGACGGCGGTCGGCAGCGTGAGGTCGCGTTCGGCGATGTTTGCCGGCGCGGCCAGCAAGACCTTGGCGCCGCGCTGGCGCATTTCGGCGGCGAGCTGCAGCATGCCGGCCTGGGTCGGCCCGCGTGTGGCGAACATCAGCAATGGATAGCCTTCGTTGATGAGTGCCATCGGGCCGTGCTTGATTTCGGCGCCGCTGAATGCTTCGGCCTGGATGGCGGAGGTTTCCTTGAATTTGAGGGCCGCTTCCAGCGCCAGCGGAAAACCGATACCGCGTCCGACCACCATGATGTTCTTGGCTGGTGCGAGTATCTCGACGGCCTTGGACCAGTCGCTGTCGGCGGCGCGCTGCAGCGACTCGGGCAGGCTTTCCAGCGCATGCAGGAAGCCGGCGTCGTCTTGCCAGTGACCGGCGAACAAGGCGCCGGCGACCAGGCTGGCGATGAAACTCTTGGTCGCGGCCACGCTCAGTTCGGCGCCGGCGTGCAGCGGCAGGCTCCATTCGGCGGTCTGCGCCAGCGGCGATTCGGCGTCGTTGACGAGGGCCACCGTGGTGGCGCCGCCGTCGCGGAAGTAGCGGATCGGCTCGATCACATCCGGACTCTGGCCCGATTGCGAAATGGCGATCGCCAGTGCGTCGCGTGCGATCAGCGGGGCCTTGTTCAGCGTCACCAGCGACATCGGCAGCGAGGCCACGATATGGCCGAGGCGCACCATGGTCAGGTAGGCGCAATAGTTGGCGGCGTGGTCGGAGCTGCCGCGCGCCACCGTGACGATGCCCGAGGGCGGCGCGGTGCGCAGCCAACGTCCCAGTTCGGCATAGCGGGCCTGGTCGCGGGCCAACTGTTCGGCGACATGGCTGCCGGCTGAACGGGCCTCCTTAAGCATGAGCGAGGTCAATCTTTTCTCCTTCTACGTAGACTTCTTTTAATTTGAACTGGCGATCAAACACCAGGATGTCGGCAAAACAGCCGGGCTTGAGACGGCCGCGTTCCTTGACGCCGAGGTAGTCGGCCGGATAGGTCGAGGTGCGCAGCGAGGCTTCGGAAATATCCAGGCCCATGGCGATCAGGTTGCGCAGCGCCTGGTCCATGGTCAGCGTGCTGCCGGCCAGGGTGCCGTCGGCCAGGCGCACGCCGCCGGCGCATTTGTGCACCACCTGGCGGCCCAGCGTGTAGTCGCCGTCGGGCATGCCGGCGGCGGCGGTGGAGTCGGTCACGCAGTACAGGCGCGGGATGGCGCGCAGTGCGGCACGGATGGCGCCCGGATGCACGTGCAGCAGGTCGGGGATCAGTTCGGCGTATTCGGCATGCGCCAGCGCGGCGCCGGCCATGCCGGGCTCGCGGTGGTGGAAGCCGCTCATGGCGTTGAACAGATGGGTGAAGCCGGCGGCGCCGTTTTTCAGTGCGGCGACGCCGTCCTCATAGGTCCCGAGCGTATGGCCGATCTGCACCAGCATGCCGCCGGTGGTGAGGATGCGCACCAGTTCCAGGTGACCGTCCACTTCGGGCGCGATGGTGATCAGCTTGATCGGGGCGAAGCTGGCCAGCCAGTCGACTTGTTCCAGCGTTGCTTCGATGGCGAAGTCGGGTTGCGCGCCGAGCTTGCCCGGATTGATGTACGGGCCTTCGAGATGCACGCCGAGGATGCGAGCGCGGCCGCTGCCTGGTTCGCGCCTGCGGCTGGCGCTGCCGATGGCCTTGAGCGCGGCTTCCAGTTCATCCAGCGGCGCGGTCATGGTGGTGGCGAGCAGGCTGGTGGTGCCGTAGCGTGCATGCAGGCGCGCGATGACGTCGATGGCGTCGCCGCCTTCCATGACGTCCTTGCCGCCGCCGCCGTGCACGTGCAGGTCGATGAAGCCGGGCAGGATGTAGTCGCCCTTGTTGGCATGCGGGGTACCGTCGGCCGGCTCGAACTCCAGCGGCGTGCCGTCGATGTTGCAGATCAGGTCGCCGAAATTGATGGCGCCGTCGATCCAGCCGTGCGGCGTAAGAACGTTGCCGCGGACCTGGGTGATGGAGGACATGGGCTTATCTCCGTTTTCAGATAGTCAGACTTGAGGTCAAGGCGCGGCGCGCCAGCAGCAAGGCGCCGTCGGCCGCATCGGCCAGCGCCGGCATGATGCGTTGCCGCAGCGCCGGCGAAAAATAGTCGTGCAGCGCCCCGGCCAGGCCGCCGCACAGCGCCAGCGGCAATTGCCTGCCGGGATCGAGCGTGGCGGCCATCAGTTCCAGCTCCGCCGCCGCCTGGATCAGGATCGTGCGTGCCGCCTCGTCGTCGGCGGCGTGGGCGATGACCAGGCGCGCGAGCCGGGCGAAGGCGGCCTGGTCGGCTTGCGATAACCAATCGAGCACGACGTCGCGTTCGCTGCGGCCGGGATTGACGCCGGGATTCATGATTGCGCCGTCCGCTTCGCAAAATGCCACCGTCGCCGCCGACAAGGCGCCATGCGGCGCGCGGCCATCGACCACGTGCTGCGCGTGATTGATCGCGCGCAAGCCCATCCAGGCCCCGCTGGCGTCGTCGCCCGAGGGGAAGCCCCAGCCGTCGACCACATGTTCGCTGCCGTCGGGATACAAGGCCACGCCGATGGTGCCGGTGCCGACCGCGATGATGGCGCCGGGCCGGCCCTGATGTGCGCCGAGCAGGGTGGTGGTGGCGTCGCTGGCGATCTCCAGGGCGCCGAATGCGGGAGCGTGGGTGCGGAACTCTGCCGCCCATTGCGCCACGTTGTAACCGGCGACACCGATGCCCGCGGCCATGTGTGACAAGGGCGGCATGGCGAGCTTTGCGTGAGCGAAGGTGCTTTGCAGCGTGGTCAGGATGGCGTTCCAGGCGGCTGGTGCGCCGTTGCGCAGGGCCGAGCCGGGACCGATGGCTTCGGCCAGCACGGCGCCGTTAAGGTCCGCCACGCGCACCAGGGTCTTGGTGCCGCCGCCGTCTACGCCGATCAGATAGTCGCAGGAAGTTTCCATGCCCGGTCTCAATGATGGCGCGACGACACCAGGTTGCCGGGCTTTAAGCGACGCAGCGCGTTGCCGTCGGCGTCGAACACGTGGAAGGCGTTGCTGTCGGCGGACAGGACGATCTCTTCGCCGATGTCGACGTTGCGGTTGCCGTCGCCGCGCACCACGATGTCTTGTCCGCCGGACAGCGTGACGTAGATGAAGTTGGCTTCGCCCAGATGTTCAACCAGATTCACCTGGCCGCTGAACTGTTCGGAGCCGCTGGTGTTTTCATGAATATGTTCGGCGCGCAGGCCCAGCGTGACCTTGTCGCCGACGCTGGCGTTGCCGGGCACGACGTCGACGCGCACTTTGCGTCCGCCTGTCACTGCAACTTCAAGCCCGTCTTCCGCCACGGCCGTGACCAGGCCCGGCAGGAAGTTCATCTTCGGCGAACCGATGAAGCCGGCCACGAACAGGTTTTGCGGATGCTGGTACAGCTCCAGCGGCGTGCCGGCTTGCTGGATATGGCCGTCGTGCATGACCACGATCTTGTCGCCCAGCGTCATCGCCTCGACCTGGTCATGCGTGACGTAGACGATGGTGGCGGCCAGTTGCTTGTGCAGCTTGGCGATCTCCAGCCGGGTCTGCACGCGCAGCGCCGCGTCGAGGTTGGATAGCGGCTCGTCGAACAGGAACAGGCGCGGCTTGCGCACGATGGCGCGGCCGATGGCGACACGCTGGCGCTGGCCGCCGGACAGTTCGCGCGGCAGGCGTTCGAGCAGGTGATCGATCTTGAGGATGCCGGCGGCGTGGCGAATGCGCTCGTCGATGTCGGCCTTGTTGCTGCCGGCGATCTTGAGGCCGAAGGCCATGTTCTTGTACACGTTCATGTGCGGGTACAGCGCATAGCTTTGAAAGACCATGGCAATACCGCGCTTGGCCGGCGGCAGGTGGTTGACGACGTCGCCGCCGATGGCCAGCTCGCCGCCGCTGATGTCTTCGAGGCCGCACAGCATGCGCAGCAGCGTCGACTTGCCGCAGCCGGAGGGGCCGACCAGCACGCAGAACTCGCCGTCGTGGATGTCGAGGTTGAGGCCGGCCAGCACGTTCTGCTTGCCGTCGTAGGATTTCTTCAAGTCTTTGATGCTTACGTTTGCCATGATTGTCTACCTTGAATGGGTTACTTCACTGCGCCGGAAGTCAGGCCGCGGATCAGCTGGCGCGAGAACAGCGTGTACAGGATCAGGATCGGGATGACCGCCATCGACAAAGCCGCCAGCACCGAATTCCAGTCGGTGGCGTATTGGCCGATGAATTGCTGCACGCCCAGCGTCACGGTCTTGGTCTGGTCGCCCGGCGCCAGGATCAGCGGGAACCACAGGTCGTTCCACGCCGGGATCATGGTGAACACCGCCACCGTGGCGATGGCGGGGCGGATCAGCGGCAGGATGATCTGGAAGAAGATCTTGAATTCGCCGACGCCGTCGCAACGCGCCGCGTCCTTCAGCTCGGTCGGGATCTGGCGGATGAATTCGGACAGGATCATGACCGCCAGCGGCAGGCCTTGCGCGGTGTAGACCAGGATCAGCGCGGTGCGGGTGTTGATCAGGTCGAGCGCCACCACCAGTTGCAGGATGGACACGGTGCCGAGCCGGATCGGGATCATGATGCCGATCGCCATGAACAGCGTCATGAGGCGGTTGCCGCGGAATTTGTATTCCGACAGCGCCCAGCCGGCCATGGCGCCGAACAGCACGATCAGGATCAGCGATCCTATCGTCACCACCAGGCTGTTGCCGAAGTAGAGCAGGAAATTGGTGTTCGACAGCACCTTGTGAAAGCCGATCAGCGAAAAGCTGTCGACCGTCGGCAAGGCCATCGGGTTATCGAAAATCGCCTGGCGCGACTTGACCGAATTGATCAGGATCAGCGCAATCGGAAACAGCGCGATCACCGCATACAGACACAGCACGATGTGCACCCAGATGTGGCCGGCCGGGCCGAAGCTGCGCTGGATCAGCGACGGGCCGCGCGCGGTGCGCACTTTGTCGCGATTCTCTGGCGTCGCCGGTGCGATGGTGGAAGAAGCTGAAGTCATCGCGATTCCTTAAAGCTCGTAGCGGGTCAGCTTGCGCTGCACCAGATAAAAATACGTACCGACACCGGCCAGGATCACCAGGAACATCAGCGTCGCCACCGCCGCGCCCATGGTCGGGCTGCCGACTTGCGCCTGGTAGCCGAAGAAGGTGCGATAGAAGAAGGTGCCCAGCAGGTCGCTCGAATAGTTCGGTCCGGCCAGCGCGCCCTTGACCGAATAGATCAGGTCGAAGGCGTTGAAGTTGGCGACGAAGGTCAGGATCGTGACCAGCCCGAGCGTCGGCCAGATCAGCGGCAGCTTGATTTGCCAGAAGATGCGCAGGGCGCTGGCGCCTTCTGCATGGGCGGCTTCCAGCACTTCTTCAGGCACCGCCAACAGCGCGGCGTAGATCAGCATCATCGGGATGCCGATGTATTGCCACACCGAGATCAGCGACAGCGTGAACAGCGCGGTGGATTCCTGGCCGAGGAAGGGGGCGAAATAGTCGCCCAGGCCGACCAGCGTCATGAGCTTTTCGCCGACGCCCCACAGCGGCGAAATGATCAGTTGCCAGATGAAGCCGATGATCACGACTGACAGCAGCGTCGGCAGGAAAATCAGGGTGCGGTAAGTGCGGGCGCCACGCAGGCCCTTGAGGCTGAACAGCGTGGCCAGCAGCAGGCCGATCGGATTTTGCAGCAGCATGTGGATGCAGAAGAACTTGACGTTGTTCCACATGGCGTTCCAGAACGCCGCCGACCAGTCCGAATCGAACAGGATGGTGCGGTAGTTGTCGAGGCCGACGAAGCTGTGCACGCCGGCGTCGTTGCTGGTGTAGAAGCCCAGGCGCAGCGTGTCGAGCAGGGGCAGCGCGCTGAACATGGAATAAATGATGACCGCCGGCGCCAGGAAAGCGACGATGTGCCAGGGACGAGCTGTTTTCACTGTGACTCCGAAAGTGAAGACTGGAAAAACCTGAGTGCGTGGGCAGTCAAGCACCGGCGCAGATGGTGCTGCGCCGGCGTTGCTGCGATGCCGATTATTTTTGTGGTTTTTTTATTGCTGTGGCTTGTACCACTTGGCGAATCCGGTCTGGATCTTGGTCGCCGCATCCTTCGGCGTCATCTTGCCGTTCAGGACTTGCGCGTTGACGTTCCACATTTCGTTTTCCATGCTCGGCGTGCCGCGGTTGAGGATCTGCGAGTTCACGCGGATGGTCGACGAGCAGGACTTGCGCCAGTCGATCATCTGCTTGGCGATCGGATCCTTGACCGAGATCAGGTGGTTCGACAGCGAGAAGAAACCGGTGACCTTGTTGGTGTAGATGTCGGCGAACTCCTGCGAACCCAGCCATGCCAGGAACTTGTAGGCGTCTTCCTTGTTCTTGGATTTCTTGTTCACGCCCATGCCGATGTCGTTGTGGTCGGAGATGTAGCAGGCGTCGCCGGCCTTCGGCACCGGAGGAGGGAACACGCCCAGTTCCAGCTTGCTGCTGGCATTGGCGTTGAAGTAGGCGATGTCCCACGAACCGGCGGCATACACCGCGCCCTGGCCCAGCGCGAACATGTTCTGGCTGTCGCCGTACGTCTGTGCCGACGCGCCCTTGGACAGGTACTTGCCGAGCTTGGCTTCATATTCCCAGACGTTCAGGAATTGCGGATCGGTGAACTTGGCCTTGCCGGCGATGAGCGCCTTGCGGCCGGCTTCGCCCTTCCAGTAGTTGGGGCCGACGCCGGTGAACAGCACCTGGTGCGCTTCCCATTGATCGGCGGTGCCCAGCACCAGCGGCGTGTATTTGCCGCCGGCCTTGACGGTCTCGAGCAGCTTGAGGAATTCGGCTTCGGTCTTCGGCGGCTGCAGGTTCAGTTCCTTGAAGATCTTCTGGTTGTACAGGAAGCCGTGCATGACGGAGGCGATCGGCATGCAGAAAGTGTCCTTGCCGTCATCGGTCTGCCACGCCACCTTGGCGGAGGCCGGGAAGGATTCCATGCCGGCTTTTCCGTCGAGTTTTTCCAGGTGGCCCTTGTTGTACAGCGACAGCGAGACGTCGAACGGGCGGCAGGCGACCAGGTCGCCGGCAGTGCCGCCGGCCAGGCGCGCCGTCAGGGTGGAGTCGTATTCGGTCGGTGCGGTCGGCGAGAACTTGACGGTGACGCCGGGGTTCTTCTTCTGGAAGGCCGGGATCAGGACGTTTTCCCACAGCGCCAGGTCGTCGACGCGCCAGCTTTCGATAGTCAGCGTGCCGGCTTGCGCGTTGCCGCCGGCCAGCGCGAGCAGGACGGCGCTGCTGAGGGTGGCGAGGGCGAGGGCTTTTTTAACGGTTTGCATCAAAGGTCTCCTGGTTTTTTTACATTGATGAAGGCCGCTCTGAGCTTCCGAAAAAATTCGCAATTGCAGAGCCAGCGGCGCGACAGTAGCACCGGAGAATGTGTGATGCGAGCGTTTGGAAATACGCCTTAAGAAAACCGCTAAGTTATTGATTTAAATTGAAATTTGTTAAATTTTCGGTGCGGATGGATTACATATATTTACAGAGGATTTAAGCCGTTCCCGGTCGCCCCAAGCGCAGCGCTGCGGCCGCGTCTGTAAGGCGGCTTCGCACCAAAACAGGAAACTAAATAAAACATTACATTTCTTTACAAAACGTGAATCCAATTAATGTTCTTATCGCGTTGGGGCGCGGACTTACGCTATAGTCACACGCGCTTTGGAGACGGCAAAAAACTCAGAATGATAAAAATGACAAGGCCCGCATTGACGAGACACCGGGAGATGACGCTGCGCGCCGCAACATGCTTGTTGGCGGCGCTGCTGTCGTTGTGGCTGTTGTTTGCTGCGCAAGTTGCGCGTGCCGCCGGTCCAGTTGGACCGGCAAACTCGCCGGCCTCACTGCAGGTGCTGCACTGGTGGACTTCTTCCGGCGAGCGCAAGGCGGTGGACGTCCTGAGCAACAAGCTGGCGGAACAGAATATCCAGTGGCGCGATTTCGCGATTCCCGGCGGCGCCGGCATCGGCGCCGGCAAGGTCCTGAAAAGCATGGTGCTGGCCGGACATGCGCCTGAAGTCACGCAACTCAACGGCGTCATCTTCGGCGAATGGGCCGATCTGGGATTGCTGCTTGAGCTGGACAACGTCGCCGCCCAAGGCAACTGGCAGAAGCTGCTGTTTCCGACCGTGTGGTCGCTGCTGAACAATCACGGCCACGTCGTCGCGGCGCCGCTCGGCATCCATCGCATCAACAATCTCTATTACAACATTGCCGTGTTCAACCGGCTTGGCCTGAGCGTGCCGCGCAGCTGGGACGAGTTCGATAAGGTCGCCGCCAAATTGAAGCAGGCCGGCATTGCACCGCTGGCGCAGAGCAGCGAGTCGTGGCAGGTGGCGACGCTGTTCGAAACGCTGGTGCTGTCCGAAGGCGGACCGGCTTATTACCGTCAATTGTTTGTCGACCTCAGCCCGCGCGCATTCGCCGACGCACGCTTGCTGCGTGCGCTGAAACGCCTGCGTGAACTGAAGCAGGTCATGCAGTTGCCGGTGAAGGAACGTCCGTGGACCGAAGTGGCGCGCCAGCTGGCTGACGGCGAGGCGGGCATGTTCATCATGGGCGACTGGGCCAAGGGCGACTTCAACGCCTGGGGCCTGAGCGTCGACCAGCAATTCGGTTGTACCGCCGTGCCAGGCACGGCCGACTATCACCTGTACAGCATCGACACGCTGGCGATGTTCGCGGACGATTATTCACACCAGCCGGCGCAGGAAGTGCTGGCGCAGATCGCGATGTCGCCGGCGGTGCAATCCGACTACAATAAATTCAAGGGCGCCATCCCGGTCTGGCGTTCGCCGGACACCGGCAAGATGGACAGCTGTTCGCAGAATTCCTGGCGCGTGTTCAGCAAGGGCTCGGCTTATCTCGCGCCCAGCCTGGTGCATCGCATGGCCACCGACGAAACCACCAAGGACGCCATCGTGGCCGAGCTGCGGCGTTTCTTCGTCGATGACCAGATCAGCGAAGCCGAGGCGCAGCGACGGCTCGCCTCGATCGCCAGGGCGCTTTCGCGAACCGGAAAAGTGGAGTAAAGATCACCGTAATGACGCGCAAAATCCTCATCGTCGACGACGACCAGAAAACCCGGACTCTCCTCAAGACCTACCTGGAGAAGAACCAGTACGAAGTGCGCCTGGCGCATAACGGCGAAGCCTTCCTTGCCGAATTCCAGCGCTACGCCGACGAACTGTCGCTGGTGATCCTCGACGTCATGCTGCCGGATACCGACGGCTTCGCGCTGTGCAAGATCGTGCGGCGCAAATCGAATGTGCCGATCATCATGCTGACCGCCAGTTCGGACGAAACCGATCGGGTGGTCGGACTCGAGCTGGGTGCGGATGATTACATCGCCAAGCCGTACAGTCCGCGCGAACTGCTGGCGCGCATCAAGGCCATCCATCGCCGCACCGGCATCGACAATGCCGCCGCGCCGCGCTTCTATCGCTTCGTCGGTTTCACGCTGGACACGGTGGAGCGCACCTTGCTCGACAGTGCAGGGCAGGTGGTGGCGCTGACCGGGATGGATTATCAGTTGCTGAAGTACTTCGTCGAGCATCCCGGCGACGTGCTGGACCGCAACGTGCTCAGCGAAGAAACCCGCGGGCGCGACGCCGGGCCGCTGGACCGTTCGCTTGACGTGCAGATCAGCAAACTGCGCCTGCGTCTCAGTGATGACGGCAAGCAGCCGCACCTGATCAAGACGGTGCGCGGAGCAGGGTATGTGTTCTCGGCCGACGTGACGGCGGCAGCAGCCTGATCATGTCGGGATTGCCGCCGCCCCTGGCATGGCGCAGCCGCGCCTCAGCAACGGTCACGCGCGTGCTCGACCGGGTGCTGCCTAACTCGCTGCTGGGACGCTTGTCGGTGGTGATGATTTTCGGCGTGCTGGTGACGCAACTGGCCGGCGGATTGATCTGGGCCGCGCAGCTGCGCACCAAATCCGAGGCGGAGACACGCGTGGCGGCGCAGCATCTGGCGCACAGCGCGTCCGGGGCGATCCGCTATTTCATGACGCTGCCGGCGAACTACCGGCCGATCATGATCCAGCAACTGCGCGAAATGGGGGGCACGCGCTTCTTCATCAACGCCAATAGCGCGCTGGTGCCGATACCGCCGATCGCGCCCAATTCGCTGGCCGATATCGCCACCGAGGCGGCGGCCGAAACGCTGAAATCCGACCTCGCTTTCTTGCCCGAATTCCACCTGAGCTTCGCCTGGCCCGACAACCTGCCGGTGTCCGACGACGGGCTCAAGATCGGCGACCTGCCCGACAGCTGGGTGCAGCACATCCTGCTGATCAAGCCGAATCCGGCGCCGGTGCTGGTGATCCAGACCCAGATCGAGTCCGGAAAATGGCTGTACCTGGCGGCGCTGATGCCCAATCCGTATTTCCTCGACAGCAGCAATCCCTTGTCGCTGGACCGCGTGGTCCTGCAGGGACTGTCGCTGGCGGCGATCTTGCTGCTGACGATTCTGGTGGTGCGCTGGACCACGCGGCCGCTGGCGGCACTGTCGGACGCCGCCGAAGCCTTCGGCAAAGGCGAGACCGTGCCGGAGCTGCCGGAGACCGGCAGCCGTGAATTCGTCAAGACCGCGCGCGCCTTCAGCGGCATGCGCGAACGTATCAAGCGCTACCTGGAAGATCGCGAGCGCTTGTTTGTATCGATCTCGCATGACCTGCGCACGCCGATCACACGGCTCAAGCTGCGCACCGAGCTGCTCGACGACGACGACATGCGCACCGAGTTTCATGACGACCTCGACGAGCTCGACATGATGGTCAAGGGCGCGCTGCAATCGGTGAAAGACAGCGACATCCACGAAAACCGCACCGAAGTCCGGCTGGATGCGCTCGTGGCGCGCATGATCCGCGACGCCAGCATGGCCGGGCATGAGGTGGCGTTCGAGCCGTCCGGCGTCAACGTCATGGCCAAGCCGCTGGCCCTCAAACGGGCCATCGGCAACCTGTTCGACAACGCACTGCATTACGGCGAAAAGGTCGAAATCGCCATCCGCCAGTCGCAGGCGCTGGAAGGCGACATGGTCGAAATCGAGATCCGCGACCATGGCCCAGGCGTACCCGAAGACGCGATGGGCAGCCTGTTCCAGCCGTATGTCCGGCTCGAACACGGACGCAGCGCCAACAGCGGCGGCATGGGACTGGGGCTGGGAATCGCCCGCAACATCGTGCAGGCGCACGGCGGCGAACTGTTGCTGCGCAATCATCCACAGGGCGGCCTGATCGCGACCATCATCTTGCCGGCGCGTTGAACCCGGATGTTGCTGGGCAGTCGAAAAGGAGGTGCCAAATTGGCGTTCCTCGCAAAACCGGCTGAAATAATTCTCATACCCGTCTACAATGAGGGTTGATTAAATATCATCCTATTTAGTATCTCGTTGTCCACCATCGCATGAACCAGACTGTTCGCAACGACCATCAGCTAGAGCGCCAGGCAGACCGCCAAAAAGAGCATGCGGTGATCCTTTTGCACGGGCTATGCGGCTCCAGCCTGGAACTGGGCACCATCCCCAAGGCGCTCAAGAAGGCCAACTGCACCGTGGTCGAGATGCAGATTCCGAACTATTCCGCCTCAATGACCGATCCGCGCGTCACGCCCAACTGGATGGACTGGTGCGCCATGGTCGAGAGCAAGGTGGTCAAGCTCAAGGAAGAGCACAAGACCGTTTCGCTGTGCGGCCTCAGCATGGGCGCGACCCTGGCGCTGGCGGTGGCCAGCTTCAGCAAGGAAATCCTCAGCGTGGTGCTGCTGTCGCCGGTGCTGCGCTATGACGGCTGGTCGATTCCCTGGTATCACCGCCTGATGAACGTTCCGTATAGTCTCGGTTATCGCAACTGGACCTACAAGGAAAGCGATCCTTACGGCATCAAGAATTTTGAAATGCGCCGGCGCGTGGCGGCGGCGCTGAAGAAGGACGGCGTCGCGGCGGTCGGTGCAGCGGCGATTCCGGCGCGCCATCTGTGGGCGGCGCAAAAGCTGATGGCCTATGTAAGGCAGTCCTTGTCGCAGGTGCGCGCCAGCACGCTGGTGATCCATTCCATCGATGACGAGACGGCGGCGCCGCGCAACGCCGAAATGATCCTGGCCAACATCAACTCGGAAGTGCGCAAGGTGATCTGGCTGGGCGACTGCTACCATATCATCACCGTTGATAATGAACGCGAGATCGTGACCAACGAAGCGGCCCAGTTCATCCGGCGCAATATCGAGATGCACAGCAACGACATCTCGCTGAAATACCTGTTGCACAACTCTCCGCTGAAAGATCGCCGCTGACCGGCGGTGCAGAGGATCTTCCATGAGCATCATCAAACTCAAAAATTCCAAGCGCTGGAAAAACGGCGGCTTCTATCCCATCCTGTTCTGCCTGTGCGGCTTCGTGGTGGCGTTCATCCTGCGCTATGTGCTCAGCTCGGTGGTCGACGAATCGATGTCGATGCTGTTCTTCGCCATCAACTGCATCATCATGAGTTACTTCTTTGGCTATGTGTATTCGCTGGGACTGCTGGTGCTGGCGATCCCGACAGCGCTGTATTTTTTCCGCAAGCCGTATTACATGATGGATGGCCTGGGCAGCAAGGACGTGTTCCTGATCGTGGTCTACGGCAGCATCGTGATGCTGGCCGCGATCATCATCGAATGGTTGCAGCGCGAGCGTTATTCGGCGGTGCTGCAGCAGCGCGTGTCGGAAACCCGATACCAGATGTTGATCGAGTCCGACCAGGCGCGCCGCGCTGAATATGCGGAACATTTCGCTGCCGTAACCAAGCGCCAGGCCGAAGAGTCATCGGCGCCCGCGACTTCCGATTCAGCGCCAATCCAAAGCTGAGCTACTTCAGCAACAGTTTTTGCAGCGTTGCCACGGTGTAGTCGATTTCTGCGTCCGTCGTGTAGCGGCCCAGTGAAAACCGGATCGCGCTGCGCGCCAGCGCCGCCGACCGGCCCAGCGCCGTCAGTACGTAAGACGGCGCCGCATTGGCCGAATTACAGGCCGATCCGGCCGACACCGCAATATCCAGCAGTTGTCCCGCCACTGGCATTTCCCCACTGATGTCGAAACTCACATTGAGGTTGTGTGGAATGCGCGCCGTTGCGGAGCCGTTCAGCACCACTCCCGGCAAATCCTTCAATCCATCCCAAAGACGATCGCGCAGCACGCCGATGCGCGCGGCTTCGGTATCCTGCAAGCTCGCCGCCAGCGCAAACGCTTCACCCATGCCGACGATCTGGTGTGTCGGCAAGGTGCCTGAACGCATGCCGTTTTCATGACCGCCGCCGTCAATCTGCGCTTCCAGCCTGAGTGCGGGATTGTTGCGAACGAACAGAGCGCCGATCCCTTTCGGGCCGTAGATCTTGTGCGCGCTGAACGACATCAGATCCACCTTGAGCGTGGCCAGATCAATCGCGATCTTGCCGACCGCCTGCACCGCATCGACGTGGAAGACAATGCCGCGGGCGGCGCAAATTTCGCCCAGTTCGGCGATCGGCTGGATCACGCCGATTTCGTTGTTGACCATCATGACCGACGCCAGGATGGTGTCCGGACGCAGCGCCTCCTTGAATTGCTCGACAGTGATCAGGCCATCGGCCAGCGGCTGCAAAAAGGTGACGTCGAAGCCGGCGCGCTCCAGTGTATGCATGGTGTCCAGCACCGCCTTGTGCTCGGTGCTGACGGTGATCAGGTGCTTGCCGCGACCGGCTGCCCGCAGCGCATGGGCAGCGCTTTTCAGCGCCAGGTTGTTCGATTCGGTGGCGCCCGAGGTCCAGACGATTTCGTTGGCCTGCGCGCCGACCAGCGTGGCGACCTGCTTGCGCGCCTTCTCCACGGCAGCCTTGGCTTCCCAGCCGAATGAATGGGAACTGCTGGCCGGATTGCCGAATTTTTCCGTCAGGTAGGCAACCATGCGCGTAGCGACCAGCGGATCGACCGGCGTCGTCGCCGAATAGTCCAGATAGATAGGGAATTGTAGCGCGGACGGGTTGGCCGCAGCAGTGGAGATACAGGCGGAGGAAGCGTTCATGGCGGAATCCGGAAGAAAGATGCGCTTACGTTACGACGAAAATAATAGATGAAAAACGAATATAAAGTCATTTCATTATTCGTTTGTGTAATTTGCAATGTAAAGTCCAGGCGGGTGCGCCTTGGCGGACGGGCATACGTCGCGGGAGATTCTTAAGCTGATTTTCGTATTAACTTATGCAAAATGATTATACTTAATCAGAATAAATGTCTGTCTATAATTCGAAAATAATATAACTCATCATAGTATGGACTTAAATCAACTGGAAGCCTTTTCGGCGGTGATGACCATCGGCAGCGTGACTGGCGCCGGGCGCAGCCTCGGCCGCTCGCAGCCCGCCGTCAGCAAGGCGCTCCAGGATCTGGAAGGCGAACTCGGCTATGCCTTGTTCGATCGCAACGGCCCGCGCGTGACGCCGACCGACAAGGCATTCCTCTTGTACGAAGAAGTGGAGCGCTCGCTGGTCGGGCTGCGGACGATTCGCGAACGCGCGCTGGAAATCGGCCGCGAAGAACTCCAGCCCATCCATCTGGTGGCGACGCCCGCGCTGGCCTCGACGATTGCGCCGGCCGCGCTCAAGCTAATCGAAAAGCACGGCTTGCCCGAACATATCCACCTGCGCAGCGCCTCGGCCGAACAGGTCGTTCATTCGGTGCTGCATCGGACGGTGAGCCTCGGCCTGACCAGCCTGCCGGTTGCCCATCGCGGCCTCGACCTGCACTGGATCGGCCAGGCGCCGTGCGTGGCGGTGGTGCGCGCAGACAGTCCCTTGGCCAGGCTGGATGTCGTCACCGTCGACGCCTTGCGCAGCGAGCGCGTCATCACCATGTCCAACCGCTATCGCCTGCGCCAGCGTATCGACATGGCGCTGGCGCAGGACAAGCCGCTCGACGTCGCCATCGAAACCAATACCTCATTCAACGCCGTCATGGCCGCGCATGCCGGTCTCGGCGTGGCGCTGGTCGAACCGATGACCGCGCTGGGCATGCCCATCGAAGGCCTGGCGGTGCGGCCGCTGGCGGTCAACATCCCGTTTTACTTCGGCGTGGTCACGCCGTTCGGCAAGCCGGTGGACGCCGTGACGCAGGCGCTGATCGTGGCCATCGAGACGGCGGCGCGCAACATCCTGCACGGTTTCGTCCGACGCGATGCCGGCGACCACGACGATTTGCTGTAACGGCATCATGGACAAGGCAAGAACAGGCAACATGCAGACATACAATTCAATTTCGGCGATATCCACACGGGAAGGGCGTGCATCATGAGTGAAGCGACGACCTCGGCAGCAAGCGGACTGGCCGCGCTGGAAGCGCGCCTGCGGCAAGACCTGGCCTGGCTGGAATTGCCGGCCAAGTCCTGGGTTCCCCAAAAGACGGTGGACAACCAGCCGGTACTGGACGTGGCCGTCATCGGCGGTGGCCAGGCCGGGATGGCGGCAGCGGTGTCGCTGCTGCACCTGGGCATCAACGCCGTGATTTACGATCAATCGCCGGCCGGCTTCGAAGGCCCGTGGGCGACCACCGCGCGCATGGAAACCCTGCGTTCGCCGAAGAAGCTGACCGGCCCGGCGCTGGGCTTCGCCGCACTGACCTTCCGCGCCTGGTTCGAGGCTCAATTCGGACTCGACGCATGGGAAGCCCTGGACAAGATCCCGCGCCTGCAGTGGATGGACTACCTGCGCTGGTATCGCAAGGTGATGGATCTCGACATACGCAACGACCATCGCATGGAGCTGATCCAGCCGCGCGCCGACGGCCTGGTGGAGCTGCACATCGCCGCCCCCGCCGGCAAGTCGGTGGTGCTGGCGCGCCGCGTGGTGCTCGCCACCGGCCGCGACGGTCTCGGCGGCGCCCTGGTGCCGCCGCTGGCGGACAGCCTGCCGCGCGCCCTGTGGGCGCATTCGTCGGACGACATGGACTACGGCAAGCTGACCGGTAAACGGGTCGGCATCATCGGCGCCGGTTCGTCGGCCATGGATAGCGCGGGAACGGCGCTGGAAGCGGGCGCCGAACGCGTCGACATCCTGATCCGCCGCACCGAACTGCCGCGCATCAACAAGGGCAAGGGCTCGGGTAATCCCGGCCTGACCAGCGGTCATGTGAATCTTCCCGACGAGTGGAAATGGCGCATCCGCCACTACGTCAACGTCCAGCAAATTCCGCCGCCGAGCGGCAGCGTGCAGCGCGTGTCGAAGTTCGCCAACGCGCGTTTCATTTTCGGCGCGCCGATCGAGCGCGTGGAGGTCATCACAGGCAAAGACAGCGACAGCCTGCGCGTGCGCACGCCGCGCGGCGTATTCGATCTGGACTTCCTGATCTTTTCCACCGGTTTTCGCGTGGACTGGAGCGTGCGTCCCGAGTTCGCCGTGATCGCGCCGCATATCCGCAGCTGGCGCGCACGTTACATGCCGCCACCCGGTGACGAAGATGCGGAGCTGTCCGATTCGCCGGATCTCGGCAAAGCCTTCGAATTCCAGCAAAAGCAGCCGGGCGGCTTGCCCGGGCTCGAGCGCATCCATTGCTTCTGCTATCCGGCCACCATCACTCACGGCACGCTGTCGGGCGATATTCCCGCCATCAGCGAAGGCGCACAGCGACTGGCGCAAGGCATCGCGTCGCTGCTCTACGGCGAAGACGTCGAGACGCACTACCGCAACCTGCAGGCCTACGCCGAACCGGAGCTGATCGGCAACGAATGGACGCCGTCCGAGCCGACCGCCGAAGAACGCGAAGGGCTGCAGCGATGAGCGGCGCGATTGCGCGCAGCGTCTTGCAGGCGCTGGCGGTGTTGTTGCTGATGACGGTGATCGTCTTCTTCGGCCTGCACATGATCGGTAATCCGGTCGATACCCTGATCGGCCCCGACGTCGACCAGGTCGATCGCCTGCGCATCATTAAAGAACTCGGTCTGGACCAGCCGATCTGGCGCCAGTACCTGGCCTTCGTCAATGGCGCGCTGCACGGCAACCTCGGTAAAAGTTTCGTCTATAACGAACCGGCCATCAAGCTTATCTTTCTGCGCCTGCCGGCGACGCTGGAGCTGGCCTTTGCCGCACTGATTCTGGCGGTGCTGATCGGGATCCCGCTCGGCCTGCTGGCCGGCCTGTTTCCGGAAACCGTTTTCTCCCGCATGATCATGACCGGCAGCATCCTCGGCTTTTCGCTGCCGACCTTCTGGATCGGCCTGATGCTGATCATGGCCTTCAGCGTGTCGCTGGGCTGGCTGCCTTCGGGCGGGCGCGGCGAGACGGCCGGCCTGTTCGGCGTGCAATGGTCGTGGCTGACGGTCGACGGCCTGCGCCACCTGATCCTGCCGGCGCTCAACCTGTCGCTGTTCAAGATCTCGCTGGTGATCCGCCTCACGCGCGCCAATGTGCGCGAAGTGCTGCCGATGGATTTCGTCAAGTTCGCACGCGCCAAAGGGCTGACGCCATTGCGCGTGGTGCTGATGTACGTGCTGCGCAATACGCTGATCCCGCTGGTGACCGTCCTCGGGCTGGAGTTCGGCTCGACCATCGCGTTCGCGGTGGTGACCGAAAGCATCTTCGCCTGGCCCGGCGCGGGCAAGCTGATTCTCGACAGCATCAATGCGCTGGATCGGCCGGTGATCGTGGCTTACATGATGGTGATCGTGTGCCTGTTCGTCACGCTCAACCTGATCGTCGACGTCCTCTATAAAGTGCTGGACCCGCGCGTGCGGGTGGAGGTGGCGGCATGAGCGAAGTATCGGTCAACAAAACAACGCCGATGACGCAGCAGGAAGTGCGCGCCAAGGTCGCCGCCTTGTCGGCATTCCAGCCGCCGCGCCGCGAATCGCCATGGCGCGCCGTCTTGCGCGGCTTCCTCGCTTCACGGACCGCGATGTTCGGCCTTGCCGTCGCCGCGCTGCTGATGATCGCTGCGGTGGCGGCACCGTTGCTGACGCCGCAAAATCCCTACGACCTGATGCAACTGGATGTGCTCGACGCGCGCCTGCCGCCCGGCACCGCCAACGGACTCGGCACCTATACCTACTGGCTCGGCACGGACGGGCAGGGACGCGATCTGTATTCCGGCATCCTGTACGGGCTGCGCATCAGCGTCGGCATCGGCGTCGGCTCTGCGCTGCTGGCGGGCGTGATCGGCACGCTGGTCGGATTGCTTGCCGCGTATGCCGGCGGCAAGGTCGACGCTCTGCTGATGCGCCTGGCCGACCTGGTGCTGTCGTTCCCGTCGATCCTGGTGTCGATGCTGATCCTGGCTTATCTGGGCAAGGGCATCTTCAACGTCATGGCGACGCTGGTGGTGCTGGAGTGGGCCTATTACGCCCGCACCGCGCGCGGCCAGGCGCTGGTCGAGCGGCAGAAGGAATATGTCGAAGCCGCCCGCGGCCTGGGCGTCTCGGGCTGGCGCATCATGGTGCGCCACATCCTGCCGAACTGCCTGCCGCCGCTGCTCGTCATCGGCATGCTGCAGATTGCGCGCGCGATTACGCTGGAGGCGACCTTGAGCTTTCTCGGCCTCGGCGTGCCGGTTACCGAGCCGTCACTGGGCCTGCTGATTTCCAATGGCTATCAATTCTTGCTGTCCGGCGAATACTGGATCAGTTTTTATCCCGGCGTCGCGCTGGTGGTCGTGATCGTGGCGATCAACATGGTCGGCGATCGCCTGCGTGATGTCATGAATCCAAGGTGGCAGAAATGAGCACGCGTAATTCTGTCCCGACGCTTGAAGTGCGCAATCTGCGCACGCATTTTTACACACCGGCCGGCGTGCTGCCGGCGGTCGACGACGTCTCGCTGACGCTCGAGCGCGGCCGCATCCTCGGCCTGGTCGGCGAGTCCGGGTCAGGCAAGACCGTGACCGGCTTTTCCATCCTCGGGTTGCTGGATGCGCCGGGCCGCATCGTCGGCGGACAGATCCTGTTCAAAGGCCAGGACCTCGTGACGCTGGACAAGAAGTCGCTGCGCAGCCTGCAGGGCAATCGCATCGCCATGATCTTCCAGGATCCGATGATGACGCTCAACCCGGTCCTGCGCGTGGAAGCGCAGATGATCGACGCCGTGCTCGCGCACAGCAAGGTCAGCCGCGAGCAGGCGCGCGAACTGGCGCGCGATACACTGGGGTTGATGGGCATTGCCAGTCCGGACGAACGGCTGCGCGCCTATCCGCATCAGCTGTCGGGCGGCATGCGCCAACGCGTGGCGATTGCGATCGCCATGCTGCACAAGCCCGACTTGATCATCGCCGACGAGCCGACCACCGCGCTCGACGTCACCATCCAGGCGCAGATCCTGTCGGAGGTGCAAAAGCTGGCACGCCTGAACGGCACCGCGCTGATCTGGATCACCCACGACCTGTCAGTGGTGGCAGGGTTGGCGGACGATATTGCCGTGATGTATTCCGGCCGCATCGTCGAACAAGGCTCAGTCGCCGAGGTGCTCGACCGGCCTCAGCATCCTTACACGCAAGGCCTGATCGGCAGCCTGCCGGGCAACAACCGGCGCGGCCAGCGCCTGCGCCAGATTCCCGGCCTGACGCCGAACCTGCTGCACCTGCCGCCGACCTGTGCGTTCGCCGCACGCTGCGAGCGGGTCAGCGAACAATGCCTGACGCGTCCGGACATTACCGAGCCCTTGCCGGATCATCTGGTGCGTTGCTTCCATCCTGCGAGTCAGAACGAAACGACGGAGTTGCAGCATGGATAAGTTGAACGAGTCGAATCAACAAGCCGTCCCGCTGATCGATGCGCGCCGCATCGTCAAGCGTTTCGGCGAGCGCAAGCCGCGTCCGTTCGAGCAGCAGCTGACGGCGCGCGGCTGGATGCGTCCGGCCGCCGTGACGCAGGCGCTCGACGGCGTCGACCTGCACGTGATGCCGGGAGAAGTGGTCGGCCTGGTCGGCGAATCCGGCTGCGGCAAGTCGACCCTGGGCCGCATCGTCAGCGGCCTGCTGGCGCCATCGGCAGGCGAGGTGCTGGTCAATGGCGTCGATCGCAAGGACTTCAGCGCACAAGACATGCAGGCGGCGCGGCGCAAGGTGCAGATGATCTTCCAAAATCCGTATGCCAGTCTCAATCCGCGCCTGCGCGTCGACCAGATCGTCGGCGAAGCGGCGCTGATCCACGGCATGACCGACAAGGCCGGACTGGACGATTACGTCAGCGCGCAATTGCTGCGTGCAGGACTCGATCCGGAGCTGAGGGACCGCTATCCGCACCAGTTCAGCGGCGGCCAGCGCCAGCGCATCGGCATCGCCCGCGCGCTGGCGGTGCAACCGGCCATGCTGGTCTGCGACGAGGCGGTGGCGGCGCTGGACGTGTCGATCCAGGCGCAGATCCTGAACCTGTTTTCCGACCTGCGCGAGCAACTCGGGCTGACCTATCTGTTCATCAGCCACGACCTCGGCGTGGTCGAGCACGTGTCGGACCGCGTGGTCATCATGTACCTGGGCCGCATCGTCGAAAGCGCTGCCGTCGAGGAACTGTTCGCCCGTCCGAACCATCCGTACACCCAGGCCTTGCTGGCCGAAGTGCCGCGCCTGCAGGCGCGCAACAAGTCCTTCACGGCGATCAAGGGGGAAATCCCGAGTCCGCTCAATCCGCCGTCCGGCTGCCATTTCAACCCGCGCTGCCCGCATGCCATGCCGCGTTGCCGTGCCGAGGTTCCGGCGCTCAAGGAAGTCGCGCCGGGTCATCTGAGCGCCTGTCATTTGAACGATCAGTAATATTTAGAAACGCAGTTTTATCCCACCCAACCGAGGATGATGAACATGAAGAAAAGCGTACTTTCCAGCCTCCTGGCCGTCGCATTGCTGGGCTTCGGCTCCGCCGGCGCACAGACCCTGAACATCGCGTTTGCCGATCCGCTGTCGTCGCTCGATCCGCAGCTCAACAACCATGCCGGCGACCGTTCCGTCGACCTGCATTTCTGGGACCTGCTGGTCGAAAACAACTACAACAAGCTGCAACCCGGCCTGGCCGCCAGCTGGAAGAACATCGACGCCAAGACCTGGGAGTTCAAGCTGCGTCCCAACGTCAAGTGGCAGGACGGCAAGCCGTTCACCGCCGACGACGTGATCTTCTCCTACCAGCGCGCACGCGCGGTGCCGGGCAGCGTGGCGACCTTCGCCGGCTACCTGCGCACGGTGGAATCGGTCACTGCCAAGGATCCGCTGACGCTGATCATCAAGACCAATATCGCCAATCCCGACCTGCCGCTGAACCTGGCGTCGGTACACATCGTCAGCAAGCATGTCGGTGAAAAATCGCAAACTGAAAACTACAACAGCGGCGCCGCCATGGTCGGCAGCGGTCCGTACAAATACGTCTCTTACACGCCGGGCGACCGCGTCGTGATGGAACGCAACAACGACTACTGGGGCCAGAAGCAAATCTGGGAAAAGGTCAACTACCGCTACATCAACAACGCCGCCGCGCGCACTGCAGCCTTGCTGTCGGGTGACGTCGACGTGATCGACAAGGTCTCGGTGTCCGACCTGGCCAAGCTCAAGCAATCGCCGAACGTCAAGGTGTTCCCGTACAACGGCCTGCGCGTGCTGTTGCTGCAACCGACTTTCCATGAAGGTCCGAACCAGTACATCACCGACAACGCCGGCAAGCAGCTCGACAAGAATCCGCTGCTGGACGCACGCGTACGCAAGGCCTTGTCGCTGGCGATCAATCGCAAGGCGCTGGTCGACCGCATCCTGCAAGGCGCGGCGACCGAAGCCAACCAATGGATGCCGGCCGATACCTTCGGCTACAACCCGGATATCAAGAACATTCCGAACGACGTCAACCAGGCCAAGAAACTGCTGGCCGACGCCGGTTTCCCGCAGGGCTTCAAGCTGACCATCCACGTGCCTAACGATCGCTATCCGCAAGCGCCGGAAACCATGCAGGCGGTGGCGCAGTTCTGGACCCGCATCGGCGTGAAGACACAAGTGGAAGTGCTGCCGTGGGCTTCGTATTCGGCGCGCGCCAACAAGAACGAGTTTGCCGTCAGCGTGCTGGCATGGGGCAATGGCACCGGCGAGGCAAGCTATGCGCTGGTCAACGTGCTGGCATCCGTCGACAGCAAGAAAGGCTTGGGCGCCTCCAACTGGAATCACTACAGCAACCCTGCCATCGACAAGGCGCTGGCTGATTCGACCGCCGAGTTCGACGCGGCCAAGCGTGAAGCGATCCTGCGCAACGCCGCCAAGATTGTTTCCGACGACGCCGGCATCATTCCGTTGTACCACTATCAGAACATCTGGGCCGCCAAGAAGGGCCTGAAGGTGACGCCGGCCAGCAGTGACCGCACCACCGCCATGATGGTGACGCAGGACAAGAAGTAAGTTCGTTGAGGAGGTGGCCATGTCCACGCTGAACATCACCGTCAGTCCCGCCGACGACCTGATCGACGTGCCGCGTCGCATCGTCGTCACCGGCGTGCAGCCGGGCGAGCTGGTGCAGGTCGCCGGCCGCACCGTGCGCGCCGGCGCCGTCTGGCGCAGCAGTGCACGCTTCGTGGCGGATGCCGCGGGTCATGTCGATCTGGCGCTGGCGCCGACGGTGGAGGGCGACTACCAAGGCATTTCGGCCATGGGCCTGCTATGGTCGCAGACGCCGGAGCAAGCGGGCAAGCGCGAGCTCTTCCACACCGACGTGCAGCAAGCGCTGACGACGGTGCTGGAAGCGACAAGCGCCTCCGGCAAAGCGGAAGCGGAACTGATTCAGCGCCTGTGCGCCGCCGGCGTGACGCGACAGGAAGTGCGCGAGCAGGGGCTGGTCGGGACTTTGTTCCTGCCAGCCGGTCCGGGTCCGCATCCGGCGGTGATGATCCTCAACGGCTCGGGTGGCGGCATCAATGAACCACGTGCGGCCTTGTATGCGTCGCACGGTTATGCGGCGTTTGCGCTGGCGTATTTCAAGGCGCCGGGCTTGTCGGACTACATCTCCAACACGCCGCTCGAGTACTTTGAAAAAGGTCTGGATTGGCTGCGCGCCACGGTCAAACCGCTCGGCGACTTCGTCGCCATCAGCGGCCAGTCGCGCGGCGGTGAGCTGGTGCTGCTGCTGGGGGCGACCTTTCCGCAAAAAGTCTCGGCAGTGCTCGCTTACGTGCCGAGCGCCTTGGTGCACAGCGGCCAGAACGCCTGCGATCCGGCGATCGGACGCGAAGGACCGACCTGGCTGCTCGACGGCAAGCCGCTCACGCATCAATGGGAAAACAACCGCCACGCCAGCTGGGCGCCGTTCGACGAGGGGGCGCCGCCGCATCGGCACGTGCTCGCCATGTTGACCGCCTTGCAGGACAAGGAGGCGGTGGCGAAGGCGCGCATCCTGGTCGAGCACATCGATGCGCCCGTATTGCTGCTGTCGGCTACCGACGACGGCTCGTGGCCGTCGAGCATCTATTCAAAAATGGTGCGCGACAAGCTGGACGAAGTCGCGCATCCGCACGCCGTGGAATGGCACGACTACCAGGATGCCGGCCACGCCATCTTGTTCCCTTACGTGCCGACTACCCAGATCAGTTACGCCCATCCGGTGTCGAAGCGCATCAGCACCGGCGGCGGCGAACCTGCCGCCAACGCGCACGCCGACAAACACTCCTGGCAGCACGCCCAGGAGTTTCTCAGGAATGCAATCGGAGCGCATCTTGCGCGCTCCGCGCAGCCATCACGAAAGGAAGTCTCATGACGACGCAAGTGGAATACAACATCGACAACGATGTCATCGACAAACTGTCCGGCCTGCAAGCGGGCGGCAGCCTGCATGCCTTGCGCCACCAGCGCGAAAAAGTCGCGGTCGCCTCGCAGGGCAGCTATGACGCGCTGTTCGACCCGGCGCTGGAAGGTATCTCCCTGGACGAGCGCCTGCTGGTTGCGTTGTACGCCTGTCGCCTGGCCGGCGCGCGTGAAGTCGCCGCGCATTACCGCGCACGGCTGGACGCCTTGCCGGCCGACGCGGCACAGATTGCCGTCGCCGCCGACGGCGCCCCCGAACAATTGCCGGAAGGCCGCCTGCGCGCCATGCTGGCCTTCACACGTGCGCTGACCGAGCGTCCGGTGGAAGGCGACAAGGCCGCCTTGCATACCTTGCCGGCCGCCGGCATCAGCACGCCCGCCGTGGTCGCGCTGTCGCAACTGATCGCCTTCATTTCGTACCAGATCCGCGTCGTCGCCGGTCTGAAAGCCATGAAACTGGCCAGCAAGGAGCAAGCATGAGCACCATCATCAAATCGCACGGTTTCACCAACGAAGTGCTGGAGTGGGACGCATGGCTCGACGTCATCGACATCGACCAGGCCAGCGAAGACCAGATCAAGGTCCTGGAAGAGAGCCATCCCAAGGCCAAGACCTCCGACTATTACCTGTTCCTCGCCCATCAGCCGGAAATCCTGCGCCAGCGCTCGGCCGCCTTCAACGCCATCATGTATGCGCCGGGCGGCATGTCGCGCGCCGAGCGCGAACTTGGTTCGATGGTGGTGTCGCGCATCAACGGCTGCGTCTACTGCGCCTCGGTGCATGCGCAGCGCTTCGAGCAACTGGCCAAGCGCAACGACACCGTGCAGCAGGTGTTCGACGATCCGTACACTGCCGGCACCGATGCGCGCGAGAAAGCCATCTCGCAGTTTTCCATCGATCTCACCAAGAATCCCAACGACGTCAATGCCGCCGGCATCCAGGCGCTCAAGGACGTCGGTCTCAGCGAGCAGGAAATCCTCGACCTGATCCATTCGGTCGCCATTTTCGCGTGGGCCAACCGCCTCATGCTGAACCTGGGCGAGCCGGTCTTCCCGGCGGCGCAATAATCCAATAATCGAGCAGACAAGGAGAGTCGCATGCTGATACCAGACACCCTCACTTACGCCGAAACGCACGAGTGGATCCGGCAGGAAGACGACGGCACCTTGACCGTCGGCATCACCGACTTCGGCCAGGACCAGCTCGGGCCATTGGTGTACGTACAGACGCCGGCGGTCGGCAGCGTGCTCCAGCGCGGCGCCGACGCCGGCGTGGTCGAATCCAACAAGACCGCATCCGACGTGCATGCGCCGGTGGCGGGCGAGGTGATTGCCGTCAATGACGAACTCGCCAACACACCGGAGGCCATCAACGGCGCGCCGTACGAACAATGGATTTTCAGGCTGCGTCCGGTGGAGACTTTCGATGAATCGCAGTTTCTTGATGCGGCTGCGTACACGAAGATGATCGGTTGACTACATCATCTGCATGCTTGATGGATTGGAAAACCGATTGAAGAGCCCGCCCTGTGCGGGCTTTTTATCGTCGTCGCTAGCCCACGCTCCCGGTCAAGCGCAGGTCGAAGTGCTAATGCAGGAAAGGCTGAAGACAGCGATGCAGGCTCAGTTGCTTGCGGTAGATGTACCGCACGCCGCCTCGATGGAACGCCGGTATCCCTCCGGCAGATCGACCGGCAAGGCATGAGGAGGAAACGTGCCCAGGCGTTTGTGCTCGTGGCTCACGGCCGGAGCATAGGAGCCGGTCAGCGTGCAGCGGTAGGTGGCGATGAAGACGTATTTTCCCGGGATCACTTCGAACAGATAGGTGTCGAGAGGCGCTCCAACGCTGACATGCAGGTCCAGTTCTTCGCGGATTTCGCGCGCCAGGCACTCGGCTGAGGACTCGCCCAAGTCAATCCGGCCGCCCGGCAGTTCCCATTCGTCGCGTTCGTTCAGCAAGAGTACGACGTCGCCGTCCGGCGTCAGCAAGACGCCTTTGACCGACACCGGATAGGCGGCCGAATGCGCGTCGCTCATTTCCACATCCCGCGCATGCGCGCTGCGACGTCGACGCGCATCTGCCGCGCATCGGGTCGGCCGCTTGGTCCGACAGCGACTACCGGCCAGGCGCTGCTGGTGAAATGCGGCAGCACGCCGGGAGGAATGAAGCGCGTGCGCGACGCATAGACGTGGCGGTCGCCTTGCGCGTGCTGGCCACCGGTGAAAAACTTTTGCGGCACCATCAGATGCAGGTCGTCCTTGGCGCGCGTCATGGCGACGTAGAGCAGGCGGCGTTCTTCTTCGATCTCGTCAGTGCTGCCGGTGGCCAGGTCTGCCGGGATACAGCCGTCGACGACGTTGAGCACGTACACCGATTTCCATTCCTGGCCTTTGGATGAATGGATGGTCGACAGGATCAGGTAGTCCTCGTCCAGCAGCGGTACGCCCGACTGGTCGCTGGTGGCGTCCGGCGGATCGAGCGTGAGTTCGGTCAGGAAGCGTTCGCGCGAGGGATAGCCGGAGGCGATCTGCTCCAGTTGCAGCAGGTCGGCCTGGCGTGTGGTGGCGTCTTCGTGCTTGCGCTCCAGATGCGGGGCGTACCAGTTGCGCGCATGGGCGATCTCGCCGGGCCAGCCGGTCTTGCCTTGCGCCATGAATTGCAGCACCTCGACGAAGCCGCGCCAGTCATCGCCGCTGCGTGGCGGCGCCGGCAATTCTGACAGCGCGGCAATCGGGTCGGCATGCGTGGACATGGCTTCCAGCACCTTTTGCGCCGAACCCGGACCGACGCCGGGCAACAGCTGCATCAGGCGGAAACCGGCCACGCGGTCGCGTGGATTCTGTACGAAACGCAGCATCGCCAGCATGTCCTTGACGTGCGCGCTGTCGAGGAATTTGAGACCGCCGAATTTGACGAAGGGAATGTTCCGGCGCACCAGTTCGATCTCCAGCGGGCCGCTATGGTCGGAGGCGCGGAACAGCACCGCCTGGTCCTTCAGCGTGCTGCCGGCTTCGCGGTTTTCAAGGATGCGTTCGACGATGTAGCGCGCCTGGTCGGCTTCGTCACGTACCGATACCAGTTGCGGTTTGTGGTCCGAGGCGCGCTCCGTCCACAGGTTTTTGGTGAAGCGTTCCAGCGCCTTGTCGATGACGCTGTTGGCGGCGGCCAGGATAGGTTGCGTCGAGCGGTAATTGCGGTCCAGCGTGACAATGTCGGCGGGTGGATCGAAGGCGCGAGGGAAGTCGAGGATGTTGCGCACCGTCGCCGCACGGAACGAGTAGATCGCCTGGGCGTCGTCGCCGACTACGGTGAGACCGCGACCGTCCGGTTTCAGTGCGAGCAGGATCGATGACTGCAGGCGGTTGGTGTCCTGGTATTCATCCACCAGCACGTGGTCGAAGCGCGCACCGATGTCGTCGGCCAGCACGCGCTCGCCGATGGTCTGCGCCCAGTACAGCAGCAGGTCATCGTAGTCGAGTACGTTGTGCGCCTGCTTGGCTTCGACGTAGGCGCCGAACAGCGTGCGCAGCTGCGCCTCCCATTCCGCGCACCACGGAAACACCTTGTGCAGGATGCTGTCCAGCGGCGCTTCCGAATTGACCACTCGCGAGTAGATGGCCAGGCAGGTGGCCTTGAGCGGGAAGCGCTTTTCAGTCTTCGACAAGCCCAGCTCATGTCGCACCAGGTTCATGAGGTCGGCCGAATCTTCGCGATCGTGGATGGAAAAATTGGGATCGAGTCCGATCTGGTCGGCGTACTCGCGCAGGATCTGTGCGCCGATGCCGTGGAAGGTGCCGGCCCACGACAAGGCGTCGGCCATGATGCGACCGTTGGCGCCGAGCGCTTCGCCACAGATGCGCTGGACCCGACGCGTCATTTCTGCGGCGGCGCGGCGCGAAAAAGTCATCAGTAAAATCCGGCGCGGATCGGCGCCGTTGACGATCAGATGGGCAACCCGGTGCGCCAGCGTATTGGTTTTGCCCGAACCGGCGCCGGCGATCACCAGCAAAGGGCGGCCAGGCTCCGGAGATGTGGCCTGCTGTCCCGGCAGTCGGGGGACGATGCCGAATTCCACCGCCTGGCGTTGTTCGGGGTTGAGTTTTTCCAGATAGTCGACGTTCATGCTGAG
Source organism: Herbaspirillum sp. NPDC101396 (assembly GCF_044767365.1). NCBI lineage: Bacteria > Pseudomonadati > Pseudomonadota > Betaproteobacteria > Burkholderiales > Oxalobacteraceae > Herbaspirillum > Herbaspirillum sp. NPDC101396. Next base: position 771,520 of record NZ_JBIWNT010000001.1, on the reverse strand, counting down.
CCTTGGTGCGGCGGCAAAAGGAAGCTATTTTACTGGTGTTTTATACAGTCATTGGCGGCGGTTACAAAAAAGAAGGCGGGGCGAAAAGAGGCACTTGAGAGGACTGCCAAAATCATTTGCAAAGTGATGAAAGACCGACAATGGATTCTTTCGCGCTACTGTCTATACTGGTGTGGTTGCTCTTTGCTCATCTGTTTCAGGGACGCGCCCATGGTCAGCGATTATGCTGCAATGCCAGAACTGGCGCGGCTTCCAAGCTACCCATGATATTGCAGATTCAGTGCAGGAAGTGCTTGTGCAAGCCCCAGTCAATTGGTTAGAATTTCCTTCCAATAACTTCATCTTGAGGTGCTGCCATGGATAAGACTCTCGCTCTGCTCGATTGTTTGGTGCAACTCAAGGAAGCGCAGAGCTGCGCCGACGCCTTGCTGTCCGATATCGTCGCCGATGCCGTACGCGCCAACAGAGGCCACGGCAGCGTACCCAAGCCGGCGACCCTGAAAGCCTTCCGCAACGCGCTCAAATCCGCCAACACGCACTGCTACCAGGCCGAGCTGATCCTGGCGGAATTCGATGCCCTGCAAACCATCATGCCGATCGGCCAGCAACAGCCGATACGCACGGTGATTTACAGCGTCTGACCTGTAAGCCAGCTTCCTGGCTGCTTGCCACGCCCGCGCGGTCGGGCGCGTCTATGCGAGCCTGCCTGCCTGCAAATAACGCGCGCATATAGACCTGTAAAGTATCGCCAGAGTCCGTCCTGAGCTTGGCGTAACGGGATGACCGCTTGCATTGCGGGCAGGCGATGCGTTGTTCCTGAATCGGACGCGCACCGTTGACGAGTCGCGCCACGACGGCGCCGCAACGTGGGCAGGCCAGCACGACATCCACATGTGTCAATGCATCGGCGGAGATGATTGCCGGCGGGATGGATGCAGTCATGGATCGTTGTTGTTATGGTTTTCAGGCATCGGAGCAAAACACTGGATCATCCTAGGCGTCTTTACCGGGCTTGTCTGTCGCACAAAGTGGTGACACGGCAGCGCAAGTTGTTGTGGCAACATGCCGATGACCACTATTTTGGCTATCCCTTGCAGGCACCCGGCAACTCCTGCCGACCGGAATCATGCTGATCCGCACTATTCCTATGCAACGTTCGAAACACGGCATCGCCGGAACATTCTTGCTGCGCGGCACTCTCACAGTGCTGCTCGTTGTATTTATGGCGCGCCTGACCTGTTCCCGGCTTGTTTTTGGCGTTTTAAGTCCGTTCTAGTCCTTTCGGGTGACAGACCGCAACGAAGTTTGTGTCTACAATGGATTCGGCAGGCATGCAGCTTGCATTCGTTTCCTGCAGCGACGGCAACAAGGACGCACCCGGTACTTTCCACCATTCAGGCATTCCGGAGGTAAATTGCGGCGCGGATTTTCATTCAAGGCAAAATGGCCCAGGATCCTGATTCAGGACGGCTGGGGTCTGTCCGCCTGTTTCGTGCTGCTGTCATCCTTGGTGCTGGTCGTGATCTGGGGCATCACCCTGACGCATGTCTCCAGTGAAAAGAAGCTGGCCATGGAGAGCGCGTCTTCCGAGAGCCGCAACATGGCAGCCATCATGGCCGCCAATCTCAATGATCGCCTCAGCCGTGCCGGGCAGTACGCCACGGTCGGCAGCAAAGTCCTCGACGGCGACAGTACTGCAGCCGATTACCTGGGCCTGCTCTTCAACGGCGACAGCGCCTACGTGCGCGCCGCCGTCTTCGACGACCAGATGCGCCTGCGCTATTCCTCCGCCGGTCTGCCCGAAGAAAGCGAATTCGCCCAGTTGCTGGAACGCGCCTACCCGCAGGCGGCCTCGGGCAACGATGCACCGAAAGCCGGCACTGTCCTGTTCGGCAAGACCGACAGCCATAACTGGCGCATGCCGATGCTGATCGCGCTGCAAGCGCCGAAGACCGGTGCACGCGGCTACCTGGTCGCGATACTCGATCTGGGGCGGTTCCTGAACGACTACCAGCAGATCGGCGACGGTTACCTGATCGCGGTCAATGGCGGCGCCGGCACGCCGCTGGTGGCGCTCAACGACCGCCGGCTGCTGATCGGCGACAACAGCATGGCATCCATGTCCGCCTCCAGTGTCAGCAACAGGCAAAAACTGATCGCTTATCCACTCAGCGTCAGCGTGACCATCGATCCCGATTCGGTGGTCTCCGACCTGACGCAATCGCATTACGAATATATACGCTACGCCATCGTCATTTCCATCGCGGTGGTGACGTTGACGCTGATCCTGATCGGGATTTCTTACCACCGCAAGAAACTGTACGAGCGCCTGGCGCGCTCCGAACGCGAAAAAATATGCCTCATCGAACAGCTGGAAAAAGAGAAAACGCGCGCCTATCAACTGGCCTCGCATGACTACCTGACGGGGATTCCCAACCGCATGCTGTTCAGCGAGCTGGCCGGCGCGGAATTGTCGCGCGCCAAGCGCAGCGCCAACCTTTACGCGCTGTTCTTCATCGACCTGGACGGCTTCAAACCGATCAACGACACGCTCGGCCACGCGGTGGGTGACCTGCTGCTGAAAGCGGTGGCGCAGCGCCTGTGCACCAACCTGCGCGAGTACGACCTGGTGGCGCGCCTGGGTGGGGACGAGTTCGTGGTCTTGCTATCCGACATCAAATACCAAAGCCAGATCGCCGACATCGCGGACAAATTGATCAAGGCCGTCGGTGCGCCGTATCTCAATCTAGGCGGTCACGAAGTCGGCACCAGCCTCAGCATCGGCATCGCACTGTATCCGGACGACGGTCACACCGTTGATGAGCTGCTGTCCAAGGCCGACGCCGCCATGTACGCCGCCAAGAAAGCGGGCAAGGGCGCCTATCGTTTCCACGACAGCAGCGTCCACAGCGGCTTGCCCGGGCGCCTGCCGTCGACCGTCACGCGCTACCTGTCGGCCTGACGCGATTTCAGCTGCTTCAGGAAGGCGCGCACCACCGGCGATTTCTCGTGCTTGCGCGACGCCAGCGCGATGGCGCCCGGAATGATCTTTCCCTCAATCTGCCGATACGTGACGCCCGGCATGTTCACGCGCTGCATCACCGACGCCGGCACGATCGCCACGCCCTGACCCAGTGATACCAGCGTCACCACCGCCACCAGACCGCCCGGATTGGGCAAGGTGCGCGGCACGAAACGGCCGCGGCGACCCACTTCCATGGTGCCGGAAGCCTGCTCAGGCAAGATGAAATACTGCGATGCGAGCGCGGCTGCCGGCACGGTTTCGTGCTGCGCCAGCGGCGAATGCTCAGGCAGCGCCGCGACGAAATCGTCATACAGCAAGGTCAGGAAATTGACGTCGGCCGGGCAGGGTACGGGAGGCCGGATGAAGGCGAGATCGAGGCTGCCGTTGCTGACACCGACCGGCAACGTATCCATCGGCGCTTCGATGAGGTTGAGCTGCACCAGCGGGTAGTCGGCACGAAAGCGCGCCACTTCGGTTTGCAGCAAGCCGGAATACGCCGCAGAAGCGATGTAGCCGATCTCGATGCGGCCGATTTCACCCCGACCGGCGCGACGTGCTGCGTCTTCAGCGCGCTCAGCTTGTTGAAGCGTGCGCAAGGCCTCTTCCAGGAACACCTCGCCGGCCGAGGTCAGGCTGACCGAGCGCTTGGTGCGCTGGAACAGGCGGACGTCCAGCAGGCGTTCGATTTCCTGTATCTGCTTGGTCAGCGCCGGCGGCGAAATGCCGAGCTGTTCGGCGGCGCGGGCAAAGTGCAGCGTCTCGGCGACGGCGGTGAAACAGCGGAAGTGACGAAGCTCCACGGCATTCTCCAATAATCTGATAATTAACCTGAAAGAAATTAAATAGAATTTTAACTGTAATAAAGATAATTATCGGCGGTATTAGAATGGTCTGAATACTTTTATCAGGAGCCTTTCATGCCACTGCGCCGCATCGCTGCCGTTCTTTTCCTGTGCCTCTCTGGCACCGGACTGGTTCAAACGGCCTCCGCCCAACAAACGAGCGCCGCACCCGTCGCCGTGAAACGCGTTCTCACGCTCGACAGCGCCAAGGCGATCCTCGCCGCCGCCCATGAAGAAGCGCGCAAGAACGGCTGGCCTGGCGCCATTGCAGTGGTCGACGATGGCGGCTGGCTGATCGCTTCCGAACGTATGGACAACGCCGCCACCACGGTCGGTCCGGTAGTCGCCGCCGAAAAGGCACGCACCGCTGCGCTGTTCAAGCGGCCCTCCGCCGATCTTGAGAACGCCATCAACAACGGTCGTCCCGCCGCCATCACAGCGCCCGGCCTGGTGATGATGGAAGGCGGCCTGCCCATCGTGGTCGACGGCCAGGTGATCGGCGCCATCGGCGTCAGCGCCGACACCAAGGCACACGACAGCCTGATTGCACGCGCCGGCCTTGCCGCCGTCAAACCGTAAATACAAGGAAGCCGTGATCCTGCCATGAGCAACATTCAGACTTCCTCCCATCCCGACGACGCTGCGCGCCGCCGCAAGGAGCGCAACATCCTGCTGATCTGCTCCAGCGTGTGCGCGCTGATCACGCTCGACACCAACATCGTCGCCGTCTCGCTGCCGTCGGTGGCGCGTTCGCTGCATGCCGATTTCAGCGACATTGAATGGATCGTCAGCGCCTACATGCTGGCGTTCGCCTCCTTGCTGTTGCCGGCCGGCAGCCTGGCCGACCGCTTCGGCCGCAAGCGCATGATGCTGCTCGGCCTCGGTTTGTTCAGCCTGGCCTCGCTCGGTTGCGGCCTGGCCTGGTCGGCCGGCGCCCTGCAGATCGCGCGTGCAGTCAAGGGCGTTGGTGCGGCAATGTTGCTGACCTCGGCGCTGGCCGTGATCGGGCACGTCTTCCATACCGAAAAAGACCGTACTCACGCCTGGGCCGTGTGGGGCGCCTGCATGGGCGTGTCGATGACGGTGTCGCCGTTGCTGGGCGGCGTGATTACTGAATTACTCGGCTGGCGCTGGATCTTCCTGCTCAATTTGCCGGTGTGCCTGTGCCTCGGCACGTTGGTGTATCGCGAGGTTGCAGAGTCTGGCGACGCCAATGCCGCCCGACTTGATCCCTGGGGCAGCCTGTTGCTGAGCGGCGGGCTGGGCTGCGTGATCTGGGCGCTGATCAATGCCAATGCGGCCGGCTGGAGCAGCGCCGCGACCTTGCTGCGCGCCGGTGGCGGGGTGCTGATGCTGGCCTTGTTCGTGCCGGTGGAGCTGATGCAGAAACGACCGATGATCGACCTGCGCCTGTTCCGTCATGCGCCGTTTGTCGGCGCGGTGCTGGCGATGTTCGGCTACGCCAGTTCGGCGCAGGTGATGATGACTTTCCTGCCGCTGTACCTGCAAAACGCTTTCTCGTACTCGGCCATCGTGGCTGGTCTGGCGATGCTGCCGTTCGCGCTGGCGATGATGATCTTCCCGCGTGTCGGCGCTGCGCTGACGCGCTACATGCCGCTGCACGGCGTGATGGGGCTGGGCATGGCGCTGGTGTGCGCCGGCAACGTGCTGGTGGCTATCGCTGCCTATGTCGGGACCTACTGGATGGTGCTGGCCGGCATGCTGGTCACCGGCAGCGGCGCCGGCCTGCTCAACGGCAACACGCAGAAAGCCATCATGAACTGCGTGCCGCGCGAGCGCACCGGCATGGCTTCCGGCATCAGCACCACCACGCGTTTTGCCGCCATCGTGCTGGCGATTGCCTGCCTCGGCTGCGTGCTGACGGTACGCACCGGCAGTTATCTCAAGGAAGGATTGACCGGCGCCAACTTGCCGCAGCCGGCCGGCTTCACCGACGTGGTCGAGCGCATTGTCGCCGGCGACAGCGCAGCGGCCTTGCCGACGCTGGGGAACAACCTGGAGGCACTGCATATCGCGCAGGCCGGTTTCGCCCATGCGTTTGCCTTGCTGATGCTGGCGGCGGCTGCAATCGCCGCCGTGTCGGGCGTGTTGTTGTTCAGGTTGATGGGCAGCCGCAAGGGCGCATCCGTTGACGCAATACCTGTTTAAGGAGGGAATTCAAATGGCATCGATGCAATCCAAAGAGTTGGAGAAACGTTCGTTCTTCGCCACGCTGGCGGCGGTGTTCTGGTCGTTCGTCGGGCTGCGCCGCCTTGCCGACTACGAGAAGGACGCGACCTCGTTCAATCCGTTTTACGTGATCGGCGCCGGTCTGGTCGGCGTCGGTATTTTCATCGCGGTGCTGCTGGTCGTTGTGAAACTGGTAGTCGTCTAGCAAAGGGGCGCGTCCACCTTGCCTTTGCGTTGTTTTCTTGAGGGAGTATTGCCATGGACAACAAATCCGTTCAGCACTTCTTGCGCACTTACGGCAGGGCCGGCAACGCCGCCACGCTTCACCGACAGCGCGCATCGGCGTTCATACTGGCGACCTTGCTGATGTTCTCATGCGCCGCCCATATGGCCGAACTGGACACTGCGCTGCTGCGCATGCTGGGGCAGCTGGGGACCGATTGCGTATGGTGTTCGGTGACGCCGTATTGAAAATGCCGCAACCGCTAAAGCAGCAATTCCTTGGCAAGATCGCGCTTGGGATCGGACGGCGTGTCGAATTCCAGCGCCTGTTCCACGTGGTGCAGGTGATGCAGCATCAGCTCGACGGCTTCCTCGACCTTGCCGGCCTTGGCGGCGGCGATGAAGTCGCAATGTTCTTCGGTCGAACAGATGGCGTCGCGGGTCGACTGGTACAACATGGTGATCAGCGAACTGCGACCGGCGAGCTTGACCAGGATGTCGGTCAGGACCTCGTTGCCGACGATGTTCGCCAGCAGGATATGGAAGTCGCTCAACAGGGTCGAGCGGACTTGCGGATTGTTCTCTTCAATGGCGCGGCGTTCTTCACGCAGATGAGTTTCCAGCGTGGCGTAGTCGGCAGGGGTCGCACGCGCGACGAATTCCCTCACCATGGCCGCTTCCAGCGTACGTCGCACAAAGAAGATGTTGCGCGTCTCTTCCACGGTCGGCTTGCTGACGAAGGCGCCCTTGTCCGGGATCAGGTCGATCAGCTTGTCTTTGGCCAGCATCACCAGCGCCGCACGGATCTTGGTGCGGCTGACCTGGTAGACGCGCGCCAACGCTTCTTCGCGGAGTTTTGCCCCGGGTGGAAGACGCTGTTCGGCGATGGCGATGGTGATGTCGCGCGCAATCGCTTCTGAACTGTCGGGAGGAAGTACTGCTTCGGTCATAGGATGGATAGTTCTGTTGTGTAAGGCGCCTGTGTTAGGCGAATTCGGACAAGACACCGAATTGTACCCTTGTATTTTCGCCATCCATCCTGCGACCTTATTCTAGTATGTTATTCAAATGTTGCCGCCGGAATCTCGCCGTTCAGCACGGCGCGGGCGCGGGTCTTGTCGATGTCCTTTTCCCAGGTCGCGACGACCACGGTGGCGACGCAGTTGCCGAGCAGGTTGCCCAGCGCACGCACGATGCCGATGAACCAGTCGATCGACAGCACCAGCACCAGGCCGACCACCGGAATCGCCGGTATCGTCGTCAGCGTCGCCGCCAGGATCACGATGGCCGAGCCCGGCACGCCGTGTGCGCCCTTGGAGGTGATCAAGGCGATCGCCAGGATCATCAGCAGGTCGCCCATCGCCAGATGGGTATTGGTGGCCTGCGCAATGAACACGGCAGCCATGGTCAGGTAGATCGAGAACGCATCGAGGTTGAACGAGTAGCCGGTCGGGATCACCAGGCCGACGGTCGACTTCTTGATGCCCATGTGTTCGAGCTTGCGCATGACCTGCGGCAGCACGCTGTCGGATGAGGCGGTGGCCAGCACCACGATCAGTTCTTCACGCAGGTAGGCGATCAGCTTGAAGATGCTCAGACCGGACGTGCGCAGGATCGCGCCCAGCACCACCACCACGAAGAACACCACCGCGCCGTAGAACAGCAGCACCAGCATGCCGAGCTGCTTGAGCGAACCGATGCCGTAGCGGCCGACCGTGAAGGCGATCGCGCCGAACACGCCCAGCGGCGCCAGGCGGATGATGAAGGCCATGCATTTGAAGAAGGCTTCCGACAGCGAGGCGATCAGCGAGACGGTCGGTTGACCCTTGTCGCCGATCAGTAGCAGGGCGCAGCCGAAGATGACCGAGATCAGCAAGACCTGCAGCACGTCGCCGGAGGTGAATGCGCTCACGATGGTGCCGGGGATCAGCTTCATGATGAAGTCGGCGAAGCTGGTGCCCTTGACCTTGCTGGCGGTCTCGACATAGCTGGACAGGCCGCTGGCGTCGAGATTGGTGGGGTCGATGTTCATGCCGGCGCCGGGCTGGAACACGAACGCCAGCACCAGGCCGAGCAGCAGCGCAATGGTGGTGACGATTTCAAAGTAGATGATGGCCTTGATGCCGACGCTGCCGACCTTCTTCAGATCGCTGGCGCCGCAAATGCCTTGCACCACCACACAAAACACGATCACCGGAATGATCATCTTGATCAGCTTGATGAAGCCGTCGCCCAGCGGCTTGAGGCTCTGGCCGAAATCGGGATAGAACAATCCGACGACGATGCCGGCAATCAGGGCGATGACAACCTGCCCGAACAAAGATTTGAAAAATCGATTCACCTTGGTCTCCTGGTGTGGTTCTGGATGGGCGCCTGTATGCGTCTCTGTGCGCTTGCACAAGGGCATGCCCGCTGTATTTGGATTCAGCTTGTAATTTCTTTTGTACTTCTTGACTGCACGGCCGCTCCTCCGGCCGTTGTTCCTTTGCTAATTACACACGTCGTTTGAAAATTGTTTTGACGCGCCGGAACAAGCTCACTATATTGCATACAATTTGTGAATACAATAAAAATATGCAATCCTGACGACTTCAAGGAGACTGCCGTGAAAACTGTTCCAGAGCAATACCTGTCCTGCGGGCAAGAGATCATGCGGCGCGCCGAGGCGCTCGCCGTCCATACGGAGGCTGCCGGCATGATGACGCGCACTTACCTGACGCCCATGCATCATGCCGCCGCGCGACAACTGAGCGAGTGGATGCGCACCGCCGGCATGCAGGTCCGCCGCGACGACGCCGGCAACGTCATCGGCCGCTATGAGGCCGCGCCCGGTCATGAGAATGCCGCGGCGCTGGTCACCGGTTCGCACTTCGATACGGTGCGCAATGGCGGCAATTACGACGGCAATCTCGGCATCCTGTTGCCGGTGTCGTGTATAGCGGAGTGGCATCGTGCAGGCCGGCGTTTCCCGTTTCCCGTCGAGGTGATCGGCTTCGCGGAAGAAGAGGGTGTGCGCTTCAAGGCGACCTTGCTGGGCAGTCGCGCCGTGGCGGGCACGTTTGACAAGAGCGTGCTCGACAACCTTGACGAACAGGGCAACAGCATGCGCGACGTCATGCGCGCAGCCGGCTTCGATCCGGACCGGCTCGATGCGTCGGCATGGCAGCCGGCAGCCGTCGCGGCCTTTGTCGAAGTACATATCGAGCAGGGACCGTTGCTGCTCAATGAAGCCTTACCGGTCGGCGTCGTGACCGCGATCTCCGGAGCGACGCGTTTCATGGCGGAGCTGCAGGGACTGGCCGGCCATGCCGGCACGGTGCCGATGCACATGCGCCGCGATGCCGCGATGACGGCGGCAGAAATCGGCCTGTACATCGAGCAGCGCTGCAGCGGCCGGCCCGGGCTGGTCGGCACGATGGGCATCATGGAAGTGCCGAACGGCGCCGCCAATGTGGTGCCGGGCAGCGCGCGGTTTTCCATCGACATCCGCGCCGAGCAGGATGGGGTGCGCGAGGATGCGGTGGCGGACGTCGAAGCCGAGATCGCACGCATCTGCGCGCGTCGCAACGTCGCCATTACGTTGCGCAAAACACACCAGGCCGGCAGCGTGCCTTGCGCCGATCACCTGCAACAGCAACTGGCGAATGCCATCGAAGCATGTGGCCTGCCGCTGCGTCGTCTGCCGTCCGGCGCCGGACATGACGCCATGGCGATTGCGGCCATTGCCGACGTGGCGATGTTGTTTGTCCGTTGCGGCAACGGCGGTATCAGCCATCACCCCGACGAAATCATGACCGAAGAAGACGCGGCAATTGCTGCGCAGGTGTTCAGCCGCTTCGTCGAAAGCTTCGCGGCCTGACCCGGTCCGCCGCGCTCTCCAATTTATTGCAAAGGAATTCTCCATGACTGCTGCCACCATCACCATCGACGGTTTCAACCTCAACGCCGCGCAAGTCGTCAGCGTTTCGCGCGGTACCAACGGCGTGTACCCCAAGGTCGCGCTCGCCGAGTCCTCGCGCGCCGCCCTCAAGCAAAGCCGCGACTTCATCGAGTCGACCTGGATGCACGACGAAGCGCCCATGATGTACAGCTTCAACACCGGCGTCGGTTTGCTCAAAGACACCCGCATCAAGGTCGAACATATCGAACTGTTCCAGACCCAGCTGATCAAGGCTCACAGCGCCGGCATCGGCGAACCGTTCTCCGAAGAAGTCAGCCGCGCCACCATGCTGCTGCGCGCCAACGCCTTCGCCAGCAATTACTCGGCGCCGCGCGTGGAAGTGGTCGACCGCCTGCTGGACTTCATCAATGCCGGCATCCATCCGATCATGCCGCAAAAGGGCTCGGTCGGCGCCTCCGGCGACCTGGCCCCACTGGCCTACCTGGCCGCCGCCATCGTCGGTTTCGACGAAGCCGAAGTGATGTACCAAGGCAAGCGCATGAGCGCACCGGAAGCCATCGCCAAGGCCGGCATCGGCCCGGTCAAGTTCGACTTGAAAGCCAAGGACGCCTCGGCCCTGATCAACGGTTGCACCGCCTCGCTCGCTGTCGCCGTATTGGCCGCACACGATTCGCGCAACCTGCTGACCGACGCCTGCCTGTCGCTCGGTCTCACGCTGGAAGCCATGCGTGCCGAGATGTCCGCCTTCGACGCCCGCATTCAGCAAGCGCGTCCCCACGCCGGCCAGATCAAGACCGCCGCCGTCATCCGCACGCTGCTCAAAGGCTCGACCCGCACCACCCACGAAGCACGCTCGGTGCAACTGCCGGATGAGTCGCGCCGCACCGATATTCCGTATTCGTCGCGCATCCAGGACGTCTACTCGCTGCGCTGCGCGCCGCAGGTTTACGGCCCGGTGTTCGATGCGCTCGACTACATCGACACCATCGTCGACAAGGAAATCAACTCCGCCACCGACAATCCACTGATCTTCGACAAGGAAGGCGGCGGCTTCGAGATCATCTCCGGCGGTAACTTCCACGGCCAGTACCTGGCGCAGGCGATGGACTTGCTGGCGATGACGATCACCGATCTGGGCAGCATCTGCGAACGCCGCATCGCCCGCCTGATCGATCCGACCTTGTCGTGGGGCCTGCCGCGCAACCTGATGAGCGGCGTGCGTGGCGTCAACACCGGCTATCCGGTGGTGCAGTGCTCGATGAGCTCACTGGTGATGGAAAACCGCACCCTGTCCATGCCGGGCAGCGTCGACAGCATTCCGTCCAAGGGCAACAGCGAAGACCATGTCTCCAACTCGACCTGGTGCGCGCGCAAGGCGGCCACGGTAGTGGCCAACACGCAGTACATCGTCGGCGTGGAAATGCTGCTGGCGGCGCAGGGGCTGACCATGACGGAAGAGTTGCTCAAGGACTTCGTGCTGGGTGAAGGCACGCAGGCGGCGTATGAAGAGATTCGCAAGCAGATCCCGGCATGCCTCGACGGCGACCGCTGGTTCCATAACGATATTCAGGTGGCGCATTCGTTCATTACCAGCGGGTCGGTGCGTGAAGCGGTGGTGGCGCGCATCGGTAATTTCGTCTGAGACGATTCGTCAGATCGTTGAATAAAAACAAACAGGGAAGGGCCGGCATGTTTACCTCAATCAGAACGCGTATTTTATTTTTCAGTATTGCCTTGCTCGTGGCGAGTCTGGGCGTGGTCGGTGCCGTGTCGTATGTCATCGTCAAGACCGACAACGATCACGCCATCGACGAGAGTTCGCGTTCCATCGCCGACGGCTATGCCTCGGCGATCAACGAGTGGGTTGCAGCCAAGGCCAGCATGGCGGCGGCAGCGGCGGACGGCGTGTTGCAGGCCGACCCGGTGTTCGTCATCAAGCAATTGCAGAAGAGCGGCGGCTTCTACGTCACCACCTTCGGCAAGGAAGACAAGACCGCCTACACGTCCGCAGCGGAAGGATTGCCGGCCGGTTACGATCCGACCGGCCGCTCCTGGTACCAGCAATCGGTCAAGGCGGGCAAGGCCGTGGTGACCAAGCCTTACACCGATGTGGTGACGAAGAAACCGATGGTGTCCTTCACCGCGCAGGTAAAAAAGGATGGCGTACTGCAAGGCGTGGTGGCGGCTGCGGTGTTTCTCGACGGTGTCAGCAACGTGGTGAAAGCGGTGCATCCGACGCCGGCCAGTTTCGCTTTCCTGGTCGATCGCGACGGCATGATGCTGGCGCATCCCGATGCGCAATGGATCAACAAGCCGGTCAAGGACTGGAATCCGGAGCTCACGGCCGAGCGTCTCAACAGCCTGGCCAGCAGCAATGACGCCAGCAAGGAAATCGTGCTCAACGGCACCCCCAAGCTGGTTCAGGCGGTTGCCGTCAAAGACACCGAATGGACGCTGCTGGTGGCGATCGACAAGGCAGACGTCAACGCCGGCATGCGCCACGCCACGCAATCGTCACTGATCGCCATCGTGCTGGTGGCGGCGCTGGCCGCGCTGATCCTGGGACTGATCACCACGGCGGTATTCCGGCGTCTGTCGCAGGTGCGCAACGCGATGGACAGCATCGGCTCCGGCAACGGCGACCTGACCATGCGTCTGCCGGAAGACGGCAAGGATGAAGTCAGCCAGATCGCCAGGTCCTTCAATGTCTTCGTGCAAAAAATCACCACCATCCTGCAGGAAATCCGGCACACCAGCGACGCCGTCAAGGTGTCGTCATCCGAAATCGCCAGCGGCAATCTCGATCTGTCCGGCCGCACCGAGCAGCAAGCCGGCGCATTGGAACAGACGGCCTCGGCGATGGAAGAGCTGACCTCCACCGTCAAACAGAACTCCGACAATGCACGTCAGGCCAATCAGCTGGCGCTGGCGGCGTCAGCCATTGCCAAGGAAGGCGGTGAAGTGGTCGGCAACGTCGTCGCCACCATGGAAGCCATCAATCAATCCTCGCGCCAGATCGTCGACATCATCGGCGTGATCGACGGCATTGCGTTCCAGACCAATATTCTTGCCTTGAACGCCGCCGTGGAGGCCGCGCGGGCAGGTGAGCAGGGACGTGGTTTTGCGGTGGTGGCGAGCGAAGTGCGCAGCCTGGCGCAACGCAGCGCGCAGGCGGCCAAGGAAATCAAGGTGCTGATCGACTCGTCGGTGTCGAAGGTAAGCGACGGTGGTTTGCTGGTCGAAAAGGCAGGACAGACCATGGTGGAGATCGTCGACAGCGTCAAGAACGTCAGCGCCATCGTCAGCGAAATCGCCAACGCCAGCTCCGAGCAAAGCACCGGCATCGAAGAGATCAACCGCGCCATCACGCACATGGATGAAGCCACGCAACAGAACGCGGCGCTGGTGGAGCAAGCCGCCGCCGCCGCGCAATCGCTGCAGGATCAGGCGACCAGTCTGGCGACGATCGTCAGCGGGTTCAAAATGTAGATGTCGTCCAATCGCGTCAGAACGCGTGCGCCTCGTGCAACTCCGACAAGGCGTGCGCCTTGAATACGCTGAGTCGTTGATCGGCACGCTGGCGCGGCTGCGGCAGGTCGACCAGGATGGTGTTGCGGATGCTGCCGGGACGGCTGCCCATGACGAGAACGCGGTCGCCCAGGTACAGCGATTCGTCGATGTCATGCGTGACCAGCAGCAATGAAATCTGATGTTGCTGCGCCAGGCTCAGCAGCAGGTCTTGCAGCTTCATGCGGGTGAAGGCGTCGACTGCGCTGAACGGTTCGTCCAGCAGCAGCACGCGCGGACGGGAGTACAGGCCGCGCGCGATCGCCACGCGCTGCGCCATGCCGCCGGACAATTGCTTGGGCAGGCTATTTTCCCAGCCGGCCAGGCCGACTTCTTCCAGCAATTGCGAAATCCAGGCACGGTCGGCGCCATCGCCATCGGCGAAGCCGACGTTCTGCGCCACCGTCAGCCACGGCATCAGGCGCGGTTCCTGGAAGACGAAGGCGACGCCGCCGTTGCGCTGGCCGGCCAATTCGCCGGCGCGCGTCACGCTGCCCTGAAAATCCTTGTCGAGACCGGCGGCGATGCGCAGCAGCGTGCTCTTGCCGCAGCCGCTCGGACCGAGCAGGGCAACCACTTCGCGTTCGGCCAGCGCCAGTTCGACGCCTTGCAGGATGGTTTCGTCGCCGAAGGATTTGCGGCGGACCTTGATGTCGAGAATGGTGCTCATGGCAATCCTTGCAGAATGAGTTTCAGGAATGCTCGCCTGTGAAGGCGTCGCGCCATGACAGGCTGCGGCTTTCCCAGTATTTGAGCAGCGAGTCGCTGAGCTTGCCCATCGCCGCCAGCGCGACGATGGCGACCAGCACCAGGTCCGGGCGCGACACTTCGCGGCCATCGGTGAGCAGGTAGCCGATGCCTTGGGTGGCAGCCAGCAGTTCGGCGGCAACCACACACAGCCAGGCCATCGACAGGCCGTTGCGCAGGCCGGTGAACAGATACGGTTTTGCAGCGGGGATGAAAATCTTGCGAACCAGGTCGAAGCGCCTGAAGCCGTACATCGTGCCCACTTCCACCAGTTTGCGATCAACATTGCGGATGCCCGCGACCAGGTTCATGTACACAGGGAAGAACGAACCGATCGCGATCAGCGTGATCTTGGAAGTTTCGTCGATACCCAGCCAGATCAGCAGCAGCGGCACCCAGGCCAGGCCGGGTACGGCGCGCAGCGCCTGGAAGATCGGTTCGATGTAGTCCTCGGCCAGCGTGCTGAGGCCGACCCAGGCACCGAACACCAGCGCCAGCAACGCGCCGATGCCGAAGCCGGCGGCCACGCGCAAGGTACTGGCGGTGATGTGTTTCC
Organism: Herbaspirillum sp. NPDC101396; assembly: GCF_044767365.1. Classification (NCBI taxonomy): domain Bacteria; kingdom Pseudomonadati; phylum Pseudomonadota; class Betaproteobacteria; order Burkholderiales; family Oxalobacteraceae; genus Herbaspirillum; species Herbaspirillum sp. NPDC101396. Next base: position 756,470 of record NZ_JBIWNT010000001.1, on the reverse strand, counting down.
ACAGCGGACCTTCCGCCAGTTCCAGCAGCGTCACCAGCAAGTCGCTGGGCATCGGCATCAGGTAGCCCGGCACCCAGCCGGCGCGACCGGCGATTTCCAGCCCGGCCAGCAGCACCACCGGAATCGCCAGTCCGCGCAACAGCGCCGGACGGATCTTCAGCCCCTGCGCCGGTGTGCTGCGCTTGCTGTCGATGGCGGCGGAACGCGACATGCTTATTTCTCCGCCACGACTTCACTGGCGATGCGAGCGTTGATCAGCGTGTTCAGCGGACCGTCAACATCGGCGCCGCGGCGCAGGATGCCGTCCTTCTGCAGCAAGGGTACCACCGGCTTGATCGCATCCAGATGCGCCGCGCCGGGAACCGGCCGGCTGAAATCGTAGCGCGCCAGCTGCAGGCCGATGACGTCCACCGGCAGCTTGGTTTCTTCGGCGATCAGGGCGGCGGTTTCCTTTGGATTCTGGATGATCCAGCGGCGCGCTCGCTCGTACGCTTTCAACACGACGCGCACTTCTTGCGGATGTTCGTTGAGGAAGGATTCGCTGGTGTTGAGGAACGCCGCCAGGCCGAAGGCCGGATTGCGGTAGACGAAACGGGCGCCGGCAGCCTGCGCGCCCGCCATGTGCGGATCCAGGCCGGCCCAGACGTCGACGCGGCCTTGCTCAAGCGCGACGCGGCCGTCGGGATGCTGCAGGTGGACGATCTCGACGTCGGACGGTTTCAGGCCGTGGGCGTCGAGCGTGCGCAGCAGGAAGAAGTAGGGATCGGTGCCTTTGGTGGCGGCGATCTTCTTGCCCTTGATGTCGGCGACGGTCTTGATCGGCGAATTGCCCAGCACCACCAGCGCGCTCGGCTCGGCCCACAGGTAGCTGTAGACGGTCTTGACCGGCTGGCCGTTGACGCGCGCCACCAGCGCCGAAATGCTGGAGGTCAGCGCGAAGTTGGAGGCCCCGCTATTGAGGAATTCCAGCGAATTGTTGCTGCCGCGCGAGAATACCCATTGCACGCTGGTGCCTTGCGCCTTGAAGGTTTCTTCCAGCCAGCCGTTGCGCTTGATGATCAGGCTTTCGGGCGAGTAGTAGGCGTAGTCGAGTTTGATTTCCTTGAGCGTGTCGGCGTGGACGGTGTTGCTGAAGCTCAGCGCAGCCAGTGCGCTCAGCGCGAACGACAGGCTGGAGGAAAATTTCTTGATGGACGGGAACATTGTTTTTCTTTGTGGGATGGTGAGATGGATAGACGAACGGGACATCGTAATTCCAAAGAATCGCGCTGACAAAGACCGTTACCGCATATCCATGCGTGTTTTTCGCATGCCGCATGTTTGCCCGGCGCGGATCATTTAAGAGACTCATCACAGAAATCGTCCGCAGCGGCTGGTCGCTCAACAGGCATGGGCCTAAGCTTTATCACGGTCAAACAACAAGGAACCAGCATGCTTTCGAAACAGTATTCACACCGCCTTCCCGTCGACTACGACGTCAGCGCCATCCGCCGACGCGCCGCCGCGCGCGGCCCGATGTGGGACGATACGCCGGGTCTGTATTTCAAGTCCTTCTCGTTGCGCGAAGCCGGCAAGAACGGCGCGCCCACCAACGTCTATTCCTCGATCTATCTGTGGAAGGACGCTACGGCCGCATCCGAATTCCTGATCAGCGATCGCTTCGAAGCCGTACTCGCCGCCTTCGGTCGGCCCGGCATCGAATTGTGGCTGCCGCTGAATGCCCAGGTCGGGCCTGCGCAACAAGGGCGATGGATCTATCGGGAAGACCTGCCGTTTGGCGATACCACCGACATGCACGCGCTGCGCGAAGCCGAGCACGAACGCAATCGTGCACTGACGCACCGTGCGGAGACGGTTGTCGCTGTGACGGCGCTTGACCCGGCGGGATGGAAGCTGGTGCGCTTCCACATAACGTCATCGTCCTACGATGCGAAGCATGCCGGCGACGGCTACGAAGTGCTGTACCTGGCGCAGCCTTTGCTGGCGGAGCTGCGCAAATAAGTTATTGCACTTGGCAAAGGAATCTCCCGCAGGTTAATCTGCCCGGCTGACGCGCTCGCGATGCCGGGCGGTTTTCTTTTTTAACGGAGTTCCTGTGCAAGCCTTGTCGACCGCGACCAGTGATGAATTCAGCAATGTGCATTTCGTGCTCACCGACATGGATGAGACGCTGACGTATAACGGACGGCTGGCCGCGCAGACGTATCGTGCGCTGGAGCGCTTGCAGGAAAATGGCGTGCGGGTGATCCCGGTCACCGCGGCGCCGGCCGGCTGGTGCGACCAGATGGCGCGCATGTGGCCGGTCGACGGCGTCATTGGCGAGAACGGCGGCTTGTTCTTTCGGCGTGATGAAAACGATGCACATGCGCTGGTCCGCGAGTTCTGGCATGGCCACGCAGTAAAGGGCGTTGCCACGCAACTGCAAGCTATCGCTGCTCGCGTACAGCGTGAAGTGCCGGAAGCGAAATTTGCTGACGACCAGCAATTTCGCACCACCAGCGTGGCGTTTTCGATTCCCCAGGAGGCAGCCGAACGCGATCGGATCGCAGATGCCTTGCGATGCGCCGGCGCCGACGTCACCGTCAATAATTTGTGGATACTCGGCTGGCTCGGCGGCTACGACAAGCTGTCGATGTCGCGCCGGATTCTCGCTGGGCATTACGGTATCGACATCGATGCCGAAGCAGGGCGGAATTCAGTGTTGTATACCGGCGACTCGACCAATGACGCACCGATGTTTGCGTTCTTCCGGCACACCGTCGGCGTGAGCACGGTGGTGGAATATCTTGATCGGATACCGGTGCATCCGCGCTGGATCACGCAAGGTCCGGGCGGCGCCGGATTCGTCGAAGCCGCCGACGCGGTGATCGCGGCGCGCTCACGACAAGATCGACAATAATTTCTGCTATTGCGTCGCAATCCCTTGCTGACACTGGACTGACGTCGTGCTGACGAGAAATACTTTCGCATAAGGACATACGAATTCATTCGTTTGTCGACAGTTTTCGCTTACCTATACTTGATCGCAGCTTTTTGCTTCGACATGCATACGCAAAGGAAAACTCATGACGCTGGATCGCAGAACCGTACTCAAACAGTTGGCAGCAGCAGGCGCAGGAGTCGGTACGGCAATGCTGGGGCTGCAGGCGCGTGCCGCTAACAAGCCAGCGATCATCCGTATCGGCGTGGCGCAGCCGGGCATCGGCAATCCACCGCAATTCTCGGGCAGCTCGGCGGCGGTCGCCAACGCCAAGGGCTGGGTCGAAGAAGAGTTCAAGGCCGACGGCATCAAGGTCGAGTGGTTCTTCTTCAAGGGGGCCGGTCCGGCCGTGAACGAGGCCTTGAGCAACAAGCAGCTGGACTTTGCGTTCCAGGGCGACCTGCCTTCCATCGTGGCGAAATCGGCGGGGCTCAAGACCAAGCTTATCCTGGCCACGGGCGTGCGCTCCAACATTTATCTCGCGGTGCCGCCGGATTCTCCGATTCAATCCGTGAAGGATTTGCGCGGCAAGCGCGTGGCCATTTTCAAAGGAACCAACGCGCAGTTGCCGATCAATCGCGTGCTGGAGGCGAACGGTCTGCAGGAGCGCGACCTGCGCGCCATTAATCTCGATCAGGCCACCACGCTGGCGGCGCTGAGCACCAAGGACATCGACGCCGCGTTCGGCAACATCAACCTGCTGCGCCTGCGCGACAAGAACGCCGCGCGCATCGTCTACAGCAGCAAGGGCGGTTCGCCGATTTTCACCACGCAATCGCACGTGCTGGTGACGGAAGAATTCGCACAGCAATATCCGGAAATCACGGCGCGCGTGGTCAAGACCTTCGTGAAGACCTCGAAGTGGGCGTCGGACGAAGTCAACCGCGAAGAAGTGCTGCGTCTGTGGGCCAAGGCCGGCACGCCTTACGAGCACTGGCGCGAAGACTACGACGGCCAGCCGCTGCGCGTGCGCATCAATCCCAACTTCGATCCTTTCCTGGTCGCGCGCTACAAGGATTCGGTGGAGCAGGCCTATCGCCTGAAACTGAGCCGCTCCAAGTTCGACGTCGATCAATGGATCGACCAGCGTTACCTCAAGGCCGCGCTGAAAGAACTGAACCTGGAAACCTATTGGCCGATCTTCCAGGTCAACGGCAAGATCCTGGGGACCTGATCCATGAGCGCGCAGCAGGCAGCCCTGGAGTTGCCGTCATCCGTGTCTTCACCCGCATCATCGACGGGTTCATCGATATCAGTGCAGGAGCCGCGTGCACGCTTCTACAGCAACTGGTCGCCGCGCTGGCTGGCCTTGCCGTTTCCCTTGTTCCTGTTGCTGCTCTGGTATGTCGCCGCGCAATTCGAATGGGTGGCGCCGCAGGTGCTGCCGTCGCCGCAATCGGTAGCGCTGACCTTCATCGACCTGGTGGCGTCGGGCGAGATGTTCGACAACCTCAAGATCAGCCTGCTGCGCGTGCTGCTCGGCTTCGGCGTGGGCCTGGCAGGCGGCTTGCTGCTGGGCGTGGCGATGGGCTTGTCGCCGGTGTTCAAGGACTATGTCTATCCGTTGTTCAAGGCCTTCAGCCAGGTGCCGGTGCTGGGTTGGCTGCCGCTGCTGATGCTGCTGGTCGGCATCGACGAGGCGCTCAAGATCATCCTGATCTCCAAGGCGGCGCTGGTGCCGATTGCGCTCAATACCTTCAAGGGCATCGAGAACGTGCCGGCGCGTTATGTCGAAGTGGCGCGCGTGCTGAAATTCTCGCGCTGGCAGCTGCTGACGCGCGTGATCTTCCCGGCGGCGCTGCCGCCGATCTGGAACGGCGTGCGCTACGGTTTCACGCATGCCTGGCTGGCGCTGGTGGTGGTGGAATTGCTGGCGTCGTCGGAAGGCCTCGGCTACATGATCGTGTTCGGTCGCCAGCTGTTCCAGCTCGACGTCGTGATGGCGGCGGTGGTGGTGGTCGGTGCGGTCGGCTATGTGCTGGACCGCGTTCTGGCGCGCATTGAAATCGTGCTGCTCGGCTGGCGCCGTACCGGCTTCTGAACGGGAACTCATCATGGCGCGATCTTCATACAACACGCAAGACAAACACCCCGTGCCGAAATTCCTGCGCGGCTGGATCCTGCCGGCGGCGCTCGTGCTGCTGTGGTGGCTGGCGGTGAAATTCAACTGGTCGACCTCGCCCTTGCTGGTGCCGGTCGACAAGGTGTGGGACACCGCAGTCGAACAAGTCCGCAGCGGTGAACTGGCGATTGCGCTGGAAGCCAGCTTGCGGCGCGACCTGATCGGCTTCGCCATCGGCGTCAGCGCGGGTCTGGTGTTCGGCGTGGCCTTCGGCTTGTCGCGTTTGTTCGAGCGGCTGATCGGGCCGACCTTTCATACGCTCAAGCAAATCTCATTGTTCGCGTGGATCCCGCTGCTGTCGGTGTGGTTCGGCCTGGGCGATCCGGCCAAGGTGGCGTTCCTGTCGCTGGCGGCGTTTTTCCCGGTGGTGCTGAACACCTTCGAAGGCATACGCAGCGTGCCGGCCGACTTGGTCGAAGCGGCGCGGGTGTTGAAATTCAATCGTCGCCAATGGCTGTTCAAGCTGATCCTGCCGGCGGCGTCGCCGTCGATCCTGGCGGGCATCCATCTGGCGCTGATCTATGCGTGGCTGGCGACGCTGGGCGCGGAATACCTGCTGGTGTCGGGCAAGGGCATCGGCAACACCATGATCGATGGACGCGAATTGTTCTTGATGGACCTGGTGATCTTCGGCGTGATCGTGGTCGGCTTTGTCGGCTTCGCGTTGAACTGGCTGGCGGCGCAGATTGAGCGCCGGCTTTTGGCGTGGCGCGGTCGTTCGGTCGCGCAATTTTAAGGAATCGATATGTCGCAAGCCGGCACGCTGGATATCCAGCATCTCAGTAAATCCTATCCGGTCAAGGATGGCGACCTGGCAGTCCTCGAAGATGTCACCCTGACCATCACGCCGGGCGAGTTCGTCAGCATCGTCGGCTCCAGCGGCTGCGGCAAGTCGACCTTGCTGCGCCTGATCGTCGGACTGGAAGAAGACTACCAGGGCCAGGTGCTGCTGGATGGCGAGCGCATCGTCGGCACCAGCCTGCGGCGCGGCATCGTGTTCCAGGAGCACCGGCTGTTTCCCTGGCTGACGGTGGAGAACAACATCCAGCTGGGGCTGCTCAACGCCGACCTGACGCCGGGCCAGAAGCGCCTGGCGGTACGCGAACACATCGCGCTGGTGGGCCTGGAAGGCTTCGAGAAGTCTTATCCGCATCAGTTGTCGGGCGGCATGGCGCAGCGCGTGGCGATAGCGCGGGCACTGGTGAGCAAGCCGGAGATCCTGCTGCTCGACGAACCGTTCGGCGCGCTCGATGCGCTGACGCGCGCTTACCTGCAGCAGGAGCTGCATCGTATCTGGCAAGCCGAGGGCATCACCATGATCCTGGTGACGCATGACGTCGAAGAAGCGATTTACCTGGGCGACAAGGTGGTGGTGATGGAGCCGCGGCCGGGGCGCATTCGCCGCATCGTGCCGGTCGATCTCGCGCATCCGCGGGAGCGCGCGGCCGTCGGTTTTGCCGAGGTCAAGCAGCAGGTGCTGCGTGAGTTCTCCGGCGACAGCGCCAGCCTTGCCGAGCCGCCTTTGCGCAGCGATGCAGTCGAACCTCAAGAGCCGCAGCAATGGCAGTTCGCTATCTGAAGCCGAAAACATAACGACAACGTAACGAAACAAGCCCCCAATGAGCAGCAAACAGAATCAGACAGCAGGGCGCAGGCGTTTCCTGCGCGGCGGTGCCGTACTGGGCGCCAGCCTGGCCGCCGGCGCGCGCGCCGAACCATTGACGGTGGCGCCGTGGAGCAAGACGCCTGGCGAACCGGTGCTGTGGCATCCGTATGGGGAACCATCGCCGTTCGAAAAGAACGTGGTGCGCCGCTCGCGCGGCGCGGCGCCGTTGCCGGGAGCGAACTCGTCGATGACACCGTTGCAGGACCTGCACGGCATCATCACGCCGACCGGGCTTGTGTTCGAGCGCCATCATGCCGGCATCCCGCAGATCGATCCGGAGCAGCATCGGCTGGCGGTGCATGGCCTGGTCGAGCGGCCGACGATTTTTACAATGAACGACCTGGTGCGGCTGCCTTCGGTGTCGCGCATCCACTTCCTAGAGTGTTCGGGCAATACCGGCCGCGAATGGAAGGGGCCGGGCACAGCCTCGTTGCAATTCAGCCATGGCTTGTTGTCGTGTTGCGAATGGACCGGCGTACCGCTGGCGACCGTGCTGGAAGAAGTCGGCGTCAAGCCTGAGGGCGCATGGATTCTGGCCGAGGGCGCCGATTCGGCAGGCATGACACGCAGCGTCCCGATCGGCAAGGCGCTTGATGACGCCTTGCTGGTGTACGCGCAGAACGGCGAACGGCTGCGGCCTGAGCACGGCTATCCGTTGCGACTGTTTTTGCCCGGCTTCGAGGGCAACATGAGCGTCAAATGGCTGCGTCGCCTCAAGGTCGGACGCGAACCGTTCATGTCGCGCGAAGAGACGTCGAAGTACACCGACTCGCTGCCGGACGGCACGGCGCGCCAGTTCACGTTTTTGATGGAAACAAAGTCGGTGATCACGTTTCCGGCGCCGGACCATAGGCTGAAGGAGAAGGGCTTCTATGAAATTTCCGGGTTGGCCTGGACCGGGCGCGGGCGCATCAAGCGGGTCGACGTGTCGACCGACGGCGGGCGCAGCTGGACCGAGGCGCGCCTGCAGGAACCAGTGTTGGATCGCGCATTGACGCGCTTCCGCTTGCCGTGGCGCTGGGACGGTGCGCCGGCCGTGCTGCAAAGCAGGGCGCTGGACGAGAGCGGCTTCGTGCAGCCCAGCGGCGCACAACTGGTTGCTGCGCGCGGTTTCGAATCCAACTATCACTTCAACGCCATCCAGAGCTGGAACGTGGCGAGCGACGGGGTCATTACCAATGTTCAGGTTTAGCGTTTTCATCGGCGTCGTTGTGCTTGCGCTGTCATTCAGCGTGCACGCCCAGGTGTACGGCGTCGGCCATGCAGCCAGCGAGCGCGACCTGGCCGCATGGAATATCGACGTCGCCGCCGACGGCGCCGGCTTGCCTGCCGGCAGCGGCAGTGTGGCCGGCGGTAAGACTATCTACGCGCAGCAATGCGCAGCCTGCCATGGCGCCAAAGGCGAGGGCAAGCCGGCCGATCAGCTGGTGGGCGGCAAAGGCACGCTGGCGTCGGCCAATCCGGTCAAGACCATCGGCAGCTTCTGGCCGTATGCGACCACGGTGTTCGATTTCATCAACCGCGCGATGCCCTACAACGCGCCGCAGAGCCTGACGCCGGACGAGGTGTATTCGGTGACGGCTTACCTGCTGTACCTGAACGGCGTAGTGGCGGCGGACACGGTGCTTGATGCGCGCTCGCTGCCCAAGGTGCGCATGCCCAACCGCGACGGCTTTATCGGCGACACCCGTCCCGACACGACCAACGTCGCCTGCCAAAAGAATTGCACTATCCCCGTACGACGTAAGCCTTAGCAGCAAGCTACACCCCCTAGCCAGTCATTTTCGTGAAGGAGAACAAGATGTCCGAAGCATTGCTCGATCTGCATCCCGTTGCCGGCCGCATCGGCGCTGAAATCCGCGACGTGCGCCTGTCCGGCGACCTCGGCGGGGAGACGTTCAACGCCATCCGCCAGGCGCTGCTGAAGTACAAAGTCCTGTTTTTCCGCGGGCAGCAGCATCTCGACGATGCCGGCCAGGAAGCCTTCGCCAAACTGTGGGGCGAGCTGGTGGCGCATCCAACGGTGCCGGTGCGCGACGGCACCGGTTATTTGCTTGAACTGGATTCGGTGCATGGCGGCCGGGCCAATTCCTGGCACACCGACGTCACCTTCGATCTGGCCTATCCGCAGGCATCGATCCTGCGCGCGGTGGTGATTCCGCAAGCGGGCGGCGACACCGTCTGGGCGAACACGGCGCAGGCTTATCTGGATCTGCCGCCCGCCTTGCGCCAGCTGGCCGACGGCCTGTGGGCGCTGCACACCAACGACTATGATTACGCGGCGCGCTTCAATACCGATGACGCCGGATTGAAGCGCTATCGGGAAATCTTCACCTCGACGATCTATGAAACCGAGCATCCGGTGGTGCGCGTGCATCCGGAGACCGGCGAACGCACCCTGGTGCTGGGGCATTTCGTCAAGAAGCTGCTGGGCTATCCGACCGGCGATTCGGAGCATCTGCTCAAGCTGCTGGAAAGCTACGTCGTCCGCCTGGAAAACACCGTGCGCTGGCGCTGGACGGCCGGCGACATCGCGATCTGGGACAACCGCGCGACGCAACACTATGCGATCAACGATTACGGCAGCCAGCACCGCGTGGTGCGGCGCGTGACGATTGCCGGCGACGTGCCGGTCGGCGTCGATGGTCGCCGCAGCGTGTCGCGCAACAGTCAGGACAAGCCTCAGGACAAGGTGCGCACGCCCGACGTCGCTGTCGATTCGAAAGTGGCGGTGGCGTCATGAGCGGCCCGAAGAAACAGCTGCGGCTGGGCGCCTTCCTGCAGGCGACCGGTCATCACGTGGCGGGTTGGCGCCATCCGCGCGCGCAAGCCGACGCCGGCCAGAACATCGCGCATTACCGGCAGATCGCACAGACCGCCGAGCGTGCCAAGTTCGATGCCTTGTTCCTGGCCGACGGCGTGGCGATTCGTTCGCACGATGCGGAGACCTTGCACCTGACTTCGCGCGCCGCCACCTTCGAACCGCTGACGCTGTTGTCGGCGTTGTCGCAGGCGACCGAACACATTGGTCTGGTGGCGACGGTGTCGACCACCTATAACGAGCCGTATCATGTGGCGCGCAAATTCGCCTCGCTCGATCACCTGAGCAACGGCCGTGCGGGCTGGAACGTGGTGACCTCTTGGTCGGAGTCGGAGGCGCACAACTTCAATCTCGACAAGCATCCCGAGCACGGCGCCCGCTATGAACGCGCCGAAGAATTCGTCGACGTGGTGCGCGGCTTGTGGGACAGCTGGGAGGATGACGCCTTCCGCTTCGACCAGGCCGAGGGCGTGCATTTCGATCACAACAAGCTGCATGCGATCCATCACAAGGGCAAGCATTTCTCGGTGCGCGGTCCGCTCAACGTGGCGCGTCCGGTGCAGGGACATCCTGTGGTAGTGCAGGCCGGTTCATCCGAGCCGGGCCAGGAGCTGGCGGCGCGTACGGCCGAAGTGATCTTCACGGCGCAGCAATCGCTGGAGGATGCACAGCATTTCTACAGCGGGCTGAAATCGCGCCTCGCCAAGTACGGACGCGAGCCGGATGAGTTGAAGATCATGCCGGGCGTGTTCCCGGTGGTCGGCCGCAGCGAAAGCGAAGCACAGGAGAAGTTCGAAGAGCTGCAATCGCTGATCCATCCGACCGTCGGCCTGTCGTTGCTGCAGCAGCATCTGGGAGGCATCGACCTGTCCGGTTATCCGCTCGACGGTCCGCTGCCGGAAAACCTGCAGGAGCCGAACGGCACCAAGAGTCGCTTCCAATTGGTGACGGCGCTGGCGCGACGCGAGCAGCTGACGATCCGTCAACTGTATCTGCGCGTGGCGACTGCGCGCGGTCACTGGTCCATACACGGCACGCCGGAAAGTATTGTCGACCGGCTTGAAGAGTGGTTCGTCAAAGGCGGCGCCGACGGTTTCAATATCATGCCGCCGACTTTGCCGGGTGGACTCGACGACTTCGTCGAGCTGGTCTTGCCGGAATTGCGCCGGCGCGGCTTGTTCCGTACTGAATACGAAGGAAAAACCTTGCGTGAGAATCTGGGACTGGCACGGCCGGCGCACAGGATATATCAGCAGAGTGGGACTGACGTTCTGGGACGGGTAGCTTAAGGCGGAGAAGTAAGCGGTAGAGAAGTAAACGTAAAAACGGCCTGGCTGCTCACGCATGCCAGGCCGTTTTTATGGAAGGATCAGATCAGCGGATATCCAGCGCGCGGTTTACGCTCAGCGCCGCCAGCGAGCAGACTGCGCCCGACAGCAGGTAGATGCTGACGTAAGCCAGGCCGAAGTGGGCCGACAATCCCAGCGCCACCAGCGGTGCAAAACCTGCGCCGACCAGCCACGCCAGATCGGACGTCAATGCCGCGCCGGTATAGCGATACTTGGCCGGGAAGTTGGCGGTCACGGCGCCGGCTGCCTGGCCATACGACAAGCCGAGCAGGGCGAAGCCGACCAGGATGAAGATGTCCTGCCCGGTGTCGCCGCCGTTGATCAGCGTCGGCACGAAGCCGCTCAGCACCGCAATCAGCACGGCCAGCGCGCCCAGCGTGGTGCGGCGGCCGAAGCGGTCGGCGATGGGGCCGGACAACACGATCCCGACCATCATCAGCACGGCGCCGAACACCTGCACCATCAGGAAGTCGCTCATCGAGCGCATCGAATACAGCGAAATCCACGACAACGGGAACACCGATACCAGATGGAACAACGCGTAGCTGGCCAGTGCGGCGAGGGCGCCGATGATCAGGTTGCGGCCCTGGGTGCGGGTGATCTCGACGACGCTGGTCGGTTCCAGTTCACGTTCCTGCAGCAGTTGCGAATATTCTTCCGACGCCACCAGGCGCAGACGGGCGAACAGCGCCACGACGTTGATCGCGAAGGCGACATAGAACGGATAACGCCAGCCCCAGTCGAGGAAGTCGTCGTTGCTCAGGTTGCCGATCAGGTAGGCGAACACCAGGCCGGCGACGATGAAGCCTACCGGCGCACCGAGTTGACCGAGCATCGCGTACCAGCCGCGCTTGTTCTTCGGCACGTTGAGCGCCAGCAGCGACGGCAAGCCGTCCCACGAGCCGCCCAGCGCCAGGCCCTGGCCGATGCGCAGCACCGAGAGCAGAACAATGGCGGTGAAGCCCAGATGATCATAAGTCGGCAGGAAGGCGATGCCGGCCGTCGACAGGCCCAGCAGGAACAGCGCGAGCGTCAGCTTGACTTCGCGCCCGAGCTTTTTCTGGATGGCCATGAAGAGGACCGTGCCGAACGGACGCGCCAGAAATGCGAAGGCAAAAATGGTGAAGGAGTAGAGCGTTCCTTCGAGGCGTTGTTCAAATGGAAAGAAAATGGTGGGAAAAACCAACACCGAGGCTATGGCATACACGAAGAAATCGAAGTATTCTGAAGCCCTTCCGATGACCACGCCGATTGCAATATCGCCGGGTGCAATCACTGGATGATCAGATTTGGCATTATTTACATTATCAGAACCACCGACAGGCGTATTTGCAGAAAATTTGCCAGGAACTTCAGGGTGATGAATATGAGTGCTAGCCATGATCATTGTCTCTCTTTCTTGGTTCGGTCTGTAATGCCGCTACGTTCCGCCGGCACATTGGGAAACTCACCATCAAGATGACCGCGAGGGTAGGACAAATTGTCCAATCGCCAATGCCGAACGGTAAGTGTACATTAGCATGATTTGATAGCTCCGACTGGACTTTCCCTGCATGTTTTCACATCTCATTCGCCGCGGATTCATTTTTCTGCCTGCAATTTTATTGGCTGGCTGCAATACGGTCGTCCTGAATCCCTCGGGAGACATCGCCAACCAGCAAGGCAGACTGATCATTATTTCCACCATCCTGATGCTGCTGATCATCGTTCCGGTGATCGTGCTGATCTGCCTTTTTGCGTGGCGCTATCGCCAGAACAATACCGCCGCGCGCTACGAGCCGGACTGGGATCACTCCACCCAGCTGGAGCTGGTCATCTGGGGCGCGCCGCTGCTGATCATCATCGCGCTCGGCCTGCTGACCTGGATCAGCACCCATACGCTCGATCCGTACCGCAAGCTCTCGCGCCTCGATGCGCAGCGTCCGATTCCTGAAAACGTCAAGCCGCTGGTCGTCGAAGTCGTCGCGCTGGACTGGAAATGGCTGTTCATCTATCCGGAGCAGGGTATCGCGACCGTGAACGAGCTGGCTGCGCCGGTCGACCGCCCGATCGAATTCAAGATTACCGCTTCGACCGTGATGAACTCGTTTTATATCCCGGCCCTGGCAGGACAGATCTACGCGATGCCGGGCATGCAGACCAAACTCAACGCCGTCATCAACAAGCCGGGCGAGTTTGAAGGCTTTTCCGCCAACTACAGCGGCGCCGGTTTCTCGGACATGCGCTTCAAGTTCCATGGCGTGAGCAATGAAGACTTCGATGCCTGGGTCAAGAAGGTCAAGTCCGGCAGCGGCGCCCTCAAGCGCGCTGAATATATTGCGCTGGAAAAGCCGAGCATCAAGGATCCGGTGCAGCACTTCAACGCCGTTGACGGCACGCTGTTCCACGCGATCCTGAACCGTTGCGTCGCCGAAGGCCAGGTCTGCATGGACCAGCAGATGATGACCGACAAGAACGTCAAGGGCGAAGGCAAGGGCGAAAAGACTGAAAAGGGCGCCGCCAAGGCCGCTCTGCAGGAAGTCGCGATGGCCGGCAGCCAGCACCACCATGAATAATCAATCGAAAGAACAGCCGGCGGCATTGTTGCGCGCAGCCGGCAAGAGCGTCATGCAGGCAGTTTCGCATGGCGTGGCGACCTTCTTTTTCAGCGGAAAGTAACGATGCTAGACCATATTGACATGACCAAGCTGATCTTCGGCCGTCTGAGCTGGGAAGCGATTCCCTTCCATGAACCCATCCTGCTGATCACCTTCATCGGCGTGCTGATCGGCGGTATCGCCGTACTCGGCGCGGTCAGCTATTTCCGCCTGTGGGGCCCGTTGTGGCGCGACTGGATCACCAGCATCGACCACAAGAAAATTGGCATCATGTATGTCATCCTCGGCATCGTCATGCTGCTGCGCGGCTTCGCCGACGCGCTGATGATGCGCGCCCAGCAGGCGCTGTCCTTCGGCGATTCGGCCGGCTTCCTGCCGCCGCATCACTACGACCAGGTCTTCACCGCCCACGGCGTGATCATGATCTTCTTCGTGGCGATGCCGCTGGTGACGGGCCTGATGAACTACGTCGTGCCACTGCAGATCGGCGCCCGCGACGTGGCGTTCCCGTTCCTGAATAATTTCAGTTTCTGGATGACGACCTTCGGCGCCGGCCTGGTCATGGCGTCGCTGTTCGTCGGCGAATTTGCCCGCACCGGCTGGCTGGCCTATCCACCGCTGTCGGGTATCCTCGGCAGTCCTGATGTGGGAGTGGACTATTACATATGGTCATTGCAGATTGCCGGGGTAGGGACGCTGCTATCAGGGATCAATCTGATCGCCACCATCGTCAAGATGCGCGCGCCGGGCATGAACATGATGAAGATGCCGGTCTTCACATGGACTGCGCTGTGCACCAACGTGCTGATCGTTGCCGCGTTCCCGATCCTGACCGCTGTTCTGGGCATGCTGTCGCTGGACCGCGTGTTCGACACCAACTTCTTCACCAACGATCTCGGCGGCAACGCCATGATGTACGTGAACCTGATCTGGATCTGGGGTCACCCTGAAGTTTATATTCTGATTCTGCCTGCCTTCGGCATTTTCTCGGAAATCGTCTCGACCTTCAGCGGCAAGCGCCTGTTCGGCTATACCTCGATGGTGTATGCGACCGTCGTGATCACCATCCTGTCCTACCTGGTCTGGCTGCATCACTTCTTCACCATGGGTTCCGGAGCGAGCGTCAACTCCTTCTTCGGTATCACCACGATGATCATCTCGATTCCGACCGGCGCGAAGATCTTCAACTGGCTGTTCACCATGTACCGCGGCCGCATCCGTTTCGAAGTGCCCATGTTGTGGACGATCGGCTTCATGATCACCTTCGTCATCGGTGGCATGACCGGCGTGATGCTGGCGGTTCCGCCGGCCGACTTCGTGTTGCACAACAGCCTGTTCCTGATTGCTCACTTCCACAACGTGATCATCGGCGGCGTGGTGTTCGGCATGTTTGCCGGCATCAACTTCTGGTTCCCGAAGGCTTTCGGTTACAAGCTGGACGATTTCTGGGGCCGTTGCAGCTTCTGGTTCTGGTGCATCGGTTTCTGGGTTGCGTTCACACCGTTGTACGTGCTGGGCTTCATGGGCGTTACCCGCCGCATGAGCCACTTCGAAGATCCGTCGCTGCAGATCTGGTTCCAGATCGCCGCCTTCGGCGCCTTGCTGATCGCAGCCGGTATCGGCTCGTTCATCATCCAGCTGGTGGTCAGCTACCTGCGCCGCGACAAGCTGCGCGACACGACCGGCGATCCATGGGGCGCACGTACGCTGGAATGGTCGACTTCCTCGCCGCCGCCGGACTACAACTTCGCTTTCACTCCGCGCGTGCATGACAACGACGCCTGGGCTGACATGAAGGCCAACGGCTACACTCGTCCGCAAGATGGTTTCGTGCCTATTCACATGCCGAAGAACACCGGCGCCGGTTTCATCATCGCCGCGCTGAGCGCAGTGATCGGCTTCGGCATGATCTGGCAAATGTGGCTGCTGGCCGTCGTCGGCTTCGTCGCCCTGATGGCCGCGATCATCACGCACACCTTCAATTACAAACGCGATTACTACATTTCGGCCGACGACGTCGTCCTTACTGAAGCCAACCGCACACGCTTGCTGGATAGCCATGTCTGAGATTTCCCATCACTCCGCCGCCACCATGGACGCATCGCCTAGTTCGCGTTACTTCGTCAAGGAACATCATCCCGAAAACGGCACCTTGCTCGGTTTCTGGATGTACCTGATGAGCGACTGCCTGATCTTCGCCTGCCTGTTCGCCACTTACGCCGTGCTCGGCCGCAACTATGCGGGCGGTCCGACCGGCGCCGAACTGTTCGATCTGCCACTGGTGGCGATCAATACTTCCTTGCTGCTGTTGTCGTCGATTACGTACGGCTTCGCCATGCTGGAAATGCAAAAGCAGAAGGTCAAGACCACGCTGATCTGGCTGGCCGTCACCGGCTTGCTGGGTGCAGGCTTCATCTACCTGGAACTGTATGAGTTTGCGCACCTGATCCATGAAGGCGCGGGTCCGCAACGCAGCGGTTTCCTGACCTCGTTCTTCGCGTTGGTGGCGACCCACGGCCTGCACGTCAGCTTCGGCATCGTCTGGCTGATCACGCTGATGTTCCAGATCAACAAGCACGGCCTGACACCTGAAAACGGCCGTCGCCTGATGTGCCTGTCGATGTTCTGGCACTTTTTGGACGTGGTCTGGATCGGCGTCTTCACCTTTGTTTACCTGATGGGAGTCCTGCCATGAGCGCGCCACAGCATCAAGAACACCCGTCGCACGCCGAGAAATACGGCCATCAGGACGGCTTCGACGTCCATCATCACGACCATACTGCCGACCACGGCAGCCTGAAGAGCTACACCATCGGCTTTGTGCTGGCGGTGATCCTGACGGCCATTCCGTTCTGGCTGGTCATGGGCAACGTGATCGAAAAATCGAGCACTGCAGGTTTTGTCCTGCTGGGCCTGGCTGTCGTACAGATCGTCGTGCACATGATTTACTTCCTGCACATGAACTCCAAGTCCGAAGGCGGCTGGACCATCCTGGCGCTGATTTTCACGATCATGGTCGTGGTCATCATGCTGGCCGGTTCGCTGTGGGTCATGTATCACCTGAATCACAACATGATGCCGGGCATGAGCCAGGATCTGATCCAGGAAGCCGTACCGGGTTCGATGCAGAACATGCAGCACAACATGCCTGGCATGAAGTGATTCGCCTGATTCTGAATCTACATCTGAACGCATTGTAGTCAGCAGTGACCTCAAGCCACTCTCCAGGGCGCGCCGTTGCGGAAGCAGCGCCGCGCCCTCGGTCTTCCGGGCTGCGCCGTTTCCTTGCGACGTGCATGCTCGTGGTTTTCCTCGGATTCCTTGCGCTCGGCGCCTGGCAGGTCAAACGCCTGTTCTGGAAGCTTGACCTGATCGAGCGCGTCGACCGCCGCGTGCATGCGGCGGCGATTGCGGCTCCAGGGCCGGATGTCTGGCGGAACGTGAAGGCGGATTCTTACGAATACCAGCACGTGCGCCTGAGCGGCACCTTCCTGTACGCCAAGACCGCGCGCGTGCAGGCCTTGTCGCGGCTGGGCGCCGGCTTCTGGCTGCTGACCCCGCTGCGCGGCGCCGACGGGGTGACCATGCTGGTCAATCGCGGCTTCATCGCTGCCGGCGCACGCGACGAGAAGGAGGGCGCAGCCGATGCGCCGGCCGACGTCGCCGGTTTGCTGCGCATCAGCGAACCGCATGGCGGCTTCCTGCGCAAGAACGACGCTGCCGGTGATCGCTGGTATTCGCGCGACGTGCAGGCCATCGCGGCATCGCGTCAGCTGGAGCGCGTCGCGCCGTATTTCGTCGATGCCGAAGCCTCGGATACAGTTGCATCGGAACAGCAACGCGCTGCAAACGGACAAGCCGTGGGAGGGCTGACCGTCATTTCCTTCCCCAACAATCATCTGGTCTATGCGCTGACCTGGTTCGGGCTGGCGATAATGACGGCCGGCGCCATGTTCTGGATCAGGCGCGATGAAAAGCGCCGCCTCTCCGCCAACGGGAAAAACAAAGATGGCAAGCAAGACCGAGACGCGGGATAATTCCGGCAAATTCCTTGCTTCCGATCCGCCAATTCACCCGTACACCACGCCCGCCACATGGACAGCGTAATCCCGCCAGGCCCTGAAATCGCCCGCGCGCCCGATCGCGCCGCCGGCCACAAGAATATGCTGCAACTGATCCAGTTGCGCTGGATCGCCGTGTTCGGCCAGATCACCACCATCATCGTGGTGATTTTCGGTTTCGACATCCACTTGCCGCTGCCGCACATGCTGGAAGTGCTGGCCTGCCTGATCGCCTTCAACATCGGCAGCCACCTGCGCTGGCATGAGCGGCCGTTCGTCACCAATCGCGAGCTGTTCCTGGCGCTGCTGGTGGACGTCGCCACGCTGACCGCGCAGTTGTACCTCAGCGGCGGCGCCAGCAATCCGTTCGCCTTCCTGTACCTGCTGCAAGTGATCCTGAGTGCGGTGCTGCTGGAAGCCTGGTCGACCTGGACCATCGTCTGCATCACCGGCCTGTGCTTCGCCGGCCTGTCGCAATTCTTCATGCCGCTGTCGCTGCCGCCGGATCACGACGAAGGCCTGTTCAGCCTGTACGTCGAAGGCATGCTGATCAGCTTCCTGCTCATCGCCGCCTTGCTGGCCATCTTCATCACGCGCATCAGCAGTAACCGCCGCGCCGGCGACGCCCAGCTGGCAACCCTGCGTCAACGGGCGGCGGAAGAAGATCACATCGTGCGCATGGGCCTGCTGGCCTCCGGTGCCGCCCATGAACTGGGCACGCCACTGGCGACGCTGGCAGTGATCCTCGGCGACTGGAAGCGCATGCCGGAATTCAGCAGCAATCCGGTGCTGATCGAAGAAATCAGCGAAATGCAGGTCCAGCTGCAGCGCTGCAAAACCATCGTCAGCGGCATCTTGCTGTCGGCCGGCGAAGCGCGCGGCGAGTCCTCCGTCAAGACGACGCTCAACACCTTCCTGGGCGACATCGCCGACGAATTCCGCGCCACGCGTCCCATCGTTGCCTTCGACTATCAGAATCACATCGAACAGGACATGCCGGTTGCCTTCGATTCCGCCCTCAAGCAGATGATCTGCAACGTCCTCGACAACGCGTTGGAGGCCTCGCCGCGCTGGCTCAGCTTCACGGCGGTGCGCGATGGCGACGAACTGGTCCTGAGCGTCGACGACACCGGTCCCGGTTTCGTGCCGTCCATGCTCGACCAGATCGGCAAACCGTATCAATCGACCAAGGCCAAGACCGGCGGTGGACTGGGATTGTTCTTCGTGGTCAATGTGGCGCGCAAGCTCGGTGGCGCCGTCACTGCACACAATCGCGCTGAAAATGGTCACGTCGCCGGCGCCACCGTGCGCCTGACGTTGCCGTTGTCGGCCATCAGCCTGGAAGCTGATGGCGCAACCCGCGAGGACAATAATCATGTCGACTGAACGCTTGCTGCTCATCATCGAAGACGACACGGCATTTGCCCGCACGTTGAGCCGCTCGTTCGAACGGCGCGGCTATACCGTATTGCACGCCGCCAGCCAGGCAGAAGCCGCAGCCTTGCTGACGCAGCACAATCCCGGCTACGCCGTGGTCGATCTCAAGCTGAACGGCAATACGTCTGGCCTGTCCTGCGTGCAGATGCTGCATCAACACGACGACGCCATGCTGATCGTGGTGCTAACCGGATTCGCCAGCATCGGCACTGCGGTCGAAGCGATCAAGCTGGGCGCCATTCAATATCTCGCCAAGCCATCCAACACCGACGACATCGAAGCCGCCTTCGGCCACATCGCGGGCAATACGGAAGTGGAGCTCACGGCGCGCTCGACCTCAATCAAGAACCTCGAATGGGAGCGCATCCACGAAGTGCTGGTGGAAACCGACTTCAACATTTCGGAGACCGCTCGCCGTCTCGGCATGCACAGGCGCACGCTCGCCCGCAAGCTGGAAAAGCAGCGCATCAAGTAAATTCGGGCAGGTAAAAGGAGTCAGCCGACTCAGGAGCGGGATGGTGGTGCGTCGTGATGGCGCTGCACGTCGTTGCCGGCACGCATGGCGCGCTTGACGCTGTTGGCCAGCTCGGTGATCTGGAACGGCTTGCGCAACACCGCGTTGAGGTCGATGACTTTTTCGACGGCCTGCATGTCGGCGTAGCCGGTTGCCATGATGATGGGAAGTTGCGGATTGCGCGCGCGGGCGGCGGCGATCACTTCAGCGCCGTTCATTCCCGGCATCAGGAAGTCCACGATCAGCAGATCGAAATGGCCCGCGTTCAGCTTTTCCAACCCGAACCACCCGTTCTCGGCCTGATCCACTGTATAGCCCAGGATTTCAAGGCATTCGACGATAAACTGCCGGACCTGGGCATCATCCTCGACCACCAGAATGGTGCCGGATTCCTTCGGTTCCAGCGGCTGGTCCAGCGCTTCCTGATCATGTTCACGTACAGGCAACGCACCGGCCACCGGCAGCCACACCTCCACCGTCGTGCCTCTGCCCACGGTGCTGTCAATGCGCGCCAGGCCGCCGGACTGATCGGCGATGCCGTATACCTGGCTGAGCCCGAGTCCGGTGCCTTTGCCGACCGCCTTGGTGGTGAAGAAGGGGTCGAACACCTTGCTCAGGATTTCCTGCGTGATGCCCGTGCCGGTGTCCTTGACTTCGATGACGATGTAGGCGCCGGGCTTGAGCACGCCGTCGTGGGCGTAGCGGTGCTGGACGTTGATGGTCAGGTTGCCGCCGTCGGGCATGGCGTCGCGTGCATTGATGGCGAGATTGAGGATTGCCATTTCAATCTGGTTGGCATCGGCCACGGCGCGCGGCAAATCCTCCGCAATATTGATCGCAATGCCGACGCCCGAACCGACCGACACGGCGATCAGATCCTTCATGCCCTCGATGACCGAGGCGATGTCGACCGCCTTCAAGTCCAGCGTCTGGTTGCGTGAAAACGCCAGCAACTGCCCGGTCAGCTTGGCGCCGCGCTTGGTGGCGTTGCGCGCGGACCCGGCCATGCGCTTGATGCGTTCGTCAGAAGAGAGCCGTTCGATCAGGTCGACGTTGCCGATGATCACGTTAAGCAGGTTGTTGAAGTCGTGCGCGATGCCGCCCGTCAGGCGGCCGATCGCCTCCATCTTCTGCGCCTGCACGAGGGCGATCTGGGTGCGTTCGCGCTCGGACATCTCCTTCATCAGGCGATCATTGGCCTGGGCCAGCTCGGAAGTACGCTCCTGGATGCGCAGCTCGAGCGTCTCGTTGAACTGGCGCAAACTGCTCTGGCTCTCCAGCAGGAGGTCCTCGGCAGCGCGACGATCGCTGATGTCGAGCGATACGCCGGCCATCTGGACGGGCACGCCGACGCGATTGTGCAACGTCTGCCCGCGGATCTGCACCCAATGGACGGAGCCGTCCGGCCACACCACCTGATACTCGATCGAGAAATCGTCCTTCGACAGCAAGGCCGCTTCGATCACGTCCAGATGGCGCTGCCGGTCGTCGGCGTGAATGGCATTGATCAGGTCGTCGTAGGTGAATTCGCTTTCCGGCGCAATGCCGAAGTGCATCTTGCAGGAATCCGAAACGATCAGAATGGAGTTGGCCAGCTCCAGGCTCCACGAGCCGAGTCGGCCGGCGTGCAGCGCCAGGCGCAGATGCTCTTCCGAGCGGGCGCGTTCCTGCAGATGACTGCGGCTGAGGTATTGCCGGCGTCGCGCGCGCAGCGCCGAGACACCGGCGCGCAGCAGTGTTTCGCTGTTGACCGGGCGCTCCAGCAAGATCATGTTGACCAGGCGTTCCAGCACGTCCAGCACCGGATTGCGGCCCAGGTTGCGCTGCTTGGCGCTGAGGATCACGAAGGGGAAGTCAGACCACGATTCCTGCTTTTCCACCCAGCGGTGCAGTAGCGAGAAATCCGCGTTGCTGAGCGCTTCTTCGGTAATCAAGGCCGCGCCGGCGCCGCTCTCCAACTCTTCCAGCAATGCGGCATAGCTGCTGCAGATGGCGCATCTGAGGCCTTCCGCCGACAGCGTCTGCTCGATGACTTCCGCATCCCGGCCATGGGGCGCCAGGATGAGGATGCGTTCCTCCAGCGGGAGATTAATCGGCATTGGTTGCCATGATGGGAGTTCTGCCACGGTACGTCGGCAATCCGCTCATGATGCCTTCAAAATCCTGTAAAGCCTCGCCCACCTGCAGTCCGTGGTTCGGACTGAGTCGGAATTCATGAATGGAGCGGGGGTGATTGCTGGTCCGGCTCTTGACCACCGAGACTGCAGTGGCGATGTCGCCGCGCGCTTCGAAGAAACGGAACATCAGGATGGTATCGCTGAGGTAGCTGAGGTCGACGTCCGAGCGGATTTCTCCGACCAGGCCGTGCTGGCCCAGCACCAGCAGCGTGGTCACGCCTTGCTGGCTCAGGTAGGACAGCATCTCGTGCATTTGCAGCAGCAGGAATTTCTCGCCCGGCATCGCCTGCAGGTAAGCGTTGAGGCTGTCAATCACTGCAAAACTGCGATTCTCGTTCTCGACCCCGTTGCGCACCGTGGTAGCGAATTCGCCAGGCGACATTTCCGCCGGATTGATCTGATGCAGCTTGAGGCTGCCGTCGGCAATGTACGGTTCCACATCCATGCCCAGGGTACGGGCCCGGCTCAGCAGTGTGCCCAGGCCCTCGTCGAACAGATAATAGGCGGCGCGCTCGCCGCGCTGCAAGGCGGCCAGCGCACAGCGTAGTGCGGTAGTGGTCTTGCCCACACCGGAAGGGCCGCTCAGCAGCGTGTTGGTGCCGCGCGAGAGGCCTCCACCCAGCAGGTCGTCCAGCGCCGTCACGCCGGTGCTGGTCATCTTGTCTTCGAATTCGGTGAAATGTTCGGCTGCAACCAGGCGAGGGAACACATGCATGCCGCCAGTCTTGAGGACGAAATCGTGAAAGCCTCCGGTGAAGCTGATGCCGCGCATCTTGATGACGCGCAGGCGACGCCGCTCGGTGCCGAAATCCTGGGCCAGTTGTTCCAGGCTGATCACGCCGTGAGCGATGCTGTGCAACTGCAGATCGCCGGCCTCGGCGGTGCGATCGTCGAGCATCAGCACGGTGCATTTGCGCGTCGAGAAAAAATGCTTCAACGCCAGGATCTGGCGGCGGTAGCGCAGCGGATTCTGCGCCAGCAGGCGCATTTCCGACAAGCTGTCGAAGATGATGCGAGCGGGCTTCAGTTCGTCAACGCGTGCGATCACGCTCTTGATGGTTTCGCCCAGTTCGATCTCGGACGGGTGCAGCACCGATTGCTGGAAATCGGGATTGAGGTCTTCTTCGTCGATCAGTTCGTACAGGGACAAGCCATCGAGCGACCAGCCGTGCGACTCTGCTACCGCGCGCAGTTCCGTGGCGGTTTCGGACAAGGTGATATAGAGACCGGACTCGCCCTGTTTCAGGCCTTCCAGCAGGAACTGCAGGCCGAAGGTGGTTTTGCCCGTGCCCGGGGTGCCCTCAACGAGATACAGGCGGTCACGCGTAATACCGCCGCCCAGGATAATGTCCAGGCCGTCAATGCCGGTCGCGGATCGGGTTGGAGTGGGATCAGGAGCGCGATCCGGTGTGAGGTGGTTTTGTTGTGTAGCCATCACGTCGATATCGTTAGGTTGTGATGATCGGGGCAGGCTGCCGCGACCGCTTTTTTTATGGAGCCTACTGTAGCAGCAGGCCTATTTTCCACCCTGTCAGATGACCCCTGAATCTTTTGTAAGACATTTTGAAGTTGGGCCGCAAACGCAGGCCGCATAAGGCTTCTTGATTTTTCTCGATTTGCTTCAATTTATTCTCGCGCTATTGCACGCGCGTCAGAATGCATTACTATCGACATGTGCAAATTTATGGAAAACCGGGCTTCCCGCGTTCCTACCACCACATCAACAGATGTTGAAATGACAATACAAACAACAATGACGACAAGCGTATCGAGCATGGCGGACCAGGCTGACGCGTCTGGCCTCCATATCCTGGTCGTGGAGGACAACCTGGACTCCCAGCAATTGGTCTGCGAATTGCTCGCGGCGTTGGGCCATCGGGCCGAAGGTGTGGGCAGCGCCGAAGAGGCGTTGACCGAACTGGAGCAGCAGGCATACGACGTGCTGTTTACGGACGTCAGCCTGCCGGGCATGTCCGGCATCGAACTGGCCAAACGCACCAGCGAAAAAACGCCGGCGCTGAAAATCATTTTCGCCTCCGGTTACGGCGCACAGATCAGCAAGAACATCGGCCCCGGCGCGTTCTCGCTGCCCAAGCCCTATGACATCGAGCAGCTGCAGGACATCCTGGACAACATCGGCAAGCAATTGCAGTAAGCCAACAGCAAACGACGCCCGGCGGCGCTGTTTTGCCGCACCGCTTCAGACCCCGGAGAACGCTATCAATACCTTGGAACAACTGGCTTTTCTGGTCGAACAGAATCGCGAAACGCTGCTCACGCGCTGGCGCAGCATGGTGCGCGCCTTGCCATCGGCACGCAACCTCAGCACGCCCACCCTGAATGACCACGTGCCGGCCTTGCTGGATGAGATTGCGTTGGCCTTTCGCCGCAATTCGGACGAATCGATCGCCGAAGTGCTGGCCGACGGCACGCCGCCGGAACACGGCCTGCAGCGCCTGCATAACGGCTACCTGATCGAGGAAGTGGTGGCCGAATACAATCTGCTGCGAGGCTGTATTCACGATCTGGCGAGCGCGCACCAGATCAACCTGCAAGGCAAGCCGTTCCACGTGATCAACCTGGTCTTCGACAGCGCCATCGGTCTCGCGGTGCAGACCTTCTCGGTCAATCGTGCGCTGGAAGTGCAGCGCCGCCGCGAGGAATACCTGTCCTTCATCGCCCACGATCTGCGCACTCCGCTCAACGCCGTGGCGCTGGCGTCCAAGGTGCTTGAGTCGACGCTCGATACCCAGAATGCCGATCCGCGTGCAGCGCGCATGATCAAGGTCCTGCAGCGCAACGTACAAAGCATGTCGGGGCTGGTGGCCAAGGTCATCGAAGAAAACGACAGCATGAAAACCGAAAGCGGCGTCAAGCTGGAGCGACGCAACGTCGATCTGTGGCCGCTGGTGGAAAGCATGGTCTACGATCTCAATCCGGTCGCCGGCACCGGCAGCACGCGGCTGCTCAATGACGTGCCGGAAGAGCTGGTGGTCTATGCGGACGCCAATCTCCTGCGGCGCATGATGCAGAACCTGATCGCCAACGCCATCACGCATACGCCGCAAGGCGAAGTGGTAATCGGCGCAGCACCGACGGCGGACGGCGCCGGCATCGAATGCTGGGTCAGCGACAACGGCATGGGCATTTCCAAGGACCGCATGGACCTGATCTTCGAGAAATTCGAGACTGAAACCAAGGAGCAGGGCGGGCTTGGTCTCGGGCTGGCGATCTTCAAGACCTTCGTCGAGGCGCATGAAGGCAGCTTCGATGTCAGCAGTGAACCGGGCAAGGGCTCGCGCTTCAGTTTTATCCTGCCGAATCGGCTGGAACGCCGCTGATTCGCTTTCCCGGAATACGGAAACGCGGAGCTGCGCCAGGCGCAGACTCCGCGTTTTTTTATGCGGTGAAAATCCTTACTTGAAGGGAATCCGTCGACGGCGACGCACCGTGATGACGGCCACCGCAATCAACAACAACAGCAAGATCGCCACGCCGATGGCCGGCGCGATGAAGGGTTGCAGCCGGGCCAGCACCGGCGGCTCGCCACCCTTGCGCGCTTGCGCCACATAGGCCTCGCTAACCTGCACCTCGGGATTGCCATATTGCTTGAGCACGTAGTTCGAGATCAGCGCGATCTGCCGGTCCGTCAGCGGATTGACGTAGGAATGCGCGTCGAAACGCGGCATCAGGACTTCCTGGTCGCCGACTTTGCGTTCGACGCCGTACAGGATGGCCGACACCAGGTTGGCCGGATTGCGCGCCCCGGTCGTCGTATTGTGGAACAGTGACGGATAGTCCTGGCCGCTGCTGCCTGATCCCGATGCGGCGTGGCAGCTGGCGCAATAGCCGCTGAACAGCACCGCGCCGCTGTTGAGGCTGTTGTGTTCATTGGGGCCGTTGGCGCCGCGCAGCGTCGCCTCATCGCTGGCCGCTTTGCCGTAGCTGTAGGCCGGCTGCGCCTGGGCGTTGTCGCGCACCGGCGGCACCGTGCGCAGGTAGGCAACGATGGCAGCCACGTCATCATCACGCAGATGCTGGAAGCTGTTGGTCACCGCCTCGGCCATCGCGCCACCGGCCTGGCCTTTACCCTCGGCGTGACCGGTTTTCAGGTATTGCACCAGTTCGGCGTCGCTCCAGCCGCCCACGCCGCTGACCTTGTCGGACGTGATATTGGGCGCATGCCATGAACCCAGCGGCGCGCCGGCCAGCGCGGAACCGCCTTTTTCACCCATCAGGAAATTGCGCGGCGTATGGCAGGCGCTGCAGTGCGCCAGTCCTTCGGCCAGGTAACGGCCGCGATTGATCTGCTGCGACTTGGCCGTAT
The DNA here is from genome assembly GCF_044767365.1 of Herbaspirillum sp. NPDC101396. Lineage (NCBI taxonomy): Bacteria > Pseudomonadati > Pseudomonadota > Betaproteobacteria > Burkholderiales > Oxalobacteraceae > Herbaspirillum > Herbaspirillum sp. NPDC101396. The sequence continues at coordinate 730,419 of NZ_JBIWNT010000001.1, read as the reverse complement.
CGGGAACGAAGCGTTTGGTGTCGAGGAAGATGGCATTCCATGCCAGCATCGACATGCGCACATTGAACGGGAAGGGCAGCGTGGTCTGGCTGGCGGCGGGCGTATCGACCGGTTCGACCGCTTGCATGAAGTAGCTGTACAGCTTGTGCACGTCGCCGTCGGTCAGCATGGCGTAGCTGGTGTACGGCATGGCCGGATACAGATGGCTGCCGTCGGCGCGCACGCCTTCGCGCAGGGCGCGCGCGAATTGGGCTTCGCTGTAGTTGCCGATACCGGCGGTTTTCGACGGCGTGATGTTGGTGGCGTAGATCGTGCCCAGTGGCGACTCGATGGCGTAGCCGCCGGCGTACGGCTTGCCGGCCGGTGCGGTGTGGCAGGCCATGCAGTCGGCCGCGATCGCCAGGTAGCGGCCGCTTTCGATGTCGTTTTTGGCAGAGCCGACCTGTCCCGAAGCAGAGGTAGACGATGTCGAGGATGCCGGGGCAGGCGGCTTGGTCAATGACTGTTCCTGCGCATGCACCGAAGTCAAGCCAATCAACGAGAACAAGGAAAAAACGAGGAGGGAGCGAGCGATCATCATCATCCCTTCGCCAGCATCTTGCCGATGTCGTCGGCAGCACGCAGTCCCAGCGCCGCCATGCTCAGCGTGCTGTTGACCACGCTGGCCGACGGCATGGCGCCGCCGCCCGGCAGCCACAGGTTGGCATGGTCATGCGCACGGCAATTGCCGTCCACCACCGAGTCTTTCGGATCGCTGCCCATGATCACGCCGCCCATGACGTGATTGTTGGCGTTGAGGCTGGTGGTGATATTGAACTCGACCGCGCCGAACAGCTGGCCGATGTGTTCCAGCTGCTTGTGCGCCGCTTCCGCTCCTTTGCGCACGTAGTCGCCGACGTCGTAATAAATGTCCGGGCAAGCCAGGCCCAGCGGATCCTTGCGTGTCTTGCTCAGGGTCAGGCGGTTGTGCGCTTCCGGCAGGGGCTCGAGGCTGATCGACAAGTCCACGCCGAAGGCCGCGCGGCGACGGATCTCGTCGTCGAGTTCCGGGCCGACCAGGCCCAGCTTCAGCGCCTGTTGCGTGGCCGGACCGACGCGCGTGATGTTGTTGAGGATCATCTTGTTGGATGAGTACTCGGCACGGAAGTCGCCGTCGCGCGGACCCACCAGGCAGCTGCTCTGGGCCGGACCGCGGCCGGTCCAGATCGGCTCGTTGGCGAGGAAGGTGCAATGGAAACCGGAGTGATCCATCATGTTGCGGCCGACCTGATCGGACGAGTTGGCCAGGCCGTTCGGATTGGCGGCATTGGCGGCCAGCAGCAACAGGCGCGGCGTCTCGATGCCGTTGCAGGCGAACACGAACGCTTTTGCCGTCGCCTTGTGCGGCTTCTTGCCGGCGTCGTACCAGTAGGCCGCGGTGACGCGGTTGTTCTGGTCGGTGTCGACCTTGAACACCACCGCCTCGGACAGCACCTTGGCGCCTTTCATTTCGGCGCGCTGGACGTGATGGATGCCGTTGTACATCGCGCCGATCGGGCAGATCGGCTGGCAATTATTGTTGCCGCAGCAGGTCGGGCGGCCTTGCCACGGTCGTGTGCTGCGTCCCTGCGGAATCGGCACGGAGTTGTAGCCGTGCGCATTCACCACCTCGGCGAAACGCTTGTCGGCATAACCCCACGGGACCATGTCCATCGGATACGGTTTGCTGCGTTGGCTGGGCGACTGCAGGGCCGGGTCGTTCGGTCCTGCCACGCCCATTTCTTCTTCCGCGCGGCAGTAGTACGGCTCCAGTTCTTCATATGAAATCGGCCAGTCGCGGCCGACGCCATAGGTCGACTTCATCTTCAGGTCGACCGGCAGATGGCGCCAGCAAGACGCCGCCCAGTGCCAGGTGGTGCCTCCGACCGTACGCAGATAGCCCTGCTGAAAACCGTTGCCGTCCGGACCGGACAGCGCGATGTAGTCGTTCTTCGGAAAGTACAGCGGCGCCGGGGCGTTGGGCGCTTGCGGATAGAGGCCCTGATAGTCCGAGCCGACACGATTTTCGAACGGCATGTTGCGCCAGTTCTCGACCGCTTGCGCGCGTTCGATACGCAAGCCGGCCTCCAGCATCAGCACCGAATAGCCCTGGGTCACAAGCTGATCGGCGATCATCGCGCCGACTACGCCGGATCCGACGATGACGACATCGGCCGTGGCGTCGCCATCGGCAGTAAAGAGTGGTTGTTTCATGTTTTTGCTTTTGGTTCGGGAGTGCCGGTAGTGGCGGGCGCCGGGGCAGGCGCAGGGGCGACGGGAGCGGAAACGCGGATCGCGGGCGGCGCCTTGGTCCACCACAGCGGGCCATAGTTGCAATAGGTCGGCACGGTCTGGCCGTCCGACACCGGCTGGTACATCAGCGCTTCAGCGTACGACACCACCACGGCTTGTTTGCCTTTGCCGATGGTGCCGGTGTACCAGGCCGCAACGATGGCCAGCGTCAGGTCGCGCAATCCGGCATCGGTAGCCGCAGCCAGCAAGGCCTTCGGTTCCTGGCCGTCCTGCAGCAGCGCGCCGAGGCGCGACGACTGCGCGGCGAAATCAGGATAGGTCTTGCGCATAGCGGCTTCGATCCTGACGCCGGTATCGGTCTTCAGGTCGGCATGGCCGGTGATGCGTTTGGAGAAATTCAGGAAGGTGAGGGCTTCAGGACTTGGTGGTGGCGCTGCAGCCGGAGCGGCCGGCGTCTGCGCATTGCTGAACAACGGGTTGCTCCAGAAGCCTGCTTCGGCAACCAGCGCGGCGAGACCGATCAGGATATGGCGCCGGCTGATGCCGCCGGTCAGTTTGGCTTTGCCGACTGTCGCGGGAGACCGGTCGGGAGCCGGGAAAGATGAAGAAGGTGACTTCATGAAGCGGCTCTTTTGCTGGGTGGTGGAACCTGGCGCATGTGAATTCCTGCGATTTCTTATTGGCTGGGATGGCGTAATGATAGCAATGTTAGCGCTAACATGCTTGGGGCGTTTTGAAACATGCCTTTATCGCAAGTATTCGGTGACCTGCAGGAGTGCAGGAGTAGTCGAGAAAAGAGCGATGCGAAGAAACTTCAGCCGTCACTTTGCGGCGCGTCGCCGTCGAAAACGCGGAAGGCTTCATCTTCGTGCGCGGGCGGTGCTGGAGGAGCGGTGCCTTTCACGGGGGTGGGATGCGCCTGCGGCGTCTTGCCGGGATGGACGTCCTCAAGTTCGGCGTGGCGCTGGGCGCGACGGGCTTGCTCATGCAATTGATGGGAGGTATGGGACATGGCTGCTCCTTGCAGACGCATCGGAATAAAGCCGATGCCGGAAATGAAACGGCGGCCGGGAAGGCCGCCATTGTGCTCAACTACGTGAAATGGCTGCCGCCAATCAGCTTGCAATCAGGACGGAGTGCCTGCTTCCGCCTTTTCGGCGACATCGGCAAAACCGTCGACGCCTTCAATGCCGGCAATGCGCAGGGCAGTGCGATGACGCACCTGTTCCGCCTCCAGCTCGCTGTCGTTCCTGGCGGCGTCCTGCTGGACATCCTTGGCGTTCGGTGCGGTTTTGTTCGGTTGAGATTTCAACATGGCGGTTCTCCTCAAGGGTGCAATGAAAAGCTGCGGGCGCATCGGACGCAATGCGCGACTGAATCCAAGTCTAGTTTTGCATCCCCGCCGCCGCCATCGGCGTGCGCCGTATACGCCTGTAAGACGAACGGCAACCGCAGCTTTTCCTACAGGGCTTTCAGGCGGCCGCTTATAGGTTTGCCTGCGCCATCTGTCTAGCCTCGCTCCTGATCCGCTGTATTTCATTCGCCTTCCACTTGCCTTCAGGAGACCCCATGAGCACATCCGCCGCCGCAGGAAACCACAGCTACAAAGTCGTTGAAGTCGTCGGTAGTTCAGACAAGGGCAGCGACGATGCCGTGCGCAACGCTATCGCCGATGCATCAGGCTCGCTGCATCACCTGGCCTGGTTCGAGGTCGTGAACCAGCGCGGCCATATCGAAGACGGCAAGGTGGCGCATTTCCAGGTCACGCTGAAGATCGGTTTTCGCATCGAAAAGTAGGGCGCGGCGGGCGATGTAGCTGCATCGCAGCATCGCACCAAGGTGTTCGCCCGACATGGCAGTAGGAGGCATCCTACAGTGATATGCGCCGGTGTCCGATGGTTCACTGCAACATGATTGGCTAAGGTAAGAACCATGCCGGGAATCAAGAGTACGCGTCTGAACGATCAAGAAAAAGAAGAGGGTCAACGCCGCCTCGCCATCCCGCGCTTTCCGATGCAAGGTTTTCGAAGTGCATCTTCCGGTCCAAATTTTATCCATGCCTTTGCCATGAACGGGGTGATCAATTGCAAGCTCGCGTCCTCTTAGTCAGTTCCGAAGCCGTACCGCTCGTCAAGACCGGTGGCCTCGCAGACGTCATCACCGCGCTGGCCGTCAGCCTGCGCAAACTCAACATCGACGCCAGCATCCTGATGCCTGGTTACGGCGTCGCCATCGCGCATGCCGAGGCGGACGCGACCACTGCCCCGCTGCAGCCGCTGGCTTTGCCGCGGGATCTGCCGGGCGGTCCGGCGCGCCTGTTGCGCGGCGTGATGCCGGGCACTGACGTGCCGGTGCTGCTGCTCGACACCGAGCGCTTCCAGCAGCGCAGCGCCAACCCTTATATAGATCAGAGCGGCAACGAGTTCTGCGACAACGCGATCTGCTTCGCCGATCTCGCGCACGCCGCCGTGGCGATCTGCGCCGGTGAAACCGCCGTGCCGGCGCCGCACGTAGTGCATGCCAACGACTGGCATGCCGGACTGATTCCCTTCCTGCTGAAGACCGCCGGCCTGAATCACGTGGCCTCCATGCTGACCATCCATAACCTGGCGTTCCAGGGCAACTACGACTGGGATCTGGCCGCACAGTTGGGCCTTGTCCATGATGCGCAAGCCATGGCCAGCCTCGAATACTGGGGAAAGATCAGTTTCCTCAAGGCAGGCCTGCAGTATGCCGACTGCGTCACCACCGTCAGCAAGACCTACGCCCAGGAAATCCTGACGCCGCGTTTCGGCTACGGCATGGAGGGCGTGCTCAACGAACGACGCGCCGCCTTGCGTGCAATTCCCAACGGCATCGACAGCGAAGTCTGGAACCCGGCCGCCGATCCGCTGCTGCGTCATTCCTTCACGGTCGCCGACATGCGCGGAAAAACGCTCTCCAAGTGCGAGCTGCAAAACATGTTCGGCCTGCTGCCGGTCGATCCGTTCGCCCCCATCATCGGTATCGGCAGCCGCATGTCGCACCAGAAGATGGCCGACGTCGTGCTGCAGACCTTGCCGAATGTCCTCGATCGCCATGAACGCATGCAACTGGTGGTGCTCGGCTGCGGCGAACGCAGCTATGAAGATGGCTTCCTCGATCTGGCGCGCCGCTATCCGGGCCGTGTCGGCGTCCACATCGGCTACGACGAAGAGCGTGCCCATGCCTTGCACGCCGGCTGCGACATGCTGCTGCATCCAAGTCGCTTCGAACCGTTCGGTCTGACGCCGCTGTACGCCATGCGCTACGGCACCATCCCGATCGCTTCACGGGTCGGCGGCCTGACCGACACCATCGCCGATGCCGGCGCACAGGGGCCGGCTGCGGCCGGCGCCAGCGGCGTGCTGTTCGACGGCGAAACCGCGCAGGACATGGAAGCCGCCATCGAGCGCGCCTTCGCACTGCACCGCAACGCAGATGAATGGCGCGTCATGCAACGCAACGCAATGAACACCGACTTCGACTGGCAAACGGCTGCGGCCGCCTATGTCGACGCCTATGCCGCGATTGCCCCGGCCGAAGCGAAACCGCTGTTTGCACGCAAAGCGCCTGATGTACAGGTCGCTCTGGAGCAAGCGGCATAAGACAACAAGCGAGACTAAGCATTGGAAAACCATGCCGCCGAGGCCTTTTCACCGCGTATCTATTGCATTGATCCCACGCTGGTTGGCAGCGGAGGATGGAGCGATCTGTTCGCGCGCTGCGCCGGCATGGGATTCGATCATGTCCTGCTGTGCGGCGACGGACTGATCGCCGGCCTGTTTGCCGGTGACGACGGTAATAACGAGAATCCCGTCGCCGGTTACGGCATGGGCAGCCTGGAACACCTGGAAGAACTCGCGCATCTGGCGACGGAACACCATCTGCGACTGCTGCTCGATCTTTCCGTCACCAGCCTGCACCGCAGCGACCAGTTGCTGCACAGTCATCCGGAGTGGTTTGCCGTCGTCGACACCTCCTCGCACGCATCGGAACAGGGCGGCCAGCTTCCCGATCCGCGCCGTCGCGACGGCGGCGCGTGCAAGGTCCTGACGCCGCAGCCACGCTTCAATTCTCCCGAGGTCGCCGAGGCCTTGCTCGAATGCTGGCACATGCGCCTGGCGATGCTGATCGATGCCGGCGTGGCCGGCTTCGTCTGTCACGATCCGGCCGGCTTGCCCGGCAACTTCTGGTGCCGGCTGGTCGAACGCACGCGGGAGCAACGGTCGTGCTGTCACTTCCTGGCGTGGACGCCGGGCTGCTCGCATCAACAATTGGAGCGCCTGGCCGGTTGCGGCTTCGACGCCGTGTTTTCTTCCGGCGCGTGGTGGGATTTTCGCGCCCCCTGGTATTTCCGCGAACACGAAAAACTGGCCGCCATTGCGCCCGTGCTGGGCTTTCCTGAAGATCCTTTCGGCCCGCGCGCCGCACGCGTGCATGGCTGGCATGATAAGGACACGCGCCGCCTCGGCGCCATCCGCGCCTTGCGCTTCGCTGCATTGAGCGGCAGCGGATGGCTGATGCCGATGGGGTTCGAATTCGGCTTGACCGAACCGCTCGGTATTGCCCGCAACGCCGCCGCATCGACGCGCATGCGCACGCCGCAGCAATTCGTCCAGGCCTGCGCCGAATCCGATTTCAACCTTGACGCAGAAGTGCGCGCCGCCAACCAGGCCATGTCGGCCGGAGGTTTCCGCCTGCGCACCGTGAGCGCGCCGGAAGCGCCGGTGTTGCTGCTGGCGCGCGAGGTAGGCGTGCATCAGCTGATCGCCGTCAATCCGCACCTCGGCCGCATGGCGCATCTCGACGACGGCGACTGGCAGCAGCGTCTGGGCGGCCGCATCCTCGACTGGCCGCCGGAACACGAGTTCGTCCTGCAACCGGGTGAAATCGCCCTGATCGAGTTGCAGACGCCTCCCGCAGTCGCCCCCGATCTCAATCGCCGCAAGAAGCCGGTGGCCGAGAAAGTGCGCACCGGCCGCATCGCCATCGAACAGGTGGCGCCCACTGTCGACGGCGGCCGTTTCGCCGCCAAGCGCACCGTGGGGCAGACCTTCACGATCAGCGCCGACATTTTCATGGACGGCCACGATCACCTGGCTGCAGCCGTGCTGGTGCGTGCCGCCGACGAAAAGCAATGGAGACGCGTTCCCCTGCAACACGTCGGCAACGATCGCTGGCAAGCCAGCCTGTCGCTGCCGCGACTCGGTCGCCATTACTTTTGCATCGAAGCCTGGAGCGACGTGTATGAAAGCTATCGCGACGGCTTGCAAAAGAAGGCGTCGGGCGGCCTCAACGTCGACCTGGAACTGGAAGAAGGGCGCCTGCTGGTGGCCAATTTGGCCGAGCAGGCTCTGGAAAACGGCGTCGACGGCGCCGTGCTGGACGCCAGCGCAGCCTTGCTGAAATCCCTGACCGAAAAGAACGGCGACCGCCTGGCCGTGCTGCTGGCCGACGCCACCGCACAGCAGATCGACCGCCTGGCCGCACTGGCCGGCGCGCGCGCTTTCCTGGTGCGCAGCGCGGTCGAATATCCGCTGGAAACCGAGCGTCCGGCGGCAACGTATTCCAGCTGGTATGAATTGTTCCCGCGCTCGCAAAGCGGCGATGCGGCCGTGCATGGCACCTTCAATGACGTAGTCGCACGCCTGCCGGCCATTCGCGCGATGGGCTTCGACACGCTGTACTTTCCACCCATCCATCCGATCGGCAAAAAGAATCGCAAAGGCAAGAACAACAGCCTGACGCCGTCCGGCGACGATCCCGGTAGTCCTTACGCCATCGGCAGCGAGGAAGGCGGCCACGACGCCATCCATCCCGAGCTCGGCACGCTGGACGACTTCCTGCGCCTGCGCGACGCGGCGGCGGCGCATGGCCTGGAGCTGGCGCTTGATTTTGCGATCCAATGTGCGCCCGATCACCCGTGGCTGCAGGAGCATCCGGGCTGGTTCGCCTGGCGCCCCGACGGCTCGATGCGCTATGCCGAAAATCCGCCCAAGAAATATCAGGACATCGTCAACGTCGATTTCTACGCGGAGGACGCCATCCCCGATCTCTGGATCGCCTTGCGCGACATCGTGATGTACTGGGTGCAGCAGGGCGTCAATGTGTTCCGCGTCGACAATCCGCACACCAAACCGTTTCCGTTCTGGGAATGGATGATCGCTGCGGTGCGCAGCCGTTATCCGCAGGTGATCTTCCTGTCGGAAGCCTTCACGCGCCCGAAGCCGATGTATCGGCTGGCCAAGGTCGGCTTCTCGCAGTCCTATACCTATTTCACCTGGCGCCACGAGAAGCAGGAGTTCATCGATTATCTCGAAGAGCTCACCGCAGCACCGGACGGCGACAACCGTCCGTGCGATTTTTTCCGGCCGCATTTCTTCGTCAACACGCCCGACATCAATCCTTATTTCCTGCAGCGTTCCGGCCGTGCCGGCTTCGTGATCCGTGCAGCACTGGCGGCCACGTTGTCGGGCCTGTGGGGCGTCTACAGCGGCTTCGAGTTGTGCGAAGCGCAGCCGGTGCCGGGCAAGGAAGAGTACCTGGATTCCGAGAAATACGAAGTGCGCGCCTGGGACTGGCAGCGACCCGGCAACATCATCGAGGACATCACTCGCCTCAATCGCATCCGCCGCGAGAATCCGGCGTTGCAGACGCATCTGGGCGTGCATTTCCTGCCGTCGTCCAACGACAAGGTGCTGTATTTCGTCAAATCGACCGCGCCGGCCTACAGCGCCGATGCATCTGACGAACGCCTGCGCTTCGGCGACAACGTGATCCTGGTGGCGATCAACCTGGATCCGTTCAACGAACAGTACGGCGACATCGACATTCCCTTGCACGGCTTCGGTCTCGGCGACGACAGCCGCGTGCAGGTAGAAGATTTACTGACAGACAGACGTTTCAACTGGACCGGCCGCCGCCAGCCGCTCAGCCTGAATCCCGATAAAAATCCGTACGGCATCTGGCGCTTGCGCGCCATGGAGACATGAGATGGAAATTCCAACAGACAGCACGATGTTGCGCACCCGCGAACCACCTGCCGACATCAAGAAAGCCAAGGGCGAAAAAAGTGCAAAGAAGGAAGGCAAGGGCGGCCATCAGGACAAGGCCAGCCGCGCCAAGGCGCGCGCCGGCAAAGACGGCCTGCCGTTTACCGACGATCCGCTGTGGTACAAGGACGCGGTCATTTACCAGATCCACGTCAAATCCTATTTCGACGCCAACGACGACGGCATTGGCGATTTCGCCGGGCTGATCAAGAAGCTCGACTACATCGCCGGACTCGGCGTCAACACCATCTGGCTGCAGCCGTTCTACCCGTCGCCGCGGCGCGATGACGGCTACGATATTTCCGAATACAAGAACGTCCATCCCGACTACGGCAACATGAGCGACGTACGGCGCTTCATCGCCGCCGCGCATGAGCACGGCCTGCGCGTGATCACCGAGCTGGTGATCAACCATACCTCGGACCAGCACCCCTGGTTTCAGCGTGCCCGCAATGCCCGTGCCGGTTCGGTGGCGCGCAATTTTTACGTCTGGTCCGACGATGACAAGAGCTACGCCGGCACCCGCATCATCTTCCTCGACAGCGAAAAATCCAACTGGACCTGGGACCCGGTCGCCAAGGCCTATTTTTGGCATCGCTTCTATTCGCACCAGCCGGACCTGAATTTCGACAATCCGCAGGTGCTCAAGGCGGTATTTAACGTCATGGCGTTCTGGCTCGACCTCGGCATTGACGGCCTGCGCCTCGACGCCGTGCCGTACCTGATCGAGCGTGAAGGCACCTCCAACGAAAACCTGCCCGAGACGCACGCCATCCTCAAGCGCATTCGCGCGGAGATGGACCGCAAATATCCCGACCGCATGCTGCTGGCCGAAGCCAACATGTGGCCGGAAGATGTGCAGCAGTACTTCGGCGAGGGCGACGAGTGCCACATGGCATTCCATTTCCCGCTGATGCCGCGCATGTACATGGCGCTGGCCAGCCAGGATCGTTTCCCGATCACCGATATTCTGCGCCAGACGCCGGAGATCCCGGCCGATTGCCAATGGGCGATCTTCCTGCGCAACCACGACGAGCTGACGCTGGAAATGGTCACCGATGCCGAACGCGACTACCTGTGGAATTTCTACGCGCCAGATCGCCGTGCACGCCTGAATCTCGGCATCCGTCGCCGGCTGGCGCCGCTGGTTGAGCGCGATGCGCGCCGCATCCAGCTGCTCAACAGCTTCCTGCTGTCGATGCCCGGCACACCGGTGATCTATTACGGCGACGAGATCGGCATGGGCGACAACATCCACCTGGGCGATCGCGACGGCGTGCGTACGCCTATGCAATGGACGCTGGACCGCAACGGCGGCTTCTCGCGCGCCGACCCGGCGCGGCTGGTGCTGCCGCCGTTGATGGATCCGCAATACGGCTACCAGACCGTCAACGTCGAACAGCAGAGCGACGACCGTCACTCGATGCTCAACTGGATGCGCCGGTTGCTCAGCGTACGCAAGCAGCATCAGGCCTTCGGCCGCGGCACGCTGAAGGTCATCTATCCGAGCAATCGCAAGATCCTGGCTTACCTGCGCGAGTTCACCGACCCCAAGGAGGGCGGCGCCACAGAGACCATCCTGTGCGTGGCCAACCTGTCGCAATCGGCGCAGGCGGTCGAGTTGGAATTGTCGGCATTTGCCGATCGCATCCCGATCGAGATGATGGGGGGTACCGCCTTCCCGCCGATCGGCAAGCTCAACTATCTGCTGACGTTGCCGCCATTCGGTTTTTACTGGTTCCTGCTGGCCAACGAAGCGACCATGCCGTCGTGGTACGCCGCCACGCCAGAGCCGCTGCCTGAATACGTCACGCTGGTGTTGCGCCAGGGCGTCGGAGAAATCATGGAAGAGCCCGCGCGCGGCACGCTGGAGCGGGAAGTGTTGCCGCACTACCTGCTCAAGCGGCGCTGGTACGCCGCCAAGCAAAAGCAGATCGAGCGCATCGAGCTGGCCACCGCTACCGAGCTGCCGATGTCCAAGAACGTCCCCGGCAGCCTGCCCATCCTGATGAGTGAAATCGTCGTACACGACGATGGCGGGGGACAACAGCGCTACCTGTTGCCGCTCGGCTTCATCCGCGAGGAAGACACCGTCTCGGCGCTGCCGCACCAGCTGGCCTTGTCGCGTGTGCGCCGCAACCGTCATGTCGGTTTCCTGACCGATGCATTTGCGCTCGATTCCTTCATCATGACGGTGCTGGAGCTACTGGCGGAAGATGCCGATGTCGCGGCCGGCGACGGCAATATGCGATTCGTACCGACCGCTGCATTCGACCGGGCGGTCCTGCAGGCGCCGTTGCAATTGCGCCGCGTCGCACAGGAACAGTCCAACAGTTCGGTGGTGATCAACGACGCCATGGTCATGAAGGTGCTGCGCATGGTCAAGCCCGGCGTGCATCCGGAAATCGAAATGGGGCGCTACCTGACCAGTCACGGTTTCCCCAACGTGCCCGCCACCTTGGGCGAAGTGACGCGTCATGCCGGCGACGGCACACCCTATGCGCTGATCGTGCTCCAGCGTTACGTCGACAATCAGGGCGACGCCTGGCGCTGGACCATGGACACGCTGGAACGCGCTATCCAGAGCGACAGTCTGGCCGACTCTTCGCCTTTGCATGGGGAGCATTCCCGCCACAACAATACCGCGTTGGCGGAGCTGGCATCGTTTGCACGCTTGCTCGGACAGCGTCTCGGCGAAATGCACACCTTGCTCGGCAAGCCCAGTGACGATCCGGCATTTTCTCCGGAGATCGTGCACACCGCCACCTACCAGGGCTGGGCGCGTTCGGCCACCGAGCAGCTCAATGCCGCCTGCGACATTCTGCGCAAGAAAAACGACTGGATCGATGTCGACCAGGCGCGCCAGGTGGCCCGCTTGCTGGCGCAACGCGAGCCGCTGCAGAAACGCATCGAACAACTGGCGATGGCCGGCAACGGCTCGGCTGCGATTCGCCTGCACGGCGACCTGCATCTCGGCCAGATCCTGATCGCCTTCAACGATGTCTTCATCATCGACTTCGAAGGCGAACCGGCACGCACGCTGGAAGAACGCCGCGCCAAGGGCAGTCCCTTGCGCGACGTCGCGGGCCTGCTGCGCTCGTTCGAGTATGCGGCGGCGTTCGGCAACAACATGGGGCCGGGCGACCTCGACGCCGCTGCCCGCGCCGGCAAGGAACAGGTGCTCAAACGCTTTGCGCCGGAATGTCAGGCGGCGTTCCTGGAGGGCTATCGCGTCGGCAATCCGACGCTGATGCACAGCCTGCCGCTGGCGGCGCAAAACGATTTGCTCGATCTGTTCACGCTGGAAAAGGCGGCCTACGAAATCTGTTACGAAGCAGCCAACCGTCCCGCCTGGCTGCATGTGCCGCTGGGCGGAATCCATGCCATCGCGGCGCGGCTGCTGGGCGGCAAGTAGTCGGAAAAGCAGTCGCGAAGCAGCGTGATTCGGCGGCTGCACCATCAACACGCAAGAACAAGACCAAGAGGAATCAAGATGGCGTTATCTCTACGCAACGACACGCACCAAAATGATCGGGAAGTCGATCACGCGGTGCCGGACCTGCAACTGGCGAGCAGTTTGCAACAGGCCAGGCTGGGCGATCCGTTCGCGCTGCTGGGACCGCGCTATGCAGACCTGCCGGGCGGAGGTCAACGCCTGCGCTTGTGCTGCTACTACCCCGGCGCGATCGCGGTGCAAGTATTTTCGCGGCCGGCCGACGAGCGCGATCCGCACGGCGTGCTGCTCGGCAACCTGATCCAGCTCGGCGCGGTGGAAGGCAGCGCCAACGGGATTTTCTACGGCGACGTCAACCTGCCGGCGCAGGCGCACCGCGAGATCCCTTACGTGCTGCACGTGGCCTGGCCGGGCAAGAACGGCAAACTGGAAGAGGTGCAGATCACCGAAGATCCCTATGCCTTCGGCTTGCTGATCTCGGACTTCGACCTGCATCTGTTCCGCGAGGGACGGCATCGCCAATTGGCGCGCTGTCTCGGTTCGCAAGTCACGCGCATCGACGGCGTTGACGGCGTGCGCTTTGCGGTATGGGCGCCCAATGCCCAACGCGTGTCGGTGATCGGCGACTTCAACCAGTGGGACGGCCGCCGCCACCCTATGCGTCTGCGCCAGAGCGCCGGCGTGTGGGAGCTGTTCGTGCCGCGCCTGCGCGACGGCACACTCTACAAATACGAAATCACCGGTCCCGACGGCCGTGTGCAGCCATCCAAGGCAGACCCGATGGCGCGCGCCACCGAGCTGCCGCCGGCCACCGCGTCGCGCGTGATCGACGACCGCGACGGCTGGCGCTGGCGCGACGACGAGTGGATGGCGCAACGCGCGCAGAGACAATCCCTGCAGGCGCCGATCTCGATCTATGAAGTGCATGCCGCCTCCTGGATGCGCATCCTCGAAGAAGAGGGCCGCAGCCTCAACTGGAACGAGCTGGCCGAGCGCCTGATTCCTTATGCCAAGGGCATGGGGTTCACGCATCTGGAGCTGCTGCCGGTGATGGAACATCCCTTTGGCGGTTCCTGGGGCTACCAGCCGTTGTCGCAATTCGCGCCGAGTGCGCGCTTCGGTTCGGCGGCGGACTTCGCCGGCTTCGTCGACAGTTGCCATCGTGAAGGCCTGGGTGTGATCCTCGACTGGGTGCCGGCGCATTTCCCGTCGGACGGACATGGCCTGGCGTACTTCGACGGCACGCCGCTGTACGAGCACAGCGACCCGCGCGAGGGCTTCCATCAGGACTGGAATACGCTGATCTACAACCTCGGCCGCAATGAAGTGCGCGGCTTCATGATCGCCAGCGCGCTCGAATGGCTGGAGCATTTCCACGTCGACGGACTGCGCGTGGATGCGGTGGCGTCGATGCTGTACCGCGACTACAGCCGCGAGCCCGGCCAATGGGTGCCCAACATCCACGGCGGGCGCGAGAACCTGGAATCGGTCGACTTCCTGCGAGAACTCAACCAGACCGTCATCGAACGCTGCCCCGGCGCGCTCATGATCGCGGAAGAATCGACCTCCTGGCCCGGCGTCACGGCGCCGGTGAAGGAGGGCGGACTGGGCTTCACCTACAAGTGGAACATGGGTTGGATGCACGACACGCTGCGCTACGTGGAAGAAGACAGCATCTACCGCCGCTATCACCATCACGATTTCACCTTCGGCATGATCTACGCCTATTCGGAAGCCTTCGTGCTGCCGATCTCGCACGATGAAGTGGTGCACGGCAAGCGCACCCTGCTGGAGAAAATGCCCGGCGACTATTGGCAGAAGCTGGCCAACCTGCGCGCCTACCTTGGCTTCATGTGGACCCATCCAGGCAAGAAGCTGTTGTTCATGGGGTGCGAATTCGGCCAGTACCAGGAGTTCGATCACGACAAGTCGCCGCAATGGGACCTGCTCGACGACCCGCGCCATCGCAGCATCCAGCGCCTGGTGCGCGACCTGAACGGCCTGTACACCAGCCTGCCGGCGCTGCATCTGAACGATACCCGCGCCGAGGGCTTCTCGTGGGTGGTTGGCAACGACAGCGTCAACAGCGTGTTCGCCTATTTCCGCCATGGCAATGAAGCCGAGGGCGATGAGCCGCTTCTGGTGGCGGTCAACATGACGCCGGTGCCGCGCCACAACTACCGCATCGGCGTACCGACCGGCGCCGCCAACGAATTCGAATGGAAGGAAATTCTCAATACCGACGCCGATATCTACGGCGGCAGCAATCTTGGCAATGCCGGCAGCGTCACTGCGCAACAACAAGAGTGGCATGGCCATCCGGCCTCGCTGCTGCTGACCTTGCCACCACTTTCCACCATCATCCTGCGCCGAGGAAAATAACATGACTTTAGTAACACCACGCCATCTGCAAGCAGGATCGCCTTACCCGCTGGGCGCCCATTTCGACGGGCTGGGCGTCAACTTCGCCGTGTTTTCCGGCAACGCCACCAAGATCGAATTATGTATTTTTGACGCCACCGGCCGTCGCGAAGTCGAGCGCCTGACCTTGCCCGAATGCACCGACGAAATATGGCACGGCTACCTGCCGGACACCTCGCCGGGTCTGGTCTACGGTTATCGCGCCTACGGCCCTTACGAGCCGCAAAAGGGACATCGTTTCAATCCCAACAAGTTGCTGCTTGATCCCTACGCACGCCAATTGGTCGGGCAGGTTCGCTGGACCGACGCCTTGTTCGGCTATCGTCTGCATTCGGCCAAGGGCGACCTCAGCTTCGACCGACGCGACAGTGCCGCCGCCATGCCCAAGGCCGTCGTCGTAGAAGAGATACCGATCGGGAAAAAATTCCCACGCCCGCGCGTGCCATGGTCCAAGACTGTGATCTACGAAGCCCATGTGCGCGGCATTTCAATGATGCGCGACGGCGTCATGCCGCATGAACGCGGCACCTTCGCGGCGCTCGGTCATCCCGATTTCATCGCCCATCTACAAAAACTCGGCGTCACCACGGTGGAGCTGATGCCGGTGCATGCGTTCCTGCAAGAGAACTTCCTGCTCCAACGCGACCTGCGCAATTATTGGGGCTACAGCACTCTGGGATTTTTTGCTCCGGAGCCTGCTTATCTTTCCACCGGCGACCTCAACGAATTGCGCATGGCGGTCCGCCATTTCCACGCAGCCGGCATCGAAGTGATCCTCGACGTGGTCTACAACCACACCTGCTCGGGCAGCGAACTGGGTCCGACGCTGAGCATGCGCGGCCTCGACAATGCCAACTACTACCGCCTGCTGCCGGGTGAGGAGCGCTATTACATCAACGACACCGGTTGCGGCAACACGGTCAACATGTCGCATCCGCGCGTGATCCAGCTGGTTCTGGATTCGCTGCGCTACTGGGCGGAAGCCTTCGATATCGACGGCTTCCGTTTCGACCTGTGCTCGACGCTGGGGCGCGAGCCGACCGGCTTCGATCCGAACAGCGGCTTTTTCGACGCGCTGATGCAGGATCCGGTGCTGTCGCAACTGAAGCTGATTGCCGAACCGTGGGACATCGGACCCGGCGGCTACCAGCTCGGCAACCATCCGCCACGCTTTGCCGAATGGAACGACAAGTTCCGAGACGCCGTCCGTCACTTCTGGGCCGGCGGCGAAGGCCTGCGCGGCGAGTTCGCCGGCCGCATGCTGGGCTCGTCGGACCTGTTCGACCATCATCACCGCAAGCCCTGGGCCTCGGTCAATTTCATCGCCTCACACGACGGTTTCACCTTGCGCGACCTGGTCAGCTACGAGACCAAGCACAACGAAGCCAACGGTGAAAACGGCAACGACGGCCACAACGAGAATTACAGCGCCAACTGGGGCGTGGAAGGGCCGACCGACGATCCGGCAATCCTGCAACTGCGCGCCACCGTGCAGCGCTCGATGCTGACCTGCGTGTTCCTCGGGCAGGGTACGCCGATGCTGCTGGCGGGGGACGAATTCCATCGCACCCAGCGCGGTAACAACAACGCCTATTGCCAGGACAACGACATTTCTTGGGTTGACTGGAAAGACGCCGCCAGCGAAGAGGGCCAGGCGCTGATCAGCTACGTCGGACGGCTCACGGCGATCCGCCGTGATTTCCCTGTGCTGCAAGGGGATCGCTTCCTGCACGGCAATCGTGAAATCCTGCCTGGCCTCAAGGACGTGTCGTGGTTCGACGAGCGCGCCACGCCGATTTCGATCGAGGACTGGCAGAACCCGGTGGCGCGCGCGCTGACCCTGCAATGCGCCGGCGCCGGCAACGTCGATGCCGCCGTCCCCGAAGGCGAGGCTGAGCAGCCGGACATTGTGCTGATGTTCTTCAACGCCGGCCACGAACCGATCGAGTTCACTTTTCCGCGCGCCGAGGATGCGCACTATCTGCTCATCGACAGCAACATCCCCGACGGCGCCGTTTCCAGGGAAGCCTGTACCACCGCCAGCGTCGAAGTTGCAGCGCACAGCGTGCAGGTTTTCGCCAATCGTCCATGCCGGGAAAAATCATGAACAGTCCAGCGCCGCTCCCACTCCATCCGAACAACGTTCGTTTCCACTACCGCCTGCCGTTCGGCGCCGAATACCTCGGCAACGGCCGCACCAGTTTCCGGTTGTGGGCGCCGCTTGCCAAGACCGCCTCGGTGCTGATCGACGGTCAGCGCAAGGTGCCGATGACGCCGGCCGACGAAGGCTGGTTCGAGGTAGAGACCGATTGCGAGGCGCGCAGCCAGTACCGTTACGAGCTAATGTCGCAGACCGACGGCGAGATCAGCGTGCCCGATCCGGCGTCGCGTGGCCAGGCCGGCGACGTGCATGCCGACAGCGTGGTGATCGACGCCTCTGCGTATGAATGGCAGACCGTGGACTGGCGCGGCCGTCCCTGGCATGAGACCGTGCTGTATGAATTGCACGTGGGTGCGCTGGGCGGCTTCGCCGGCGTGTTGCAACGCCTGCCGGAGCTGGCCGAACTCGGCATCACGGCGATCGAACTGATGCCGGTGGCGGAATTCCCCGGCGCCTATAACTGGGGTTACGACGGCGTGCTGCCGTATGCGCCCGACGCCAGCTACGGCACGCCGGAGCAGCTAAAACAACTGATCGACACCGCCCACGGCCTCGGCATGATGGTGTTCCTCGACGTCGTGTACAACCATTTCGGCCCGGACGGCAATTACCTCAACAGCTACGCGGCGCCGTTCTTCCGCAACGACACCACCACGCCGTGGGGCGAGACCATCGACTTCCGTCGTCCCGAAGTGGCCGACTTCTTCGCCCAGAATGCCTTGTACTGGCTGCAGGAATACCGTTTCGACGGCCTGCGCCTGGATGCAGTCCATGCCATCAGCGAGCAGGGCTGGCTGCGCGACCTGGCCCGCAAGGTGCGGCGCGCGATCGAGCAGGAAGACGCCGATATCGGCTTGTCGCGTCGGCACGTGCATCTGGTGCTGGAGCATGACGGTAATGCCGCCTCTCTGCTCGACGGCGGCGCAGGCAAGCCGGGCGAGGGCGATAAGTACGACGCGCAATGGAACGACGACGGCCATCACGTGTTGCACGTGCTGCTGACCGGCGAGACCGGCGGCTACTACTCGGATTATGCGGTGCAGCCGGCCGAGAAACTGGCGCGCTGCCTGCGCGAAGGTTTTGTCTATCAGGGCGAGCCGTCGCCGTACCGTGACAATGAAGTACGCGGTGAACCGAGCGTCGAACTGCCGCCGACCTCGTTCGTGCTGTTCCTGCAGAACCACGACCAGATCGGCAATCGCGCGCAGGGTGAACGGCTGACCGCGCTGGCGCATCCGGATGCCCTGCGTGCAGCGCAGGCCTTGCTGCTGCTGTCGCCGCAGATCCCGATGCTGTTCATGGGGGAAGAATACGGCGCGCCGCAGCCGTTCTATTACTTCACCAGCCACGCCGATGAAAATCTGGCCGACGCCGTGCGCAATGGTCGGCGCAAGGAGTTCTCGCGCTTTCCCGAGTTCTCCGATCCGCAGGCGCTGGACGCCTTGCCGGATCCGAACAGCTTTTCCACTTTCATGGCATCGATTCCCGAGCCGGTTTCGCCCGAAGAAGACAAGAGTGCCGGCCAGTGGATGGGCTGGTGCTATCGCCTGCTGCAGATCCGGCGCGAAGCCATCACGCCGTACTTGCCTGGCGCAGTCGCGCTCGACGCCCAGGCCATCGGCCTGAAAGCCGTGTATGCGCGCTGGCGGCTGAATAACGGCACGGTGCTCAACATCACTGTCAATCTGGGCGAGCAGCCCCTGCGCGAGTCGCTTGAAACACTGGTGACTCCGGCCGGCGCCGACGTCCTGTTCGACAGCGGCGGCGTGCTTGACGCGCTGGCTTCCGGCACGCTGCCGGGGCATTCCATCCTGGTCATACGAGAGGCTGCAAGATGACTTTCGCTCCTGTTGAAGAAAACCCGCCCAGCGACTACGACAGAGCGGTCTTTACGCTGGCGGCGCTGGCCGGCATTTCGGTGGACTGGATTGACGCCTACAACCAGCCGCAACGTGTGACGCCGGCGTCGCTGCGCACCATCCTTGCGGCCCTGGGCCTGCCGTGCGACAGTCATCGCCAGGGGCTTGACAGCATGGCGCAGCTGCAACGCGCCAACCAGTCGCGCGAGTTGCCGCCGCTGATCACCGCAGAGATTGATCAGCCGGTCTCGCTGCCCGAACATTGCGGCCTGCATGGCCGCGCGTGTCTCATCACGCTGGAATCCGGCCGCAAGCTTGACCGGCGCGTATCGGACGACGACAGCCGCACGCCGACATTGGAAGCGATCGATGAATACGGCTATCACCGCCTGCAAGTGGGAGATGCCGAAGTGACGCTGGCGGTGGCGCCGCGCCGCTGCTACAGCGTCGCCGATGCCTTCGACGCCACGCCGCACAAACATTTCAAGGCGCATGCAGATCGCGGTTGGGGCCTGGCCTTGCAACTGTACGGCTTGCGCAGTCAGGGCGACGGCGGCATCGGCAACTTCACCGGCCTGGCCGAACTGGCTGCACGGGCCGGCACCGAGGGCGCTGCAGCGCTGGCGATCTCTCCGGTGCATGCGATGTTCGCCGCCGATGCGCATCGCTTCAGTCCTTATTCGCCGTCGAGCCGCCTGTTCCTCAATGTGCTGCACATCGATCCGGCTGCCGTCCTCGGTGCGGATGCCGTGGCGCAGGTGCTCAATGAAGGCGGCCCCGAGTTGCTCGCACGACACCAGCGGCTGGAACAAACCAGCCTGGTCAACTGGCCCGAAGCCGGCGCTCACCGCATGATGCTGCTGCGCCATCTCTACGCCATGTTCCGCATGCAGGAACGACCGTCGGCCGAACTCGCGGCATTCCGTCTGCAGGGCGGGCAAGCGCTGGCGGATCACGCGCTGTTCGAGACGCTGCATCACTGGCAACAGACCAGAAACATCGACATCGCCAGCGACTGGCGGCGTTGGCCCGAGCGCTATCACCGGCCCGGCAGCGCCGAACTGAAACGTCTTGCGGAAGAGCAGAGTGGTGAAGTGGACTTCCATATATTCCTGCAATGGCAGGCCTCGCGCTGGATGCAGGCGGCGCAGCAATCTGCGCGGGAAGCCGGCATGGCGGTCGGACTGATTGCCGATCTCGCGGTCGGCGCCGACAATGGCGGCAGCCAGGCGTGGAGCCACAGCTCCGAGATGATCACCGGCTTGTCAGCGGGCGCTCCGCCTGACTTGCTCAACACCCGCGGACAGAACTGGGGCATCGGCGCCTTTTCGCCGCTGGCGCTGCGCGCGCAGGGGTTCCGTTCTTATATCGCCATGCTGCGTTCGGCCTTCGCCAACGCCGGCGGCGTGCGTATCGACCACGTCATGGGCCTGACCCGGCTATGGCTGGCGCCCGAAGGCGGCGACGCCAATGAAGGCGCGTACCTGCGCTATCCGGGGCGCGATTTGCTGCGGCTGATTGCGCTGGAGTCGTGGCGGCATCGCGCCGTCGTTATCGGAGAAGACCTCGGCACCGTGCCCGAAGGTTTCGACGCCGATCTCAAGGAAGCCGGCTTGATGGGTATCGGCGTGCTGTGGTTCCAGCGCGATGCACGCGCCAATTTCCTGCCGCCGCAACAATGGCCGGGGCACGCCATCGCCACTACCTCCACGCATGACCTGCCGACGGTGGCGGGCTGGTGGCGGGGCAGTGACATCGGCTGGCGCACTAAGCTCGATTTGCTGATGCCGGGCGCCACCGACGCCCAGACCCGCGCCGACCGCAATGAGGATCGCAGCCTCTTGTGGCAGGCTTTGCTCGATGCGGACTGCGTGGTCGGCGACCAGCCCCCCGACGACGCGCCGCAGGATGTGATCGACGGCGCCGCCGCCTTCATCGCGCAGACGCCGGCGCCGTTGGCCTTGTTGCCGATCGAGGATTTGCTGGGGCTGGAAGAACAACCGAACCTGCCCGGCACCGTTGATACCCATCCCAACTGGCAACGCCGCCTGCCGGCCACGGCTGAAACGTTGCTGGATCACGCCGATTGCCGCCGCCGCATGCGGCTGCTGCAACGCACCGTGCATGTAAAAAATACCGACAAGACAGGCAGGAAACCTTGAACGCCCCCGCATCCACCCGGACTTTGATTCCGCGCGCCACGCTGCGCCTGCAGTTCCATCGAGACTTCACCTTTGATGACGCGCTGGCGCAGATTGATTATTTCTCCGGACTCGGTGTCAGCCATCTGTATGCATCGCCGATTTTCACCGCGCGCAGCGGATCGACGCACGGCTACGACGTCGTCGATCCGACCCGCATCAGTCCTGAACTGGGCGGCGAAGAAGGCCTGCGCCGGCTAATGCAGGCCTTGCACGAACGCGGCATGGGACTGATCGTTGACATTGTTCCGAACCATATGGCGCTGGGCGACCAGAATCCGTGGTGGTGCGACGTTCTCCTGTGGGGACAGCACAGTCCCTACGCGAGCTGGTTCGATATCGAATGGCTGGGCGCCGATCCGGCGCTGCACGGCAAAGTATTGCTGCCGGTGCTCGGCAAGCCCTACGGCGAGTTGCTGCGCGCCGGCGACATCAAGCTGGAAATGGACGCCGGCCGTTTGTACGTCGTCTGTCCCGGGAATCGCCTGCCGCTGGCGCCCGAAGACTATGTCAATGTTCTGGGAGCGGCGGATTCCTCGCGGCTGGCGGAAGCCATTGCGGCATTCCGGCGCGTGCAGGAAGCGGCCGTGCAGGAAGAACGCCAGGGCTGCGCCACGCAAGCCTGGCGCGTGCTTGCGCAAGCGTTTGAGGATCCGGCGGTGCACGCGGATGTGCAAATAGGACTGGACAAATTCTCCTCGCTGACGCCGGATGGCGCGACCGCCTTGCACGAGTTGCTGGAGCGCCAGCACTACCGCCTGTGCGACTGGCGCAATGCGGGCGACGAAATCAACTGGCGCCGTTTCTTTGAAATCGGCGACCTGATCGGCATGCGCGTCGAGCAGGACGATGTCTTCGAAGCGATGCACGCCTTGCTGTTCCGCCTGGTCGGCGAAGGCCTGATCGACGGCGTGCGGCTCGACCACATCGACGGTCTGGCGGAGCCCGCGGCCTACGTGCAACGGCTGCGCCAACGGCTGGAAGCATTGAAGCAGGGCGCGCCGGCCTACATCGTCGCCGAGAAGATCCTAGGTGCGGAAGAAAGCCTGCCGACTGACTGGGGCATCGACGGCACCACCGGCTACGACTTCATGGATCAGGCCGCGGCGGTGTTGCATGACGCCGGCGGCGCCTCTGTGCTGGACGCCATCTGGAAGGAATACCGCACCGATCCCGACGGCTTCGACTACTTGGTGCACAGCACGCGGCGCCGTTTGCTGGAGCGCAATTTCGCCAGCGAATTCAATGCGCTGACCTCGGCGCTGCATGCGCTGGCGCGCTCTGCGGTCACTACACGCGACCTGTCGCTGATGGCGATCCGGCGCTGCATGCGGGAGTTGCTGGTGTATTTTCCGGTGTACCGCACCTACGGCGTTCGTGCCGGCTGCAACAGTGGCGACTCCTTCGTAATTCGGGCTACCGCGATGCGTGTGCGCGACCTGTTGGCGAAATCGGATCAGTCCGCGCTGGACGCGATTGTCGGCCTGCTCGCCGATCCGCCACAGCCCGAGATGCAGGACGAACGTCATCAGCAGCTGCATTGGCGCGCGCTGACCCGCTTCCAGCAGCTGACGCCGCCGCTGACCGCAAAATCGACCGAGGACACCGCGTTTTATCGCTACGGCCGTTTGCTGTCGCGCAATGAAGTCGGTTCCGAACCCGCGCAACTTGGGATCGAGGTCGACGATTTTCATCGCCACGTCATGCGCCGCCAGCGCGATTTTCCACTGGCGATGCTGGCCACGGCGACGCATGACCACAAGCGTGGCGAAGATGCCCGCATGCGCCTGGCCGTGCTCAGCGAAATCCCCGGACACTGGCAAAGCACCTTGCAGCGCTGGCGTGCGCTCAATCAGACCGCGCGCAGGCAGATGCCGATCGATGCGGTCGACGAGCTGATGCTGTACCAGACGCTGATCGGGGCTTGGCCGCTGGAGCAAGCCGGCGAAGCGGATTTGCTGGAACGCGTGTCGGCCTGGCAGCGCAAGGCCTTGCGCGAAGCCAAGCGACGCTCCGACTGGAATGCGCCCGACCTTGACTACGAAGGACAATGCGACGGCTTCCTGCGGCGCATCCTGCGCCCCGGTGCCGACAATGCCTTCCTGCCGGCCTTGCGCCATTTTGTCCAGGAAGTGGCCGCCGCCGGTGCGCTCAACAGCCTGGGTCAGACCGTGTTGCGATTGACGGTCCCAGGCGTGCCGGATCTGTACCAGGGATGCGATCTGTGGGATTTCACTCTGGTCGATCCGGACAACCGGCGGCCGGTGGATTACACCATGCGGCAGCAGCTGATCCACACCAGCCAGACAGCACCGCTGACGCTGGAAGACTGGCGCAACGGCGCATGCAAACAGCAGGTAATCCGGTCGTTGCTGCATTTCCGTCGTGGCAGGGAAGATTTGTTCACCACCGGAGATTATGTGCCGCTGACGGTGACCGGAGCGCTGGCGGACAACCTCATCGCCTTTGCGCGTCGCAGCGGCGGGCTGACCATCGTTGTGCTGGTCAGTCGCCATGCCGCGCGCCTGATCGTCAGCGACCACACGGCGCAAACGCTGCACGCGGCGACGCCGCTGATCCCGCCGCGACGCTGGGGGGACACGGCAGTGCAGTTGCCGCAGGAGTGGGCGGAAAATGAATGGCAGAGCATCCTGTCAGGCGCTGAGGGAGCGGTGCGCGAGCAAAAGATTTTCGCTGCAGACGTGTTGCGTGGATTGCCTGTGGATGCTCTGGTGCTTTCCTTATGAAGAGGCGTAAGGAAAATGTTTACGGTTTCTTTAACAGGACAATCGTTTGGCCGATGCTGTAAACATCATCCTGCGGCTCAATGTATCTGGTGACTTTAAAACCGGTTTTCTCCGCGAGCGTATCAATTTGATTCCGTGACAAGAACATATTCAAATGTGGCGTCGGTTGGCCATACGTGAAATGCCGGACTGCATCGGCTTCAAGTATGTTCCAGTGTTTGTCCATCTCCAAAAAGGAGAAGAGAAACAGGCCGCCGGGCTTCAGTTTTTGAAAAATATCGTGCGTGTACAAAAGTATTTCTGTTTGCAACAGATGCGTAAACACGCTGAACGCGTAGACGAAATCAAACGTTCCGTTTTCGCCGGGTATCTGCAAGGAATGATTCAGCTGAAACTGGTAATTCGGAGGAGAAACCGTCTTGGCATAGTCCAGGAGCTCGGGAATGACATCGACACCGACGAACGATCGAAGTTGGACTTTTTGACCGAGCTTCGTTGCAACCCGCCCGCTGCCACAACCAAAATCCAGCACCGTCATGCCATCGCGCAGTCCGCAATGAGTCAATAAGTTGGCGGCTGCATTGCCCACTCCATCCCAGTTGCCGCCGACTGCAAGGCTCATGGCCTCATTCAACGGGTGAGCCTTGATCAAATCCCGTACGTGCTTTTCGTAGTCTTCTAAAAAATGGAACTTGGCCATAACGCTCTCCTTTGAATGCCTGATGGAAACTCCGGCCCACATCTTACAACATAGTATCCAGATGCGCCCCGCAGCAATTCCTACAGGAAAATGCGGAGCTCGCCTATCGTGAAGCGCTTGTGCGCCGACTAGTATCGGTACAAGACGACAAGAGTGCTTGGCGGCTTACATTTGCAAGGAGATTTACATGTCCTCGATCATATTAGGCAGATTTCAATTGGTGGATGAGACCGAGTACGCAGTGGATGAGCTGGTCCAGGCCGGCTATTCGCGCGACGCGATCACCACTTTCTATCTCAATCCGGCCGGTCAGCACGACACCTATCCGGTTGGCGGCGACCGCGACGAATCGCCCGGCGCCAAGGACACGCCCGCCGGCGTGGCGGCAGGCGCAGCGACTGGCGCCGTCGTCGGCGCCACGGTAGGTTCTGCCACTGCACCGGTCACCGGGCCCATAGGCCCTGCACTGGGTGGATTGGTCGGCGCGCATCTGGGTTCTCTGGTGGGTACGCTCAACACCACCGATGATACCGACGAGGGTGGTCGTCATACGCAGGAAGTGGAAGTGCGCAAGGCCGGCATGCGCGTGGCAGTGGCGGTGGAAGGCACACCGCAGGAAAACGAAGCGATCGCCTTGCTGCATTCACTCAAGGCGGCCGACATCGAGCGCAGCGAGGGGCATATCGAGCACGGCGACTGGGACGACTTCGATCCGCTGGCGCCCCCGCGCTACGTCGACCTGCAGGGCAATCGCTCCTATACGGGTCGAATCTGATCCGGGATCAGGGCCAAGGCATCGGCGTCACGTCTTCATATTGCGCATTTTGCGAATTTTGCGCGCTGGCGGGACGCTGATCTGCGTGTTTGCCTGAATTCAGGCGCGCGCCGAGCAGCAATTGCAGCTCGCGGTCGGTCGCGATGAAATCGGACGCCTGAAGCGGTTGGGCCGTGTTGGGCCAGTTTTCCACGGCCCAGCGGCGCAGCTCAAGATAACGGCGCATCAGTTCGTCGGCATATTGTTCGCGGGCTTGCGGTTCATTCGGATGGGCATTCATCAATGGCTCCTTGCAGGTTGGCGTGTCAGGTCCAAGCCTAATCCCCCGGGACCCGGCACGGCATCGGACAGCGCCTGATTGCCCTGTAGGACGGCGCGGACGACGCCGATGCACAAATACAAAACAAATACAAAGAAAGAAGGCCGCCATGATGGATGTAGTCGGATGGATCAGCGCATTATTGTTGCTGCTGACGGTGTCCGCCCAGGTCTTCACGCAATGGCGCAGCGGCAGTACCAAGGGCGTTTCGCATTGGATGTTCATCGGCCAGCTGGCTACCTCGACCGGATTCGTGATCTACAGCGCCAGCGTCGACAACTGGGTGTTCGTGGCGTCCAATGCGGCGACTTTGTGTGCGGCATTGGTGGGGCAGGTAGTGTACCTGCGCAATCGCCGCCGCGCGCCGCGAGACTCCGGGGATAGCTGATGGCGCGCTCCTCCCGGCAACTATTGAGCCGCTTGCAGCAGCCCGCAGAATCGTCGCGGCTGGTCATCTATGCGGCGCTCGCAGGCAACTTGCTGGTTGCCATCACCAAGCTGTGGGCGGCGATATGGACCGGGAGTTCGGCCATGCTCAGCGAAAGCATCCATTCCCTGGTCGACATGGGCAACGAGCTACTGCTGCTGTACGGTTTGCATCGCGCCAATCAGCGTCCCGACCACGATCATCCACTCGGCTACGGCCGCGAAGTGTACTTCTGGAGCTTCGTGGTGGCGGTGCTGATCTTTACGCTCGGGGCCGGCCTGTCGATCTATGAGGGCATCCATCACATCCTCGATCCAGAACCGATTGAAAACGTCGTCGCCAGCTACCTGGTGCTGTTTGCGGCGGCCATCTTCGAAGGTTGCTCCTGGCTGCTGACCTTGCACAAGTTCAAGGGCGGCAAGCGTTATGCCGACCTGCCCGACGAGGTGAGACACAGCAAAGACCCGCCGACGTTCATCGTGCTGCTGGAGGACACGGCCGCAATATTGGGCATTATTGCCGCCTTCATCGGCATCTGGCTGTCGCAGCATTTCAATGAACCAGCCTGGGATGGCGTCGCCTCCATCGTGATCGGCGTGATTCTGGCAGCGACCGCCGCCGTGTTGGGGCAAGAAACCAAGGGCTTGCTGATCGGCGAGCGTGCGCGGCAGGAGGTGCTCGATTCCATCCTCGCAGAAGCGACCTCGCTGGACGGCGTGGTAGGCGCCAACGGCGTGCTGACCGTCCACCTGGCGCCGCATCAGATCCTGGCGGCGCTCAGCGTGGAATTTGAAGACGATCTCAAGACGCCGCAGATCGAAGCGCTGGTCATTGAAATGGAGACGCGACTGCATGCGCTGCATCCGGAAATCGTGGCACTGTTCATCAAGCCGCAAACGGCGGGCCGCTTCCGCGATGTGCTGCACAAGCAGCGCAACGAAGATCCGGCGAAGATTTAATCTTCACTGCCAGATTCAGACTCAGCAAAGCCGTGGCGCTGATGCCATTCCAGCAGCGATTCCTTGGGGAATTGTCCGAACTGCTTATCCTTGCGCCCGGCCTTGACTTCGACCCACGGCGCTTTGTAATCCAGCAGCAGGTGCGTGTATTCGGGCGGCGTCGGCAAGGGCGTATCGATGGCGGACGCGAATGGATGCACCAGGTCCGGCCAGGTCGGATCGTACAACCACAGCGCGCTGCCGCAACGGCGGCAAAAATGGCGCTGGCCGGTGCTGGTGTGGATACGTTTCTCACCTTTGCGCTTGAGACGGGCGTGATAGACGCTGACGTCGTCGGCTCCCTTGACCTTGAGACTGTGGAAATCGCCGCCGAGGTTGACGGCGTAACCGCCGCCGCCCTGAGTCTTGCGGCAGATCGAGCAATAGCAGCGCTGGTAAGGGTAGGGCGTGTCGCTGTTGAGCGTGAAGGTGACGGCGCCGCAGTGGCAGGATCCTTTGAGTTTCATGTCTTCCTCATCTGGGTTTTCCTTGGCGGGCTCAACCGGCGCCGCCCATCGAAATCATCGCTTCCTTGATCTTGGCCATGCCGAAATGCCAGATCTGGTCCAGTTTGATATGCGGCATGATCGGCAGCTCGGACGGATTGATGAATACGTTCAGGATAGCCGGTCCGGGCGCAGCAAGGAACGGTCCCAGCACTTCTTCGAGCTGCGAAGGCGTCTTGGCCGCAAAGCCTTGCGCACCGCAGGCGCCGGCGAACAACGCAAAGTCGAGGTTGGGAAATTCGGCGCCTTCGAAGGCGGGCAGGCCGGCTTCTTCCATTTCCAGATGCACCAATCCCCATTCGCGATTATTGAACACCACCACCTTGACCGGCAGTTTGTGTTCCACCGCAGTCATGAACTCGCCCAGCAACATCGTGAAGCCGCCGTCGCCTGCGGCCACGATCACCTGCCGATTCCGATCCAACGCCTGGATGCCGTTGCCCTGGCCCAGCGAGGTGCCGACGGCGGCGTTGTTGAACGAAGCCAGCAGACGCTGGCGGCCGCTCTGGCGTATCCAGTTGCCGCACCAAAGCGTCACCACGCCGGTGTCGACCACAAACACGGCATCATCGGCGGCGCGATCACTCAGGCGGCGCGCCAGGTATTGCGGCTTGATCGGGCCCTTGTCCGGATCCTTCGGCAGCACGGCATGCTTGTCGAGCGTCTCGTTCCATTGCTTGCGATGCTCACCGACCTTGCGCAGGAAGGCGGTATCGGTCTTGCCCTGCACCTGTTGCAGTAACTGCGTCACCGCCGGGCCAACCGAGCCGGTGATGCCGAGGTCGACCGGCATGCGGCGACCGAGGACGAATCCGCGCTCGTCGATCTGTACGGTCTGGGTGCGTGTGGGAAGAAATTCGGAATAGGGATAGTCGGTGCCGAGCATCAGCAGCAGTTCGGCGTCGCGCATGGCGTCAATCCCGGGGGCGCCGCCGATCAGGCCAACGCCGCCGATCCAGTGCGGGTGATCGTAGGGCAGCATGTCCTTGGCGCGGAAGGTGTGCGCGACCGGGGCTTGCAGCTTTTCTGCCAGCACGGCGATGTCGGCAATGGAGGAGCGCGCACCGTTGCCGACGAAGATAGCGACCGACTTGGCGGCATTGATCAGTTGCGCGGCATGGGCGATTTCGCTTTCGGGCGGCGTCACTTCCGGTTGCGGCCGCAAGGTGTTGAGGCTGGCCACGGCAGCAGGGCCGGGCAGCTTGGCGCCAATCACGTCGGCCGGGATGCTGATGTGGGCAACGCCGCGCTGATGATAGGCCTGGGCGATGGCCTGGTGCACGACTTGCACGGCTTGCGCGGGATCGATGATGGTCTGGGTGTAGGCGGCGACATCACGGAACAGCAGGTCGGGATTGTTTTCCTGCAGGTAGTCAATGCCGCGCCGGCTGGCCGGAACGCCGCCGGAAATCGCCAGCACCGGCGCATGATCCTTGCGCGCTTCGTACAGCCCCGCGACGAGGTGGTTGGCGCCTGGGCCGGTGGTGCCGCAGCAGACCGCGAGCTTGCCGGTGAGTTTGGCCTGTCCGGCGGCGGCCAGCGCGGCGCCTTCTTCATGGCGTACGCCTATCCATTCGATGCGCTTGTCCTTGCGCACGGCTTCGGTGAAGGGATTGAGCGCATCGCCGACGACGCCGAATATCTGTCGGACGCCGATGGTGTGGAGGGTTTCAACGAGCATTTCGGCGACGGTGGTGGACATGGCTTCCTCGACAGGGTGGAGTAGCCGTTCAGCATAGGCTTGCCTTGGTGACGCCAGTATCGGCAACTGCGGTAAATCGCTGTAGGAATCCATCCAAGCTCCTGAATTCTTACAGGCAAGAGCGGCGCTGTCCGATTTTTCGCGACGTTTTGCTGCATTACATTGAACACAAGTTGCAGCGGCGACGTCCGCAGCCACACTCAAATTCAATAAGGAGAACCACCATGTCATCCACTTTCCGCATGCCATCCGCCAATATTGCGCCACGCCGTTCCGGCACCCTGATCAAGGTCTTTGGCCTGACTGCCATGAGCGTCGCGAGCCTGGCGCTGCTGATGGGCCATGCACGCGCCGATGAACTGCCGCGCGCCGACAAGAGTTTCCTCAACAGCGCCGCCGAAGCCGGTAACGCCGAGGTCAAGGCCAGCAAGATCGCGCTGGAAAAGACCACCAATCCCGATGTGAAGAGTTTCGCCACGCTGATGGTCGACGAACACACCACCGTCGGCGACAATCTCAAGAAACTGGCCGCCACCAAAAACGTCGAACCGCCGACCGAACCGAGCGTCGCCCAGCGCGCCAAGATCGCCGTGCTGGAGAAACTCGACGGCGCGACCTTCGACAAACAATACGTGAGCATGATCGGCGTCTCGGCGCACAAGGACGCGGTCAAGCTGTTCAGCAAGAACGCCGCCGAAGCCAAGGATCCGGACGTCAAGGATTTTGCCGCCAAGACCTTGCCTGGCCTGCAACATCACCTGGACATGGCGAATGCGCTGAAGGCCAAGCTGGACGCCAAGAAGTAAGTAGAACTACGAAGTAGCGTTGCGACATACATACCGAATCCCCGAGTTGCACCCCCCGCCTGCCGCCAGGCGCACATGTTCCCCTGCATGAGTCTGGCGGCAGTTTTTTGTCCGGTTGT
Source organism: Herbaspirillum sp. NPDC101396 (assembly GCF_044767365.1). Classification (NCBI taxonomy): domain Bacteria; kingdom Pseudomonadati; phylum Pseudomonadota; class Betaproteobacteria; order Burkholderiales; family Oxalobacteraceae; genus Herbaspirillum; species Herbaspirillum sp. NPDC101396. The sequence goes on along the minus strand of NZ_JBIWNT010000001.1, from coordinate 699,880 downwards.
CCGGTTGTCTGAGTGTCTGGATTTGCCGGGTGATTGTTTCGGCAGGAGGCAGCATGAAAAAGACCGCATCGACAGCAACAATTGAATACGTGCCTTGCGTGCTCAAGCTGGACAAGCACAAGTTCGCCTGTTACGTCGAGCAGTTCATCGGTAAGGTGCCGCCGCTGGACATGACGCCGAGCGGCGTCAGGATTGTGTCCAAACGCAAGAAGGCCTGGCGTGCTGCGATCGCCATGGCGCGACTCTGCAGCAGTAAATCAAAACAGCGAGAACAGAGATAAGGCCGGATTGTTTCTGGCCTTCATCTCGTTCCTCCGCGTCACTCCACTTCTTCCAATACCAGTTCAAAGCAGATCAGCACCGGATTGCGTCCGCGCGCCAGCACGCCTTCGCACACGTGGCCGCGTGGATCGATCAGGGCGATATCGAGCTGTGCCCGTACGCCTTCATGGCCTCGGCTGACGTGGCCGGAACGCACCAGGATTTCGGTGGCGCGATCCTCGATCACGCGGCCGTCGTCGAATTCCGCGCCGATGATGCTGCCGACGCTGCCGCGCACGATGGCGTTCTTGATGCTGTGCGTGCGGCAGACTTCCTCTATCGCCATGGTCAGGTCTTCATCGGGCCGGATGCGCGCCAGCAAGGTGCGACGGCCGCCGTCGCCGGTCTCTGCCGCCACCATGGCAGGGTGGAACAGGGTGAAATTGGTTTCCGGATCGAAGCGCGTTTCCATGGTGGCATTGTGCACGCCCCAGGCTTGCGCCTGCGCGGTTTCGGCGACGATACTCTGATCCATCAGCATGTGGCCGCCGCGGCGCCGGCCTTGTTCGTCGGTCCACACCGCATGGCAATGCACGAAGGGCGCGCCGTCGCGGCGGCCGAACGTGGCGCAGGCCAGCTCGATCGTGACGCCGCCGGCGACTTCGTGCGGATCGCTGTAGAAAGCGGCGTGCTTGCCATCGTGGGACAGCGCCGGCATCAGATAGTGGTGCGGTGAAACCTTGAGGTTTTCGATGCGGATGGTGCCGCCTGCAATGCCGGCGGCCGCCAGCGGAATGGCGATGGCGTCGCGCAGGTTGCGTCCGGCTTCGAGCGTGATGGTCACCGCCATGGCCGGGCCGGCCAGGCTGACGATGCGTACGGGGTCGGGCGCGCCGGGATGGCGGGCGGTACGTCCAAATACGGGGGCTTGTTCGAGTGTCTGCATGCTGTCTCCTGGTGTCCTCGTTGCCGCGATGCGTGCCGCGGCTTGTCGTCGGTGGGGTAGGCCGGTGGGCCAGGTAAACATGGTATCCGGCTTTGGGATTTCATGTTTTCGGGGGAAAAGCCAGGTTTCGATTGGACTCCGGTAATTCGACGGGATTGGCATCCCGCCCGGAAAGACAGATCCACAAAGGCTTTGAGCGTACTGATCATCTTATTTAAGGGAGCTTGTCCGGATAGATGTCGAATCTGCATTGACAATATCTGACTAGTCAAATATATTGAAGCCATCACGGAGAGCACATGAAACACTACACGAAAGACAACTTCCATCCCACCACAAGCGTCGGCTTTTCTCTGGTCAAGGCCCGCAACGTGGTCATCGCCGAAATGGACGCGGTGCTGAAGGGCCTGGACATTACCGCGCAGCAGATGGGCATCATCTTGTGCGTGGGTCGCGGCATCGCCACCACGCCGTTCGAACTCAGCAAGATGCTGGAAATCGATTCGGGCCTGATGACCCGCATGCTCGACAAGCTGGAGAAACAAGGCCTGCTGGCGCGCGAGCGCAGCGTGGAAGACCGCCGCAGCGTCAATCTCGGTTTGACGGAGCAGGGCGTTGCGACAATGAAGGAGATTCCGAAGGTGGCGCCGGAAGCATTGAACCGCCGTCTCAAGGATTTCACACAGGAAGAATTTCTGGAGTTTCACCGCTTGCTGGAAAAGTTCTTGCAGGGGTAGCCGGACACCGTTTTTTGTCAGTTGCAGGATCGCTGTTGAATCAGTCACGGGCTTTTTACGCCCCATTTTTTTAAACATTTATTTGACAAGTCAGAAAATGAATAATCAATTATCTATTAATCGGGAAAGCCAGCGCCCCGGTCGCTATGGCGCCATGTTCGCGGCCTTGCTGGCTGCAGCGATGATGTCGGCCTGCGCCAATTACGCCGGTATCGGCAGCGACAGCAAACTGACGGCAGCAGCCGATCTGCAACAGACACAAAGCCTGGCGGCGCCGCATGGAAACTGGCCGGCCGCCAACTGGGCCAATCAGTTTGGCGACGCACAACTGGCCGCACTGATCAATGAAGCGCTCAAGTCCAGCCCGACGCTGGCCGAAGCGCAGGCGCGTCTGCAAGCCGCCGCCGCCTTCACCGAAGAAGCGCGCGCCCAGACGCTGCCGAAGGTCGGCGCTGACTATGCGTACTCACGCCAGCAGTATTCCTCGACCGTGCTGGTGCCACCGCCGTACGCCGGTTCCTGGCAGTCGGAAAACAAGGCTGTTGTCAGCGCCTCGTATGAACTCGATGTCTGGGGCAAGAACAGCGCGGCATGGAAATCCTCGATCTCCAAACTGCGCGCCGCCGAAGCGGAGCAGGAAAAAGTGAAACTGACGCTGAGCGCCGCCGTCGCCGTCACCTATAACGAACTCGCACGTCTGACTGCATTGCGGGATCTGGAGCAAGAGGAAGTGCTGGCCTGGCAAGGCATCGCCGATATGGCGCAACGCCGTCTGCGCTCCGGCCTCGATACCGAAGTCGAGCAGCAGGGCGCACAACGCAACCTGGCTGCCGCCCGCGCGACACTGACCGCGCTGGACGGCCGCATGTTCGACACCCGTTATCAACTGAGCGCCTTGCTTGGTCAAGGCCCGGATCGCGGTTTGCACATTGCACGTCCAGACCTGGACAGCGGCGACGCGGTGACGGTGCCTGACAACCTGCCGGCCGATCTGGTCGCACGCCGTCCGGATTTGACGGCAGCGCGCTGGCGCGTCGATGCGCTGACGCATGGCATCGATGTCGCCAAGGCCGACTTTTATCCAAACATCAACCTGAGCGCCGCCATCGGCCTGGATGCCTTCGGCTTCGGCCGTTTCCTGAACGCCGCCAGCCGCACCGCGAGCGCAGGTCCGGCCATCCATATTCCTATCTTTGACGCTGGCGCATTGCGCGCTCGCCTGAAGGAACGCTATGCCGATTACGACGCCGCCGTGGCCGCCTACAACGGCACGCTGGTGTCGGCGCTGTCGGATATCGCCACGCAACTGGCGCGCATCCGTTCCGGCGATGCACAGCTGGTCGATGCACGCCTTGCCGCTCAGGCTGCAAACCGTAGCTGGAAACTGGCCGACAGCCAGTATCGCGGCGGCCTCAGCAGTCAGACCAGTGTCTTGCAAGCGCGCATTGGCGCATTGGCGGCCGAGCAGGCGATCGTCAATCTCGGCATGAACCGCCGCAGTCAGCAGATCGCCTTGGCGGCAGCGCTGGGCGGCGGCTTTGTCGCTCCTGCGGACCACGCCGACTGAACAAATCAATCGATCAAGCGAATTCAACTTACTAGTTTACTCAATTCAAGAAAACAGGTGCTCATCATGGAAAACAAGGAAAACCTCGGACCCACAACGCAGCCAAACAAAGCGGCCTCTGCAGGCCTGGCGGGCAACAACGGCAAGCGCAAGACCATGCTGGTCTGGCTCGGCGTTGGCGTGATCGCCGCATCGGCTGCGTATGCCGCCTACTATTTCGGTTACAGCCGCTATCACGAGGAGACCGACGATGCCTACGTCTCCGGCAACCTGGTCCAACTGACCTCGCAAGTCGCCGGCTCGGTGGTGACCATCAACGCCGACGACACGCAAATCGTCAAGGCCGGCGAACCGCTGATCCAGCTTGACCGGGCCGACGCCAAGGTCGACATGATCAAGGCTGAAGCGGCGCTCGCGCAGGCAGTGCAGCAAGTCAGTACGCTGTACGTCAACAACGGTGTCTATGAAGCCCAGATCGCCCAGCGTCACTCCGACCTGGCGCGCGCCGAAGACGACTTGAAGCGCCGCCTCAGTGTTGGCGTAGCTGATAGCGGCGCCGTCTCGGCCGAAGACATGGCCCATGCACGCGCTGCCGTGACCGCCGCCAAGGCCGGCCTGCAGGTCGCGCAAGAACAGCTGGCGTCGAACCATGCGCAGACCGGCAAGACCTCAGTAGCGCAGCATCCCAACGTCATCGCCGCCGCCGGCAAAGTCCGCGAAAGCTATCTCAACTATGCACGCAATACCTTGCCGGCACCGGTCACCGGCTACGTCGCCAAGCGCGCCGTGCAGCTCGGCCAGCGGGTAGCCCCGGGTACGCCGCTGATGGCCATCGTGCCGCTGGACGGCGTCTGGGTCGATGCCAATTTCAAGGAAACCCAGGTCCGGCATATCCGTATCGGCCAGGACGTGACGCTGCACGCCGACGTCTACGGCGGCGACATCGAGTACCACGGCAAGGTGGTCGGTTTTTCCGCCGGCACCGGCAGCGCCTTCGCCACCTTGCCCGCGCAGAATGCCACCGGCAACTGGATCAAGGTGGTGCAACGCCTGCCGGTCCGGATCCAGCTCGATGCGGAAGAACTGCGCGCCCATCCGCTGCGCGTCGGCCTGTCGATGCAAGTCGACGTCGCCACTCGCAAGCAGGACGGCACCGAACTGGCCGCTGCCAAGAACGCCTCGTATCAGACCCGTGTGTTCGACAACTACGCGCAACAGGCCGATGCCGAGATCGATCGCATCATCAAACAAAACCGCATCGGTAGCTGATACCTCACAGGTGACCCATGAACACACTTGATCAATCTGAGCAGGAAAAGCCGCCAGGACCGCCGGCGCCGCCGCCTCCGCTGACGGGAGGAAAGCTGGTCCTCGCCACTTTCGCCGTCGCGCTGGCGACCTTCATGAACGTGCTGGATTCGTCCATCGCCAATGTCGCGATCCCGACCATCTCCGGCAACCTCGGCGTCTCGGTGGACGAGGGCACCTGGGTCATCACCCTGTTCGCCGCCGCCAACGCCATCTCGATCCCGCTGACCGGCTGGCTCACGCAACGCATCGGGCAGATACGCCTGTTCGTGATTGCGATCCTGCTCTTCACGTTTTCGTCGTGGCTGTGCGGCGTGGCGCCGACCTTGCCGATTCTGCTGGCTGCACGCATCTTGCAGGGCGCCGTGGCCGGTCCGCTGATTCCGCTGTCGCAGGCAATCTTGCTGAGTTCCTATCCCAAGGCCAAGAGTTCGCTGGCGCTGTCGCTGTGGGCCATGACCGCCACCGTCGGCCCGATCGCCGGTCCGGCGCTGGGCGGCTGGATGACCGACAGTTATTCGTGGTCGTGGATCTTCTACATCAATATCCCGGTCGGCATTTTTGCCGCCGCCGTGACCTGGGCCATCTACAAGGATCGCGACACGGCAACCAAGTCGATTCCCATCGACAAGGTCGGCCTGCTGTCGCTGATCGCCTGGGTGTCGGCGCTGCAGATCATGCTCGACAAGGGCAAGGACCTGGACTGGTTCCATTCGCCGGTGATCATCGGGCTGGGCGCCTTCGCGCTGGTCAGCTTCATCTTCTTCGTGATCTGGGAGCTGACCGAGAAGAACCCCATCATCGACCTGCGCCTGTTCCTGGGACGCAATTTCCTGGGTGGCACGGTGGCGATCTCGGTGGCGTACGGCGTATTCTTCGCCAATCTGGTGATCCTGCCGCAGTGGATGCAGCAATACCTCGGCTATCGCTCGGTCGATGCGGGCCTAGCCACTGCACCGCTTGGCGTCTTTGCAGTGCTGCTGGCGCCGGTGATGGGCAAGCTGGTGCCGAAGTCGGATACCCGCATCCTGGCGACCATGGCCTTCGTCGGCTTTGCCATCGTGTTCTTCATGCGCTCGCTCTACACCACGCAAGCCGATACCTGGACGCTGGTGCTGCCGACGCTGCTGCAGGGGATTCCGACCGCCTTGTTCTTCGTGCCGCTCACCGCAATCATCCTGTCCGGCCTGTCGCCCGACAAGATTCCCGCCGCCGCTGGGTTATCCAATTTCGTGCGGGTATTTTTCGGCGCCGCCGGCACCGCGATTGCCAGCACTGCCTGGAGCGACCGCAATATCCTGCATCACTCGCGCCTGATGGAGCAGGCCAGCCCGCTCAACCCGGCCTTCAACGAGTCGATCGCGCTGCTGCGCAACAACTTCGGCATGACGTTGGAACAAGCCCAGGCGCGCTTTGAACAGACACTCAATTCGCAGGCCACGATGCTCGGCATCAATGACATCTTCTGGATTTCGGCGGTGATCTTCGTCGCCATCATCCCGTTGATCTGGATCACCAAACCGGCATCCGGCGGTTCTTCGGCAGCCGCGGCAGCGGCCGCGCACTAGACGTCTCAATCGATACCGGGCCACCGTCAACGCGGTCCGGTTCCAGCGCAACACCACGCAGTCCTCAACAGTCCGGATTCAATGGAATGCCGGCAGGAGATGCACACCATGGAAAACATCGACCAACTCATCGCCGGCATCGTGCGCGACACCGGACTGGACAGTGCCGAGGTCGTCGCCGGTCGCAAGCAGTTCCTCGAATTCACGGACGCCGACGTCGACCAGCTGCGCAGCATCCATGCGTTGCTGCGCGAAAACCGCAGCGACTTCACCGAGGATTTTTATGCGCACCTGCTGCAATTCCCCGGCTTGCAGGACCTGCTCGCGGAAGAAGGGCGCGTGGACAGGCTGAAGCACACCATGGCCGGTTACTTCGACGGCATGACGGCGGGCGACTACGGTGGCGATTATGTGCGCGACCGCCTGCGGGTCGGCGCCGTGCACCAAACCATTGGCCTCGATACGCACTGGTACATCGGCGCCTATCGCAAGTATCTGTCGGGATTGCTGCCGGTGTTGTGGAAGCTGCTGGCGCAGGAGCCGGCACGCTTCTTCGCGGCAACCAACGCCTTGCTCAAGGTGGTGTTCTTCGACATGGGGCTGGCGCTCGACACCTATGCCGCGGCGGATCACCAATCCCTGCTGCGCTACCGCAACTACGCCGAACACATCGTCAGCTGCACGCCGAATGGTTTGCTGGTGATGGACGCGATGTTCCGCATCCGCTCGATCAATCCGGTGATGCGCCGCCTGCTGGGCATGGACGAGGCTGAGCCGGTGGAATACCGGGTGTTGCCGCATGTGTCCAGCGTGGAGCCGCTGCGGCGCGCGGCGCAGGACACCCTGATCACAGGCACGCCGCATTTCGCGCTGGACTTGTCGGGCGAGGGCGGGATTGCGGGCGCCGCCAATTTCCAGTTCAGCCTCACGCGTACCGAGGTCGAGGGCGAATACCTGCTACTGCTGATTGCGCAGGATATTTCATCCATTCTCGACGCCAAGGCCGAGCTGGCCGAGAGCGAAGAGCGCTTCCGCCTGTCGTTCCGCCAGACCGCGGTCGGACTGGCGCATCTGGCGCCCAACGGCCATCTGCTTCGCACCAATGAGAAGCTGCAACAGATCCTCGGCTACGACGAATCCGAGCTGACCGGACTGACCTTGCAGACGATCACGCACCCCGATGACATCGAACAGGACCTTGCGATGATAGGGCGCGTGTTGTCCGGTGAGATCAAGGACTACACGCGTGAAAAACGCTACCAGCGCAAGGACGGCGAATACATCTGGAGCCGGGTGGCGGTGTCGGCCATGCTCGACAGCCGCGGCAACGTGCGCTTCATCGCGGCGATCGAAGACATTACGCAACGGCGTGCAGTGGATCAGGAGATGCGTCACCTGGCCAGCCACGACGCGTTGACCAACCTGCCCAATCGCAGCCTGCTTACGGACCGCCTGTCGCAGTCTATCCATCATGCGCGGCGCTCGGGCAAGTCGGTGGCGGTGCTGTTCATTGACCTTGATCGCTTCAAGAACATCAACGACAGCCTCGGTCACGACGTCGGCGACCTGGTGATCATCGAGGCGGCGCGCCGCCTGTCGATGTCGGTACGGGCCGGCGATACGGTGGCGCGCCTGGGCGGCGACGAGTTCGTGGTGATACTCAACGACGTCAGCCGGCGCGAAGACGTGGCGGCGATCAGCAGCAAGATTCTCGACACCATCGCCGAGCCGATGCTGCTGCGCGGCCACGAGCTGTACCTTAGCGGCAGCGTCGGCATCAGCCTGTACGCCGACGACGGCGACGACAGCGCGACGCTGCTCAAGAACGCCGACACCGCGATGTACCAGGCCAAGCAGGCCGGCAAAGGGCGCCACAAGTTCTACGTCGACGCCATGAGCAAGGGCGCGATGGACTACCTGCGGCTGGAGGGCGCATTGCGGCGCGCGCTGGAACGCCGCGAGTTCGTGCTGGACTACCAGCCGCAGGTCGACATCCCGACCGGGCGCATCGTCGGCTTCGAGGCGCTGATCAGGTGGAAGCCGCCGGGGCAGCCGGTCGTGTTCCCCGACAAGTTCATCTCCATCGCGGAAGAGACCAGCCTTATCGTCCCCATCGGCGAGTGGGTGCTCGACACTGCCTGCCGCCAGGTGGTCTCGTGGCAGCAAGCAGGGCTGGGCGGCGAGATCAAGATGTCGGTCAACCTGTCGGCGACCCAGTTCCGCCAGGACGACATTGTCGAGATGGTCCGACGTACGCTCGATCGCACCGGCTGCGCGGCAGACAACCTGGTGCTGGAGATTACCGAAAGCGTCGTCATGGAAACGCCGGAAGCCGCCGCTGAAGTCTTGCGCCAGCTCAGCGCGATGGGGGTGAAGCTGGCGATCGATGATTTCGGCACCGGTTATTCCAGCCTCAGCTATCTGAAGCGTTTTCCCATCCACACGCTCAAGATCGACCGCAGCTTCATCCGCGACATCGCCATCGACAACGACGACGCCGAGATCGTCAAGGCGGTCATCGCGCTGGCCCATGCCATGCAGCGCAATATCGTCGCCGAGGGCGTGGAGGAGCGGCGGCAACTGGACTTCCTGCGCCGCCAGGGTTGTGACCAGGCACAGGGTTACTACTTCGGGAAAGGCATGTCCGGGCATGCGGCGACCGATTTGCTGATACGGCAGACGCTGTACGACTCGGCGCGTTTGCATGCGGCGTGACGAGTTACGTTTGTCCGGCTCCAAATTAATTGATGCACGGCAATAGTCATTCTATTCCCCTGTTTGACCCGTGTTGTCATGGAGTAGTAATACTTGAATGCAACAATGCGGCCATCACAAAAGAGCCGCGCGTTCCACCCCAGAGGACGTGCCGCTTGCCAGTCTCCAGGGAAAAGACAAATGACTATCCGTCTGCGCATTACCTTGCTCGTCATCCTTACGTTCATCGCCATTTCAGCCATCGGCGGCTACGCCGTGTTCCAGTCGCGCAGCAGCGCGGTCGAGGTCAAGTCCGTGACGGAAGGCGTGGTGCCGAGCGTGCTGGCATCGTCGGACCTGGTGGGCCAACTCAAGGATGTCCAACTGGCGGCCATGGTGATGGTGGCCGAGACCGATGCGCAACTGGTCATCCAGGAAAATGAGAAGCTCGCCGCCAAGAAGGCCACACTCGAAAAAGCGCTGGAGTTCCAGGCAGGGCAGGCCGCAAGCCAGGCGCAGAAGGGCCTGATCGAACAGGCCAAGGAAAGCCTGGACAACTATTTCGGCGCCATCGACAGCACCGCCAAGTTCAAGCTGGCCGGCAAGGATGCGCTGGCGCAGGCATCCTTCTTCGGCAACGTGGTGCAATACCAGGCTGAACTCGAAGGCGTGGTCGACACCTTGCGCATCGAGAAGAACCGCAGCAAGGACAGTGCGATCGCCGCCCTGAACCAGAACCTGGCGTCGACCACCACGACGATCTCCGGCGTCACCGCCGTGGCCGTGATCGCGCTGGCGCTGATCGGCTTCCTGCTGTATCGCCAGATCACCGGCCCGATCAGCCGCATGCAAACCATGATGACCGAAATCGCCGCCAGCCAGGATTTCACGCGCCGCCTGCCGGTCGATCGCATGGATGAAGTGGGACACTCCATCGTCGCCTTCAACGGCATGGTCGAAAAGATCGAGGAAGCCTCGGCGCTGGTCAAGCAAAAGACTGCCGACATGCAGGCCATGCTGCAGAACATCCCGCAAGGCATCCTGACCGTGGTCGACGGCAACAAGGTCCATCCGGAATATTCCGCTTTCCTCGAAACCGTGTTCGAGACCACCGACATCGCCGGCCGCGACCTGATGGACCTGGTATTCGCCGGCACCACGCTGGGCGCCGATACGCTGTCACAGATCGAAGCCATCGGCGGCGCCTGCATCGGCGAAGACATCATGAACTTCGAGTTCAACGAACACCTGATGGTCGGCGAAGTCGAGAAGAAGATGGCCGACGGCCGCGTCAAGATCCTCGACCTGAGCTGGTCGCCGATCACCGACGACGCCGACACCGTGATCCGCCTGATGCTGTGCGTGCGCGACGTCACCGAACTGCGCAAGCTGGCGGCGGAAGCCAACGAACAGAAACACGAGCTGGAAATGATCGGTGAAATCCTCGCCGTGGCCGCGCCGAAGTTCGAAGACTTCATCGCTACGTCGCGCCGCTTCCTCGACGAGAACGAGCAGATCGTCCATCAGAATCCGGAAGCCACTGCCTTCGCCATCGCCAAGCTGTTCCGCAACATGCACACCATCAAGGGCAACGGCCGCACCTACGGCCTGCTGCACCTGAGCAACGTGGTGCACGACGTCGAGCAGCACTACGACGACCTGCGCCATCCTGACACCGGCGCTGTCTGGGAACAGGAGCGCCTGGTGCAGGATCTGGCCCGCGTGCGCGTCGCCATCGACCGCTACGCTCGCATCAACGAAGTCACGCTGGGCCGCCAGGCCGCGCCGGAACAGGCGGCAGCGGTGGAACGTCACATCCTGACCATCGACCGCAAACATATCCAGGAAAGCCTGCATCGCCTCGAAACCGTCAACACCGCCAACCTGCATGAACTGGTCGCAGTCCGCAACGCCGTGCGCAAGACGCTGCGCCTGCTCGGCACCGAGCCGGTGGCCGACATCCTGGCCAGCGTCACTGACTCGCTGCCGGCGCTGGCAAGCGAGCTCGGTAAAAACGCACCGGTCGTGGCGATCGAAGACAACGGCTATGTCATCCACGCCCATGCCTCGGCGCTGCTGCAGAATGTATTCATGCACCTGATCCGCAACGCCATGGATCACGGACTGGAAACGCCGGAAGAACGCCGATCCAAGGGCAAGAATGAAACCGGCACGATCCGCCTGCAGCTCGGCGTGATGGACAACATGCTGCACATGGCGCTGTCCGACGACGGCCGCGGCCTGGCGCTGGCGCACATCCGCCGCACCGCGGTCGACAAGCAACTGATCGCCGCGGATGCGGTGCTGAGCGACGCCGAACTGGCGCGCCTGATCATGCGCGCCGGCTTCTCGACGCGCAGCGAAGTGACCGACGTGTCCGGCCGCGGCGTCGGCATGGACGCAGTACTGGATTTCGTGACGCAGGAGCACGGCCGTATCGAGATTGAATTCCTGGATCACGCAGAAGGCGCCGATTTCCGCGCCTTCCAGATCAATGTCCTGCTGCCGGAAAGCATCGCCGTGGAAGTCGACGGCATCGATGTCGCTTATCCATTGCCGGATATTGATCAGGCAGCACCGGCCGGCATTCTTGTCGCCGGCAGTGATCCGCAGGTGGCCTGAACGGGCGGAGCAGGGCAAGACTATTGCCGTAACGGATTTATCGCAAGGAACGTTTCATGATGTTGAACCAGATTCTTTTTGTCTTGCTGGGGGCGCTGTTGTCAGGCTTGCCGCTGGCCCTGATGCTGAAACGCCAGAACACGCGCATGCGGCGCATGGTCGACGTCGACCAGGTCGACACGCTCAAACGCAACGTCCAACTGACGCTGGACGAGCATCAGCAGAATATCGACGCGCACCGGCAAGAGCTGGAAGCGCAACGTCGCGACAATGACGTGCGCCTGGCGCAAACGCAGCGCGACACCGAGAAGGTGGTGGCGCAGCTGAGTTCGCAGAATTCGCAAAGCGTCGCGCGCGTGCTGGAGAATTGCGACGCCTCGCAGGAGACCATCTCGAATCTGCTCGGCCTGATGCGCACCTTCGAACGCTGGCACGACGACATGAACGTGCTGATCACGCACAACCGCGAGATGCACCGCAAGAACGACGAATTTGCGCTGATCGTCAACCAGGTCATCATTGTCGCGCTCAACGCGTCGATCGAAGCGGCGCGCGCCGGCACCCACGGCCGCGGTTTCGCGGTAGTGGCGTCGGAAGTGCGCGACCTGGCGCAGCGCGCTGAGAAACTGTCCAAGAGCTATCGCGCCAACCTGTATCAGAACGACCTGATCACCACTACCACGTTCCAGGATCTGCAGGCAGGCGGCAAGATGATCATCGGCGCCGTCATCGGCCTCGACCTGATCAACAAGAAAACCAAAGAAGCGCTGGCCGCCTGACATTGAGAAACAGACCATGCTGACCCAATCCGCCAAAGACGGCTTCGACACGCTGCTCACGCAATCGCTGAAATCCGGCATGGCGCCGTCCGGCACGCCGGTTGAGGTATCGGTCCTGGCCGACGACGCCGTGATTCCGGAAAAAAAGATGGTGGTGCTGACGGTGTCGTCCTATCTGTTCCGTCTGATGGCGATGTTCTATTTCACGCCCGACGCGGCCACCCGCGCCCATTTCGCGCGTCTCAACAATATCGACGCTGCCGAGATGAGCGAGCAGACCTTCATGGACGCCATCGCCGAAAGCGGCAACCTGTGCTGCGGCATCCTCAACCGCGATCTCGGCAATTTCTTCCCGCACATCGGCATGTCCACGCCCAACGTCATCGACAGCAACTGTGCCGCCTACCTGCAAACGCTCAACTGCCAGCATGTGCGCCACTTCGCGGTCGACATGGACGGCGCGCCGCGTTTCCACGTCACGCTGAGCGTTTCGGCCTATGCCGACATCGATTTTTCGGTGTCGGCCGACGAACTGGGCAGCGACACCGGCGAGCTTGAGCTGTTTTAACTCCATTCATCCAACGAAAAGAACCATAGAGAACCCATGGCACAAATCCTTGTAGTCGACGATTCCAGCACGGTCCGCGCCGAAGTAGGCGATTTCCTCAAGAAGAACGGCCTCGACGTGGCCCTGGCCGTGGACGGCCGCGACGGCCTGGTCAAGCTCAAGGGCGATCCGTCGATCAAGCTGGTGGTGTCCGACGTCAACATGCCCAACATGGACGGCCTGACCATGGCGGAGAAGATCCGCAGCGAACTCGGCAACGCCGCTGTCAACATCATCATGCTGACCACGGAAAATTCGCCGATCATGAAAGAGCGCGGCAAGGCGGCCGGCATCAAGGGCTGGATCGTCAAGCCATTCAAGGGCGACGCCGTACTGGCCACGTTCAAGAAACTGGTCGGCGCCTGAGTCTGTTCAGGCGGCGGTGCGCAAGACGCTGGACGGCGACTCGCCGAAAAGCTTCTTGTAGTCGCAGGAAAACTGGCTGAAATTGCTGAATCCCCAGGCGGCGGCAACGTCGCCGATGCGCACCGCCTGCGATGCGCCGGCGGCGGCACCCTGCATCAGCTGGCGTCGCACGCCATTCAGGCGCAGCGAGCGCAGGTAGGTCATCGGGCTGATGCCCAGCACATCTTCAAAACAATATTGCAGCGTGCGGCGGCTCACGTGCAGCTGCTCGCACAGCATGGAAATCGTGATCGGCACATCCTGGTTGTCCATCGCGTAGTCGCGCGCATCGCCGACGATGCGCCGACGCCGCAGCAGGCTGGTGCAGGCTTCGCTCTCGACTTCGCCGGCGTCGAGCATCGCCAGCAGCGTCGTGACAACCTGGTCTTGCTGCATTGCCTTCGCGCTGTGCGGGGTTGCCGGATCGAGCAAGGTCTGGATGTGCTGCGCGCAGGCATTCAGTGCGCCCTGGCCGACGTGCAGCAATTCCGCCGAGGCCAGCTTGGACCATTCGATCCGGCAGCCGAGGCGATCGGCCGCGGCGAGCAGGGTATTGCGCTGGATCACGATGCCGAGGATGGCATGATCGTCGGGTGTCATCAGTTCGAATTCGTGGTGGCCCGGCTGCGTCATGATCATGCCGGCGCCGACACTGCGGCCGTTGATGCGCATGCCGCCCGCCTGCGGCTCGATGCCGAACCAGAAAGCATCCGGCCAGACACAGCAGGATTGCAGCACGGCGCGGCTGCTGCGTTCCCGGAATATCTGCAAGCCGTCGGCTTGCCATTCATTCAATTCGCCGCAAAAACGACCGTGCGTGATCTGGTCGTAGCGTTGCTCCCAATTGGTCAGATTGTGGGCGTGCTCATCCACGTCGTGCGCGACAACGGTGCGCAGTACCTCGCCGATGTGCGCCGGCGGTGCACCCGGACGGGCCGACGAAGATGAGTGATGGAACATTGACAAGAGCTTTATCCCGTTGAAGTGAGCATGGCGATTTCCGGTGAGGTGACGGCACCGCAACTTTGCCGATTTTCGATAACGCCGGTTTTTCCCCGTTGTTATATTCAATGGCGGGGTCAATGAAAACGTTTGCAAGCAAACGTTATGCCCGCAACGGCCGTTGCCCCGTTCCGATTGGTCTCCGATCAATCGCATTCGCCATTGCACAGGAGCATTCATATGGATTCAGCGACATCCAGCCAGCATGCGGGTCTCAAGCCGGTGTTGAGCACATTGCAGCTGTGGGGCATCGCCGTCGGGCTGGTGATTTCGGGCGAATATTTCGGCTGGAGTTACGGCTGGGCGTCGGCCGGTACGCTCGGCTTCACTGTCACCGCGCTGTTCATCGCAGCGATGTACACGACCTTCATCTTCAGCTTCACCGAACTGACCACGTCGATCCCGCATGCGGGCGGTCCGTTCGCCTACAGCAAGCGGGCATTCGGTCCGACCGGCGGTTACCTGGCCGGCGCGGCGACGCTGATCGAGTTCGTGTTCGCACCGCCGGCGATCGCGCTGGCCATCGGCGCCTATCTCAACGTGCAGTTTCCGACGGTCGATCCCAAGCTCGCGGCGCTGGGGGCCTACCTCGTCTTCATGACGCTCAATATCGTCGGCGTGCAGATCGCCGCGACCTTCGAACTGTGCGTGACGCTGCTGGCGATCTTCGAACTGCTGGTATTCATGGGCGTGGTATCACCGGGCTTTTCGCTCGCCAATTTCACCAAGGGCGGCTGGTCCGGCAGCGACAGTTTCAGCCTGGCCTCGATTCCGGGCATGTTCGCGGCGATCCCGTTCGCGATATGGTTTTTCCTGGCGATCGAAGGCGTCGCCATGGCGGCGGAAGAGGCCAAGGATCCCCGACGCTCCATTCCGATCGCCTACATCACCGGCATCCTGACGCTGGTGGTGCTGGCCATCGGCGTGATGCTGTTCGCCGGCGGAGCAGGGGACTGGAGCAAGCTGTCGAACATCAACGATCCGCTGCCGCAGGCGATGAAACTGATCGTCGGCGCCAACAGCAACTGGCTGCACATGCTGGTGTGGCTGGGCCTGTTCGGCCTGGTGGCGTCGTTCCACGGCATCATCCTGGGCTATTCACGCCAGATTTTTGCCTTGTCGCGGGAAGCCTACCTGCCTGCCTATTTCGCCAAGGTGCATCCGCGCTTCAAGACGCCGCACCGCGCCATCCTGGCCGGCGGCGCAGTCGGCATCGCGGCGATCTACAGCGACGAACTGATCACCATCGGCGGTCAGACGCTCACAGCCAACATCGTCACGATGTCGGTATTCGGTGCAATCCTGATGTACATCCTGAGCATGCTTAGCCTGTTCAAACTGCGCCGCAGCGAAGCCGGCCTGATGCGGCCGTTCCGGGCCCCGCTGTATCCGTTCTTCCCGGCGTTCGCGCTGTTCGGCGCGCTGGTCTGCATGGCGACCATGATCTATTACAACCCGCTGATTTTCGTCATCTTCCTGGCGTTCCTGGCGCTCGGTTACGGCTATTTCCTGATGACGGGCAGCCAGCGTGCTGCGGCTGCCGTCAATTGAAGTCGGCATTCATTTTTGCAGCACGCTTCATCCACCTTTGAGCCATAAATAGTCACCAACAAGAGAGTCCATCACATGAAAAATAATCAACAGGGAAACGCGCCGGTCACCGAGGTCATCGCGCGACGGGGATTTCTGGGACGCGCGTTGGCTTCTGCGGCCGGCGTCGCCATGGTCGGCGCACCTCTGGCCGCGCAAGCAAAAACCGTCAAGACGCCGGTCGGTCTTGATCGCGCCAAATGGGCGCCGCGCAATCGTGCCATGGTGGAGCAGATGATCGCAGCATATGGCAACACGTCGCGCGGCTACAAGAGCGGCAAGAAGCCCTACGCCGTGTTCGACTGGGACAACACCAGCATCATGAACGACTGCGAAGAAGCACTGCTGATGCACCAGATCAACACCTTGTCGTTCAAGCTCACGCCGGCCGAATTCAGCGCGATCATCCGCCAGAACGTGCCGCCGGGTCCGTTCACCGCAGATTTCAAGAATGCCGCCGGCAAAGTGGTCGATCTCGATTCGATCTGCGCCGACCTGGATGCCGACTATGCTTTCCTGCATGCGAATTACAAGGGGTTCGCCGGCGGCAAGTCTCTTGAAGAAATCAGCGCGACCAGCGAATTCCTCGACTTCCGCGCCAAGCTGTACTACCTGTATGAAGCCGTCAACGATACCCACGGCGTCAATGTCGGTTATCCGTGGGTGATTTATTTCTTCGCCAACATGACCGTGGCTGAAGTGTCGGCGCTGGCGGAGGCATCCAATGACGCAGCCCTCGGCGCAGCGCTCACCAAGGTCAAATACACCAGCCCCGCCGACCGTCCAGGCAAGGCCGGCGTGGTCAGCGTCGGCCATTTCCATGGCATCCGGCTCTGTACCGAGATCGGCGGCATGATGGACACGTTCCGCGATCACGGCATCGACATCTATGTCTGCACCGCCTCGCTCGAGGACGTGGTGGCGGTGTTCGCGACCAATCCGAAGTACGGTTACAACGTGGCCCGCGAAAACATCATCGGCCTGCGCCTCGAACGCGACGGCAGCACCTACAAGAACGCTTACCTGAAAAACTGGCCGCTGACCTGGGGCCCGGGCAAGACGGTGGCGATCAAAAGCGAACTGGTCGCGGCCAAAGGCTACGGGCCGATTTTCGTGGCGGGCGACAGCGATGGCGATTACGATATGCTCAGGGACTTCACCGACACGCGCTACGGACTGATTGTGAACCGCATGAAGAACGGCAAGATCGGCGAGTTGTCGAAACTGGCGGCGGCGCAGATCACCGCCGGCCAGCCGCGCTTCCTGTTGCAGGGCAGGCAAGAGTCCACCGGCAACTGGCTGCCCGTGGAAACCAGCATCAAATACGGCAAGACGACGCCGCTGCTGACAGTTTGATCGTTTGACCGCCTGACCGGACCTGGTCGGGATCATCTGAGGAAAAGGAAACGTGCAGTCCTATCAATTCCGCCATACCGTCGGCGCCATCACACATCAGTTCCGCGATCTCAAGGATCTGATGGCCAAGGCGACGCCGCTGCGTTCCGGCGACATGCTGGCGGGCGTCGGCGCCGCCAGCGCGGAGCAGCGCGCGGTGGCGCAGATGGCCTTGGCGGAACTGCCGCTGCGGATTTTCCTCACTGAAGCGCTCGCGCCGTATGAGACCGACGAGGTGACGCGCCTGATCATCGACGAGCACGATGCCGCCGCGTTCGCCGCGATCAGCCACCTGACAGTTGGCGATTTCCGCAACTGGCTGCTCGGCGACGACGTCGACAGCGCCGCGCTCAGTGCGGTGGCGCCAGGCATCACGCCGGAAATGGCGGCAGCGGTGAGCAAGATCATGCGCAATCAGGACCTGATCCTGGTGGCGAAGAAGTGCCGCGTCGTTACCGCCTTCCGCAACACCATCGGCCTGGCGGGACGCTTGTCGACGCGCCTGCAGCCCAATCATCCGACCGACGACGCCACCGGCATCGCGGCCAGCTTGCTTGACGGCCTGCTGTACGGCAGCGGCGACGCCGTGTTCGGCATCAATCCGGCCACCGACAATGTCCCGCAAGTGGTCAATCTGGTGACGATGATGGCCGAGATCATTGCGCGTTACGAGATCCCGACGCAGTCCTGCGTGCTGACCCACGTGACCAACACGATCGCCGCCATCGAACGCGGCGCCCCGGTCGACCTGGTGTTCCAGTCGATCGCCGGCACCGAGGCCGCCAACCGCAGCTTCGGCATCGACCTGGCCCTGCTGGCGGAAGCGCGCGGCGCGGCGCTGTCGCTGGGGCGCGGCACGGTCGGCGACAACGTCATGTATTTTGAAACCGGGCAGGGCAGCGCGCTGTCGGCCGGCGCCCACCACGGCATGGACCAGCAGACCTGCGAAGCGCGCGCCTATGCGGTGGCGCGCAAGTTCAAGCCGCTGCTGGTCAACACCGTGGTCGGCTTTATCGGTCCCGAGTACCTCTACGACGGCAAGCAGATCATCCGCGCCGGACTGGAAGACCATTTCTGCGCCAAGCTGCTCGGCCTGCCGATGGGTTGCGACGTCTGCTACACCAACCACGCCGAAGCCGACCAGAACGACATGGACAACCTGCTGACATTGCTGGCGACGGCGGGCTGCAGCTTCGTCATGGGCATTCCGGGTTCCGATGACATCATGCTCAACTACCAGACCACCTCGTTCCACGACGCGCTGTACGTACGGCGCGTGCTCGGCCTGGCGCCGGCGCCCGAGTTCGAGACATGGCTGCAGCGCATGCAGATCTTCAGCAGCGAGCCGCAGTTCCGCCTCAACGACGGCTTGCCGCCCACTTTTCGCGACGCCTTGCGGCGTCTGTCGTGAAGTCCGGGTGCCGCGGCGATGCCTGACAACAAATCCCCCGTCATCGACAATCCGTGGCAAGCGCTGCGGCAGTTTACGGCCGCCCGTATTGCCTTGGGACGCGCCGGCGTCAGCCTGCCGACCGCGCCGCAACTGGCCTTCCAGCTGGCGCATGCGCAGGCGCGCGACGCCGTGCATCTGGCCCTGGATACCGATACGCTGCGCGCGCAATTGCTGCAAGCGGACATCCCCGGCGCCGATGCCTGCCAGGTGCTCGACAGCGCGGCCGCCGACCGCCTGACCTATCTGCAGCGCCCGGATCTCGGCAGGCGCCTCAGCGACGCGTCGCGCGCGCTGCTGAGCCGTGCCGTGGGGATTCCGCAAGCGCAGGAAGACAGGATTTACGATCTTGCCTTCGTGATTGCCGATGGCTTGTCATCGCTGGCCATCGCCAGAAATGCCGTGCCGTTTCTGCAGGCAGTCCAGCAACGCATCGCACCGCGCAACTGGAGGCAGGCGCCGCTGACCATCGTGCGTCAGGGCCGTGTTGCCATCGGCGACGAAATCGGCAGCCTGGTGCGTACCCGGCTGGTGGTGGTCATGATAGGCGAACGACCGGGCCTCAGTTCACCGGACAGCATGGGCTTGTACCTGAGCTGGATGCCGCGCGTGGGCATGACCGACGCCGAGCGCAACTGCGTCTCCAACGTCAGGCCCGAAGGCATGCGCTATGACGAAGCCGCCGGCAAACTCGATTACCTGCTGGCGGAAGCGCACAGGCGCCAGTTGACCGGCGTCGGTCTCAAGGATGAGAGCGCGGGAGGCGCGCAGACGCTGGCGGCGCCGGGGACGAACTTCCTCTTGGTGGACGATCCGAAATCCTGATATTTCAATCATTCTGCGCGGCAACGCAAATGCATTTTTTCGTTATACTTGCGGCGACCGTCACACAATAATCAATATCGGCAGCCATTCAGCGGGAGAGAAAATGTTAAGAGTAGCCAGTCAGGACGACCTGTCCTCGTTTGTCAAAGCCAAAGCACTGTCCCCAACCATCACCAATGCGCCATTCAGCGGCGTCTTGCTGAGCGCGCAGGCAAAGGCCGCGGAAACCCAGGCTGTGGCGCCAAGTCCGGACGCTGCCGCCGTTGCGGCTCTCAGCGCTGCGCTGTCCCAGTTCGGCATCTCGGTGCCGCCGGCCCTGCGCATCACTACCGGTGCCAACGGCCTCGCGCTGTCCGGCGACAACCGCAACGCCAAGTTCCAGGCCATGCTGCAGGCCAATCCGGCGCTGGAGACCACGCTCAACGGCATGATCGGCCAGCAGGACATGGCGCGTAAAAACGCGCTGAAGGACGTGGTTCGCGACTTCCTCGGAAAATCCCCCAGCCCCGGCATTGAAGCCTTCGCAGCAGATTTCCTGGACGAGGAGGCCAACGACACCTACAGCCTCAGTTTCAATGGCGCCAGCATCGGCGTTGACGAAATGGGCGCCAAGGGATGGCAACCGGTCAAGGATACCAAGGACTTCCGCGCGGACTTGCTGGCGGCCTATACCAAGTACCAGGTCACCCATGCCGTGACAGTCGAGAAACGCAAAGATGAGGACGACAATGAGCAGAACCTCAGCATC
Source organism: Herbaspirillum sp. NPDC101396 (assembly GCF_044767365.1). Classification (NCBI taxonomy): domain Bacteria; kingdom Pseudomonadati; phylum Pseudomonadota; class Betaproteobacteria; order Burkholderiales; family Oxalobacteraceae; genus Herbaspirillum; species Herbaspirillum sp. NPDC101396. Next base: position 679,376 of record NZ_JBIWNT010000001.1, on the reverse strand, counting down.
AAGTCCAAACTGGCGGAAGCGCTGAAGAAGGATGAAGTCGCAGTGAGCTGAGATGGAATGCTCGTCGCGTTGCGAAAAAAAGCCCCGGTTCCGGGGCTTTTTCTTTTAGTCGATTGTCATCCTGCAAATTCCAGCAAGGTCCGGAACGCAGGCAAGGCCACCTCGAGCTTGTCGGCGTCCTCCCGAACCGGCAATCCAAGCGCACGCGCCCGGGCGGAAATGAGACCGCGATCGCCGCCGCGGAAGCGGATCGCCGCAAAGAACGCCTCCCGCTGCGGCGCATGCGCGGCGAGCTCGCCGAAGCGCACAGCCAAGCTGTTGGCATCGACGAACTCCAATGCAAAGTCCGGACCCCAGCCGCCAAGGCGGTGGTAGCTTGCTGCTGCCTGCACAGGATCTTCATCGATCACCAACATGCCGGCAATGCCTTGCACGCCATTGGCATGCGCCATCCATTCCGGCCGCCAGACCAGCTCCGGCGTCAGGTGCCTGCATGCATACACACGTCCGGCGGCAAATTGACCGGGGCGCAGGCGAACGGTGGAAAAGCGCGCGTCGACCGATTTTTCCGCCACCTCAACCGGCCGCGAAAAATGCTGGACCGGCTGCGCATCGAGTCCCAGGCCAAGCCAGCGGGCGTGACAAGCGTCGATGTCGTCGACGGCGTAGACCAGGCCATCGATGCCGACCGGACTGTCGAGGATTTCCTGGCGGACCTTGTCGCTGTCGCGCGGCTGGCCGATCAGTTCCAGATAGCCGCCGGGCAGCACCACGAGATGATTGACCGAGCCCAGCGTGTGGTAACCACGCGGCGTGACAATGAAGCCCAGGCCTTCCAGCAACCCCTGTGCGGCATCGATATCGTAATGCGTGTTGATGACCAGGTGATCGAGCGCGGATTGGGGTTGGTCAAAAGAAGGGGGTGTTGGAATGGAGGAACGATTCACGATGGATTGATTGGTGAAGGAGGGAAAAGCGCCTCGCCTGAGCGAGCAGCGTGGCGAAACCGGCATTGTACGGAAAACCGTCAAACCAGGTGTTCCAAACGGCAGTTGGGGCGCGGCAAAGCTTCGGATCCGACCTGTGCGAATCAACGGTTTGGCGTATATGTCAGACATCGTGAAATACCGCTGAGGCAGGTTTTCATGAATTGGGAGGGGGCCCGACTTGTCTATTTCCCCGCTTCTGCGATCGTCTTCATGCCGTCTGTATTGGAGAACGGATCGACGGTCGAAATCGCCGTTGTCGGCAATGAAGGCCTTGTCGACATTTCTTTGTTCATCGATGGCGAATCCATCTGCAGCCGCTCCGTGGCGCAGATGCATCACGGTGAAGTTGACGTCTTCAGCGCAGGAGCAGGTGACGGCAGCAGCCTTGCCGTCACGTTGCCGGCACCCGTGCAGTCGATTTGACCGGCTTTCTTCGCCTTGCGTGTCAATGCCACCGAACCGCATCATTGCACCAGGTATTGATGTTACAGTTTGCTTTCCCGCCAACCCGCCTGCGCGTCATCCCATGACGCAAGCCGGAGCGTACCCAAGTCGACCGCAGCATGGCCGGCGAACACACCGATCGGCATATGGATATCGCAGGAAAAGAACAAGAAGAGGGCGGTTCCTGGCTGAAAAAACTGGGGCCCGGGCTGATTACCGGCGCTGCAGATGACGATCCCAGCGGCATAGCGACTTATTCGCAGGCCGGAGCGCAATTCGGTTTCAGCATGTTGTGGACCGTGTTGTTCACCTATCCGCTGATGGTCGGCATCCAGATCGTCAGCGCCCGTATCGGTCGCGTGACCGGCCACGGCCTCGCCACCAACATCCGCCTGCATTACCCCCGATGGCTTTTGTACGCCGTCATCGCTCTGCTATTGCTGGCCAATACGATAAACATCGCCGCCGACGTCTCTGCCATGGGCGACGCCATGCACCTGATCGCGGGCGGTCCCAGTCAGCTTTATGCCGTGGGGTTCGGCCTGTTGTCTCTGCTGCTGCAAGTGTTCCTGGCCTACAAGCGTTATGTCCGCATCCTCAAATGGCTGACACTGGGCCTGCTTTCGTATGTGGCGACGGTGCTGGTGGTCCATGTACCGTGGACGGAAGTGGCGCTGCGCACTTTCGCGCCGCATTTGTCGTGGAAGACGGAATACATCACCACGGTGGTCGCCGTTTTCGGCACCACCATCAGTCCGTATCTGTTTTTCTGGCAGGCTTCGCAGGAAGTGGAAGAGCAACTGGCGACACCGGGCGCCGCACCACTGATCCAGGCGCCGCACCAGGCAAAAGCCAACCTGCGACGCATCAAGCTCGATACCTTTATCGGCATGGGATTCTCGAACATGGTGGCCTTCTTCATCATCCTGACGGCCGCCGTCACGCTCAACCTGCACGGGGTGGGTAACATCCAGACCTCGGCGCAGGCGGCCACGGCCTTGCGGCCGATTGCCGGCGAGTTTGCCTTCTTCCTGTTCAGCGCCGGCATCATCGGCACGGGCCTGCTGGCCATTCCTGTGCTGGCGGGGGCATCCGCGTATGCGATGGCCGGCACCTTCGAATGGAAGAACAGCCTCGAGAGCAAGCTGAACGCAGCGAAGGCTTTTTATGGCGTCATCATCGTTTCAACGGTGGTGGGCACCGGCCTTGGGTTCAGCGCGATCGACCCGATCAAGGCCTTGTACTGGAGTGCGGTCATCAACGGCGTGATTTCGGTTCCGATCATGACGGTGATGATGCTGATGGCCTCGCGCACGGACATCATGGGAACATTCGTGATCAGGCGCAAGCTGCAAGTCCTGGGCTGGCTGGCGGCGCTGATGATGGCAATTGCCGTGGTTGCCATGCTGGCGACGCTCTAGAGGGCATGCAGCGACGTGCGTGGCAGGAACTTGTGCATCAGCAAACGCTCTTCCATTCCTGCGGAGACCGCCAGGAAGCGAGCCACTCAGGGAGCATCGAAGCAAGCATGGGCCTTGATATGCCGTAGCCTTGCGCCTGCTCGCAGCCGATACGCAGCAATTCTTCCCCGTGTGCGATCGTTTCCACGCCTTCGGCAATGACGTTGCGATGAAACGCATCGGCCAGGCCGATAACGCCGCGCACGATTGCGAGGTCTTCCTGGTCGCTGAGCATATCCCTGACGAAGCTTTGATCGATCTTCAACGTTTCCGCCGGAAGGCGCTTGAGGTAAGTCAGCGACGAGTAGCCTGTACCGAAATCATCGATGGAAAAATGTACGCCGAGATCGCGGCATACGCGCATTACCTGGGACACGGCATCGATGTTTTGCAAAGCGCTGGTTTCAAGAATTTCCAATTCCAGGTTTTCAGGGGCGACGTCAGGATGGCGTGCCAGCATGTCGCACAGCACCAGGTAGAAATTTTCTTGCTGCAGTTGTCTCGGTCCCAGGTTGACGCTGACAGCGAGCGTCAGTCCCATCTTTTTCCAGGTGCTCATTTGCGCAAGCGCCGTTCCGATCACCCAGGTTCCGATGTCATCACTGAGACGATGTCCTTCGATCAACGGCAGAAACGACGCCGGGGGAACCAGCCCCAGCTCGGGGTGCTGCCAGCGGATCAGCGCCTCGGCCCCGGTGACGGCGCCGGTTTTCATGTTCACCTTGGGCTGGTAATACAGGACGAATTCACCGTGTTCCAGCGCCTGTGCGAGTCGCCGCAGCTGTGCTCCGCGGCCTTTTTCCTCTGCGTCCCGGGCCGCATCGAAGATGTGGTATCTGTTCTTCCCGGATTGCTTGGCTTCATACATCGCGAAATCGGCATGCCGTATGAGCTGGTCCTCGTCAACGTCATCGTCGGGAAAAAGGGTGGCGCCAATGCTGGCGGAAACCTGGATCACGTGATTGCCGATGACAATCGGATCCGAACAGGCTTTGAGAATTTTTCCCGCAAGACTGTCGAGCTCCTGGCGGCCGCCAACGTCCACCAGAACTGCAACGAATTCATCTCCGCCCATGCGCGCGAGCGTATCGATGTCGCGCAATACGGAAAGCATGCGTTGCGAGAGCGCAATCAGCAACGCATCACCCACTTCATGTCCATGCTCATCGTTGACCAGCTTGAAACCATCCAGGTCAAGGTAGAGCACGGCCAGATCCTTGCCACTGCGCTTGCTCATGTGCATGGCCTGGCGCAATCGATCAGAGAGCAGCAAGCGGTTAGGCAAATCGGTGAGCATGTCGAAATTGGTGACGTGCTCCAGCTTTTCCTGCTGTTTTCGCAATGAGGTGATATCGGTAAACAAGGCGATGTATTTGTGTGTCTTGCCCGACTCATCGGTCACGGCGCTGATTGTCAGCAGGCCTGTGTACGATTCTCCGTCTTTACGCCGGCTCCAGATTTCAGTGCGTGCATGGCCGCTTTGCAGCAGATTGGCCAGTACTGCCTTTTCGACATCGGGCCCCTGGCGGCTCGATCTGAAGACGCTGGATGTCCGGCCCACCAACTCTTCCCTCGCATAGCCGGTAATGCATGTCAGCGCCTGATTGACTTCAACGATGACGCCGTGGCTATCGGTAATGGCGATCCCTTCGCTGGTATGGGTAAAAACGCTGGAGGTCAGCTTGAAGTTGGCTTCCGCGATTTTCCGGAGTGTGATATCGCGCGCGATTTTCGACGCGCCGATGATCGTCCCGTGCTTGTCGCGAATCGGGGAGATGGTCACGGAAACGTGGATGGGCGATCCGTCCTTGTGCAGGCGGACCGTGTCGAAGTGATCGATTTTTTCGCCGGCCAGCATCTTTTCCAGAATGAACAGTTCTTCATCTTGCCGGTCTTGCGGGAACAGCTTCAGCATCGGTTCGCCCAGCATCTCTTCTGCGCTGTAGCCGAACATGGCCTGCGCAGCAGTATTCCAGCTGGTCACCTTGCCGTCGAGGGTCTTGCTGATGATAGCGTCGTCGGACGAAGTCACCAGCGCGTGAAACTGTTCTGCGGTCGTCTCCAGATGCGACTGGGCGGTAATGTCGCGTGCAATTTTTGAGGCGCCGACGATCCTGCCTTGCCCGTCGCGTATCGGCGAGATGGTGACCGAGACCTTGATCGGCAAACCATTCTTGCGGATGCGTATGGTTTCAAAATGCGTTACGCGCTCACCATTGATGATCTTCTCGAGTATCAGGGCTTCTTCGTTGATCCGGTCATTGGGGAACAGGCGTAACAAGGGTTGGCCCAGCATCTCACTTTCGGTATAGCCAAAGATCGTTTCCGCACCGGGATTCCAGCTGGTGACGATACCATCCAGCGTTTTGCTGATGATGGCGTCGTCGCAGGATTGAATGATTCCCTCGAAATAGGCCTTGGCTGAGCAGGTCGCGGGATCGTGTCGCGCCGCGGTCTCAAACGGCGCATCGCTGAAATCGATCCTGCGTCCGCCAGTTGCTTCTTCTTCCGGATGATTTTTCATATGCCTAGTGGTGACGGATAGTTCCTGAGTCGGCTTCCAGCGCAGAGAACCTACCGATTGGTATTTTTATTTGAAACTACTGACATATTGCCTGCCTCCGATACTACCCTGATATCGTATTTCCGCTCGGAGAAGATTTCCTGATGTCTCAATACGTGCGCGTTGAAGAGAAAAACAAGAAAAAGCCAGCCGGTTTGAGCTATCTCAATTCCGTTTTCCTTACCAGGGACCATAGTAGGGGCATCCATCTTCATCAAAGCGTTCAGCGAGGTAGCCGTGTCGAAATCCGATGCACGTTCCCAGTCATCCCGGCCGCTGCTGCTGCTTGCCTTGTTGCTGAGCATTCCCGCGTTCTACATGATGCTCAACAACGACGTGTCTCCCTATCGCGATACGGGAAGATCGCTCTATGTGCTCGTGGCGTTGCTCATTGCCGTGGACATGTGGCGTCTGTATCGGAAAAATCCTCCGGGCTCCCAATACAGGCGCCTGGCCGTAGTGGACTTGTTGATACTCTTCGGCGCGATCGCGAGCGCCTGGTCGTACGAATCATCATGGCATTTCACCGAGTGGCTGTTCAGGCTGGCGTATTGCGTCGTGGTGTTCTTGCGATTGTCGGTCTTGCTGGCCCGCTACGTGGGCCCGCACAAATTGCTCCAGATCGGCGTGTTTGCGCTTTTCGTCCTGGCGATAGCGGGGGAGGGCTTCCTGTTGCTGGAGCCGAAAATCCACACCTATGCGGACGGCGTGTGGCTGGCGTTCCTGACGGTGGCGACGCTGGGATATGGGGACCTGGTTCCCTCCGTACCGGGGTCCCGGATATTTGCGGTCTTCATCGTCTTGCTGGGCTACGCATTGTTCTCGATATTCACGGCAAGTATTTCGGCCATTCTGGTCGGCGAGGATGAAAAACGCCTGCGCCATGAGCTGCATATGGATACGCGCATGCTGCGCGCCGAGATTGCAGCGCTGCGCGGAGAACTGCGGGACGCGCTGCTTGAGAAGCGCCATCTGCCTGCAACATCCGGCGAAGACAGCCGACAGGAGGAAGCGTAGAGCAAGGCAGCCAGGCTGATCAGCCTGTAACTTCGGGCGATTTTTGACGTGAATTCTTTTCCTTTGACCTGGATCAAGTACAAAAAAAAGCTTCGGAATAGAGTTTGTCCATACGGAATACTTTCAGCTTGCGCGAGGAGCGGACGATATGGACAGAGTTGCATTGGTTACCGGCGGAACCCGAGGTCTTGGCGCGGCCATTGCCGTCGCCTTGCGCGATGCCGGTTATCGTGTTGCGACAGTGCACCGGAGCAACGTCGACGCTGCGCAGTCCTTCAGGGAAAAGACGTCCATCCCGGTGTTTTGCTGGGATGTCGCCGATTTTTCGGCTTGCCGGGAAGGCATCCGGCAGGTCGAGTCGGAACTCGGTCCGGTCGACATCCTGGTGAACAACGCCGGGATCGCCCGCGACGCGGTGCTGCATCACATGACGCAGGAACAATGGTCGGCAGTCATCCTCACCAATCTGGGATCCGTATTCAACATGTCGCGCAACGTCATCGAGGGCATGCGCGAACGCGGCTTCGGGCGCATCGTCAACATCAGCTCAGTTAACGGTGAACGGGGACAAGTCGGGCAGGCCAACTACGCCGCCGCCAAGGCGGGAATCCTGGGCTTTACCAAGTCCCTGGCGCTTGAAAGCGCACGCAAGAACATCACCGTCAATGCCATCGCACCGGGCTATTGCGATACGGACATGGTGGCGGCCGTTCCCAAGGATGTCCTGGACAAAATTGTTGCAGGCATCCCCGTCGGGCGCCTTGGCAGCGGCGCCGACATCGCGCGCCTGGTCCTGTTCCTGGCCGATGACGCCGCAAGCTTCATCACCGGGGCAACCTTCGATGCCAACGGCGGACAGTTCATGGCATGACGCGGGATTTTTTTTGAACACGATGTACGCAGGAGGAAGATATGGAAGCACTGACATGGTCGCCGCAGATGTCGTTGGGCATCGTCGAGATGGACAACGCCCACAAGGAACTGATTCAGGAACTGACAGACATCATGAGCGCACCCGATCCGGAATTTTCCGGACGTCTTCTGCGCATTGTCGCCTTGCTGGAAAACGATTTCCGGGAAGAAGAGACGCTGATGGAAAAGATAAATTATCCCGAACTGCGCCTGCACCGGGAGGAGCATGCGGAGTTGCTGAGCACCTTGCACCACGTTGTCCCCAAGGCCATGAGCGGCGATTACGTCCTGCCGCGACAGGTGCTCAACATGCTTCCCCAGTGGTTCCTGAACCATCTGGTCAGAATGGATTCGGCACTGGTCAAGGCACTGAACGTGGCGGGCGCGCAACCGGCGAAACATGCAGAAATTGCTCCGTTGTAACGATGCGCAGAGCCTGCCCCTCAATTTCATCCGGCTTTCCTGACGAAGGTCGTTCACCAAGGAGTTCTCCATGTTTTCTTTTCCATCAATGCAAAGCCCGGATGACATCCGGCGCACCTTCAACGCCGAGCTGCGCTTGTGTAACGCAGTGACGAGCAATGCCGTCGACGTGGCGTTCCGCATCGCCGATCTGAATTTCTGCATGTGGAAGCAAGGCGTCGCCAACTGGTCGAAACGTTCGGAGACGCTGGAATTGCCGGACGCCAAAAAACTCCCCGGATGGCTCGACGCCAGTCATCTCAAGCAAGATCTTGAAAACATCACCACCTACGGACAGCAAGTCACCAAAATCATGCTGGACCTGCAGGGCGACCTAGCCAAGTTCGCCCAACAGCGTGCCACCACGTGGAATGCGGCGGCGGCCAATACGAAATCGCAAGCCACTGCCTCCGCGCCGGCATCGAACGCCCCGGCCATGGCATTCCTCCAGAATATGGTCGACCAGGCCAGCAAGGGCTATGCGCAATGGACCAGCAGCGCCTTGAACGCAATGGATGCCGTGGAAACCGATCTGGCGCATGCCGCCGCCGGCAAGGATGCCGCCCCGGCGGTGAAAACACGCAGTCGGAAATAAAACGTTTTTCCCCCGTAGCGCGACAGTATCGATTGTTCCTCTTGTCGATGCCGTCGCGCTTTTTTTGACGGTGCATCAATTTTTCAGGTCGTCGTCCCCGGACGCGGGGCCTGGGCTTTCTTGATCAACAATACCGGCACCGGCGACAAGCGGGCGACCTGCTCCGCATCGCTGCCCATGAGGAAGCGATGCACACCCCGGCGTCCGTGGGTTCCGATCACGATCAGATCGGCCTTGTTGGTGACGGCGCGTTCGATGATCACGTCGGCGACGCGCGCGCCCATGGCCTCCCTTATTTCGACGTCCACCGCAATCCCGAACTTTTTCAGCATTGCAGCGGTGCGGGCGAGCATGTCTTCGGCTTCCTTCAATGCGAGCGGTCTAGTGGTCGTGATGTAGACGTTCGGGTCTTCGAAGCCATTGCTCAGCGTGGTCATGTCCAGCACATGCAGCAAACGCACGCGCGCCTTGCACAAGACCGCCAGCGCGCAGGCTTCTCCGACTGCAGATTCGGCGGTGACGCTGCCGTCAATAGGGACAAGAATCGTGTTGTACATGATGCGCTCCTGATGTAATGAGTGATGAGTGCTACGCGGTGTATCGGACAGACGTTGGCGGCAGCAGGGGTTGCGCCAGGCTCGCCGCCATCCATTCCTCGTTGGTCGGCTCCACGGCGACGGCGACGCGGCTTTGCGGCGACGAAATCAACGAGGCTGCGACTTGATTGCCGCCATCGTCCAGGACCAGGCCGAGAAACCCAAGATGCTTGCAGATGCGGGACCGCAGCTCAGCGTTGTGCTCGCCGATGCCGGCGGTGAACACCAGCATGTCGAGGCCGCCGAGCACAGCCGTCAGCGCGCCGATTTCCCGTACGATGCGACGCACGTATAACGCCAGCGCGTCGGCCGCCCGTGGATCAACGGCCTCCGCCGCGATCAGCTCGCGCGGGTCCGAGGACGTGCCGGAGATGCCCCGCAGTCCCGACTCGTGGTACAGAAGGTGCCCGAGTTGTTGCGGGGAAAGCTGTTCGGTCTCCATCAGATAGAGAAGTACGCCGGGATCGAGCGACCCGCAGCGGGTTCCCATCATCAGGCCGTCCAGCGCGGAGAATCCCATCGTGGTTGCAACGCTGCGCAGGTCCTGCATGGCGCACAGGCTGGCGCCGCTGCCCAGATGAGCGACGATGGTGTTGCCGCGGGCCGCATCGCCGTGGCGTTCCGCCAGCACGACGGACATGTATGCATACGACAGGCCGTGAAAGCCGTAGCGGCGGAGGCCCCGTTCCCAGGCCGGGTAGGGAATGGGCAGCATCTTTTCGACACGCGGCAGGCTGTGATGGAAGGCAGTATCGAAACAGGCGATCTGCGTCAGTCCCGGCCGCGCTTGCAGGAAGCTCTCGATCGCCTCCAGCGCAAACGGCTGGTGCAGCGGCGCCAGCGGGATGAAGCTGCGCAGGTCGGCAAGCACGTCGTGATCGACGCAGACCGGTTCAAAATAGTTGGCGCCGCCGTGCACCACCCGGTGCACCACGGCGATGAGGCGATTGCCGCCCAGCCTGCCGATGGTGTACTCGCGGATGCGCAACAGCGCGGCGTGATAGGGCGCATCCCGATCGACCGGCATCTGTTCAGTCGCCTGGCCGGAAACGGAAAAGGTCGGCGAAGATCCGGTAATGCCGTCGGCCTTGCCGCTCCAGAGCGGGGTGCGCTGCATCGGAAGCGGCGAATTGAAGAGCGCGAACTTGATGCTTGAGGAGCCGCAGTTCAATACCAGGATGCAGTCGTTCATGCCGCCTCCCGTGCGCGATTGGCCAGCAACAGCGCAATCGCGCAGGAGGCGATGCGGGACTCCCGCGAGTCGGCGCGGCTGGTCAGGACGATCGGTACGCGCGCGCCCAGCACGATGCCGGCACTGGCCGCGCCGCCCAGGTATTCGAGCTGCTTGGCCAGCATGTTGCCGCTTTCCAGATCCGGCACCACCAGGATGTCAGCGCGTCCGGCGACCTCGGAGACGATTCCCTTGATGCGCGCGGCTGCGATGGAGACGGCATTGTCGAACGCCAGCGGACCGTCCACGATGGCGCCGGTGATCTGTCCGCGGTCGGCCATTTTGCAGAGGGCGGCGGCGTCCAGCGTGGCCGCCATGCGCGCATTGACGGTTTCCACCGCAGCGAGAATCGCCACGCGCGGCTGCTGTACGCCGATGGCCTGGGCCAGTCCGATGGCGTTGCGGATGATGTCGGCTTTTTCGTCCAGATTGGGGGCGATATTGATGGCCGCGTCGGTGATGATAAAAGGCCGCGGATAACTGGGCGTCTGCATCAGGAAGCAATGGCTCAGGCGCCGGCCGGTGCGCAGGTCGGGGCAGGCCAGCACGGCCGACATCAGTTCATCGGTATGCAGGCTGCCTTTCATCAGAGCGGCAACTTCGCCGCTGGCTGCCAGGGCGACGGCGCGCGCGGCGGCGGCATGGCTGTGCGGCACGTCCTCGATGCGCAAGGCCGAGATGTCCAGCTGGTTGTCATCGGCGACCGCCTGCAGTTTGGCGCGCGGCGCCACCAGTACCGGAACGATCAGGCCGGCGGCCTGCGCGTCAAGCGCGGCGGACAGACTCAGCGCATCGCAGGGGTGTACCACCGCAGTCGCCACCGCGCCCATGGGGCGCACATGTTCCAGCAGTCGCAACAAGCCGTTGTCGCTGCCCAGCAACCGCACTTCGGGCAAGGTGGTGCGCGGCATCGAAATGCGCTCGACGGGTGCGATGACATCGGCCTGGCCCTCGATCACCGTCACGCCGTCCTGGTTGATGCAGGCGCACGCCAGCGACAGCCGTTTGCTGGCCTCGTGACGCTCGGTGACGCGTACGCTGATCGTGAGCCTGTCGCCGATGCGCGCCGGCGCCTTGAAATTGAGCGTTTGCCCAAGATAAACCGTTCCCGGCCCCGGCAGGCGTGTGCCGAGGACGGCCGAGATCAGCGCTCCACCCAGCATGCCATGCGCGATGACGCCATGGAAACGGGTTGAGGAGGCAAATTCGGCGTCCAGATGCTGCGGATTGACGTCGCCGGAAAGGATGGCGAACAGCTGGATATCCTGTGCCGTCAGCGTACGTTCTATCGAGGCACTGTCGCCGACGGCGATTTCATCGAAAGTACGATTCTGTACCAGGAGCAGGTCGTCTTTGTGCATGCGGTTCTCCGGATGAAAATAAGTTGTCGGGATGGATCGGCGGTGTTGATGCCGGCTCAGGCCATCTGTCCGATGGTTTTTCGAAAGCGCATCAGCGCGGCAACGAACAGCACTGCACCGATGCCCACGATCGCCAGCATCTGGGGCCAGATCACTGCCGCCCCCGCGCCCCGGTAAAGCACCGCCTGGGCGGCAGAAACAAAATGCGTCGTCGGCGCCGCCAGCATGATGTTCTGCACCAGCACCGGCATGCTTTCGCGCGGGGTCGACCCGCCCGACAGCAATTGCAAGGGCAGCAACACCAGCACCACCAGCATGCCGAACTGCGGCATCGAGCGCGCCAGCATCGCCATGAAAATGCCCATCGACGTGGTCGCGAACAGGTGCAAGGCCGCCACGGCAAGAAACAACATGACCGAGCCCTGGACCGGCACCCGCAACGCTCCCTGGACGATGAACACGAGCGCCGCTGCCGCCGCCAGCAAGACCACCAGGCCCATGGACCAGACTTTGGCCAGCATGATCTCCAAGGGCGTGACGGGCATGACGAGCAGATGCTCGATCGTGCCGTGTTCGCGCTCGCGGATAAGCGCCGCACCGGTGAGGATGATGGACAGCATGGTGACGTTGTTGATGATTTCCATCAGCGCCCCGAACCAGGCGCGCTCCAGGTTGGGATTGAAGCGGGAATGAAGCACCAGTTCGGCCGGCGCGGCGGCGATGCCGCGATAGCGCTGGAGGAATTCGGCGACTTCCGTGTTGATGATCTCCAGGATGTAGGAGTTGCCGGTGAATGCCTGGCTCATGCGCGTGGCGTCCACGTTCAGCTGCACGGCAGGAGAACGGCCGGCCAGTACGTCGCGTTGGAAGTCCGGCGGAATGTCGAGCACAAAGGTGTAGTCGCCATTGTCCATGCCGACGTCCATCCGGCTGAGGGAAATCATGTCCGGCGTCTTGAAATAGGGCGGATAGAAGCTGGCGGCAATGCGCGCCGACAAGGGCGAGCCATCTTCGTCGACGATCGCGATCGCGGCATTGTGCAGGCTGTCCGGCATGGCCGTCGCCGCCACATAGATGGACACCGTGAACGTATAGGCGATCAGGACCAGCATCGCCGGATCGCGGGCAAGGCTCCACAATTCCTTGACGCCGAGGCGGGCGATGTTGGCGACCGCGCGCCAGGAAAGGGGGCTTTTCATGTCAACGCTCCTGCTTCCTGAGCAGCAGGATGGAGGCGCCGAGTATCACCGGCACCGCCGCCAGCAGCGACCAGAAGGACGGCATCAGTCCCGACAGGTCGAGCGCTTTGTTGAAGATGCCCCGGCTGATGGTCAGGAAATGCGACGCCGGATACAGACGTCCGATCCAGGCGCCGACGCCTTCCAGAGAAGAGACCGGATTGAGCAAGCCGGCAAACTGCACGCACGGAATGATGGTGCCGATCATGGTGACGAAAATGGCGGCGATCTGGCTCCTGGTGAAGGTCGATGCCAGCAGGCCGAAACCGGTCGAACAGATGATGAACACGAAGGCCGTCAAGGCCAGCGAAGCGAAATCGCCCTTGATCGGGACACCGAACACGGTCACCGCCAACAGCGTCAGCAGCAGGAAATTGAGCATGCCCAACAGCACATAGGGAACTTGCTTGCCCAGCAGGAATTCCGCGCGGGTCACCGGCGTCACGTACAGGTTGATGATCGAGCCGAGTTCCTTCTCGCGCACCACCGACAGCGCGGTCAGCATCGCCGGAATCATCATCAGCAGCATCGGAATCACTGCCGGCACCATGGCCGGCAGGCTTTTGACGTCGGGATTGTAGCGATAGCGTGTCTCCACCGAGCTGGCTGCAACCGGACGCATGCCGAGACGGCGGGTCGCCATGTCGATCAGCCAAAGCTGGTGCATCGCCAGGACATAGCCGCGCACGGTTTCGGCGCGCATCGGCATGGAACCGTCTATCCATGCGCCGATCTGGGCTGGGGCGCCGCGTTCCAGGTCGCGTGCGAAGCCTGGCGGTATCTCGATGGCCAGCGCCAGTTCGCCGTTGCGCATGCGACGGTCGATGTCGTTGTAGTCCGACAGCGCCGCCTTCTCGATGAAGTAGCGCGAGCCGGACAGGTTGAGCGCGTAGCTTTGGCTCAGCGCGGTCTGGTCGCGGTCGAGGACAGCGTAGGAGAGATTCTCGACGTCGAGGCTGATGCCGTAGCCGATGATGAACAACAGGATCGCCGTTCCCAGCAGGGCCAGCGTGGCTCTCACCGGATCGCGCCGCAATTCGATGGTCTCGCGCAGGGCGTAGCTGTACGCGCGTCCGAAGCGGAAGCCGCCGCTGTTTTCTTGCTGCGGCGAAGTCGATGCAGCTGCTGCGACAGCAGGCGCAAGGGCTTCAGTCGCGACGGCATCCTGCTCACCGGCGGCTTCCCGCAGATAGCCGATGAACGCCTGCTCCAGCGTTGCCGCACCGCTTTGCCGCACCAGATCGGCCGGGCTGGCGCTGATCAGCACGCGGCCGGCATGCATCAGCGAGATGCGGTCGCAGCGTTCAGCCTCGTTCATGAAATGGGTGGAGATGAAAATCGTCACATGGTCGTTGCGCGCCAGGTCGATCATCAATTGCCAGAACATGTCGCGTGCGATCGGATCCACGCCGGAGGTCGGTTCGTCCAGGATCAGCAGTTCCGGACGATGGACCATGGCCACCGCCAGCGACAATCGCTGGCGCACACCCAGCGGCAATCCTTCCGGCAATTCATCGAGCACCTGGCGCAGGTCGAAGCGTTGCGCCATTTCGTCGATTCTTGCTGGGATGGCGCTTTCCGGCACCTGGAACAGGCGTGCGTGCAACATCAGGTTTTGCCTGACGGTCAATTCACCATAGAGCGAGAAGGCCTGCGACATATAGCCGACGCGCTGGCGCGTAGTGATGTCGCTGCCGTCGACTTCGCGGCCGAACAGCCATGCCTTGCCTTCGCTGGCGGGAATCAAGCCGGTCAGCATCTTCATGGTGGTGGATTTCCCGCAACCGTTGGAACCGAGAAAACCGAAGATCTCGCCGCGCCGTATCTTGAAATCGACATGGTCGACAGCCACGAAATCCCCGAAGCGCATCGTCAGCCCCTTGGCCTCGATGGCGATCTCGTCGTTGTCGGAGGGTTGCAAGGGGGTGACGATCACGGCGCGATGGCTGCGCCGTTTGGCCTCGGGCAGCATCGCGATGAACGCGGCTTCGAGAGACGCCGCGCCGACGCGCTCGTGCAGTTCGCGCGGCGTCCCGGTGGCAAGGATCTTGCCGTCGTCCATCGCGACCAGCCAGTCGAAACGATCCGCTTCTTCCATGTAGGCGGTGGCTACGATCACGCTCATGTCTTTGCGTTCACACCGGATCTTTCCGATCAGGTCCCAGAACTGCGCGCGTGACAGCGGATCGACGCCGGTGGTCGGTTCGTCGAGTATCAGCAGATCGGGATCGTGGATCAGGGCGCAGCACAAGCCGAGTTTCTGTTTCATGCCGCCGGACAATTTTCCGGCGGGGCGTGACAGGAAAGGCATCAGGCCGGTGCTGAGAGTCAGTTCATCAATCCGGCGCCGGCGCGTGGCGGCGTCGTGGCCGAACAGGCGGCCGAAGAATTGCAGGTTTTCCTCTACGGACAACGTCGGATACAGGTTTTTCCCGAGTCCCTGCGGCATGTACGCAATGCGCGGGCAAGTCCGGTCGCGATGACGCCGGTCGGCCATGCTGCCGCCCAGCACGGCGACATGGCCTTGCTGCAGGCGGCGGGCGCCTGCCAGCAGTGACAGCAGGCTGGATTTTCCGACGCCGTCGGGACCGATCAGGCCGACCATGCGCCCGGCCGGGATGACCAGGTCGATGGCCGACAGCGCCTGTGTCTTGCCCAGCACCAGGCTCACGCCGCTCAGGCGTGCAACGACTTCCTGCGCGCCATCCGAGGCAAGCGCATTCACTTTGGTACCTTCACCGCGAGTTCGGCGGGCCATTCTGCCTGTGCCGCCAGTTTGACCCAGGCCACGCCGGGCAAGCCGGTCTTTACCAGATGCAGATGCTTGAGCAGCAAGTCGCGGTCAATCTGCGCCTTGACGCGAAACATCAGTTTCTGGCGTTCGCTGGCGGTCTCGACGGTCTTCGGCGTGAATTGCGCCGTGCTGGCGACGTACGACACCCGGGCCGGGATCACGTACTGCGGCGCGGCGTCGAGGATCAGCCGCACGTCGCTGCCAATGGCCAGTTTGCCGGCGGCAGCTTCCGGTACGAAGAAGGTCATGTAGACATCGCTCAGGTCAACCAGATTGAGGACCTTGCCGCCGCCGCCAAGCACTTCGCCCGGTTGCGCAACGCGGTATTGGACCCGTCCGTCGCGCGGCGCCGTCAATGCGCTGTCGGCGATGTCGGCGTCGATGCGGGCGACCGTTGCGGTGGCGGCGGTCACCGAGGCCATCGCGCCGGTGACCTGCATATGGGCGGCATTGATTGCCGCCGCAGCAGCGCCGGCTTGCGCCGTTGCCGCACGGAGCGCGGCCTGCGTGGTGCGCACGCGGGTACGATCGTCATCGACCTCCTGGATGGAGGACGCGCCTTCCTGGACCAGCGTTTCGGAACGGACCAGTCGCCGTTGCGCGGCCTCGAGTTCGCTTTCACGTTGCGCCACCTGCGCCAGCGCAGCCTGCCGGTCGCTCTCGCGCACGGCCACCTGCGCCTGGGCGCTTGCCACGGCGGCCGCGGTTTGCTGCTTCTGCGCGACGGCCTCGTCACGTTGTGCCTGCAACACCTGGATCTGCATATGCGCGAGCGGTTGGCCGGCGCTGACGTAGTCGCCTTCATTGACGAGTATGTCGTCGATACGTCCGGGCAGTTTCGCTGCGACGTCGATTTCGGTGGCTTCGATGCGGCCGTTGCCGCTGGCGAAGTCGACGCCGGGACCGGTATTGCGGAAATGTTTCCAGCCATACCAGGCCGCCGCCAGGACGGCCATGACGAGCAAAAGGGAATACAGCGTGCGACGCGGAGGAGTGGTCATGGCGGGTTGTCCGGATTGTTCTTGGGATCAGGCGGCCGGCGGCCGGCGGCATCGTCTGCGGCTCCGCCCAGCGCGGCGTAGAGACTGACATTGGTGGTTGCCAGTGCGCGTTGCAGCTGGACCAGCTGTTGCTGCGCGACGAGCAGGTCCCGTTGCGCATCAAGCACCTCGAGGAAGGAGGCAGAGCCGTTGTCGTAACGCAGGGTCGACAGGCGTGCGCGCTCAGCCTGCACCTCCAGCGTCACGGCGGCGATGTCCGCCTGATAGTCCAGCCAGACGCGGGCGGACAAGGCATCGGAGACATCACGGAAGGCGCTCTGGATGGCTTTTTCGTAGTTGAGCACGGCAATGTGGCGACGCGCTTCGGTCAGCTTGAGATTGCTGTTGCGCAGACCGCCGTCGAACAGCGGCAGGGAAATGCTGGGCGAAAAAGTCCAGGCGCGGCTGCCGCTGTCGAACAAGCCGCCCAGCTCGGCGCTCGCGGTGCCGGCCGATCCGGTCAGGGCGATGCGAGGAAAGAACGCCGCACGCGCCGCGCCGATATTGGCGTTGGCCGCGCGCAGCTGATGTTCGGCGGCGATGATGTCAGGCCGGTTGTTGAGCAGGTCGGATGGAATGCCGGGATGGACGCGGCGAGGTGCCTCGACCTCCGACAAACGTTGCTGCAGCGTTGTTTCGCTCAGTTGCGTGCCGACCAGCAGGGCGAGTCGATGTATCTGCATCTCGCGTTCCTGCTCCAGTTGCGCCACCAGGCTTTGCGCCTGCGTCAGCAGCACCGCGACTTGCGTGAGATTGAGCCGCGAGGTCGAACCGACCTCGACGCGACGCTTGAATATCCGATAACTTTCGGCGCGGCTGGCAAGCGTCCGGCCGGCGAGGAACAGGCGTTCGTTGAGCTCGGAGAGCGTCAGGTAACTGATGGCCACCTGGGCAATCAGGTCGATGCGCACGGCCCGTCGGGCGGCATCGGAGGCGAGGTAACTTTCAAGCGCAGCGTCCTTCAGACTGCGCACGCGGCCCCAGAAGTCCAGCTCCCAGCTGGCCATGCCCAGGCCCACCTGGTATTGGCTGGAAACCAGCGGTTTGCCGGTCAGGTTGAGATCGCCCGGCACGCGCGAGCGATCCAGTCCGGCCTGGGCGTCGACAGTAGGAAACTGCGCAGCAGCTTCGATCCCGTAGGCAGCCCTTGCCTCGTCGACGCGGGCCAGGGCGAGGCGCAGATCCTGGCTGTTCTGCAATGCAAGTTCGATCAGCGATTGCAGGTGCGCATCCTGGAAATAACTGCGCCAGCCGATGGGTTCGAGGGGCTCGCGCAACGCGGCTGCGGTATTGGGGTAATGCGTGGGGACCGGAAGCGCCGGCCGGATGTAGTCCGGCGCCAGCGACACGCATCCGCCAAGTTGCAACGCGGCGAGCGCCATGATCAGCAGGCTGCGCGCAGTGCGTTTTCTCTTTGTCGCAGCCGTTCTTGCTGAACTCACTTTCGCTCCCGCGTCGATTGATGCCATGCAGCACAGTCTACGGGGCGCCCGGCTGTTGCTTCTTGATATCAATCAAATGCGCGCCGGAAGATGCAGCAGTCACTTCAAACCGAAACGCCTGATGAGCCAGGACTTCATCAATTGCGTCATCAGCAGGTAAGCGAAAACGATCGCCAGAATCGCCGCATTCAGATTCAAGGGCAATGCCGTCAATCCGAGCGTGTGCGCAATGGGTGACGCCGGCAGCCAGAACGCCAGCACGCAGATGACCGCGGTCGTGGCCAGCAGGGGCAGGCTGGGCTTGCTCTGGATGAACGGGATTTTCCCGGTGCGAATGACATGCACCACCAGCGTCTGGGACAGCAGCGACTCGACAAACCATCCCGACTGGAACAGCAGCGGCTGGCCGGCGGCGCCAAAGACGAACCACAGCACGCCGAAGGTCATGTAATCGAACAGCGAGCTGACCGGCCCCAGCACCATCATGAAGCGGCCGATATCGAGGATTTCCCAGCGCCGCGGTTGTTGCAGGTACTCCTCGTCCACGTGATCCGTCGCTATCGTGGTCTGGGAAAAGTCGTAGAGAAGGTTGTTGAGCAGGATCTGCACCGGCGCCATCGGCAGGAAAGGCAAGAGGGCGCTCGCCCCCAAAACGCTGAGCATGTTGCCGAACGCCGAGCTGGAGCTCATCTTGATGTACTTCGTGATGTTGCCGAATACCCTGCGGCCTTCCAGTACGCCGTCCTTGAGCACGATCAGGCTCTTGCGCATGAGGATGATGTCGGCCGACTCCTTGGCGATGTCCACGGCGCTGTCGACGGAGATGCCGACGTCCGCCGCTTTCAGCGCAGCCCCGTCATTGATGCCGTCGCCGAGGTAGCCGACGACATGCCGGCGAGCCTGCAGGCAGCGGATGATCCTGGCCTTCTGTTGCGGATTGAGTTTGGCGAAGATGTTGCTGCGTTCCGCCAGCCCGCCGAGCGCCTCGTCGCTGAGCGCGTCGATATCACCGCCGAGCACGGCCGGTTCCCCGGACAATCCCACGTGGCGACAGACATTGCGCACCACCGCACCGTTATCGCCGCTGAGCACTTTCACCGTCACGCCGCAGGTATGCAGTCCGGCGATCGCTTCTACAGCGCTGTCCTTGGGAGGATCGAGGAAAGCGATGTAGCCAACCAGGGTCAGCGCCGATTCATCGGCATTGCCGAACGCGGGACCATCGGCCGGTCCGGCGGCCGGTAGCTCCTTGTAGGCGACGGCAATCACACGGAAACCGTCTTCGTTGAGATCGTCAACCGTCTTGCTGAGCGCCGCGCCGTGATGCCCTGCCAGCGGCATCGGTGTGCCCGCGTGCTCGGCGTGCGTGCAGACGGCCAGGATTTCTTCCGGTGCGCCCTTGCAGATGAGCAGGCGAGTGCGGTCGGCTTGCTCGACGATGACCGACATGCGCCGCCGCTCGAAATCGAAGGGCAGTTCATCGATTTTCCGGAATTCCTTTTCCGTCTCCGACTGTGTTCCTGATTGCTCGCGGGGTTCGGCGTAGCTCAGGATCGCCATGTCCAGCAGGTTCTTCAAGCCGGTCTGGAAGAAGCTGTTCAGATAGGCGTACCTGATCACTTTATCCGAGTCCACGCCGTCGATGTCGACGTGTTTTTCGAGGATGATGCGGTCCTGGGTCAGCGTGCCGGTCTTGTCGGTACAGAGGATGTCCATCGCGCCGAAGTTCTGGATCGCGTTGAGCCGCTTGACGATGACTTTCTTTTCCGACATCGCCAGCGCGCCCTTGGCGAGGTTGATGGTGATGATCATCGGCAGCATCTCTGGCGTCAGTCCCACCGCCACCGCCACGGCAAACAGCAGGGCTTCGAGCCAGTCGCCCTTGGTCAGGCCGTTGATCAGGAACACCAGCGGCGCCATGACCAGCATGATGCGGATGATCAGGCGGATATACCTGTCGACGCCGCGATCAAAGCTGGTCATCTCGCGCGCTTTGACGAGGTCGGCGGCGATATGGCCGAATGCGGTGCGTTCACCCGTCGCCACCACCAGCGCGGCGCCGGTTCCGCTGACGACGTTGGTGCCCATGAAAGCGAGGTTGGACAGGTCGGTCAGGCTGCCGTTCGCCGCGTCGGTTGACGCCGCCGGCGTCTTTTCGATCGGCAGCGATTCTCCGGTAAGCGCCGCCTGGCTGATGAACAGCATCCTGGCAGAGAGGATACGCACGTCGGCCGGCGCGATATCGCCGGCCGACAAGGAAATGATGTCGCCCGGGACCAGTTCCGCAAGCGGCAGTTCAACGCGTCCCTGACCGGCGCGCTGCACCGTGGCGGTAGTCGCCACCATCGAGCGCAGCTGTTGCGCCGCCTTGTCGGCACGGTGTTCCTGCACAAAGGAAAGCAGTGACGACAGCACGACCATCACGCCGATCATGATCCCGCCCCAGGTCTCGCCGATCAGCAGATTGACGGTCGTGAGCGCGAGCAGCAACAGCGACAACGGACTGGCGAACAGCTTGAGGAACTGGCGCCAACCCTGCAGGCGGGGACCCGCGGCAATGACGTTGGCGCCGTATTGCCGGCGTCGCTTGCCGGCTTCCTCTGTCGTCAGGCCTTGCAGTGACGAGGCCTGCTGCGCCAATCCGGCTTCCGCCGTCATGGCGGCCATGCTGCGCAACGTGGTTTCCGCAGCTTGCGCCGGGGTATGGGAGGGGGGCCGGCGCGCATCCGGATGAACGTCCTGGCCAGGAGCCAGCGGCGGCGCGAAAGCGATGGCGGGCGAGCCGGGCATGGTCAGGTTCCGTTCATCAAGGCTGGAGGACATATTTGCCGGGCGCTGCGAGTTTGTGCGCGGGCAGGGACGGCGGTGCAATACGCTTGCCGGAATGCTTGCGCAGCCAGGCCTCCCAGGCCGGCCACCAGGAGCCGTCATGAAGCGCCACGCTGGCCTGCCAGGTATCGGCGTCGACCATGCCCTGCTTATCGGCATGGGTGGCGATCTGATAGCTGCGACGCGGATGCCCGGGAGGAGAAACGACGCCGGCGTTATGGCCCCCCGAGGTCAGCACGAAGGTCACTTCCGTGTCGGTCAGGCGATGTATCTTGAACACCGAGCGCCAGGGCGCTACGTGATCGGTCACGGTGCCCACGGAAAACACCGGCAGGCGGATGTCGCTCAGGCTGATGGGCTTGCCCTCGGTGCAGTAACGGCCTTCGGACAGGTCGTTATGCAGGAACAACTGCCGCAGATACTCGGAATGCATGCGATAGGGCATGCGGGTAGCGTCGGCGTTCCATGCCATCAGGTCGCTTTTTTCCTCGGGCAATCCAAGCAGGTATTGCCTGAGCCGGCGCGACCAGATCAGGTCGTTCGAGCGTAACAGCTGAAAGGCGCCGGCCATCTGTTTGGTGTCCAGGTAGCCTTGCTCCCACATGACGGCCTCAAGGAAGCTGACCTGGCTCTCATCAATGAACAGCGACAATTCGCCGGGTTCTTCAAAATCGACCTGCGAAGCGAACAGACTCATGCTGGCCAGACGGTCATCGCCGTCGCGCGCCATGGTTGCGGCGGCGATCGACAACAGCGTGCCGCCCAGGCAGTAGCCTACGGCGTTGATGCGTTTCGCTCCGGTCTGCGCGGTGACGGCGTCGATTGCCGCCATGACGCCGAGCCTGCGATAGTCCTCCATGGACAGTTCGCGATCTTCTTTCTGCGGATTCTTCCAGGAGATCATGAAGACGGTATAGCCCAGGTCAACCAGATATTTCACCAGTGAATTCCGGGGCGACAGGTCGAGGATGTAGTACTTCATGATCCACGCGGGGACGAACAGCAGAGGAACGGCGTGGGTTGTCCTGGTCGACGGGGCGTATTGAATGAGCTCGATCAGGTCATTGTGAAAGACGACCTTTCCCGGCGTCACCGCCACATCCTTGCCGACCTTGAAGTCGCCGGGCCGTTCCTCCTCGCCGGGTGATATGCTCTTGCGCCAGTCACTCATCGCGTTAATCCATCCCTGCACCAGATTGCGTCCGCCCGACTCAATCGTCGCGTGTTGCGCCACCGGATTGGTCGACAGGAAATTCGACGGCGCCAGCATGTCCAGGATCTGGCGCACGGTAAACGTGACGACGTCCTCGTGATGCTGGGATTGTCCGCGCACGCCGGTGGTGGCGCGGTGCCACCATTGCTGCTGCAGAAGAAACCCCTGATGGATGGCATTGAACGGCCATTGCTGCCAGGCCGGATCGCTGAAGCGCCGATCCTGGGGAAGAGGTTCTATGCAGGCCTGTTCGCCGCCAAGCTGGCAACTGCGGCTGTAGACATACATGCGCCACCAGTTTTGCCAGGCCGTCTGCATCAGAGCGGCGCGCTTGGTGGGAGACAGCGCCAGATGCGTCGACCAGTCGACATAGGCGTTGAGCAGCGCGGCAGGTGAGATATTGCCGGTCAGCCGTCCCAGCCAGGCGTTGCTCATCAGATCCAGGCGGGCGGCGTCATTGTCGGCCTCCGGATACGCAAATGCCAGTGGCGTCAGCCATGCGCTGGCAAGACGTTCGGCGCCGACCGACGGCGAAGTTTTCTTTGTTGCCATGGAGACCTCGATCAATGCAATGAGGTCAGCCTAACGATCTGGATCGCCGGTGCGTTGATGCAGATCAAGCCGGAGGAGTTATGCCCGAAAAGAGCGCGCCGGGCCGGGTCCTGAAGCACAGATGGCAGTGAGCGCCGCTGCCGTTATCTGAAGATGATCACCGGTACATTGCTATGGACCAGCACCTTGTGGGTCTGATTTCCCAGCAAGATGCTGTTGAGGCCGCTACGGCCGTGCGACGCCATGAATATGCAATCGCATGCATGCTCCGCGGCGGCATCAACGATCGCTTTCCAGGGCTGCTCGCTGTCGATTGTGTGCACCTGGCAAGGCACGCATGCCTTTTCGGCGAGGTCTTCAATAATGCGCACGTACTCCCTTGCACGCTGGCGGAGCGACTCTGACAGCAACGAAAAGTCGTCGCGCCGGCTGACGAGCGTGAAAGACCCATAGGGGAGGGTCTGCGCGACCGACAATCCAACCACTGCGCTGCCATGATCCCTGGCGAACTCTATCGCCGCGCGCACTGCGCGATTGGAAAGATCCGACCCGTCCGTGGGCACCAGTATTTTCTTGAACATGCGAACCTCCGTTGAAATTAGCCTCTTTTCAAGCATACGTGCGCGTCCGCGTCCGGCTTTGATCAATGTCAAATGAGGGCGTCACGGCGCCGCATTCAGTGCCCGTCGCCGGAGGCTGATGATTTGGCTTTTGATGCAGATCAACGTACCGCGTGACACAGTCTTCATAATCGGATCGCATGCTGACACCACGAGGACCGCCATGAATACGTTCGCCGACACCGACACTGACTCACGTTGGCAGGCTTGCGTCATGGCGACCGTGGGAATAGCGCTGCTGGCCTCACCCTGGTTGATGGAATACACGCAGCAGCCGATTTCCCGCAATGCCATGGCGACTGGATCGGCAATCACGGTCTTTGCGCTGCTGGCCATCGTTGTACCCGCGCTCTGGGAAGATGCGGTGCTGCTGATGTTGGGTTGCTGGACGGTGGCGTCGCCCTGGATCCTCGGCTTCGAAGACCAGCGTGGCGCGTCCCTGATTTGCGTCGCCGCCGGCGGCATTGTTCTGATATCGGCCTTGTGGGCGATGAAGAACGAGGATCGGATCGGCGCAAGCGCCGGGGAAAATATGACGGAGCGCTAGCCGCTCCCGGACAGCTATTTCATGCAACGACTTCAATAAGGAAACACAGGATGTTTTATCTCACCGAAGAACAGTTGACGCACTTCCGGGAAATCCTCGAGAAGCAGGAGGCCACGATCCGCTTCAAGTCCAGGCTCACCGTGCCGGCGGAACCCGACGGCTGCGATGTGACGGAGGTGGACAACGCACTCGGCGACAAGGTGTTTGCGGAATTGGCGGATATCGAAGCAGCGAAACTCAGAATCAGCCAGCGACAGTACGGGCTGTGTTCGGACTGTGGATGCACAATCGCCGAGGCGAGGCTGGAAGCCTATCCCTCCGCCAAACGATGTACGCCTTGCCAGCGTCTTCATGAGCAGCATCATCAATGATGCGTCTCCAGGCCGCGACGGCGGCCTCACCGCGATAACAACAGCGAGACCGGCGACTCCGCGATCACGACACCGGTTGTCCCGCCCAGCAACACGCCGCGCCAGCGCGGATGTGCCACGCAGCCCATGACAATGAGATCGGCATCGAGCTCCGCCGCCAGCGTCAGCAGTGCATGCCCGACATCGGCTGCGGGCGGACGGTGCAGGATGACGACAGGTTTCTGCAACGACGCCGTGCATTGCCTGAGTACTTCTTCCGAGGCGGAAACGCCGGTGCCCGGAACCATGCCGTCGCCGAAGATGACGGCGCTGACGGCATCGACGTCCTGCAGCAACGGAATAGCGTTGCGTACTGCGCGGGAAGCGGCGCTGCTGCTGTTCCATGCAATCAGCGCATGCCGCCGGCAAAACGGTTTTTCGCTGACCATGAATACCGCCGCCGCCGCGTTGAGCGCGACAAACTCGATGAAGTCGCTGTCCTTGTGATCATCGACGCCGTGCAGTTCGCTTTTGCCCAGGATGATCAGATCGGCGGTATTGCCATAGTTGCTCAGCGCGGCGGCTGCATCGTCGTCAACCCGCAGCGTCTGGATTCTGGCAATGCCGAATTCCTGCGCCAGGACCTCGAATCGTTCCAATGAAGCGGTCATGTCGAGATGCTTTTTCTCGCGCCGTTCCTGTTCTTCGGCTGGAAGCATTGTTCCGGGAAGCGTTTCTCCGGCGCTGCCGGTTACTGCCGGAAGTACTTGCGACATGAATCTCGACATGCCCGAGATGGCAAGGCCGATCACGGTGACAGGTTCACCTGATGACAGGCGGGCAGCAAGCCGGACGCGGCGTTCCAGATCGATGGCGTTGCTGACGTAAATCAGAATTGATCGATAGCGCATTGCGTGCTCCTTGATGTGAGGCCCATCGGATCACGACATGCTAATGGTTTGGGCGCGGATCGAATTGACTTGCATCAAACGGAACGGCAAGAAGCTGCGGCATGACAAACACTTTTTTTGCATGGCGCGATTTTGATCCAGGTCAAATGGATACTCCGCAACGAGGCATACGATGACCTTCATCGCATTCTTTCTCCTGGAGGCATCATGCTCAAAAAGATATTGCTGGCAACGGATGGATCGGAATTGTCCAAACGAGCGGTGGCGGCTGCTGTGGATTTTGCTGCCTCGTATGGAAGCAAGATCGTCGGCCTGGCCGTCTCCGAAATCTTTCCCAGCCTGATCATGCCCGAGCTCGGCGCCGGATACGACCTGCAGGGAATCGAAGCCGAGATATTCGCACAATCCAAACTCAATGCCGACTACGTTGCCGACTGTGCAAAAAAAGCTGGCGCGGACTGCGAAGTCCATACCGTCAAGGGCACGCATGCGCATGAAGAGATCCTCCGCTTTGCCGCCGAATACGGTTGCGACTCCATCTTCATGGCGTCGCACGGACGCAAAGGATTGGACAAACTGATACTGGGAAGTGAAACGCAGAAGGTACTGACGTACAGCAAAATCCCGGTGCTGGTATTCAAATGAAGTCGCCGCAACCGGGCGACGCAACTTATAACCGAGTGAAGGTATTGCCATGAAAACAGATTCTCATATCAAGCAGGACGTCGCCGACGAACTGGCGTGGGACGCAGCCGTGAACGACAACGAGATTGGCATCGAGGTGCGCGACGGCGTGGTCACCCTGACCGGAAATCTCGATAGCTATGCGGAAAAATATGCCGCCGAAAAAGCCGCCCAGCGGGTCGCCGGCGTCAAAGGACTGGCGGTGGAAATCGACGTCGTGCTGCCGGGTTCAAGCCGTCGCACGGATGCCGACATTGCGCGAACGGCGTCCCACGGACTGGAATGGAATGCCCTGGTGCCGAAAGACAGCGTCAAGATCATGGTGGAAGACGGCTGGATCACATTGAGCGGCGAAGTCGATCATCAGTATCAACGCATGGCGGCCGAAAACGCCTTGCGCAGCCTGCTCGGCGTCATCGGCATCAGCAATCAGATCGCAGTGAAACATGTCGCCCGGCCGACCGACATCAAGACCCATATCGAAGCTGCCTTGCAGCGGCGCGCGCACTCGACCGTGAAAGCGATCGAGGTGGCGGTGAACGGCGACCAGATCACGCTCAAGGGATCGGTCGCCTCGCTGGCCGAGCGCGAGGAAGCGTTTGCGGCAGCGGCGCGGACTCCGGGCGTTCATAAAGTCGTCGACAAGCTGTCCATCGTTTACTGAGCGTTGCCGTCAGGCCGGTTCTTGTTTCACGGCGTCAGACGATGACGCCGCATCCTATTGGGTAATGCAATGAAAAACACCATGCTCGCTGCGGTAGTCGAACAATTCGGCGCACCGCTCGTCATCAAGGAAATCCCGCTGCCGTCACCGGGCCCCGGACAGATTCTGGTCAAAACGGAGGCGTGCGGCGTATGCCATACCGACCTGCATGCAGCGCACGGCGACTGGCCCGTCAAACCGTCCCTGCCGTTTGTGCCGGGGCATGAAGGAATAGGCGTGGTGGTGGCCATGGGCGCCGGCGTCAGCGAAGTGAGCATGGGCGATCGTGTCGGCGTACCGTGGCTTTACTCGGCGTGCGGTCATTGCGAGCACTGCCTGGCGGCATGGGAAACCGTGTGTGCGAAAGCGGAGTTCGGCGGTTACACAAAGAACGGCGGCTTCGCCGAGTACATCCTGGCCGACCCCAGGTATGTCGCCCATATCCCTGCAGGATTGGAAGCGGCAGCGGCCGCCCCGATCATCTGCGCCGGCGTGACGTCCTACAAGGGCATCAAGGAATGCCAGGTGCTGGCGGGGGACTGGCTGGCCGTGTCGGGCATCGGCGGACTCGGCCATCTGGCGGTCCAATACGGCAAGGCGATGGGACTGCGCGTATGCGCCGTTGACATCGACGATGGCAAGCTGGCCCACGCCCAACGTCTCGGCGCGGATGCTGTCGTCAACGCGCGTGCCGGCGATCCGGTTGCGCGCCTGCGCGAAGTTACCGATGGCGGCGCGCACGGTGTACTGATCACCGCGCCGTCACTGGAAGCATTCCACCAGGGCGTCGCCATGACGCGCAAGCGTGGCACCTGCGTGCTGGTCGGCCTTCCGCCCGGAGAGTTTCCTACGCCATTGTTTGATGTGGTGGCCAACTGCATCACCATACGCGGCTCGTTCGTCGGCACACGCCAGGACATGGTGAGCGCGCTGGCATTCGCCGCCGCCGGCAAGGTCAAGGCGGATTTCGAGTTGCAGCCGTTGTCGGCCATCAACACCGTCTTCGAGCGGCTGCAGCGCGGCGACGTGCCGTCACGGGTCGTGCTGGATTTCTCATGAGTTCGTGAGAAAAGCGCCGGATCAGTGCTGCGGGTGGCACACCGGCGTGGAAGTCAGCGTCTGGGTACCTGACGCCAGTCTGATCAGCGCCGGCATGTCGAGTATTTCGACATCGCGCTGGCGTACCTGAATCAGTACATCCTTGCGCATTTTGGCAATCATGCGGCTGATGCTCTCGATGGTCAGGCCCAGATGGTTGCCGATATCTTCCCGGGTCATCCGCAATTGGAAGCGGGTCGCCGAGTAGCCGCGCGCAGCATAGGCCATTGACAAGCTGACCAGGAAAGCCGCAAAGCGTTGTTCGGCGCGCATGTTTCCCAGCAACATGATGATCTTCTGCTCGTTGGTGATTTCCAGGCTCAGGGTGCGATGAAAGTGGTGGAGCAGGGTGGGCATCTGCGCAAACAGGGCTTCCAGCATCTGGAACGGGATTTCGCAGACCTCGCTGTCCTCCAGCGCGAGGGCATCGCACTGATAGCGTTCGGTATTGATGGCGTCCATCCCGAGCAAATCGCCCTTCATCTGAAAGCCTGTGATCTGACGATCGCCGGCAAGGTTCTGCTGATAGCTTTTGAAATGGCCGACACGCACGGCGTACAAGGAAGTGAAGCGGTCGCCGATCCGATAGAGAAAACCGTCGCGCGGAATCTTGCGCCGGGAAATGATCTTGTCCAGCCTCTGCGTATCGGAGTCATTGAGGCCGGTCGGCAGGCACAACTGATGCATGCTGCAACCGGAGCAGCTCCTCGCTGCCGAGCCGAGAGCAACGATCTGCGCGGGCGGGGAAGGCGGGGCAGTGACATTCAGGGCATGGTTCATGATTGACTCCGACGGACATACGGTTGATAAAAGGTCCCGAGATGAGGCAGTGTACGCTTCCCCCCGCTTAAATAAAGGCATTGGCTCGCGTTTACCTGTCCTGGATCAAGTGATCGTTGATTGGTTGGGTCAGTTGGCGGCGAGGCAAGATAAAACATGAGTGAGAAGGGGTTGTCGTTTTGTTAGTGACGGAGCTGACGGCGGCCGTTCAGCGGGCGAAACTGGCGTAGTTGCCCGCGCTTGTCCGCTTCTTTAATGCCGAGCGCTCAACTGGCCGGCCCAGAGCGACTCAAGGCTGGGGAAATTCCAGCGCTCCCGTTCCTCCCGCCCGACAATCGCATCGTCAACCTGCGAATCCGACAAGTCCAGACGCTCCACCTCGATCGGCTCCCGCGATTGCTCGGAGAAGAATACTTTCACCACCGGCTTGGTCAACGACGCCTTGTTTTGTTCCAGCACGACCGCCAGTCGCCCGGAGTGGAGCCTGACGAGAGCGCCGGTCGGATAGATACCCACGCTCTTGATGAATGCGGAAAGAACCGTCCGGTCGAAATGACCTTTCCATGACGCCATGCGAGCCAGCGACTCCGCGGGATCCCACCCGTTTTTATACGGCCGGTTCGAGGTGACCGCATCGTAGACGTCGCATACCGCGCCCATGCGCGCAAGCAAGGATATCTTGTTTCCGCACAAGCCCCGGGGATAGCCGCTGCCGTCCATTTTTTCATGGTGATGCAGACAGACGTCGCCGGCAGCTTCCGGAATGGCGGCATCGCGACTCAGCAGCTGGTGACCGAGAGAAGTGTGCAGCTTCACCGTTTCATACTCTTCCGCGGTCAATCGGCCGGGCTTGTTCAGGATTTCCAGCGGGGTCAGCGCCTTGCCGATGTCATGCAGCAGACCGGCGATGCCGGCTTCGCGACAATACTCTTCGTCCATTCCCAGGGTGCGCCCGAGCGACACCATCAACGCGCATACGGCAACAGAATGCATGTAGGTGTAGTCGTCGCTGGTCTTGAGCCGGGCCAGGCTGATCAACGCGCCGGGATTGCGCAGGACCGAGGCCGCAATCTCGGCCACCAGCGGCAGGCAGCCTTCGACGTCGATGGCCTTGCCAAGCCTGACCTCGTTGAACATGGAAACGGTGGCGGCGCGGGCGCTCCTGCAGAGAATGGCCGCGCGCTGCAGTTCTTCGTTAAAGGACGTGTTTTCCTGCTCGATGGCAACCACGTCAGGAGGGCCTGTTTCGGCGGCGTCGCAGTCCGACTCGGGTTCTGCCTGCAGCACATCCCTTCCTTTGCTGGTGTCGATCCAGCAGGTCTCGATGCCGCAGGTCCATGCCGCTTGCAGATCGGCGTATTCGCGCAGCAGGAACCTGCTTTTCCAGAACGGATGTTTTATCCAGGCGTCGTCGAAGCCATGCAGGTACATGCCAAGACGCAGTTCGCTGATCCTGATCTTTTTGATTGGGCTCATTTTTTTAAAAAAAGTAAACCTGTTCCAGTCCGGGTGCCGATATCAGGCCTGAACGGCGTGCAAGCCGGGTGCTGCCACGGCAGCTGTTTTCTGCAAGGCAGTTTTGATGGTCGCGGCCAACTCCTCGACTGCGAATTTGGCCACGTAGCCGTCGGCCCCGACGCTGCGCACATGATCTTCATTGGCCGAACCGGACAGCGAAGAGTGAATCACGACAGGGATGCTTTTCAGGCGGGTGTCGGACTTGACGTTGCGGGTGAGGGTGAAGCCATCCATTTCCGGCATTTCCAGGTCGGTCAGAATCAAGGCGACCTTGTCGCTGATCGGCGTTCCTGCGCGTTGCGACTCGGCGGCGATGGATTGCAGCTTTTCCCACGCTTCCTTGCCGGTCTTGGTCATGATGTACGGCAGCCCCAGCGACTCCAGTCCGTTTTCGATCAGGGCCCTGGCGACTTTGGAGTCATCCGCAGCCAGCACGATGGCGCCGGGAGTGATCATGGATTGCAGCGAACTGACCTGCGTTTGCTTGAGCATCTTCTGGATCGGCGAGGTGATGTGCAGGATTTGCTCGACGTCGAGCACCTGAACCAATTGGCCGCCCTCAACGTTTGAATCCAGGCGTGCAATGCTGGTGACGATGTCGCCGCCGGCGCTGGATTCGGCCGACAGGACCTGGCTCCAGTCGAGACGGACGATTTCCTCCACCGATTCGACGGCAAAAGCCTGAGTGCTGCGCGCGTATTCGGTGATCAGCAGGATGTTGAGGCCGGTGCGCGGCGTACAGCCCGCCACTGCCGGCAGGTCGATGACGGAGATGACCTGTCCGCGGATATTGACCATGCCAAGCACCGGCGACTGCGTGCCCGCGGCTTTGGTAATGGGCATCATCGGGACGATCTCGCGGATCTTGAAGACGTTGATGCCGAACAGTTCGCCCGGTACTTCTTCGCTGCCGCCACCGAGGCGAAACAGCAGCAGTTCGAATTTGTTGCTGCTGGTGAGATTGGTGCGTTCGTCGATTTCTTTTTGAAATGAATCCATGGGAGCCTCAGTATGGTGTTCTGCAGACATGCGAGGCATGCCAGCAGGTGCGATGTTGTCTTGCGTCCTCAGTGACGAGGGGCGAGCCGGCTGTGCTTCAGAATTGCTCCCAGGAACCACTGACCTCGCCGGTTGCGGCGGCCAATTGTTTTTGCGCCACCGAACGGACGTCTCTGCGCGGCAGCTGGGCTGTGCGCGGGGTGATGTCGATCGTCCGTTTTGCCGAGGCCGGCGCGGCGTTCAGTGCAAGGCTGTCGCTTTGCTCCAGTTTGAAGACACCAATGGACTGCGACAGGCGTTCCGCTTGATCCCGCAGCGACTGGGCGGCCGCGGCCGCTTCTTCGACCAGTGCGGCATTTTGCTGGGTGACTTCGTCCATTTGTGTGATGGCCAGGTTGATCTGTTCGATGCCGGTGCTTTGTTCCGCGCTCGCCGCCGATATTTCGCCGACGATGTCGGTGACGCGTCTGACGCTGGCGACCACTTCATTCATCGTGGTGCCGGCCTGGGCAACCAGTTTGCTGCCGTCGCCCACCTTCGATACGGAGTTGTCGATCAAGGTCTTGATTTCTTTGGCGGCTGCCGCGGAGCGTTGCGCCAGATTGCGCACTTCCGAGGCAACCACGGCAAAGCCGCGCCCCTGTTCGCCGGCGCGCGCTGCTTCGACGGCCGCGTTGAGTGCAAGGATGTTGGTCTGGAAGGCGATGCTGTCGATGACGCTGATGATGTCCACGATCTTGCGTGAAGAGTCATTGATCTCATCCATCGTGCTGACGACGCGGCCGACGACATTGCCGCCCTCGATCGCCACTTCCGAGGCAGACACTGCGAGTTGATTGGCCTGGCGGGCGTTGTCGGCGTTCTGCTTCACGGTTGACGTGAGTTCTTCCATGGCGGAGGCGGTTTCTTCCAGGGAGCCCGCTTGTTCTTCGGTGCGCGAGGATAAATCCAGGTTACCTGCAGCGATTTCGCCGGAGGCAGTGTTGATGGTGTCCGTGCTGGCACGCACTTCGCTGACGATTTTGAGCAGATTATCGTTCATCGACTTGAGCGCCAGCATCAGTTCGCCGGTTTCATCCGTGCTGTGCGCTTCGATGTCGGCGGTCAGGTCGCCGGCGGCGACGCGTTGTGCAACGTCGAGCGCCTCAGCCAGCGGACGAGAGACAATTCTTGCAATCCATACCGCCAGGCACATCGACAGGGCGATTGCGGCGACCAGGAATGCCGAAATGAGAATCTTGGCGTTGGCGTAGGTATCCGCAGACAAGAGATTGGATTTCTTGGCGCCTTGTTCGTTGACCACCACGAGTTTTTCCAGGGACTTCATGGCTTCGCGGTACGATGAGGTCGAGGCGCCATTGAGCAGTGCGAGTGCCTCGTCTTTTTTTCCCGCCACCGCCAACTTCATGATCTTGGCGTGTTCGCCGACGAATATCCCGATCTCTTTTTCGACCTCAGGATAGACCACTTTCTCCTCGTCTTCCGAGATTTGAGTTGTGTACAGCTTTTGATGTTCTGCGACGATACCAAGCTGCTGGTTTGCATTCTTGTCCGCTTCGACAGCGCGTTCCGGCGAAAGCGCGGAGATATATTGAAGTTCGAAGCTGCGCACGCGCGAAAGCGACAGTTTGATGTCTGCGAGCGTGCGAATGCTTGGCAGCCAGTTGTCGGCAATTTGACCCGACGCCTCATTGACCTTGCCAAGCTGCATCAGGGCGAAGCCGCCCAGGGCTGCTACAAACAAGAGGACTACCGAAAAGGACAAAATCAATTTCCTGGCAATCTTCAGATCGTAAAACCATTTCATGTGGATCTCCTCAGGCCGACTATGTAGAAAATATCGTCGACCTGCGGGGACGCATGGCATGAATGGCGTTGCGCATGGCTCGACGCAACAATTATAACAATTTAATTAAATAAATCAAATATTTGTTTTATTTGTTTTATTTGTTTTATTTGCTTTGTTTTAGATCTTTCCGGGCTGAACGCGCCGCATCAGCCGCAGCGGTTGACCGGCCACTGTCATGGGGAGAAACGCCGCCGTCGGTTTGTGCCGAAGAATCGGGAGGCGTCGCCGACAGCCAACGCTCGATCATCGCCAGGAATGCGGCTGCGGTGAAGGGCTTGGGAAGATAGTCGTCCATGCCGGCGGCAAGGCAGCGCTCGCGGTCGCCCTCGATCACGCTGGCGGTCAGGGCAATGACGGGGAGGCGGGGGAGCCCGGCAGCCGCTTCGCGCTCACGCAACAGGCGCGTCGCCTCGTACCCGTCCATGACCGGCATCATGCAGTCCATGAGGACCAGGTCGTAGGGTCCTTGCGCCAGCGCCGTCAGGGCCTGCGCACCGTTTTCCGCCTCGTCGACCTGATAACCCTTCTTGGTCAGCAGCATGCGCGCCAGTTGGCGGTTGATCAGGGTGTCTTCGGTCACCAGAATGCGCCTCGCGGCATGCGTCGATGCCGGGGCCGGCAAGTCGTCCTTGTCATGCGCATTGCTGCTGATCGCCGAGGATGAATAGGATGCCGGCAGCGGCGTTCTCTCGGCTGCGAAGCCGCTGATGCGCCGGCAGGGGACTTCGAAACGGAATGTAGTTCCTTTGCCGGCCTCGCTCTGGAAGGAAATCGTGCCGTGCATCAATTCGACCAGCCGCTTGCAAATCGACAGGCCCAGCCCGGTGCCGCCGTACTTTCGGCTGATGGAGGTGTCCGCCTGGGTGAACGGCTGAAACAGTCGCGCCTGCTGTTCGATCCCGATGCCGATGCCGGTATCGGCGACCGCGTAGCGCAAGATGACGCCATCGGAATCCGCCGCATCGGGGCTGCATTGCAACGTCACGCTGACATGCCCGGAAGCAGTGAACTTGATGGCGTTGCTGAGCAGATTCCCGAGCACCTGCCGGATGTGGGCAAGATCTCCTTCGACCACAATTCCTTCCGGTTCGTCGATACCGATATCGATGTGCAAATCTTTTTTCTGCGCCGGCGCACGATGCAGGGCGACCACGTCGTTGAGCAGCTGCGATGGGGAGAAGTTACTGCTTTCGCAGTCCATGCGCCCGGATTCGATTTTTGAAAAATCGAGAATCTCGTTAATGATGCGCATCAGCTCCGACGAGGCCTCATGCACTTGCCGGGCATAATTGTGCTGGGTCTTGTCGAGCCGGGTATCAAGCAGCAGCTCGCTCATGCCGAGAATGCCATTCATCGGCGTGCGGATCTCGTGGCTCATCATCGCCAGGAATCGTGATTTGGCCTCGTTCGAGGCGTCTGCCTGCTCCCTGAGCAGCGCGGCGGCGACGGCATCGTCTTCGCGCCGCTTCAGGATGATCGCCATGGCGCTGAATGCAATCAGCAGCACCAGCATGCTGGCGCCGGCTATGCCGCCGAGGATACGCATGACGCGCACCCATTCTTCCTTGAAGCCTTGTTCGGTGATGCTGACGGTGATGTTCAGGGGCGTTTGCCGGATCGGGCGGCGGGAAAGAATATCAGGCGTGTTGTTCCTGACGCCCGCGAACAGCCTGCTTGTCAGCGTCGAGGTATCTCCACGATCTCCGGGACGGCTCTTTCCCGCGTCTCCGGTTTTCAGCGGCCAACCCGCCAGCAGGGTGCCGTCCCGGCCGGTCAGTTCAATGGATACGTGCTTGTCCAGGCTGATGCTTTTTAAAAAACCGGTGAAGAAGTCGCAGGAGATGCCCACCAGAACGATGCCAGCCATGTTGCCGCGGACGTCGTTGATGCGCCGGCTCAGGTAAAAGGTCCAGTCGTTTCCGGCCCGGTTGCGCACCGCTTTGCTGAAGAAGATATCGTCGCTGTCATTTGTCAGATGGTGCTGATAATAGTCACGGTCGCTAACATTGATGCCGCCTGGAGGCAGTTTGCGCGTCAATGCGAGAACGTTGCCGTCGACCCCGACAATGGCGACGCCCGAGATTTGGGGCAAGCCGCTGATCTTGTCGCGCATCATCTGGGCAATTGCGGGATCGGCGGCGGCAGCAAGGAAATCGTGTTGCCCTTCTATACCTGTCTGAGAAAGCTGGCTGACATCGTTGAGCACCAGCGTGGCGGAGGCCATTGCCTGCGCGGAACTTTCCGACAACACCAGGGAGAGGTTGCCGATATCTTCCTGCCAGTCGTCGACGGCCCATTCATAGAGCAGGGCGCTGGCGCTCAACGTCACTCCGCCCAGCAGGATCAGCAACAGCAGCCCGACGACAAGCGTGGCGCGGCGTGCGCTGCGGCCAAGCCACAGCAAAGGATGCAACGGGGCGAATAGCAGGGAGGTCGCGGAAGACATTGGCATCGGGCGTCAGCCGTTGCGCCGGTTGTCGGCAGATCCTGGAGACTGCTCGAAATGCAGGATGCTGCTGCGCACTTCGGCAATCGTTTCCGCATAGGCGTCGGCGAGATCGCTCCAGAGCATGGGGATCTCTACGTCGGAGGTGGAACGTGACAGCGCTTCGACACGCCCAAGCATGCCCGCGAGACGTTCGGCGCCGACCAGGGCGACGGTTCCTTTGAGGGAATGACTTTCCAGCGTAATGCGCGAGGTATGTCCGGCTTGGATGGCCTGTTGCAGGCGCTCGAACATCGGCGGAGCGATGTCGAGAAAGGTAGCGGACAATTCCAGGAAGGCCTGGACATCCTGTCCGGCGGCGTCCAGAAGCACCGACGGATCGATTTGCCGATAGCGTGACGTCATGCTCGCATCCCCTGGTGCCTCTCTGGCTTATTGTCGTTTTATTGTACGCGTTGCATCGGGCACTGTCCCGTCCAATGACGGCAGGCGGAAAGAAAAAGTGCTGCCGGCGCCGACATCGGAGCGGACGGTAATTTCACCGCCCATGAGCTCGACCAGCAGGGCGGCGATGGTCAGTCCGAGTCCCGCGCCATCATGGGGACGCGCAGCCGAGTCGTCGGTCTGCGTGAATTTTTCAAAGATGGTTTTCTGCAAGGCAACAGGGATGCCCGGGCCCGTATCGATGATGCTGAACAGCAATCCCTTTCCATCGGTTTCCACCGTCAGACGCACGAATCCGCTGTCGGTAAACC
Organism: Herbaspirillum sp. NPDC101396; assembly: GCF_044767365.1. NCBI lineage: Bacteria > Pseudomonadati > Pseudomonadota > Betaproteobacteria > Burkholderiales > Oxalobacteraceae > Herbaspirillum > Herbaspirillum sp. NPDC101396. The sequence goes on along the minus strand of NZ_JBIWNT010000001.1, from coordinate 643,378 downwards.
GGCACGCATTGTCGAGCAGCTTGTCCAGCACCTGCAGTAGCCTGACCCGATCGCATTGCACGTAAGGCGGCACGTCAGCGGCGATGTGGGATTGGATTTGCAGTCCCTTTTTGGCAGCAACTTCCTGATGCGTACTGACGGCGTGCGTGATGATGTCGGCCAGTTTCTCCTGGCTGATATTCAGGCTGATTTTTCCCGAGCGCAGGGCGCTCAGTTCCAGTACCGAATCAACCAATGCGAGCAAACGCAGCCCGCTTTCCTGGATGGCGCCTGCAAATTCGCCGTGCCGGGTGCCGGCGAGGTCTTCGGCCAGTGTTTCCGAATAGCCCAGGATGCCGTTGAGCGGAGTGCGGAACTCATGGGACATGTTCGACAGGAAATGTAGTTTAGCCTTGCGCGCCAGCAGGGCTTCCCGACGGCTTTCTATCAGGTGGCCGATGAGGATGACAAGTGCGGCGGTGCCGAGGATGATGAGCAGCGACGCCAGGCTCGTCAGCGTCAACGTCTGACTCCGGGTCTTGCGATAGCCGTCGAGACGTTCATCCAGATCGATGCCGACAGTGACGTACAAAGGATAGTTGTCCAGTTTCTGATAAGCGTAGAAACGGTCGCGATGATCGATGATGCTGGTGGCGCGCAGCATGCCGCTGCCGTGGCTGCGCATCGCCTGGAATACCTCGCTGCCGGAGATGTCCTGCCCCATGGAGTCGTCTGCTCCGACATGGCGCACGCGCAGCACGCCATCGTCGCCCACAAGTGAAATGGAGCCCAGTTGCCCGACGTCGACCTTTTGGTAAATTGAGGTGAAATATCCCGGATCCATCGACGCAATGACCACGCCGTTGAACGCGCCGTCAGGCCCGCTGATGCGGCGCGTCATCTGCAGCGACCATTTTCCCGAGACACGGCCGAGCAAGGGCTTGCTGATGTACAAACCCGTGTTGGCCGATTGCATGTGCACCTTGATGTGTTCGCGATCAGCAAGATTAAGAGGCTTGAACGGCTTGGTCGACAGGATGACGTCAGCTTTCTCGTTGACGATGGAGAAAAGATTGAAGACCTCCGACGGCGCGACGCCGTCCTTCAATTCCTTGTTGATGTCGAGGCTGCTTCCCAGGGCGTTATATCGGGAGCGCAGATAAACCACAGCCTGGTCGGTGGATTCGACCGTGCGGGTGGCGTGTTCCTTGAACAACAGGGACAGGCTGATCGCGTCTCGCCTGGCGCTGTCGACTTCGTCACGATAGCTCTTGTCCAGCTGCCACCATGCCGACGCCCATAGTCCGGCGAGGAGCAGGGCGGCGCAGATGCAAAGGATGACGCCGACGCAGGCCTCCAGTGCGTCGCGCAATTTCTGCAGGCGCGAGACAGGCATCTGGGGACGATGTGAAAAACTCATGGCGTCATACTTCTAAAAAGTGGCTAGGCGCGCGCTGCCCGGGCCTTTTGGGCGCAGCATGCGCGGAGATAGCCGGACAGCTCGTCATAGTTGACCGGCTTGCGGAAAAACACGACGCCTTCCGGAACGCCGCCGCGCGCATCCAGTTCTTCCGGCGCCAGGCTCGACACGATGGCGATGTTGATGTCCGACAGCGAAGGGTAGCTGAGGATGGTGGTGATCACCTCGTAGCCGTCGATGCCGTCCATGACGATGTCGGCCAGCACGATGTCCGGTTTGTTGCTGGCGATTTCCACCAGGGCCTGATAGCCGTTTTCACAAAACGTCGTGGTCGCAGGCAAGTTCCACGACGCGATCTTCTTTGCGTAGATGTCGCGTTGCATCTTGTTGTCCTCCACCACCAGGATGGAGGTCTTCTTGTTGAGCACCGGCTTGTCGTGAGTGTCTTGCGGCGTATGCGGCGCGGCTTTATATGCTTCCACGGCAGCCAGAGGGATGCGGCGATGTCCGCCTTTTGTCTTCCACGCCTCGATCACGCCGGATTCCACCAGTTGCTGAACCGATGTCACGGAAATGCCCAGGATCTGGGCAGCTTCCTGGGTTGTGCATACCTCGGCAGTCGTCATGGCAACGTTTCCTATCATATTGATTGAATTTTAAACGAATTAAATAAATTTGCAAATTTAATGTTTAATTTGTTAAAATTGATTTATTCGATGAGATTTTGTTTTGCTGCCTGCTTTGCGGCAACTTTGGGTCCCATTATGGGATGAAACGTGCAAATCTGAAAGGGGCTAGGGAAAATATGAAAAACCACGAATTCGTTATGGCAACCGGTATTGCCGATTATTCCCGACTGATGTGCGAACGCCGTGTCTCATTCGTGCGGGCGCTGATGGATGAATGCCGGCTCCTGCAACAGCGGATCGACCAGGAAAAGCTGGCCATGGCATCCGGAGTTGTCGAGTTCGTATGGGAAGGCTCTGTCTACGAGACCCGCCTGCCGCCCACCAAGGCTTCCATTGCGGCACTGGCGGAACTCAATGCCGTACTCGGCGATTTGTCCAAGATCGACCACATCCTCAACGATGTCGCAGTCCAGGTCGGCGCAGACGCGCTGGCTTACGGGAACATGTTGTGACCTCAGCAACCGCGCGACTGTCGGGCCTCTGGCGCTGTGTCGGCGTGCGTCATGTGTTCCTGTCGGCGGGCCTATTGCTGGCAATCGCCGCGTTGGGCTGCAGCCTTCGCCTGGACGCGGCGTTGCCTGCCGTGCACCAACTGCAACCGGCCATGTTCGCGCTGGCAGCGGCTATCTTCATCTACAGCGTGTCGCTCTGGCGCTTCATGCGGCGGCGGGAAGATGTGGAATGCCAGTTGCAAAACGCAAAGGATGCCGCCGACAAGGCCAACTCCGCGCGCGGCGAGTTCCTGTCGACCATGAGCCATGAAATCCGCACGCCGATGAATGCGATCCTGGGCATGGCAGGACTGATCCGGACCACACCGCTGGACGCGCAACAGGACGGCTTCGCCAAAGGGATAGAGGAGTCTGCACAATCGTTGATGAACATCATCGACGACGTCCTCGATTTCTCGAAGATCGATGCCGGAAAACTGGATATCGAAGCGCGCGAAGTCGAGTTGCTGGGCATCGTCGAAGCCAGCGTCGACGTGCTCGCGTCCCGCGCCAGGGAAAAAGGCGTACGCCTCAGCAGCTATGTCGACACCAACCTGCCGGACATGGTCCGCGGCGACCCCGGTCGTTTGCGGCAGATATTGCTCAACCTGTTGAGCAACGCCGTCAAGTTCACCTCCTTTGGGGAAATAGCCGTCAGTGCCAGGCTCGTCGACGAGGCGCCGGGCCAGTGCCGCATCCGCTTCCAGGTGACCGATACCGGGGTCGGCATCGACAGCCGGGCCCTGGACAAACTCTTCATGCCGTTCGTCCAGGCCGACGGATCCGTGACGCGCAAGTACGGCGGCACCGGCCTCGGACTTTCCATCTGCAAGCGCCTGGTCAGCCTGATGGGAGGGCAGATCGGCGTCGAAAGTCGCGTTGGGCATGGTTCGGCATTCTGGTTCGAGCTTGCGATGCCGGTCATCAAGAAGGCCGGAAATTCAAACCAGTTGCAGGGAGAGATGCTGCTGGTGGCGCCGGACGACGAGAGCGCCAGGGCCTTGCGCAAGTATGCCGCCGCAGCGGGAATGTCGGTGCGCAGCGCCCTGAGCCTGGGGCAGGGGCGGGAGCTTGCAGCCAGGCTGGCCCCTGGCGCCATCGTCGTCATCGACACCGCGGTACATGACTTTTGCCTCGAAAAACTCGCCGAGGTCCGCACCGCGTGGAACCGGGCAGGGGCTTGGCTGCTGTTGGCCGCCGATGAAGACGTCCGTGACGATCTGGCGATGGCCACCGATGCCCCGATTCTCATGTTGCCGCTCAGGAAAGACGTCTTCTGCAATGCTCTGGCGGCGCGCAGCATCCCGCCGGCGATCCCCGATGCGGCAAAGCCAGCCGCCCCGGACGAACAGACCGCCGTTCCCCCCGTAAAAAAAACGTACGTCAATCTGCCCATCCTGCTGGTCGAAGACAACCTCATGAATCAAAAGGTCGCAGTGCATCAGCTGAATTTTCTGGGATACGACGTCGACGTCGCCGTGAATGGAAGGGAGGCATTGGCAATGCTCGACCGCGGCACCTATGCTGCGGTGCTGATGGATTGCCAGATGCCGGAAATGGATGGCTTCGAGGCGACGCGCCGCATCCGCGCGGGCGAACATACCAGCGGCCGGCACATTACGGTGATTGCCATGACGGCAAACGCGATGATGGGCGACCGCGAGCGGTGCCTGGAAGCCGGCATGGATGACTACCTCAGCAAACCGATCCTGCGCGATCGACTGGAATCGGTGCTGGCCGGACATGTACAGCGGCACGGCAGTGCTGCCGGTTCTGGCTTGGGCGCCGGGCAGCCGGAAGCGCTCGACATGAGGCGCCTGCAAGAACTGTTCGACGACGACCGCGACACCATGCAATCGATGTTGTCATTCTTCGTCGTCAACACCCGGCCGGTCATCGACGCGTTACAGCAAGCGGCACTGAACCGGGACATACCCGCCGCCCTTGAGTTACTGCATCGCCTGGCCGGATCCGCCGGCAATCTCGGGGCGTCCCGAATCGCTGCGCTGGCGGGCGTCGCCGAAGCGGCGGCACGAGAGGGCGACTGCCTCCAACTCAACCAGCGTTGCCAGGAGTTGCTCAAGGCATTTCACTGCGTGCAACAGCGTATTGAAGAAATGAAGGAAACAACATGAACGTACTGATCGTCGACGACGACCGCATCAACCTCGCCCTGTTTTCGCACCTGCTGGAAGACATCCCGGATACGACCATCTTCGGGGCCTCCGATCCTGCCCATGCCCTGGACTGGTGCCGCGAGCATGAAACGGACTTGCTGCTGCTGGATTACATGATGCCGGATATGAACGGCTTTGCCTTCCTTGAGCAATTCCGACTTTTGTCGGGACAGGATCATGTTCCGGTCATCATGATCAGCACAGACGCCAAAACCACCGTGAGGCACGCGGCGCTGGAGCTGAGCGCCAACGACTTCCTCACCAAACCGGTCAACAAGGTCGAGTTGCGCTCCCGCGTCTGCAACATGTTGAACCTGCGCAAATCTCAACTGCGCCAAAGCGGGCTTGCCCGCAGCCTCGAATGCAAAGTGCAGGAGGCCGACGAAAAAATGCAGCAAAACGAGCAGGCAACTGCTGGCCGGCTTGCAACTGCAGCCCAGTACCGGGACCCGGAAACAGGTGCGCATTTGCTGCGCATGGCGGGCTATGCCCGTCTGGCGGCGGCCAACCTCGGGCTATCTGTGGAAGAACAAAACGATATCCATGACGCCGCGCCACTGCACGACATCGGAAAAATCGGCATCCCTGACCACATCCTGCTCAAGCCAGGTCGACTGGACGATGCGGAGATGCAAATCATGCGGACCCACCCGTTGATCGGCGCGCAGATTCTCAAGGATGGCAATTCGAAGCTCATGCGTAACGCCTCGGTGATCGCGCTGACACACCACGAGAAATTCGACGGCAGCGGCTATCCGCACGGGCTGAAAGGCAAAGATATCCCGCTCTATGGGCGCCTCGTCGCCGTTGCTGACGTCTTCGACGCGCTGACGTCAAGCCGTCCATACAAGGCGGCCTGGAGCATCGAAAGAGCCACCGGCTGGCTCAGGCAGAATGCCGGCAGCCATTTCGATCCCGACTGCGTGGAAGCGCTATTGAGAGACATGGGACAAATCCACGCCATCCTCAACGCCCATAAAGATGAGGACATCCACTAGCCATGAGCGACAAAATAGATTTCAACGAACTCAAGGAAGTCCGGACGTTGCCATCGCCGACGGGCGTGGCCCTGAACGTCATGCGCATGTGCCGTAGCGACAATGTCTCGTTGAGCGACCTGGCTGCGCAAATACAGGCCGACCCGGTGCTGGCGGGACGGCTGATCCAGCTCGCAAACCTCGGCAAGCGCGCCCAGGCACGCCCGATCATTGCCGTGTCAACGGAAGTCCTGCTGCTTATCGGCATACAGGCGGTGCGCCAGGTCGCACTCGGCGTATCGCTCATCAGTTCTTACCAGAGCGGCGCCTGCCGCGGATTCGATTACAACCAGTTCTGGTCGCGGTCGCTGGCCATGGCATGCGTGGCCCAGGCAATCGGCGAGCGCCGCCCGATCGCACCGACGGCTGAATTGTTCACTTGCGGACTGCTGGCGGGTATCGGCAGACTGGGCCTGGCGGCGGTGCGTCCCGATGCGTATGGAGAACTCCTGTCGGCAAACGCCTCGGCCACCGTCGACGAGCTGATGAAGCTGGAACGGGAACGCTTCGGCTGCGATCGCGTGCAATTGTCTGTCTCCATGATGGAAGACTGGAAAATTCCGAGCCTGTTCGTCGGCGCGGTGCGGTTCTACAAGACGCCGGCGTTATCGGGCTGGGTGGAAGACAGCCGCCGCCAGCAACTGGTGCGCTTGCTGAACCTGGCCGCATTGATTGCCGACATCGACGTCGCAGCCGAAGAAGAGAAGCTGCAGGCGATGCCGTCGCTGTTTGAACGAGCCGCCGCCATCGGCCTGTCGGCCGAAGATGTGACCGAGGTGATGAAACAGGCGGCGAAAGAATGGATAGGCTGGCGCGAAGTGCAGCGGTTTTCGCGGTGACGTCAGTTCGGGCGCGCGCGACATCATCTCGACTCTCGGAGGTTCGACAGGCGACGCAATAAAAAATGCAAAAAAATATCGCTTCCTGGGGCATGATGGCGATTCCACACAAATCTTGATGGATGGAATTGACATGATCCCCATACGCCCGGACATCCCTCACGACAGCGAGGGCCAAGCGCTCGAACGTGGTTGCAGCGGCTGCGCCGACTCTGCAGAATTGGACATCCAATTCGACTATGCCTATCAGCCGATTGTTGAATTCACAACCAAATCGATTTATGCGTATGAAGCGCTGGTGCGCGGTCCGCAAGGGGAGTCTGCCGCCAGCGTATTAGCGCAGGTCAACGACAACAATCGCTACCGGTTTGACCAGGCATGCCGGGTGAGGGCGGTGGAGGGGGCATCGATACTCGGGATGACCGAACTGTTATCGATCAACTTTCTTCCCAACGCGGTGTATCGCCCCGAAGTCTGTATCCGCAGCACGTTCGCGGCAGCCCGCAAATATAACTTCCCGATTGAAAACATCATCTTCGAAGTGACCGAGGGCGAGCGTGTCCAGGACCGGCCGCACCTGGTCAACATTTTCAAGGAGTACCATCGTTTTGGATTCCAGACGGCCATTGACGATTTCGGCGCCGGTTATGCCGGCTTGAACCTGCTGGCGGAGTATCAGCCTGATCTCATCAAGATCGACATGGACCTGGTACGCGATGTGGATAGCAACAAGCCGCGCCAGGCAATCGTGGCCGGAATCGCCGCCATTTGTAAAAGTCTGAATATCCGCGTGCTTGCGGAAGGTATCGAAACCGCTGCGGAACGCGACTTTCTACTGAGCGCGGGCATCACGCTCATGCAGGGCTATTGGTTCGCCAAACCTGGATTCAGGAAATTGAGCACCATTCCTGATTCGGCCTGGCGGTAACTTCAAACGCCGGCTTCCGGACAGTTAAACCACGGCGGCGCTGAACGACTCCGGCCGCCGCGCGAGCAGATGCGACAGCCGCTGAAGACCGGCCTGCAAACGTCCGCGATCCTTGATGCTTCCCAACGAGATCCGAATTGCATTCACGGATGCGCCGCCAGTTGCGAACGCCTCCGCCGGCGTGACTGCGATGCCCTCGCTACCGGCTGCACGCGCAAGCTGCGAGGAGTTCCAATAGCCCGGCAACTCGAGCCATACATGCAAGCCGTCGCCGGTGCCGCTATACCGCCCCGCCAGAATATCCCGCGCCATCCGGTGGCGCAGGCGCGCCTCGTTGCGTACGCCTTCCATCAATCCGCCCGCCGAACCATCCATGATCCACTGGGTGGCCAGCGCAGCAGTCAGCGGCGCCACCATCAGCGCAAACGATCTGAGCGCGACCAGGAAACGTTCGCGTTCGTGCGGGTCGCGTATCAGTACGAAAGCGACACGCAAGCCGGGCGTGAGGCATTTCGACAGGGTAGAGATGTAGACCACCTGTTCCGGGGCAAACGTGGCGACAGGCGGCGGGGCATCGGCAAGGAGCCAGTAGGGATCATCCTCGACGATGCGTACAGTGCAGCGCCTGGCGATGCCGGCGAGCTCCTTGCGCCGCCGTTCCGGAATGGTGACGGCGGTCGGGTTCTGTAACGTCGGATTGAGGTAAACCAGCCCAGGCTGGTACTGGCGACACGCTTCCTCAAGTCGCTCAGGCACCATCCCGTGCTTGTCCGCTTCCACCGCAACGATGCGTCGGCCGAATTGGGCCGCTGCGGTACGCAAGCCGGGATAACTCGCTGGTTCTGCCAGGATGACATCGCCAGGCTCCGTCAACGCAAGGATCAATGCGGCGATTGCCGCTTGCGCACCCGGACAAACCACAACTTGCCCAAAATCCAGATGCCCAAACATCGGCGCCAGCCATTTGGCGCCGGCCTTGCGGTCGGAGTCGCTTCCCCCGGCCAGGTGGTAAGTCATCAGCAATTCATTGTCTGCCCGCATCAGCACCTGAGACAAACCTTGCTTCAACATGTCGTCAAAATCCACGCCAGCCGGCGGTGGCGGGGTGTTCATGCTCAGGTCGAGGATAGCGGTCAATTCGACTTTCGGCGCCGCGACATAGGTGCCGCGGGCGCCTCGGCCCTCCAGCAAGTTGCGGCGCCTGGCTTCGTCGTAAGCGCGCGTGATCGTCGTCAGATCGACGCCCAGCCGTGCCGCCAATTGGCGCTGCGTAGGCAGACGGGCACCCGGTTTCAGCGATCCTTCGGCCACCGCCGCCTGCAACGCATCCGCAATCTGCAAAAACCGTGGCCCGCCATGCACAGCCAGGCGCGGCAACCAGAGCGGCGAATTTTCATCTTGTATGCTTTTTGACTGGGACATTTTGTCTCAATGTATGGAAATTGCTTTCAAGTAGTATGCGTCAGGACGTGCAGCAGCGCCATCCTTGCATGGCCGCCTGGCGGTGATGGTTCGGGTAAAAATGAAGCTGCTGACGTCGCGTTTCAAGGTAGTTCTCCGCACGATAACTGGTATCAAGCAATAGCCTGGAAGTATTAAAAAGATGGAATGGGTCCCGATAGTCTTCGTTACGTTCAAAGTTCTCGTGCTCGGCACGGGCATGTTCTACGCCATCAAGTGGCATTACGATCAAGGGAAGGAGAAAGGACCGCGTGCGGTGTTGCGCGCGAGCGGCAAGGTGGTCACGGTCGTGGTGCTATCGCTGGCGGGCCTGGGGCTTTTCACTTACGTCCTTGCCAGGACGCTGGGACTGGACTTGACCTTTCCATGACGGGCAAGAATGGATGGGAGGCTGGTATTCGGGGAGACGGCTGTCGGGCAGCGTCGGGCGGGTTATAGGGAATCGCCAGGAACATCTCAAATACTTGCTTATGTCATTTTACATAATGTAAATTATGCGAAATTTGTGATTACGGTAATCCGGTTGAATTTCAGTACTATGCCCAAGGCCAATCCGCCGAGGAAATCGGCAGACGCCTCAAACGCAACAAACACACTGTGCACCGCTGGCTTACAGGCAAACAGAAAATGCCGTGGTGGATTCCCGAAATGCTCCGGCTCCAGCGCATTGAATATGACCGTTGTCGCACCAAATTCGCCTTTTCAGTTTACCAACGTCTTGCGAACTTCTGGAAGGACATCTTTAAATGCGAGGGATTCGGCTATCGGGGTCGGATTCTCTTTGATTCGTAAGCAAACCTCGTCAGTTGAAACCTTCAACTCATCAGCCCAACTTTTCATTTGAAATGCTACTGTCTTATCAATAGTGGCTTTCATCACTTGGCGATATTTCTCTATATCGTCGTCAGATAAACTTTTCCTCATCACAATAATTTCCTCTGAGTTTGCTTTTTTAAATTCATTAACGAAACTGGAAATATCAATGCCTTTTGCTTGGCAGTATTCAGGACGGGCATAGATATTTGTGGCAAAGAATCCGAAAAAGAGATCCCTCGCTGTCTTTTTCTCTTGCACTGGATCTCCCTTACTCTTTGACGTCAGGCGATCGACTTCTTTCAGCGCATTTTCTTGCAACAGGTCCGAGGAGGTTTTCCCGTCAGTAGCCTTTGATTCATTCAGAAGTTTGGTCGTCTGCTCCTCAAGTGCTTGCTGTACGGTCTCGGGTGAAGGTCGATTGTTATAGTTTCCTGCCAGACTCACCGCTACCACAACTACGATAGCGCCACCTATTCGCCCTGGAATCGAAGGAACACTACGTTTAAAGACTTTCTCTATCAACGCAAAAAACAATACAACTGCTACCCCAGTGCAAGCCCCAACAACGACGCCTGGAATTTTGGCTAGCCAAAAAGTGTCCATTTCTGTTTCCCTCAGATATTATTTTGATTGTCGCGAACCATACTCGCACTCACAAATACGAAGCCCCATCCTTAAGCGCCAACAAAGAAAGCAACACATCATCCCGCTCCGCCTGCACGGCCACGATATCGCGATCCCCCAACTCGTCTTTCACACCCTGAGCAAAGCGCCCGATCAGCTCTGGATTCAGTGAGACGTCGCCCAGATCCTTCCACCAGGATTCGATCGGCGGCCCCAGATGCTCCAGCATATGACCGATCCCACCAGCGCCGCCGGACAACTCCAGGTTCATGAACGGACCAAGCAGCGCCCAGCGCAAGCCGGGGCCGTAGGCAATCGCGGTGTCGATGTCGCTGACCGATACCACACCCTCCTCGACCAGATGAAAAGCCTCGCGCCATAGCGCCGCCTGAAGGCGGTTTGCGACGTGGCCTTTTACTTCCTTACGGATGTGGATGGCCTTCTTTCCGACCGAATCGTAGAACGCCATGGCGCGCGCAATGGCGTCCTCTGAGGTGAGGCGTCCGCCGATCACTTCCACCAGCGGGATCAGGTGCGGCGGATTGAACGGATGGCCCAGCAGCACGCGCTCGGGGTGCTTTGCGGCGTCCTGGATTTCACTGATGACGATGCCTGACGAGCTGGTGGCGATCAGGGCCTCGGGCGGTGCAAAGGCGTCGATCTCGGCAATCAGTGCACGCTTGATATCGATGCGCTCGGGGCCGTTCTCCTGCACCAGGTAAGCGCCCGCGACAGCGTCCTCCAGCGATGTGTGGAAGCTCAGGCGGTCACGCGAGGCGCCCTCCTTCAGGCCGATGCGTTCCAGCGCCGGCCAGAAGCGGTCGACCAGCATGCGCAACCGCTCTTCAGCGCCCTCTGCCGGATCCGTCGCCGCCACGTCGAAGCCGTGCGCGAGGAAATGCGCAGCCCAGCTCGCGCCGATCACGCCTGTTCCAACCACTGCAATCTTTTTCTTTGTCTCCACCATAGTCGCTTTCAATATGCCTTCATGTGAATGTGTATCTGCCTGCCGGAATCATCCCAGTCTTTTGAGGTTCCCGCAAACCGGGGTTGCCCCGGTCGCTTCCGCGCTAACTGCCTGAATACGTCTCCTGGCAGACCGCGCGCAAGGCTTCGGCGAACAGTTGGTCTGCCTTGCGCTCGACCCCGTCCGAGCGCATGAACAAGGCGATCGGGGACAGCGTCCATTCAAACGAATATGGCACGATCGCCACGCCGGCGACGCGCACCAGTTCCTCTGCGATATCGGAGGGAACTATCGATATCGCGCTTTCGTTGGAGACGATCATCTCGCCGATCAACTTCGCCGAGTAGCTCTCCACGACCGGCGCCGGAGGGACGATCCCCGCGCCCAGGAAAATATCGGCCACCTGCTCCCGCATCGGCGTATTGGGGGCGCCGAGGATCCAGTCGAGCTCAACCATCTTGTGCCAGTCCAGGCGCACGCGGCCCAGTTGCGCCGCCAGGCGGCGGCTGGCGATCAACCGCGGCTGCTGACGGTACAGCACCTCGAACCGGATGTTCTCCAGGTTCACACCCGAGGATGCGCGCCCGATGACCAGGTCAAGGGCGTGTTCGCCCAATTGCGCCAGGAGCTGGTCGCTGGTTCCTTCATGAATCGTCACGGTCAGCCGCTGGTCGCCGTCAGGCCGGGTGCGCTGAATCGCGCTGGTCAGTAGCTGACCCGAGATGAAAGGCGTGATGCCGATGTGCAGATGGCCGGCATGGCCGGAGGAAAGCGTCTCGATGTCGCGCACCAGATGACGCAGGTCGTGGACCATCGCCTCTGCCCGCTCCAGCACCACCTTGCCCAGTTCCGTGGGCGCCATTCCCCGTGCCGACCGGTCGAACAGCGGACCGCCGAACATCCCCTCCAATTCGGAAAGCGCGTTGGTAATGGCCGGTTGCGTGCTGGCCATGTGCTCGGCCACGCGCGTGAGCGACTTGTGTTGCCGTATTTGCAACAACAAGAGCATATGGCGCATTTTCAGGCGGGTGCTTAGGCGTCTGAGCAGCGCATTGGCGTCAAAAACCTCCATGAGGATGGTCTTTCATTAGAAAAATATGATGGAGTCATAATAAATCAAAATGATCTCCATATAGTTGTTGCCTAAACTTGCCTCAAGTCATTGCGGTGACGATTACCAAGAAAAAACGGTGTGAGCGCCAACAACAGCAAGAAACTCAACGCCGATAACAAACTGACAACAAATCGACAACCAAGCGCCTTGAGCCATCGGCCGGCGCATTCTGGAAGAGGATGAACACATGAACACGACAGACCGCCAAGCAGCACTGGATTACCACCAGTACCCTACCCCCGGCAAAATTACCGTCAACGCCAGCAAGCCCCTGGTCACCCAGCGCGACCTGACGCTGGCCTATACGCCGGGCGTGGCCGCGGCCTGCGAAGAGATCGTGGCCGATCCGCTCAATGCTTTCCGCTACACGGCGCGCGGCAATCTCGTGGGCGTCATCACCAACGGCACCGCGGTCCTCGGGCTCGGCAATATCGGCGCATTGGCGTCCAAGCCGGTGATGGAAGGCAAGGCGGTCCTGTTCAAGAAATTCGCCGGCATCGACGTCTTCGATATCGAGATCAACGAGACCGATCCGGACAAGCTGGTGACGATCATTGCCGGCCTGGAAGCGACCTTCGGCGGCATCAACCTGGAAGACATCAAGGCGCCTGAATGCTTCACCGTCGAGCGCCAGCTGCGCGATCGCATGAAGATCCCTGTATTCCATGATGACCAGCACGGCACCGCAATCACGGTATCGGCCGCTTTCATCAACGGTCTGAAAGTCGTCAAGAAAGACATCGCCGAAGTCAAAGTGGTGGTGTCGGGCGCCGGCGCAGCCGCGTTGGGCTGCCTGGAACTGATGATGGACCTGGGCCTGCCGCTGGAGAATATCTGGGTGACCGACATCGAAGGCGTGGTCTACGAAGGACGCCCGACACTGATGGATCCGGACAAGGAACGCTATGCGCGCAAGACCGACTTGCGCACGCTGGCACAGGTGATCGAAGGCGCCGACGTGTTCCTCGGCGTGTCCGCCGGCAACGTGCTGAAAAAGGAAATGGTCGCTACCATGGCGGCGCGTCCGCTGATCCTGGCGCTGGCCAATCCGACTCCCGAAATCCTGCCCGAGGTTGCACTGGCGGTGCGTGACGATATCGTGATGGCGACCGGCCGCTCGGACTATCCGAACCAGGTCAACAACGTGCTGTGCTTCCCGTACATCTTCCGCGGCGCGCTGGACGTCGGCGCCACCACCATCACCCGCGAAATGGAAATTGCCGCGGTCTACGCCATCGCAGGCCTGGCGGAAGAAGAACAGAACGATGTCGTCGCAGCAGCCTACGGCAGCTACGACTTGTCGTTCGGTCCCGAGTACTTCATCCCGAAGCCTTTCGATCCACGCCTGATCGTGCGCATCGCGCCGGCAGTCGCCAAGGCCGCCATGGAGGGCGGCGTCGCCACGCGACCGATCGCCGATCTGGATGCCTACGTGGAACAGTTGCAGCAATTCGTCTACCACTCAGGCGCGTTCATGAAGCCTTTGTACGCAGCTGCCAAGCAACGCGTACGCGACGGCGACAAGGCGCGCATCGTCTTTACCGAAGGCGAGGACGAGCGCGTTCTGCGCGCAGTGCAAGTGATTGTCGATGAAAAGCTGGCGCGGCCGATCCTGGTCGGCCGTCCCGAAGTCTTGCTGGCGCGCATCCAGAAATTCGGCTTGCGGCTACGCCTGGGGCAGGACGTCGAAGTCACCAGCCCGGATTACGACGAACGCTTCCATCAATACTGGACCACCTACTGGGACCTGATGTGCCGTGAAGGCATCACCAAGGAGATGGCGCGCGTCGAGATGCGCCGACGCCTGACCCTGATCGGCGCCATGATGGTGCGCCTGGGCGACGCCGACGGCATGATCTGCGGCACCGTCGGCGCGTATCACGACCACCTGCGCTATGTCGACCAGGTCATCGGCAAGAAACCCGGTGCGAACACCTATGCCGCGATGAACATCCTGTTGCTGGATCAGCGCACGGTGGCATTGGTCGACACACACGTCAACGATGACCCCAGCGCCGAACAGATCGCCGAATTCACCATCGCGGCCGCAGAACAAATGACCCGGTTGAACCTCGTCCCGAAGGCAGCGCTGCTGTCGCGCTCCAATTTCGGTTCCGCCAGTTCGGCCTCCGGCAGCAAGATGCGTCGCGCCCTGGACATCATTACCGAGCGGGCGCCGACGCTGGAGGTCGACGGCGAGATGCATGGCGATTGCGCCTTGGACGAGGCACTGCGTCTGCAGATCCTGCCGAGTTCGCGACTCAAGGGCTCCGCCAACCTGCTCGTCTGCCCGAATGTCGACGCCGGCAATATCGCCTACAACCTGCTCAAGACAGCCGCGGGCAGCAACGTGGCGGTGGGTCCGTTCCTGCTCGGCGTGAACGCGCCGGTGCATATCCTGACATCAAGCTCCACCGTGCGACGCATCATCAACATGGCGGCGCTGACGGTCCTGGATGCAAATCGCCCATCGTAGTTTTATCGGCGATCGTCCCCGCAATCTGATGCAGCCAGTTCCCGAATAAGCGATGCGCATGCCCCTGCCACTGGTTTTCCGGTGGCAGGGTTTCGCAGTCGCCGGGAAAATAGTTTTTCGGAAGGCCGATGTTTTTGCCCGCTTTCCGGTCACGGAAGTATTCATCGGCCAGCGTGTGGGTGTCGTACTCGACGTGGTTGAAGCAATGCAGCGCGCGATGTTGCGGATCGTTGAGCAGGCAGAGACCGGTTTCCGGGGAACCCATCAGAACCGAAATGCCGCTGTCCGCCGGAATGTCGGCGCGCCGAATTTCCATCCAGCGTGACACCGGAATATTGAAATCGGCCGGAAAGCCTTTCAGATACGGCGAGCCTGCATCCAGCCCGTGATGCCGGAATATGCCGAACGCCTTCTCCTCCAGCAGGTATCGCGGCATGCCATGAAAATAATGCAACGCCGCCTGTGCCGCCCAGCAGATGTTGAAGCTGCTGTGGACGTTGGTTTGCGTCCAGCGAAAGATATCGGTGAGCTCATTCCAATAGCGCACCTCCTCAAACGGGATCGTTTCTATCGGTGCGCCGGTGATGATGAAGCCGTCGAAGTTCTGCCCCTTGATGTCCGACCAGTTCCGGTAAAACGACGCCATGTGTTCGCCCGGCGTGTTCCTGGGCACATGGTTCGTCATCTTCACCAGTGTCAGGTCGACCAGCAAGGGGGTAGCGCCGAGCAAGCGGGCAATCTGGGTTTCCGTATTGATCTTGTCCGGCATGAGGTTAAGCAAGCCGATGCGTAGCGATCGCTGGTGCCGAGGCCATGCGCTCTGGTCATCCACCACCATGACGCCTTCGGCCCTGAGCGTGGCTCGTGCGGGCAAACGGCTTGGAATTTTGATTGGCATAGGCTTCCGGTCTGCTTTGCCGGCCATGGTAGCACCGGCACTTTCGGCGACTATACCGTGCGTCTCACATTTCAAAAAAAGCCTTCGGGCCAGAGTTTGGCGCATAAAATACCGACAACATTCCACGACGCAATGACGCATGATCCGGACGACTCGCCATGGCTGCACCTGACTTGCTGACAATTCCTGCGGCCGTACTTTCAGCCGAGGCCGCGCTCGACATTGCCCTCCCGGCGCTGCCGTCGCATAGCGCGCTGTGCATCGGCGTCACGCTTGCGCCGGACCGGTTCGCCGCCATTACTGCCTGCTGCCTTCCATACACTTCAGCATCGGAACAGGATCGCGCCGCACGCTTTCTGCACGCTGCCGATGCGGTCCGGCATTTGTATGGACGCGCCCTGCTGCGTCGCGCCGCGATTGCTTGCGGCGTCATGTCAGGCGTACAAGAATTCGACGTCAATCCGTGGGGCAAGCCGATGCTGCCGGGCGCTGCGTTGCAGGGCAACATCAGTCACTCGGGAACGCAGGTGTGGCTGGTGCTGGGGCGCGACTGCGACGTGGGGATCGATATCGAGTCCGTGCAAGCGCCTGCTGACTTTATCGATATTGCGTCCGCATTTCATCCGCAGGAACTGCGGTCGATACGAGAGGCCCCCGATTCGCCGCACGCGATGATGCGCTGCTGGAGCCGCAAGGAGGCGGTGGCAAAGGCAATGGGACGCGGACTGTCCCTTGCGCTGGATAGCTACGCGGTCGACATCCGTGTCGGCGCGATGGATTGGCTCACGCATGCGCCGGCCGGAACCCGGCTTGCCGACTGGCGTTGCGCCGATCTTCCGCGGGCAGCGGATTATGTCGGGGCCGTTGCCGCTTACGGAGATTGCCGGCGGATTTCAACCTGGCAACTGAAGATTGAAACCTCACCTGCATGATCGCAGCAGGCTAGAATAAGTACTCCATCAAGCAGGTTGTCCATCGATACCCTCCCCCCGAACATCCAGGAGAAAACATGACTGCGCCCGCCCCGCTCACCCGCGCCGCGTTACGCCGTTTGCACGCGCAGGACGTGATCATCCGGCATACCTCCATGGCCGGCGCCAGCATGGCCATTCCCGTGCCCTTGCTCGACATGGCCGCGGCCTTGTCGATACAAGTGCGCATGGCGAAAAAGCTATGCGCGCTGTACGACGCCGAATTCAATCGCACTGCCGCGCGCGACGTCATCACGGGAATCCTGGGCGGCTTGTCGCCGGGCAGCCTCAGCGCCACCGCGTTGCGCTATCTGTCGTTCGCCAGTTATTTTGCCGGCACCCTGCCCTCGGCCGGCCTCAGCGCCGCCTACACTTACGTGCTCGGAGAACTGCTTATGGGCCGACTGATTGCGAACGGACGCATTGACCTGCCCTCGCCGGGAGAAATCGGCGAACGCCAGTCGTCGGCTTCGCCGGAATTGGCCGAAGCGCACGCCTGATTCAAGCCCTCTGCCGATCTAGCGCAAAGGCGGCGGCATCGGCATCGGCATCGGCGGGTGGTCGCGCAAAGGCCGTTGTTCCCGGTGTGCTTCACGTGCCTGGAGATCGCGAGCGGAATCCGCCGGTTTGAGGGCAGCGGCAGCGGCGGCCGCTTTTGCCGTTGCGCTCTTCTCTGAAGGAACCGGGTCGGCACCCGCATTCTTGCTGTTGCGTGCGCCTGATTTCAGCTCAAGCGTGGTGTCGCCCCTGCCGATGTCTGCGCGCGGAGCGTTCGCTTTATCCTTGGCGTCCTTCTTCTGTGGCACGCCGTCGCCGTTGATGGAAATCAAGGGCAGGCCGCCCGTCTTGTCGTTGCCGATCACCACCACCTTGGCGTTCTCGGAACGCGCCAGTTCCAGCGTCGCCTCGATGCCGCGCCAGCGCAGATAGGCATCCGACATGCCGCCGCTGATGATTTCCTGGAAGTTGCGGATGCCGAGCGCTTCCACGCGCTTGCGTTCGCTCTCCTGCTGTTCCTTCTCGACGATCAGTGCATATTGCTCGACCTCATGGCGCGCCACGTTCTTGCGCACGATGGCGTCTTCCACGCCGTCCGGCAGCACGATGCGCTTGACCAGCACGTCTTCGATCAGGATCCAGTTCTGGCCGGAACGGAGCTCCGTATTGAAGCGGTTCTTGATGTCATAACGCACCGACTCGGAGATCTGATTCTGGATTTCCAGGCGATGGCTGGTGTAGATGTCTTCCGGACGATAGATCGCAATCACGTCGCGTGCACGCGCGCCGACCGATTGACCGAGCAGCGTCTCGGCGTACTCCGGACCGGCATATTTGTGCAGCTCGCCGAGGTGTTCGGGAATCACGCGGAAGCGCCAGGCCAGCGTCGCCATCAGCTTGAGGCCGTCCGAGGACAGCACTTCGAATTCGCGTTCCACGCTCTGCAGTCGCGCGTCGTAGACGTACATGACGTCCCACGGCATCATCAGATGCGTGCCTTCCGTCTCCACGTGATCGATCACCGTGCCGCCGCCAAAGCGCTTCCACAACACGCCCAGGTGGCCGGCCGGAATCGTGACGATCATCGACGGCAGCAAGAACGCGATCATCACCACGAGGATCACCGCGACGATCATCAGGTCGTTGCTGAAAAACTTCAGGCGCCGACACAATCGCTCCCAGACGGTGACTGCCGGGGCGTGGAATGCTTCTGTGGTGCTCATGTTGCGGCTCCCTTGCTGGAGATACTGGTAACGCGGCCTTCCTCGAAATGGAGGCGGCGGTCTGCGTGGTGGAAATATTTATCGTCGTGGGTGATGGCGATGACGGTGATGCCGTCGGCGCGCAGACGCGGCAGCACAAGCTGGTAGAACTTGGCGCGGAAGTGCGGGTCCTGATCGGCGGCCCATTCGTCGAGCACCATGATCGGCGGGTTTTCCAGTTGCGTCGCCACCAGGGCCAGCCGCTTGCGCTGGCCGGTCGACAAGTCGACGGTGGAGAAGCGGCGACCGTCGAGATGCGCCTTGTTCTCGACTTCCATCTCGTCGATCAGGCCGGCCGCACGTTCGCGGTCGATGCGCTCGACGCCGTACAGCGTGGGGAACAGGTGAAAATCGGAAAACACCGCGCCGAACATGTCGCGATAACGCTGCATGTCGGCCCTGACCACCAGCCGGCCGTCGACCAATATCTCGCCGGAGTCTGCAGGATAAAGCCCGGTCAGCATCTTGATGAACGTGGTCTTGCCGGAACCGTTGCCGCCTGTGATGAACAGGGTCTCGCCGCGCTGGATGCTCAGGTCAACCGGGCCGACGGAGAAGCGCTCACTGCCCTCGCCTCGCGCAAACGTCAGATGTCGCAATTCAAGGGTATTGAAGTCCGCGAAGGCAGCCGTCGGCGCTGCGGCCTCGCGCTGGTCGCCGGAGGGAATGCCTTGTTCCACGTTTTCATCGAACAGTTTTTCCAGCTTCAGCAGATTCTCGGCGGCGGCATTGGCCACCGTAATCTGCGGCGCCGCCGAGATCACGCCCGATACCGGGCCGACCAGGAACAGTACGGCTGTCAGCACCTTCACCGTGCTGTCGGCGAAGGTGGTGCTGAGCGCGGGCAAGATGAAGACCAGCGTGCCCAGCAAGATGAAAATGGCGACTTGTGAAAAGACGAAATTGACGCCCAGCGCGCGCTGCGCCAATGAACGAAAGAACGCCGTCCGTCCGGACACCATGACGGCATCCTGCAACAACTCCGCAGCGCGCCGGCTCGACAGCTTCACTTCCTTGAAGCCGGCCAGCAGCCCTTCGACCATTTCGTGCAGGGACACCACTTCATCGTGTGCGCGCCGCAAGTCGATACTGGCACGCTCGCCGCGCTTGCGATACAGCCGCGCGGCCACCAGCAGAACCACGACCACCAGCGCCAGCGCCGGAATCGACAAGGTAGCGATGTAAATGGTGGTCCAGAAGATCATCATCACCGCCTGAACGCCGAGGATCAGGCTTCCGGCAGTCTGCGAGATGGTCTGCGTGTCGGTGTTGATCGCGGAAAAGATGGCGCCGTGGCCGATCTTTTCCACCCCGAGCAGTTCGCAGTCGGCCAGCTTGCGGATCAGGCTGCGGCGACGCTCGTCGACAATGCGCTCGACCTCGTCGGTGGTGGTCTGCAAAACGTAGCGCTGGCTGAAAATGTACACCAGCAAGGCCAGGCCGTAGAGCAGGATGGGAATAAGCTGGTTGCCGCCGCTGGCCTGCGTGGTGGCGGCCGAGTTGACCACCGCCAGTATCCCGGTACTGGCGCCGCCGGCCAGGAGGGCCATCAATCCGAGACGTTGCAGCGACGTCTTTGAATCGCGAATAAGAAGTTCGGTCAGACGCATCAGATCATCGCTCGGCCGGACCGTTGTAGAACACCTTGCTCTTGTCGTCGATGGCGGCAAACAGCAGCACATAGATAAACGCCACCAGCGGTGTCAGCAGGAACGCCAGCAACAGCGTGCGCAGGGATCCCAGCCGGCTCCTGCGCGCGACGAAGGCGACCAGAACGCACAGCACCAGATAGATTAAGAATGCGATAGGCATGATGTTGACTCCTTGTTATTTCTTGTCTTGGATTTTCAATGGCACGGCGCCGTATTCCAACGCACGCACGTCCTGGGCGCAGCTCTCGCCGGTGTCGTACAGGCATTGGATGACTTCCGCTTCACCGATGGTTTCTTCGCAGCTGGAAGTGTCGAGCACGCTGGGGAAGAAATGCATGTCCTGCTTGCCGGTCTTGATCAGATAGAAGCGCGACAAGGTGCTGCCGATGGTCTTGCCGGCTTTCTTGTAACGGATGCCGACAACCAGTTCTTCCAGCGTCTGGTTGGACGAATTGGTCAGCTGGATTTGCGGCGAGCAACTGGTCTTCTTGGTCCCGCCCTCGTTGGCGACCATGATCGCCTGCGGCACCGCAAGATAGATCAGGCCTTTCGGGCGACGCTTCTTGAGCAGCTCCTGCAGCGGCTGATCGGAAACGAAGGCGCCTGCGCCCAGATGATGGCTGGCGTCCTGCGCATTGGCTCGGGCCGGCAGCACGCCGCTCAGCGCCGACAGCAGCAGTACGCAGCCTGTCCCTGTGACTGTACGTGCGACGACCTTCGGCAATATTCTTTTGATGTTCATGAGGCAGCTCCGCTCAGGCGGAGACAAGTGGGTGTAAATCGGCCGACCGCACACGTGCAAGGTCGGTGTTCAACGCCGCGCAGACATCCGCGCTACGGAGGAAAAAATGATCGCCTGCGAATTCTTTCAGCACGAAATCTGCTGTGGTAAAACGCTGCCACCCGGCCATGCTTTCTGCATCGGCATGCCTGTCGTCGGCACCGGCATACGCCGTGATCGGATATGCGGCAGGCGCGGCCGCGAATGGCGCTGCGGCCAGCGCAAAGTCGGCCCGCATCACCGGCAGCACCATCTCCCAGAAGGCCGGCTCGTGCGACATCTCGACAGGGATCCCACCGTACTGCAATAACAGTGCCTTGAATGCGTCGTCGTCCAGGCCGATCGCCCGTAATGCCGGCGACGGCAAGTCCGGGGGCACATGCGCCGCGACGATCAGCTGCATCGGCGGCCAACCGGCGTTCGCCAGCCTGGCCGCCAGCGCGGATGCCAGACGCGCGCCCATGCTGTAGCCGAACAAGACATACGGGCGATCCAGCAGAGGCATGATCGTTTCCTGCAAGGCCGTCAGCATGTCATCCCATGCGTGCAGCGGCGCTTCGCCCAGGCGCGTCTCGTGCCCCGGATACTGGAGCGGCGCCACGGCCACCCCGGCATCTTCCAGACGCGTGCGCCAGGAAAGGAAATTGGATGCCCCACCGCCCGCAAACGGCAGGCAGAACAGGCGCATATGCGCGTCTTCCCGGCCCAGCCCGAAAGGAAACCAGGCGCGTGATTCTTGCAGCGGACTCATTGAAGGACGTTCATGTCAGCAGTCACCGTCGGGACGCGTAAAAAAATACCGGAAGCGCATTGACTCCCGGTATGCCTTGCCCGCAGCTTGTGCAGGCAAGGATCAGACCGCGTCCTTCTTGCCGCCGGGAACGTGCTTCTTCAGGAAGTCTTTGCCTTCCTGAACCTGCTGCTTGAGCTTCTGCCCCATTTCCTTGGTCTTGACGTCGAGGAAGGTGCCGCCCGATTCAAAGTGCTGCAGGAACAGCTTGCCGATCGCATAGGTGGTGGCGCCCGCCAGCGTCGATTGCGCCAGTACGCCTGCGGCGATGCCCACGCCCGGGATGAATTTCAGGATGCTGCCGACGGGACCAGCGATGAGCAACGGCAGATAGCCGCTGAGCACGGAGCCGAGCAGTTTCTTGCCGGTTTCGTCGGACAGCGTAAAACCGTACAGGCCGCCGAGCTTGCGCAGCAGGCTCAGTTGCACACCGGTCAGGGCGATCAGGTCGAGGCCCGGGATCGGCAGGATGCCGACACCCATGGCGGTCATTGCATGGTTCTTGATGGAATGCAGCGCTTCGTTCTGGCGCTCTTCCGGGGTCAACTCGGCCGCCTGCTCTGCGATCGGTTCTTCTGCGGCGATGGTTTGTTCTGCTTGATCCGTAGTGCTCATGGAAATCTCCTTCATCAATTAAACGCCCTGACGCACATGAGGCTTGCTGCATGACTCAAGGCGGGGGAAAAAGACTCTGCCGCGTTCGACAGAGCGTCACTATCGGGAAATCGTCGAATATGAGGCCAACGCGTCAACTCATCGTCAACTCACCGTCAATATACGCAGACCGCAGAAATTATTGGGCATACAGCCAATATATTCAACAAATTCCCAACAAAAAACCTGATTACTTTCTTGATTCATCTCATATGCCGGCCCCTCCGTACTGACCGGTTGGAAAAATGCCCGGTTTAACGCCGTATCGCAGGGAATAAAGGGCGTCAACCATGCATGCCCGCCATCAGGATTCCCAGCGTCGATTCATCCGGCACACCGAGCACATCCAGCAGCCCGGCGTAGGAGCGCAACATGGCCTCGGCTTGTGCCGCTGAAACCAGGCCGGCGTCATAGACCGCGATCAGGCTCAGTTGCTCTCCCGGCGTGACTTCCACATTGAACGGGTAATGCCACTGGTCACAAATGGCGACATCGCTGACTTGCAGCGCGGCATTGCCTTGTCCGACCTCGCCCAGCGGATAATTCTGGATGCGCAGCGCCGTCCCAAACAAAGCGTCGCCGTCCGACAGGCCGATGCACTCTGCGATGTCCGACAAGGCCAGCGTGGCGTGCGCGGTTGTGGCGGTCCGCTTGCGCTGAATCTGCAGGCAGGCGGCAACGAAGTCTGCGGCCGGATCGATCTCGCATCGCAACGGCGGCGTGTTGATCAGGTTGCCCACCATGGATTCGATACCGTCGACGTCAGCCGGACGCAATACCGTGGTGACGCCGAAACAGACCTCGTGCGCACTGCTGTGACGCGCCAGCACCAGTGCCCATGCCAGCATGAAAATACTGGGCGCGGACAGGCGATGCTTGCGTGCAAACGTACTCAGGCGCGCGCCGGTTCCCGCTTGCGGCTGCACGCTGATTTCCGCAAAGTTGCCGCTGCATGAGGTGTCCGGCCCGGCAGGCCAGCGCGACGGCTTCATGTCGGCCAGCTCACCGCGCCAGAAGCTGCGTGCGGCCACCCCGTCCTGGCGTTCCAGCCAATCAAGGAAAACCCGGAAGTCCGGCGCCGGTGCAGCGGTCAGCTGCTTGGCATACGCAGCCATGACCTCGCCGAGCAACACCGGCATCGACCAGCCGTCGACCAGGATGTGGTGATAAGTCCAGACGAAATGCCAGCCGGTCCCGGTAGTCAGCAGCGCGAAGCGCATCAGCGGCGGCTTGGCCAGGTCGAAGCTGCGCTGCCGGTCTTGTCTGCAATAGGCGTCTACAGCGGCGCTGGCCTCTGCTTCCGGCAAGCCGCTCCAGTCTTCGCGCTGCCAGACCAGTGTCGATGGTTCGCCGAAATATTGACCGGCCTCGCCGCTCTCCCCGATCGCAAAACCGGCGCGCAATGCCAAATGACGCGACAACACCGCCCGCCATGCGGCGATGAAATCGTCGACCTCCAGTTGCGCCGGCAGACGCGCCGTGAATTGCACCACGTAGGCGGGGGACTCCGGATACGCAACGGCGTGTTCCAGCATGGCGACCTGTTGTGGCGCCAATGGGTAACGCCGCGCCTCTTCCTGTTGCGTACTCCCTGCCAACGCCTGCAGCCAGTTGCGCATCCCGTCGCTCAAGCGCCCGGCGAAGTCCTGCGGCAGCACGCGCGGATCGAAAGTCAGGTCCAGCTGCAGACGCCCGCCGGCGATCATGGCGTTGACTTCCAGCACATAAGGACGCGGCGTCGACGCGGCAAAGCCGGCGCCGTCGGCTTCCGGCGCAGGCCGGACCGGCAGGCTGTCGGGCCACGCCGTATCCCATTGGCCAAGATAATTGAACGCGATCTCCGGAACCGGCAACGCCGCCAGCGCTTCGCGCACGGCGGGATCGGGAGAGAGGAAACGCAGAACGCCGAAGCTGAATCCGTGCCGCGGCATTGCCTTGAGTTTCTCGCGCACCTTGTCGATACGCTGCTCGCCCAGCGGCATGCTCCACGGCGCCAGCACGGTGAACCAACCCGGCATGCCGCCAACGTCGACGCCTTCCAGCACGACGTCGCGGCCGTGGGACTCGAGTGCAATGCCGATCTCGCTGCCGATCTCGCTACCGATCCCGCGCCGGCCTGCGTCATCGATCAGTTCGCCCAACGCCACGCTCAATGCCGTCAGCAGAATTTCCTGTACTTGCACCCCACGGCTGCGCGGCAGCTCCCGCACCAGCATGCCGGTGACGGCTTCATCCAATGTGAACCCCATGGTGTGCGCGGCACCTGCGGTAGCGGCGATGTCGGTACGCAGCAGCGGCAGTCGCACCATGTTGCGCGGCTGGTCCAGCCAGTAGCCAAGTTCGTTGCGTGCTTGTGCAGACACTGCATGCCGCTCCACCGCAGCAGCCCATTGCGCGAAGGAAGCACGCGCAAGCGGCAGGCTGATGGTCGCGGATGTCCGCGCTTGCGCATAGGCGTCGAACAGGTCTTCCAACAACGCGCGCCAGGACACGGCATCGATGATCAGATGATGTGCAACGACATGCAGTCGCGCTGTCGCTGATTCTGTTGATGCTGCCGGCGGTGCGTACAGCACCAGCCGCAGCAAGGGACCTTGTTCGATGTCGAGGCGCGTCTGATTGTCTGCTGCGCCTTGTTCAAGCAAGGCATGCCATCCGGCCGGGTCTGCCGGCGGCGGCACGATCTCCAGCAGTGCCGCAACATGCTCGCTGATATGCTCGTTCAGATGCTGATGCCAGACGCCGTCGATTTGTTCGAACCGCAGCCGCAACGCATCATGGCGCGCGCAAACGGCGTCGAGTGCGCGTTGCAATGCCTGCGCATCCAGTTCGGCCGGCACCTCGAGCAAGAAGCTCTGGTTGTAGTGATGCAGGTCCGGTGGATTCTGCTGCAGGAACCAGTGCTGGATCGGCGTCAGCGGTACGGGGCCGCTGGTCAGCATCGGCATCGGCGCACGTTGTGCGCTCTGCCCCACCCCGGCGTCAACCTGTGCCGCCAGCGCCGCCAAGGTCGCCGCATCCGGATCCATGATCTGATTGAGCGTCAGCGCAATGCCCTGGCGGTTGGCTTTGGACACTACCTGGATCGCCAGGATCGAGTCGCCGCCGAGTTCAAAGAAGTTGTGCCCCGGCAGCACCTGCGCCACATTGAGCACTTGCGCCCAGATGGCCGCCAATTGGCGCTCGGTCTCGCCGGCATAGTCGATCACGATGGCCGCCGGCGGCTGCTCCGGCATGGTCTCGAGCATCTCCAGCGCCTTGCGGTCGATCTTGCCGTTGACGGTCAGCGGCATCGATTCCAATGTAACGAAATACGCCGGCACCATATGCGGCGGCAACTGTTCGCCGAGGAAGGCCCGCAAGCCGTCAGTTGCCACCGGAACGCGTGTCTCAAGATAGGCCGTCAGGCGGCGATCATCCGAGCCGTGGCTACGCACCAGCACGGCGGCGTGACGCACGTCGGCATGTCGCATCAGCGCCGCCTCGATCTCGCTCAGCTCGATGCGGAAACCGCGCAGCTTGACCTGATGGTCGTTGCGTCCGACGAACTGCACCCTGCCATCGGCGAGGCGATAGCCGCGATCGCCGGTTTTATACAGGCGCGAGCCGGGAGCTCCGTAGGGATCCCGCAAGAAACTCGCCGCCGTCAGATCGGGACGGTTCAGATAGCCGCGCGCCAGCCCTGCTCCGCCGATGTACAGCTCGCCGACCACGCCGGGCGGCAGCAGTTGCATATCGGCGTCCAGCACATGCAGCTGCATGTTCGGCAGCGGCCGGCCGAGTGGCAGTTGTCCGGAGCTGTCCTTGGAGGCGGACCAGGCTTCGACACTGACGGCCACCGATGCTTCGGACGGGCCGTAACCGTTATAGAACTTGCGCCCAGGTCCCCAGCGCAGGACCAGTTCGGGCGCGCAGCTTTCGCCTGCGACCACCAGTGTTTGCAAACCTGGCAGACGACGTTCATCCAGCGTCGCCAGTGCAGTCGGCGGCAAGGTCGCCGCACTGATGCGCTGGTGTTGCATGAATTGCTCCAGTCCTTCACCGACCCGGGCGGTATCCGCGCCGGGCACGATCAGCGCCGCACCGGCGCCGAAAGCCATCGTCATTTCCCAGATCGAGGCATCGAATGACAGCGACGCAAACTGCAAGACGCGTGCATCCGGCTGCAGGCCGAATGTGCTGCGCTGGGCATGCGCCAGTGAACGCAGGCCGGCATGGGTGTTGCCGACGCCCTTGGGGGTGCCGGTCGAACCGGATGTGTAGATCACGTAAGCCAGCGACTGCGGATGCGGCTGCTGAAGGTCGACAGCGGCGATCGCATCGGCGTCGTCGGCTTCTTCAGCAGTCGACGTTGCAAACAAGACATCCGGATCCTGCGCGATTGCCTGCGCCTGCAAGGCTTCGGCGCACGCGCGATCGGCAATCAGCAAGGACGCTCCGCTGTCTTCCAGCATGAAGCGTCTGCGCGCGACCGGATAGGCGGGATCGAGGGGAACGAAGGCTGCGCCGCAACGCAGGATGGCAATCACCGCAATCACATAGCGAGCCGAGCGCGGCAAACAGAGCGCGACCTTGGTTTCGACGCCGACGCCGAGCGCCTGCAGGCGTCGCGCGAGCAGTATTGATTCGGTACGCAAGGCCTCGTAACTCAGAGCCCGTTCCTGATCGGTCAGGGCCGGCGCATCCGGTGATCGCTCTGCCCAGGCGTCAATCTGCCGGGGCAAGTATGCCGGCGCAATCGCCTCAACGGGACCGCGACCCGCCGCCAATGCCGACTGCGCATCGATATCGTCCAGCGCCAGCAGACGTGCCGCCGGCCAGTCGGGATGCGCGGCCATGCTATCGAGCAAGCGTCCAAGTTGCGCCAGCAGGCGTTCGGCTGCTGCTGCGGGAATGCTGCCGTCGCGGTGCAATGCCAGGCTCAGGGTTTCACCGGCGCTGCAAGCCAGCGTCAGCGGATAGTTGGTGCGCTCCCTCACTTCCACACCGGCCAGGCGCAGGCCGCCGCCGGACAGGGACTGCGCCTTCGGATAATTCTGCACCAGCAGCAAGCTCTGGAACAATTCCTGGCTGCCGGGCAAGGCCGCGGCCTGGCGGATTTCAATCAGCGACGCGCCGGCATGCTGCTCGCGTTCCAGATGCTGCTCCTGCAATTGCGCCAGCCAATCCGACAATGGCGTCGCAGAAGGGATCGTCACGCGCGCCGGCACTGTAGCGATAAGCATGCCGATCATTTCTTCGACGCCATCGAGTTCCGCCGGCCGGCCGGAGACGGTTACGCCGAAGACCACGTCGCGGCTTGCGCTGCAGCGCGCCAGCAATAACCCCCAGGCCGCCTGCAACACCGTACCGAACGTGGTGCGGGCGCGTTGCGCCAGTTTTTGTACTGCTTGCGTGCGCGACGACGACAATTCCATCGTGTGCACCGCCGCGTCTCCCGAGACGGCATCGCCCGCCTGCGTGGCGAACGCCAGCGAGGTCGGCTCTGTTATTCCTTGCAACGACCGCTGCCAGAAGGCGATGTCGTCCTTGCGCCCAGCGTCATCACGTCGCTCACTCCAGCGCACATAGTCGCTAAAACGCGGCGCAATCTTGAGCCGCACCGAGGCGTCGCCCTGCGCCTGGCGGTACAGCGCGAAGATGTCGGCCAGCAGCAGCGACACCGACCAGCCGTCCAGCAGCAAATGATGCGAACTCCAGACCAGCTCATGGCGCTGCTCCGCGACGCGTACCAGTTGCAAACGCTGCAGCGGCGCCTGCTCAAGTTCGAAGCCGCGCGCAACCTCGGCGCGCATCAATTGATCCAGCGCCGCCACGCGGCCGGCTTCATCGAGGCCGCGCCAGTCGGCTACGCTCCACGACAATGCGACATGAGCATGCACGCACTGGCGCATCGCAGGTATGTCGCGCCAGTGGAAACTGGTGCGCAGCATGCTGTGACGTTGTTGCGCCTGCTCCCATGCGCGCCGCAAGGCCTCGGTGTTGAGTTCACCGTCCAGCGTCAGGCGCAGCTGGTTGCAGTAAATATCCGGGTCACGCAAGCTATGGAACACAATGCCTTGCTGCAACGGCGTCAGCGGCAGTTCTTCCTCAATGCTGTCCTGCGGTGAAGCAGCACGTCGCTGTGCGTCCGCGGCGATCTCGTGCAATGCCGCCGTCACTTCGTGCAGCCACGCGCCGACGCGTTCGCGCTGCGCTGCGCCGGCCGGGAAGCTGATTGCGCCGCTGAGGCAGCCGGCACGGATGCCGGCATTGATTTCGATGACGTGGCTGCGCGTAAATGCCGCGCTCTGCCCTTGCCCGCTGTCTTCATCGACGGCGGCAAAACCCTCGCCTCCGGCAGCGCCGATATCGAGCCTGCCGAGGTAGTTCAGCAGGACCCCGGCGCCAGGCAACCCTTGCAACGCGGCGCGCTGTGCGGGATCTGCCGACAGGTAGCGCATGACGCCCATCGCCAGTCCTTGGCACGGCGATTCCCGTACCCGCTCGCACACGTGCGCCACTGCTTCGGATGGAGTCGGTCCTGCTTCCGGCCATTGCAACAGCACCGGTTGCACCGCCGTAAACCAGCCGACCGTGCCCGAGAGATCGACGTCGTCAAACAGGTCGACGCGGCCATTGCGCTCCAGATCGATCTGCAAAGCTCCCTTGAGGCCGATGCGGCCGGCTCCGATGAACAATGCCGCCATGAGCATTTCATCGACGCGGGCGTTGAAAACGCCCGGCGCCAATTGCAAAAGGATGGTCGTGGTCTCGCTGTCGAGCGACAGCGACATGGTCTCTGAAGCGCCTGCGGCGCCGGCCGGCAAATCCGCGGGCAACACGGAAAGCCCGCGATCGGCGAAGCGTTCGACAAAATACTCTACCGACGACTGCGCCGCCGGCGTGGCGGCCAGTTCGCGCAGCTTGCGCGACCAGGTGCGATACGAGGTGGTCGCCGCCGGCAACACAATCTCGCCACGCAACGCCTGGTCGTAGGCAAGGCTCAGGTCATCCAGCAAGACCGACCATGAATAGGCATCGATCGCCAGATGATGCACCGCGATCATCAGCCGCGCAGCCGGCTTTGCCAGCACCGCCTGCAGCACCCGGCCGCTGCGCAAATCCATGTTGCACTGCGCCTGCTCATAGGCGGCTGTGCGCGCCGGCAATTCGGCCTCAACGCCGTCCAGCACGCGCAGGATCGTCCCCGGCGCAGCGACGGCAACGTGCAATTCCTCTCCCTCGACCTGCAGGCGCAACATTGGATGGCGCGCCGCCACCGCCTGCAAAGCACGTTCCAGTGCAGCCGCATCGACCTGCGCCGGCGTCTGCAGCACGACCGACTGGTTGTAGTGGCCGCGATGTTCTCCCGCCTGCTCGAAGAACCAGGCCTGAATCGGCGTTGCCTGCAATTCACCGTCAGCGATCTCAGGCGGCTTGTAGCCGGACATGGCTTGCCCGCGCGACTCCAGCGCGCGCATCAGGTCGCGCACCGTCTGGAACCGGAAAATGTCACGCACCGTCAGGCTCAGCTGCAACTGCCGTGCGCGCGAAACGACCTGCAGGCTGCGGATCGAATCGATGCCCAGCTCGAAGAAATTGTCGCAAGGTCCGACCGAAGGCCGGTCCAGCACCTCGGCAAACAATGCCGCGAGCGGCGCTTCGGCCGCCGAGGCGGCTACGACAGCAACATCGTGCAGAGACGGGAGATCGCGTGTGACGTCCATCTCCAGCAATGCGCGCCGGTCTGTCTTGCCCGATGCGGTGCGGGGCAATCGAGGCAGCGTGATGCACAGCGCCGGCACCATGTAAGCCGGCAGACGTTCACCCAGCCACGCCCGCAACGAGCCTGATTCCAGTTTCGCATCGCAGCCTGCCGCGGCCAGCAATTGGCCCGCACCTGCGCTGTCTGCACTGTCCGCCCGCATCAGTACGACCGCTTCGTGTACCTGCGGATGCGCCATCAGCGCCGCCTCGATTTCTGCCAGTTCGATCCGGTAACCGCGCACCTTGGCTTGCTGGTCTTTGCGGCCGATGAACTCCAGCGTGCCATCAACACGACGGCGTCCCAGATCACCGCTGCGGTAACTGCGCAACGCAGGAACCAGCGGATGTGCCTGGAAGACGGCGGCGGTTTGGCCGGGCTGGCCCACGTAGCCTTGCGCGACGCCGGCACCGCTGATCAGGATTTCGCCGATGACGCCCGGCGGCACCGGAAGACCGCGGCCATCCACGACTTCCAGCACGACGCCGGCAATCGCCCGGCCGACCGGCAAGACGTCGGCGGCCGATGGCAGCGCCTGTGCGGCGGGATTGAAGAAGGAAGACGTGATAGTCGCTTCGGTCGGACCATAGCCGCTGCGAAAAGCAATCGGATGCGCACACAGGGCCTGCCACTCGCGCCAGCGACGGGCGAATACCCGGTCGCTGCCGGTCACGACCAGACGCAGACAAGCCGGCGGCGCACGACGTGCATGGCCAAGCGCACGCACCCACTCATGCCAGAACGCCGCCGGCAGATTCAGTACGGTCAGGCCTGCTTGCTGCACGTGCTCCTGGAAAGCGTCAATGCTGTCGGTGACGCCCTCGGCGCGGATCACCACGCAAGCGCCGGCCATCAACGCAGGGAAGATTTCCTCCGCTGCGACGTCAAAATCTGCTGCTGCAAATTGCATGACCCGGTCGCTCTCGCTCAGCCCAAAATCCTGCACCACTGCGCGCGCATGATTGGCGAGATTGGCGTGTGTCACGGCGACGCCCTTGGGCGTACCGGACGAGCCGGAGGTAAAGCAGATGTAGGCCAATGCCGCGGCATGTTCCGCGACGGCAGGCAGCGCCGGCAACCGCGGTGAGGTTTCGCGCACATCCGACAACAAGACCGGCACCGGCCAGCCGTCCTGTTCCGAGGCGGTCGTAACCACCAGTGCAATACCTGCCGTGGCGATCATCTGCGCGCGCCGCGCCGCCGGTTGCTGCGGACTCAGGACCACGTAAGCCGCGCCGGCGCGCCAGGTCGCCAGCATTGCCGCCACCAATCCAACGGAGGAGGAGAATCCGAGCCCGACTACTGCCCCGGACTGGACTCCGGCGGCGACAAGGCGTCGCGCCAGCAAGTCGGCCTGGAGCATCAGGTCGCGATAGGAAAGGCTTGTTGCGCCCTCCTCTACGGCCGCCCGGTCCGGATGACGCAGCGCGCCGGCGGTGATCATTTGCGGCAGCCACGGTTCCGGTTCGACGTCTGGCAGCGTCGGCGCAGAAGGCAGCGCCAGTTGCACACAAGACAACGGCGTCGACTCGTCGACGGTCGCGTGCTGCAGTACATAGGCGAATTGCTCGCAGAATCCGGCGATGGTGTGCTGATCGAACAAGTCGGTGTCGTACTCCATCACGCAGCGATAGTCGTCGCCATCGAGATGCACGAAAAAATTGAGGTCCAGCTCCGGGGCGCCCGCTGCCGGCGGCACCGCTTCCACCTGCAGTCCCGCGAGCGCCAGCTGCGGGCTCGCGCCGCTTTGCTGTACGAACATGGTCTGGAACAGCGGCGCCTTGTTCAACGCGCGCTCAGGCCGTACGGCCTGGACGATGCGCTCGAACGGCGCCTGCTGGTGTTCAAACGCCTCCAGGCAGGTGGTGCGAACGCGTCGGATCAATTCGGCGAGATCCGGGTCGCCGTGCAAGCTGATCCGCAACGGCATGGTGTCGACAAAGAAGCCGACCAGTCCATGCGTCTCGCTGCGATCGCGGTTGCCGACCGGACAGCCGATCACCACTTCATCTTGCCCCGACCAGCGCGACAAGACTTGCGCGTAGACAGCCAGCAGCACCATGAATGGCGTCGCGCCGGTGCGCAAGCCGATGGCCTGCACTTTCTGCACCGTGCCTGGCGCCAGTCGCAGCTGATGCATGGCGCCGGCGTTGCCGCGTTCAGCGGGACGCGGCCGGTCCAGCGGCAAGGCCAGCTCGGTGACGACCCCGTCCAGTTGTTCGCGCCAATAACGCAGATGGGGCGCCAGTCGTTCCTCGCTGAACATGGCGCGTTGCCATACCGCATAGTCGGAATACTGGATCGCCAGTGCGGTCGGCTGCAGTGAAGATGCATCGGTTTCGAGCGCGTACAGCATTCCCAGTTCATTGATCAATACGCCCATG
Source organism: Herbaspirillum sp. NPDC101396 (assembly GCF_044767365.1). Lineage (NCBI taxonomy): Bacteria > Pseudomonadati > Pseudomonadota > Betaproteobacteria > Burkholderiales > Oxalobacteraceae > Herbaspirillum > Herbaspirillum sp. NPDC101396. The sequence continues at coordinate 610,723 of NZ_JBIWNT010000001.1, read as the reverse complement.
GACCAGTGATCGGACACGATGTGATGCATTGCCAGCGTCAGCACGTGGTCGCGCGACGTCAGCTGTAACAGGCTCACGCGCAACGGCGGCGCGACGGTCAGATCGAAAGGCAGTGCAGCTTCTCGGGCAAGCAACGCCTGATCGGCCGCGTCGGGGCGGCTGCCGGGCGCAGGGAATTCGACGCGCAGGGAGAACGGTACGATGGGAAGAATGTGCAGCTCGGGCTCGACGCCGTCATCGCGGATCACACTGCGCAGCAGCTCATGACGCCCCGTCAGCGCGCCGAATGCACGTTCCAGCGCCGGCAGGTCGAGCGTGCCCTGCAACCGCCATCCGGCCATGATGACAAAAGCGCTGCCGCCGCCTTCGAGCCGGTCGAGGAACCACAGGCGGCGCTGGTTGAACGACAGCGGCGCGGTCGTACGCTGCACCGCGCTGCGCGCCAGTTCCGGGAACGACGACGTTGCAGCTGGGATCGACGACGACTGCAAATGCGCGACCAGTTCGGCTTTCCTCGCGCCGAGCTCGGCGCGCAGCGCAGGCGACAAGGCGCCTGCCGGGCCGCGCACGCGCAAATCATTGCCGGAGCACGCCAGCGTCACGCCGAGCTCCGCCAGTTGTACGATCAACTGTTCAACGCTGTTCAAATCGTAAACTCCTCTATGCCGTCGTCCGTGGAGCGGCATGCATCAATATGGCCGGCCAGCGCGGCAAGCGTGGCGTACTCGAAAATCGCAGCGATGTTCAGATCGACGCCGAAGCTCTCCCGTACAAACGCCAGCAGGCGCATGCCGATCAGCGAATGTCCGCCCAATTCGAAGAAATTCGCTTCGCGCGTGATGTCGGCAACGCCCAGGATGCTGCGCCAGGTGGCGGCCAGTTTTGCTTCCGTGTCGGTCATGCCTGCAGCAGCCGATGACGGTAATGGCGACGTCCCGGCACTCGCTGCCGCCAACGGCATCGACAGCTTGTCCAGCAACGTGTCTGCGCGCGCCAGCAGGCCCGGCAGGTCGCGTATTGAGACGGCGACCCGCGCATGCGGCGCCGACAAGACCCTGCGCAAGACCTCGACGCCCTCTTCCGAGCGCATTGCCTCGCTGCTGTCGGGAGCTGCGAGGCCGCGCCGTCGGCCCGCTTCGACGGTCATGCCGGCTTCGCTCCAGTCGTCCCAATTGAGTGCGATGGTGAAGCCGCCGCGTGCATTGCGTTCCTGCGCGAACAGATCGAGGAACTCGTTGGCGGCGGCATAGGCGGCTTGCCCGAATTTGGCCTGCGGCAGCAGGTTGCCCAGCGTCGAGAACAGCACCATGAAATCAAGTGCATCGTCTTCCAGCAAGCGATCCAGCCACACCGTACCGTGCACTTTTGCGGCCATCACCTGATACATGGAGGCGACGCTGCGGTTCTGGATGATGCCGCCGAGATCCGCCACGCCGGCGCAATGGAATACGCCATGGATGATGCCGAAGCGCGCGTGCGCCGCCGCAATCGCTTGCGTCAGCGCGACCGAGTCGGCAACGTCGCAGGCGCTTGCGAGGACGTCGGCTCCGGCCTTTTCGAGCTCGCCAACCAGGCCGTGATCGACATGACGTCCCAGCAATACCAGTCGTGCGCGGCAACGCGCGGCGAGATCGCGGGCAATGCTCGCGCCCATGCCGCCGAACGCGCCGGTGATCAGGTAGCAACCCTGCTCGCGCAGGCGATCGCCACCCGTCACCGGAGCGGCGATCGGTACCCGCTGCACCTGCGGAATCCAGCGATGGCGACGACGCAAGGCAACCTGGGCCGCGGCTTGGCCGTGCAGGAGTTCACTCAGCAGCATGGCGCCGGAGTCGCCGGCCTCGACATCGATGACACGGCAGGCCAGGCTGCGGTATTCCACAGGAATTATCTTGGCAAGGCCGAGCAGCGTGCCAAGCGACGCCGCCAACGGCTCGTCGCCGGTGACGTCGGCGCCGCCGCAGGTGACGATGTCGAGTTGCAGCGGACGCGCCTGCGAGCGTGCGCCGAATGCCTGCGCCAGCAGCATGACGCTGTCAAAGCCGCGTTCCAGCGCCGTCACGAAGGGCTGCCTTTCGCTGCTCCACAGATGCACAACGTGCGTCGCTGCGGTGCTGTCCAACAAGCGGCGATAGTCCCCCTCGCGGGTCGGGTCGATGGCGTAGTCCTGCGCAGAGAACATCTCGAATCCGGCTCCGGCCCTGACTTCAACGACCTGCCTGCCCAGCGCGCGCAGGCTTGCGGCCAGGGTGCGGCCGGCATCGGTTTCGGAACCCAGCAACAGCCAGACATCGGTCGATGCCGCGGCCAAAGAGACCGGTGGCAGTTGCGGTGCGCGCTGCCAGCCCGGCAGGTAGAACCAGTCGGCGATCTCTGCACGCCGTACCGGGGAATTCTCTTGCACCATAGAGGGCACGGGTGTCGCGGGCCAATGACGCTTGCGCTCAAACACGTAACCGGGCAATGCGATACGCGACGGCGCAGGTTCCTCGGCATGCTCCGGACGGCTTGTCTTGCGCCAGGCTATCGTCGCACCGCGCGTCCACAGTTGCGCCACGCTGGCGGCCAGCGCCGGCGCTTGTTGCGGTTGTTGCCGGCTCAGCCCCAGCGCAACCAGTTGCTGCGCAGACCAGCCGCTGGTACGCGCCAGCTTTTGCAGAGCACTGCCGGGGCCCACTTCCAGCAACAAATCGATACCCTCGCGCTGCAAGGTGCCGAGACCGTCGCCGAAACGCACGGCCTGGCGCAAATGGCGCGCCCAATAGGCGGGATCGACGGCATCGGCGTCGCTGATCCATGTGCCCGTGACGTTGGAGATGAAGCGACGTTGCGGCGGACTCAGGGTAATCCGGTCAAACTCGGCGACGAAAGCCGGCAGCACCGCATCCATGGAGGACGAATGGAAAGCATGCGAGGTGTCGAGACGCACGGCCGCCACGTTGATTGCATCCAGGCCTGCCTGCAATGCATCAATTGCCCCGGTCGCACCGGCCAGCACGCACTGGCCCGGTCCATTCACGGCGGCCAGACTGACAGCGCCATTGCTGCTACGGATCAGTTCGTGCGCCTGCGCTTCATCCGCCTGCACCGCCAGCATGGCGCCGCCCGGCAGGGCTTGCATCAGGCGACCGCGTGCAGCCACCAGCGCCAGCGCATCCTCCAGCCCGAACACACCGGCCAGGCACGCCGCGACGTACTCGCCGAGGCTGTGTCCCAGCATGGCGACGGCTTCGACGCCGCGCGCTTCCAGGCTGCGCGCCAGCGAATACATCACGGCGAACAGCGCCGGCTGTGCCAGCGCGGTCTGCCTGAGCGCGATTGCGGCGGCGGATTCGTCAACATCGGCGCCATAGAGCACGCTGCGGAGATCCAGCTGCAGATGCGGCAACAGCGCGACGGCGCAGCGGTCGAACCAGAATCGATAGTCGGGGTCGCCCTCGTACATCGCCTGCGCCATGCGCGGATATTGACTGCCCTGGCCGGGGAACAGGAAGGCCACCTTGCCTGTTCCTGCGACCGCCACCGGTTGCGTCGCCGTGCGTAAAGCCGCGACGGCTTCTTCAACCGTGGACGCAACCACGGCATGGCGGGAGCCGAAGACGGCGCGTCCCTCTTGCAAGGTAAAGGCGGCGTCGCGCAATGACAGTTGCGGCTGACGCTGCAGGGCTTCGGCCAGCGCCAGCATGCTGCTGCGCAAGCTTTCCGGCGTACGCGCGGAAAGCGGCAGGATCTGCGGCGAGGCCGTTACGGAAACAGCTTGAACGCGCGCAGGCGCCTGCTCCAGCACCACGTGCACATTGGTGCCGCCGATGCCGAAGGCGCTGACGCCGGCGCGGCGCGGACGCGCATCGCCATGATCCGGCCAGGCTTGCGCCGCACCGACAACGCTGATCGACGCCGTCGTGAAATCGACGTGCGGATTGGGTTCGGAAAAATGCAGACTGGGCGGCAATACACCGTGTTGCAACGCCAGGATGGTCTTGATCAGGCCGGCCACGCCGGCGGCGGCATCGGCGTGGCCAATGTTGCTCTTGACCGAGCCCAGCGCCAGCGGTCGTTGCCGTCCCCCGAAGACGCGCGTCAATGCCGCGACTTCCACAGGATCGCCCAGCTCGGTGCCGGTGCCGTGCGCTTCGACATAATCGATATCGGCCGGCTCCAGTCCCGCCTGGCGCAATGCGGAGGCAATCACGGAGGCCTGGCCGTCGACGCCGGGAGCGGCGTAGCCGACCTTGCGGCCGCCATCGTTGTTGACGGCGCTGCCGCGGATCACCGCCAGCACGTTGTCGCCGTCGGCCTGTGCCTGCGCCAGCGGCTTGAGCAGCACCATGCCGACGCCCCCGCTGGGGACGGTGCCGCGCGCATCGGCCGAGAACGGTCTGCAATGTCCATCCGGCGACAGGATCATGCCCGGTTCATGGAAATAGCCGCCGCCCTGCGGGAAACGGATCGCCACGCCGCCCGCCAGCGCCATGGTCGCAGCACCGCTGCGCAGCGAGCGGCAGGCCATGTCGAGAGCCGTCAGGGAGGACGAGCATGCGGTCTGCACGGCCAGCGCCGGCCCCTTGAGATCAAGGTGATAGGCAATCCGCGTGGCCCCGAAATCCTTGTCGTTGCCGGACATCGCGTGATAACTGTCGGCGCCTTCGGGCATCGGCCCGGCGGCGAACAACTGTCCCTGCAGATAAGTATTGACGCCCACCCCTACGAATACGCCGACATCGCCGCGCGACTCCGGCGCGGCGTAACCGGCGTGCTCGAGCGCGTGCCAGGCGCATTCCAGCGCCACCCGATGCTGCGGATCCAGCGTCACGGCATCGCGCGGACCGAGGCCGAAGAAGTCGGCGTCGAAGCAGTCGGCGTGATCGATCTCGCCGCCGGCGGCGACGAAGTTGGCGTGGTCAAGCACGTTGCCGGGCCGCCCTGCGGCTGCCAGCGACGCCGCATCGTGGCGGCTGATGCCTTCCCGGCCTTCGACCAGAAGCTGCCAGAACGCGTCGACATCCGGCGCCCCCGGAAAACGGCACGCCATGCCGATAACGGCAATTTCCGCTTGAACAGGCAGAGGCGCTTGCGCCGGCTGCACGGGCTTGGCTATCTCGCCACGACTGGACAAATGCGCGGCGAGACTGCGGATCGTGGAAAAACGGAACAGATCGCTGATCGACAGCACCGCGCCAAACTCGGCGACGGCCATGTCGTATAGCCGGACCAGCAGCAGCGAATGCCCGCCGACGTCGAAGAAGTTGGCGTCCGGATCGACGTCGCTGAGGTTGAGCACCTGAAGCCACAGGCCGGTAACGCGCGTCAGACAATCGCCTGCATCGCGACCCGGAGCAACTGCGCCTCCCTCGCGTCCGAACACCGGCGGCGGCAAGGCGTTCAGGTCGATCTTGCCGTTGCCTGTGAGCGGCATGCGGTCCAGGACAGAGATGAAATCAGGCACCATGAAGGATGGCAAGGCATGTCGCAATGCTGCGCGCAGCGCCGCTGCATTCACGTCGGTGCCGACCACGTATGCCACCAGGCGGGTCTGTCCGGCGCCATCGGGACGCAGCATCGCCAGGGCCTGCGTCACGCCGGCCTGCTGCGACAAAGCGGCTTCGATTTCAGCCGGTGCGATACGGAAGCCGCGCAGCTTGAACTCGCGGTCGCTGCGGCCGAGGAAGTCCAGCGTCCCGTCTTCACGCCAGCGCGCCCGGTCGCCGCTGCGGTACATGCGGGCCTGGGGATCATCGGAAAACGGATCAGGTACGAATCGCTCTTGCGTCAAGACCGGATTGTTGAGGTAGCCGATGCTCACGCCGGATCCGCCGATGCACAATTCGCCCACGACGCCGACCGGCGCCGGTGCGCCCTGCCCGTCCAGTACGTAGATGCGGGCGTCGCCCACCGGACGGCCGATCTGCAAAGGCGCATCCGGACCGAGGTAACGACCGGCGGTCACGGTCACGGTGGTTTCCGTCGGGCCGTAGGCGATGAACAGGTCACGGCCTTGCCCCCACTGTGCCGCCACCGACGCCGGACACAACTCCCCGCCCACGATCAGCGTGCGCAACAAAGGTAGCGGCGCGGCAGGCATTGCCGCCAGCAACGACGCCGGAATCTGCAGGTGGCTGATGTTCATTGCGTCCAGCGTCTGCACCAGCGGCGACCCGGGCAAGAGACGCTCGCGCGGCGCCAGGCACAGGCAGGCGCCGGCCGCCAGCGCAAACACGATGTCGGACACTGCGACGTCGAAACCGAAGGCAGCCAGTTGCAGGATGCGGCTGTCCTGCCGCACCGAAAACTCTTCCACGGCACTCGACGCCAGGCGGCACAAGGCATGATGCGCCAGCGCCACCCCTTTGGGACGACCGGTAGAGCCGGACGTGAAGATGATGCACGCGGTTGCCGCGAAGTCCGTGTCGGCAATATCGCCATGCCCGGCCTCATCAGGTTCCTGCGCAGACGGCAAGTCTCGCAGTGCAGGCAGGCGCATCCACCGCGCCTCGTCCCACGCAGCGGGACAATCACCGACCACCAACGCAACTTCGGCATCCAGCAGCATCTGTTCAATACGCGGCGCCGGATAAGTAGGATCAATCGGTACGAAGATGCAGCCGGCTTTGGAGATGCCCAGCAACGCGGCGATCAGGCCGACGGACCGCTCCCCGATCAGCGCGATGCGCGCACCCGGATTCAGGCCTGCCGCACGCAGACTCTGCGCAAAGGCGCCGGCAAGATCATCCAGTTGCCGATAGCTGACCTCGCCCTCGGGTGTCGCCAGCGCCGCTGCATCGCCGTTGCGCTGTGCACTGGCGCGCAACAGGTCGTGCAACCGCAAGGGCCGGGTTGCCGGCGGCAAGACGCGGCGCGCGCGCCCGAACTGCATCAGCAAAGTGCGCGCCTGTGCATCCAGCAGCGAGTGTGACAAAGGCGGTGCGTCGGGCTGCGCCAGCAAGGCGTCCAGCAAATGCACGAAGCCCGCCGCGATACGTTCGGCCAGTGCGGGCGCAATGATGTCAGCCGCATATTCCATCTCGCCAGCGATGCCTTGTTCGTCCTCCTGCAAGGCCATGCTGAGATCCGTACGCGCCAGCGGCGCCGACCCCGGCTGGGCCACTGCGTCGATATCGTCCAGCTGCAATTGCCACTGGCGCAGATCGGCCAGCACGAACATCGCCTGCAGCAACGGCGGGCGCTGAGGCACGCGCTCGACGCCGGCGGCTTCGACGATACGGCTGAAGGAAATATCCTGATGCTGCAATCCCCCGGCGACACGCTGCTGCACACGCCGTCCGAATTCAGCAAGGTTGGCGGCCCGGCAATCCAGGCGCATCGGCAAGGTATTGGCAAGAAAGCCGACCACACCGTCCAGCCCGGTACGACTGCGAGCGGCTACCGGAATACCGACGACAACCTCGTGCTCGTCACCGAAGCGCGCCAGCGTCAATCCCCATACGCCGAGCAACAGCGCGAACGTGCTCACTCCGGCAGCGTTGGCCGCCTGCTGCAAACGCTGGCTGCGCTCCCGTCCCAGCGCCAGCGGTGCGCGTCCAAGGCGGAAGTCGCGTTGCTCCGGCATCCGGCTCAACGCCAGGCCGAGGACGGCGGGAGCGCCGGCCAGCTGATCGCGCCAGTAATTGCCTTGCGCTTCGAAAGCGCCCTGTTCATCACAATCCCGCTGCCATGTCGAAAAATCGATCTGCTGCAATGCTGCAGGTGCGGCATCCAACGTGCCGCCGTAAGCCTGCCCCAGTTCTTCGACGATCACGCGTCCTGAACCGCCGTCGAAGGCCGTGTGATGGACCACGATTGCCAGTAAATGATCGTCAGGCCCGAGCCGGATCAGCTGTGCCCGCAACGGCAGGTCGTCCGACAGCGAGAAAATTCGTTCGCTGAATTCCTTCATCTGCCGTTCGGCCGCATCAATGTCGGCGTCGATTCGTTTGAGGATAAATTCGGGAGAGGCGTCCACCTCCTGCCATAAGTCGCCATCGGCAAGGACCAGCCGCGTACGCAGCGCTTCATGGCGTTGCATCACGCACCGGAACGCCAGTTCGAGGCGTGCGATATCGAGGCGGCCGCGCAAGCGGTAAGCCACCGCCTGGTTGTAGGCGCCGCGTTGTTGCCCGGATTGTTCGATGAGCCAGAGGCGCTCCTGATTGAACGACGCCCGCGCGCGCCGGTGCGGACCGCCGGCCACCGGCTCCGGCACGTCGGCCCCGGGTTGCGCGCGGTGCACTTCCAGCGCCATGGCGCGCAAGGTCGGCGCGTCAAAGACGGCCGTCACCGGCAAGCGTACGCCGAGATTCTTTTCAATTGCGACGACCAGGCGTATTGCGCTCAACGAGTGTCCGCCCGACTGGAAGAAATTGGCATCGGCTTGTCGCGGCCGATGGCCGATGATCTGACGCCAGATATCGGCCAGCAGGCTTTCTTCCAGCGTCAGAGCGATCTCTTGCTGCTGCTCCTGCGCCGGCTGAGGTGATTCCGAATCGAGGGCGGGCAAGCTCAGGAAATCGATTTTTCCATTGGTGTTATGCGGCAAGGCCGGCATGAACACGTAGCGTGAAGGCTGCAGCGCGGTCGGCAAGATATCCTGGAGGCATCGTCGCATGGCCGCCTCCACGGTTTCTTTCGCCACGACATAGGCCATCAAAATCAGGTCGCCACCGATTTCGCGCGCCACCACAACCGCGTCCGTCACGCCGGGGCATCGGCGCAATGCCGCCCTGACTTCTTCCGGATCGATGCGCACACCGCGAATCTTGACCTGACGGTCGCGCCGGCCCAGGTAATCGATGTTGCCGTCAGGACGCCAGCGTCCGATGTCGCCTGAACGGAATGCCCGCCCGCCGGCGACGTCCGCCGGCAAGTTGATGAAGCGCGGTTCGCCGTCGTTTTGATTGAGATAACCGCGCGCAAGGCCGATGCCGCCGATCACGATCTCGCCCGCGGCGCCCATGGGAAGCACATTGCCGGCCGGATCGAGAATCGCCAGAAGATTTCCCGGAATGGGCAGGCCTATGTGCACCTGCGCTCCGTCAGCGACATCTACTTCATGGCAGGTTGAATCCGCCGATGCTTCCGAAGAGCCGTAGAGATTGAGCAGCTGGCAGTCAGGCAACCAGCGCCGGAAGCGGCGCGCCAGATCGCCCGGAAAAGTCTCGCTGCTGCAGATGCAATGACGCAGTCCGCCGAGGACGTTGCCGACATCGGGAACATGATCGAGCAGCGATTTCAACAACGATGGCACCAACGTCAGGCGCGTGACCCCGTGACGCTGAATCGCCGACGCCAGCGCACGCGGATCGCGCACCTGGGCTGCCGACAAAATCACGGATGGCACGCCGCCCAGCAACGGGCCAAACAACTCCCAGACAAAGTCGACGAAAGTCGGCGTGGTTTTCTGGCAATAGCGGTCAGTCGGCTCGAATGGATAGCGCTCCAACATCCAGGCAATACGATTTACTGCGCCTTGATGCAAGCCCATCACGGCTTTCGGCCGCCCTGTCGATCCGGACGTAAAAAGAATGTACAGCAGGCTGTCTGCGTGATTGAGGTCCTGTGGCGCTGACACTTGCGGCAATGCCTGCGCAGGATCGACCAGTCTCACGGCCGAGTCGGCCGGAAGCCATTCTCCCGCTCCTGCAGTAATCAGCACCGTTGCGCTGCTGGCGCCGAGCATGTAGAGCAAACGCTCGGTCGGAAATTCGGGATCCATCGGGACGAAGGCGCCGCCGGCGCGGATGGTCGCCAGGATGGCCACGGCCAGGTCGACCGAACGCGGCAGGCAAATTGCGACCGGCGTTTCTGCAGCGACGCCCAGCTGCGACAGATGCGCCGCCAACGCGGCAGAGCGCAGATCGAGTTCGGCGTAGGTGACTTCCCGGTCATTCTCAATCAGCGCTACGGCCTCCGGCATCTGCGCCGCCTGCTCCACGAACCAGGCGCTCACTGTGCGCGGCGACGCCGCCGGCAACGGCGGATTCAGTTTGGCCAGCATATCGCGCGCTTCGGCCTGGCGTTGCAGCGGCAATTGCGACAGAGGCAGCTGCGGATCGGCCATCCCGGCTTCCAGCAAGACCTCCAGCGACGCCGCCATCGCGGCGGCAAGCCGGGGATCGACGAAATTGCAGCGATATTCGAGTCCGCCGGCGATCTCTTCTGCGCCGGCATCCAGTTCCAGCACCAGATCGGCCCGGGCGGCAGGCAGCGGAACCGGCATGGCGTGCGCGTGTACTGCACCGGCTTGCGCTTCGAGCGGCGCCATGGTCTGGAACACCAGCATCGCCTGGAACAATGGCGCCAGACCTTTGCGTCGCTCCGGATTGACGAGATTGACGACCTCGTCGAACGGCAGTTCCTGGTGACGCATGTCTTCCAGCATGTGATCGCGTACCTGTTCGGTCAGGGCCTGGAAGCTCTGGCTGCCTTCCGAGACGTTGCGCGACACCATGTTCTCGGCCAGGAAGCCGACGATGGCCTGGGTCTGTTGCTGCGCACGGTTGACCACCGACACGCCGATGGCGATGTCGTCCATGCCGGAATAGCGCGCCAGTACGGCATGGAACGCAGACAGTACGACCACAAACGGCGTGGTCCCCACCGCCTCGGCAAAGCGTTTGACGGCCGCCGTGAGCGATGCCGGCAACAATACCGGAATGCGTTCGCACAATGCTGACCCGGCTTGTCCGCGTGGACCGGAAAACGGTATCTCGAGCGCTACCGGCAATTGCGCCAGGCGCTTCCGCCAGTAAGCGTGCAACTGTTCGCGCGCGGCGACTTGCTGCGGCTCGCGCAACCAGACCGCGTAGTCGCCGAACTGCACCGGCTCGGGCAGCGCCGCCGTTTCACCGAGTTCGCGCGCATACAGCGTGACCAGTTCGCGCAGCAATAGTTGTCCCGACCACAGGTCGATGATGTTGTGGTGGAAGGTCAGCAACAAGGCGCTTTCACCTGACTTATCGTCGTGCAGCACCTGCGCACGCAGCAACAGGTCGGCAGCCAGGTCGAAAGGCTGCGCCACGGTGTCGCGCAAATGCGATGGCCACAGCGCGACGGCTACGGCATGCTGCGGCAAGGAAATGCTGTTGACCTGCGTGAAGTTCTGCTCGATGACGCCGTCATCCTGATCGGAAAAGCGGACGCGCAAGCCTTCGTGACGCTGCAGCAGCGCCAGCAAGGCGCGCTCCAGCGCGGCCACATCGACCGGTGCATTGAAGCGGATATCCAGGCCGAGATTGAATTCGCCGGTCACGCCGTCGATGCGTTCCACCGTCCACAGGCGCTGCTGGGCAGGCGTGGCGAGCACGCGTGCAGAGGCAGCGCGACGAGCAATCGCCGGTCCTTCCGACGGCAATTCGAATCCGTCTTCAGCCAGCAACTCGGCAAGCAGCGCCGCATCCAGTCCGTCATCCATCGCCGACATGTCGGGTGTTGTCATACAGTCCTCGCAGCAACACGTGCCGCTTTTTGTTCGGTTGTCATTTGTTCGATCTCAAGCCAGCGACGGGCGATGGCTTCGGTGATGCCGGGCTTGCTTTCGCCGCGCCGCACATGCGCACAGAATCCCGCCACGGTGGGATGTTGCAGGAGATCGGGCATGGCCGCGTCGAGGCGAAAGCGCTCGCGCGTGGCTGCCGCGATTTGCGCGGCGCGCAGCGAATTGCCGCCGAGCGCAAAGAAGTCGTCGTGCACGCCGCAAGTGGGCAAGTCAAGTATCCGTCGCCACAGTTGCGCCATGTAACCCTCGAATTCGCTGCCCGGTCTTCCCGCATGCAGGAATCCTCCGGCCAGCCGGGACAGTTGATCGTGATCGATTGCGCCCGAGGGATCGTGGGGTATTGCATCCACAGTCATCACGGGAACCGGCAAGCGGCGGCCGAAGTGGTCGTGCAAAATCATGCACCCGTCGACAGCGTCGTCCGTTTGAAACACCACCGGTTCATCCACGGCAATGGCTGTGTCTTGCAGCGCAGCCTGGCGCGCGTGCTGCAGATCGAGCCCGATTGCCACGACCGGCCGGGATGCGGATAGCGCGATCTCGAAGCTGGCGACGGCATTGTCCGGCTGCAGCGAAAAGTATCCTGCCGCTTCCACGGCTGACACTGCTGCGCCATGCTTGCTGATGCCGGTGTCGCGCCAGGATGAAAATCCCAGGTAGCGGCAACGTAATTTGCCGGATGCCGTCAGTTGTTCGGCCAACGCCGCCTGATAAGCGTTCGCCGCAGCATAGGCGGCGTCCTGCCGGCCCGCCACCATGCCGGCCAAGGAGCCGACCAGAACAAACCACGCCTCGGGATGCTCTCCGAGCAGTGCATGCAGTGCGAGACTTCCGGCTACTTTTGCGTGCAGCATCTGCGCCAGCGTTGCCGCAGTTTCATGGATCAATTCAGTTTGCCGGCCCTCTCCTGCCAGATGCAGGATGCCATCCAGATTGCATTGCCAGCGCGCATGCGCCTGGTTAACGGCAATGCGCAAGGCATTGCCATCGGCGACGTCGGCGCCGGCGTACAGCACACGGCCGCTGCGCTCCAGTTCACCGAGCGCCCTGGCGCGCGCGTCGTCGAGTTGCGACTGCGCCGTACGGCCGACGATCAACAATTTTGCTTCATGACGGTCGAGCAGATAGCGCGCCAGCACCAGTCCGACGCCGCCGAGCCCGCCGCTGATCAGGTACAGGCCGCCGCAACGCAATGCGCGGGCATCCGGCTTCGACAACCCGACGTTGCGCCAGCGGCGCAGATGACGCCGGCCGTCGATGTACGCCACTTCGGTTTCGCGCGTCAAGCCCCGCAGCTCGCCGAGAATCATGCCGGCGTCGCTGCCAAGGCCTTTACCGGAAAACTGGATATGCATGCAATGCACGCCGTCGAGCTCCGCTGCCGAGGTGCGCAAAAAAGCCGCGGCGGCTGCGTGCTCGGCGGCATCTTCCACAGCGCCGCCCACGATCAGCCGTGCAGGCCGGTTGGCGCGCGGAGTCGTCGCCAGCGACTGGCACAACAGCAACAGCCGCGGCAAGCGAGCCCAGCCGGGCAATACGAGAATCACGTCCGGTCTTCCCTGCTGCGCCATCGCATGAACGACGCCATCCGGATCATCCTGTTCAAGCACGAACTGTCGCCAGTCGATATCGACCGCGGCATCGGCAAGCGTCCTCCGGATGGCGGCGTCGCCGGGCGAGGCATCTCCCAGGACCGCGACGCTTTGCCCGCGCCGAGGCTCATTTGCGGCGATGGCGCAAGGCTTCCAGTACGGTTCGGAGAACCACCCGGGAATAGTGTCCGCCGTCTCCAGCAGGCAGGCTGCCCGCTTGATTTCGGCGTCGAACGAACCGGCTTCCAGCAGACGCCTGAGTTCCAGGCGCTGGACCTTGCCCGAATTGGTGCGCGGCAACCGATCGGCCGGCACGTGGATGAAATACGCCGGCATCAGCGACAACTGCTTGCCCAGGCGCATGCGCATGTCCTGCATGACACGCCTGAGCGCAACGTCGTCGTGCGCAGCGGGAGCATCGAAGAACAAGGCCAACTGGTCCGTGCGCGCAGCAAGTGCGCGCACGCCGATGGCGGCCACACTCAGGCGTTCGACGCCGTCGGTCTGCGCCACGACTTCTTCAATTTCACTGCTGTAGAAATTGGCGCCGTTGACGATGATCATTTCCTTGATGCGGCCGACCACGAACAGCTCGCCATTGCGGATGACGCCCATGTCGCCGGTGCGGAACCACTCGCCGTGCCTCACTTCGGCGGTCAGGTCGTCGCGGCCGAAATAGCCCATGAACAGGGACGCGCCGGACAACTCGACGGCGCCGACAAGACCTTCCGGCACCACCTCGCCGTGCTGATCGACAATACGCTGCGCAGCGCCGCAAATCGGCGTCCCGAGGGAAACTACTTCGCCATGGCCGGGCGCCCACTGCGACATGGAAAATCCGCTGACGGTTTCCGTCATGCCGAACGAAGGCCAGATCGCGCCGGCGGGTAATTGGTTTTCTGCGAAGCGTGCAGCGAATGCGGTCAATACGCTGTCGGAAATCGCCTCGCCACCGTTGAGGATCATGCGCAGGCTCGACAGATCCCAGTCGCGCGCAGCACCCGGCGCAGATGCTGCCTGCAGCAATACGTCGAATGCGAAATTGGGCGTCCAGACCATGCAGACGCGATGCCGGTGCGCCAGGTCGAGCCAGCGTGTGGGCGCCGCCAGCACGGTCGCGGTATCCACCTGGATCTGGTTCATGCCGAGCGCCAGCGGCAAGATCGACAGGAAACCGAGGCCGCCGACATGATCGAGCGGCATCCAGTTCATGCTGGTTGCTCCCGGCGTCAATGCTTTCCCGCGCTCCGCGGCACCGCCTATCATCGCCAGCACATTAGCCTGGCTCAGCATGACACCTTTGGGAAGACCGGTGCTGCCGGAGGTCATGAATATCATGGCCAGGGCCTGCAGGTCGGCGGCCGGCGCGGGCGTGACGTATTCGTTCTCAACCAGCAAGCCGGCATCCAGGAATGTCATTCCCTCCAGCGCCTCCGCGCCCAGCGGCACCAAGGCCTGCAAACTCACCGGGTCGGCGGCAATCAGCGGCCGTCCCAAGACTTCCCATGAGTCGCGCAGACGTTTCAACGCCGCACCGCCGGCCGCTGCGGCAGCCACCTTGAACGGCGCCGGCACCATGCCGCCGAGCAGGCAGGCCCAGAACAGCGGCAACAAGCTGCGGCTGTCGCCGGCATCGACCATGACCGGATCGCCGTCACGCAGGCCTTGCGAGCGCAGACCGCCCAGCATCCGGCGCGCCTGATCGAACAGTTCTGCGTAGCTGACGCGGGTTTCGCTCATGTCGGCGGCGACATGGACGATGCCGAGTTCCGGTTGCTGCGCCGCGCGTTCCAACGCTGCGGCCAGGCTGGCCGGCATCCAGGGTTGTGCAGGAAGCGGTTTGAGAACGGAAACGGCCGGTGTGCTTGCCGCACCGGCCATGGGAGTCCTGACAACGGCAATCTCCTGCACCGTGGAGGTCAGCAAGGGGTAATCCGGCAGCATATCGGCCAGATGCACGCGCGGGCGCAATGGTGCGATCGGACGGTAAACCGCCGTCATCGGTAGTGATGCATCATCCCATGCCGGCAATGCGGCCAGGGCTTCTTCATCCACAGCGCCGTCAGATCGCAACGGCAAGGCGTGCACGCGCACCAATGCGATCCGGCCCGGATAGCCGGCCTCGGCAATGACGGTCTCCAGCGCCTTGCGCTGGCCGCCGACCACATAGACAGTAGCGTTGGCACCGGCCTGCGCCGCAGTTGCGACGAGGTGAACGGCCGCGACCGCAGGCACCGCCAGCAGTTGTGTCCTGAGTGTCGCAATGATCGTGTTTTCCGGCGTCGTACGTTCCAGCATCCCACTCCCCTGAGCGCTGCCGGTCATGGCCAGCATTGCTGCGCTTTTCATCTTTTCCCTGTTAAAAAAACGAGGCGATTTTCTGCTTGCCATAGTGCCATTGAATGGCATCCGGAATTGACATCTTGTCTCACATTTTCAAAATAATCCTGGGGATTGGCGCGCCACGCTGCGTAGCCTGAAAAAAATTTCCTTATTGCAACCCGAATGGTGCTGCAAATATCAATACTGCCAGCGCGCCTGCAGGCTGCCGGTCTGCGCCTTGTAGCCGCCGCCGGATTCCAGCGTGTACCGGGCGGTCAGATTCAGCTGCTTTCCCTGCAGTAGCGTCATCCCGAGCGTGAGCACGCCGATATCGGCAACCGGCGCGGCGCCTTGCGTGACAAAAGCCGTTGAGCCGGTACTGTCGGCGGCAAAACTGGCGCCGGCATGTGTCCGGCCACCCCGGTACTCGTGCCGCCAGCCGAGTTGCAGCGACGGCGCCAGTTTGCCGGACGAGGTCTCGAAACCGCGCTCCAGCTTGGCTCCCAGTTCGCTCTTGAGCGAATTGACCGACGATGCGTCGACCTTCAACGCTGCGCCGTTGCCGCCGGTTTCGACATAGCCATCCTGACGCAGCGTGCTGTAGCTCAAGCCGGCAATCGGCGTCAGGGTAGCGTCCGATAGCCAGGCATCCAGGGCGAGCGGATAGCCGGCCTGCACCGAAGTCATGTATTGACGGCCATTGAAGCTGCCGCTGGCGACGCCGTTGAAGCCGGTGTAATTGATGACGCGCGTGGTGCTGTACTGCTGATGGGCAAAACCGGCCTGCGTGTTGACGTACCACGGCGAGCCGCTGTAGCTGGCGTACGCAGTCACTCCGTAGTTGTTGATATTGACCGAACTGCCGGTATTGTCGCCGTCGCTGGCCAGCGAGGTCTTGGCGGCATTGACCAGCGCACCGATGCGCAGCGTATCGCTGACCATGCTGTCGCCGCCGATCAGCAAGCCGCGGTAATTGGCGTGATATCCCGAGATGTTGTCGCGCAGCCCCTGTGAAGCGCCGCCGCCGAACACTTGCCCCCACAGCGTAAAGTCGCGAACGGCCTCGCCGGTGGCGACGCCGCTATTGCTGCTATTGCCGTTGCCCTGGGCCACGCGCAAGCCGTCCATGTGATCATTCGCCACGTTGCCGATGACCTGGTTGAGTACTCCCTGGGCATCGTTGGCGGCGCCCTTGATCGACGCGGGGCTCAACATCTCGCCCGCCTTGTTGGCGGCATCCGCCGTATCCAGTGCCGCCGCCGGATTGAACAAGGCCAACAGGGACGTATTCGTCCCGCTGTAATTGAACAGTCCGTGCAACGAGGACGCCGCATCGTCGTTGGTGGCGCTGTTGACGGGGACGCTGCCGCCGCTGCCCAGCCCGAAGCGCCCCAGCGTCAGCACCAGCGAATTGTCCTGGACCGCGCCGCTGACACTGAAACCGGGCGCCGAATAGGTGACGCCATTGACGGTCACGGTCCCGCTTGCGGTGACCACGACGTAGCGCTGGCCTTGGGCAAAATGGTAGTTGAGCGGCTTGAGGCTGATGGTGGAGCCGGCGGCGAAGGTCGCGTTGCCATTCACCAGCACACTGCCGAAACCGTACGAATCGCCGCCGCCGAAAATCAGCGTCGCGCCCGCATTCTGAACAAAGTTGCCGTAGATGGCGATCGGATTATTGATTTGCAACGTGGCGGCGTTGGTGACGGTACCCGACCCAGCGTCAATGATGTCGTTGAGCAGATGATTGCCGCTGGCGAAGATAACGCCCGCTTCGCTGTTGATGCGACCCACCTCGCGGCCGTCGCGGGAGTTTCCCGTCAACGTACCGACACTGGCGCCGGTGCCGCCGTTGATGGTGAGCGGCGCTGCCGAACTGTTGAGTATGGCGCCGTAAATCGTGCCGGAATTGGTAAACGACGTCAGCGTGCTGCCCGGCGCCAGATAGAGCGCCGTGGTTCCCCGGAGCTCGCCGCTGTTGTTCAGATTGCCGATGGTGCCGCTGTTGGAGATGCCGGTGCTGCCGAAGCTGGCAAAGACATAGTCGCCGCTGATGCTGCCGCTGTTGGTGATGCTGCCGATCGACCCGGTGTTGAGGATGGCGGTACTTCTTCCATACGTGGCGAGGGTGCCGCTGTTGTCCACGCTGCCGATCGTACCGCCGTTGGCGATGACGCCAAGGCGCGCGACGACGGTGCCGCTATTGGTTACGCTGGTGATCGCGCCGGAACCGTTGTCGAGCCACAGGGAGCTGGAGTTGACGTTGCCCGCATTGCCGACGTTCTGGGCGCGCCCCTCGCTCATCGTCGCGAGCGCCGCTGACAATGCCAGCGCCAGGAGTGTCAGCGGTTTCAGGAGCGTCAGACGCCCGCTGCTGACCGCCTGCCGCCGTTGTTCTTGTTTGCTCATGCTGCCCGCTGGTTCCTTGTACGACGTGTCTGGTGATTTTGTCGTCAGGATAATGGATGTTTCTTCACGGGCTTGACCGCCTGTCTCACTTTCCGTTTATTTTTTTAAAAGCCGGCAATTGGGCGGGATCTGCCGAAGCCGATCAGTCTCCATTTCCGGTCCCGACAAGTCAATCGGCTTGCGCCGCGGCGCTGTAGCACGTTTGCGCTACAGACCAATCGGCATTTTTTGTGGTGTGACGGCGGCAGTTCAGCTATACAGCCACTTCTGCGCCAGTTTGGAATAGCGCGGCATGATCACGTAAGTCATCAGGCCGACGATGATTGCCGCCACAATCAGGCGGCTGAGAAGGTGGTGCTGCAGCACCGGCGCCGCGTCGAACAGCGGCGCCAGGATCCACGGCAGGATCAGCGTCAGCGGGTAGATGACGGAGAGCGTCAGCAGGAATTGCTTGTACGGCTTGGCGCGCTTCTGCGCTTGTCCCTGCGGCGTGAACCAGAATTCCATGCCGGTGACGGTGTCGATTTTTTCTTCCTGTTCGAGCATCGGCAACACGTCGCTGATCAGTTCGCGCCGGGCGGCGGAGCCTAGCCATTGCTCGGCATATTCCAGGCTGTCGAAACGCAGCGTGATGGTATAGCGGTTGCCGCCGTCGGAGGGCTTGATCACGTTGACGCCGCGATGGCCCGGCGCGCATGCACCGCGCGGCACGATGTGCTTCAGCCATTCCTCATACCTGGCATGGGCGCCGGCGCGGATGTCGTGCTGGATCACGATGGTGACCATATCGGGTTGCGGCTTGTTGTTCATATTGTGTGCTTTCGATCCTGAGTGAGCGTATTTTAAGGGAAAGCCTCGCCAATGCATGCGAAAAGCCCGGTCTCGCCGGGCTTTTTCTTTTTGCCGTCAGGAGTGGATCAAGCCACGTTCAGCGCTTGCTCTTCGTCGTTTTGGCGGTCTTGGCCTTCCCCCCGCCCTTCTCTTTTTCAAACAATTCAAAGTACTCTGACGCCATCTTCCTGATCGCGCGCCCGATGTTGGCGTAATCGTACTCGTTGAGGTTGGCGAGCGAGACACGACCGGATGGATGCGCGGCGCCGAAGCCTCGTCCCGGCAGCAGGATGACGCCGGTTTCCTCGGCTAGCCGGAACAGCGCCTCATTCGGTTTCAGACGCTTCAGCAGCCATTTTGAAAACTCGACGCCATGCATTTGCGCGGACAGCGATTCCATGTCCAGCAAATGGTAGTAGCGCACCGAGTTGGGATCGTGAGGCATGGGCAGGCCGAGCTCGCGATACAGCGCTTCCTTGCGACGCAGGACGATGCGCTTCATGGAGGCCTTGTAGCTGCCCGCTTCGTCCATCAGCGAGAACAGCGAGAACAGGCTCATCTGTGCCTGGATCGGCGTCGACAAGCCGGCGGTGTGGTTCAGTGCCACGGTGCGGCTGTCGGCCACCAGCCGGTCGATGAACTTGATCGTGCGCGGCGCGGTGGTGATGGAGCTGTAACGCTCGTCGAGCTGGCGAGCGGTCTTTTCCGGCAATTTTGAAATCAGCTCGTCGATGACGTTGTGCTTGTGCGTGGCGACCACGCCCATGCGCCAGCCGGTCGCACCGAAGTATTTGGAAAACGAATACACCAGGATGGTGTTGTATGGGCAGATTGCAAACAGCGAGGTGAAGTTGTCGGCAAAGGTGGCGTAGACGTCATCGGTGAGGATGATCAGGTCCGGCCGCTTCTTGACGATCTCGGCGATGTAGGCCAGCGTCTTGTCGTCGATCTTGACCGAAGGCGGATTGCTCGGGTTGACCAGGAAGAAGGCTTTGACCTTGGGATCGAGCAGCTTGTCGAGTTCCTTTTTGGTGTACTGCCAGTTGTTCGATTGCGGTGCGTCGATGACCAGCTCGACCAGGTTGAATTCTGCCAGATGCGGGATCTCGATATACGGCGTGAAGATCGGCATGCCCAGCGCGATGGTATCGCCTTCCTTGATGACGTGATTGGCCTTCAGGCTGCCGAACAGGTAGGTCATCGCGGCGGTGCCGCCCTCCACTGCATACATGTCGAAATGGCCGACGAAGGGATGCGTGCCGATCATCTCCTTGTGCAGATAGTTGCCGACGATGCGCTCGGTCATGCGCAGCATGCGGTCCGGCACCGGATAGTTGCAGCCGAGGATGGCTTCGCACATCTCATAGATGAAGTCGCCGGCCGACATGCCCAGCTGGTCCCGGACATACGAAACCGCTGCTTCGATGAACCGGATGCCGGGCACGCCGGCGTGGTTCTTGGCGAACAGTTCGAAGCGCGCCTCGATGCCGTCGCGCTGCGGGAAGCCGCCCACGCCGTCCATATAGATATAGGAACGTTCGGCCTCGCTCATGGCGAACAGGCCGAACTGGAAGAAGCCATGGCGCGGCGTGGTGGCCAGGAAATTGGGATTGCCGCGGCCGGCGTTGAGCATGAGTTTGTTATTCTTCAGCGCGCTCTGTATGAGTGCGTCCTTGAGCTCGAAGGGGCTTAGCAGGGCGAGTTTTTCCGGGTCGCTGAAATCCATGGTGTTGCTCCTTTATTGATGAACATGCAAAGTAAAAATGAATCGTTCCGCTCTTCCGTTATGGCGCTACACCAGTGCCACGATCAGCGGCCCCAGCAAGGTCAGGAAAACGTTGGCCAGCGCATAGGTGATCGCGAAGGGAACCGTGGGAATGGCGTTTTCGGCCTTGTCGAGCACTTCACCGAAGGCCGGATTGGCGCTGCGTGAACCGCTCAGCGCACCTGCAAAAACAGCCGTGTTTTCATAGCGCAAAACATAGCGGCCGATCAGCATGGTCAACACCAGCGGCAAGATCGTGACGACCACGCCGACGCCGAACAGGGTCAGTCCCTGTGCCTTGACGGTCTGCACCGCCTGCAGGCCGGACGACAAACCGACCACGACGACAAAGCCGGCCAGCCCGAGGTCCTTCAATATCTGCACCGCAGCGCCGGGCATCGCACCGAAGGTCTGGCGCTTGGCGCGCAGCCAGCCGAACAGCAGGCCCGACAGCAGCGCCCCGCCGCCGCTGCCCAGCGTCAGCGGGATCGAACCGACGCGCGCCGTCAGCAGCCCGACCAGCAAACCCACCACCAGGCCGGCGCCGAGATAGACGAAGTCGGTCTTGGCGCTCGGCACGATCACGTAGCCGATCAGCGAGGAGACGCGCTTGACGTCCTGCTCGGAACCGAATACCGACACCACGTCGCCGATCTGTACGATGGTTTTTTCCTGCATCGGCAGGACCTTTCCCATGCGCATCAGCTGCACGACATAGATGCCGTGGCGCACCTGCTGCGAGGTGTTGGTGCGGATATCGGCGATCGTGCGATTTTGATATTCCTTGTTGGAGAGCACGATGTCGCGCCGTTCCATGGTCAGTTCCATGCCTTCGACGGCGTACAGCTCCTTGCTGAAAACCGGTGCGATACTGACCATCGCCTGCCGCCGCCCGACCGCCAGCACGATGTCGTCCGCTTGCAGTTCCAGTTCGGGCGTGACTTCGATGATCTTGCCGGCGCGCTTGACGCGTTCGATGGTGATGCCATGGGCGGCGTGCTCATGTTCGAGCTTGTTGACGGTGAGGCCGGCGGCGCCTGTGCCGCCGCCGATCTGGTAGATCCGTCCGACCAGGTCCGGCGCGGCGTCCAGCTGGCCCGGCGCCAGCACCTGCACGCCCTGCTGCATGGCGGCTTCGGCGCGTACGGCGTCTTCCTTGATGCTGCGCCCCATCAGCCTCGGCAACAGGTTCACGCACACCAGGATCGCACCGAACGAACCGAACACATAGGTCACGGCGTACCCGACTGCGACATTGCCCTGCAGGCGCTTGACTTCATCGGCTGCCAGCCCCAGCTTGGTGATGGCGTCGCCGGCGGTGCCGATGATCGCCGATTGCGTCAGGCCGCCGGCGGCGACTCCTGCCGCCAGTCCCTTGTCCAGCCCGAACAGTTTGGCCATGATGACCACGGTTGCGAGGCCGGTGATGGCGAGCACGGCGGCCAGGATGATTTCGCGTATCGATTGCTTGCCCAGCGAGTTGAAGAATTGCGGGCCGCTCTCATAGCCGACCGCGTAGATGAAGAGCGCGAACAGCACCGACTTCACGCCGGGGTCGACGGTCACGCCGACCTGGCTGACCAATACCGCCACCAGCAACGAGCCGGCGACGCCGCCGAGCTGGAATTTGCCGAACTGGATCTTGCCAACGTAGTAGCCGACCGCCAGCGAGAGAAACAATGCGATCTCGGGAGAGCGCGCGAACAAGTGATGCAGCCATTCCATGATGTTCACCTTTCAGTGCGAAGAGCGTGTTAAACGAAGACAAATGCCGATACGGCACTTTGCGCAAGCGCATGGGCGCGATGCCGCAAAAACCTGCCGATGTATCGGTGGATAGCGATGCAAGATGCCGTGTGACGGACCGGAGATTTTCCGGAGCCGACCACGGCACCGGAGATGAAGATGAATAGTGTGAAACAACCAGAAACTGCAGTCAGCATAAGCGCCCCATGACAAGATGTTGTTCGCATCGACGACCGTTGCCGGTCTCGATGCGTTGACTTGCAGTGATGGTGTCCGCGTTACTTGCTAGGGCAGGTAGATCAAAGGTGCCGGATGAGATCCCTGACTCATCCAAGAAAATATTGCCGCATGGCTATGTGGAGTCGCTAGGATGCGCGATAAAAAGATCGTCGTCAATGCGCTGGATCAATGTTTGATGCGTGATACGCGGCATCACGAAATTCGAGACTCGCTCAATCGATTTACGAGACGTGTTGGCGAATCACTTTCGCCAGCTTGTCGAAAGCCGGACCGATCGCCTCGTCCGGCACACTGGCGTATCCGAGCAGGAGCCCGCTGCGCGCGGTCTTGGGTGACATGTAGTAGGTCGACAGGGGCCGCACGATGATGCCTTCCTTGCGCGCGTCTTCGCATACCAGCTTGTCATTGCATTCGGGCGGCAGCGAGACGGTGAGGTGCAAACCGGCTTCACCGCCGGTGATGTTCATCTCGTCGCCGAAGTTGCGATGGATCGCTTGCTGCAGCAGGCGCAGTCGTTCGGCGTACAGCACGCGCATCTTGCGAATGTGCGACGAAAAATGCCCTTCCGCCATGAAGTCGGCCAGTGTCGCCTGCAGGAATACCTGGCCGGACCGGTAGAGTTCGGCCATGCCCGTGCTGAACGCCGGCGCCAGCGCCTCCGGCACCACCAGAAAACCGATGCGCAATCCCGGAAACATGATCTTGCTGAAGGTGCCCATGTAGAGCACGCGGTTGTGCGTGTCCATGCCCTGCAGCGACGCCAGCGGACGGCCGCCGTAGCGGAACTCGCTGTCGTAGTCGTCTTCGATGATCCAGACTTTGTGCGCGGCGGCGTACTCCAGCAGCATGCGCCGGCGCGACAGGCTCATGACCATGCCGAGCGGATATTGATGCGAGGGTGTGGTGCAGATGAAGCGCGGCGGACGGCGCAGGTTGGCCAGGCGCATGCGCATGCCTTCCTGGTCGACCGGGATCGGTACGGATTCGATGCCGAGCGAGTTCAACACGCTGCGCGTACCCCAGTAGCACGGGTCTTCGATCCAGGCGGCGTCGCCGTGTTCGCCCAGCAGTTTGACGACGGTGTCGAGCGATTGATGGATGCCGGTGGTGATCAGGACCTGGCCGGCATTGCAGTTGACCGAGCGCGAGATGCGCAGGTACTCGGCGATGGCTTCCCGCAGCGGCGCATAGCCGGCACCCGGGCCGTATGTCAGCATCTCTGCCTGCGAGCGGCGCCAGTGCTTGTTTTGCAGGCGGCTCCAGACCTTGCTGGGGAATTCGGTGACGTCGGGAATGCCCGGCATGAAAGCGCCCCACTGCTTGTCGCTGACGCCGGCCTGACGCGTGAGCATGGCGCCGCGTGCAGACAGTTCGGACTTGCCGGAGGGATCGGTGAGCGGGACGTTGCGTTCGACCGTTTCCGGAATCTGGTCGGGCGCCGTGTCGGCGACGAAGGTGCCGGCGCCGGCGCGGCTTTCGAGGTAGCCCTCGGCCAGCAATTGCTCGTAAGCGTAAGTGACCGTGTTGCGCGACAGGCCGAGTTCGCCGGCAAGGTCGCGCGAGGATGGCAACTGCAGGCCGACCGGCAGCGTTTGTGCAAGGATCGCTTCTCGGATCAGCTGATAAATCTGACGATTGACGGGCGTGCGCGGGATGCGAGCACTTTCCTGGCTTGCAGGAGCGCGATTGACGCGTAGCAGCAAATAATCCGACAAGGAGGCGATGCGCAAAGTGGCTCCATCAAATATTCTCAATTGGCTCTATATTACAGGTCCATTGCAGATTTAGTATTGCTCCAACCCAGATTTTTCCAAAGCGGATACCGGAGCAAGCAATGACATCCAATGCACTCAAGAGCGTCGCCCCCATCACATCAATTAACGCTGCCATTTCGGCGAACGTCCCCTCCAACGCTGAACTGCAAGCCCGCAAGAACGCCGCCACCCCGCGCGGCGTCGGCGTGATGTGCGACTTCTATGCCGAACGCGCCCTGAATGCGGAACTGTGGGACGTCGAAGGACGCCGCTACATCGACTTCGCCGCCGGCATTGCGGTATTGAATACCGGCCATCGCCATCCCAGACTGATGGAAGCGATCCGCGCCCAGATGGAACGCTTCACCCATACGGCCTACCAGATCGTTCCCTATGCGAGCTATGTCGAGCTGGCCGAGCGCATCAACGCCATCACGCCGGGCGAGCACGCCAAGAAGACCGCGCTGTTCAGCACCGGCGCCGAGGCGGTGGAAAACGCCATCAAGATTGCCCGCGCCGCGACCGGCCGCGCCGCCGTCATCGCCTTTTCCGGTGGATTCCATGGCCGCACGATGATGGGCATGGCGCTGACCGGCAAGGTTGCGCCTTACAAGCTGGGCTTCGGTCCTTTCCCCGGCGAGGTGTATCACGCGCCCTTCCCGACGGCGCTGCACGGCGTGAGCAGCGACGATGCGCTGGCGGCCGTCAACGGCTTGTTCAAGAGCGATGTCGACCCGAAGCGCGTGGCAGCCATCATCCTCGAACCTGTGCAAGGCGAAGGCGGCTTCTACGCAGCACCGGCCGATTTCATGCGCGGCCTGCGCAAAATCTGCGACGAGCACGGCATCCTGCTGATCGCCGATGAAGTGCAGACCGGTTTCGCCCGCACCGGTAAATTATTTGCAATGGAACATTACGACGTCCTGCCCGACCTGATGACCATGGCCAAGAGCCTGGCGGGCGGCATGCCGCTGGCGGCGGTGTGCGGGCGCGCGGAAGTCATGGACGCCCCGGCGCCCGGCGGCCTGGGCGGCACCTATGCCGGCAATCCGTTGGCGGTTGCCTCGGCGCTGGCGGTGCTCGACGTGATCGCGGAAGAAAACCTTGTGGTGCGCGGCGCGCGCTTGGGTTCAGCGCTCAAGGACTTCCTGATCGGCCTGGGCGCCACCACCCCGGCCATCGGTGAAGTACGCGGCCTCGGCGCAATGGTCGCGGTGGAATTCGTCCAGCCCGGCAGCGACAAACCGGATGCGGAGTTCGCCAAGCGCGTGCAGGCCAATGCGCTGAAAAACGGTTTGCTGCTGCTGACCTGCGGCAGCTACGGCAACGTAATCCGCTTCTTGTTTCCGTTGACGATTCCGGATACCGTCATGGACGAAGCGCTGGTCATCCTGGAGAAGGCGATCCACGACACCCGCGCCTGATTTCGCTTTCGTCACGGCATCCGATCAAGGCAACGGAAACACAACCGGAAAGAGCAAGCATGAGAACAAATGCGATGGAGACAGCGCCGCAGCATCTGCAAGCGGCCGACACGCTGGTGCAGTTCTGCGGCGTCAAGAAAACCTACGACGGTGAAAACCTGATCGTCAAGAACCTCGACCTGGAGATTCGCCGCGGCGAGTTCCTGACCTTGCTGGGGCCGTCCGGCTCGGGCAAGACCACCTGCCTGATGATGCTGGCCGGCTTCGAGTATCCGACCAGCGGCGAGATCCGGCTGGACGGCCAGCTGCTCAACCGCGTGCCTCCGCACAAGCGCAACATCGGCATGGTGTTCCAGAACTACGCGCTGTTCCCGCACATGACGATTGCCCAGAACGTCGCCTATCCGCTCTCCGTGCGCAAGATGGACAGCGTCACGCGTGCGGCCAAGGTCAAGCAGGCGCTGGACATGGTGCAGATGGGCAAGTTCGGCGATCGCTATCCGACGCAGTTGTCGGGCGGCCAGCAGCAGCGCGTCGCCCTGGCGCGCACGCTGGTGTTCGATCCGCAACTGGTGCTGATGGATGAGCCGCTCGGTGCGCTCGACAAGCAATTGCGCGAGCACATGCAGCTGGAACTGAAGGCATTGCACAAGCACCTGGGCGTAACCTTCGTCTACGTGACCCACGACCAGAGCGAGGCCCTGACCATGTCGGACCGCGTCGCCGTGTTCGACCAGGGCGTGATCCAGCAACTGGCGCCGGTGGAAGACCTGTACGAATTTCCGGAAAACCTGTTTGTGGCCGGCTTCATCGGCGACAACAACCGTTTCAAGGCGAGCGTCGAAGCGATCAATGGCGAGCGTTGCACGATCCGCCTGCCTGACGGCGCAACACTCTCCGGGCTGAACGTGCATCGTGCGCAGGCCGGACAAGGCGTGGTTGCCTGCGTGCGCCCGGAGCGCATCCGCTTGCAGCCCTTGTCTTCGCAGGACGGCGGCAACCTGATCAAGGCTAGCGTCGCCGGCCTGATCTATTTCGGCGATCACGTGCGCGTGCGCTGCGTGGTCAGCGGACAGGACGATTGCTTCGTCAAGCTGTCGCTGAGCGACCCGGCGCTGGCCGACCTCGCCGAAGGCAGCAACGTCGGTCTGCAGATCGCACCTGAACGCCTGCGCGTATTTGCCTGAATTTCGTTTTTTCATTTTCGTCACCAAGAACCACAACCAAAGAGGAACACATGAAACGCCACACTCTCGCTCTGCTCTCCCCGCTTGCTTTAGGTCTGCTGTTCTCAGCCGGTATCAGCCAGGCAGCTGAACTGACCGTGGTCAATTTCGGCGGCGCCAATGCCAACGCGCAAAAGGTCGCCTACGTCGAACCGTTTCAGAAAAGCACCGGCACCAAGATAGTCACCGCCGAGTTCAACGGCGAGCTGGCCAAGGTCAAGGCCATGGTCGAAGCCAGGAAAGTCACCTGGGACGTGGTGGAAATCGATGGCGGCGACTTGGCGCGCGCCTGTGAAGACGGCTTGATCGAAAAGCTCGACCTGATCAAGACCATCAAGAAGGACGACTACATTCCGGAGTCGCTCAACAGTGAGTGCGGCATGGGCGCCTTCGTCTGGTCGACTGTACTGGCTTACAACGGCGACAAGCTCAAGACTGCGCCGCAAGGATGGGCGGACTTTTGGGATACCAAGAAATTTCCCGGCAAGCGCGCCATGAAGAAAGGCGCCCAGTACACCCTGGAGTTCGCCTTGATGGCCGACGGCGTGGCGACCAAGGACGTCTACAAGGTGCTGAGCACCAAGGGCGGCGTGGATCGCGCCTTCAAGAAGCTCGACCAGCTCAAGCCGAATATCCAGTGGTGGGAAGCAGGTGCATTGCCGGCGCAGTTCCTGGTGTCCGGCGACGTCGTGATGTCGACCGCCTTCAACGGCCGCATCGACGCGGCGCAGCGCGAAGGCAAGAACCTCAAGGTGGTCTGGGCCGGCAGCGTCTATACCCTGGATTACTGGGTGATTCCAAAGGGTTCGCCGAACAAGGCGCTGGGAGAAAAATTCATCAGCTTTGCGACGACTGCCGAGAACCAGAAGGTCTATGCCAACAACATCGCCTATGGTCCGGTCAACAAGAACACGCTGAAACTGCTCAACGCGAAGACCTTGTCCAACTTGCCGACTTCCGCGGCCAACGCCAAGGATGCGATCCAGTTGAGCCAGCAATTCTGGACCGACCACGGCGAAGAGCTGGAACAACGCTTTGCCGCCTGGGTTGCCAAGTAAGGCCGACGCTCGCCGGCTAGTCACCTAGCCAGGATGCGCAGGCGACAGTTGTCTGCGCATCCGATTTCCGTTTTCCATTGTCAGGCAGCATTCAGAATCAAGAGTCACGATGAATACTCTCGCCACCAGTCCGAGCGCAGTCATGCCTACCGCTACAGACGCCGAAGCCAGGAATTCCATGCTTGCAGATCCGACGCCGCAGCAGCTCAAGCGCGATCTGCGCAAGGCGGAAACGCGAAAGCGTCTCGCCGCACTGGGACTGATTGCGCCGCTTGCCCTCTTTTTGCTGATGACCTTCGTGGCGCCGATCGTGGTGTTGCTGGTGCGCGCGGTGGAAAACCCCGAGATCGCTTCGACCTTGCCCAACACCATTACCGCGCTCGCCAAATGGGATCGCAAGAGCCCGCCGCCGGACCAGGCCTATGCCGCGATTGCAACCGACCTGCTGCAAGCGAAAAAAGACAGTACCGCCGGCCCGCTGGCCCGCCGCATCAATACCGAACTTTCCGGCGCGCGCTCGCTGATCATGGGAACCGCCCGCGCCTTGCCTTTGCACGATGCCGACGGCAAGGAGTTGCAACCGTCACAACCGGCGCAGGCTGCCCGGATCAGGGAAGCCATGATCGCGCTGAACCCGCAGTGGGCCGAGCTCGATAGCTGGCAAGTGATCGCCCGCAACGGCTCGATCTACTCTCCCTATTACCTGCTGGCCTCGCTGGATCTCAAGCAGAACGCCGTCGGCGACATCGTCCAGGTCGATCCGGACGCTTCCATCTACCGCGCCATCTTCGGCCGCACCTTGTGGATGAGTGCGGCCGTTACCTTGTTCACCCTGCTGCTGGCGTATCCGCTGGCCTACTGGCTCTCGACCATGCCTGAGCGCCGCGCCAACCTGCTGATGATCCTGGTGCTGATCCCGTTCTGGACCTCAATCCTGGTGCGCGTGGCGGCGTGGATCGTGCTGCTGCAATCCGAAGGGCTGGTCAACACCGCGCTGATGCTGAGCGGTGTGATCCATGCGCCGCTGGAACTGGTGTTCAACCGCATCGGCGTGTACATCTCGATGACGCACATCCTGCTGCCGTTCATGATCCTGCCGCTCTACAGCGTCATGAAATCGGTACCGCCGACTTATCTCAAGGCGGCCATTTCACTCGGCAGCCATCCGTTTGCGGCGTTCTGGCGCGTCTATGTCCCGCAGACCTATCCGGGCATCGGCGCCGGCGTGTTGCTGGTGTTCATCATGGCGGGCGGTTACTACATCACGCCGGCCCTGCTGGGCGGGCCGAATGAACAAATGGTGAGCTACTTCATCGCCTATTTCATCAATACCACCATCAACTGGGGCATGGCGTGCGCACTGGGCGGATTGCTGCTGACGGGAACGCTGATCCTGTACGGCGTCTACCGGCGCTTCGCCAGGATCGACGTCGGCATTGCCTAACAAGCACCGTCGCCTTGTCACATTGTCATGCAACTTAACGCGCACAACAACATCACACTGGTTATCGGATAACGCCATGATCAACATGTCATCACTGCGGGTCTCCTCGCTTTTGCCGGCCTTCCCACCTTACATGTCGCTGCCTGAGCGCGCGTGGTTCTTCGTCTCGCGCAGTCTGAACGTGTTGATCCTGGTCTTCCTGATCCTGCCGATACTGGTGATGATCCCGCTGTCGTTCAGCGACAGCAGCTTCCTGATGTATCCGATCAAGGGCTTCTCGCTGCGCTGGTACCAGAACCTGTTCGCGTCGGACGACTGGATGCGCGCCGCCCGTAACAGCTTCATTGTTGCGCCCGCCGCGACCGTGATCGCCACCGTGCTGGGCACGCTCGCTGCCGTGGGCCTGAATAAGGCCGACTTCCGCGGCAAAGGCATCCTGATGGCGATCCTGATTTCGCCGATGATCGTGCCGGTGGTGGTGGTCGGCGTCGGAGTCTATCTGTTCTTCGCGCAAATCGGCTTGTCGGACGGCTACACCGGGCTGATCCTGGCGCATGCGGCGCTGGGTGCGCCGTTTGTGGTCACGACCGTGCTGGCGACACTGCAGGGGTTCAATCACAACCTGGTGCGGGCCAGCCTGAGCCTGGGCGCCAGCCCGTTGCGCACCTTCTTCCGCATTACCTTGCCGGTGATTGCGCCGGGCCTGATCTCGGGCGCACTGTTCGCTTTCACCACCTCTTTCGACGAAGTCGTGCTGACGCTGTTCGTTGCCGGCCCCAACCAGGCCACCTTGCCGCGCCAGATGTTCGCCGGCATCAAGGACAACATCAGCCCCACCATCGCTGCGCTGGCGACCATATTGATCATTTTCTCCACCTGCCTGTTGCTGGTGCTGGAGTGGTTACGTGGTCGCAATAAGGCGGCGGCCAAATTTTAAGGAAAAACTCCATGCTGTTATCCGAACACCTCAAAGATCCGACCCTGTTGCGCCAGCAAGCCTACATCAACGGCGCCTGGTGCAATGCCGACAACGGCGGCACGCACGACGTGCACAATCCCGCCACCGGCGACAAGATCGGCACCATTCCCGACATGGGCGCCGCCGAAACGCGCCGCGCCATTGAGGCGGCACAAACCGCCTGGGCCGGCTGGCGCAAGAAAACCGCCCGGGAACGCAGCGTCATCCTGCGCAAATGGAACGACCTCATGCTGGCCAACGCCGACGACCTGGCGCTGATCATGACCACCGAGCAAGGCAAGCCGCTGGCCGAATCCAAGGGCGAGATCGCCTATGCCGCGTCCTTCATCGAATGGTTCGGTGAAGAAGCCAAGCGCACCTATGGCGACACCATTCCATCGCCGTCGCCGAGCAGCCGCATCATCGTCACCAAGGAGCCGATCGGCGTCTGTGCGGCAATCACGCCGTGGAATTTCCCGGCGGCGATGATCACGCGCAAGGCCGGTCCGGCGCTGGCGGCCGGCTGTCCGATGGTATTGAAGCCGGCCGAAGCGACGCCGTTCTCGGCGCTGGCGCTGGCGGTGCTGGCGGAGCGCGCAGGCGTGCCGTCCGGCGTGTTCAGCGTGGTCACCGGCTCCGCCAAGCTGATCGGCGGCGAGATGACCAGCAATCCGCTGGTGCGCAAGCTGAGCTTCACCGGTTCCACCGCGATCGGCAAGCTGTTGATGGAACAATGCGCGTCCAGCGTCAAGAAACTGTCGCTGGAACTGGGCGGCAATGCGCCCTTCATCGTGTTTGACGACGCCGACCTCGATGCCGCGGTCGAAGGCGCGATCGCGTCCAAGTTCCGCAACGCCGGCCAGACCTGCGTGTGCGCCAACCGCATCTATGTGCAGGATGGCGTGTACGACGCCTTCGCCGAAAAACTGGTGGCCGCCGTCGGCAAGCTGAAGGTCGGCAACGGCATCGAGAACGGCGTCACGCAAGGCCCGCTGATTGACGACAAAGCCGTCAAGAAGGTGGAGCAGCACATCGCCGACGCCCGCGACAAAGGCGGTCGCGTACTCATCGGCGGCAAGCGCCACGCACTCGGTCACAGCTTTTTCGAGCCGACCGTGATTGCCGACGTGACCTCGCAGATGATCATCGCCAGGGAAGAAACCTTCGGCCCGATGGCGCCGCTGTTCCGCTTCATCACCGATGAAGACGCCATTGCCATGGCCAACGACACCGAGTTCGGACTGGCCGCCTACTTCTATTCGCGCGACATCGGCCGCATCTGGCGCGTCGCTGAAGGCCTCGAAAGCGGCATGGTCGGCATCAATACCGGCCTGATCTCCAATGAAGTCGCCCCGTTCGGCGGCGTCAAGCAATCCGGACTGGGTCGCGAAGGATCGCACTACGGCATCGACGATTACCTGGTCATCAAGTATCTGTGCATGGGCGGGATCTGATTGCCTGATCGCTGAAGCCGGCCGCCTGAACGCCTCGCGCTGCGCTTCGGCGACCGGTCGCCGATGTCTTGTCTGCCGTGTTATTGCCCAGGGAAAAGTTTTCCCGATTCCTGCCGTTAACCCCTCATGCATCTACGCCCTGTCGCTGCGAATTCCATGCAGCGGCTGATTTGCGATTAGAATTTCGGTGTTCGACAACGACATGCATGTCGATCCGACAACACGCCAGGGCACCAGGGAACAACATGAAAAAACTCAATCTCAACCTCAAGGATGAGGTTTATGAATTGCTGGACCGCGATTACAAAAACTTCAATCGCCTCTCGCTGAAGTGCGACCCCGGATTTGTCTCGCCCACCTTCGAAAGCTTCATGCTGGCGAAACTCTCGGACAACACCACCTTCCTGACCGAAGCCGCCGTGCAGCACCTGATGCTCTCAGGTCAATATGCGTGGGCCAAGCGCGCGCTCGACAAAGACTTTCCCGACGTGGTCGCGATCCTGATTTCACAGGCTTCCAACTTCGGTTTCCATATCGCCGTACAGCACGACTGGACCGTTGACGAACTGACCGCGGCGTCGAAGGCCTGGGCGACATCCATCGTCAAGCAAGCCAAGGGCGACGAATCGCAGATCGACGTCCTCGCCGCGCAAATCAAGTCGGCGGCCATCAGCATCGCCAAGGCCGAAGAAGCATTGAAGACACCGGCATGGCGCCTGGCGCGTTCATGGGCGCAGCAACTGCACGACGCCAAGATCGCCGTCGAACATGCACGCGGCTCAGTCGCCAAGGAAAAACTGGGCTCACTGCGTACGCTGCTGACGCTCGGCATCGCCTACGGCACGGTCAAGGAAAAAGATGAGAAGGAAATCCTCGACCGCCTGCGCGCCAAGAAACCCTATCTGTTTGAAGAGGATGCCGATGGCTTCCTCGGCCGCGCCCTCGCCTGGTATCGCAGCGTATTCGCCTGATCCTTCGGGAATGTTGTTCTCCGGGCCCTTGGCGCTGCATGCTCCACGGGCCTTTTTCTTTGCATTTAAAGGGCTTTCGGCCGTTGGAACGCCTTGCGTTCCGCTTCGACGATGGTGCGGCAGGCACAGCCGGTCAGGTGATCGTTGACCAGCCCCATCGCCTGCATGAAGGCGTAGATGGTGGTCGGGCCGACGAAAGTCCAGCCGCGTTTCTTGAGCGCCTTCGATAGTGCCACCGAAGCTTCCGAGGTGGGATTGGCCTGCCAGTAATCGAGCGTGAGCGTCTTGGGCCGATCTTTGGCGGCGGGTTCGAATTGCCAGAACCAGGCGGCCAGCGAACCGGCTTCGTCGATCAGTTCGATGGCGCGGCGGGCATTGTTGATGGCCGAGACGATCTTGGCGCGGTTGCGGATGATGCCGGCGTCGCCGAGCAGGCGTTCAATGTCTGCCTCGGTATAACGCGCCACCCGGTGGAAATCGAAACCGTCGAACGCCGCACGGAAATTCTCGCGCTTGCGCAGGATGGTGATCCACGCCAGGCCCGACTGGAATCCTTCCAGGCAGATTTTCTCGAACAGTCGCACATCGTCAGCCACCGGCCTGCCCCATTCGCCGCCGTGGTACTCGGGCATGGCTGCATGCCAGGCGCAATATGTTGTTCCATCTTCCGTCGTGATCAGTCCGGGCACGTCGCTGCTGGTGTTTGTTGTCATGTCAATAATAGGAACGCCGCTGGCAAGCCGCTATGATGCGACAAAGCAAGCCGGCGCGCACGGCGCTTCTTGCTAATTTATTGCTAATCCATTGCTCGTCTGTCGCTGCTCAAAAAATAATTGCACGGCAAGGGAATAAGCCCGGAGCCCGTTCGTCTTACTGTGCACGAACGATATGACGCGCTTGACCGCCACTGACAACATTTGCACATGAGCACCGATTTCAACGACAACGACTTGCGCGAACTGCTGCCCCGGCTGCGGCGCTTTGCGCTGTCGCTGACGCGCCATGAAAACAGCGCCGACGACCTGGTGCAGTCCTGCCTGGAACGTGCGCTCTCGCACAGCGACCGGCGTCGCAAAGACGGCGACTTGCGGGCGTGGCTGTTCCAGATCATGTACCGCCGCTTCCTCGACGGCGAGCGCCGCGCCAAACGCTATGCCGGCTTGCTGTCGCTGTTCGCCGGCCGCGAAGAAGAGTTGGCGCCCTCAGCCGAAGACGTCGCCATGTCGCGCGCCGCGCTGCAGGATTTCGGCAAGCTGACGGCCGAGCAGCGCGCGCTGCTGTTGCTGGTATCGGTCGAAGGACTCAGCTACCAGGAAGCCGCCGACGCCCTCGACATCCCGCTCGGCACCGTAATGTCGCGCCTGTCGCGCGCCCGCAAGGCGCTGCGTGGATTCAATGATGGCAAGCCTGTCACTCCTCCACTACGGATTTTGAAATGAACGCCTTCTCTCCTTCCGAATACGATCTGCAGGCCTATGCCGACGGTCAGGTCGACGAGACGCTGCGCCGCCAGATCGCGCTGTATCTGGAGTCCCATCCCGAAGCGGCGCGTGAAGTCGAACTGCTGCGCCAGGAAAGCCAGCGTCTGCGCGCTGCGCTCGACAACATCCCCGCCACGGAAACACCGGCCCGCCTCGATCCGTTTCGCATCCGTCGCGAGTTGCGTGCGCGCTCACAGCGACGCATGGCAATCGCCGCGTCGCTGGTGCTGACCTTGAGCCTGGGCACGCTGGGCGGCTGGCAGTTGCGCGACATGTCGATGCGCAAAACGTACCTGCCGATGGCCGATGCCACCCAGGCTTATCGCCTGTTCGCCATCGGCGACATGGCGCAAAAGGTCGACATGAAGACTGACCAGCCGGCGCAGCTGCAATCCTGGCTCAACCATCACTTCGTCCAGGCGGCGCCGATGCCGGACTTCAGCGCCTATGGTTTCCGTCCTGTGGGCGGACGCCTGATGGCCAGCGACAAGGGTGCCGCGGCGATGGTGACGTACGTGAACGACCAGGGCCAGGCCATCGTGTATTACGTGCGCCCGCCCGGCGAACTGTTCAACTTCGGCGCCGGCAATCGCCAGGACGGCAACCTGCTGACGCAGTACTGGCGCCAGGGGCGTTACTTCTACGCCGTGGTCAGCCCGGCCGATTCACCGTCGGCGCTGCCGGTGCAACGCGCGGTAGAACCGAACCGACCACAGTCCTGATCTGACTTCCCCGTTGTAAAACACAACCGCTGACCGGAGCGGATGGAGACGTGCGTGCTGCTTTTCGACCAGGCAGCGGCACGTCGCATGAATTCGCCGCTCGCCTTTGTTCATTTACTTATTCATCCACCACTGAGGAACACCATGCTCAACAAACGCAACTTCATCCGCTCCACCCTGGCCGGCGCTGCTTCGCTTGCCGTGCTGCTTGCTCACGCCGCCAGCGCACAGGAAGTCATCAAACCTGTCGCCGCTCCGGTAAAAAATGTGGTCCTCGTGCACGGCGCCTACGCCGACGGCTCCAGCTGGTCGGAAGTCATCGTGCGCCTGCAAAAAGCCGGCCTGCACGTCACCTCGGTACAGAACCCGCTATCGTCGCTGGCCGACGACGTCGACGCCACACGCCGCATCCTGGCGCTGCAGGACGGCCCGACCATCCTGGTCGGCCATTCCTGGGCCGGCACCGTGATCAGTGAAGCCGGCGTCGATCCGAAGGTGGTTGGTCTGGTGTATGTGGCAGCGCGTGCGCCGGACGCAGGCGAAGATTACGCGGCATTGGCCGGGACCTTCCCGCCTGCGCCGGCCGGCGCCGGACTGGTCAAGTCGGGCGGCTATGCCCAGTTGAACGAAGAAGCCTTCGTACGTGATTTCGCCGGCGACATCGATCCGGTAAAGGCCAAGGCGATGTATGCCGTGCAAGGCCGCATCTCGGAAACGCTGTTCGCTTCACGCACCACCCAGGCGGCATGGCGCAGCAAGCCGACCTGGTACGCCGTGTCGACCAACGATCGCACCACCTCGCCGCAAATGGAACGTTTCCTGGCGCAACGCATGAAGGCCAAGACCATCGAAATCGCGTCGAGCCACGTGTCGATGCTGTCGCACCCGGATGAAATCTCCAGCCTCATTCTGGAAGCGGCCGGCCAAAAGCGTTGATCCGCACACGGCCTCAGGCCAAAACAGCCTCTTGAAGTAATTGCATGGCCGCCGGTGGACAGCTCTGTCCATGCCGGCCCGAACCGGCGATCGCGTACACCGTACGGATCGCCGGTCCGTCCATCTCGAAGCTGAGGACGAGCGCAATTTTTCCGTGCTGCAAGAATGTCGCACCCCAGCCGCCGTTGATGCCGGCGCAAGCGACCTGCATGCCGCTCGCCTGCATCGACAGGACGCCGTCGACAAAGCTGCTCGCAGCCTGGGCGCCAATGCCGCCATTGCCCATCACCACAGCATCCGGCGCCAGCAATTGCAGCATGGCCTGCTTGTCCTGACGGCAGATCGCCGCCACGAATTCTCGCGCCGTCTCGCGACATGCCTGCTCATCCGTGACCCGGCGTACGCGATCCGACTGGACGCGTTCCTTCGCCCGTCGCACCAGCTGACGGCAATGCACCGGCGTCTTGTCCAGCGTGCGCGCGATTTCCTCGTACTGGCAATCAAACACTTCATGCAGCAGCAAGGCCGCGCGCTCGTCCGGGCTCAGGCGCTCCAGCATCAGCAGCACGCCGTATGACAAGTCAGACAACATCGACACGGCATCTTCGGCCGACGGCGCGTGCTCGTCCATCCATGGCTCCGGCAGCCAGGGCACGGCGGTGGTCGCGCGCTCGTACTGCAGATGCCGCAGGCGGTCGATCGCCAGCCGCGTGGCGACCGTGGTCAGCCAGGCTACCGGTGTTTTCAACGCCAACTCCTGCGCTTCATGCCAGCGGATCCAGGTTTCCTGGACGACGTCTTCGGCCTCGGCCACGCTGCCCAGCATGCGATAGGCGATCGACAGCAGCCGTCGCCGTGCGGCTTCGAACGTGGCGGTGGCGCTGATCGGGGTTCTTGTCATGTGATCTCTCCATGTATGCAGCGCCGAGCGACTGCTCCTTGTTGACGTCCGGGCCGGCCGAAACGTGACAGCTTGCGAAAAATATTTTCATTCCGTCACGGGAGGCCGCCGGCAGCCGTCATGTCCTTACATCAACTTCTTCATCGAAAAAGGACACGCCATGCCTGCATTTTCCCCTCGCGCTCTGGACCTGGTCCCCACGGTCGTCGAGCAATCGGGACGCTCCGAACGCGCCTACGACATTTACTCGAGGTTGCTGCGCGAGCGCATCATCTTCCTGGTCGGTCCGGTCACCGATCAATCGGCCAACCTGATCGTGGCGCAGTTGCTGTTCCTTGAATCGGAGGATCCAGACAAGGACATCTCCCTCTACATCAATTCGCCCGGCGGCGTTGTCTATGCCGGGCTTGCGATCTACGACACCATGCAGTTCATCCGGCCGCAGGTGTCGACGCTGTGCACCGGCTTCGCCGCCAGCATGGGCGCCATCCTGCTGGCGGCCGGCGCGCCCGGCAAGCGGCTGGCCTTGCCCAACGCCCGCATCATGGTGCACCAGCCGTCCGGCGGCTCGCAGGGAACCGCAAGCGACGTTGAAATCCAGGCGCGCGAAATCCTCTACCTGCGCGAGCGCCTCAACAGCATCCTGGCCCATCACACTGGACAGCCGTTGGAGCGTGTCTCCGGCGACCTTGAGCGCGACAACTTCATGTCCTCCGAACGTGCTCGTGAGTACGGCCTGATCGACGAAGTCGTTTCGCACAAGACGCGTCCGGAATGAAGAATTTTCGTCAGTCGGCAAAACCGTCGGTGGCGCGGATCAACTGGTCAAGGATGCCCGGCTCGTTGTAGGCATGGCCGGCGCTGCCGACCAGGTGCAGGGTCGACTCCGGCCAGGCCTTGTGGAGATCCCATGCCGACTTGGCCGGCGTCACGATGTCGTAGCGACCCTGCACGATCACGCCCGGAATACCCTTCAGGCGGCCGGCGTTGGCCAGCAACCGGCCTTCTTCCATGAAACCGTGATGGACGAAATAGTGGTTCTCGATGCGCGCGAACGCCAATGCAAAGTGCGCGTCGCTGAAGCCGGCGATCATGCCTTCATTGGGCACCAGCGTCACGGTGCTGGCTTCCCAGCGGCTCCAGGTGCGCGCCGCTTCCAGCTTGGCAGCTTCGTCGTCACCGACCAGCCGCTTGCGATAGGCGCTCATGAGGTCGCCGCGTTCGGCTTCCGGAATCGGCGCCAGGAACTCGTCCCAGCGATCCGGCGCCAGCCATGACGCGCCTTCCTGGTAGTACCAGTCCAGCTCGGATTGACGCAACAGGAAGATGCCGCGCAGCACCAGTTCGCTGACGCGTTCCGGATGCGTCTCGGCATAAGCCAGCGCCAGCGTGCTGCCCCATGAGCCGCCGAACACCTGCCATTTGTCGATACCCAGCAGCACACGCAAGCGCTCGATGTCGGCCACCAGGTCCCAGGTGGTGTTGGCGTCGAGATTGGCATGCGGCTGCGAGCGGCCGCAACCGCGCTGATCGAACAGCACGATGCGGTATTTCTCCGGATTGAACAGTTGCCGGTGCGAAGGGCCGCAGCCGCCGCCCGGGCCACCGTGCAGGAACACCACCGGCTTGCCCTTGGGGTTGCCGCAGGTTTCCCAATACACGCTGTGGCCGTCGCCGACGTCGAGCATGCCGCTCTCATACGGCGCGATGGGTGGATACAGCGTGCGCAATGCGGTGTCGTTGGTGTTGCTCATTATTCCTGTTCCTTGATGTCTGCTAAAGATAGTGAAAAGCGTCAGGCTGCGGCAAAGTAGCCCGACAGCTTGGCCAGGTCGACATTGCCGCCGCTGACGATCACGCCGACGCGCTTGCCCCTGAGCTGGTCCTTCATCTTGCGCACGGCGGCGAAGCTGAGGCAGCCGGTCGGCTCGACGATCATCTTCATGCGTTCCGCATAGAAGCGCATGCACGCCACCAGCTCGTCGTCGCTGACGGTCAGGATGTCGGCCACGTCGCGGCGGATGATCTCGAAAGTGTAATGACCGACGTGCTGGGTCTGAGCGCCGTCGGCGATGGTCTTGGGCGTGTCGATGTGGATGATCTTGCCCGCGCGCAGCGATTGCAGCGCATCGTCGCCGGCTTCCGGCTCGACGCCGTAGGTCAGGCAATCCGGCGACAAGGCCTTGGCCGCCAGCAAGGAGCCCGACAGCAGTCCG
Organism: Herbaspirillum sp. NPDC101396; assembly: GCF_044767365.1. Taxonomy (NCBI): domain Bacteria; kingdom Pseudomonadati; phylum Pseudomonadota; class Betaproteobacteria; order Burkholderiales; family Oxalobacteraceae; genus Herbaspirillum; species Herbaspirillum sp. NPDC101396. The sequence goes on along the minus strand of NZ_JBIWNT010000001.1, from coordinate 571,782 downwards.
CCGCCGCCGAGGCAGACGAACAGCGCGTCCAGCGGCCCGGCTTCTTCGATCAGTTCCTTGGCGGCGGTGCCCTGCCCGGCAATCACGTCGGGATGGTCGTAGGGCGGAATCATGGTCAGGCCGTGTTTCTCGGCCAGTGCGGCGCAAATCTCTTCGCGGTTTTCGGTATAGCGATTAAAGCGCACCACCTTGCCGCCGTAACCGCGCGTGGCGGCGACCTTGGCTTCGGGCGCGTCTTCCGGCATGACGATGGTGGCCGGCATGCCGAGTTCGCGAGCGGCCAGGGCGATGGCCTGCGCATGGTTGCCGGATGAAAACGTCACGACACCGTCGTTGCGCTGCTCCGGCGTGAAGCGCGCCAAGGCATTCATGGCGCCGCGAAACTTGAACGCGCCCATGCGCTGGAAGTTTTCACACTTGAAGAACACCTGAGCGCCGATCTCGGCGTCGACCGTGCGCGACGTCAGCACCGGCGTCTTGTTGGCATGGCCGGCGATGCGTCCGGCGGCGGCGACCACGTCGTTGTAATCGGGAAGCTCTGGCATGTTGTCTCCGTAAGTGGCTGCATGTGCGGGTAGGCGCGATTTTGTTGCTTTTCAGATAGTAAAACATTTTTGCCGATGCAACCGGGAGGCGCATTTGCAGGCATGCGCGCCCTGTTCAGGAAAATCCCGATACTGGTGCCGGACATGCGCACGTACCATGTCCTCTACACCGTCCCCTTCCGTACGCCGACTGCCTTGCAAAGGACCGCTTCCATGAAAACTCATCAGTGTGACAGCGTCTCTGCAGCCCGGACCAACGGCGGCATGCAACACCGGCGCCCGCCAAAATTGCGGCTCAAACCGGTGGTCGTTTCGATCGGCGGCAATCTCGCAGACGACCGCTTCCAGGCCATCGTGCAATCGTCCGGCGACGCCATCATCGGCAAGACCTTGAACGGCATCGTCACCAGCTGGAACGAAGGCGCCGAGCGCCTGTTCGGCTATACCGAAAAGGAAATGCTGGGCCGGCCGCTGCTACGCCTGTTCCCGATCGAGCGGCTGGACGAGGAGTATTACATCCTTGAACGCCTCCTCAACGGCGAGCATGTGGCGCCGTTCGACACCGTGCGCATCCACAAGGACGGCTCGCAGGTACATGTGTCGGTGTCGATTTCTCCCGTGCGCGGCAAGGATGGCGATGTCATCGGCGCCTCCACCATCGCCCGTGACATCAGCAAACAGGTCAATCTCGAAGTTGCCGCGGAGCAGTTCCGCGCCCTGGTCGACAGTTCCGACGACGCCATCATCTCGAAAAACCTGCAGGGCCGCATCAGCAGCTGGAATCGTGCCGCTGAAGCCATCTTCGGCTATACCGAAAAGGAAATGCTGGGCCAGCCCATGTTGCGCCTGTTTCCCCAGGATCGCATCGAGGAAGAAAGCTTCATCCTCGGCAAAATCCTCGCCGGTGAAAAGGTCGAACACTTTGAAACCGTACGCATTCACAAGAACGGCAATCGCATCCACGTGTCGGCGACCATCTCGCCGATCCGCGACCGCGAGGGCAACATTGTCGGCGCATCCAAGATCGCGCGCGACATCAGCATGCTGCGCCGCCATCAGGAACAGCTCGAACACCTGGCGCATTTCGATGCGCTCACCGACCTGCCCAACCGATTGCTGCTGTCGGACCGCTTGCGCCAGGCGATCGCCCTGAGCAAGCGCAGCGGCAAACCGCTTGCGGTGCTATACCTTGACCTCGACGGCTTCAAGCAGATCAACGACCAGCACGGTCATGACGTCGGCGATGCATTGCTGATGGCGATTTCAAAACGCATTGGCGACACCCTGCGCGACACCGACACGTTGGCACGCATCGGCGGCGACGAGTTCGTCGCGGTGCTGGTCGACATCGACAGCAATACAAAGCTCAAACGCGTGCTGGACCGTATTCTCAGGGCCTGCGCCATCCCGGTCCATATCGCCGACAAGCGGCTGGAAGTCACCGCCAGCATCGGCGTGACAACCTATCCGCACGACGAGGTCAGCGAAGATCAGCTGATGCGCCACGCCGATCTCGCCATGTACCAAGCCAAACAGGCCGGCAAGAATCGCTACCATCTGTTCGACGCCTTCCGCGAGGCCGAAGACAAGAGCCGCCATATCTACGTGCGCCGCCTGACCCAGGCCATAGAGAACAATGAACTGGTGCTGCATTACCAGCCCAAGGTGAACATGAAGACCCGCGCGGTGGTCGGCGTCGAAGCGCTGCTGCGCTGGCAGCATCCGGAGCGCGGCCTGCTGGCGCCGGCGCTGTTCCTGCCGCTGATCGAAGGACATCATCTCAACGACGATATCGGTATCTGGGTGGCCGGCCGCGCGCTGGCGCAGATGGAACAATGGCGTCAGGCCGGCATCCGCATGCCGGTCAGCATCAACCTGGCGCCGAACCAGTTGCAGGACGCCCGCTTCCCGGCGGTGTTGCGCGAGTTGCTGGCGCGGCATCCGCATGTCGCGCCCGGGGACCTTGAACTCGAGATCCTCGAAACCAGCGCCATGAAAGACATCGAAGCGGTCTCGCGCGTAATGCAGTCGTGCCGCCAGCTTGGCGTGCACTTCTCCATCGACGACTTCGGCACCGGCTATTCGTCGCTGACTTACCTCAAGCGCTTGCCGGCCTGCATGCTGAAGATCGACCAGAGCTTCGTGCGCGACATGCTGAGCGACCGCGAAGACCTGGCCATCGTGCGCGGCGTGATCGGCCTGGCCAAGGCGTTCGGGCGCAAGGTCATTGCCGAAGGCGTGGAAACCGAGCAGCACGCCGCCAAGCTACTCAAGATCGGTTGCGAACTGGCGCAAGGCTACGGCATCGCACGACCGATGCCGGCTGATGCGCTGGGCGCCTGGTTGGGTGAATGGGAGCGCGCCGCAAAGACTGTCTGAAATGACAACGTTTCATGTAGGACAAACACTGAATCCCCGGTAAGAAAGTTCGCTGCGCTCGCGGCGATCTCCCCCTTTTCTTCAAAATCTTCGTAACATAGCAGGCGAAGAAATCCCTCTGTTGTCCGAACCTTCCGCACCAGCCGTTCGACCGGAGACTGATTCCTCAGGTCAGAAGATTCACTATTCAAAATCCAAAAAAAATGCTCCACCAAGGTGAATACAGAGGCTGCACATGAAGCTTGACGCAACATTGACGCAGTACAGTTTTCTCCGGGGCACAGGGACCCTGGGACAACTGATACTGGAACACGACTGGTCCGCCACGCCGCTGGGCCCGATCGACAACTGGCCACAGAGCCTGAAAACGTCCATCAGCCTGATGATCAACTCGCGCCAGCCGATGTGGCTGGGCTGGGGTGAAGACGCCATCTTCTTTTACAACGACGCCTACATTGCCATCCTCAGCGAATCCAAGCATCCGTGGGCGCTGGGCCGCCCGGTCACCGAGGTATGGGCGGAAATCTGGGATATCTGCGGACCGCTGGCCGAACGCGTGTTCAAGCATACCGAAGCGCCGCTGGTGGACGATATCCGGCTGTTCATGCGCCGCGACTACGGCCCCGAAGAAAATTACTTTTCCTTCTCGTACAGCCCGATCCGCGACGAATCGGGCAAAGTCGCCGGCTTGTTTTGCACCAATGCCGAGATGACGTCCAAGCATCTCAATGCGCGTCGCCTGCGCACCTTGTCCGACCTGGCCCAACGCGCCCTGATCGAAAAAACCGCCGCCGGTGCCTGCGCCACGGCCGCTGCCATCCTCGCCCATAATCCGGACGACATTCCGTTCGCGCTGCTGTACCTGACCGATTGCGGTCGCCGCCAGGTGTTGCGCGAGCAAAGCGTGAACGTCTTGCCGCTGAACCTGGTGGCGCCCGACAGCGCTGACATTTGCGACAGCGACGACAGCGCGTTCTGGCCGTTCAATCAGGTACTGAGCAGCGGCGAAAAAATCGTGGTGGACGTCAGCGGCGTCGATACGCTGCCGCTCGGACTGGCCGACCAGCGGCTGCGCCAGGCCGTCATGATACCGCTGCAAACGCCCGGACAGGAGCATCCGCTCGGGGTGCTGATCTGCGGCGTCAACCCGACCCGCCCGCTGGATGAGGATTACGCGACCTTCTTCGACTTGCTGGCGGGCCAGGTCGGCATGGCCATCCAGAACGCCCGTACGGTCGAAGCCGAAAAGCAGCGCGCCGACTTGCTGGCCGAACTGGACCAGGCCAAGACTACTTTTTTCAGCAATGTCAGCCACGAATTCCGCACGCCGCTCACGCTGATACTCGGTCCCCTGGACGACATGCTGGCCGACAAGGAACACAGCCTGCCGGCGGCGCAGCAGGAGCGTGCCGTAATGCTCCGGCGCAACGCCTTGCGCCTGCAGCGCCTGGTCAATTCCCTGCTCGATTTTTCGCGCATCCAGGCTGGTCGTACGCAGGCCTCCTATGTACAGATCGACCTGGCGGCGTTCACCGCCGACCTGGCAAGCACCTTCCGCTCGACCATCGAAGGCGCGGGACTGACGTTCGAGGTGGACTGCCCGCCGTTGGCTGAAACGACTTACGTCGACCCCGGCATGTGGGAAAAGATCGTTCTCAACCTGCTCTCCAACGCCTACAAGTTCACCTTCGCCGGCAAGATCGGCATCCGTCTGAGGGGCCATGGCGACCACATCAGCCTGACCGTCATCGATACCGGCGTCGGCATCGCCAGCGAGCAACTGCCGCTGGTGTTCAAGCGTTTCCATCGCATCGAAGGTTCTCAGTCGCGCACCCATGAAGGCTCGGGCATCGGGCTGGCGCTGGTGCGCGACCTCGTCACGCTGCAGGGAGGCCTGATCGAGGTCGACAGCAACCTGCAGCAGGGTTCGTCGTTCACGCTGACGATTCCGGCCGGACGCGAACACCTGCCGGCCGACCGTGTGGTCGACTCGATCGAAACGGTCAACTCCAGCAGAAGTGCGCTGGCCGACGCCTACACCGCCGAAGCAAACCGCTGGGGCGGCGTGAAGACGATCAATACCTCCGAACCAGATGAAGTCATCACCGCCGAGCCAACGCGCGCCAACCAGGCCCTGTCCGCGGGCGCCCGCATCCTGGTGGCCGACGACAACGCCGACATGCGCGACTACCTGTGCAATCTGCTGCAATCGCACTGGCGCATTGAAGCGGTCGGCAACGGCGTCGAGGCGCTGGAGTCCGTACGCGCCAATCCGCCCGACCTGATCCTGTCCGATGTCATGATGCCGCAGCTCGACGGTTTCGGCCTGCTCACTGCGCTGCGCAGCGATGATGCGAGCAAGGACATCCCGTTTTTCCTGCTGTCCGCACGCTCCGGCGAAGAGGCGCGGCTTGAGGGACTGGCCGCCGGCGCCGACGATTACCTGGTCAAGCCGTTTTCCAGCCGCGAGCTGATCGCCCGCATCGAATCCATGCTGCTGCGTTCGCAGATCCGCGCCATGGAAAAGCGCCATGCCGACCGCATGGCGACGATTTTCGCGCAGGCGCCGGTGGCCATCGCCATCACGCGCGGCCCCAATCATGTCTTCGAACTGGCCAACGCGCCTTACCAGGAGCTGGTCGGCAATCGCCCCATCATCGGCCGCACCGTACGTGAATCGCTGCCGGAACTGGAAGGCCAGGTCGTGCTCGACCTGCTCGACAACGTCTACCGTACCGCCGAGCCCTACATCGGCCGTTCGCAGGGGGTGATGCTGCGGCGCAGCCCGGGCGCGGCGGAAGAACGTTTCTTTGATTTCGTCTACCAGCCGATGCTCAAGACCGACGGCAGCATCGAAGGCATTGCGGTAGTCGCCTTCGAAGTCACCGAACTGACGCGCGCACGCCAGACCGCCGAAGTCGCCAACCGCACCAAGGACGAATTCCTCGCCATGCTCGGCCATGAGCTGCGCAATCCCCTCACGCCGATCCTGACGGCGGTGCATCTGATGCGCCTGCGCGGTGGCGGCGGCATGGAAAAGGAATGCAGCGTGATCGAACGCCAGGCGCGCCACCTGGTGCGGCTGGTAGACGACTTGCTGGACGTGTCCCGCGTGGCGCAAGGCAAGATCAACCTGCAGAAAAAGAAACTCGAGATCGCAGACATCATTTCGAAGGCCATCGAAACCGCCAGCCCGCTGCTCGAAGAGCGCCAGCATCGCCTTACCCTGAACGTGTCGGCGCAAGGCCTGCAGGTGCATGCCGATCCGGAGCGCCTGACCCAGGTCCTCGCCAACTTGCTGACCAATGCCTGCAAGTACACTGAAAACCGCGGCCACATTCGTGTCGACGCCATGCTCGACAACAACCAGATCGTGGTGGAAGTGCGCGACAACGGTATCGGTATCCGTGCCGACATGCTGCCGCACGTATTCGAAATGTTCGCCCAGGAAACCCAGGCCATCGACCGCGCCGGCGGCGGCCTCGGCCTCGGCCTGGCGATCGTGCGCAGCCTGACGGAACTGCATGGCGGCTCGGTGCACGTGTTCAGCGCCGGCCCTGGTGCAGGCAGCGTCTTCACGATCAGACTGCCGGCCGTGCTCAGCGATGCGACGCCGATCCTGCTGCCGTTGACCAGCGAGAACATGCAGGCGCTGCAACCGGTCGACGAAGGCTGCGCCATCCTGATCGTCGACGACAACCTTGACGCCGCCCAGATCCTCGGCGAGTTGCTGACGATGCAGGGACACGAGATCCGCATCGCCTACGACGGGCCGTCCGCGCTCGACATCGTCAAGCATTTCACCCCGCGCATCGCCTTGCTGGATATCGGTTTGCCGATCATGGACGGTTACGAAGTCGCCGGCCATTTGCGCGCCATGCCGCATCTGCAGGGCATCAGCCTGATCGCGCTGACGGGTTACGGCCAGGCCAGCGACAAACTGCGTTCGTTGCAGGCCGGCTTCGATCATCACCTGGTCAAGCCGGTGGACATCGATGTGGTGGAAGAATTGATCCGCAGCACACTGGCCGAATCGGCCGCGACGCCGGCTGCCGACCTGCCCGGCAGCGTGGCGGTCGGCACCCCTGCCGGAGCGGATCCGGCCTGAGTCAGGCGCGGCGCTGCTTGCAAGTCTCGGCGGCCTGCATGGCAATGAATTCCTGCGCATCGCAGATCGCCGCCATCTCTGTGGCGCGCACTTCCAAGCAGCTATAGCTGGGTTGATAGCCGCCGTCCACCAGCACGATGCCGCGGTAGCGCGACGGGCCGAGACGCGCAATGCCGGCTTGCAAGGAAGGGCTGCTGAGCTCCGGCAAATACTCGCCGCCGGGCAGATCGATGGGTACGGTCATGATGACTCCTTTTGGGTTTTGAACAGCGACAGGATTTTTTTGGTGAGACGTTGCTTCGTGCCGGCGTAGTCGTGCCAGGGATCGCGCTTGAGCGAAGCCAACCGCTTCGGCACGGTGGCCACGGTAAAACTCTCCGCGCGTGACTTGCCGCCCAGTTCGTCCCAGGTCAACGGCACCGATACCGGCGCGCCGGGCCGGGCACGCGGGGAGTACGCGGCAACCGTGGTCGCCCCCGCCGCGTTGCGCAGGTAGTCGATGAAGATCTTGCCATGGCGCGCCGCCTTCGCCATCTTTGCGGTGAAATAGTCCGGCAGCACTTGCGCCATATGCTCGGCGACGCTGCGCGACCATTCCTTGACGATGTCCCAGTCATGTTCCGGCACGATCGGCACCACCACGTGCAAGCCTTTGCCGCCGGAGGTTTTGACGAAACTGCGCAGGCCGATCTCCTCAAGCAGGCCGTGCACCAGCCTGGCGCCGTCGACCACCTTGCTCCAAGGGACGTCGGGCGCCGGATCGAGATCGAAAGTCACGCGATCGGGCTGCATCAGTTTGCCCTCCCGCGCGCCCCAGGTATGCAGCTCCAGCACTCCCATCTGCACGGTGGCGACCAGCCCGGCGAGGTCGTTGACCATCATGTAGTCGGCGCTGCCCTCGCCTTCCGGCACCTCGATCTTTTCCACCGCGGCAGGAACACCCTGGCCGATATGGCGCTGGAAGAAGCACTTGCCGACGCTGCCGTCGGGGCAGCGCACCATGGTCATCGGGCGGCGCTGCACATGCGGCAGCAACCAATCGGCGACGCTTGCGTAATAGTGCGCGAGGTCGCGCTTGGTCAGGTCGGGATCGGAAAACAGCACCTTGTCGGGATGCGTCAGGCGCGTGCCGTCGAAGGTGTCGGTGGCGGAGCCGGAAGCCGGTTTCCGCGCTGCCTTGGTTTTCGAGGCGGTTTGAGACGATTGTTTTTCGTCCGCTTTTGTTTTCGTTTTTGACGTCGGGGGCGCCTTTTCACGCACGATCTCTTCCGCCTTCTTGTCTTCGCGCAAAGCCACGAACGCACCGTGGCGCAAGATGCCCGACTTGGTCCATTGTGCAAACTTCACTTCCGCCACCATCCTGGGCGCCAGCCAGTGCACGCCATGCGCCAAGCGACCTCTTGGCGGATCGACGAAGGCAGGTTGATCTCGCTCCAAGGTCTTGAAGCGCTTGAGCAACTGTGTCAGCTTGCGGTCGTCGAAACCGGTGCCGACGCGGCCTGCGTAATGCAACTCCCCGGTGGCGGCGTCATGCACGCCCACCAGCAACGCGCCGAAGCCGACCCGGCTGCCGCCCGGATCGGTGTAGCCGGCGATCACGAATTCCTGACGCATGGCGCATTTGAGCTTGAGCCAGCTGCGGTCGCGCCGTCCTGCATAAGCGGCGTCGACGCGTTTGACTACGGTGCCTTCCATGCCGTGCTGGCAGGCGTGGCGATAGACGTCAGCGGCATCGCCGACGATGTGTTCACTGAAACGGATCAGGCCGCTGTCATCCACGCCCGGCACCACTTCGCGCAGCAGGCGCTTGCGTTCCAGCAGCGGCATGTCGCGCAGGTCTTCGCCGTTCAGCCACAGCAGGTCGAAAACGTACATCGCCAGCGTGACGCCGTCATAGCCGGCCTGATCCTGCAGCGCTTCGAAACTGATGCTGCCGTCATCGAGCAGGGCCACCACTTCGCCGTCGATCCAGGCTTCATCGACCTCGAGCGCCGCCAGCGCCTGCGTAAGTTGCGGCCAGCGCTTGCTCCAGTCCAGATGTTCGCGCGTGAAGATGCGCGCCTTGCCGCCTTCGATCCGGCACAGACCGCGATAGCCATCGAACTTCATTTCGCTGAGCCATTCGTCGCCTGCGGGGGCGTGCTCGGCCAAGGTCGCCAGTTGTACGCCGACCTTGTCGGGTATCGCGGCGCGACGGCCTTTGCGTTTTTTCGGCGTAGATCCGGCAGGCTTCTCAATGCTCTTTTCAGCTGTGTCCGCCGATGCATTCGCCACGCTTTCCGGCCGCAAGCTGGTGATATCGGCTTGCTTCCCTTCGCGTGCGGCGTCGTCCTTTTCCTTGATCAGCAGCCAGTTCTCCTTGGCCTTGCCATCCTTGTCCGTCGGCTTGCCCATGCGCACCAAGTTCCAGCGCCCGTTCAGCTTGGCCCCGCGCAATTCGAATTCCAGGTGCCCCTTCTTGAGACCGGCCACCGGATCGCCCAGCGGCAGCCATTCGCCGCGATCCCACAGCACCACCTCGCCGGCGCCGTACTGGTGCGCCGGGATGCGGCCTTCAAAACTGCCGTAGTCGTAGGGATGGTCTTCCACGTGCACCGCGAGACGCTTGTCGTGCGGATCCAGGCTCGGCCCTTTGGGCACCGCCCAGCTCTTGAGCACGCCGCCGACCTCGAGGCGAAAGTCGTAGTGCAAGGCGCGCGCGTGATGGCGCTGGATGAAGTAGCTGAGCGTCTTGCCGGCCCGGCGCACAACCGGGGCAGGCGGCGGCTCGGGCGTGATCTTGAAATCACGCTTGGCGCGGTAACGTGCCAGGCTCATGCGCGGGCGCGCGCCGACGGCGCGGTGCGGGTGCGGGCCTTGGCGGCAGGCTTGGCTGTTGCTTTGGCGCGTTTTGCGGCCGGGGCAGCCGGCTTTTTCTTGCCGTCGCCCTTGCCGTCGATGCTCTGCTTGAGCAAGGCCATCAGGTCGATGACCTTGGCGCTGCTGCGCGGCTTGCTGTCTTCATCGTCTTCCGGCTCGGCAATCTCGTGGGTCTGGCGGCTCTTGATCTTCTTTTGCACCATCGCCAGGATGTCGTCGCGGTAGGTGTCGCGCAGCGATTCCGGGTCCCAGTCGCCCGACATGCTTTCCACCAACGATTGCGCCATCTCCACTTCCCTGGCGCTCAAACCGGCTTTCTTCGGATTGGCATCAGGCACCGGCAAGTCGTCCGGCGCACGCAGCTCCGCCGGATAGCGCAGAGTGATCAGATTGATGATGTCGTCGAACGGCGTCAGCGCGGCGATGTGCTGGCGCGTGCGGATGACGATGCGCGCCAGCGCCACCTTGCCGCTCTTGCGCAGCGTCTCGCGCAGCAAGGCATAGGCTTTGGCGCCGCTTTTCAGGGGCGCCAGGTAATACGGCTGTTCGTAGTAGGTGATCGGAATCTGGATCGCATCGACGAAGGATTCGATGTCGATGGTCTGAGTGGCTTCGACGTTGGCGCGACGCAAGTCTTCGTCGGACAGCAACACGTACTTGCCGTCTTCATATTCGTAGCCTTTGACGATATTGTCCCAGACCACTTCCTTGCCGGTTTTCTTGCTGATGCGCTTGTAGCCGACCGGCGACAGATCGCGCTTGTCGAGCATGGTGAAATCAAGCTCGTCATGCTTCTCGGCCGTGAACAGCTCGACCGGTATGTTGATCAGCCCGAAGCTGATCGCGCCCTTCCACAGTGCTCGTCGCATGATAGCCTTCCCCTGTAATGGAAAAAAGTATCGCGCAAAGTCGCCGCCGATTCAGTCAGCAATCGGCTGAATGCCTTGTCAGACGGGCGCTGACGCGAAAGGCGCCGACGTTACTCTTCCGGCGTCCCGATCATCGACAGCAGTTGGTCAACCTGAGCCGGCTTGACTACGTGATGGTCGAATCCGGCTTCCATCGAGCGCTCGCGATCACGCGCCGACCCATAGCCGGTCAAGGCAATCAGCGTGGTGGTATGGAAACGCGGATCGCGCCGCAAGATGCGCGCGATCGTATAGCCGTCCGTGCCCGGCAAGCCGATATCGAGCAGGATCACATCCGGCACGAATTCGTTGGCGATGCGCAGCGTTGACTCGGCATCGCCGGCCGTCTGCACCTCGTGTCCATAGGAGGACAGCAGCATGGCCATCATTTCCGCAGCGTCGATATTGTCGTCAACGATCAGCACCTTGCGCACCGAGGCGTCGGCGCTGGCGCCGTCAAGTGCGTTCTCGGCCGGGCTGTCCTCGCGCACCGGATGTTCCGCCGGCAACACCAGGGTGAAGGTGCTGCCCTGCCCTGTTCCACGGCTTTCCACGCGCACCGCGCCCTTGTGCAGTTCGGCGATCTGCCTGACCAGCGGCAGGCCGATACCGAGCCCGTCCTGTGCACGATCGGGCGCCGTGTCGCCTTGCGCAAACATCTGGAAGATGCTGGTGGTGCGCTCGGCCGGGATACCGATGCCATTGTCGGTGATGGTAATGCTGACCATGCTGCCAGGACCCGCGGCGGTAGAGACCTTGATCGAGCCGCCGTAAGGCGTGTACTTGGCGGCGTTGTTGAGCAGGTTGCCTACGGCTTGCGCAAGCCGGATGGCATCGCCGTGCAGGATGGCGTTGCCGTGATTCCTGCTCACTTCCAGTACGTGGCCGCGTTCTTCAATGAAGGGCGCCGATGTCTCCAGCGCTGCATCGAGAATGTTATCAACGCTGATTTGCGCCATCCTGAGCGCGATCTTGCCGTGGGAAATGCGGGCCACGTCCAGCAAATCGTTGATCAGGTGCGCCATGTGGTCGACCTGTCGCGACACCACGCCATAGGCTGCCGACAACGGCTTGATCTCCGGCGGCGCGACCTGGCGCATGATGGCGATGGCGTTGCGGATGGGGCCCAGCGGATTGCGCAGCTCATGCGCCAGCGTGGCGATGAATTCGTCCTTGTGCAAGTCGGCTTCGCGCAGCGCCCGTTCGGCTTCCTTGGTGGCGGTGATGTCGCTGGTGATGCGCGCCATGCGATAGAACTCGCCGGCGGCGTCGCGCACCGGGAAACCGCGGTCGTGCACCCAGCGCAACTGGCCGGACGGCAGCGTGATGCGGTACTGTTCGTCGAAACGCTGCTCGCTGAACATGGCGTCGAAACTGTTGCGGATGCGAATGACGTCGTCCGGATGCACCGCCGACAGCCACGAACCGGCATCGTCCGCAAGCGTATCGAGCGTGCGCCCCCACAGCAGTTCATAGGCCGGACTGACGTACTGCAAGGCGTGGTCGCCCAGCGAAAATATCCAGAACACGTCGGTGATATTTTCGGCCAGCTCGCGGAAGCGTTCCTGCGACTCCACGAGCGCCGCCTGGGTGTGGCGCAACCGCAGCAAGGCGTTGACGTTGGCGACCAGTTCGTCGGCGCCGATGGGCGCGGCCAGGTAGTTGTCGGCGCCGCCTTCCAGGCCGCGCACCTTGTCGGCGCGACCGGTCAGCGCGGCCGAGGTCTGCAGCACCAGTACCGTGGCCGAAGCCGGCGCGGCCTTGATGCGACGGCAGACTTCGAGGCCGTTAATATCGGGCAACTTCACATCCAGCAACACCAGGTCGGGCGTCCGGCTTTGCACCAGCGCCAGCGCGTCGGCACCGTTGGCGGCTTCGATGACGTTGAAGCCGGCGACTTGCAGGATGCGCGTCTTGGCGTAACGCGCACCGTCGTCGTCGTCGACGTTGAGGATCAGTGCCGGAAACGGCAGGTTCGTGGGCGAGGTCATGGTGAGCCTTTTACGGATGATGCTGTGATGAGAGGCTCGGCGCGACGGGCGCCGTCGTTCGGTGCGGGACGATATACCAGCGGCAGTACGGCGGAAAATACCGAGCCCTTGCCCGGTTCGCTGGCCAGTTCGACGTGCCCGCCCAGCGATGCGGCCAGCTTGCGGCACAGCGGCAGGCCGAGGCCGGTGCCCTTAACGCGGCGTTGCAGCGGGCTTTCGATCTGGCTGAATTCCTCGAAGACGAATTGCAGGTTCTCGGGTGAAATACCGATGCCGGTGTCAGCCACGCTGAAACGGATGGTTTGCAGTCCGGCGTCCGCACTTGCGGAGACGCGCACCGAACCTTCCTCGGTGAATTTGAGCGCGTTCGAAATGAAATTACGCAGGATCTGCGACAGTTTTCCTTCATCGGTGACCATTTCCAGCGATCCCGGCTCTTCGAAGAACAGTTCCACAGTGGCGTTTTCCGACAGGGGCCGGAGCATGCCGCGCAAGGTGCTGAACAGGTTGCCGATGGTGAAGCTGCTGCTGTTGATCTCGGTCTTGCCGGATTCGATCTTGGCCAGATCGAGCAGGTCGTTGACCAGATCCGACAGATTGGTGGCCGCCTGGTTGATGAACTGGATCTGCTTTTCCTGTTCACCGGTCAGTTCGCCGTCGATACGATCAAGCAATATCTGCGACAGCGCACGGATGGAACTGAGCGGCGTGCGCAGCTCATGGCTGGTGTTGGACAGGAAGCGGGATTTCATGGCGTCGGCTTCGCGCAGGCGCTCGGCCTTTTCTTCAATCTCTGCGTACAGGGCCAGCACGCCGCGGTTGGTGTCTTCCAGTTCTTGCGTCAGCGACAGCAGATCGTCCTGCTTGACGCGCAACTCGGCCAGCGTGTCGAGCAACTCGCGATTCTGCAACTGCACTTCCTGATAGGTGTTGGTGACCGGCCGGCGGGCTTCCAGACGGACGATTTCCACGATTTTTTCCGGCGTCAGCACCACGCTTGACGGCATGTACTTGTGCAAGGCGATTTCCAGCATGCGACCGCTTTCTTCGCGGATATCGCACCCGTCCATCAGGCGCTGCGCGCTGACCAGTGCGGCGTCCAGCGCTTCGTCCTGGCGCCACGGCATGTTTCTGGCGGCCGCGCTATCGGCAGTGGCCGCGCGAATCCCGCCGCCGCTGCTCTTGATGCGAATGTAGAGTGCCGGCAGCGAACCGGCCCTGCCGATTTCAAATTCGACCTGCCCGCCTGACGCATATCCAAAAATCGTACGCGCCAGCTCGGACACGGCGGTCGCCACGCGTACCTGGTCTTGTCCGCTGAATTCCAGCATGGCCGATACTTCGCGCGCGCGCTGGCGGACGGTGACGATGTCCTGCTCGCTGCCGATGCCGAGGCTGAAAAGTGGATGGATCATGACTTGCCTATGCATTTTTTTTGACGACGAGCACGGTGGCGTCGTCGCGACCGCGCAAAAAATCGCGGTAAATCACGCCTGCAATCACCGCCGGATGGCGCGCAAACAAACCGGGATAGCCGGCGATGTCCCATTGCGTGGTGATGCCGTCCGAACACATGATGAAGACCGCTTCCTGCGGCCATGGTGCTGCGAATTCCTGCACCTTGCGCATGTTGTGCCCGACGATGCCGTTGTGCGAGACCATTTGCTTGCGCGACTCCGGTCCCATCACGGCGGCCGCAATGTTGCCGATGCCGCCGAATACGAGTTCCTCGCTGCCCAAGGCGTGGCGCGCTACGGCGATCGCGGCGCCGCGTGTGGGTCGCAAGGCCTTGTGGATGTGTTCCATGGCGACCGCCGGGGCCAGTCCGGGGCGGGACTTGAGCTCCTGGACTGCCGTGCCCGATGCACGCGCCGCTTCAGGCCCGTGCCCCAGGCCATCGGCCACCATCATGGAAACACCGGTGTCGTCGATTTCCACAGCCCAGGCGTCGCCGCACTCGTCCTCGCCTGCGATCGGGATGCAAATGGCGGCATGTTCGACCGGCCGCAGCGGTGCAGCCTGGGCCTCCACATGGTCAATCACCGCATAGAAGGCGCTGCCCTTGCCCGGCGCAGAATAGACGTCGAACGTGCGCGACAGTCGTCGGATGGCGCCCAGTCCCGTACCCTGCGTGCCGCTGGTGGAGACGCCGTCGGCCAGGCTTTCACCGAGGTTGGCGATGCCCTTGCCGCGGTCCAGCGCCAGCACTTCGATCGACTGCCGGGCCCCATCGGACACCGGCGTGACCAGCATCAGTCCGTCGCCGGCATGCTTGAGAATATTGGTTGCCGCCTCGGTGACGATGATCGCCAGACGGCCGGCCTGCACTTCGCCGAAGCCAAGCGACGAACTCAGCAGCGCCGCATAGCGGCGCGCCGAGGAGATATCGCTGGAATGGGCAATCGTGAAGGCTTGCTGCCCATTGCTCAGCATCGCTTCCACTTGATCAGAATCACAGCTGTGCCTTTCCCCGGTTGTGTACATATTTCAAAATCATCGACCAGCCGGCGTGCACCGCCCAGTCCAAGTCCCAGGCCGCCGCCGCTGGTGTAGCCGTCGGTCATGGCGCGCTCCATGTCGACGATGCCGGGGCCGTCGTCGACGAAGGTCAGGCATATGCCCACTTTTGCGCCAGTGACCAGGTTTTGCAGGCGCACTTCACCGCCGCCGCCGTACTTCAGCGTGTTGCGCGCAATTTCGCTGGCGGCGGTGATCAGCTTGGTCTGATCGACCAGGCCGAACTGCAGTTCGATGGCGCGCTCGCGCACCACTTTCCTGAGCATGACGACGTGCTCGTCCGAATGCAGCGGCAAACTCTGCGATTGCTGGACCGCCGCTCCGCCGACGGGGAGCAGGCTGGGGGCAAATTCAAATGCCGGCACCGCATAGCCGCTCATCTGCGCATGCTCTTTTCCAGCAACGCCACGCCCTTCTCAACGTTGAGTGCCGTTTTGACGCCGGTCAGCGTCAGGCCGAGTTCGACCAGCGTAATGGCGACCGCCGGCTGCATGCCGACCACCACCGTGCTGGCGTCAAGCACGCGCGCCATTGCCGCAGTGTTGCTGATCATGCGGCCGATGAAGGAATCCACCAGATCCAGCGCGGAAATGTCGATCAGGACGCCCTTGGCCTCGTCCTTGACGATGCGGTCGGTCAAGTCGTCCTGCAAGGTCATGGCAAGCCGGTCGTGCATGTCCACCTGGATGGTGACCAGCAGCAGGTTGCCCATGCGAAGAATGGGAATGCGCTCCATGCCTGGCTTACCCCTTGTTGTCCACTGTGATTTTGGCGCCGGTGCGTTCCAGCGCAATGAGGAAGGCGTCGGCCAGCGTCGCCTTGGTGATCACATCCTCCAGGTTGACGCCGAGGTGGACGATGGTCTGCGCGATCTGCGGACGAATGCCGCTGATGATGCAGTCCGCACCCATCAGGCGCGCCGCCGCAATGGTCTTGAGCAGATGCTGGGCGACCAGCGTGTCCACGGTGGGCACGCCGGTAATGTCGATGATGGCGATGGCGGCGCCGGTCTCGATGATCTTTTGCAGCAGGTTTTCCATCACCACCTGCGTGCGCGCGCTGTCGAGCGTCCCGATCAGCGGCAGCGCCAGGATGTTTTGCCACAGCTTGACCACGGGCGTGGATAACTCCAGCAGTTCCTGTTGCTGGCGCGCGATGATGCGGTCGCGGCTCTCCTGGAACACCTGGACGGTGTACAGGCCGAGCTGTTCAAGCAAGCCAGTGATGGACCAAGTGGTGCTGGCCAGCACCTCCGGCTGTTTTTCCAGTTCGCTGCGCAGGAACGGGAATAGCGCCTGCTTGAGCGAAAACACGAAGATCGCCGTTTCGCTGGGCGTGGCGCCCTGGCGGGCGCGATTCTGCGACACTTCGGCCAGCAACTGGCGCACTTCATCCCATTCGCGCCCTTCGATGTTGTCCAGCTGGCCGCGCTGGGCGGCGCTGCCGAGCAGACTCAGCAACTGTGCGCATTGCTTGCGCGTGGTGTCGCCGGCGCCGGAATCGAAGGTCATTGCCTTCGACTTCAGTTGCTCGAACCAGCTCTGAAGGATCGGTTCGTGGAATTTTTGTATCAACGTTGCCAATTGTGCGGCGTCATTGTTGGTCGGCATGCTGTTCCTTGGGGTCTTGTATGAAATTGAAAAGAGTCAATGGGATTGCCGGGTGCTTTAGCTGCACGCGTGCCTATGGCGTCCGCAAAGGGGCGTGAATGTGTTCGTCCGGAGGATCTGAATTTGGCAGAAAGGTCCCGGTCGCGCCGGCGTGGAGCCGCGCGGAAACCATGCTTCGATAGTGATGTGCATCCCCTTCCCCTGTACGGATTGCCCGCATTTTTGTACCCTGTGGCACTATTTTTCGACGGAGTTTTCCTTGCGCAAGTAATTGCAAAGCGCAAGCAGCGAGTATCCTCATCGCCGCAGGATTTGAGGAGGTGGCCGAACACCGATTTTCTTGTAGGACAAACGGAAGTCTTCCTATGCGCCGCGCATTGCCACGGCGGACAAGGTATCGCCGAAGCCGCCCCGCGCGTGGCTGGCGATGCGGCTGCTGGTGGTCACGCGCGGGGCGGCGCTCCAGGCGATGCGGGCGCCGCAGGCCAGCAGCGCCTGCACCAGCGCCACGTCCTCGCCGCAGGTGAGCGCCGCAAAGCCGCCGGCGAGCCGGTATGCCGCCGCCGACACGCCCAGGTTGGCGCCGTGGATATGGCGATGCTCATCCTGGTCGAAATAGGTCGACTGGAAGTGCTTGCGCAGGAATTGGGCGCGCTCGCCATGCGCCGACCAGTCGTCCACCGCGACGGTGCCGCAGACAGCATCGGCTGCGTCCTGTACCGACAGGGCGAGCTGGGTCGCCAGCCAGGCCGGTGCAACCACGCTGTCGGCGTCGGTAAATGCCAGCCAGCGCGCGCCCGCCTCCAGCAATGCAGCGGCGCCCGCTGCCCGTGCCAGGCCGACATTGCGTGAGTCGATGCTGAGGAAATCGATGTCCAGCCCCTGCGCGATGCCGCTGGAGCCGTCGCTGCAGGCATCCAGCACCGCCAGGACGCGCACCTCTTCGGCAGGCAAACCCGGATGCGCAATCGCCAACTGCACCGACGCCAGGCAGGCGCGCAGATAATCTTCTTCGTTGTGCACGGGAATCACGACGCCGATCATGTCAATTCCTCCAGGGTCGCCACCGAGCGCGGCTCCCGGCTCCAGGCGTCGAGCAGGAAATCGGCGTCCTCGTAATGCCCACAGCGGTGCAATCCGTCCAGTGCGTCGAAAAGCGCATGCACGGCCGCCGCACTGTGCACGCGCTGCGCGAAGTCGTGTTTCCAGTGGCAGGCCACCAGCACGCCGTCGGCCGCCAGCGAAGCATTGGCCAACGCAGGCAAGGTGTTCAGGGCGTCGGGGGCGAGGTAATAGCCGAATTCGCTCAGGATGATCAGGTCGAACGCCGGCCCCAGCTGCTCCGGCCACTCCTCGGGCACCGCCATGCGGACAAAGCGGGCGTCACAGGTCGCACCGCGGCTGCCGGCGCCGGCTTGCTGCCACCGTTCTTGCGCGATTTCCACCGCCGTGGCCGAAAAATCGCTGCACAGGAGCCGGTCGCAACGCCGCCCCAGCTCGAGCGAGAGTTCGCCGCTCCCGCAGGCCGGCTCGAACGCGTGGCGGAAGCGCAAGCGCGGCAGCACGGCCGTGACCAGGCCGCGCTTGCGCTGCTCGTACCAGTTGCCGGCGATGCGCCAGGGATCGTCGCTCCTTTCATAGAGCGCGTCGAAATAATCTTGTGAAGAGGCGCGCATGGCGTGCTGTCCGTTCAGACGAAGTAAATTTCGAAGTCCCGATGGAAATGCGCCAGCACCTCGGGCGGCAGGATCGCGGCGTTGCCGGTCGAATGATCCGGCTCAAGCTGGCTGCGATAGCATTCCAGCGCCGCCTTCTTGCGGGCCCGCATGTCCGGGCCAAGCATCAGTTTGCGTGCGCGCTGCCAGGGAATTTCGTGATGCTCGGGAGTGCGCCAATGCCACATCCAGATCGGGATTTCGATCAGCCGGCAACCGATGGCGCGCGCGGCGTCCCGGCTGGCCAGGCCAACTGCTTCATGGTCCGGATGACCGTCGCGATGCCAGCTGGCGAAGACGGTGTCGCCGCGCTGCAGATAGGCGCCGAGCAAGTCCTGCAATTTGCGCTGATGTTCTCCCACCCTGCTGTCGGGCAGCTGCGCGCGCATGATGGTGATATTGGAAACGCCCAGCGCGGTCAGGGCTTCACTGGTTTCGGCCGGGCGTACATGCGACAGCAAGTCGCTGCTGAACGCCGACTCGTTGCTGTGGCTGTGCTCGCCGTCGGACACCGCGATCAGCAGGATCTCATGCCCGCTGCCCGCCAGGTGCATCAACAGGCCGGCGCAGCCGAGCACCTCGTCGTCAGGATGGGGCGCAACGATAACGGCGCGCGAATCGGGCGATACCAGGGTTTCGGGATGGACTTGCGGCACCTTGGCCAGTTGCGGGTCGTCGCGCCAACGCGCTTCATCGGTGGCGGGAAGATCGGTCTCGCCGCGTGTTTCTTCTGTCAGAGTCGCCATTCTTCTTCTCCCGCGTTCTCGTGTTCGGCCTGTTGCAGCGTCGATTGCGCCAGCGCCGCCAGGTCGCGTTCTGCGTGGCTCTGGCGCAGGAACACCGGCAAGTCCGCCATCATGCGGGCGACCCAGGGGTCGCGGCACAGCGGCGCAGCGCCCAGCGCGCGTCCCACCGCCTGCATGACCTCGACGGCGGCCTGCTCGGTCGCCAGCCGCACCCGCATGGCCAGCCGATAGCCGTCCGCGCTCGGCGCCGCATCGATGGCTTCTGCTGCGGCGCGCAGTCCTGCCGCCGATGCGCTCAGCGCCACGTCGGCACGCCCTAGATGGGCCAACGCATGGGCATCGTCGCGGCCGGCCAGCTGGTGCCGCAGATAACTTGCCAGTTGCGCGGCTGCACCGTGCCAGCATGCCGCGACGCCGGCCCCGCCCTGCCAGAAACCGGGCCGGTCGGTATAGAAATCAGCGCCGCCGACGGCCGTGCCGCGGGCATTGTCAAAATGCACGTTGACACTCATGGTCTCGGCCATGCCGACGGCGTTCCAGCCTTCGTCGGTCACCGTCACGCCCGGCTGATCCAGGTCGACCGCCGCCAGGCAAGGATGGCCGTCGGGATTCCAGCCGCTGACGATGGCATGGCTGAGTGCATTGGCGCCGGAGCACCACGCTTTGACGCCGTCGACGATGACGCGTCCCGGATCTTCGGCAGAGGCGACGTGGATGTCGAGCCGCGCCTTGGGCGGTTCGGCGCACCACACGCCCCAGACACTGAGCGGCGGTGCGATGTCGGCGTCGGCCTCGGCAAGGATGGCGAGCGCATCGGTGTGGGCTTCGTACAATTTGACCAGACTCAGGTCATAAGCCGCCACTGCCGCCAGCGTGCGCCAACGCTGCAGCGTCTGTCCCGAGCCCGGCAGGCTAAGGCGATCCAGCCCGGCGTCGACCATCTCGCACAGCAGTTGCCCGGCATCAGGCCGCTCCGGCAACGCCGCGAGAAAGCGACGGATGCCGTCGACGCTATCTTTAGCGGACGTATTCATCAGACCACCGGCGGATCGGTTTCACGATCCAGTTCGCGCGGCCCGCCGAGGGCCTGGATAAATTGCGCCAGCCCTTCATCGAGCTGATCGAGGGCCACGTCGATCAGCGAAAAGTCGGGGTCGCCGGTTGGCAGCACCGCCGGCAATCCGGCTCGGTCGAGCAGATCGGCACCGCCGTCGATCACGAGAATCGGCTTGCAATGGCGATACTGGTCCTTTACGAATTCGATTGCCAGGCCGTTTTCACACAGGCTGATAGTAGAGGCTTCACCCGGCGCAACGATCAGTGCGTCGTACAGCGCCGAGGGCGCCGCTTCGATGGTGACGTCCGCTTGCCAGCCGCTTGCGGCTTTGCCGTCCGCACCCTTGATTGCGCCGAGCTTTGATCCCAGCACCCGGGGTACTGCGCCTTGTTGCAACAACACATCGCAGATTTTGGAAAGAGCCTCGACGTCAACGCCGTCCGACGCAAGAATGGCGATGCGGCGCGTACGGATGCTGCCGTCGCCCGGATAGGCAGTCAGCGACAGGGCCGGTGACGGCGCATAAACAGGTTTGACCACCGGCCCCACATCGGGTGCAGGGTCCGGCACGCTGAAGCCGAGGCCTTCGGCCACGCTTTCGGCCAGCAGATCGTCGACATTGGCCAGCAGCGACACCACGCGCTGTCGGATCGCCGGCGTCTGCACACGGGTCAGCTCAAAGCGAAAAGCCTTGATGATGTGGCGTTGCTCGGCGGCGGACTGGCTGCTCCAGAACAACTTGGCCTGGGCGTAATGTTCGGCGAATTTCTCGGGCTTCGCACGCACCTTGTCGCCCTCCACCGGCTGCGGAAAGCTGGTGAAACCGGCGGCACCGGCCTGGAAGGGACAGCCGCCGCCCAGCGAATTGGGCTCGTACGAGACGCGGCCGCGGTGCACCGCCTGGCGATGCATGCCGTCGCGCTGGTTGTTGTGCACCGGCGCCAGCGGCGCATTGATCGGCAGCTCGTGGAAGTTGACACCCCCGAGCCGGCTGATCTGGGTATCCAGATAGGAATGGATGCGTCCTTGCAGCAAGGGATCGTTGCTGAAGTCGATGCCCGGCACGATATGCGCGGTGCAGAACGCAATCTGTTCGGTCTCTGCGAAGAAATTGTCGGGATTGCGGTTGAGCACCATCTTGCCCACCGGCGTCAGCGGCACCAGTTCTTCCGGCACCAGCTTGGTCGGGTCGAGCACGTCGAAATCGAAACCCTCGGCCTGCTCTTCCGAAAAAACCTGAAGGCTCAGTTCCCACTCCGGCGCATGACCGGATTCGATCGCTTCCCACAGATCGCGGCGATGGAAATCAGGATCGGCGCCGCCGATCTTGACCGCTTCATCCCAGGCCAGAGCATGCGTACCGGCCACCGGGGTCCAATGGAATTTGCAGAACACCGACTCACCGGCGGCGTTGACCAGGCGGAAGGTGTGCACGCCGAACCCCTGCATCATGCGATAGCTGCGTGGAATCGCACGGTCCGACATCTGCCACAGCAGCATGTGGGTCGACTCCGGCATCAGCGAGACGAAGTCCCAGAAGGTATCGTGCGCGCTGGAGGCCTGCGGCATGCCGAAATGCGGTTCCGGTTTGAGCGCATGGACCAGGTCCGGGAATTTCATCGCATCCTGGATGAAGAATACCGGGATGTTGTTGCCCACCAGATCCCAGTTGCCTTCGTCGGTGTAGAACTTGACGGCGAAGCCGCGCACATCGCGCACGGTGTCGGCCGAACCGGCGCCACCGGCCACCGTCGAGAAGCGCGTAAATACCGGCGTGCGCTTGCCATCGCCGGAGAACGGCGCGGCACGGGTCAATGCGCTGAGGTCCTTGTAGCATTCGAAATAACCATGCGCGCCCGAACCGCGCGCATGCACCACGCGCTCGGGAATGCGCTCATGGTCGAAATGGGTGATCTTTTCGCGCAGGATGAAATCTTCCAGTGCGGTCGGTCCGCGTACGCCTGCTTTCAGGGAGTTCTGGTTGTCGGCGATGGCGACGCCCTGGTTGGTGGTCAGGGCCTGTGCGCCGGAGTCGACACGCACGCGATCCAGGTTGCCGCCGACCGCATTGTGACTGGGGACCGCAGCGCCACCCGTCTTGTCCGAAATGACGGCTTCGCTGATGGTCCCGGCAGTGGCCTGCGGCGAGCCGGGTGCAGCGATGGTGCCGGCGTCGGGAATATGCGGTGTGTCGTCGCCGGGACGAAGGAATTCGTCCGGCTTGGAGGCGTTATGCGTGATGGCGGCAGCCAGATCGGCGCCGCCGACGACCTTTTTCAGCAAGTCCGCCGGTAAGACTTTTTTGCCGCTGTTGGAACTGACCACCGCCGCGCCCGACATGGTGCCGAGCACGGACCCTGCGGCTTCATTAACGCCGTTACCTGATTTTTTTACTGCCATGATGAAAACCTCTTTATGTATGCACTCGAAAAACAGCGCATGCACACCGTGAAGACGCGCTACTACGCTAGCCAAGGACGAGCCTAGCGACAAAGCGATGCGGGCGACATAAGCGGACGCCCTGTTCGGGCGTCAGATTTTTTGAAGACGGCGGAGGGAAATACGGAAGCGGATGCAGGAAGGAGATGAAGGGCGGAACTGCATGCGGGAAGCGCGCCCCGCTTCAGAACCGCTTCAGAACCGCTTCAGAACCGCTTCAGAACAATACGCCTTGGCGTTCGTCGGCGAGAGCATTGCGGGGAGATGGCTTTGCGGCTTTCTTGCGCGCAGGACGCGGGATGTCCACCGGCGCCTTCTGGTCTTGCAGCCAGCGCGCCAGCATGTCGATGACGTGCTGGGTCTGCAGCGTCGTCAACGCCTGGCCCATGCCGATGCCATGCCACTTTTCCAGGCAGAAGCGGCAGCAGGTCGCGGTCGCATGCTGCGCCACGAACACCGGATGACCGCGAAACGGCGTCTGCTTGCCGTCCTTGTCGGGATGCGCAGGCGCGAGACGCGTCGCAACGAAACTCTCGGCATGCTGCAATACTTCTTCCAGACCGTGCTCCTGCAGATAACGGTACTCCGGCGGCTTCAGCGCAAAGCGCATGCGGAAGGCGGAATGCTGCAGGCGGTCGACAATCAGGTCTTGTGGAAACATGGCGTCCGGTGGGAGTGGCGACACTTTGATCATATCCCCTGCCGAAGCCTGGCGCAGTAGGACTGCGCTGATTGGCTTGTGGGACTTCGCCTCCTCGCTCAGTCTTCAGGTCCAGGCCCGCCACGGGGCCTGATTGTCGTCATCGGCTACAGAGTCTCTCTGTCAGGTCCGACAACATCCTCCCACGCCCGAATCGGAGGATGCCACATAGGCATGGCCACGCTGAAGGCCTACCATGGTTGCTCATTCCCGGATATCGGCGCGGCGCAGGCCCCTCCTCCTTGCGTGGCGTCCTCCGGGGATGATCGTTCGGCGTCGTTTTCGGCTTTCCTGACGCCGGGCGGTGACAGCTTCAATGAGCCTTTCCATTTTTGAAAAAGGAAACATGATGACTACACAATCCAATCAGAATCGCGGCGGTAACCAAGATCAGCACGTCCGGGCGGGCGAGCAAAGTCACAAGAACAACGGACATCAGCAACAGCCATCACCGCGCAGCGGTTCGCACAACCAGCAGATGCATGCAGGTCAAGGTCAGCAAGGCCACAAGAATGCAAGCGGGTCGAATTCGGGTAGCTCAGCTTCCGGTTCCGGCACGCGCGGCGGCTCCAGCGAGGAACATGCCGCCTCCGGCCGCCAAAGCCATAGGAACACCTAGGCGCAGTCCTGCGCTGCCTGTTCGACGTTCTTAGGTTTTATTCTTAGGTCCTATCCCATGCGGGGATAAGCAAGAAGCCGCCCTTCAGGGGCGGCTTTCTTATTGCGGTTTGTATTTTTCCTGCCTTCTTACCACTGCTTTTGAGAGTTTTCTTATAGTTTGCAGGACGCCCTCCCCCTACACTGCCTGCAGTCGTTCGCTTCGCTTCGTCTCATCTTTTCGCTTCGTCGTCCGGCGCACATGCGCCTTCCACTTATCCATCTTCATCAGGTCGCGTCCTCACGGACTGCGCTCGGGAGTTCGCTCATGCCGATTTTTCCACGCCGATGGCTGTTGCCGCTGCTGTGTCTCATCAATACCATCGCTTGTGCGGGCGAAACTCCGCCATCTTCGGAGCGCTTTGCCGCCCGTGCGGTCAGCAGCCTGTCCAGCGGCATCCGCTACAAGTTCGGCGGCACCGATCCCGACAGTGGCCTCGACTGCAGCGCCTTCATCGCGCTTCTGTACAGGGACGCCGGCGGCGGCGAGCTGCCGCGCACCGCCCGTGAAATCAGCGAAGTCGGCGCCGCCGTCGATGTCGCCGCCCTGCAGCCGGGCGACCTGGTGTTCTTTCGCAATGCGCAGCGTGGCATCGCGCATGTCGGCATCTACGTCGGCGACGAAAACTTCGTGCATGCCTCGCGCAAGCATGGCGTGATCTACCAATCCCGGCTCAACGAGCCTTACTGGAAGAGCCGCTTCAAGGGAGCGCGACGCTTGCCGCAATCCTGATCCTGATTCCACGTGTCGCGATCCAAATAAAAAAGCCGCTCCGAGGAGCGGCTTTCAGTTCGTCCCTGCCAAAGCAGGAACAATAAGGTACGGCTGTTTTTATCGCTTATAACTTGTTTGCAACTGCTTGTTTCTTGTTGCTTATTGCTTGGCAACCGAAGCCGGCAGATGACGGCCGTGGAATTTCACGTAGATCTGGTCCAGCTTGCCACTGCGCATGTTGGTCAGGACCCAGTTATTGATCCATTCCTTCAGGCGCGGCTGGTTCTGGTTGAAGGCGATGCCCAGGTCAAAGTCCTTTTGCGCGAATTTCAGTTCCAGGTTCTTGCCTGGTGCACGTTTGATCATTTCACCCAGGTTCGATGGGGTGCTGGAGAAGATTTCGACCTGGCCGGTCACCATCGAGGTGATCAGCGTGGCGTCGTCTTCATAGCGCACGATTTCAGCGCCCTTGGCTTGCGCCGTGGTCAGCGTGTCGTTGACGGTAGCGCGGGTCAGACCGATGCGCTTGCCGTTGAGATCGTTGTAATCCTTGATCTGGATGTTCTTCGGACCGCCGACGATGATGGTGATGACGGCGTAAGGCACGGAGAAGTCAACCACCTTGGCGCGCTCAGGCGTGATCGACAAGTCGGCGATGACGACGTCGGCGCGGTTGGCTTGCAATGTCGGGATGCGCGCGGCGTTGGTAACCGGCACGATTTCCAGCTTGACGCCCAGGTCCTTGGCGAATTGTTCGGCTGTTTCGACGTCGGAACCGGCTGGTTGCAGGTTGGCGTCGGCGAAGCTGAACAGCGGCGTGCCCATGGCAATCGCCACGCGCACCTTGCCGGCCTTCTTGATGTCGTCGAGCTGATCGGCCATGGCGACGTGGGCCAGGCCCGCGGTCAGCAGTGCAGCGATGCAGGTACGGGCGAAGATGTGATTCAGTTTCATGCAGGTCTCCTTGGTTTGATTGTGTTGCAATGAAAAGCTACGTAGGAATTACAGGCCGTTGTTCAGGAAGGCATGCAATTCCGGTGTCTTGGGGTTGTCCAGCATCTCGCCCGGGCCGACTTCCCATACGGTGCCCTGATGCATGTAGATGATGCGGTCGGCCACGCGCTTGGCGAAGGCCATTTCGTGCGTGACCAGTAGCATGGTCATGCCGCCGGCGGCGAGGTCTTCCATCACGCGCAGCACTTCGCCGGTCAGTTGCGGGTCGAGCGCCGAGGTGACTTCGTCGAACAGCATGACCTTGGGCGACATCGCCAGCGAGCGGGCAATCGCCACGCGCTGTTGCTGGCCGCCCGACAGTTGCTCGGGATAGGCATCGGCCTTGTTGCCCAGGCCGACCTGCTCCAGCGCCGCCATGGACACGGTCAAAGCTTGCGCCTTGGGCTGCTGCTTGACGTGGCGCAGGGCCAGCATGATGTTTTCCTGCACCGTGAGGTGCGGGAACAGGTTGTAGCTCTGGAACACGATGCCGACTTCCTGGCGCAGCTTGTGCAGGTCGATGGCCGGGTCGTCGACGCGCATGCCGCAGACTTCGATGGTGCCGGAATCGATCTTCTCGAGGCGGTCGATACAGCGCAGCGCGGTGCTCTTGCCGGAGCCGCTGGCGCCGATGATGGCGATCATCTCGCCCTTTTGCACCTCGAAGGAAACGCCCTTCAGTACCTGGTTGGAGCCGAAGCTCTTGTAAATCTGATCTAGTTTAACGATTGCTGACATTGAGCTTGTTCTCCATCGATTCACTCCAGCGCGAGAGCGGGTAGCACAGTACAAAATAGAACGCCCCTACCAGACTGAAAATCAGGAAAGGCTGAAAAATTGAGTTGTTGATGATCTGACCGGCGCGGGTCAGTTCGATAAAGCCGATTACGGACGCCAGCGAAGTCATCTTGATGACCTGCACCAGGAAACCCACGGTCGGCGGCAGCGACAGGCGGAAGGCCTGCGGAATGATCACCAGGCGCAGCGTCTGCCAGCGCGTCAGCGACAGGCATTCGGCGGCTTCCCATTGCGGACGCGGCATGGCTTCGACGCAACCGCGCCAGATGTCCCCCAGATAGGCGCTGGTGTAGACCATCATCGCCAGACCCGCGGCCACCAAAGCCGGCAAGGCGAAACCGTACACCGACAGGCCGAAATACACGATGAACAGCAGGATCAGCAGTGGAATGCCCTGAATGCACTCGATGTACACCAGTGTCGGCATCCACAGCCAGCGGCGCGGCGAAATGCGCGCCAGCATCACGCCGAACCCGCCGATGCTGCCGAGGATGAAGGCCAGGCCGGAGAGCACCAGCGTCCACCAGATCGACTGCACCAGATAGAAGAAATGTCCCCAGGAGAAACTGCCGATCATGATGCGCTCCCGTTGGTGGTGTTAGTCGTGTTCGTAGCTGTAGCGGCTGCAGTCGCGACACCCGGCTTGAACGGCGGAATCGCAGGCGGACGGCGGCGAGCGGCTTCCAGCGCGGCGCGGCGGATGATGCGGCGGCGCTTGAACAGGTACTCGCCGAAGCCCCATGCCAGCAGCTTGACCAGGATCGACAGCGCCAGGTACATGAAGGCGACGACGATATAGGTTTCCAGCGAGCGGAAAGTGTCGGATTGCACGGTGTTGGCGATCGCGGTCAGTTCTTCGGCCGAGATCTGCGAAGCCATGGCGGAGGCTTGCATCATCAGCAGGAACTGGCTGGTCAGCGCCGGATAGACGCGCTCGATCGACGGTTGCAGCATCACGTGCCACGCGATGCGCCAGCGCGACAGGCCGAGGCATTCGGCTGCTTCGATCTGGCCCTTTGGCACCGATTCCAGGCCGGCGCGGATGATTTCAGCGGCATAGGCGGCGATGTTGATGATCATCGCGAGCACCGCAGCGGCAAACGTCGGCATGTGGATGCCGAGGCTGGCCAGGCCGAAGTACAGCAAGAAAATCTGCACCAGGAAAGGCGTATTGCGGACCGCCTCGATATAGGCGGAACAGGCTTTGGCGATATAAGGATTGCTGCCGCGCTTGAGGAAGGCGATCAGCGTACCGATCGAGACGCCGACCACAATGGCGACCGTCGTCATCTTCAGCGTCAGCCACGCGCCGGTCAGGAAGACCGGCCAGTATGGCGCCAGAGGAGCGAAATTAAGTGAAAAACCCATGCCGATGATGCCCTTTATACGTGGCGTTTAGTTCGGCGATGTAATGACAGTGGAGGACACGAGGAGCCGACCGACAACAAGGCGATCCACCGTGGAACGAAACTAATCGATTTTTCCCTGAGCTTGCGGCGTCATCAGCGAGGTCTGTGCTGCACCCTCTGCGATAGCGTCGCTGCCTGCGGTGTGTGCGTTATTGTTTTTGCTTACTGTCGCTCACCGTCACTACTACCGTCTCCCTTCACCTTGTCAAACGCCGGCGCGTTGCGCTGTCTCCGCCGGGTTGCCGGACAAGGCGGCTGTATTGTTACCAGCCTGTGTTGCTCGTTATTGCTATTGCCGTCATCTCTTGTCGCAACCTGTTCAGGCGCCCGTTTGCACCATGGCTTTCACGGCTGCATTCACTCTATTTCGCGGCGTCCGAACTTCAGGCGGCAGCAAAGATAACATAGATGTACGATAACATACAATCCAGAATGTAGAACCGGGCGCGATAACTTTTTTTGCGTTTTCGCGTTACCTTGCTGCAATCCCGATATCTGTTACTTCGGCTCGAAAGGACCGGTAACCGTGAAGATGCCGCCCTGATAGACCCGCACCGGATCATCGGCCGGCGGCAGCGGCTGCGCCTCGATCTTGGCGCGGAAGATGTCGGACGTGTCACGCGCCTTGAAACCGAGATGCGCGGCGTAGCGGTTATCCCACCAGGTCGATGGATTATCCGACATCCCATATACGACGGTGTGGCCGACATCCGGCGTAAACAGACAGCAGCGCATCAGTTCGGTCAGGTCGTCGTAGCTCAGCCAGCTGGCCAGCGAGCGGCGATCCTTGGGTTCCGGGAACGACCAGCCGATGCGGATGCTGACGGTCTCGATGCCGTAGCGGTCGTAATTGAATTGCGCCATGTCTTCGCCATAGGACTTCGACAGGCCGTAATAACCATCCGGACGGCGCAGGTCGCGCACATCGATGCGCTCATCCTGGCGATAGAAGCCGGTGACATGGTTGGAACTGGCGAACACTACACGCTTGACACCATGGCGGCGCGCCGCTTCATAGACGTGGAACACGCCCTTGATATTGGCTTCCAGGATTTCTTCAAACGGCCGCTCGACCGACACGCCGCCCAGATGGACGATGGCGTCGCAGCCGGCGATCAGGGCATCCATGGCCGCACGGTCGGCCAGGTTGCAGGCCACCACTTCTTCATGCGGCGCGGCATCGTTGCCCAGGGCGGCGCCCAGGTCGGATACCCGCAGCACGTCGGCAAACGCCGCCAATCGCGGGCGCAGTACCTTGCCGAGGCCGCCGGCAGCGCCGGTCAGCAACAGGCGGCCCAGTTTGGGTTGATTCTTGTCTTCTGCTGCCCGTGATGCTTGGTCGGCCATGGTTGTATTCCAATTGATCAGTCTGTGGCGGCGCGCTGCTCCAACGGGTGGAAATGTTGCGCCGCGTGATACGTTGTCTTATAACGAAAGCAAGGATTATCGACTTCGCCTCGTTTCCTTGTCAAACGAAGTCGTTGAAAATTCAAAAAATAATTCGTTTCGCAATGCAGCAGAAGATAACCAAGAACAGCATCAAAAAAATCGCACTCTTCAGAAATTACATTAACTATTTTAAATAATAATAGTCGTTTAAATACAATGCATTGAGGAAGATATATAAAGTGAAATAGAATGAATGAATCCGTAATCTCGGACCGCTTCACCGCGATGCACAACGCCTTCCGTTCCTCCTCCGCTCCTGCCCACTGTTCTCAAAAATAGTTGCAAGTAGCCATTGGCAAATTCAGAATTCACATTGTATGATGACTGATAACAAATAATAGTAACGCATCAATAACAACGCCTTCCCGAGACACTTCTTCAGCCAACTTCACGCCATCATGACGCCACAAGAACTTAAAACCATCATGGGCTCCGGCCTGCTTTCGTTTCCCCTGACCGACTTTGACGCCAACGGCGACTTCAATGCGCGCGGCTACGCCGAACGGCTGGAATGGCTGGCTCCCTACGGTGCCAGCGCACTGTTCGCCGCCGGCGGCACCGGTGAGTTCTTCTCGCTGACCGGTCACGAATACCCGACCATCATCAAGACCGCGGTGGACACCTGCCGCGGCAAGGTGCCGATCATCGCCGGCGCCGGCGGCCCGACCCGCTACGCCATCGAATGCGCCCAGGCCGCGGAAAAAGCCGGCGCCCACGGCGTCCTGCTGCTGCCCCACTACCTCACCGAAGCCGGCCAGGATGGCCTGGCTGCACACGTGGAAGCAGTGTGCAAGAGCGTCAAGTTCGGCGTCATCGTCTACAACCGCGGCCAATGCCGCCTGACGCCCGCCACGCTGGCGCGCCTGGCCGAGCGTTGCCCGAACCTGGTCGGCTTCAAGGACGGCATCGGCGACATCGAACTGATGTCCTCGATCTACATGAAGATGGGCGACCGCTTTGCCTACCTCGGCGGCCTGCCGACGGCCGAAGTCTATGCTGCGGCCTACAAGGCGCTGGGCACGCCGGTGTATTCGTCGGCGGTGTTCAACTTCATCCCGAAAACCGCGATGGAGTTCTACCACGCCGTCGCCGCAGACGACCTCGCCACCCAGCATCACCTCCTGCGCGAATTCTTCATGCCCTACCTGGAGATCCGCAACCGCATGCAAGGCTATGCGGTCAGCATCGTCAAGGCCGGCGCCCGCCTGGTCGGCCACGATGCCGGTCCGGTGCGCGCACCGCTGACCGACCTCAACGCCGCGGAATGCGAAGCACTCGGCGCGCTGATCGCCAAGCTGGGTCCGCAATGACAGAACAACAAGCCATGATCAGTCTTACCCAACCACAACTACTCAAGGAGACAAGATGTTCAGGAAATGGATGTATCTGGCCAGCGCCATGGTGTGCTCAATGGTGATCGCCCAAGGCGCAGCGGCTGCCCCAAGCGCCGACGAACAGGCAGTGGCGACAGCGGTTGAAAAGCTGCGCGTGGCAATGACGTCGCAGATCGACCGCGGCGCACTGGATGCGCTGACCGAAGAGCAACTGAGCTACGGCCACTCGAACGGCGTGGTGCAGACCAAGGCTGAATTCATCGGCCAACTGGTCAGCGGCGAATCGACCTTCGTCAAGATTGACCTGACGGCGCAAACCGTCAACGTCCAGGAAAACGTCGCCGTGGTCCGCCACACGCTGACGGCAGCGACCAACGACTCAGGCAAGCCGGGCAACGTGTCGCTGAAGATCCTGATGGTCTGGAAAAAGACCGGCGGCCAATGGCGTCTGCTGGCGCGCCAGGCAGTGCGGTTTGCGGCGCCGACCTGATCCTGGTCTGCAACGCTGACATGCTGAAATGAAAAACCGAAGCTTCGGCTTCGGTTTTTTTATGGGCGTCGCCTGTGTTACAGGCCTTTGACCAGCAACAAATCGATGTCGCTGCCGCTGCGACGCAGCTGCTTCAGCGGCGCATGATCCGGATCGTCGTACCAAGCTTGCACCTGCTCAGCCGAGGCAAACTCGATCACCACCACCGCATCGGGCGTGGGATTCACCGCTTCCAGCACCTGCGGCGCCGATTTGGCGATAACCTTGCCGTCGTACTTCCTGATCAGCAGCGCCATCTTTTCACCATATTCCTTTTGCCAGTCCGTATTGCGCACTGTCAGCGCGCCGATTGCATAGGCAGCCATGCTTGCTCTCCTGTCGAAAAACCGACGTACTTCCCGCCTGCCGGATGGCGGCGAGATCGTCTTGGGGCCATTATCAATAGAAGCCGTGAACCGATAAATGGCATAATTATTCGATCATTCAGAACTTTTAGTTCGGAATACTGCGGAGAAGAGCACAAAATGGGCGATAAAAATGAGCGATAAACTACGCAGCATGGAAGTATTCGTGGCGGCGGCGACGGCAGAGAGCTTTGCCGCCGCGGCGCAACTACTCGATATTTCGGCGGTCATGGTGGGCAAACACGTACGAACGCTTGAGCAGCAACTGGGGGCGAGCTTGCTGGAGCGCACCACCCGCAAACAGGCCCTGACCGAAATCGGCGCGCGCTACCTGGAGTTATGCCGCGATGTGCTGGCCAGCGTGGACAATGCCGACCGCGTGGCGGAGACCTTGCGCGCCGTGCCGCAGGGGGTGCTGCGCGTGAGCGCCCCGGTTTCCTATGGTTTGCAGCGACTGATGCCGGTGATCGGCGAATATGCCGCCATCCATCCGCAGGTTCACATCGATCTGGCGCTCAACAACCGCGTGGTTGACCTCGCGGAAGAAGCCGTCGACGTCGCGGTGCGCTCCGGCCCACTATCCGATGATGGCCTGATCGCGCGGCCGCTGCGACCGGCGCGCATGCTGATCGCGGCCAGCCCGGCCTACCTGGCGCGCCGCGGTACGCCGGGACATCCGGACGATCTCGCTCGCCGCGACTGCCTGATCTTCGGCGCGCTGGAACCCGGCCATACATGGCGCTTCAGCCGCGACGCCGAGACTGTCCACGTGCCGGTGCAAGGCAGCTTCGCCAGCAACAACGGGCAGGCGTTGCTGGCGGCGGCGCTGGCCGGCATGGGCGTACTCGTTCAGACCGATACCCTGCTGGAAGAACACATCGCCGCCGGCCGATTGACAGCCTTGCTGCCCGACTGGCGACTGCCGACCCGGGCACTGCACATCGTGCGCCGGCCGGAAAACCGTCCCAGCGCCAAGGTGCGCAGTTTCGTCGACTTCGTGCTGGAGCGGCTGGGGTGAGCGTTTCCGGTCACCCCACAATGAACTGGTAATCGACCAGAATTTTTCCGTCGGCATCAAGCCGCAAGACTTCCAGTCCCGTCGCCAGCACCTCGCCGGTCTGCGGCCGGATCATTTCCCAATGAAACGTCACCACGTCGCGCAGCTTCCGGGCATCGCGCGCAGCGCGAAAGCGGAAGCCGTTACCGAGCACGTTCTTTTCGTACGAGCCGGCCACGCGCACGTACAGTTGTTCGTAGCCGCGGACTTCGCGCTCCTTGACATAGTGTTCGCCGTTCTCCGTCCACAAGGCGCGGATTTCGGCGGCGCGGATCGTGGCGTCCGGTTGATTCCATGCGGCCGCATAACGGTCCGCCAGTTCTTGTGCCTGAAGGGTCATCTTGACGTCCTGAAAAAGGTGCCGACGAGACCGGAGAATTTCCGGACCCTTGATCGATGCGCCATCCTAAATGGCAGGAACAAGACGAACCATGCCTGACCGGGTATATTTATTGTCCGTTCGTCCAAATCATTGTCCGCCATGGATCCGCTCGATGAAGTCTTCGCCGCCATGCGCGTCGAACAAGCCCTGCACGCCCGGCTCGAAGCAACCGCCCCGTGGGGCCTGCATACGCGCCGTATCGACGGCACCACCCGCTTCGGCCTGATGCTGCGTGGCCGCGCCTGGCTGAGCATGGACGGCGCAGAGCCGGTGCAACTGGCCGAGGGCGATTGCTTCTTCATCCCGCAGGGCGCCGCCTATACGCTGCAGGACGAGCTCAGTTCGCCCACCATCAATTGCGTCGATGCCGTGCGCAACAGCGTGGACGGCGTGGTCGTGATCGGCGATAAAGACGAAGGGGGCAGGAATGAAAAAGACCGGGCAACCGTACTCAGCGGCTGGTTCCACGTCGATCCGCACGGCGCACGCCCGCTGTTCGAACTATTGCCGCCGCTGTTGCATGTCCGCATGGACGACGCACGCACGCGCGTGCTGCAGTCTTCGCTGCAGTTGCTGGCGCTGGAAACCAGCCAACCGGGCCTCGGTTCCGGGCTGATCGTCAGCCGCCTCGCCGACATCCTGTTCGCGCAGGCGGTGCGCGCTCATGTCCAATCCCTGGCGACGGACGGCGCCACCGGCTGGCTGGCAGCACTGGCGGACCACAAGATCGGCGCCACGCTGCGGCTGGTGCATCGCGACCTTGCCGCCGGCTGGACGGTCGAGTCGATGGCGGTAGCCGCAGGGATGTCGCGTTCGGCGTTCGCCCAGCGCTTCCGCGACAAGGTCGGCCGGCCGCCGCTGGACTACCTCGCGCACTGGCGCATGTTCCGCGCGCAAGGCATGCTGCGCCACTCGGAGCAAGCGCTGGCGGCGATCGCCACAGTCGTCGGCTACGAATCCGAGGCCGCCTTCAACAAGGCCTTCAAGCGCCGCACCGGCGTCAGCCCCGGACGCTATCGGCGCCAGGCAAAACAGGTTGTCGCCGAGGCCTCCTGAAACGATTGTCCCGAATCGCATAGAATCCCTGCATCCCCAAGGCGAGCAAAAACAAGAACAGCCGCCCCACTTTCACCGACTGGAGACCCATGAAAAAGCTCATCAACGACGTTTCGCAAGTAGTGCCCGACATGCTCAACGGCCTGGTCGCGCTCAATCCGCATCTGGCGCTGCTGCAAGGCAAGACCATCGTGGTGCGCGCCGATGCGGCGCAGGCGGCGTCGCGCGGCGAAGTCGCGCTGATCTCGGGCGGCGGCGCCGGTCATGAACCGGCACATGGCGGCTATGTCGGCGCCGGCATGCTGAGCGCGGCTGTCGCCGGCGAAGTCTTCACCTCACCCTCGACCGATGCCGTGCTCGACGCCATCCGCGCGGTGGCCGGTCCGGCGGGCGTGCTGCTGATCGTCAAGAATTACACCGGCGACCGCCTCAACTTCGGCCTTGCCGCCGAGATCGCTCGCGCCGAAGGCATCCCGGTCGAGATGGTGATCGTGGCCGACGACGTCGCCCTCTCCGCCCACGGCCAACATGCCGGACGACGTGGCCTGGCCGGCACGGTGCTGGTCCACAAGATCGCCGGCGCCGCTGCCGCCCAAGGCGCATCGCTGGTTGAAGTAGCCCAGGTCGCGCGCGACACCATCGCCGCGCTCGCCACCATGGGCGTGGCGCTGACGCCGTGTACCGTGCCCGCCGCCGGCAAGCCCGGCTTCACGCTGGCCGACAATGAAATCGAATGGGGCTTGGGCATCCACGGCGAACCCGGCATCGAACGCGGCGCGCTGGTGCCGGCCGACGCCATCGTAGCGCGCCTGCTGCAACAGATCGCCGGCGACCTCAAGCTCCAGCGCGGCGACCGTGTTGCGCTGCTGGTCAACAACCTCGGCGGCACGCCCGCCAGTGAGCTGGACATCGTCGCCGACGCCGCCCTGCGCGACCTTCGTACACGCGGCGTCGAAGTCGAGCGCGCCTGGGCCGGCACCTTCCTCAGTGCGCTCGACATGGCCGGCATATCGCTGACCGTCGTGCGCGTGCACGACCAGCTCCTCAGCCTGCTCGACGCACCCGCGCTCACCAGCGCCTGGCCGACGCTGGGCGGCCATCTGGCAAAAACGCCGGTAAAACCGGCTCCGGCGGCACCCCATGCCAAACGCAGCGACCGCATGGCCGCCGATGCGCGCTTGCGTCGGGTCATTGAAGCCGTCTGCGCTTGCCTGACCGGCGCCGAAGCCGTACTGACCGACATGGACCAGCGCGTCGGCGACGGCGACCTCGGCATCAGCATGACGCGCGCGGCGCAAGGCATCCGTGACGAAATCGACGAATGGCCCGCAGAAACTGATCCGGCCGCGGTGCTGCGCGCCATGTCGGCGACCATCCGCCGCGTGGTCGGCGGCACCTCCGGCCCGCTTTACGCCATCCTGCTGATGCGCGCTGCGGCGACGCTCGACAATGTAAAAACAAATGACGTGCGCGCCTGGAGTGCCGCCTTCAGCGCGGCAGTCGAAGGCGTTTCGGAGCTGGGCGGCGCACATCCCGGCGACCGCACCATGATCGATGCACTGCACCCTGCCGCACAGGCGCTGCAAGCTGCGCTCGACAGCGGCAAAAATGAAGACGCGGCAATCAGTGCGGCCGTGGACGCCGCAGTTGACGGCGCCGCAAAGACCGCCTCGATGACGCCCAAACGTGGCCGCTCCAGCTACCTGGGCGACCGTGCCTTGGGTTTCGCCGATCCGGGCGCCCATGCCGTGGCCCTGTGGCTGGCGGCGGTGCGCGACGCGCTGGCTGCTTCGCGCTGACTGACACCGGCACGCGCATGCAGAAAAAGACTTATCGCGCGATCACTTACTGGCAGCAGTATCAGCGCTTCTTTCCGCCGCACGCCCGCGTCGACGCCGCCAATGCGCCTGACGAGGAATGGCTGCATTGGCGCGGCGCCGATATCCACCTGGATCGCTATCGCCGCGACGACGCGCCGCTGACCGTGATCCTGGCGCATGGCGGCGGCGGCTACGGTCGCCTGTTCGCGCCGCTGGCGCTGTTGCTGCACAAGGCAGGTTATGAAGTGATTGCACCCGACCTGCCCGGCTACGGACTCAGCGATGCGCCGTCCAAATTGATTCGCTACGACGCTTGGGTTGATTTGCTGGCCGACATTGCAGCTACCGAACGTCAACGCAGCAGCCGTCGCATCGTATTGTTCGGCGGCAGCCTGGGCGGATATCTGGCTTATTTGTGTGCAGCGAAAATGCCGCGCGGCGCGATTGCCGGCGTCATCGCCACGACGCTGGCCGATCCGCGTCTGGAATTGACGAAAGAACAGTTCGCGCGCAATGCGCTGGTCCGCCATGGATTGATGCCGCTGATGCCGGTATTCGCCGCACTCGGCGGGAGACTCCGGTTACCGGTCAAATGGTTCACGAAGATGCACGCCATGTCCAACGACCGGACGCTGGCCCGACTGGTGGCGGCCGATCCTTGCGGCGGCGGCGCGCGCGTGCCGGTCGGATTCATGGCGTCGATATTTACGGTGAAACCGGACGTCGAACCCGATGACTTCGACGCCTGTCCCGTGCTGCTCGCGCATCCTGCCGCCGATCAATGGACCACCATCGCCTCGAGCCGGCCGTTCTTCGATCGCATCAAGGGACGCAAGGAGCTGGTCCTGCTCCACAATTGCGGCCACTTCCCCATCGAGCAACCCGGCATCGCCCAACTGGAACAGGCCGCCGTCGCCTTCCTGCAAACTATCGCCGCCGCAGCGGACGCGAACTAGCGCTCGCTGCGCAGTGTCAGCGGATCGGGTTGCAGATAGACCAGATTATTGATGGTCGCCAGCGCCTGATCGAGTTTGGAAATATCGGCTGCGCTGGTGGCGCCCTCTTTCTTTTGCAGCGGCTTGAGCAGGTCGAGGAAGTCACGCGACAGCGTGGCATTCTGCGGTGTGGTCTGATCGCTGATCATCTCACCCATGATGTACTTCTGCACGCGCGTCGACTGGCTGGCCGACTGCTGCAGCGAGGCCTTGACCAGCACGCCCTTGTCGTAGGCGATGGTGGCCTTGCTGCTGGCGTCGTCCTTGATCTGGTGATACGTGTAGTTCTGCGAATTCTTGTCGGTGGTCAGCCTGAGCGGCACGTCCGCCAACAGCGACTCGTGGTAGCTCGCGCTCAGATGCGACTCCTGCTGCTGCGTGATGGCGCGGTTGAGTTGACCATTGCCGCTGACATTGCTG
Organism: Herbaspirillum sp. NPDC101396; assembly: GCF_044767365.1. NCBI lineage: Bacteria > Pseudomonadati > Pseudomonadota > Betaproteobacteria > Burkholderiales > Oxalobacteraceae > Herbaspirillum > Herbaspirillum sp. NPDC101396. The sequence goes on along the minus strand of NZ_JBIWNT010000001.1, from coordinate 534,229 downwards.
CTCTGTGAAGTCTGGTACGAGAAGGTGTCGTTTTCATTCTGACGCGCCGGGTTCGGCGACGTCACTTCCTGCGTCATCGAGGCGCTGAAATCCGCCAGCCCGGTGGTCATGCTCTGATCGGCCTTGTTGAGCCAGATCGCCGCCGGCGACTGCGCGCGCGCCTGTTGCGCTGCGTTGGTGACGTTGCTGTTCATTTCCTTGAAAGCATCCTTGAACATGGCCACCAGCGAGGCGTCGCCATGACCGCGGCTCTGTGCGTCGTCGAATTGCTTCAGATAACGTTTGATGGCCTCGCCCTGTTGCTTGGCCGTGCCGACAATAGCCAGGTTGCTGAGGTCGACGCTGACTTTGAGCGTACCCGCAGGTCCGGCCGCGCTCACGGTGCGCTGCTTGCTGTCGGCATGGAAGTCGATGGTCTGCGACTGCCCGCCGACCTGCACGCTCGCATGCAGGTCTACCGACGCCAACAGGCTGGTGTCGAACTGGGTCAGGCCATCCAGCTTCAGGCTCGGCGGACTGGCGGCAATGCCGTCGATGGCGGTCTGGAATCCGTCCGACAGCTTTTGCAGCGCGCCGCGTTCGGCGTCGGTCAGCTTGCCCTTGCTGACCTGCACCTGCACCGACAGACCGTCTTCCTGATTGGACAACGTCAGGTCGACCTGCGCGCCGGAAGCCGTCACGATGGTCAGTGAAATCTTGTTGTCGCTCTGGGCATCGGTCTGTGCCCGCAACGTCGTTTCCAACGCCGATCCCTTCGGCGTGCCGGCCGGCAGCGCCACCACCGATTGCGAGAAATTGCCTGCGTCGCTATCGAAGCGATTGAGCAGCGCCGCGCCGAGTCCCTTGAACCGGGCGCCCAGCGATGACGAAGAAAAATTCCCCGCCATCATGGTGCTGACGGCGTCGTTGGATTTGTTCAGCCACGAAGGCGTCTTGTCCGTCGAAGGCGCTGTGCCGGACATGGAATACAGTTGCGCGCTCGCGGCCGCATTGCTGCCGCCCAGCGTAACGGACGTATAGGATTGCGCGAGACTCTGGTTCGACGCCGCGCTCTGAGCCGAGGCGTTGCGTGTCGTCGTCACCGGCGTGACCGGCACCGAGGTGCTCACTGCGGATAAGTTTGTCATGGCAACAAGTAACAGCAAAGAAGTGGTAAATGGACATCCGGGATCAGGACATCCGCTAGCTGCTTTACGGTCGATGCTGCTGGAACTTTATGCTCGCAATTTCAGATGGTGCCCTGATTGACCCGCTTGCTCAACATCTCCGCACTCTCCCTCCGCTCGCTGTAACGATTTGCGAGCGTTGGCGAGACGTCGCGTGTCAGCAAAGTAAATTTCATCAACTCTTCCATCACATCCACCACGCGGTCGTAGTACGCGGAAGGATGCATGCGGCCGGACTCGTCGAATTGCTGGAATGCCTTGGCCACCGACGACTGATTCGGGATGGTCAGCATGCGCATCCAGCGTCCCAGGATGCGCATCTGGTTGACGGCGTTGAACGACTGCGATCCGCCGGAGACTTCCATCACTGCCAGCGTCTTGCCCTGCGTCGGCCGGATGGCGCCGGACGACAACGGGATCCAGTCGATCTGCGCCTTCATGACGCCGGTCATGGCGCCGTGCCGTTCGGGCGAGCACCACACCATACCTTCGGCCCATTGCGCCAGCTCGCGCAACTCCTGCACCTTGGGATGGGTCTCCGGCTCGCTGTCGGGCAATGGCAAACCATGTGGATCGAAAATCTTCGTTTCACCACCCATGGCTTGCAGCAAACGCGCCGCTTCCAACGTCAGCAAGCGACTGTAGGAACGCTCGCGCAGCGATCCGTACAGCAGCAGAAAGCGCGGCGCATGCGTGGCGCGACCGACTGCAGCGAAGTCGCTCGCCTGCGGCGTATGGAACAGTGCGGCGTCGATGTTGGGCAGATCAGGAAGCGACACGGCGTCCCTCCGCATCGATGACGACTTCACCATCTTCCTTGGTGAACTGACCTTGCTGCGGATTGGGGAGAATGTCCAGCACCAGCTCCGAGGGGCGGCACAGACGCACGCCTTTTGGCGTAACCACGAAGGGCCGGTTGATCAGCACCGGCTGCGCCAGCATCGCGTCAAGCAGCAGGTCGTCGCTCAGCTGCGGATTGTCGAGGCCGAGTTCGGCATAAGGCGTCCCCTTCTGGCGGATCGCGTCACGCACGGTGAGGCCCGCGTCACCGATCAGGGCGAGCAGGGTTTCGCGCGATGGCGGATGCAGGAGGTACTCGATGACCTCGGGCTCCTCTCCTGAATTGCGTATCAGCGCCAACGTATTGCGCGAGGTGCCGCAGGCGGGGTTGTGATAAATGCGTATGGTCATAATGGCTCCCGGGTTGAATGGTGTTTAAGCGAAGATGCTCCGGGGCCGTCCTCGTACCAGCCCCGCGTGCAGTTCACGACGCCGACCACCAGCAGCATCAGCGGCACCTCGATCAGCACGCCGACGACCGTCGCCAGCGCCGCGCCGGATTCGAAGCCGAACAGGCTGATCGCGGTGGCAACGGCCAGCTCGAAGAAGTTGGAAGCGCCGATCAGCGCCGAAGGACATGCCACCGCATGTTTTTCGCCCACCGCGCGGTTGAGCCAATACGCCAGAGCGGAATTGAACAGGACCTGGATCAGGATAGGTACCGCCAGCAAGGCGATCACCAGCGGCTGCCTGATCACGGCGTCGCCCTGGAAGGCAAACAGCAACAGCAGCATCGCCAGCAACGCCGCAACCGACCACGGCTGTATGCGTGCAGTCGCGCTATCCAGCCGCGCTTGCCCGCCACGCAGCAGCGACCGGCGCCAGACTTGCGCGATGATGACGGGCGCGACGATGTAGAGTCCGACCGAGGTCAGCAGCGTGGCCCACGGCACGGTAATGCTCGACACGCCCAGCAGCAGGCCGACCAGGGGGGCAAAGGCGAACACCATGATCAGATCGTTCATCGCCACCTGCGACAAGGTGAAATAAGGATCGCCGCCAGTCAGGCGACTCCAGACGAACACCATCGCCGTACACGGCGCCGCCGCCAGCAATACCAGCCCGGCGATGTAGGAATCCAGCTGCGTGTCGGGCAGATACGGCGCGAACCAGTGCCGGATGAACAGCCATCCGAGCAAGGCCATCGAGAACGGCTTGACAGCCCAGTTGACGAACAGCGTCACGGCAATGCCGCGGCCGTGTCCGGCGATCTGGCGCCAGGCGCTGAAGTCGACCTTGAGCAGCATCGGGATGATCATCACCCAGATCAACACGCCAACCGGCAAGTTCACGCGGGCCACTTCCATGCCGCCGATGATCCGGAAGGTCGACGGGAAGGCCTGCCCCAGCACGACGCCGATGACGATGCACAGCGCCACCCAGAGCGTCAGATAACGTTCGAACAGGCTCAGCGGGATGACCGCCGCCTTCTCAGGGGCGGCAAGTTCAGATTGGATGTTCATGACTGTTCCGCCCTATTTCTCTTCCGCACCGGGACGGCATTCCTGCACCGGCGAACACACATTGCCGCCGCAGCAGTTCTCGGTGAGGAAGCCAAGCAGGCCGTTCATCCGGTCGAAATTCGCCGAATAGATGACGAAGCGCCCTTCGCTGCGTGCAGTGACCAGGCCGGCATGCGACAGTTCTTTCATGTGGAAGGACAGCGCCGACGGCGCCACCTCCAGCTGCTCGGCGATCTTGCTGGCGGCCAGGCCTTGCGGTCCCACCTGGACCAACAGGCGGAACGCGGCCAGGCGCGACTCCTGGGCGAGCGCGGCCAGCGCGGTGATGGCGGTTTTGTTGTCCATGGCGATCTCGATCAATTCAATAATTCAATTATTATTGAATTATTGGATTGATGCAAGCAACATGATCATCGTGCCATCCGGGCCCGACCGATTAACCACGCGCTGCTTGATCCAGATCAAGGAGTGTCCAGAAACCCCGCCGTACGCTGTCTCCCGGGCTTCGCCCTGCGCTATATTTGGCAAAACAACGACAGGCGTCCACACGTCCACTGCCATGAGCGAGCTTCAACAGATCCAGCGGCCCTTGCCGTCGCCCCTCCACGCGATGAAGACCAGTTGCGTCAATTGCAGCATGCACCAGCTGTGCCTGCCAATGGGACTGGACGACTCCGACATGAACCGGCTGGACCAGATCATCGGCCGTCGCCGCCGGGTGGCGCGCGGCGAGAGCCTGTATCGCATGGACGACCCGTTCAAGAATCTGTATGCGATTCGGCTCGGCCATTTCAAGACCTACCAGCTTAATGCCGGCGGCGAACAGCAGATCACCGGCTTCCAGATGGCCGGCGAACTCATGGGCATGGACGCCATCAGCACCGACAAGCATCATTGCGACGTCGCCGCGCTGGAAGACAGCGAAGTGTGCGAGATTCCGTTCCAGCGACTGGAGGAATTGTTTGGCGTGATCCCGATGCTGCTGCGCCATTTCCACCGCATCATGAGCCAGGAAATCACCCGCGAGCAGAACGCCATGCTCCTGCTCGGCAACATGCGCGCGGAACAGCGCTTCGCCGCTTTCCTGATCAACCTGTCGTCGCGCTATGCGGCGCGCGGTTATTCTTCCACCAGTTTCCAGCTGCGCATGTCGCGCGAAGACATCGGCAACTATCTCGGCCTGACCATCGAAAGCATCAGCCGGCTCGTCTCCAAGTTCCGCAAGCTCGGCTGGCTCGGCGTCGACAAGCGCGAGATCCAGCTGCTCGACCCGGTCCGCATCAAGGCTCTTGCCGCCGGGACCGAGACTTGTCCGATGGCCTGACCAGATACTCGCGCTGGCCCGGCAGGTTGAGCAGGAATGCCAGCCCGGCGGACAGCGCGCAAAACAGCCACAGGAAAAAGAATCCCACCGTATAAGCCGCCAGCCGCTCGCGCTGGTCGGCAAGATTCAGCAATTCATTCGGATCGAACCAGGCAAAGAAACACCCCTCCGCTGCGATCGCCGCCAGGAACGAGGCCCACAGGATATTCGGCACGATGCGTTGCATGGCAATCTCCTTCGTGAATTCCGTTTTCAGCCGGCCGCCGGCTGGTCCGCGATCAGGTCCAGCATGCGCTGCTGCGGCCAGTGCCAGACACCCGCCACGCGCCACTCGCGCGCATCGTTCTCCAGCAACACCTGCCAGCGCGCCAGTTCCAGCATCGGCAAAGCGACGCTGAAGTCGCCGCGCTCGTTAGTCTCGATGGGCAGGCGCAGGTCCTTTTCGGGCCGGGTCGGATGCGCCAGGTGCAATTGCAGCTTGCCTTGCAGCGGTCCGGCATGGGTCTTTACGTTGCCGATCAGTTTTCCCGAGGCGGCGTCATAAGCGAGATGCAGCGCCACGCCCAGCGAGGTCGCCACACGGTCGCGACGCAAGTCCTGGTTGATGGCGCGGCCTTCCTTGTAGTAGTCGCCCACCACCATGGCATCCTCGCGCGTCACCGCCAGCCAGATCGTGAAGGAGCCGGCCACGATCACCAGCGCCGGACCCAGCATCAGCAGCCAGGGCCAGCGGTGCGTGTACCAGGGGCGCATTGTCGGAGTAGCTTGCATGATGTTCCTTTTCATTGTCAGCGCGGCACGTAGAAGACTGCTTTTTCCTGCACCTGCAACAGCGGATCGTCGACGGCGTTCAGTTCGAACGCCACTTTGTTGGTGCCGTGCTCACCCGCGCCGTGCGGCACCCGCACCCGCACCGGGACGGCCCGTGTGGCGGCGCCGTCAATGTCGATCTCGGCCGGCGTTGCCAGGGTGATGCCGGCAATGCCGGACACGCTGATGCGGAACCGATGCGGCGTCTCGCCGGTATTCATGATCTGCAACCGGTAGACGTTCTCGATCATGCCGTCTTCGACTTCGCGCGCCATCATGCCGCGATCGCGGATGATGTCGAGCTTGAGCGGCGTGCGCAGCGCCAGCGCAGTGCAGAATCCGGCCACGATCAACACCAGCAGCGCCGTGTAAGCGAGCACGCGCGGCCGCAAAACGCGCCGGCGCATTTCCTGCAGCGACAAATGCAAGGTCAGCGCGCGCTCGGTCGAATAGCGGATCAGCCCGGGTGGCAAGTCGACCTTGGCCATGACGCCGTTGCAGGCGTCGATGCAGGCGGCGCAGCCAATGCACTCATATTGCAGGCCGTTGCGGATGTCGATGCCGGTCGGGCAAACCTGCACGCACATCGAGCAGTCGATGCAATCGCCGGTCTTCTGCGCTGCTTTGGTTTTTGCGCCGCGCGGTTCGCCGCGCTCGCGGTCATACGTGATGATCAGCGTGTCCTTGTCGATCATCGCGCTCTGGAAGCGGGCATACGGACACATGTACTTGCACACCTGCTCGCGCATCCAGCCGGCGTTGCCATAGGTGGCGAAGCTGTAGAACAGAATCCAGAACGTCTCCCACGGCCCCAGCGACAGCGAGGTGACAAGGTGCATCAGGTAGTGGACAGGTGTGAAATAGCCGACGAAACTGAAGCCGGTCCACAAGGACAACGCAATCCACACTGCGTGTTTGGAGCCCTTCCGGAACAACTTCTCCGCCCCCCACGGCTGGCGGTCCAGCCGCATGCGCGCGCTGCGCGTGCCTTCGATGCGCCGCTCTATCCACAGGAACATTTCCGTGTAGACCGTCTGCGGGCAGGAGAAGCCGCACCACACGCGCCCCGCCACTGCCGTAAACAGGAACAGCGCGTAGGCGCAGATGATCAGCAACGCCGCCAGGTAGATGAAATCCTGCGGCCACAGCACGATGCCGAAGATGTAGAACTTGCGCGCGCCAAGATCGAACAGCACCGCCTGGCGGCCGTTCCACTGCAGCCACGGGACGCCGTAGAACACCAGCTGGGTCAGCCACAGGCAGACCCAGCGCAGGCTGGCGTATCGCCCCTTGATCTCGCGCGGATAGATGTCCTCGCGGGCGGCGTACATCTTGACGACGGCAATGTCCGGCGGCGGCTTGTCCATGGTCGTGCGTCCCTACTTCTGGTCAGCGTTGGACGGCGCGTTCGACAGGCTCCAGACGTAGGAGGCCAGCACGTGTACCTTGGCTTCGCCGAGGAAACTCTCGAATGCCGGCATGGTGTTGTTGCGGCCCTTGCGGATGGTTTCCATGACGGTTTCGACGCCGCCGCCATACAGCCAGATCTTGTCGCTCAGGTTGGGCGCACCCAGCGCCTGGTTGCCGGTGCCGCCGGCGCCGTGGCAGCCGGCGCAGACCGCGAACTTGGACTTGCCGAACACCGCCTTGATCGGATCATGCGTCGAATCCGACAGGCTCAGGACATAGTGCGCAACGTTCTCGACGTCCTTGTCCGAACCCAGCGCCGCCGCCATCGACGGCATCTGGCCGTTGCGGCCGTGCAGGATGGTGGTCTTGATCACCTCCGGATCGCCACCGTACAGCCAGTCCTTGTCGGTCAGGTTAGGAAAGCCCTTGCTGCCGCGCGCGTCCGAACCATGGCATTGCGCGCAGTAGGTCAGGAACAGGCGTTCGCCCATCACATGCGCTTGCGGATCCGCGGCGACCGTCTTGATGTCTTGCTGCAGGTATTTGTTGAACAGCGGACCGTAGTCGGCGTCGGCCTTTTTCAACTCGCCCTGGTAGGCCTCGCTGGACTTCCACCCGAGCTTGCCGGCGTACGTACCCAGCCCCGGATACAGGTACAGGTAGACCAGTGCAAACACGATGGTGAGGTAGAACAGCCACATCCACCAGCGCGGCATGGGTGTATTGAGCTCGGTCAGGTCGCCGTCCCAGACATGGCCGGTGGTGCCGACGGTCGCGGGATCCTGGTCGGGCTTCTTCTCGACCTTGACCTTCGACTGCGACCACAGCAGCACGCCGCAGCCGATGATGCTGATGATGGTGAGGCCAGTAATGTAGATGTTCCAGAACCCGCTCGTGAAATCAGACATGGCGGCTCTCCGAGGCTTCTGCCGAGGGCGCGTCCATGAAGTCGTCGGCAAACGGGATGCGCTCTGCCTCCGCGAAATCGTCGTCACGGCGCTTGCTGAACGACCACCACAGGATGCCGATGAACGTGGTCAGACTGATGACCGTCATCACGCTGCTGGCCTGGATCGTGAAATTGTCGATAGCCATTTGTTTCCCCTAGTTTCTTGTCTTGATTTGCGTGCCGAGGCCTTGCAAGTACGCGATCAGTGCGTCTTCCTCGGTCTTGTCGACCAGTTCGGCCGATGCGGCGTTGATCTCTTCGTCCGAGTACGGCACGCCGAGGCGATGCAGCGCGCGCATCTTGGGCGCGATGCTCTTCGGATCGAGCTTGGTCCTGGCCAGCCATGGATAGCCTGGCATGTTGGATTCTGGCACCACGTCGCGCGGATTGTTCAGGTGGATGCGATGCCATTCGTCGCTGTAGCGTGCACCGACGCGCGCCAGGTCGGGCCCGGTGCGCTTGGAGCCCCACTGGAACGGATGGTCGTAGACGAACTCGCCCGCCACCGAGTAGTGACCGTAGCGCTCGGTCTCGGCGCGGAACGGCCGGATCATCTGCGAGTGGCAGTTGTAGCAGCCTTCGCGGATGTAGACGTCGCGACCTGCAAGGCGCAGCGGCGAGTACGGCTTCAGACCGGCAATCGGTTCGGTGGTCGAGCGCTGGAAGAACAGCGGCACGATCTCCACCAGACCGCCGACGCTGACCACCAGCACCACCAGCGCGATCAGAAGCCAGGGATTCTTCTCGATCCATTCATGGGAAAATTTCATTCGATGCTCCTGCTCATGCGTGGGTGGTGGACAATGCCGGGATGCGTGCCTCAACCGGCTGCCCGTCCCGCATGGTCATGAAGGTGTTGTAGGCCATCATCACCATGCCGGTCAGATACAACAGGCCTCCGGTGAAGCGGACTACATAGTAGGGATAGGTCGCCTTGACGCCTTCCGCGAAGGTGTAGGTCAGCGTGCCGTCGGCATTGACCGCGCGCCACATCAGTCCTTGCATCACGCCGGCGATCCACATCGAGGCGATGTACAGCACCACGCCGATGGTGGCCACCCAGAAATGCAGGTCGACCAGGCGCACGCTCCACATCTCGCGCTTGCCGGACATGCGCGGGATCAGGTAATAGATCGAACCCATGGTGATGAAGCCGACCCAACCCAACGCACCCGAGTGGACGTGGGCGATGCCCCAGTCGGTGTAGTGCGACAAGGAGTTGACGGTCTTGATCGACATCATCGGGCCTTCGAAGGTGGCCATGCCATAAAACGACAGCGACACGATCATGAACTTCAGCAGCGGATCGGAACGCAGTTTGTGCCACGCGCCCGACAGCGTCATGATGCCGTTGATCATCCCACCCCACGACGGCGCCAGCAGAATCAGCGAAAACACCATGCCGATCGACTGGGTCCAGTCCGGCAACGCGGTGTAATGCAGGTGATGCGGACCGGCCCACATGTAGGTGAAGATCAGCGCCCAGAAGTGCACGATCGACAGCCGGTAAGAGTACACCGGACGTTCGGCCTGCTTGGGGATGAAGTAATACACCATGCCGAGGTAGCCGGCGGTCAGGATGAAGCCGACCGCATTATGACCGTACCACCACTGGATCATGGCATCCTGGACACCGGCATAGGCCGAGTAGGACTTCCACATCGACACCGGCATGGCGGCGCCGTTGACGACGTGCAGCAGCGCCACCGCGATGATGTAGGCGCCGAAGAACCAGTTGGCGACATAGATGTGCTTGACCTTGCGCTTGATCAGGGTGCCGAAGAACACCACCGCGTAACTGACCCACACGACGGTGATCAGCAAGGCGATGGGCCACTCCAGTTCGGCGTATTCCTTGCCGCGCGTGAATCCCATCGGCAAGGTGATTGCAGCTGATACCAGCACCAGTTGCCAGCCCCAGAACGTGAAGGCGGCCAGCTTGTCCGAGAACAGCCGGACCTGGCAGGTGCGCTGCACGACGTAGTAAGACGTCGCGAACAGTCCGCAAATGCCGAACGCGAAGATCACCGCGTTGGTGTGCAGCGGCCGCAGCCGACCATAGGTCAGCCAGGGAATGTCGAAGTTGAGCGCCGGCCATGCCAGCTGCGCTGCGATGAAGACGCCGGCCAGCATGCCGATGACGCCCCACACCACGGTGGCGATCGTGAACTGCTTCACGATCCTGTAGTTGTAATTGAGTTCTTTGTCCACACCCTCTCCCGGAATTTTTCGCCCATGTCGACCATGGGCGATGTTGATGGGGAGAGAGTAGTTTTATCCGCCGTCACTGTCCTTGATGTGCATCAAAAGGACCGGCATCAATGGGAGACGGCGTCGTCCTCAAGGGGAATTTCACTCGCCATGGACGATGGCGGCGCCTTGTCGTCATCCTGCAGGATGCGCCAGCCCGGACTCACCAGGTCGTCGAACTGGCCGTCGTCGGACATGCGGAAGAACAGCCAGATCGCCGCGAACACGATGGCAATGCTGAGCGGCACCAGCAGGTAGAGTGCTTCCATCGTCAGTTCCCCGTCCCTTTCCCGGCCCGGCGCAGACGCAGCGCGTTCAGCACCACCACCACCGAACTCAGCGACATGCCCACGCCCGACAGCCACGGGTTGATCCAGCCCAGCGCCGCCGCCGGAATCGCCACTGCGTTGTAGAGCGTGGCCCAGGCCAGGTTCTGGCGGATTACGGCCAGCGTCTTCGTGGCGACGCGATCGGCTTCGCACAGCGCCGACAGTTGCCCCGACAGCAGCACGCAATCGGCGCTGGTCTGCGCCAGCGCGGCGCCGTTGCCCATCGCGAAGGAGACATCGGCGGCGCGCAACACGGCGGCGTCGTTGACGCCGTCGCCTACCATCGCGACGATGGCGCCGCCCTGCTGCAGCCTTCGCACGAAGGACAGCTTGCTTTCAGGCAGGCAGTCACCGAGCGCAGTCTGGATGCCGAGCCGGTCGGCCACGTGTTGTGCCACTTCATGGCGATCGCCGCTCAGCAACACCAGGCTCTTGCCTTGCCCCTGGAAATACGCGACCACCGCCTGCGCTTCCGGTCGGAGAGCGTCGGCGATATCGAAGCGCGCCAGCCAACCGTTGCTCGACGCCAGGAACACGTAGCTGGCCTCGGCCTGCTCGTCGGCATCGGCTGCCGGCATGCTCGACGCAGTCGGAATCAATGCGTGTACGAACGCGAAATTGCCGAGCCGGCAGAGCACCCCGTCAACGGTCGCTTCCACACCCTGTCCGGCCGCATGGCGTAGCGTGCTTGCTTCCGGAATATCGTGCAGTTGCTGCTCCGCTGCCGCCTGCAGGATGGTCTGCGCCAGCGGATGCGCGCTGGTGCGCTCCATGGCGGCCGCAATGCGCAGGCAGTCAGCCGCGGACAAGGCGCCCAGCTTCAAAATCTCTCGCAGCGCGGGCTTGCCGACGGTCAGCGTGCCGGTCTTGTCGAACACGATGTGGGTGGCGCGATGCAGCGTTTCCAGCACATGCGGCTGCACTGCCAGGATGCCTTGCCGCAGCAGGCGATCAGTGGCCGCCGCCAGGGCTGTCGGCGTCGCCAGCGACAAGGCGCAAGGACAGGACACCACCAGCACGGCAATCGCCACCGGCCACGCGCGCGCCGGGTCGATCACGTACCAGGCGCAAAACACCACGACCGCCAGCAGCAACAGCGCCGCCACGAACCAAGCCGCTACGCGGTCGGCCCACAGCGCCAGTTTTGGTTTGGCTTGCCCGGCCCGGTTGACCAGGCCGACCAGTGCCGACAGCGTGCTGTCGCCGGCGGTGCGCACGACTTTCGCGGTCAGCGCCTGTGCGATGTTGACGGCGCCGCCGGGGATGGCGTCGCCGACCTTCTTGTGCACCGGCCGGCTTTCGCCGGTCAGCAGGGACACATCGACCGACGATGATCCTGCGAGCACGACGCAATCTGCTGCCAATGCCTCGCCGGGCCTGACCAGGATGACGTCGCCCGCGCACAGCCGTGCGGCCGCCACCAGCTCGGCATCCGGCTGCGGATAGGCCAGTACGCGCAGCGCCGATGACGGCAGCGACCGTTGCAGCCGGTCCAGCGCCGAAGCGGCCTTGCGCCGCGCCGTCAGCTCCAGGTATCGGCTGCACAGCAGCAGGAAGATGAACATCGTCACCGAGTCGAAGTACACTTCGCCCCCGCTCGCTCCGCGCCATGTCGCCAGCGCACTGCCAGCAAATGCGGCAATGATGCCCAGCGTCACCGGCACATCCATGCCCGGCGCGCGGTTGCGGATGTCGCGCCAGGCGCCGAGGAAGAACGGTTGCGCCGAATACACCAGCGCCGGCACGGTCATCAGCAAGGCGGCCCAGCGCATCAGGCTTGCCATGTCGTCATCCATGCCGCCCTCGCCCGCCAGGTAGGCGGGCACGGCGTACATCATCACCTGCATCATCGACAAGCCGGCGATGAAGAGTTGCCGGAACAGCGTCTTGCGCGCGCGTTCCAACTGCTCGCCGTGTCGCACCGGATCGTAGGGATAGGACGGGTATCCGATTGCCCGCATGGCGGCGAGGATGTCGCTGGGCTTGCATGCATCGGTACGCCAGCGCACGTGCAGGCGCTCGGTCACCGCATTGACCTCGGCGCTCAGTACGCCGGGCACGCGCGCAAGACGCAGCTCAATGAGGCAAATGCAGGAAGCGCAACGAATATTGGACACCGTATAGATCGCCGCTGCGGCATGCGCATCCGTTGCCGAAGTTGCGGAATTTGCAGCTGCGGACTCATGGTCGTACAGCAGCAGTTCAGGCGGCATCAACTCCCGTTCGTCGACCGTGGCGGCAAAGCCGGTGCGCGAAGCGTAGTAATCGGAGAAGCCGCTATCGACAATACTGCGTGCCACCGCCTCACATCCGGGGCAGCACATGGCGCGCTCGGCGCCGTCTATCGTCACGCGCCATGCCGTTTCCGAAGCCACCGGCAAGCCGCAGTGGAAACAGGCGGTGCCGGCCGCATCGGCCCCGCCAATCACGTCCCTCACGCCGCGCTCGACGGCAATCATGGCTGCCCCGCCGCAGATCCCGCGACATGCGTGGGCGTGATGCACAAGGCCGCCAGCCAGTCAGGCGTGAGGCCATGTTGCGCACGCAGCAGGCCGAACACGCCGAACAGCAACACCACCATGCCGCTGGCCAAGCGGACACTGCGTCGCTGCAGGACGCCGCGCAACTGCGCGCCGAACATGCCGGCCGCCAGCAGCACCGGCAAGGTCCCGAGACCGAACGCCAGCATCACCGCCGCACCCGACAGGGCCGAACCGCTCAACAACGCCGTCAGCAACACGCTGTAGACCATGCCGCAAGGAAGCCAACCCCACAGCCCGCCGGCCAGCACCAACTTGAACGGGCTATCGAGAGGCAGCAGCAAGCCGGTCAATGGCCGCAGGCGTTTCCAAAGGATGTTGCCGAATGCTTCCACCCTGGCCAGACCACGCCAGGCATCCATCAGATACAGCCCCAGGACCACCAGCATCACGTGCGCCAGCGCATAAGCGCCGGCCTGCCATACCTGCATGTCCGCCAGCAGCCGGGCGCCGCCGGCAACGCTGCCCGCCAGTGCCCCGGCGACGGCATAGCTGCCGATGCGGCCAAGGTTATAAGAGAGCGTGCGCAACAGCAGCGTGCCGTTGGCTTCGCTCTTCATGACATTGACCACCAAGGGAAACGGCTTCGTCCGGACCGTCACAGGCGCCATCGAGAACGCGCCGACGATGCCGCCGCACATGCCGATGCAATGTACGCTGCCGAGCAGGCCGATCATGAAGACGGGGATCAGACTCAGGCCGGTCATGGCGACTCAGATGGTGCGCGAATAGCGCTGCTCGTCCGGCCGCGATTGCAGATAGCGATCGAACACCATGCAGATGTTGCGAATCAACAGGCGCCCCTTCATGGTGACCGTGATCCACTCTTCGTCGATCACCACCAGCCCATCCAGCTCAAGACGGCGCAATCCCTCCATCTCCCCCTCGAAGTACGAAGAAAACGTGATCGGATACGCGGTCTCGATGGAGGCGATCGACAACTCGAAGTTGCACATCAGGCGCTGGATGATCAGGCGCCGCAGGACGTCGTCCATGTTCATGCGCAGGCCGCGCACGATCGGCAGTTCGTTCTTGTCGATGGCGTCGTAGTAGGCGTCGAGCGTCTTGACGTTCTGGCTGTAGGTCGACGCCACGGCGCTGATGGCCGACACGCCGCAGGACACCATGTCCGACTCGGCATGCGTCGAATACCCCTGGAAGTTGCGATGCAGCCGGCCCTGCTGCTGCGCGATCGCCAGGTCGTCGGTTGGCAGCGCGAAATGATCCATGCCGATGTAGACGTAGCCGGCGTCGGTCAGGCGACGGATCGCCAGCGCCAGCATGTCGAGCTTGGCTTCCGCGCCCGGCAGCTGCGCCTCGAGGATGCGGCGCTGCGGCTTGAACAGGTGCGGCAGATGCGCGTAGTTGTACAGAGAAATGCGATCGGGCCCGGCCTGGATGACCTTGGCCAGCGTCTGCGCCATGCTGATCACGTTTTGTCCCGGCAGGCCGTAGATCAGGTCGATGCTGACCGAGCGATAACGCTGTGCGCGCGCGGCCTTGATGATGTCGATGGTCAGGTGTTCCGGCTGTACGCGGTTGACGGCGCGCTGCACCAGCGGATCGAAATCCTGCACGCCCAGGCTGAGACGATTGAAGCCCTGCGCGCGCAGGCTGGCGACGCGCTCGGCCGAGACCGTGCGGGGATCGACTTCGATCGAGTATTCGCCGACTTCATCCGAAGCAAAACGGAACCAGCGCTGCAGATGCGCCATCAGGTCGCCCATCTGCGCATCGGAAATATAGGTCGGTGTGCCGCCGCCGAGGTGCAACTGCTCGATCTGGTTCATGCCGTCGAAGAGTTTGCCCTGCATTTCAATCTCATGCTTCAGATAGCTGAGGTAGATGCCGGCCTTGTCGCGATTCTTGGTGACGATCTTGTTGCAGGCGCAGTAGTAGCAGATGTTTTCACAAAACGGGATGTGCACATACAGCGACAAGGGATTGCGGCTGCCGCGCGTGCGCAGCCCCGCCACCGCCTGCAGGTAGTCGCGATAACCGAACGTGTCGCTGAAACGGTCTGCGGTGGGATACGACGTGTAGCGCGGGCCTGACTGGCTCAGCTTGCGAATCAGCCGGGCGTCGAATTCGACTGACGGTTCAGCGACCATCGTCATTGCGGATACCACCATGTTGTTAGCTCCAGAGGCTGGTCGCAGCGAAAAAATGAAATGAGCGAGTTGAAGATGAGATAGGACGGACTACGACCCAAACGGTGCAAGTGTAAGGAGTCGCACCCCCATATACCTTGACCTACATCAAGAGGCGCGCAAACGCTGATGAATCAGGGCATTGCCGCCGATTGGCGAGTCCGCCCAAGACGCTTCTTTTTCTCTTTTTGATCGACATCAAATCTTGCGGCCGTCATCACGCGTACATTTCGCTGCGTCGCAACTTCATTCACAACAATGCGCTTTCATCGAGAGAAGGCGCGGGGAATCCATCATGAAAAAGATCGCAATTCTGCTGGCACCAGTCGCCATCGTCGCCACCTTGTCTGTCGCCGCTCCCTTCGCTGCAGCGCAAGAAAGCCCCTGGCTGGTGCGTGTGCGCGCCGTCAACATCAGCCCCGACAACAAATCCGATCCGGTCGGCGGCGTCGGCGCCTCGGATCGCCTGACCGTCAGCTCCAAGACCATCCCGGAAGTGGACATCAGCTATTTCTTCACGCCCAACTGGGCTGCCGAACTGGTCCTGACCTATCCGCAAAAACATGACGTGCGCCTGGATGGCCAGAACATCGGCAGCTTCAAACACCTGCCGCCGACCCTGCTGGCGCAGTATCACTTCACGCCCGCTTCGACCTTCAGCCCGTATGTCGGCGCCGGCATCAACTACACGCGCATCTCCGACGTCAACCTGCTCAACGGCGGCGCCCGCCTGGAAAACCACAGCATCGGCGGTGCCCTGCAAGCCGGCTTCGACGTCAAGCTGGATCGCAATTGGCTGATCAACTTCGACATCAAGAAAGTGCAGATCCGCAGCGATGTGCTGGCCGCCAACGGCACCAAGCTCAGCACGGTGAAGATCGATCCGTGGCTGATCGGCGTCGGCGTCGGCTATCGCTTCTGAGTCTGACGGGCTGACGCCGCCGCGACGCGGTCTCGTCAGCCCGAATGCGACACCGGCAAGAAACGTCTCATCCATGTTTTGAGGTCTTATCCAATGCAGCATCATGATTCAACACTGACGCCCGTCGATCCGCACGTCCCCATGCCGCATCGCAAGGTCATCCGTTCCTGGCTGGCGCCCATCGTCGCGCGTAGCACGCCGCTGGCGATTGCGCTGGTGGTACTGGATTTCTGCCTGTTCGGCCTGGCGCTGGCGGCGACGATTGCGGTCGACAGCTTCGTCGCAAAAGTCTTGCTGGGCATGCTGACCGGCTTCATCATCGGCCGCCTGTTCATTCTCGGGCATGACGCCTGCCATCAGAGTTTCACCGCCAACCGCCGGCTCAACACCTGGCTCGGCCGGCTGGTGTTCATGCCTTCGCTGACGCCATACAGCCTGTGGGCGGTCGGGCATAACGTGGTGCATCACGGCTATACCAACCTGAAAGGCTTCGACTTCGTCTGGCAGCCGCATTCGCTGCAGGAGTTCCGGGCGCTGCCGCGCTGGCGCCAGAAGCTCGAGCGCCTCTACCGCAGCGGCTGGGCGCCCTGGCTGTATTACACGGTGGACATGTGGTGGAAGAAGATGTACTTCCCGTCGCGCAAGCAGATGCCGACGCGCCGTGCGGAATTCATCTGGGACGGCGTGCTGGTCACCTTCGCCGCCGCGATCTGGATAGGCGGACTGGCCTGGGCCGCGCAGGCCGGCGGGCAATCGTTCTGGACACTGCTGCTGACGGCGTTCGTGGTGCCGGTGCTGTTCTGGAAGGCGATGATCGGCTTCGTGGTCTACGTCCATCACACCCACGTCGGCGTGGCCTGGTACCAGGACAAGTCGGAATGGTCGGCGGCGCAACCGTTCGTCTCGACCACGGTGCACCTGACCTTCCGCCATGGCGTCGGCGCGGCGCTGCATCACATCATGGAGCACACCGCCCATCACGTCGACATGAGCGTGCCGCTGTATCGCCTGAAGAAGGCGCAGAAGCTGCTGGAGACGATGCTGCCGGGCCGCATCGTGATCCAACAATTTTCGTGGCGCTGGTATTTCGATACCGCACGGCGCTGCAAGCTGTATGACTTCGATCGCCTGTGCTGGACGGACTTCAAGGGACGTCCGACCAGCGAACCGTTAAGGGCGGTCGTGCAAAGAGCAGTTGTGGAAGCGGCTTAGCAATTTTCGAAGGCGCTAAGCCGCCTTTGCTGTCGCCTTGCCCTTTGCTGTTTTGGGCTTGGCGGCAGCTTTTTTTACGGCTGTCGTTTTTTTCGATGCCGGCTTTGCTGCAGCCGGCTTTGCAACCGCCTTCTTGACGGCGGACTTCTTCGCCGGCGCCGGTTTGGCCTCCGGCTTCTCCAGCGCATCCGTCAACTTGCGCGCCAACCCGATCACGCGTTGCGGATCGACACCCAGGGTACCGATCAGGAATTCGATGATTTCCGAGCGCGGATTGGCCAGCGTCGGCTCGATCATCATCACCGCCGCCGACACCGCCAGCGCACGCTCGCGCGTAGCCGTATCGGGCAATAATTGTTCGAGGGCATTGAGCGCCTCCACCGGCGCCACGGCCGTCAGGCGCGCCTGATCCTTCAGCAATTGCACCCAGTTGGTCTTGGGCGACACGCTCGCATGCATCGGCAGCTGCGCCAGCAGACGCGCCAGGCGCAGGCTGCGTCGTTCAAATGCGCCGATCGAGATCATCCCCGACACCACGATGCGGCACACTGCCTCGGCAAAACCACCTTCGGCGATGTGCGCCAGCGCCTTTTCGCGATAGACGTCGAGTTCCCGCAACGCGCGCTCATGGGCGACGACGGCATCCGGCTCGTGCGGCTTGAGCCATGCGCCCAGTCCCGTGGGACCGAATAGTTGCCGCGTCATCTTGACGGTGCGCTCGTCGCGACGATCGCGGTACAGGTTGAGTTCGTCGGTGATCTGCTGCGCCATTTTCTTTTCCAGCTGCTTCAGCGGATGGTCCTCGGGAACTGTAGCTCGCTCAGCGCGTGCTTCCGCCGCCTTCTGGCGGATAAACGGCGCCATGAAGAAGCTGTCCGAGAACATTTGGCGCTGCATGCGCAAAGGGTTCATCTTGACCATGGCGTTGGCCATCTCGCGGGTGGCGCTCATCTTCACCCACGGGCGCACATAGGTCTTGTAAAGGTTGGCGTTGAATTCAGACCATTGCGCGATGGTCGAGAACATTTCTTCTTCTTCGCGCCCTTCCGGATTGATCTTGCGAATGTCGTCCATGGTGCGGTGCTGGTAATGCACCGTGTAGTCGCCCGGTTCCAGCTGATCCCAGCGTTGTTCGTCCTTGCCCGCCTTGGCTTCGAGTTTCATTTCGTACAGGCCTGGCGGCAGGCTTTCGATGACGTCCAGCGAGGTCACCAGTTGATCGTGCTCCTTGAGCGCAATCGAGCCGCCGACGAAGATGCCGAGGTGGCCGACGCTTTCATGCAGCACGTAGATGATGGTGCGGCCCGCAGCGGCAATCGCGCGCTCGTCGCCCCAGGTGTCGATGATCCAGTTGAGCGCCTGCGGCGGCGGCGTGATGTTGTCGCCCCAGGAGGCGAACACCACGATCGGCGAGGTGATGTTGCGCAGGTCGATAGCCTTGTCGCCGGCCATCATGGTGCCGCGAGCGAGCTTGTTGCCGACGAAGAGATTCTCGACGATGGATTCGATCTCGCTGCCGGTCATGCGGAAGTAGCCGCCCCACCACCGCTCGAACTCAAGGAAGCGCTCGGCTTCGGTGTCGACGCCGGCCCAGAGGTTGTAATACTTGTTCCACAGGGTGTTGGCGGGATTGAGTTTCTCGAAATTCTCCACCAGATAGGCGCCGTCAAAGCGATCGGCGCCAAGGTCGCTGGTCATCGACGCCAGCCAGGATCCTCCCAGTGAAGCACCGCTGTAACGCATCGGATTGAGCGTCGAGCTGCCGGCCCAGTACGACACCGGCGCGCCGACGATCATGAGCGGGCCGAACAGCTCCGGCCGCCGTGCGTTCAGCGCCATCATGGCCCAGCCGGCCTGGCAGTTGCCGATCACCACCGGCTTGGCCGGGCATTGCGGATGGCGCTTGATGATTTCTTCGATGAACAGGGCTTCGGTGTCCATCACAGTCAGCAGCGTCTGGCCGTCTTCCGGCTCAGGCCGGAAGGTGACGAAATACACCGTGTGACCGGCGCGCATGGCCATGCCGACTTCGGAATCGAACTTGAAGCCGCCAATGCCGGGACCGTGTCCGGCGCGCGGATCGACCACCACCACCGGCCGCGCTTCGGGCTTGACCGGCATCGAGGCCGGCGGCTGCAGCCGCAGCAAGGCGTAGTTGCAGGGGTTCGGCAGGTCGTGGCCATCCATCACCACTTCATGCTCGAACTTCAGCAGCGGAGGCGTGCCCTGGTCCAGATGTTCGAGATAGTTGTTGCCACGATCGAGCAAGGTGTCGAGGAACAGGTAGGTGCGCTGCATGGCGTCGGTCAGGTAGGCATTGACGTCGCCCATCTGCGGCATTCCCACTGCAGGAGCGGCTTGCGATGAAGCTGCTTCGTCTTTTCGCGTTGCTGCCGGGGTCTTGCGCGTGGCCATGAGTCCGCTCCTGAGTGTTGGAATATACAATGTTCTGAAACATCATACCGAGAAAGACGCAATCACAGCCTCTGATCTCTGCGACAATAAAACCGCAATTCGTTGAATTGAAGCATAGACCTGTCTCGCTTCGGTTTTGATGAAATCGGCAGGAACGCTTCACGTACGAACCGCGCACGCACAATATCGATACCCAGTATTGACACAAGGGAACAACGCATGGAACTCAAGAGCCTCGTCGACCAGCCCAACAAGCTGCCAACCGTCCCCAAAGTCGTCCAGCAACTGATCGAGAGCTTCAACTCCGAAGACATCTCCGCCAATGAGATCGCCCACCTGATCGCCGGCGACCCGGCGCTCTCGGCCAAGCTGCTGCGCCTGGCCAATTCAGCTTACTTCCACGTCTCGCGCACGGTCGGCACGGTCGACGACGCGCTGCGCATGCTCGGCTTCGTGATGGTGCGCAACCTGGTGCTGGGCAATGGCATGGTGGCCGCCTTCAAGAACACCAAGGGCATGGAGCTGCAGCAGTTCTGGCGCTACAACCTCTACACCGCCTGCGCCGCGCGCTGGCTGGCGCACCGGGAGGGCGACAACGGCGACGCCGCCTTCACGCTGGGCATGATGCATGGCATCGGCCAGTTGCAGTTGCATGCCGTCGCGGCCGCCGAAGTGGCGCCGCTGGACAAGCAACTCAACGTGCTCGACGCAGGCCGCGCCGAACTCGAAAAAGAGAAACTGGGCTTCCACTTCGCCGACGTATCAGCGGAACTGGCGAAGATCTGGAATTTTCCCGAAACGCTCTCCAACGCCCTCAAGGACATCCCCGCCCCGCTCGCCTCCACGCCGTTCGACCGGATGGCCGGATGGGTCCACCTGGGCGCCTGGCGCGCACGTGCAGCAGTGCTGGAACTGAGTGACGAAGACATGGCGGCCAGCTATCCGGCCGCTGTGGCCAAGCGCCTTGGCGTCGATTCCGGCTGGTCCCCCGCAGGCACCGGCAAGAGCGATCCGGACAAGGCAATGCCGCCGTTGAAGGAGTTGACGGCCGGATTGGATGCGATGCTGGAGTAAACCTGCCCACGTGCTCTCGTCACGACAACGCCCACAAAACCTACCGATCAGTATGTCTTAAGGAATTGCCCGATATCCATTCTGTACGTGCGTGCCAAAATGGCTTCATGAACACCGGGTAAACGAGATGCAGCGGTTGCCAGCCGTATCGCGCTTTGCCGGTGTGGATGGACTCAGTCAACAGGTTGAGTTCCTATTTTGTGAAGGCGATGAGCATGCAAGACTTACAACAATCCGACATCCTTCTGGTGGACGACAGCTCCGAAGTGGCAGAACTGACCAAGTTCGCCATCCTGCGCAAGAAGCTTACTGAAAAATGGACCTGGTTCAACGATCCCGAGACGGCGTCGGATTTCCTGTTCCATCACGAATACACCGCGCGCCGAGACCTGCATCCGTTCCTGATCCTGCTGGACCTGAACATGCCGCGCCTGAGCGGCCATGACCTGCTGCGCATGCTCAAGGGCAACAAGGCGACGTCACATATTCCGGTGGTGATGTTCTCGACCTCAACCGATCGCGAAGATATCCGCAAGAGCTACGAGCTGGGCGCCAACGGCTATCTGTACAAGGCCGCCGATGCAGGCCAGATGATGGATACCGTGGTCGACGCCGTGTCGTACTGGACCACCCGCAACCTGCCGGTGCGATGAAGATGAACCAGCAAAGACAAAGAGCCGCTCAACCAGGTTGATGCGGCTCTTTTTTTAAGCTGAATCGTGTTACGACAAGGATGTGCTCTCGCGGCCGTCCACTTGCTTTGCCGTTTTGGCGACGGCCGGTCGTGGCGAGGCTGATCCTGATTTCTCCTTCTCCGTCTCCTGCCCTTTGCGCTTCTGCGCCACGCGCGCCTTGCGCTTGCGCATCCAGATCACCACGCCGGTCACCGACAGCATCGCCACCAGCGCCCCCATGAAGGAAATGAAGATGCGCCCCGGCAAGCCGAGGATGCGTCCCGAATGCAAGGGGAACTGCGCCTGGATGAACAAGTCGCCGGCGCTGCCGGTGCCCGGGATCCGGGTGCCGGCCGGTGCGCCGGTAGCAGCATCGAAGTACAGCCAGGCGTTGCCGAGGCCGACGTCGCCATGGTCGTTGCCGGCCTCGAAGAAGCCGACGCCATACAGGCCGAACATCGAGGAGTAGAACACGCCGCCGGCCGGCACTTCGAAGCCGCGACGCTTGCCCTCTTCCACTGCCAGCAGTGTCACCTGCTCGCGCGACACTTTCGGCTCGACCACCTTGTCAGGCGCCACCGGCGTGCGCGTGTCGAAGGCGGTCGGCGTGACCGTCGAGAACATCTTGACGAGAGGCGTCATGACCTGGTTGTTGAGGTTCATCGACACCGAAGTCACGGCCAGGATCAGCAGCAAGCCCCACACCCACACGCCCCCCGAGCGGTGCAGGTCGAAGTTGAGCTTGTGGCCGCCGTCCTTCCAGCGAAACGCGAACGACTTGCGCCAGCTCTTCCAGTTGGGGAAAGACAGCCACAATGCAATGAAGCAATCCAGCGCCCAGACGATGCCGATGATGCCCATCAGCCAAATGCCCAATTCGATCCCGCCGATCTCGGGCAGATGCATGGTGTAGTGCAACTTGTAGAGAAACGGCAGCAGGTTTTCCGGACTCAGCGAAATTGCGCCCCACATGCGCTTGCCCTGGATTTCGGCGGTGACGGGGTCGACTGCGATCTGGTTGTAGCTCAGCTCATATGGCTTGCCGGTGGCCGGATCAAGACGCGGCTCGACCATCATGCTGCTGGTGTGGCCGGGCTCGCTCTCGTTCATCACGTAGGTGACGCGCAGCTTCGGCTCGCGCGCCTCAATGATGTTTGCCAGTTCCAGGCCCGGTTTGGGCGTGCCGGCTACGTTGCCGGGGTTGGCGCTGTTGGCGTGGAACAAGGTCGGATTGAGCGCGGCATCGAGCTCGTGATCCCACGAAATGATCGCGCCGGTGGCGCCTGAAATGAACAGGAACACGGCCACGCCGAGACCGAACCAGCGATGAAGGAGGACGAGAACAGCACGCATAAAAGTCGCTTCAAAAAATGCCTGAGCGGCCCTGCTTCGGTATCGAAGCAAGACCGCCGGCAGGTTAACTATTCAACCGCGTTGCAAATGGATCAGAAATCCACCTTGGCGCTAAGGCTGAAGGTACGCGGATCGCCCGGCTTGATCCAGTTTTCGTACTGGTATTCCCAGTAACGTTTGTCCGTAATGTTATTGACGGCCGCACGGAATGTCGTGTCGAACTTGCCGATGCGGGTGGTGTAGTTGGCGCCCACGTTGAACAGCGTATAGCCGGCCAGCTTGATATCGTTGGCGGCGCGCAGCATGGTGGTGCCGGTGTACTTGGCGTCGGTCGACAGTTTCAGGCCGCTGATCTGCGGCACCTGATAAACCACCTGTCCGGCGGCGACAAAATCGGGGGCGCCGGCGACACGGTTGCCATTATAAGTGAGTCCCTTCTTGTATTTGCTGTCGAGGAACATCAGGTTGCTGGACACTTTCCAGTCGTGCCCCAGCTTCACGCCTGCGCCCAGCTCCAGGCCCTGGTAGACCGACTCGCCGTCCTGCACCAGCGCCTTGGTGACGGTATTGGTGTACTCGGCGCCGCGCTCGATGCGGAACAGCGCAGCCGTGGCGCTCCAGCGGTCCTGTTCGGTTTTCACGCCGAATTCATATTGCTTGCTGGTGAGCGGATTGAGCGTGCTGCGGTAATTGGAATTGTCGATGGTCGGAATACCGCCCTGCTCCAGCGATTCGACGTAGCTGGTGTAGATCGTGGTGTTCGGTTCGGGCTTGAACATCAGCGCCACGGTCGGCGTGACGACGCCATCCTTCTTGTACTGCGCGGTGCGCGCGCCGGTCAGACCGTAGCTGTTCTGCTCGAAATTGGTGTAACGCAGGCCGGCCAGCAACGACCATTGTTCGGAGAATGTCAGCGTATCGCTGGCAAACAGCGACTGCTGTCTGATATCCGAGTCGTGGTAAGTACGCAGGTCGGTCGCGCTGACGTAATCGTTGGTGTTCTGGCGATACAGGTTGCCGTTGCCGATGGACTGGTAAAAGCTGCTGATGGTGTAGTCGTTGACCTGCTTTTGCCAGGAGGCGCCGAACACCATCTGGTGGTCGATGAAGCCGGTCTTCGCCTTGCCTTCGAGAACGCCCTGCCAGTAGTCGAAAGTATGTCCTTCGCGGCTGTCCGAACGCGTATCGCCGTAATCGCCGGCTGCGTTGGCCAGATACAGCGACGACTCGTTGCGGCTGCGGCGCGAGGTGCTGTGGCTGTAGTTCAGGCTTAGCTTCCAGTCGGGATTGATGGCGTACTTCAGGCCGGTCGAATAGAACTGGAAGTTGGTGTTCAGATGCTGGCCGCGGCCCTGCAACGACTGGTCGTCGCCGGCCGGCACGCCCGGCAGGACGTTGCCGGTCAGCTTGCTGGTGCTGATCGAAGGGGTCTGGTTTTCCGAGTTGCGGTTGTGATACATGGACTGGAAGTCCCAGGTCAGGTCGCGCGTGAGGCGCGCGTCCAGCGCCAGCGACAGCGTGTCGCGGCGCACCTTGCCCTCGTTGAAGGTGCGGCCCTGCTCGTGCGTGGCGTTGACGCGGTAGCCGAACATGCCGTCCTGGCCGAAGCGTCCGCCGAGGTCGACATGCTCGCTCCAGATGTTGTTCGACTTGAAACCGACTTCGACGCTGCGCACCGGCTCATCGGTCGGACGCTTGGTGACGTAATTGATCATGCCGCCCGGCGCGCCGAAACCGTACATATAGCCCGACGAACCCTTGAGCAGGTCGATCTGCTCGAAGTGCTCATACGGCAAGGTGATCGCATAGCTCATGAACGGGCGGCCGTCGATGCGGTAAGCGTTCTGCCAGTCCAGCGGCAGGCCGCGCACGGTCACATAGCTGGCCCAGCTGCTGTAGCCGCCGCTGTTGTCGGTAACCGAGGCGTCCAGCGCAAACACGTCGCCCAGCTTGGTGACCTGGCGCTCGGCCAGGTCGTCGGCTTTGATCACGGCCATCGAAAACGGCGTGTCCAGTTGCGATCGCGTACCGAGCGCACCGCTGGTCACGCGTTCGTTGAGATGCAGGCCGCTGTCGGCCGCCGCCGTCACGCTCACAGCCGGCAGACTGCCGCTGCTGCGGTTGTCTGCAGTTGGCGCGACCAGTACATAACCTGCATCCGTCTTGCGCATCTCATATCCCGTATCGCGCAGCAGCACGCGGAAACCCTCGTCCACGCCGTAGCTGCCGCGGATGCCGGCGCTTTGCTTGCCCGCAACCTTGTCGGCATCGATCGCAATCGAGATGCCCGATTGCTGCGCATAGCGATTCAATGCATCGGCCAGCGGGCCCGCCGGGACGTCGTAGGAAATCGTCTGCGCTGCGGTTTGCGCGTGCGCCTGCATTGCCGCGCCGCTCAAAAGCAGAGCCGGCAGGCTGATCCGGACCGCAAACGCCAGCGGTCGCAGGTTGAAACGGGAAGATGCCCGGGTTGTATGCCGGTGCTGTGGATGAACGTCATGGTGCTGCATGGTGGAGACTTCCTTTTCGTTGGTCATACCCGCTTGACGCACGAAAAACGAAAAGTGGAACTACTGTTTGAAAAATAAGTTGAAAAAATCTTCCATCGCTCAGCGCGCCGCAGATTCATCAGGCACGGCGGGCGCATCCACGCGCACCAGATACGGCGACAAGGTCCGTATGCGCAGCGCCGGGAAGTTATTGCCCAACAATTGCAGCGCGCGGCCGGTGTCGTCCAGCGGCAGCACTGCCGACACATTGATGCGGGCGATCTGCTCGCGGTTGTAGCTGATGGTGCCGGGACGATAGCGGTCCAGCGCGTCGAGCACGTCGGGCAGGCGCTGGTTGCGCACCACCAGTTGATGGAATTTCCAGGCGTCGGCAAGACTGCGGGCGTCGATGTCTTCAATCGAGCCGATGTTGTCGGCAGTGAAGCGTATGCGCTGGCCGGCCGCCACCACCGTCGGATGATCGGGATTTTGACGCGCCGCGCGCACTTCAACGCGCGACTCCAGCATGCTGAGCACCGTGGCGTCAGCCTCGCGGCTGACCACGAAGCGCGTTCCGAGAGCGCGAACGCTGCCATGCGCAGTCTCCACCACGAAAGGACGTTCGGAATCCTTGGCGACGTCGAGCAGGATTTCTCCCTGCACCAGTTCCAGCGTCCGGCGTGCGGCGTTGAAATGCAGGTTGACCGCGCTGGCGCTGTTCAGGGTGATGCTGCTGCCATCGGCCAGCACCCGGGTTTCCCATTTGCCGGTGGCGGTGCGCAGGTCTGCGGTCAGGTAAGCCGGCGGAAATACCCGCACCGCAAGCCATGCCGGCAAACCCAGCGCCATTGCAATCGCCACGGCGGCGCCTATGCGTTTGACCTGTTTGATGCGGCCGCTGCGTTTTTGCTGGAGCGAAAAAGTGGCTTCAAGCGCGGCGCGCGCCGGTTGCCGTTGATTGCCGTCCGTACCGCGCAAGCCTTGCACGCGACTGATGAAACCTTCCACCCGCGCAGCCATAACGGCGTGGCGCGGATCGGCGTTCTTCCAGGCGTCGAAGTCGCGTTGCGCAGTGATGCGAAGCGCTTCGTCGTCAGCGCTCAGTTGGACGATCCACTGTGCTGCGTGCTCGGCGATGCGCTCTTCTTGCGCAGTGTCCGCGTCGAATTCGAGGTCGCGCTTCACAGGTCTCGCCTCATGCTCGCTCCAGCCTGCATTTGACCAGCACCTGCACCAGATACTTGCCCACCATGCGGGTGGACACGCCGAGCGCGAGCGCCACCTCCGCCTGCGTCTGCCCCTCCAGGTAATGCAGCAGGAAGGCATCCCGCGCCTTGGCGGCGACGGCCTGCAGTGCGGCGCTGATCTGCTCAAGCGCTTCCACGGCGAGCAGGATTTCTTCGGGACTCGGGTAGCCTTCGGCGTGCTCCATGGTCAGCGCCAGTTCCGCCAGATAGGATTGTTCGATGACTTGCCGGCGCGCCCGGTCCAGCATCAGCCGTTTGGCTGTGGCAGTCAGGTAGGCGCGCGGCTCCTGCACGCCAAGCAAGGCGTCGCGCGAGGCGATGATGCGCATGAAAGTATCCTGCGCGACGTCGGCGGCGTTATGCGCGCAGCCCAGCTTCTTGCGCAGCCAACCGTACAGCCAGCCGTGATGGCTGCTGTAAAAGGAATGCATGTCCGGCTGAAAGGTGGATTCGGCCACGGCGAAGGATCCGAATTAATAAGAATGATTCTTATTTTAATCCATGCCGATACCACGTCACAATCTCCGTAGATGTAAAGACCCCCTTCTACAGCGGCTTTCAGCGGAAAAGCACATTTCCTGTTGCCTCCATGACAAGTTTTAACATCGGCGGATTTTCACTTTGCCAACACTCCAACCTTCTATGTCCACTATCAACGCCACAACAATGCCTGCTATTCACTACTGATTTATAGCGAATCAATCGAATATGAATAAGAATTATTTTCATCTATAATCGCCTGCACGAAAAAGTCGTCCCCAAGAATCAACAACAATCACAACAACCGCCTCGCTCTGTCCCATGACGACCGGTCGGCATCGCGCAAGGAACCCCCTGATGAAAGCGTCCACGTTACGGACCTGGTATGCCATTCACCGCTGGACCAGCCTGATCTGCACCCTTAATCTGCTGGTGCTGTGCCTGACCGGGCTGCTACTGATTTTCCATGACGACATCGACGACTGGCTGGGACAAGGCCATCCCGAAGCGACCATGGCGCAGGCCGGCCCCAAACCATCAGTGCAGTCGCTGATTGACATGGCGCAGGCCATGCATGCCGGACAAGCCGCCAAATCCATCTTTTTCGGCGATGAACACTTCGTCAACGTGCGCGTCGGCCCGCCCGGCGAAACCAAGCTGGCCGTCGGCAAGAGCGTCCAATTCAACGGCGCCACCGGCGAGCGCAACAATACCGTTCCCGGCGAAACCTTCAGCGGCTTCATCCTTAAGCTGCACGTGAACCTGTTCCTCGGCTTGCCGGGGCAATTGTTCATGGGCGTCATGGGCATCATCTTCGTGCTGAGCCTGGTCAGCGGGCTGGTCCTGTATGCACCGTTCATGCGCAAACTGGCATTCGGGCTGCTGCGTTTCGGCAAAACCACGCGCGTGGTCAATGCCGACTTCCACAACCTGTTCGGCATCGTCGTCATGGTGTGGGCGCTGGTAGTAGGCCTGACCGGCGCCTTCCTGTCGTTCTCGCCGCTGATCCTCGGTCTGTGGCAAAAGACCGAATTGCAGCACCTGATCGAGACACTGCCGGGGCCGACACCGTCGCGCCTGATCGCGGTCGACAGCGCCATCAACGCCGCCCAGGCGGCAGTGCCGGGCAAGGACATCGCCTACGTGTTCTACCCGGGCACGGAATATTCCACCGGCCGCCATTACGGCGTGGTCCTGCGCGGCCATACCGAACTGGAAAAACGCGTCTTCACCATCGCCATGGTCGACGCCGATAACGGCACCGTATCGGCGGTGCGCGGCATGCCGTGGTATTTGCAGGTATTGCTGCTGTCGGGACCGTTCCACTTCGGCAATTACGCCGGACGTCCTCTGCAGATCCTGTGGGCGCTGCTGACCATCATGACCGCGGGAGCCACGGTGACCGGGTTCGTGGTCTGGCTCAAACGGCATCGGCGCAGCAAGGTCGTTGGCGGCGAAGCAAAACTGGAATCGGCACTGAGCTTATCTGGAGAAAAAGCATGAAGGGAACATGGAGCATGCCGCTGCTGCTCGGCTCACTGTCGCTGGGCGGACTGGCGGCCGGGATTTTCGGCGACGGCATCTGGGACTGGCTGTGCTGGCTGGGCCTGGGCATTCCGGTGGCGGTCGTGACACGCCACGTATGGCGTCAGTGGCGCGTCGCCAGGCCGTCCTGATTCTGATTCGCCTGCTTTAGTTCGGCCCCGCGCCGAACAGGTGCAATTGCGCGTACTGCAGCAGCATGATGGTCTTGCCGTCGGCGATTTCGCCTTCGGCAATCATCATCAGCGCCTGCTGGATCGGCACTTCCATCACTTCGATATCCTCCCCTTCGGCGACATTGCCGCCGCCCTCACCTGCGCGCGCATCCGCTGCGTATTCGCCGACGAAAAAATGCAGCTTCTCGGTGACGGAACCCGGGCTCATGAAGACTTCGAACACCTTGCGAACGTCGCCGACGCGATAGCCGGTTTCTTCTTCCGCCTCGGCGCGGATGCGTTGTTCCGGGCTGGCATTGTCCAGCAAACCTGCCGGCGTTTCGACCAGGAAGCCGTCGTGACCGTCGCAATACGTCGGAAACCGGAATTGCCGGATCAGGATGACGCTGCGCCGTTCCAGGTTGTACAGCAGGATGGTGGCGCCGTTGCCGCGATCGTAGGTTTCGCGGTCGAGCGTCTGCCAGACACCGTCGGCGCGGCGGTAGTCGAAGGTAGTCTTCTTGAGCAGGTACCAGTCGTCGGACAAGACTTTGACATTGCGGATGCGGACGCGCTCGTTTTCCATTGTTTTACTCCTGTGCAGTGAATTCGTAAGACCGCAAACCCGCATTCATCCATGCCGGTATTGCACGCTTTATTTAAAATATCATGCAACATCAGGAATTATCAAGAATATTCGTGCAAAAATGTCGCGATTAATTCCATGAAACTGCACGAATTTACGCATTTCTTGTACACTCCCCAGCTCATACATCAGATCGGATCAAACCAGCATGCTGACCAGTCAACGAAAGAAACACCTGCTCGACCTGCTCAGCCGCGACGGCCGCATCGTCGCCAAGCCGGTGAGCGAACAACTGGACGTGTCCGAAGACACGATCCGGCGCGATCTGCGTGAACTGGCCAGGGAAGGATTGCTGCGGCGTGTGCATGGCGGCGCCTTGCCCTTGCTTGGCACGCCGGCGATGGTGATGTTCGCCGATCGCCAGCACATCGAACCCGGCGCCAAGGCCGACATCGGCCGCGCGGCGGCGGCGCTGGTGCTGCCGGGCCAGGTGGTGTTCATCGACGGCGGCACGACCTGCGTCCAGCTGGCGCGTCACCTTGCTCCCGATCTCAAGGCGACGGTCGTGACGCATAGCCCCTCGATCGCGGTCGAGCTGGCCAACCATGCGCATATCGACGTCATCATCATCGGCGGCAAGCTGTTCAAGCATTCCGTGGTGGCGATGGGCAGCGGCACCATCGAGGAGATTGCACGCGTGCGCGCCGACCAGTATTTCATGGGCGTGTGCAGCCTGCATCCGCGCACCGGCATCACTTCGCTCGACTTCGACGAAGCCGGCATCAAGCGCGCCTTCAGCCGCGCCGCCGCCGACACCGTGGTGCTGGCTTCTCCGGACAAACTCGACACCACCTCGCCGTTCGAAATCGTGCCGCTGGCCGAGGTCAGCCGCATCGTGATCAACCGCGACACCGCCCCCGAATTGATCGCGCCTTACCAAGCGCAAGGCATCGCCATCACGCTGGCCTGAACCGCTGACGATCTCCCGTCGCATCGTCCAAAAAACCGTTTCTGCAACATCGCCAGCTTGTTGTCAGCACCTGCATATCCCCTTTGGATTGCAAGAAGAAAAATTATCAAAAAATACACAAATAACAACGATGTTTGTTTGAGCAACGTTATCTTTCATGCAATTCTGTGAGCAACTGCCCGCTGCTGCGGACAGGATCCGACGCGCCGGGAAACCGTTGCGCCGACTCACAAAAAAAGCGGGGAGAAACGTAATGAAATGGTTCTACGACTTGAAGATCGCCACCAAGCTGATCGCCGCTTTTCTCGCCGTGATCGTGCTGGCGACAAGCCTCGGCATTTTCGCCATCGGGCAACTCGACAAGGTCAATCGCGCCTCCACCGATATCGCCACCAACTGGCTGCCGACCATCCGCACCCTGGCGCAGCTGAAATTCACGGCCTCGCGTATCCGCAGCTTTGAGCAGCAACATATTCTTGCCTCCGACGCCAAGGAGTTTGCGGAAATCGAGCAGAGCGCCAACAAGCAGCTCGAAGCCCTTGCCGCATCGCGCAAGCTGTACGAGAGCCAGATCACAGAGCCTGAAGAACGCGCCATTTATCCGGAGGTCAGCAAGATGCTGGACGTCGTGGTCGCGGAACATCCCAAGATCATCGCCCTGTCGCGCGACAACAAGAATGTCGAAGCACGCGCCCTCATGAAGGGCGAATCGACCAAAAACTATCGCAAGGCCATTGAGCTCCTCGATCAGCTGACCGCCATCAACGAGCGCGGCTCGAACATCTCCAACAAGCTGGCCGACGACACCTACAGCAGCGCACGGCTGTGGATCATCGCCATGCTGGTGCTGTGCATCGTCGCGGCAATGACGCTGGCGATCATGGTGGCGCGCATCATTTCACGGCCGCTGACGGAGGCCCTCAAAGTCGCCCGCCAGGTTGCCGACGGCGACCTCACTGCCGACATCCGACAAAACAGCGAAGATGAAACCGGCCAGCTGCTCGGCGCGCTCAGGCAAATGAACGACAACCTGCTGCGCATCGTCGGCAGCGTGCGCCAAGGCACCGACACCATCGCCACTGCGTCCAGCGAAATTGCCTCGGGCAACCTCGATCTGTCGTCACGCACCGAAGAACAGGCCGGTTCCCTTGAAGAAACCGCATCGGCGATGGAAGAACTGACCTCAACCGTGAAGCAGAACGCCGACAATGCGCGCCAAGCCAACCAACTGGCGACGACTGCCTCGGAAGTCGCCGTCCAGGGCGGCGCCGTGGTCGGAAAAGTGGTCGACACCATGGGCTCGATCAACGAGTCCTCGCGCAAGATCTTCGACATCATCAGTGTGATCGACGGCATTGCCTTCCAGACCAATATCCTGGCCCTGAACGCCGCCGTCGAAGCCGCCCGCGCGGGCGAACAGGGACGCGGTTTCGCCGTGGTGGCGTCGGAAGTGCGCAGCCTGGCGCAACGCTCGTCGGCGGCGGCGAAGGAAATCAAGACCCTCATCGACGACTCGGTCGCCAAGGTCGATGTGGGCAGCAAGCTGGTGGAACAGGCAGGATCGACCATGGACGAAGTGGTCAGCAGCGTCAAGCGCGTAACCGATATCGTGGGAGAAATCTCATCTGCCACCCAGGAGCAAAGCAGCGGTCTGGAACAGATCAACCGGGCCATTGCGCAGATGGACGAAGTCACCCAGCAGAATGCCGCGCTGGTGGAAGAAGCCGCCGCCGCCGCGCAATCGCTGCAGGAACAGGCCGGCAAGCTGGCCCAGACCGTCAGCGTCTTCAAACTGGACGGCAATGTCGCCACGCCGTCCTTTACCGCCAGGGCAACGCTGAAGCGCCCCGCTTCCGCGCCGAAAGCTCCTGCGCGGCCTGCGCTGCGTGCAGTACCAAGCTCGGATGGCAAAGCCATCGCCAGCCCTAGTCCTGCGCTGGCGCATGATGAAGGTTCGTGGGAGCAGTTTTAAGGCAGCGCCAGCCGCCTACTTCAGACCAAGCCGCTTGGCCATCCGGTTGAGGTTGGCGCGGTCCACGCCCAATTCGCGCGCGGCGGAAGCGACATTGCCGCCGTTGCGTACCAGGCAGGCGCTGACCAACTTCCGTTCGTAGGCGCTCACCGCGTCGCGCAGGCCGCTGCCGTTCTGCAGGTCCAGCTCGGACTGGACCTGCTGTTCAAGCGATGCGTCATGCGCTGACAGCGCAGTCGCCTTCTCATTGGAAAGATCGAAATCCTCAGCCGCCAGCGTCAAGATGCGCGGCCGTTCGGGATGCTTGCCGAGCGCCTTGAGCGCGGTGCGGGCGATCACGTGTTCCAGCTCGCGCACATTGCCCGGCCAGCGGTAATTGAGCAACACTTCCTGGGCATCGGTGGCCAGCCGCAGGCTCAGCAAACCCAGCCGGAAACGGTTTTCTTCGAGGAAAAATCCGCTGATCAGCAAAATGTCGTGACCCCGCTCGCGCAACGGCGGCGCCGCCAGCGGATAGACGCTGAGACGATGGTAAAAGTCGGCGCGATAGCGGCCCAACCGCACTTCTTCCTCCAGATCGCGGTTGGTGGCGGCGATCACGCGCACGTCGACCTTGTGCTCCTCATCCGAACCGACGCGCTGGATCTGCCCGCTCTGCAGCGCGCGCAACAGCTTGGCCTGCACCGTCAGCGACAACTCTCCCACTTCATCGAGGAACAAGGTGCCGCCGTCGGCCAGCTCGAACTTACCGCGCCGGTCGCTGACCGCGCCCGAAAACGCCCCGCGCACGTGGCCGAACAGCTCGCTCTCGACCAGGGTTTCCGGCAAGGCGGCACAGTTGAGGCTGATGATGGGCTTGCGCGCACGCGGCGAGGCGGCGTGGATGGCGTTGGCGACCAGTTCCTTGCCGGTGCCGGTTTCGCCGGTGATCAGAACGGTCATGTTGCTGGGCCCGGCCAGACGCACCTCTTTCATCATGCGCTTGTGCGCGGGACTCTGACCGATCAGCTCACGCCGGCTCTGGTTGGCGGCAAGCCGGTAGGCTTCGGCGCGCTGGCGCTCCTGTTCGCTGGTCTCCGCAAGGGTGTGGATGCGTTCGGCGACGTTGACGGTGGCGGCGGCCAGACTGGCGAAAGCCTGCAATGAGGCGGTGTCGACCGAATCAAAACGGCCGGGACCGAGCGCATCCAGCGTCAGCAAACCCCAGGGCCGGCCGTTCATGGTGATCTGGCAGCCCATGCAATCGTGGACGTGAAGTTCGCCGGAATGCGCTTCGACCAGACCGTCGTAGGGATCGGGCAAGGACGAGTTGGCCGGGAAACGCGTCGGCGGAACGTTCGACAACAGCACGCGAAAGCGTGGATGTTCACTCACGCGAAAGCGTCGTCCCAGCGTGTCGCTGCTCAGGCCGTTGATCGCCAGCGGCACCAATACCTCGCCGTCGAGCCGCAACAAGGCTGCGGCGTCACACGGAAACAGCATGCGCAGCGTGTCCAGCAGGCGCCGGTAGCGCTCGCTGTCGTGCAACTCCTTCGACAAATCGGCCATCAGCGGAATCAATGCGTCCAGCATGAGCTTTGGAGTCATTTTTACCCTTATTGAGTCAATATGACTCGGGTCTATTCGACTCGGTCATTTTTTAAGTGACTGATTATAAAAGATTTTTAGTCTGGCATGGAGTTTGATTAAGAAGGGATAAAGGAAGGATAAAAAACGAGAATTTTTGACCTCCCTCCCCAATTGCTCAACCTGAACCAACCCTGAAAGGTATCGCCATGCTCTCCGACACCCATCGCGCCATCGTCAAATCCACCGTCCCCCTGCTCGAAAGCGGCGGCGAAGCGCTGACCACGCATTTCTACAAGATGCTCATGCGCGACTACCCGCAAGTCATCCCGCTGTTCAACAAGGCCCATCAAGGCAGCGGCGACCAGCAGCGCGCATTGGCCAACGGCGTGCTGATGTACGCACGCCATATCGACCAGCTCGAACAACTGGGCGGCCTGGTCACCACCATCATCAACAAACACGTCGCGCTGCAGATTCAGCCCGAACATTATCCGATGGTCGGCGACTGCCTGCTGCGCGCGATCCGTGAAGTGCTGGGCGCGGAAATCGCCACCGACCAGGTCATCGAAGCCTGGGGCGCCGCCTATGGCCAGTTGGCCGACATCCTGATCGGCGCCGAAGAAGGCGTCTACCAGGCCACCGAAAAGGCCGACGGCGGCTGGCGCGGCCTGCGCAAGTTCGTGGTGGTGCACCGCGTCGACGAGAGCGAGGAAATCACCTCCTTCTACTTCGCGCCGGAAGACGGCAAGGCCATCCTGGAATACCACCCCGGCCAGTACATCGGCCTGTGCGTCACCGTCGACGGCGAAGAAATGCGCCGCCAGTACTCGCTGTCGGCCGCGCCGAACAGCAAGATGTACCGCATCAGCGTCAAGCGCGAGCCGAACGGCAAGGTCTCCAACTTCCTGCACGACCACATGACCGTCGGCAAGCAGATCGACCTGATGCCGCCATCGGGAGAATTCACGCTGACCCAAAGCGAACGCCCGCTGGTGCTGATCAGCGGCGGCGTCGGCATCACGCCGATGCTGGCGATGCTGGACGCGGCGCTGCCGAGCAAGCGTCCGGTGGTGTTCATCCACGCGGCGCGCCATGGCGGCGTGCACGCCTTCGGCAAGAAAATCGCCGACCTGGCGCAGGAACATCCGCAGTTGCAGCATTACTTCTGCTACGAGCAACAGCGCGAACAGGACCAGGCCCCGCATGCGATCGGCTACATCGACCGCGACAAGCTGGCCGGTTGGCTGCCTGAATCGATGGACGTGGACGCCTATTTCGTCGGTCCCAAGTCCTTCATGAAGGCGATCAAGCGCCACCTGCACGAGCTGGGCGTACCGGCGGCGCAGGCCCGTTACGAGTTCTTCGGCCCGGCTTCTTCGCTGGATTAAGCGCTGGATTAAGCATTTTTCGCCGGGCTGCGGTCCGGCGTATTTTTTGAAAGAAACACCATGGACATCGACAAATACAAACACCAGCACACCGTCATCTTCGACAACATCCGCAAGCTCAAGGAGTTTTCCCATCTGGGCATCGCCGAACACGCCGCCGACATCGCCGCACAGGTGATCAAGATGAGCTCGGTCATCAAGCTGCACCTGTCGATCGAGGACAAGTTCCTCTATCCGGCCTTGCAGGAAGCCAATAATCCGCGCCTGGCCATGATGGGCAAGCAATACCAGCATGAAATGACGCACATCGCCGAAGCCTACGGTGAATTCGCGCGCAAATGGAACGATGCCGGCCACGTGGCGGCTGATCCGGACGGTTTCCGCAGCGAAGCCAACAAGGTGCTGAAAGTCCTGTTCGACCGCATGCAGCGAGAAGACCGCGATTTTTATCCGATGATCGAAAAGGTCTGAGCCAAGCCACAGTCAGGTTCCGCCGCTAAGTTCTTCCAGGATCGTCTTCACGCGTCCCAGCGCCGTCTCGATGTCGAGCGACTCGATGGCGCCGTAGCCGAAGAACAGCGCCGGCTGCGGCTTGACCCTGAAGTAGAACTCGTCCAGCGTGTACAGCGCGACGTCGACCCGGCGCGCCAGCCGCAGCAGTTGCGTCATGTCCACCTCGGCCGTCATCTCTGCGGCCAGATGGAAGCCGGCCGTGGTCGGCACCGCACGCATCCATGGTTTGAGACTGCCGTTGAGCGCGGCATGCAGCTTTTCGCGCCGTGCGACATAGATGCCGTGGCAGCGACGGATGTGCTTTTGCAGGTAGCCTTCGTCGATGAACCTGGCCATCGCCCATTGGGTCATGGTCGGCGTATGCCAGTCCGACAAGCCCTTGACCACGGTCATTGCCCGCAGAATGGCCGGCGGCGCGATCACGTAGCCGACACGCAATTCCGGATTCATCGATTTGGAAAACGTGCCGACAAATGCCACCAGCCCATCCTGATCCATGCTCTGCAGCGAATCCAGAGGCCGCCCTTCATAGCGGAATTCGCTGTCGTAGTCGTCTTCGATGACGATGGCGCGCAATTCCCGTGCGCGCGCCAGCAAGGCCGTGCGCCGCGCCTGGCTCATCGGCATGCCGAGCGGAAACTGATGCGCCGGAGTCGTGTAGATCAGGCGCGTGCCGTCCGGAATCAGATCGACCTGCATGCCTTCGCTGTCCACCGGAACACTCTCCACCGTAGCCCCCTGCGCCGAGAACAGCATGCGCGCCGGCGGATAACCGGGATCTTCCACCGCCACCACACTGCCCGGCTCCACCAGCACGCGTGCGATCAGGTCCAGCGCCTGCTGCGCGCCATTGGTCACCAGCACATCAGCGGCCGTGCATTGCACGCCGCGGGAGAACGAAACATGCCGCGCAATCGCTTCGCGCAATGCCGGCAGGCCTTCGGTCTCGGCATAGAAGCCACGCGATTCGGCGATCTGGCGCAACCCGTACTGCACACACTGGCGCCACTCTTCCTGCGGAAATTGCCGGCGCACCGGGATGCCGCCCATGAAATCGTAGTGCGAACGGGTTTCCGGGCCGACGTGGCGCATCAGCAATGGGAACGACTGATTCAGCCAGTGCGCGATCAGTTTGCCGGAGGCCAGGTCATCGCTCTCGAAGCGTTTCGGCTTGGCTTTCGGTTCGGCCGGCGCATTGACGAAGGTGCCGCTGCCGGTCCGCCCTACCAGCAGCTTGTCCAGCGTCAGACGGCCATAGGCTTCCGATACGGTCTTGCGCGACAGGCCCAGTTGCGTGGCCAGCAGGCGTGACGGCGGCACCTGTTCGCCCGGCGCCAGGCGACCGCTCTGGATGGCGTCGCGCAACTGGCGATACACCTGGCCGGCCAGGTCCTTGCTGCCTTCGATGACGATATGCAATTCCATACGGCGCCTGCTCCCTTGTGCTCATGCGTTTTTGTTTGTTTTTTGCTGCTTGTTCTTTCCTGGCGATTCTAGCCGGGCGATCAAAAGTGGTCTCCTGTTTTTTCGAGGAATTGGTTATCCGCGACAGGGAGTGGTCTCCTTATGATGACGTCACTGGCTAAGCAAACACGCAATACCGCCAAGACGATTTTCACTGACCGACTTACTTACTGACTTACTGACTTAACTCACTTACCAAGGAGCATTACCATGGAACAACGCGTCGATTTCTACAAAGCATCCCCTGAAGTCCTGAAGGGCATGATCGCCCTCGAAAACGTGGTCGGCAAGCTCGGCCTCGAAACCTCGCTGCTGGAATTGGTCCGCTTGCGCGTCTCGCTGATCAACGGTTGCGCCTTCTGCGTCGACATGCACACTGCCGACGCCCGCAAGGCCGGCGAAACCGAACGTCGCCTGTACGCCGTGCCGGTCTGGCGCGAAACTCCGTTCTTCACCGAACGTGAACGCGCAGCCCTGGCCTGGAGCGAATCGCTGACCCTGATCTCGCAAACCGGCGCTCCCGACGAAGACTATGCCCTGGCGCGCGCCCAGTTCACCGATGCCGAACTGGTCAACCTGACCCTGGCCATCAACACCATCAACGCCTGGAACCGTTTCGCCATCGGCTTCCGCAAGATGCCTGTTGCCTGAAACAGCGACGGACAAGGAGCCTGACATGCGATTCATTTCTACGGTAAAAAGCGCGCTGCTGCTTACTCTGCTGGCCCTGACGGCCGGTGCAGGCGCCCACGATGGCAAACATGGCGATGAAGTCGTCACGCCCTTGCAGCATCAGACCCTGTCCGATGCCCCCGGCAAAAGTGGCGTCATGGCCCTCGTCGCTTACGGTCCCGGCCAAAGCTCGGTGGCGCACCGCCATCCCGGCTCGATCTTCGCCTACGTGCTGGAAGGCGAAGTCATCTCGCAATTGCAAGGCGGCGCGCCGGTGACTTACAAGGCAGGTGAATCCTGGTATGAAGCGCCGGACACGCCGCACCTGGTGTCGCGCAACGCCAGCGCCACCAAACCGGCAAAGTTGCTGGTCTGGTCGCTGGTGCAGGACGGCAAGCCGTTGACGGTGCCTCTGGAGAAGTAATCCTTCGTGCAGATATCCCCGCTTCCGGAATCCGGACAGCGGGATTTCAGCTTTTGCTGCGGGAAATTTTCAAGCAAGTTTCAGATTCGGTCCCGGCTTCCTGTAAACTTGCGGGATGCGCTTATTTTTACTTGACTGGTTCGGCTGGTCGTTCTTGTGGATACTGCCCCTGCTGGGCAGAGTTTTACTGTCTTTGCTGTCCGGAAAAGGCCTGCGCGGACGCGGTTCCATCCGCATCTGGCTCGGTACGCTGGCCGTCCTGTGCGCCAGCAGCGCCATCGAGGCCATGCTCCGCTCGCAAGGCGATACTCCTCTTGAAACTGATCTCTTCGGCCAGGCGCTCGCACGCAACGTCACCGCCGCCTTCGGCAAGCTGATCGCCGTTATTGCCTTGATGACAACAGGACTGATCGGCCTGTTCTGGCTGTTCGGCCGCCGCAAGGCCAAGCCCGACCTCGAGGTCGACACCAGTTCGCTGCCGCTGCAGGCTTCGGTGCCGCGCCGCACCCAAGCCAATATCGCTCCCACGATCCGCAACATGCCCGCAGCGCACTCGCACCGTCCTCCGCCTGCGCAACCGAAACCGCCTGCCGCGCCTGCCTTCGGCAACCTGACGCGCAAGCGCGATCCCTGGCCGCTGCCCAATGAATTGCCGCGCGCTGCCAATCCTGCCGGCAACTGGCCGGGCACTGCCCAGCAAAAAGCTGAACCACCCAAACGCCCGGCGCGTCCCGCGTCCGAATGGGCGGCATTTGAATCGCTGCGGCCGACACAAGCGATGCTGGCGCGTTCGACTTCCAGTCAGCAACCTGAAGCGCCGGCACATAGTGCGGCGCCCAAGCCCTCGCTTGCCACCAGCATCATCAGCAAACCGAAGATCACTCCTATCGTCGGCAGCAGCACCAAGGTCCGCATCAGCACCGCCAGTGACCGCAGCCAGGCGATTCCGACATCGCTGAGCGCTTCGCTGCGTGGGCGCGAACCGGCCGCGCCTGTTGAACCGGTCATTATTCCTCCGGTTGCTGCGAGTCTTATTCCGGTCCTGCCGCCGGCTGTACCGCATACCGTCGCCTTCCATGCCCCCGAGCCGGAACCGGAAGTCATCATTGCGCCCGAGCCATTCAACATCATCGACACCCGTATTGAACCGGAAGTCGCTGCGATCTCCGAGCCCGCCTACGTCGCGCAGGCACCAGCGCCGGCTTTGCTGTTTGAAGAACCGATTCAGGAGCCTGTCGCCACCCCAGCTGCGCCCATGCAGATTCGCACCTGGACGCAGGCGCCGGCAACGCAACCGACTGCTCCCATTGCGGCGCCGGTGCGCCCGTATCGTCCGACCGAGGTTCCCCTGCCCGGTATCGAACTGCTCGACCAGGGCAGCGACATGCCGGTCGAAATGGACGAAAACCAGCTACTGGAAATCGGCCAGCTGATCGAACAGCGCCTGAAGGAATTCAAGGTCCCGGTCACCGTACTGGGCGCCTACGCCGGCCCGGTGATCACCCGCTTTGAAATTGAACCCGCGCTGGGCGTGCGCGGCGCGCAGATCGTCAACCTGATGAAGGACCTGGCGCGTGCGCTCGGGCTGACCTCGATCCGCGTGGTGGAAACCATCCCCGGCAAGACCTGCATGGGCCTGGAGCTGCCCAACCCCAAGCGGCAAATGATCCGCCTGGCCGAAATCATCCAGTCCGAAGCCTATGCGCGCTCGGCGTCGCACCTGACGCTGGCGATGGGCAAGGACATCACCGGCGTCCCGGTGGCGACCGACCTGGCGCGTGCGCCGCACATGCTGGTGGCCGGCACGACCGGCTCCGGCAAGTCGGTGGCGATCAACGCCATGATCCTGTCGCTGCTGTACAAGGCCACCCCCGACGACGTGCGCCTGATCATGATCGATCCGAAGATGCTGGAACTGTCGGTCTACGACGGGATCCCGCACTTGCTCGCGCCGGTCGTGACCGACATGAAGCTGGCAGCGCATGCGCTGTCGTGGTGTGTTGCCGAAATGGACAAGCGCTATCGCCTGATGTCGGCGTTGGGCGTACGCGGCCTCGCCGGCTACAACCAGAAGATCGCCGACGGCATCGCCGCCGAGAAGCGCGTGAAGAATCCGTTCTCGCTCACACCGGATGCGCCTGAGCCGCTTGATCCGTTGCCGATGATCGTGGTCGTGATCGACGAGTTGGCCGACCTGATGATGGTGGCCGGCAAGAAGATCGAAGAACTGATCGCGCGTCTGGCGCAAAAGGCGCGCGCCGCCGGCATCCACCTGATCCTGGCGACGCAGCGGCCTTCGGTCGACGTCATCACCGGCCTGATCAAGGCCAACATCCCGACGCGCGTGGCCTTCCAGGTGTCGTCCAAGATCGACTCGCGCACCGTGCTCGACCAAATGGGTGCGGAGACGCTGCTCGGCCACGGCGACATGCTGTTCCTGCCGCCGGGCTCGGGCTATCCGCAGCGCGTGCATGGAGCGTTCGTGTCGGACGAGGAAGTGCATCGCGTGGTGGAACACCTGAAGGCCCACGGCGAGCCGCAATACGAGGAAGCGATCCTGGCCGGCCCGGCGTCGGAAGAGCCGCAACAAGGTGACATGTTCGGCGAACCCGGCGATGAAGCCGACCCGCTCTACGACGAAGCGGTGGCCTACGTCACACGCAGCCGGCGCGCATCGATCTCGTCGGTGCAGCGCCAGTTCCGTATCGGCTACAACCGCGCAGCGCGTCTGGTGGAACAGATGGAAGCCGCCGGTATCCTGTCCTCGATGTCCAAGAGCGGCAGCCGCGATGTGCTGGCGCCGCCGCCACCGGATCTCTGATCTATCGAAAAATCAGCGTGCATGTGCAATGCATGCACGCTGATGTTGATCGCGAGCCCCCCCTCCTCTTCCTCCAACTGAATCCTGTGCGCTGCGCGGCCGCCTCTCTGCTGCTAATGCTGCTAATGACCGATATTTTTTCTCGCAGATAGTCGTCGGTTAATTCACGTCTCTTCACATTTTTTTCGTTTGGGCGTTTATCGCGCATGTTGGGCGATAAGCGGCTATCACGGCAGTCTTTCGCATTGATTCACACGTATGGACTCCCTATGATCTGTTGCATTCAAAAAAGAACATTTCAAAAAAACAATTGATCGCGAATCCCGGATGCGAGGCTGTTCCGGGCATCGCCTCAAAGGAGACCTATGTCAACGCAAGTCGCCATCATCGGCGCGGGCCCTGCCGGCCTGCTGCTGTCACACCTGCTGCACCTGCAGGGAATCGAATCGGTCGTACTGGAAACGCGCAGCCGCGCAGAAATCGAAGCCACCATCCGCGCCGGCGTGCTGGAACAAGGCACCATGGATATCCTGAACGAGAGCGGCATCGGCGCGCGCATGCAGCGCGAGGGCACAGTGCATCATGGCTTTGCACTGGCGTTCGGCGGACAACGGCATCGTATCGATCTGACCGGATTGACGGGACGCGCCATTACCGTCTATGCCCAGCACGAAGTCATCAAGGATCTGGTTGCTGCGCGTCTGGCGGCCGATGGCAGAATCGAGTTTGAAGTCAGCGAGGTCAGGCTGCACCAGCTCGATACCGACACGCCGTCGGTGACGTATCAGCGAGCAGGCGAACCGCGCACCCTGAGGGCAGATTTCGTGATCGGCTGCGACGGTTTTCACGGTGTCTCGCGCTCTGCAATGCCGGCAGCACAACGCCAAGACTTCCAACGAATCTACCCGTTTGGCTGGTTTGGCATTCTGGTCGACGCGCCGCCGTCGTCGGACGAACTGATCTATGCGCAACATGAACGCGGCTTCGCGCTTGTCAGTACACGCTCGCCCCAGGTACAGCGGCTGTACTTTCAATGCGATCCCAATGACGACGTCAATCGCTGGTCGGACGATCGCATCTGGTCCGAGCTCAACGCACGCCTGGCCAATCACGACGGCTGGCAGCTCAAGGAAGGAAAGATTTTCCAGAAGAACATCATCGGCATGCGCAGTTTCGTCTCGACGCCGATGCAGCACGGCCGTCTGTTCCTGGCAGGTGACGCCGCCCACATCGTGCCGCCGACCGGGGCCAAGGGACTCAATCTGGCGGTATCCGACGTCCGTCTTCTGGCGCGTGGACTGGATCGCTTCTACACCACGGGCAAGCGAGACGAGTTGAATGAATACACCGCCACCGCGCTGAAACGCATCTGGCGCGCCGAGCATTTTTCGTGGTGGATGACCAGCCTGCTGCATACCTCCAAGGAAGCGTCGCCGTTTGAGCGGCAGTTACAGAGATCCGAACTGGACTATATCGTCAGTTCACGGGCGGCAGCCACGGCGCTGGCCGAAAACTATGTGGGACTGGCGTTTGCCTGATTTGCCTGAGCGGAGGAAAAATGAATACATCGACTACACCTGCAAATGCTTTCATCGATATTGGAAAAACGCTCGACGACGGGCTTTACACCACCATGCAGAA
The DNA here is from genome assembly GCF_044767365.1 of Herbaspirillum sp. NPDC101396. NCBI lineage: Bacteria > Pseudomonadati > Pseudomonadota > Betaproteobacteria > Burkholderiales > Oxalobacteraceae > Herbaspirillum > Herbaspirillum sp. NPDC101396. The sequence continues at coordinate 491,415 of NZ_JBIWNT010000001.1, read as the reverse complement.
AATCGTGGTCTGCCTGGCGGCGCTGTCGATCGTGCTGGACGGCTTTGACGGGCAGCTGATCGGCTTTGCCATTCCCGTGCTGATCAAGGAATGGGGCATCACCCGCGGCGCCTTTGCCCCGGCTGTGGCGGCCGGCCTGATCGGCATGGCGATCGGCAGCGCCTGCGCCGGTTTGTTCGCGGACCGCTTCGGCCGGCGTTGGGCTGTGATCGGCAGCGTATTCGTCTTTGGCGCCGCGACCTGCGCCATCGGGCTGGCGCCTGATGTTTTCACCATTGCCGTTCTGCGTTTCATCGCCGGTCTGGGGATTGGCGGCGCCCTGCCCAGCTCGACCACCATGACCGCAGAATTTACGCCGACGCGCTATCGCACCATGGCGGTCACCGCCACCATCGTCTGCGTGCCATTGGGCGGCATGCTGGCAGGTTTGTTTTCCAGCGTGGTAATCCCTGCTTACGGCTGGCGCGCCTTGTTTTTCATCGGCGGCGCACTGCCTCTGGGACTGACCGTGCTTTTGCTGCTGACGCTGCCTGAGTCGCCGCGCTATCTGGCGCATCAGCGGCATCGCTGGTCCGAGTTGCGGGAATTGCTGGGACGCCTGTCCAGGCCGGTTCCCGCCGATGCGGTGTTTATCGATGCCGCTGAGCAAAAAAACGAGCAGCGCGAAGGCTTCTCATCGCTCTTCGGCACGCGTAAGACACGCGATACGCTGGCGCTGTGGGCGGCGTTTTTCATGTGCCTGCTGGCGATCTACAGCGCCTTCAGCTGGTTGCCGACCATGCTCGCGGCTGAAGGCCTCAGCGTCAGCATCGCCGGCTCCGGACTGACCGCCTACAACCTTGGCGGCGTCATCGGCGCCCTGAGCTGCGCCTTGGCAATCACGCGAATCGGCTCGCGCCTGCCGCTGATTGCCTGCGCTGTGGGCGGCGTGGCCAGCGCCGTGCTCTTGCTGAGCATCGATGCAGCAAACCATACCAACCTGTTCATCTTCGGGCTGGGCGTGCATGGGATGTTCGTCAACGCAGTCCAATCGACCATGTATCCGCTGTGCGCCTACATCTATCCGACCAATGTACGCGCCACCGGCACCGCATCGGCACTGGCCTTCGGCCGTATCGGCGCCATCCTGAGCGCATTCGCAGGGGCGTCCATCATCACCGCGACCGGCGCAAGCGGCTATCTGGCGATGCTCGGAACTGCAATGGCCTTCGTGTTGATCGCGCTGGCCGTGGTGCGAAACCACATCCCGCGCGCCACGCCAAAAACACCGACCTGAGCCGATTGCTCTCCCTCTCTCATTGCCAACAGGAGAATGTCCCGTGAGTCCTTTGTCCCCTACCGCCCCCACTACCGTCCGAGATGCAGTCATTGATTTGATGCGCCAATTCGGCATGACCTCCGTATTCGGCAATCCCGGTTCTACCGAATTGCCCATGTTCCGAAACTTTCCCGAGGATTTTCGTTATGTTCTGGGCTTGCAGGAGGCCGTCGTGGTCGGCATGGCCGACGGCTATGCGCAGGCCACGCGCAATGCCTCGCTGGTGAACCTGCATTCGGCTGCGGGCGTCGGCAATGCCATGGGGAATATCTTTACCGCGCACAAGAACCGGACGCCGATGGTGATCACCGCCGGCCAGCAGGCGCGATCCATCTTGCCTTTCGATCCGTTTCTGTCATCGGCGCAGGCGACGGAACTGCCCAAGCCCTACGTCAAATGGAGCATCGAACCGGCGCGCGCCGAAGACGTCCCGTTGGCTTTCGCCCGTGCCTACTACCTCGCGATGATGCCGCCGCGCGGGCCGGTCCTGATCTCGATCCCGGCTGATGACTGGGACCAGCCGGCGCAATTGCTGTCCGCCCGCAGCGTCAGTACCGAACTCCGCGCGGAACCGCTGCTGCTGGATCAGATCGGCAAGACGCTCGAGGCCAGCCAGCGTCCCGCCTTCGTGGTCGGTGCGGCCGTTGATCGCGACAATGCGTGGGAAGCGGTGGTGCAGTTGGCCGAGAAACACCATGCGCGCGTCTGGGCTGCCCCGATGTCGGGACGTTGCAGCTTTCCGGAAAACCATCGTCTGTTTGCCGGCTTCCTGCCCGCGATGCGCGAAAAAATCGTGCAGCTGCTTGAAGGACACGACTGTATCTTTGCACTCGGCGCGCCGGCGTTCACGTACCACATCGAAGGCAACGGACCGCACATCCCGCCGGGTGCCACGCTTTGCCAGCTCACCGACGATCCCGCGACCGCAGCCTGGACGCCGCTGGGGACGTCGGCGCTTGGCAGCATCCGCCTGAGCGTACTTGATTTGCTGGCGCGGCCATCCGCTCCGGTTCGGCCGCTACCGGCCGCGCGCGCCATCCCGCCGCGAGCCGAACCGTCTCAGGTCATCTCGGTCGCCTATGCACTGCAGACATTGTCGGAGGTCCGCGCAGCTTCCGACATCGTGGTGGAAGAAGCCCCCAGCGCGCGCTCGGTCATGCAGAAGTATTTGCCGATCACGCGCAGCGAGGGCTTCTTCACGATGGACAGCGGCGGCTTGGGTTACGGCATGCCCGCCGCAGTCGGTGTCGCACTGGCCAAGCCAGGCGCGCGCATCATCGGCATCTTCGGCGACGGCTCCAGCATGTACTCGATCCAGTCGCTGTGGAGCGCGGCACAAGCCAGGCTGCCGATGACGTTCGTCATCCTCAACAACCGGCGCTATGCGGCGCTGCAGGACTTCGCACCGGTATTCGGCTTTTCCGAAACCGACGTCGTGCAAGGAACCGAACTGCCGGCAATTGACTTCGTTGCGCTCGCCAACGGCATGGGTTGCAGCGCAGTACGCGTGTCGGAAGCATCTGCGCTGCGCGAAGCATTGCTGCAAGCCCTGAATTCACCAACCCCCGTCTTAGTCGAAATCGAGGTCGCATGATGAACACCATCACCATGTCAATCAACGGCGAGCGCACCATGGCCGGCAATGGCGCCACTTTCGAACGTCATAGTCCCCTTGATGGGCAAGTCGCAACCCGCGCTCCGGCTGCCACGGCCAGCGATGCCATCCGGGCGGTAGATGCGGCGGCCGCGGCATTTCCGTCCTGGTCGGCAACCGGCCCGGGAGAGCGCCGCGCCTTGCTGCTGAAAGCGGCGCATGCACTGGAGGCAAAGGGCGATGCGTTTGCCGCCGCCATGGCGGCGGAGACCGGCGCGTCCGCGATCTGGGCCGGTTTCAACGTCCAACTCGCTGCCAATATCCTGGTCGAAGCCGCGGCCCTGACCACGCAGATCAGCGGCGAGGTGATCCCCTCAGATCTTCCCGGCAGCTTGGCGATGGGCATCCGCCAGGCTGCCGGCGTGGTGCTGGGCATCGCGCCATGGAATGCGCCGGTGATCCTCGGCGTACGCGCCATCGCGGTGCCGCTGGCCTGCGGCAATACCGTGGTCCTCAAAGGTTCCGAATTGTGTCCGGCCACGCACGGCCTGATCATCGATGCGTTGCAGGAAGCCGGCTTGCCCAAGGGCGTGATCAACTTCATCACCAACGCCCCGGACGATGCTGCCGCCGTAGTGGAGGCAATGATCGCGCATCCCGCAGTACGGCGCGTCAACTTCACCGGATCAACGCGCATCGGTAAAATCATCGCCCGACATTGCGCCGGCCACCTGAAGCCCGCCGTACTGGAACTGGGCGGCAAAGCGCCGCTGCTGGTGCTGGACGACGCAGACCTGGATGCGGCGGTCGACGGGGTCACGTTTGGCGCCTTCGCCAATTCTGGGCAAATCTGCATGTCCACCGAACGCATCATTGTCGATCACAAGGTCGCTGACGAGTTCGTCCGGCGCCTGGCCGCCAAAGCTGGCAAATTGTCCCTTGGCGATCCACGTCGTGGGCCGGTCGTACTCGGCTCGGTCATCGACCGAACGACGGTCATCCGCTGCAATGCCCTGATCGACGACGCCGTCGCCAAGGGCGCCACGTTACTGTGCGGCGGCAAAACCGACAGCACGCTGATGCCGGCCACCCTGCTGGACCATGTCACGCCCGACATGAACATCTACGGTGAAGAATCGTTCGGTCCTGTCAAGGGAATCGTTCGCGTCAGTGGTGACGACGCTGCCATTGCCTGCGCCAACGACAACGAGTATGGGCTGTCGTCTGCAGTCTTCAGTCGCGACACAGCGCGCGCGTTGCGTGTCGCCCAGCGCATCGCATCCGGCATTTGCCACATCAACGGCGCCACCGTCCACGACGAACCGCAGATGCCCTTCGGCGGCGTCAAAGGCAGCGGCGTAGGTCATTTCGGCGGCAAGGCCGGCATCGACGCTTTTACCGATTTGCGCTGGGTCACAGTGCAGACCACCCCTCGCCACTATCCATTCTGAAAGTCACCGATGAACAAAATCATGATTCTCGGCGCCGGCGCCATGGGCTGCCTGTTCGGCGCCAGGCTTACGCAAGCCGGCTACGATGTCGCGCTGGTCGACGTATGGCGTGAACATATCGAGGCCATCAATGCCGCCGGCTTGAAACTCCACAGCGATGATGGCGAACACACCGTGCGGATAAAAGCCGGCAGCGCCGCCGATATCAATGTCCACCCGGATCTGGTCATTGTCTTTACCAAGACGCTGCATACGGCGACAGCCTTGGAATCCGTCCGTCATTTACTTGGAGAACAGACGTACCTGCTCACCTTGCAAAACGGATTGGGAAATGTTGAAACCCTCGGCAGGTTCGCCACGGCTGAACGGCTGATGCACGGCGTCACCAACTACCCCAGTGACCTGAAAGGTCCCGGCCATGTGTCATCGCATGGCAGCGGCTATATCCGTATTTACGGCGTGGCCGGTCTATGCTCCGATGCCCAGCAGGCGATAGCGGATGCGTTGTGCCAAGCCGGATTCAATTGCACGCTGGACGCCGACGTCGAACGCGCCATTTGGGAAAAGGTCGCCTTCAATGCCGCGATGAACAGCCTGACGGCCGTCACCGGCATGACCGTCGGCGAAGTTGGCGCGAGCGTGTCCGGCCCCGTTCTGGCCAGGCAGATCGTCACTGAGACCGCGGACGTGGCCCGCGCCAAGAACATTGTGATCGACGCGGATGCGATCTGGCAATCGATCCGCACCGTGTTTGTCGAACACGCGCAGCACAAGCCTTCGATGCTGCAGGATATTCTGCAGGGACGGGCTACCGAGATCGAATCCATCAACGGCGCCATTGCCGCCGTGGCACGCACCCATCAAGTGCCGGCCCCGGTCACCGAAACGCTATGCCATCTGGTGCGCATGATTGAACGAAGGCCGGGCAACTCATCTGGCTAAAGCCTGCTCCCCCAGCCGGGCCGTCTTGCTGATGAACGCAAAAATCATCACCGTCGCCATCAGCTCGACAATGGCGATGGTGGTCAGGCCCTTGCCGTATTGCCCGGTGGTGGTTTTCAGGTAGCCCAGCAGCTGCGGCGAAAAATAGCCCGCCAAGTTGGCCACCGAATTAATCACCGCCAGGCCGACCACGATGGCCGTGCCAGACAGGAAGCGTCCCGGCAACTGCCAGAACACCGGAATCGCGCCCATCGTGCCGGCCGACGACAACGCCAGCGCAAACACCACGCCTGCGGCGCTCTTCTCGCCCAGGAAATACGCTGCCAGCAGCAAACCCAGCGCACCGATGGCCGCCGCCACCGCAGTGTGGATACGCACTTCCTTGTTGCGGTCCGACAGATAGCCGTTGAGCAGCATTCCGAACCAGCCGCAGCAATAAATCCCACCCATTACCCAGCCCAGCGTCTTGATATCGGTGAAGCCGACTTCCTTGACCAGGCTGGGGCCGTAATACACCAGCGTGGCGTTGCCGGCGATGATGCAGAAAAACACGGCGATCAGCGCCCACATGCGCGCGCTGCGCAGGGATGCAAAGAAGCTGTGCTCGCGCGGACCCAGCGCCTGGTCTTCGGCGGCCAGTTCGGTTTCGACGTGTTCCTTTTCGCGCTCGCTGAGCCAGCGCGCATCGCGCGGACGATCGGTCAACAGGAAATACGCCGCCGCACCGGCCAGGATCGACGGAGTCCCTTCGATCAGGAACAGCCATTGCCACCCTTTGTAGCCGCCCATGCCCTGCGACAACTCCATGATGTAAGCCGCCAGCGGGCTGCCGACCACCAGCGACACCGCCGAGGCCGACACGAAAATCCCCAGCGCCTTGCCGCGCCGGTGCGTCGGCAGCCAGTAGGTCAGATAGAGGATCACGCCGGGTTGCAGGCCGGCTTCGAACGCGCCCATCAGGAAGCGCAAGACGTAGAACTGCGTCGAGGTCTGCACCCACGCCATCAGCACGCAGGTGATGCCCCAGCCGATGGTGATGCGCATGATGGTTTTGCGCGCACCGAATTTTTGCAGCGCCAGGTTGCTCGGCACTTCAAAGATGAAGTAGCCGATGAAGAAAATCCCCGCACCGGCGCCGTAGACGGCATCCGACCATTGCAGGTCGCTCATCATGGTCAGCTTGGCGAAACCGACATTGACGCGGTCGACCCAGGCCAGGAACCAGATCAGGGTGACGAACGGGACAATGCGCCAGATGACGCGGCGGAAGGTGACGTCGCGCTCTTCCACGGCGATGTCGATGTTGGCAGGCGCGGCTGCGGCGATGGTGTTCATGGGCTCCCCTGTCTTGGATGAATCGAATCCGTGACGGCCACCTCGATTTGCACCATTGCTGTGCAAATCAGCGAAGTTTGCCGTCCTGTTCCAGGCAAGCAGCATCCATGCCACTGCAGGAACGAGACCCCATCCGAATGTCGGGGAAAATTGTTGGGAAAAACTGTTGCAGCGCTGATTCGCCGTTACAGCACTGTTACAGCGAACTGTCCTTGCCCGGGAAGCGCAAGGCAAAGCCGCGCTGGGCCTTGCTGACATTGCTCGGCGCAAGGGGAATCGCCTGCCGCAGCGCCTGCGAAAACGCCAGCAGTTCGTCGGTCTGGCCAGATTTCAGTTCCAGTTCGATCTCGCAGATCGGCAGCGTACGACCACCCGCCTCGACCACGCCCTGATCGAGCGCCAGTTCTACTTCAGTGCCCTGCGGCAGGCGCAACTGCCAGGCGGTGCGGCGGAAACTGGTGGTGAAGACCTCCTCCAACTGCTGCGCCAGTCCGGGCAGTTCCAGCGCGGTGCGCGCAGCGGGATTGTCGACCAGCGGCAGCAGCTTCGCCAACTCGATGCGCGGTCCGGCCACTTCGCATTCCCATTCATGGCGCTGATGCAGGCCCGCCGCGACGCTGCCGCCGCCCTTGTAGGCCTGGATCCACAATGCGCCGGCCTTGCGCACACGCAACGCCGATCGATGTTGTTTGAGATGCAACGCGGGCGTGTCGAAATAGGTACTGAACAGATCCTGAGATTCCGACGCCGCGACGGCGTGTTGCTGCAGCAGGGGTAAGGCGCAGAAAGCCGCCACATCTTCGGTGGCGATAAGTAATTTGAGTTCGATTTCCATGGCCGGGAGTTTACCCGCAAACCTGTCGTATCATGGCGGACTTTGCTTCATTGAGTCCCTCATGTCCGACCTCGTGCCCGAATCCCCCGATACCGAAGAACCCATCACCGACATTTCCGACGTGATTCAGGAGCCGCGCCTGTGGCGTGACGAAGGCTGGACCGCGCGCATCATCAAGAACGACGACGATGACGGCTGGGCGGTGGAGATGACGCGTGAAGGTGAACGCGAACCGACGCTGATCGGTCCGTGGACCATGGGCCGCGACAAGAAGAACCCGAAACCGATGGACAAGAACGCCTTCAACACGCTGGTGAAGACGGCCTCGGAATTCCGCCGCCGCAGCGAGCAGCAGTTGCATGCGCAATTGCACAAGCATGTGACCGTGGACGGTCCCGAAGGCAGCATCAAGGTGACGCTGGACATCGTGCCCGATGACGACTTCCCGTATGCCGATCTGAAGGCCTGGGATGAGATGGGTGAGATGCTGGCCAAGGCGCAGGTCGCTCCCAACTTCAAACTGAGCGCCGCCAGCGCCGAGCGCTGGGTTGAAGGCGGTTATCGCAAGCCGACCTCAGGTTAAGAACGCGAAGTCTTGACGCAATAAAATCCTGATCCAATAAAAAACGGCAGACGAAAAGTCTGCCGTTTGAGCTTGCGCTTGCGCGCTTCTTTATTCTGTCAGACCCGGTATATCTTTTCGCCGGTCTGGACAATCTTGAATTTGGCGTCCGACAAGGGATCGAGCGCGCGGCCGTCAGCCAGCTTGTAGGTCTTGAGTCCGGGCGGAGCGGCCTTATCGGCTTCTTCTATCTCCGTCTGGTACACCTCGACGTGATAAGCGCCTCCTGTCTTGCCTTTGGCGTCAAATTTTTCAACCAAATCCATATGCGTCTCCTCGTGGTTTCAGGTCAGTGCCGTTTATAAAGATAGCAGATTTATTTTTGTGCGCGGCAGAGATTTGAAGATATTTGCACTGCGTTTTAAAAACATGGAAAACTAGCCGTTCTTACGACTCGCAAAACCCGGTCCCGATGCCTTTCCTGACGAATAACAAACGACAACAAATCCACTACGAAATCATCGAAGGCGATCAAGCAAAACCCTGGCTGGTGTTCCTCCACGAAGGTTTGGGTTGCACTGCAATGTGGAAGGATTTTCCGCAGCGTTTGTGTATGGCGACCGGCTGTCGCGGGCTGCTTTTCGACCGTCTTGGTTACGGCCTTTCCGATGCACTGCAACAAACCCGTGCAGCGGATTATCTGCATCGCTATGCGCTCGACGAATTGCCGGAAGTGCTGGCCCTCTTGTTGCCCGGACAAGCCTATATCCTGATCGGCCATTCGGACGGCGGCAGCATCGCCTTGTTGCATGCCGCACAATGTCCACCCTTGCTGCAGGCGATCGTCACCGAAGCGGCGCACGTCTTTGTCGAACCGGTGACGCTGGAAGGAATCCGCGTGGCCGACCGCGCCTATGCCGATGGCAAGCTCAAGGGCCTGCAAAAATATCATGGCGACAAGACCGAACAGATCTTCAAGGCGTGGTCCGACACCTGGCTTACGCCGGCTTTTGCCGATTGGAACATCGAGGCCGACTTGCCGCGTGTCGCCTGTCCGGCGCTGATCATGCAAGGTATTGACGATCAGTACGGCACGCCGGCTCAGGTTGACGCCATCGTGACCGGAATAGCAAAAGAAAACGGTCCGCCGGCGCACAAAGCCATGCTGCCCGATTGCGGCCACAGCCCGCACCAGGAGCAGCCGCAGGCGGTGCTCGACCTGATGTGCGACTTCATCCTGCAACGCATGACCGCAGCAACTTGAACACTTACAGCGTCGCCACCTGCTCCAGGAACGACGCCACCAGCCGGCTGTCCTTGCGATCGGCCAGGCAATAGATGTAGGTATGCGTGCTGACCGGATTGCCTTCGATCCGCAGCAATTTCAAGCGCGGATCCGGCACGAACTCCGCCTCCGACACCGCCCCCAGCCCGATGCCGCGCGCCACCGCCTCGCGCAGCGCTTCGCGGCTGCCGATCTCCATCACCACGCGCGGCATGACGTCGGCTTCCTTCAACACCTTCTCCAGCGCCAGCCGGGTGGTTGAACCCTGCTCGCGCATCACCATCGGCTGTCCGTGCAAATCCTGCAAGGTGATTGAATCGCGCTTGGCAAACGGATGATCGACATGGGCAAACACCACGATCGCATGGTCGGCGTACGGCACCGCCACGAAGCGTGGATCGTCGTTGAAGCTGGCCAGGACGGCGACGTCGGTGACGTAGTTTTCCAGATCGGCCATGGTCTCGGCCGAATTGCCCATACGGATCGACAGCTCGACATTGGGAAACTTGCGGCGATAGGCGTCGACCATTTCGATCACGTGGAACGGCCCCACCGCACCCAGCTTCAGATGGCCGATATTGAGCACGCCGGAGTTGTACAGCAGGTTGTAAGCATCAAGTTCGAGCTCGGCGATCTTTTGTGCGATCGGCAACAGGCGCTGGCCGGTGTCGGTCAGATCAAGTCTGCGGCCGCGCCGATAGAAAAGCTCCACATTGTGCTGGCGCTCCAACGCCTGCACCTGCGAGGTCAGCGTCGGCTGACTCACGCCGAGCGTACGCGCGGCGGCGCTGAAGCCGCGATTGCGGGCGACGGCGAGGAAAGCACGTAGTTGCGAAGGCGTCATCTATAGATCCAATCAATAGGTAAGCGTCAATCTCCTGATTATATCGATAATAAAGACGTCACAAAAGCGCCTTAATCTTGCGGTCATGAACAAAAACCCGCCTGGACGCGCCGTCCGCGGCGGACCTTCCTCAGCATCACTACCGCCAGGAGCATCATGAAACGCCTTTCCGCCTTGTTACGCCCTGTGGCCTTGTGCCTCAGCTTGGTTTCGGCCTCAGTCTCGTTCGCCGCCCAGCCCCAACAGCTGACCGTCGGCCTGATCCCCGCCGAAGATTCGCAAGCCATGCTGGAAAACAGCAAGAAGGTCATCGACAGCCTGCAAGAACAACTGGGCATGCCGGTCAAGCCTTTTATCGCCACCGACTACAACGGCATCATCGAAGCGCTGCGCTCGAAGAAGCTCGACGTCGCCTACCTCGGCCCGTTCTCCTACGTGCTGGCGACCTCGATCGCCAACGTCGAAGCCTTCTCCGTGGCTGAAACCAAGAAGACCGGCAAGAGCGCCTACAAGAGCCTGATCATCGTGCGCAAGGACAGCAGCATCGACAGCGTCGCCGCGCTCAAGGGCCATACCATGGCCTTCGTCGATCCGTCGTCGGCCTCCGGCCATCTGTTCCCGACCGCCGGCCTGCAAAAGCAAGGCGTCGAGCCGAACAAGTATTTCTCGCGCGTGATCTTCTCCGGTTCGCATGACGCCAGCATCCTCGCCGTCGCCAACAAGAAGGTCGACGCCGCCGCCGTGGCCGACCGCATCCTGGCCGCCGCCATCGCCAAGGGCGTGGTCAAGCAAAGCGACTTCAACATCGTCTGGACCTCGCCGGACATTCCGGAGTCGCCGATGGTCTGGCGCAAGGATCTCGATCCTGAGCTGAAGAAGAAGATCGCCGCCGCTTTCGCCAACATCAAGAACGTCGAATGGGGCGACCAGGGCGTGCTCAACGGCTTCGTGCCGACCAATGACGCCGCCTACAACATCGTGCGCGATACCGCCAAGATCCTCAATCTCGATCTCAAGGCAATGAAATGATCAAGATCCGTTCGCTCACCAAGCAATACGGCAGCAATGCCGTGCTGCGCGGCATTGACCTCGATGTCGCTCCCGGAGAATTCCTGGTCGTGCTGGGACCGTCCGGCGCCGGCAAGTCGACCTTGCTGCGCTGTATCAATGGTCTGGCCACGCCCACTTCCGGTGAACTGGTGGCGGCCGGATTCGACGCCACCGATGCGCGCAACGGCAACATCCGCAAGTTGCGCCAGCAAGTGGCCATGATCTTCCAGCATCACAACGTCGTGCCGCGCCTGTCGGTACTGAAGAACGTACTGACCGGCCGGCTCGGCCAGACCTCGACGATCGCCTCGGTGCTGCAATTGTTCAGCCGCCAGGATGTGGCGCTGGCGATGGACTGCCTGCGCCGCGTCGAACTGGAACACAAGGCGGAACAGCGCACCGATGCGCTGTCCGGCGGCCAGCGCCAGCGCGTCGGCATCGCCCGCGCCCTCGCGCAGCGTCCGCAAGTCATCCTCGCCGACGAACCGGTCGCCAGCCTCGATCCGAAAACCTCGCGCCTGGTGCTGCAATACCTGCGCGCCGCCTGCCGCGAACTCGGCATCACCGTGGTCTGCAACCTGCACCAGGTCGACTATGCACGCGAGTTCGGCGATCGTATCGTCGGCCTGGCCGGCGGCAAGCTGGTGTTCGACGGCCGCGGCGACGAGCTGCGCGAGTCTCATCTCAATCTCATCTATTCCGGTCTGGATCAGGTCAAGGCGCAGGACGAAACATACGCTGCGCGACAACCGTCGGAAATGGTCCTGGAAGGAGCCCTGTCATGAGCACGCCCTTGTCTACTCAAATGGACCGCGCCAGCTATCACGACTACGTCTGGACCGGCGCCCGCCCGTTGACCCTGCGCTCCTGGCTGCTGTCGATCGCCGCCGTGGCTGCAGTCGCCTTCATCCTGGCCTGGAGCGCGCAAGGCACGCAACTGAGCTGGGGCGAACTGGCCGACGGCCTGCCACAGATCGGCGACTTCCTGAGCCGCTCCTTCCCGCCCAACTGGAAGATCCTCGGCAATCTGGTCGGTCCCGCCGTGGAAACCGTTCAGATCGCCATCTGGGGCACGCTGCTGGGCGTGATCGGCGCGATTCCCGTGTCCTTCCTGGCGGCACGCAACCTCAATCGCAACCGTGTCGTCTATCAGGCCGTGCGCCAGATGCTCAACGTCACGCGCAGCATCAACGAGCTGATCCTGGCCCTGGTGTTCGTCTCCGCGGTCGGCCTCGGTCCTTTCCCGGGCGTCTTGGCGCTGGCGCTGCACGGCATCGGCATGGTCGGCAAGTTCTTTGCCGAAAGCATTGAGGAAATCGACGACGGCCCGTTGGAAGCCCTGCGCGCCACCGGCGCGCGGCCGTTGCAGGTGATCGTCTTCGGCGTGCTGCCGCAAGTCATCACCGCATGGATCGCCACCGTGCTGTACCGCTTTGAAGTCAACCTGCGCCAGGCCACCGTGCTGGGCATGGTCGGCGCCGGCGGCCTCGGCTTCGAACTGGTCAGCAGCCTGAAGCTGTTCAAGTACCAGGACACCGCCACCTGCATCGTGGTCGTGACGCTGATGGTGGTGGTTGCCGACACCATCTCCAGCCGCCTGCGCCAGATGATCCAGGACGGCAAGACCCATTAATTTCTAGCAAAGAACCTTATGTGGAATTATCACAACCCGGTCGCCATCCAGGCCGGCAGCGGCAGCCTGGCGCAAGTGCCGGCGCTGCTCAACGGCAGGCGCGCCCTGCTGATCACTTTCCCCGAAGCCGCCGCACTCGGACTGGAGGCACGCATCGCGCAATTGCTCGGCCCGCAACTGGCCGGTATTGAAAACGCCGTACAACCGAATCCCGACGTCAGCTGGCTGGCCGCGATGTATGAACGCGTGTGGCGAGAACATGCCGATGTCGACTGCATCGTCGCCTTCGGCGGCGGCAGCGTCATCGACTGCGCCAAGGCCATGCTGACGCGCACGCCTTCGGGCCGCTTCGATGAATTGCTGGCGCATTTACAGGGTTTAAATGATGGATCACCTTTGTCGGGCGACGGCGCCAAGACGCTGATCGCCATTCCCACCACCGCGGGCACCGGCAGCGAAGTCACGCCCTGGGCTACCATCTGGGACGCCGATGCCGGCAGCAAGTATTCGCTGCACCAGACCTGGACCTGGCCGACCGCCGCCATCATCGATCCGCAACTGATGCTGAGCCTGCCGCAAGGCATTACGCTGGCCAGTGGCCTCGATGCGCTGTCGCACGCGCTGGAATCGATCTGGAACGTCAACCGCAATCCGGTCTCCTCCAGCCTGGCCGCCGCCGCAGCACGCAACATCGTGGCGACCTTGCCTGACCTCATGGCGCATCCGCGCGAACTGGCGCTGCGTGAACGCATGGCCACCGCCGCGCTGCAAGCCGGCCTGGCGTTTTCCAACACCAAGACCGCGCTGGCGCATTCGCTGTCCTACGACATCACGCTGCACCACGGCGTCGCCCACGGCATCGCCTGCTCGTTCTCGCTGCCGCATGTGATGGCGCTGGCCTTCGGCAACGATGACGCCGTCGACGCCCTGCTGCTGGACATCTTCGGCGCCGCCGATGCGCAGCAAGCCGTCGCCACCCTGTCGGCCTTCCTGGAACATCTCGGCGTCAGCACCGATCCCGCGCACTACGGCGTCGCCGAAGCCTGGGACGCGCTGGTGCAACGCGCACTCCAAGGTCCGCGCGGACGCAATTTCATCGCCGCCATCCACTCTTGATCGCATTTTTGACCGTAAAGGAATTCCCATGACACGTCCCCTCCACGCCTCCATCGACCTGCAAGCGGTGATCTTCGACTGGGCCGGCACGCTGGTTGATTTCGGCTCGCTGGCGCCGACGCAGATTTTCGTCGATGCCTTCAAGAGCTTCGACATGAACATCTCGCTCAAGCAGGCGCGCGGTCCGATGGGCCTGTCCAAGTGGCAGCACATCCGCACCCTGCTCGACAACCCTGACATCGCCCGCCAATGGCAGGAATGTCACGGCAATCTTCCAAGCGACGCCGACGTCGACGCCATCTATGCGCGCTTCATGCCGATGCAGATCGCCAAGGTCGGCGAGTATTCGCAAGCCATCGACGGCGCCGCCGACATGCTGGCATGGCTGCGCAACAAGGGCCTGAAAGTCGGCTCCTGCTCCGGCTATCCGCGCCAGGTGCTGGACGTGCTGCTGCCACTGGCGGCGGCCGAAGGCATCGCGCCCGACCACGTCATCGCCGGCGATGAACTGGAAGCCGGCGGCCGTCCCGGTCCCTACATGGCGCTGGCCAACATGCTGGCGCTGAAGATCGGCGACGTCGCCGCCTGCATCAAGGTCGACGACACCGTACCCGGCATTGAAGAAGGCATCCACGCCGGCATGTGGACCGTCGGCGTCTCGCTGTCCGGCAACGAAGTCGGTTGCACCAAGGACGAACTGGCGCAGCTGTCGCCGGAACAGATCAAGGCGCTCAAGGCGCTGGCCGAAATGCGCCTGCGCGAAGCCGGCGCGCATTACGTCATCGACTCGGTGGCGGACCTGCCGGCAGTAGTCAATGAGATCGCCACGCGACTCAAGGCCGGCGAACGTCCTTAGTCAATAGCGCGGCCGCCAACGGGGTGCTGAACGACGGCGTACAATACCGCCGCAGCATTCCATAAAAACTCCTTCAGAACACACCCTGTGGCAGCTTACATCTTCGTCCTGAGCGTCGGCCTGATTGCCGGCATGGTCAGCGGCATCATCGGCACCGGCTCTTCCATCATGCTGTTGCCGGTGCTGGTTTACAACTTTGGTCCCAAGCAGGCGGTGCCCATCATGGCGGTGGCCGCCGTGATGGCCAACCTGTCGCGCGTGCTGGTGTGGTGGCGCGTAGTCGACTGGCGCGCCTTCCTGGCGTACTCCATTCCCGGCGTGCCGGCCGCGGCGCTGGGCGCGCGCACCTTGCTGGAATTGCCGCCGCACTTCATCGACATCAGCCTCGGCTTGTTCTTCATCGTCATGATCCCGTTCCGCCACTGGGTCAAAAAACGCAACTTCAGCATCCGTCTCTGGCAGCTCGCGCTGGCCGGCGCCCTGATCGGCTACCTGACCGGCATCGTGCTGTCGACCGGGCCGCTCAGCGTACCCGTGTTCACCGCCTACGGCCTCAGCAAGGGCGCTTTCCTCTCCACCGAAGCGGCCAGTTCATTGCTGCTCTACGTCAGCAAGGTACTGACTTTCCGTGAGCTCGGCGCGATGCCCTTGTCGGTGTTCCTGCAAGGCGTGCTGGTGGGCGCGTCGCTGATGGCCGGCACCTTTGTCGGCAAAGTCTTCGTCATGAAAATGAGCGAAGCCAATTTCCAGCGCCTGCTGGACCTGTTGCTGCTGGCATCGGGTTTGTCGCTGCTGTGGGCGGCGCTGAGCTGATTTCGCTCCTGCACAATGGCGCGCTTTGGCATATGCTTGCAACACCATCCGGATAACACCCCCTGCAATAACGAAACAAGGAAATCATCATGCCCAAGAAAGAAAAGCTCGATCCGGAAACCGAAGCACTCATTCAGTGGTGTACCGAAGTCGAAAAATTCCTCGTCAAAGGCGGCGCCACGTTGGAACAGGCGCAAGAACATATCGAGGAAGAAGTCGAATGGTTCACTGACCTGTTTTATGACGGCCTGACGCCGGAAGAAGCTGCCAAGGAAGCGCTGAATTAAGCGTCCCACCCCAATTCCTCAAAGCAACAGAAATTCTCTCATCCCTCTGCAATCCCGCTCCCGGCCTGGCGCCGGGAGTCCAACTTAGTAATTTCCACATTTCCGCAACACCGATTTTTTGAGAGTTTTCTCATATAAATCCGATCTTTAAATCGTCAAAATGGCTTCACTGCTTAAGCAAACACAAGGTGCTCAGGCACAACGAATGCAAACCGAATTGAACCCATTTTGACTCTTTAAGGAAACGATCATGAACAAGCAAATCGCCCTCTTCTCCGCCCTGGCTGCTTCACTGTCGGCGTCCCTGCTGGTGTCCTTCGCTGCGCAAGCCGCCGACACCGCTGAACTGAAGGTCAAAGGCGTGATCCGCCCTTCGGCCTGTACACCTAGTTTCACCGGCACCAACGTGGTCGACTACGGCACCATCGCCGCCAAGGGCCTGAGCGCCACCGCACCGAACGTACTGGATGAAAAAACCATCGCCTTCACCGTCACTTGCGATGCAGCAACCAAGGTTGCCGTGCGCGCCATCGACAACAAGGCGTCCACCGTCGTCGCCGGCCTGATGACTGCGATCAACTCCAATCTGGCCGACAAGCATGCCTACGGTCTGGGCGCTGCTGGCGGCAAGAACATCGGCGCCTACAGCGTGCGCTCCATCGTCGGTTCGTTCACCGCTGATGGCGCTACCCCTGATGTCGTCGCCGACGCCGCCAACAACAACACCTGGGCCAAGTCGACCTACGGCCGCTTCAACGCTGACGGCACCGGCCGCCAGTCGTTCTCCGCCAGCGGTTCGACCGTGCCCGGTTCGTACAAGACCATCTCCGGCAACCTGGGCGTCACCGCTGTTCTGGACAAGGGCGCCAACCTGCCGCTGACGCAGAACATCGACCTCGACGGCTCGGCCACGATTGAAGTGCAGTATCTGTAATCACCGTTTTTAGCGGTAGTCCTCTGTTAGCTTCCATTAGCTCCTGTTAGCCCGCCAGTTCCACCGGCGGGCTTTTTTGCGTCTGCAGCAGCGTGGCGGGATAGTTCGCCAGCACCTCGTCCTGTCCCAACAGCGGCGGCACCTCTTCCACCAGCGCATCGATCGCGACGCGCACCTTGGACGGCAAGTGGCGCGCTTGCGGCCACACCACGTGGATCGGACTCGCCACCAGTTGATCCGCGCCCATCACCAGCGACAGACGCTGCTGGCGCAATTCGTGCAGGATCATCCAGCACGGCAGCCACGCCAGGCCAGCTCCGGCGACGGCCGCATCGTTGATGGCCTGCAAATCGTCCAGATGCAGACGGCAGTCCGCCCTGACTTCATGTATTTCACCATCGTCGCCTTGCAACTCCCATGGTGCATCGCGGCCGCCGTTGTTGTAGGCGATGCCCGCATGCTGCGCCAGTTGCTCCGCATTCACCGGCGTTCCATGCTGCGCGAGATAGGACGGCGACGCGCAAATGCCCATGCGCTGCACGCCCAAACGTCGCGCCACCAGCTTGCCGCTGTCGGGCAGCGTGCCGACCCTGACGGCAAGATCGTAGCCCTCCTCCACCAGATCGGCGACGCGGTCGTTGAACGACATCTCGATCTGCAGCGACGGATATTTCTGCATCAGGCGCAGCATCACCGGCGCGATGCAATGCCGCCCCAGCAAGACCGGTACGCTGATGCGCAAACGCCCGGCCGGCGCCCGGCGTCCGCCTTCAAAGGCTTCCTCGGCGGCCTCCAGTTCAGCCAGAGCGCGCAGGCAGCGTTCGTAATAAATCTGGCCGTCCTCGGTCAGCGTCTGGCGGCGCGTAGTGCGCACGAACAGCCGGACGCCGAGTCGCTGCTCCAGCCGCGCGACGATCTTGCCGACCGCCGAGCGCGTGACCCCGAGGCGCTGCGCCGCCAGCGCAAAACTGCCGGCTTCGGCAACGTCGACGAAAACTGAAATCCCATCCAGGCGTTCATTCATATTGGTTCCATTTCAGAATCAATGATTGATCGAATTCTATCCAATGCTTCCATAACATCTCTTATATCGTAGCTGCTCGGTGAAATTTTTGCACCGCCTTCCCTGCAACATTTTTTCGGAGCCACCATGAGCCTCTCCACCATGAAAGCCTATCAACTGCGCCCCGGCGCCGGCGTCGCCGAACTGGCGCTCACGCGCATCGCGACACCGCAGCCGCGTCCGCATGAAGTGCTGATCAAGACCCACGCCGCCGCGCTCAACTACCGCGACCTGATGTATGCGCGCGGCAACTACATCAACCTGGCCGAGGCGCCGCTGGTGCCGGCCGGCGACGGCGCGGGCGAGATCGTCGCAGTCGGCGCGGACGTGACGCGTTTTGCCGTCGGCGACCGCGTTACGCACAGTTACTTTGAAAGCTGGATCGACGGCAAGCCGGACCCGTACAAGACCGCAGCTGCGTTCGGCACGCACATCAACGGCACGCTGGCGGAATTCTTCGTGGCGCCGCAAGACACACTGGTCGCGATTCCCGCCCATCTCGACTACGCCGAAGCGGCTACGCTGTCCTGCGTCGGCACGACCGCCTGGAACACGCTGTTCAGCGACGGCGGACTGCTGCCGGGCGCGACGGTCTTGCTGCAAGGCACGGGGGGACTCTCGATATTCACGCTGCAAGTCGCCAAGGCGGCCGGCTTGCGTGTGATCATCACCTCGTCGAGCGACGCCAAGCTGGCGCGCGCGCGTGAGCTCGGCGCCGACGAGACCATCAACTACCGGACCACGCCGGAGTGGCAGGACGAAGTACTGCGACTGACCGGCGGCCGCGGCGTCGACCTCACCGTCGAAGTCGGCGGCGAAGATACGATCGCGCGCTCGCTCACGGCTACGCGCATGGGTGGCGTGGTGTCGGTGATCGGCGGATTGACGGGTTTCGGCGGCGCCAGCATCGAGCCGCTGGCGCTGATTGCAGGGGTAAAGCGACTCAGCGGCATTTTCGTCGGCAGCCGCGCCATGCTGGATGAGTTGAGCAATTTCATCGCCGCGACAAAACTGCGTCCCATCGTCGATCGCGTGTTCGCCTTCGATGAGGCGCCGCAGGCTTACGCTCACCTGGAATCCGGCAAGCAGTTCGGCAAGGTGGTGGTGAAGGTGGCCGACTAGAACAGTTCCTTCTGCCCACCAACCAGTGCGCTGAAGTCATCCTGCAAGAACGGCAGGATGGCGTCGGCCACCGGCTGCAGCTGACGCGTGACGTAGTGGTCGTAGTCGATGGCGGTGCGCCGCGTCTCCAGCGGCTCAGGACCGGCGGTAGTCATGACGTAGCTGATCCAGCCGCCGTCCTGGTATTGCAGCGGTCGCCCCTGTTCCCGGTTGAACTCGTCGGCCATGCGCGCGGCGCGCACGTGCGGCGGAACGTTGCGCTCATAGGCATCCAGCGGTCGCCGCAAGCGCTTGCGGTACACCAGCGCGTCGTCGAGTGCGCCGCTGAGCGTGCGTTCGACATAGTCGCGTACGTAGTCCTGGTAGGGCTCGCGTCGGAAAATCCGTTGATACAGTTCCTGCTGGAACTGCTGCGCCAGCGGCGTCCAGTCGGTGCGCACCGATTCCAGTCCCTTGTAGACCATTTCTTCGCGGCCGTCCGGCTTGATGACCATGCCGGCGTAGCGCTTCTTGCTGCCGAAATCGGTGCCGCGCACGTTTGGCATGAGGAAGCGCCGGTAGTGGGTTTCGTACTCCAGCTCGAGCGCGTTGGCCAGGCCGTAGGTTTCCTGCAGATGCGCCGCCCACCACTCGTTGACGTGCCGCACCAGCGCGTTGCCGATGGCGTCGGCAGCCGCTTCGTCGTGCGCCTTCCTGAGCCAGACGAAGGTGGAATCGGTATCGCCGTAGATGACTTCATAACCTTGTTCTTCGATCAGCTCGCGCGTGCGATGCATGATCTCGTGGCCGCGCATCGTGATCGACGACGCCAGGCGCGCATCGAAGAAGCGGCAACCGGTCGAGCCGAGCACGCCGTAGAGCGAATTCATGATGATCTTGAGCGCCTGCGACAAAGGCTTGTTCTGCCGGCGCTTGGCGACTTCACGGCCTTGCCAGATCTTTTCGACGATGGCCGGCAGGCTGTGCTTGCTGCGCGAAAAGCGCGCGCCGCGAAAACCCGGCACCGAGTCGGCGTCGCCCGGATGCGCCAGTCCTTCGATCAGGCCGACCGGATCGATCAGGAAGGTGCGGATGATGGACGGATACAGGCTCTTGTAGTCGAGCACCAGCACCGAGTCGAACAGGCCGCTTTGCGAATCCATCACGAAGCCGCCCGGACTCGGCTCGCCCGGCGTATCGCCCAGGTTCGGCGCGACGAATCCAAGCCGATGCATGTGCGGCATGTAGAGATGGGCGAATGCCGCCACCGAGCCGCCGTTGCGATCTGCCGGCAAGCCCGTCACCGAGGCGCGCTCCAGCAGAAAGCTCAGCAATTCGGTCTTGGCGAAGATGCGCGTGACGAGTTCGCAATCCTTGAGGTTGTAGGTCGCCAGCGCCGGCTTGTCTTCGGAAAAACGGCGGTCGATTTCGTCCATGCGCTGGTAGGCATTGTTGATCGCCTTGCCCTCGCCGAGCAGGGTCTGCGACACCGACTCCAGGCTGAACGACGGGAAACTCCAGGTCGCCGAGCGCAGCGCTTCGATGCCGTCGATGATCAGCCGCCCCGCCGCCGAGGCGAAGTAATGATTCTGCTGAAAGCCGTGCTCGCGCCATTCCAGCTCGCTGCCGTCGCGGCCGAACCGCAGCGGGATGCCGAAGCGCGCGGCATGCTCGCGCAACACCCGCAAGTCGAACTGCACCACGTTCCAGCCGATGATGGCGTCGGGATCGTGCTGCGCCATCCATTGATTCAGTTTTTCCAGCATCTGCGCGCGGCTGTCGCAATACTCCATGTCGAAATCAAGCCCGCCGGCATCGCCATTGGGCGGGCCCAGCATGTAGACCTGGCGCTGGCCGCAGCCTTCCAGCGCGATCGAATACAAATCGCCGCCCATGGTCGTCTCGATGTCGAGCGACACCAGCTTCAGTTGCGGACGGTAGTCGGGCGCCGGTTTGAGTTGCGTGTTGAGCAGCGGCCCGGCGCCGTTGGCGTCGCCGCTGAACAGCACCGGCGCCGTGATGAATCGCTCCATCAGATAACGTTCCGGCGGACGGATATCAGCCTCGTAAATGGCGATGCCGTAGTCCCGGAACTGCTTCTCGATCTTGATCAACTGCCGATGCTGGCGGCAATACAACCCCAGCACCGGACGGTGCGAAAAGTCGGTCAGCTGCAACGGCCGCAACTCGACCTCGCGCTCGTTGCGCAGCAGCGCTTCGGCTTGTTCGCGCTGTTCTGCAGGGATGAAAGCGACGGAATGCTGCGGCGGCAGGCGCACCAGTTGCGGCCCGTCATCGGTCGCCAGCCAGAACTCGACTTCAGTCCCGGCCGGCGTGTCGCGCCAGTGCCTGGTGAGGAGAAAACCTGCTCGTCGTTGCGTCACGTTACTGCTGCCTTGCTGCCAGTTTTTGGAATCGCGCAAGTATAGGCGATTCCAGCCAAGTCAGCGCTGCATCGGCGCGCCATCCAATATCTTGTCGTGCACTCCGGCGTCGGCCAAAGTGGATGGTGTCAGTTCAACCGGATCAATCGCCGAGCGCAGGCGCGGCAAGGCCTCAGGATGATGTTCGGCGATGAAGGCGATCATCGATTCGCGGATGGCGCAACGCAGGTCAAAGGCGTTGCCTGAATTCTGCGCGCTGACCAGCATGCGCACCTGCATCGCGCGCTCGTTCGAATCAGTCACCTGCAGGACGCAGACACGCCCGTCCCATTGTGGCGCTGCCTTGCAGACGCGCTCGAACTCGGTCCGCAGCGCCTCCAACGGTACTTTGAAATCGAGCCACAAAAACACGGTGCCGAGGATGGTCGACGAGGTGTGAGTCCAGTTCTCGAAGGGATTTTCGATGAACCATTGCAGCGGCACGATCATGCGGCGCTCATCCCAGATGCGCACGACCACGAAGGTGCCGGTGATCTCTTCCACGCGGCCCCATTCGCCGTTGACGATCAGCACGTCGTCGATGCGGATCGGCTGTGAAAACGCAATCTGCAGACCGGCGATGAAGTTGCCCAGCACCGGCCGCGCTGCAATACCGGCAACCAGCCCGGCCACGCCCGCCGAGGCCAGCAGACTGGCGCCGAACTGGCGCGCACCGGGCAAGGTCAGCAGCACAAAGGCCAGTCCCAGCAAACCGGTGATGAAATACGCGCTGCGCGTGAGCACGCGCGTCTGCGTCAGGATGCGGCGGGCCTTGAGGTTGTCGGCGACGTCGTAGGGATTCAGCTGGGTGATGGTGGCGCTGACGGACACGATGCACCTCATCACGAACCAGGTCAGCGCGACGATGAGCGCCACCGTGCAGACATAGGACAGCGAACGCAGTCCGGGCGTATCGTCGGGGGCTGCCGTCAGCACCACGCGCACGGCGAACAAGGCCACGCAGACCTGGCTGGCGCGAAACGCAATGCGGGTGGCGTTGGTGGTGAACGGCCGGTTGCGCACCAGCCGCCGCAACACCACGATGCCAATGCGATGCACGATCATCGCCAGCAGGATCGCCAGCACGGCGGCGACCGCGACGATCACGCCTGACTGCAGCGGCCCCGGTTGAAGATTGTTGAGGTAAGGTATTTCCATAGGCGACTCCTGTTCATGACTCTGAAAGGAGATCGCCGGGGCGGGACGTCAGTTCCCCGGTTTAATGCGATGCTTGACTATCTGCCAACATCACCGAGCCCTGCTTGCTGACCAGGTAGGCGCCGGCGCCCGACCTGCCGGCCACTACGCGCACCGGCTTGCCGTCGATGAAGTGCAAGGCCGCACCGTCATCAACAGCCACACCGGCCGGTAATTTTTCGTCGCGCACGAAAGCCTCGAACGCCGGGCGGCGTTCCGATTCATGGGAATAATGCGGGCAACAGGTGCCGCGCAGGAAGCCGAGGCCATCCAGCGGCGCCAGCACACCGGCGTTGGAATCGGTCACGCCGTGTTCGAACCAGCACATCGCGCCGGCGCTCACGCCTGCCAGCACGGTGCCGCTTTGCAGCGCTTCCTTGAGGATCGCCGGGAAGCCCCAGGCGCGCCACACCGCCAACATGCTCTTGGTGTTGCCGCCGCCGACGAAAATCACGTCCTGCGCCATGGCCCATTCGCGCAGGTCCGGCGTGCGATCGAAGAACGGCAGATGCGTCGGCATGCAATCGAGCGCCGCAAAGCGTGCATAGAATTTAAGGAGATAAGACGGCGCATCGCCGCTGGCGGTCGGCACGAATCCGATGCGCGGATGCGCAGTGCGGGCTTGCTTGAGGATGTATTCGTCGAGAGACGGATCGCTCTCGGTCGAAAAACCGCCGCCGCCCAGTGTGATGATTTGCTGTTTCATATTTTTATAACTGCAGGAAGTACGAACTTGAATGGTCTTACCAGTAAATTAACATCAAAAGAAAAATAGAACGATCATAATCATGCCATGCCAAGGACCAAATATATTGCAGCGCAACCTGTTGAAACACAAAAAAAGCCGGAAGTTTTCACTTTCGGCTTTTTGATTGTTTGCAAAACATCAACTTCAGATCAATATTCCGGCCTCAGGCATTCTTCCATTCCGCACTGCGTTTTTGCAGGAAGGCATTGACGCCCTCTTTTTGATCCTGGGTGCTGAACAGATCCATGAACAGTTCACGCTCCACCGGCAGGTTGGCCATCGGCGGCTGATGACGTGCGCCTTGAATCAGCTTTTTGCTGGCGGCCACGCTCGACGGGCTCTGCTTGTCGACCTGCTTTGCCAGCTCCAGCGCGCGTTGCTTCGCTTGTCCCTTCTCAACCACTTCTTCCACCAGGCCGATGCGCAAGGCCGTTTCGGCGGTGACGCGTTCGCCGCACAGGATCATGCGCTTGGCCCAGCCTTCGCCGACCAGCAGCGGCAGCAATTGGGTGCCGCCGGCGCAAGGCAACAGTCCGACCGCCGCTTCCGGCAAGGCCATCTGCGCCTGCGTCTCGGCGATGCGGATGTCGCAGGACAGCGCGCACTCAAGACCGCCGCCCATGGCGTAGCCGTTGATGGCGGCAATCGAGACGCCGCGGAACTGGCTCAAAGTCTCAAACGCTTCGCCGAAACGGCGCGCCATTTCCAGCGCCACTGCCTTGTCGCCGTCGGCAAACAGTTTCAGGTCGGCGCCGGCGGAAAAGAATTTCTCTCCCTCGCCGGTGACAACCAGGCTGTAGATGTTGCGATCATCATTAAGGTCGGTGACCAGACGCTTGAGGTCAACCAGACTCTCGCGCGTCCAGGTGTTGGCCGGTGGATTGGCCAGCGTGAGGATGGCGGTGTGGCCATCTTTCTCAAGTCGCAAATTGGTGTAACTGGTCATCGGATGTCCTCGTTGGAATCGTTGCTAAGCAGATGGCGCGCGATGATCACGCGCATGATTTCGTTGGTGCCTTCCAGGATCTGGTGCACGCGCACGTCACGGAAATAGCGCTCCAGCGGATACTCGCGGAGGTAGCCGTAACCGCCGTGGATTTGCAGCGCTTCGTTGCAGATCTTGAAGCCGAGATCGGTGGCGAAGCGTTTCGCCATGGCGCAATAGGTGGTGGCGTTGGGCGATTTTGAATCAAGCTTGACCGCAGCCAGGCGCACCATCTGGCGCGCCGCGACCAGTTCGGTCTGCATGTCGGCCAGCTTGAACTGCAGCGCCTGGAAGTCGGCCAGCGGACGGCCGAACTGCGTGCGCTCCTTCATGTAGCCATGCGCCGCGTCGAGCGCCGCCTGCGCTGCGCCGACCGAACAGGTGGCGATGTTGATGCGGCCGCCGTCGAGGCCCTTCATGGCGAACTTGAAGCCCTCGCCTTCGGCGCCGAGCAGATGATTGACCGGCACCTTGACGTTGTCGAAGCTGATGGCGCGCGTCGGCTGGCTGTTCCAGCCCATCTTGACTTCCTTCTTGCCGTAGCTGATGCCGGGTGTATTGGCCGGCACCACGATGGCCGAGACGCCCTTGGCGCCGTCGCCGCCGGTGCGC
Source organism: Herbaspirillum sp. NPDC101396 (assembly GCF_044767365.1). Lineage (NCBI taxonomy): Bacteria > Pseudomonadati > Pseudomonadota > Betaproteobacteria > Burkholderiales > Oxalobacteraceae > Herbaspirillum > Herbaspirillum sp. NPDC101396. The sequence continues at coordinate 466,431 of NZ_JBIWNT010000001.1, read as the reverse complement.
GCCATCAGCACCAGCACGTCGGTTGCGCCCGCGCCCGAGATGAAGGCCTTGGAACCGTTGATGATGTAGTGGCCGTCGACCAGCTTGGCGGTCGTCTTGAGCGAGGCGGCATCGGAGCCCGAACCCGGTTCGGTAAGGCAATAAGAACCGATCTTCTTGCCCGCCGCGAGGTCGCCGCACCAGGTCGCCTTGACTTCCGGCGTGGCCCATGAGGCGATCATCCAGCTCACCATGTTATGGATCGTCAGGAACGCCGCCGTCGACGGACAGGCGTAGGCCAGTTCTTCGAATACCACGGTGGCGTCGAGGCGCGACAGGCCGAGGCCGCCGACTTCCTCCGGCGTGTACAGCGCGCAGAAACCGAGTTCGCCGGCCTTGGCGATGACGTCGACGGGGAAATGCGATTCCTCGTCCCAGCGGGCCGCATGCGGCGCCATCTCGCCGGCGGCGAAATCGCGCGCACTGGCCTGGAAGGCCAACTGGTCTTCGTTCAGTTCAAAATCCATGCTTGTCTCCTGAGGTCTGTTTTATCTTGTTTGGCAAAAGACTAACGCAAAAGCAGCGCCAATGATGTCGCCTGGGCGACATTGGCGCTGAAGCTGAAGCCGTCATTCACGACAGTCATTGTGCACGAAATGGGGTAATGGCTGAGAGATCCGGTCAATAGCGCGCGGTGTGCAGCAATCCCAAACTGCTTTGCATCTCTGCACACCGCGCGTCCCTCTGCATCAGGCTACAGAATCAAGCCGCAACGATATTTGCCACGTTGACCTTCTGCGCCAGTCCGGCAGGCACGGCGGCGGCATAGCGCGTCAGCAATTCATCCTGCTTGCCGCGCGCCTGCGCCAGCGCCTTGTCCTTGACGTGGCCGTAACCGCGGATCTGCTCCGGCAACTGCGCAATCTCGACGGCCAGCGCCAGCTTGTCCGCACTCAGGCCATCCAGCAGCGTGGTCACCGTATCGCGATATTCGGCGATCAGGCGACGCTCTGTCTTGCGCTCCTCGGTGTAGCCGAAGACGTCGAAGCTGCCGCCGCGCAGTCCCTTGAACTTCGCCAGCACTTTGAACGCCGACATCATCCAGGAACCGTACTTCGCCTTGACCAGGCGGCCTTGTGCATCTTTCTTCGAGAACAGCGGCGGCGCCAGGTTGAAGCTCAGCGAGAAGTCACCTTCGAACTGCTGCTTCAGTTGTTCCACAAAGCGACCGTCGGTGTACAACCGCGCGACTTCGTATTCGTCCTTGTAGGCCATCAGCTTGGACAGATTGCGTGCGACCGCCATGGTCAGCTTGTCGCCCAGATTCAAGGCGGCTTCCTTCGCGCGCACTTGCTCGACGAAGCGCATGAAGGATTCAGCATAAGCCGCATCCTGGTAATCGGTCAGGAAAGCCACACGGCGCTTGATCAGCTTGTCCAAGGTCTCCGGCATGCGGATCACCACCGGTTGCGCCGGCACGGCGATGCGCTCGACGCGCGCCAGGTCGACCGCGGCGCGGCGGCCCCACAGGAAACTGGTCTTGTTGGACTCGACGGCGACGCCGTTCATCTCGATGGCGCGCAGCAAGGCGGCTTCGGTCAGCGGCAATTCGCCGCGTTGATAAGCGTAGCCCAGCATGAACAGGTTGGTCGCAATCGAGTCGCCCATCAGCGCCGTCGCCAGGCGTGTGGCGTCGATGAAGTCAGCTTGATTGTCGACCGAGTCCTCGATCAGCGCCTTGACGTCTTCGAATGGGAATTGCCAGTCGGGATTCTTGGCGAATTGCCCCGGCGGTTGCTGATGCACGTTGACGACCGCGCGGGTGCGGCCCGGACGCATCTTGGAAATCGCGTCATGCGAACCGGCGGTCAGCATGTCGCAGCCGAGGATCAGGTCGGCCTCGCCGGTGGCGATGCGCTGGGCGCGAATCGCTTGCGGCGTGCGCGCGATGCGCACGTGCGAGGTCACCGAACCGTTCTTTTGCGACATGCCGGTCATGTCCAGCACCGACGCGCCCTTGCCTTCCAGATGCGCGGCCATGCCCATCAATGCGCCGATGGTGATGACGCCGGTGCCGCCGATGCCGTTGATGAGGATGTTGAACGGCGTGTCGCAGGACGGGATTGCCGGTTCAGGAAGCACGCCGAAGTCGTCTGCGCTGTCCTTCTTGATGACGCCGGTCTTCGATTTTTTGAGCTTGCCGCCGCTGACGGTGACGAAGCTGGGGCAGAAGCCTTTGACGCAGGAATAGTCCTTGTTGCACGAGGACTGGTCGATGGCGCGCTTGCGGCCGAACTCGGTTTCCAGCGGCAGGATCGAGGTGCAGTTCGATTGCACGCCGCAGTCGCCGCAGCCCTCGCAGACGGCTTCATTGATGAACAGGCGCTGATCCGGGTCGGGATATTCGCCTTTTTTGCGGCGACGACGCTTCTCGGCGGCGCAGGTCTGGTCGTAGATGATGACGGTCACGCCCTTCAACTCGCGCATGTCCCGTTGCACTGCGTCCATGTCCTTGCGGTCGTGGATGGTGACCAGGTCCGGCAGATTGGAACGATCGCTGTAGCGGCTGATGTCTTCGCTCACCAGCGCAATATGCTTGATGCCTTCGGCCGCCATCTGCTGCGCGATCATCGGCACCGAGGTGGTGCCGTCGACCGGCTGGCCGCCGGTCATCGCCACTGCGTCGTTGTAGAGGATCTTGTAGGTCATGTTGACGTTGGCCGCCACCGCAGCGCGGATCGCCAGATAACCCGAATGGAAATAGGTGCCGTCGCCGAGGTTGGCGAACACGTGCGGCACCTTCGAAAACGGCGCCTGCCCGATCCACGGCCCCCCCTCGCCGCCCATGTGCGTGGTCAGCTTGTTGAACTCGGGATAGATGGCGGTGGCCATCACGTGGCAGCCGATGCCGGCCAGCGCGAAGCTGCCTTCGGGCACCTTGGTCGAGGTGTTGTGCGGGCAACCCGAGCAATAGTAAGCCGGACGCGGCGGCGTGCTGACCGCCTTGTTCAGCACCGCATCCTTGGCGTCGAGGAAAGCCAGGCGCGCCTTGATCAGGTCGCTGGTGTGGAAACGCGCGATACGCGCCGCAATCACGCGCGCGATCTGGGCTACCGAAAAGTCCGCCTTGGAGGTCAGCAGCCATTCGCCGCGCGGCGCAACCCACTCGCCCTTTTCGTCGAACTTGCCAATCACGCGCGGACGCACGTCGTCGCGCCAGTTGTAGAGCTGTTCCTTGAGCTGGTATTCGACCATCTGGCGCTTTTCTTCGACCACCAGGATTTCGTCGAGGCCCTGGGCGAACTCACGCACGCCTTCCGGCTCCAGCGGCCACGGCATCGACACCTTGAACAGGCGCAAGCCGATCTCGGCGGCGAAGTCTTCATCGATGCCAAGTTCGCTCAGCGCTTCCAGCACGTCGAGATAGGACTTGCCCGAGGCGATGATGCCCAGCCGTGCCTTGGGGCTGTCGATCATCACGCGGTTGAGCTTGTTCGCGCGCGCGTAGGCGAGCGCGGCGTAGATCTTGTAATCCTGCATCAGCGCTTCCTGCTTGCGCGCCTGCACGCCCAGCGTGTCGGTCGACAAACGGGCGTTGAGGCCGCCTTCGGGCATGACGAAGTCGGCCGGGTATTTGATCTCGACCCGGAACGGATCGGCGTCCACCGAGGCGCTCGACTCGACGGTGTCGGCCAGCGCCTTGAAGCCCACCGTACAGCCGGAGAAGCGCGACATGGCCCAGCCGTGCAGGCCGAGATCGAGGTATTCCTGCACATTGCAGGGGTACAGCATCGGAATCATCGATGCCGAGAAAATATGATCGGATTGATGCGGCAGCGTCGACGAATACGCACCATGGTCGTCGCCGGCCACCAGCAGCACGCCGCCCTTGGCGGAGGTGCCGGCATGGTTCATGTGCTTGAGCACATCGCCGCAGCGATCCACGCCGGGGCCCTTGCCGTACCACATGGAGAACACGCCCTCGACCTTGGCCGGGCCGATCAGGTCGACCTGCTGCGTGCCCCAGACGGCGGTGGCCGCCATGTCCTCGTTGGTGCCGGGCTGGAACTTGATCTTGTGCGCCTCCAGATGCGGCTGCGCCTTCCACAGGGCTTCATCGAGTCCGCCCAGCGGCGAACCGCGATAGCCGGAAATGAAGCCGGCGGTGTTGAGTCCGGCTTTCTGGTCGCGCAGATACTGCAGCAGCGGCAAGCGCACCAGCGCCTGGATGCCGGACAGAAAGATCGAACCCGAAGTGGCCGTGTATTTGTCGTCGAGACTGACCGTCGCGAGCGGTACAGTCCCCGAGACGGGAGTGGATACTGATGACGCTGAGTTTGCTACAGTGGTTGCTGCCGGTGTCACTGCCCGCCCCGACCGGTCAGGGGCTGACAATTCAACAGGCTCGGCTGCCGAACGGTATTCCATGTACGTCTCCAAAATGATTATTCAGATATCGCCTGCCGTTACTGCACCGGGTACGATGCGTTACTGTCAGACAAAGCGGCCGTGGTAGCGACCTTCACAACAATCCGTCCTCCGAAACTGCTGTGACTGAAGTCTATTCTTTTAAGAGAAGATCAAGGAAATACCGTTTGTCGATGGGGGTATAAGTTTTAAATATACCCGTGTGCGTTCTTGCCCCTGCCCGTTGCCGGTCGCCCTGCTGCCATTGCCCCCAATCAATGATAGGATCGCAACGGTCGCAGGCGACGAGCCGGCGGGCATATTCATCAACATCAACAAGATCAAGTCATGAAAAGAGTCATCACCTGCATCCTCATCGGCGTCGTCCTGTATTTCCTGCTGCCGGTCATCACCAAATTCATCCCGCAATATCGCCTGGCGGTCTGGTCGATCACGGCCGCGCTGGTGTCGTTCATCGTGACCGCCGGCATGGACCGGGTTTAAGAACAGACTTTCTTGGAAGACAACATCTCCAGCCGGCTTGATGCGGACCTGGACGCGCTGGCCGCGTTCATGGCGCCGCATCGCCACGTGCTGGTCCTAAGCGGCGCCGGCATCAGCACGGCGTCGGGCATTCCCGATTACCGTGACGCCAACGGCGTGCGGCGCGGCAAGGCGCCGATGGAAGGCCCCGCTTTCCGCAGTTCGGAAGCCATGCGCCGGCGCTACTGGGCGCGCAGCATGATCGGCTGGCCCAAGCTGGCCGGCACCGCGCCAAACGCCGGCCACCGTGCGCTGGCGACGCTGGAAATTGCAGGCAAGGTCTCCGCCATCCTCACGCAAAACGTCGACGGCCTGCACCAGCAGGCAGGCAGCAGCGAGGTCATCGAATTGCACGGCAACATCCATCGCGTGGTCTGCCTCGATTGCGCGACGGTGCAAACACGCCGCAGCGTGCAGGACTTGCTGGAACACGCCAACCCCGAACTGGCGGCCAGTGATGCGGCCGCCTTGCCGGACGGCGACGCCGATCTGGAGACAGCCGCCCTCGCCCATTTCCATGTGCCGCCTTGCCCGGTGTGCGGCGGCATGCTGCAACCCGACGTGGTGTTCTTCGGTGACGGCGTGCCGCGTGCACGCAGCGAAGCTGCCGAACGCGCAGTGGCGGCGGCCGATGCAGTGCTGGTGGTGGGGTCGTCGCTGGTGGTGTTTTCGGGATACCGCTTTTGCCGCATGGCTGCGGAAGCGGGAAAACCTATCGCCGCCATCAACCGCGGCGTCACGCGCGCGGATCCTTTGCTGTCACTCAAATGCCAGGAGGCGGCGGAATTGCTGTTGCCTTTGCTGGCGAATCGTCTGGGTGCAAACTGAATTCATCTTGAATCCAATTTGAACAAACGATCCGCCTTCGGACGGTCGATCTGATCAGATCCGTTCGCGACGATAGCCGCCCATCACGCCCTTCTTCGACAATACCCATTGCCACAGCTGGATGTCGCGAGCGCGGAAGGCGCCGGCGCAGGACAGCAGGTAATAGCGCCACATGCGGCGGAAGCGCGCGCCAAGCTGTGCCTCGAAACGCGGCCACGCCGCTTCGAAATTGCTGTGCCAGGCCATCAGCGTCTTGTCGTAGTCGGCGCCGAAATTGTGCAAATCCTCCACCACGAACAAGTGATCGAAGGCGTCGCCCATCTGGCCCACCGACGGCAGGTCGCCGTTGGGGAAAATGTATTTGTCGATCCACGGATCGGGCGAGGACTTGCGCTGGTTCTTGCCGATGGTGTGCAGCAGGAACAGGCCGTCGTCGGCCAGGCAGCGATGCGCCACTTCCATGTAGGTGCGATAGTTGCGCCGGCCTACGTGTTCGAACATGCCGATGCTGACGATGGCGTCGAAGCGTTCGTTGAGCTCACGATAATCCTGCAGGCGGAAATCGAGCGGCAGATGGCCGTAGCGCTCTTTCGCCAGCGCGATCTGTTCTTTCGAAATGCTCACGCCTACCGCTTCGACGCCGTAACGTTCAGCGGCAAAGGACATGAAGCTGCCCCAGCCGCAGCCGATGTCGAGCACACGCATGCCGGGCTTGAGTTGCAGCTTGCGGCAGATCAGGTCGAGCTTGGCCTCCTGCGCTTCTTCCAGCGTGGTCGCGGTGTTCCAGTAGCCACAGGTGTAGGTCATGCGGGAATCGAGCATCGCGGCATAGAAATCATTGCCGAGGTCGTAGTGCACTTCGCCGACCATGCGCGAGCGCTTGAGGTTCTGGCGATTCATGAATTTCGCCGCCAGCACATGGCCGACCAGTCGCAGCGGCTTGATGTTGTCGGTCAGTCGCGTGCGCAGTAGTCGCGAGAAAAATTCGTCGAGCTGTTCGGCGTCCCAGTCGCCGTCCATGTACGCTTCGCCGAGGCCGAGATTGGCCTGCGCGAAGGCGCGCTCCGGCACGCCGGCGCGATGCAGTTGAATATCCCAGGGATTGTTGCCGTTGATGCGGATGCCGCCGTGAGCGAGCATCTCGGCCAGTGCGCGGAAGATTGCCGAATCTTGTTGAAGCTCGCCGGGCGAGCTGAGGGAGGTTGCGGAGGCATTCGAAGACATGTGCTGCGTTCCTGTTTGATGAGTTGAGGGGCGAGTGCGCTGCTCGGGCAGCGTCGAATCTTTCTGCAAGTCATGTACTAAAAGATAAAGCAGACGAAAGTCTTTTGCACAATTGATTAAATGTTTTAAATCAATTGATGATGACTATTGACGCAATAACGTCGTCGATATGCCCCGCAACTCCGCTATCGGCCTGAATCGGCATCGATTTGACTTAAACTTTTTCGAGTATTTTTCACACAGATTTCATACGTCTTGCAACACGCCGGGTTATCCTTACGACAATCTTCCTTGCCGCCGACGGCTGCCCGGAGTTACTCAAAACCTCAAGCAACCCTTGGCAAAATTCATCACGACGTCCACATGATCAAACAAGTACAAAAACAAATGGAACCCGACAGCGCCGTCTACAAAACACTGCTTGAATCGACCAAGGCGATACCCTGGAAAATCGACTGGAGCACGATGAAGTTTGCCTACGTCGGTCCGCAGATCGAAGCGCTGCTGGGCTGGACGCCGGAGAGCTGGGTCTCGGTGGAGGACTGGGCCGCGCGCATCCATGCGGAAGACCGTGAAGGCGTGGTGAATTTTTGCGTGGCGCAATCGAAGGCAGGCGTCGATCACGAAGCCGACTACCGCGCCATCACGCGCGACGGCGAGCACGTCTGGATCCGCGACGTGGTGCACGTGGTGCGCAAGCCGGATGGTGAAGTCGACGCGCTGATCGGCTTCATGTTCGACATCACCGAGCGCAAGAAGAATGAAGCACGTTTGGCCGAACTGCAGAAGGAACTGGAAGCGCTGTCCTACCGAGACAGCCTCACCGACGTCGCCAATCGCCGCATGTTCGACTCGGCGCTGGAAGTGGAATGGGCCAACGCCGTCAGGAACCGCACGCCGCTGTCGGTGATCATGCTCGACATTGACTACTTCAAGCAATACAACGACCACTACGGCCACATCCGCGGCGACGCCTGCCTCAAGCAGATCGCCGGCGTACTGGGCAAGGCCGCCACGCGCACACGTGACTTCTTCGCGCGCTACGGCGGCGAAGAATTCGTCCTGATCTTGCCCGAGACCGATCGGGCCTCCGGCCTGAAGGTGGCGCAACGCTGCCGCAAGCTGGTGGTGAAAGAAAAAATTCCGCACGAAAAATCGCAGGTCGAAAGCGTCGTCACCATCAGCCTCGGCATGGCGACCATCATCCCGTCCCGCCAGGACCAGCGCATCGAATTCATGGAAGCCGTCGACAAACGCCTGTACATGGCCAAGCAGCGCGGGCGCAATTGCATCGTCGCCGAAGACTGAGCTTCGGCCGAATACGTCGACCTTCTACGCAGGCACTGCGGCAACCGGTTCCGCCGCACGCGCCGACGGCGTGCCGATCAGGATATCTTCGTAGAAGGCGCCGATCGCTTCGGTCGGGTGGCGCAGCTGGATTTCCAGCACCCAGACGGCGTCGCCCGGCACGATGTCCATCTCGGCCAGCTTGGCCGGCCCGAACAGCGCATGCGGGAAGTCGGACACCCGGTGCCCCGCCAGATTGCGCTCCAGCTGCCAGCCGCCGCGCGCCGCCGCCGCCTCGGCGAAATCGTACAGCGCGCGCCCGGTCAGGCCGGTGCGCCAGGCATCGCGCGTTTCGCTGAAGACATCGCGCGCCGCCTGCGCGCAGGCGCGGTGCAGGCTGTCGTCGCCGAATACGATGGTGTCGCCGAAATCGCCTTCATAACCATCCCACACCGGGCCCAGATCGACCACCGCGATGTCGGCGGCGCGCAGCCGGCGTTCCTTCTCCACGCCCTCGCGCGGCGTTCTGACCGTGTCGTCGCCGAAGCGGATGTAGGTCGGATGCCAGGTGTGCGACGACCCCATCGCGCGCAGATGATCATTGGCCATTGCCACTGCCTCGCCGGTCGTCATGCCCACGCGCAGCTTGCCGACGATTTGCGCCAGCGCGCGAATGGATTGTTCGCGTGCCGCCAGCATGCCGTCGAGCGAATATTTGGGGCCGACGCGCTCCCACACCGGATCGAAACCGCCGCGTGCCATCGGCGCCGTGCTGGCTCCCGACGGCACGAACGCTTCCGCAATGAAATGATGCGCCGCGACGCCAAGCGCCAGGCAGCGTTCGCGCACGGCCGCGACCATCGCCGGATTGCCGCAGGCATACACGCGAGCATTCGTCCAGGCATGATCACCGCCGGCTGCGACGTCCTGCACGTAGCCTTGCTGCATGCCGGTTTCAATGTGCTCCGCCTGCGCGATGACGCCGGCCCACGTGAATCGGGCATCGGTCGCGGCAAGACCGTCGAGGAATGCCCTGTCGTAGAAATCATCGGCGCGGGCGCCGCCCCAGTACAGGGTCACAGGGGCAGAATCTGTTTCCGCCAGCGCCGCCAGCAGGATCGGCTTGATGCCGGCGTAGCCGGTGCCGGTGGCAAACAGCAGCAAGGCCGAACGCTCGCCGGTTTGCCAGGTGCAGGCGCCGAAGCCGCCCTCGATGCTGAGCACGTCGCCGACGGCGAGACGGTCGAGCATGCCTTCCGAAAAGCGGCCGCCGGCAACGCGCCGGATATGGAAGACCAGTTTGCCGTCATCGTCGGCAGGAATGTTGGCGACCGAAAAGCAGCGGCTGCTGCCGTCATCGAGGTAGACCTTCACGTACTGGCCGGCACGCACCGGCATCGCTGCCGTACCTTGCAGCACCAGCCGCACCACAGTCGGCGTCAACAAGTCTTTTTCCAGCACCTGTGCTTCGAAGCGCGACGCCTGTACTTCCGGCGACCAGCCCGGAATGGCTATGCGCATATCGCTGCAGGCGCGGTTGCGGCACAACAGCATCTCGTCATGCGCCAGCGGATACGGCGTGCCCAAGGCTACGTACGGCTCGGTCTCGTGAACGCCTTCCAGCACCTTGACCTTGCACGAGCCGCATTCGCCGCGACGACAGGAAAACGGAATCGAAACACCCTGCGCCAGCGCAGCGTCGAGCAACAACTCCTCGCCTGCGGCAAAAGTCTTGCCGGATTGCTCCAGTGTGATGGTGTGCTTGCCTTGCATGATGTCCTCGTCGAGCGTTTATCGGATGAGAGGATTGTGGCGTTAGAATAGGACCATTGAAACCTCCAGATTTGAACAATCCACATGGTCCAGATGAGAAAATGGCGTCCCTTGCTCGATCTCGACGCCGATGGCGCCGGACAGAAAGCGTCCTACCGCAAGATCGTCGACGGCCTTGCCGACGCCATCCGCAGCGGCCGACTGGAGCCGGGTGCAGCCTTGCCCGGCACGCGCGAGCTGGCAGATATCCTCGACGTCAACCGCAAGACCGTGATCCTGGCCTACGAAGAAGCCATCATCAAAGGCTGGCTGGTCAGTGAACCGCGCCGCGGCACCTTCGTCAATGCGCGGTTCGCCGACCACGCCATGGCGGCCGCCAAAACGCCGCAGTCGCGACGTGCAGCCGGTGTCGGTGCTGCCTTTGCACCGGACTTCATGACGCCGGCGCTGCCGCCGTATTTCGACGACCTCTACGTACCTGCGATGCGTGCGGGACGCACGCGCGACACCATGTATTTCGACAACGGCGCGCCGGATCACCGGCTGTTGCCGCAGGCTGTCCTGCATCGCTATTACCGCAACGCCATGAAGGCCGCCTTCAAGTCCAACTGGGTCAAATACGGCAACCTGGAATCGGCCGGCCAGTTGCGCACGGCGTTGGCCGAGATGCTGCGCGCCACGCGCGGGCTGACCGCCGGCGCCGCCAACATCTGTCTCACGCAGGGCACACAGATGGCGCTGCACCTGGCTGCCGGCGCATTGATCCGCCCCGGCGACCTGGTGCTGGTGGAACGGCTCAGTTATCCGCCGGCCTGGGCCATCTTCCGCGCGCTTGGAGCGCAGATTGAAGTCATCGACGTCGACCGCGATGGTTGCCGCATCGACCAGATCGAAGCGCTGTGCCTGAAGAAACCGGTGCGCCTGATCTACCTGACGCCGCACCATCAGTTCCCGACCACGGTCAGCCTGCGCGCCGATCGCCGCCAGAAACTGCTGGCGCTGGCGCAGCAGCATCGCTTCACCATCATCGAGGAAGACTACGACCACGAGTACCACTTTGACGGCCGCCCCTACCTGCCGCTGGCCAGCGACCCGGGCCAGCGCAGCGTCGTCTACATCGGCTCCCTGTCGAAGCTGCTGGGGTCGTCGTTCCGCTGCGGCTTCATCGTCGCACCGGAAAACCTGATCGAAGCGCTGGGCAAGAATCAGTTGCTGATTTCCACGCACGGCGACGCCGTCCTGCAAAAGATGCTGGCGGATCTGATCGCCGATGGTGAATTGCGCAAGCATCTGCGCCGTGCCGCCAAGCTGTATCGCGCGCGCAAGGATGCGTTGATGGAGTCGCTGCACGCACGTTTCGGCGAACGCGTCACGCTGCGCAATCCCGAAGGCGGACTGGCGCTGTGGGTGACCTTCCGCGAAGATATCGACGTCGACGCCATGGTGCGGCATGCCGCCGGGGTGCAGCTGTTCGTGCGCAGCGGGCGTCAGTTCTCGCCGCTGGACCAGCCGGTCAATGGACTGAGATTGGGATTTGCGTCAATGACGCCCGACGAACTGGGGCTGGCGGTGGGACGCCTGCACGAAGCTTCGCGCAAGCAGGCTTAGACTTCGTCGCCTTATGCCTGCGCACTTTCCAGCTCCGGACGAAACAGCCTGCGGCACTCCTCACCGGCGCCTTATGCGCTCCAGCTGATCGAAGACCAGCATGCCGGCAATCATTGCCGCAACGAACCCGATCGCCTTGGGGTAACCGGCGGCAGCCGATACCAGCGCAGGACCGGGGCAGAAACCGGCCAGGCCCCAGCCGATGCCGAACACCGCGCTGCCCGCTATCAATCGCACGGTTATCGCAGCTGCGGCAGGGATCTGCACCGGCAGGTCCAGCATGGAGCGACGCCGTCGGCGCGCAAGGAAGAAAGCCGGCGCGCTCAGCAGGATGGCGCCCACCATCACGAATATCAGTGAGGGATCCCACGCTCCGAACAGATCGAGGAAACCCAGCACCTTGGCTGGATCGGCCATGCCGGAAACCATCAGTCCAAGGCCAAACAAGAGGCCGGCAAATAAGGCGCTTACAGCGGCCATGTGATGTCCTTCAGGTTCTTCATGCTGCGACCAGATGCAGTTTGACAAACACCGTCGCAAAACCCGCCGCCATGAACGTCAGCGTCGCTGCAACGGAGCGGACGGAACCGCGCGATATTCCGCAGACCCCGTGGCCGCTGGTACAGCCGCCTGCGTAACGCGTGCCGATACCGACCAAAAAACCGGCCGTCAGAATTTCTCCCCAACCGGCCTGAATCTCGATCTCAATTCCTCTGCCGGTCCAGATCGCGATCACGGGCGCCAGCATCATGCCGATCAAGAAAGCAGCACGCCATGCGACATCCTTTTCCGGCAGACTGAGCAAGCCGCCGAGAATGCCGCTGATGCCGGTAATTCTGCCATTGAACAGAATCAGCAAGGCGACCGCCCCACCGATCATCACACCGCCCGTCAGCGACATGCCCGGCGTGAAATCAACCAGATTGATCAATCTCGATACTCCCTACGCGGAAATCAAAAAAGAAGGAATGACGGCAGCCATTTGGTTCGGGAGCCTGCTCACTCTCCCTTTTGCGGCTGCGCGATGGTGCGCAGCTGGAAGCGGCCGTCGTTGTTGAACAGCCAGGTCTCCGACAACTCGACCTTGCCGCCGCTCAGCAGCGCCACCGGCGGCTTGGGAAAAGGCGCTGTGCTGCGCAGGGTGGCCAGTGCGGTGGCTTCCGTGATCTTGTCCTTGTTGGTGCGCACCACTTCGCTGCGCACCAGGTTGCCGTCCTTGTCGACCACGTACTTGATCACGATGACGGAACGCAGCAAGGCCTGCGGACGTTCGACGTGGACCTTGGTCGAGTTGACCTGGGAAATGCGGCGCGCCAGGTCTTCCTTGTAGGCGCCCAGCGAGTCAGCCGTGGAAGTGCCGTCGGGCGTGGTCTTCACCTGCTCGATGATCTCCTTGGCGGTGGCGTCGCGGTTGGCCTGGGTGTCGGGCTTTTGCGACGAACAGGCGGCCAGCAGTACGCCTGCGCCGAGCAGTGCGGCGGCAGTTTTCATCGATGACTTGTTCAAAGAGTGACCCATGGCAAGGAAGGAGATCGGAATCGTCATTAAACCACACTGTTAGACCATGCCGCCGTGACGTTACGTTCCCGCTAGTTTGCAGACGAACGCAGATGAGGTTTTCATTCGGAAAGAGGTTTGCCCGCAGGCAGCGGATTACTTGTCAGAAGCATTCCATCCATAACCTGAACCTATGGATGAAATCCATTCCATATATAACGCCGCAACTGTCATCCAGCGGTCATATTAGCTACGTAATATCCGCTCACTTTCTGGCCGAACCCGGCATAGTCCTGATGAAAGAGCGCGATGCTTACTCCGTTGTCCGTCACTGCCCCTGCATCCACGGCCGCCGCCGAGGCGATCTCTCCGACCTCCGCAACTTTCCTGTCGATCCGCAATATCCGCAAACGCTTCGGCGCCTTCACAGCGCTCGACAACGTGTCGCTCGACGTGCGCCAGGGTGAGATGGTTTGCCTGCTCGGACCATCCGGCTGCGGCAAGACGACGCTGCTGCGCACCATCGCCGGACTCGAGAAACAGGACGACGGCGCCATCCATGCCCACGGCACGGACATCTCGCACCTGCCGCCGCAATCACGCGACTACGGCATCCTGTTCCAGTCGTACGCCTTGTTCCCCAACCTGACAGTGGCGCAAAACGTCGCCTACGGCCTCAACGCGCGCCGCCTGTCGCGCGTGCAGATGCAGCAGCGCGTGGCCGAGATGCTGGACATGATCGGCCTGACGGGCAGCGAGAAGAAATATCCCGGCCAGCTCTCCGGCGGCCAGCAGCAACGCGTCGCCCTGGCGCGCGCGCTGGCACCCTCGCCTTCGCTGCTGCTGCTCGACGAACCCCTGTCGGCGCTGGATGCGCAGGTGCGCGAACACCTCCAACTGGAAATCCGCCGCCTGCAAAAGCAGTTCAACATCACCACGCTGATGGTCACGCATGACCAGGAAGAAGCGATGGTGATGTCGGACCGTATCGCCATCATGCAGCACGGCCGCATCGAACAATTCGACACGCCCGACCGCATCTACCGCCACCCGGCCACCCCCTTCGTCGCCGACTTCATCGGCCAGGCCAACTGGCTGCCGTTCCAGCGCCTGTCGCCGCATCAGGTCAGCGTCGGCGCGCTCACGCTCACGGTTGACGAGGCGCCGCGCCAGCACATGGGCAACAATGACAACGGCCGCTTGTTCTGCCGTCCGGAAGCGGTCGACGTGGCGCCTGCAGCCGATGCAGCAAACCGGTTTTCGGCGCGCGTGGTCGATCAGATCTATCTCGGCGACCGCTACCGCATGATGCTGGAACTCGACGAATTGCCGGGCCAGCGCCTGATGGCCGACGTCACCAACGACGTACGCGCACGTCTGCCGGACGTCTCCGCCCAGCGCATGTGGATCGCCTTGCCGCAGCATTCGCTCCACCTGTTTGCCTGAGCCCGGCATGAATACCTCCGTCCAGGCGCCGCCACTGGCCATCACTTCCCCGTCCGTATCAAAGCCGGCGTCGACTTTCAATCGCGACACGGCGACCGCGAACGGCCTGAAATACTTCCTGCTGCTCTTGCTGGTGCTGGCGCTGGCCCTGCCGCTGATGGCCGTGCTCGGCCAGGCGCTGCTCGACCGCAACGGCGCATGGGCCGGCCTGGCGCCGTGGAGCAGGCTGATCGCCAATCCCAACTTCTTCCCGATGGTGGCGCGCAGCGTCGGCGTATCGGCCGCAACCGCCCTGCTGGTGGTGCCGCTGGCCTACCTGTTCGCCTACGGCCTGCAACGCACGCTGGCGCCGCTCAAGGGCTTGTGGCGCGCCATCGCGCTGTTGCCGCTGCTGGCGCCGTCGCTGTTGCCGGGCATCGCGCTGATCTACCTGTTCGGCAACCAGGGCCTGTTCAAGGAATGGATGAACGGCAGCATCTACGGCTTCTGGGGCATCTTGCTGGGCGAAGCGTTCTACACCTTTCCGCATGCCTTGATGATCCTGCTGTCGGCGCTGTCGCTGGCCGATGCGCGCCTGTATGACGCCGCCTCGGCAATGGGCGCGGGCAGCTGGAAGACCTTCCGCACGGTAACGCTGCCGGCCACGCGCTACGGCATCTTCGGCGCGTTCTGCCTGGTGTTCACGCTGGCGATCACCGACTTCGGCGTGCCCAAGATCGTCGGCGGCGCTTTCAGCGTGCTGGCGGTGGAAGCCTACAAGGCCGTGGTCGGCCAGCAGCAATTCGACCGCGGCGCACTGATCGGCTTGCTGTTGCTGATTCCGGCATTGCTGACTTTCTGCATCGACGGCTGGCTGCAAAAACGCCAGCGCGCCCAGATGAGCAGCCGCGCCGAAGTGCTGACGCCGCGTCGTCAATGGCGTCGCGACGCGCTCTATACCCTGATCCTGCTGGCGATCAGCGCGACCTTGCTGCTGATGATTGCCGTGGCGGTCGGCGCGTCGCTGGTCAAGCTGTGGCCGTACAACCTCAAGCTGACGCTGATGCACTACGACTTCGACAACATGGACGGCGGCGGCTGGCTGGCCTATTGGAACAGCCTGCGCCTGGCCATCGGCACCAGCATCGTCGGCACCATCGTGATCTTCACCGGCGCCTGGCTGATGGAAAAGACGCGCAGCAACCGCCTGCTCGACAACGCACTGCGCTTCCTCAGTTTCCTGCCGATGGCGGTGCCGGGGCTGGTGCTGGGACTGGGCTTCGTATTCTTCTTCAATCATCCGGCCAATCCGCTCAACTTCCTGTACGGCAGCATGGCGATCCTGATCCTGTGTTCGGTGATGCACTTCTACACCACCGCGCACCTGACCGCCGTCACTGCGTTGAAGCAGATCGATCCCGAATTCGAGGCCGCCTCGGCTTCGCTCAAGGTGCCGCTGCTGCGCACCTACCTGCGCATCACCGTGCCGCTGTGCCTGCCGGCCGTGCTGGAGATTTTCCGCTACCTGTTCGTGTCGTCGATGACAACCGTGTCTGCCGTGATCTTCCTCTACAGCTCCAACACCGTGCTGGCCGCGATCGCCGTGCTGAACATGGACGACGCCGGCGACGTCGGCCCGGCCGCGGCGATGTCCACGCTGATCCTGCTGACCTCGATTGCCGTCTCGCTGCTGATGCACTGGGGCCTGGGCTACTGGGTGCGCCGCGCGCAGGCATGGCGCAGCGCCGGCAAGAAACATTGAAAACGCATTGATCCATTGATTCCCTCGTTCGTCGTTTTACTTTTCCATCACAAGAAAGCAACCATGAAACCTACAACCATTCTGAAACTGCTTGCTTCCGTACTGGGTGCAGGCGCCCTGCTGTCGGCGCATGCAGCGACCACACTGACCGTCTACACCGCGCTTGAGGCGGACCAGATCAAGGCGTATCAGGCCGAGTTCGAAAAGAGCAATCCGGACATCGAAATCAAATGGGTGCGCGATTCCACCGGCATCGTCACCGCCAAGCTGCTGGCTGAAAAGGCCAATCCGAAGGCCGACGTGATCTGGGGCCTGGCAGCTTCCAGCCTGGCGATCCTCGACAAGGAAGGCATGCTGACGCCTTACGCGCCTAAGAACCTGTCGGCGATTGAAGCCAAGTACCGCAGCCCGGCCAATCCGCCGGCATGGGTCGGCATGGACGTCTGGGGTTCGGCGATCTGCTTCAACACCGTCGAAGCGCAAAAGCAAGGTCTGCCGAAGCCAACTTCGTGGGCCGACCTGACCAAGCCGATCTACGCCGGCAAGATCGTGATGCCGCATCCAGCCTCCTCCGGCACCGGCTACCTCGACGTCACCGCCTGGATCCAGATGATGGGCGAAGACAAGGCATGGGCTTACATGGACGCGCTGCACAAGAACATCGGCCAGTACACCCACTCCGGCTCCAAGCCATGCAAGCAAGCCGCCACCGGCGAGTTCCCGATCGGCATCGCGTTTGAATACCGCGCCGTGAAGACCAAGAAGGAAGGCGCGCCGATCGACATCATCCTGCCGTCGGAAGGCCTTGGCTGGGATCTGGAAGCGACTGCCATCGTCAAGGGCACCAAGAACCTCGATGCCGCCAAGCGCCTGGCTGATTTCTCCGCCAGCAAGGACGCCATGATGCAATACGAAAAGAACTTCGCCGTGCTGGCCGTGCCGGGCATTGCCAAGCCTGATCCGCTGCTGCCTGCCGACTACGAAAAGCGCCTGACCAAGAACGACTTCGTCTGGACCAGCAGCAACCGCGACCGCATCCTGACCGAGTGGAGCAAGCGCTACGAAAGCAAGGCTGAAAAGAAGCAATAAGCTGAGAGCATGCAGACCTGCCGCCCTCGCCATCTAAAGCGCGGGCGGCGCTGAACAGAAGAACGTGGAGCATCGGATGGGCAATACCAACACCAACAAGGATCACATCGACGTCGCCGTCGTCGGCGCCGGCATACTCGGCCTGGCGCACGCCTTTGCAGCGGTCAAGCGCGGCCTGCGCGTGGTCGTGTTCGAACGCAGCTCGACGCCGATCGGCGCCTCGATCCGCAATTTCGGCATGGGCCTGGTCACCGGCCAACCGCCGGGCGTCATGCTCGGCCTGGCAAAACAAAGCCGCGCACTGTGGCTGCACCTGGCGCAGCGCGCCAACTTCAGCGCACGCGAATCCGGCACCCTGCTGTTCGCCCGCACCGCTGCCGAACACGCGGTACTCGAAGAATTCATGATCGTGCGGGCGCGCCAGCATGGCTACGACGCCTCGCTGCTGGAAGGCGCACAGCTCGACACGTTGTACGGCGGCCGTTTCCGCCATCATCGCTCGGCCTTGCACGGCACCCAGGACTTGCAACTGTATTCGCGCGAGGCGGTGCCGGCGCTGGTGTGCTACCTGCAATCGCAGGGTGTGCAATTCTATTTCAACACGCTGGTCAGGGAAGCGCGCGACGGTCACCTGTCGACCACCGCCGGTGAGTTCCGCGCCGAGCGCACCATCGTCTGTTCCGGCCACGATTACCAGACACTGTTTGCCGACAAGCTCGGCGAAATGAATCTCAAGGTCTGCCGCCTGCAGATGTTGCGCGCGGCGCCGAAGGAGCGCTTGCCGCTGACGCATGCGGTCCTGACCGGTTTGTCGTGCACGCATTACGGCGCGTTCTCCGACTTGCCGAGTGCGGCCGGGGTCAATGCGGAAATCGAGGCGCAGTATCCGGTGCTGAACCGCCACGGCATCCATCTGCTGGTCAGCCCGACGCCGTATCAGGAACTGATCATCGGCGACTCGCACTACTACGGCGTCGATGCGCCGCCGTTCAATAACGAAGAAATCGATCAGCTCATGATCGGTCTGGCGGAAGAGACGCTGGGTGTGAAACTGAACGTGCTGGAACGCTGGCAAGGCGTCTACGGCAGCAAGGGACCGGGACCGTTCTCGGCCACACCGGTCGACGCCAAGACCACGGTGGTGCTGATGCATACCGGCATCGGCATGAGCGTGGGCCTGGCCTTGGGTGAACGTGTGGTCGGCGCGTTGCTCGATGGCGCGAAGTTGCCGGATCCGGCGGTCGACAAGAACTGAAATCATCACTGTCCCGACGTGTACCGGGATAGTGATGACTCTGCAAAAACAACTACTCGCGCGCCAGTCCCTCTGCGTGCAGCCACTTGCCCTTGCGGCACAAGTCATCGGTCACATCCAGCACCAGCCGTTCCACCGCCGCCGCCGCATTGGTCAGCGGGATATTCTTCGAGGCGCACAAGGCCAAGGTGCGCGCCATGCGTTCACCGCTGATCGGCAGCGCGACCATGTCGCCGCGTTCGATTTCCGACAGCAAGGGCGCCACCGGCAGGATGGTCGCGCCGATGTCGGCGAGGATGGCCGACTTCAGGATCGCCACCGAATTGATCTCGATCACGTTGTCGAGGGACATGCCTTGTGCGCGCACGATGTTTTCAATACGCGGCCGCACGCCGTGCTGCAGGCCGGGCAGGATCAGCGGCGCCTTGATGGCCTGCGCCAGCGTGACCGATTTCTTCTTGCCGGCGCCGTATTGCGAATCGGCGCGCGTGATGTACATCATCTCTTCTTCCACCATCGGCGTGCTGGCGAACGGCGACAGCTGGCCGTCATCGAACAGCACCGCCAGGTTGATGCGGCCCGACTTGAGCTGGACGATCAGGTTGCCGGTCAGCTCTTCGGTGAGCAGCAAGGTGATTTCCGGATAGGTGGCGCGGATCGCAGTCAGCAGCGGCAAGGCCAGCGCTCCCGAAACGCTTTGCGGAATGCCCAGCGCCACGGTGCCGGACGGCTTGTCGTTGGATTGCGCCACCGCCGATTTGGCGTCGGTGACCTGCTTGAGGATGGCTTGCGCGTGTTCGTAGAAGGTCTTGCCGGCGTCCGTGGCAATGACGCCTTGCGCGGAACGATGCAGCAATTGCGCTTCGAGTTCTTCTTCCAGCTGACGAACCTGCTGCGTCAGCGCCGGCTGGGCGATGTGCAGCACGCGCGCCGCGCGCGACAGCGAGCCGTGATCAACGATGGCGACGAAATATCTGAGTTGGCGCAATTCCATGCAGACGGATCCGATTCAGGTTGTTGTTTTAAGTTGTTATTTTTAATTACAAGCCGGGACGACTGTTGAACATGCGGCTGCGCGCATTTTCGATATGCCCGCGCATGGCCCGGCGCGCGCCTTCAGCGTCCTGGCGCTTGATCAGCTCGAAGATGTTGCGATGCTCGTCCATGGCATCCTGGGTACGCTTCCACGGCTGGATGTGCATCAGGTGGCGCAGCATATTGACGGCGTGGCTGACGTCGTATTCCAGCGTCTTCAACACCTGCACGAAGCGCAGGTTGGCGGTTGCCGTGGCGATCGCCTCGTGAAAGGCGAAATCGAAATGGTGGGCAATGCCGCCGACGGCGTTGGCCTCTTCAAACCCGGTCAGCAACTCGTCCATCCGGGTCAGGTCGGCGGTGCTGCGGCGCAGGGCCGCCATGTAGGCGCATTCGGGCTCGACCACCATGCGCAGCTCGAGGCCGTTCATGATGTGGCCGATGCGCTCTGACGGTTCCGCTGTGGCGGACTTGCCGGCGACGCCCGGACTGTCCATGACGTAAGTGCCGGAGCCGCGCCGCGATTCGACCAACTGGTCTTCGCGCAGCCGGTCGAGCGCCTGGCGCACAATGGGACGCGAGACGTCGAACAGCGTCGCCAGGTCGTTTTCTGACGGCAGGCGGCTGCCGACGCTGATCTTGCCTTCGACGATGGCGTGGAACAGGTTTTCATAGACCCGTTCGGCAAAACGTTCCTGGCGCACCGGACCGAGTCCGGCTGCGGCCAGCGCGAGCGCATCGGTGGACAGTTGGGTGCGGATGCTGACAACCTTGGCGTCGGGGTTTTCCTGCGGCTGGTCGGCTGGCGATTTCGGCATGGCGGGTCTCCAATGGCGATGTTCTGATGATTGCGCATGGTAGCGTATTTGCGCCGCGGCCATAAGCCCTCCTTATGGCCTCTAGTGCAATGGCGATCATCTGAATAAGTAGTAATATCAATTGACATCTTTTGGCGATCAACTTACATTGAAACCCAGACGAGGCAACGGCGGCATCTTCCGACCGAAGCCCATAGAACAAAAACGACAGGAGACAGACGGTCCGGCTCAATGGCTGCGACGGTGATATCTTTTGCCGTCCATTGTTTATCGAAGCCAATCATGAATAAGCCTTACATTCAGCCCAGCCAGCCTTACCTCGAACAGTTTTCGCTTGCAGGAAAGACCGTACTCGTCACCGGCGCAGCGCGCGACATCGGCCTGGAAATCGCCCGCGCCATGGCGGGCAGCGGCGCCCACGTGATTCTCGGCGGCCGCAATGCAGAGACCTTGGCAAGCGCCGTGCAAAGCCTGACGGTGCAAGGCTTGTCGGCCAGCGCCCTCGCCTTCGACGTGACCGACAAGGCGGCCGTCAAGGACACCTTCGCCCGCATCGCCAAGGAACACGCCGGTCTCGACGTGCTGGTCAACAATGCCGGCGTGCGCAACCGCAAGCCGCTGCTCGAATTCAGCGACGACGACATCGTCGCCATGATGGAAACCAACCTGATCGCCGGCTACACGCTCTCGCGCGAAGCGGCGCGCCTGATGGTGCCGAACAAGCGCGGCCGCCTGATTACCGTGACCTCGATTGCCGGCCAGATCGCGCGCTCCGGCGACGCCGTCTATACCGGCGCCAAGGCCGGGCTGACCGGCATGATGCGCGCACTCGCCGCCGAATACGGTCCGCTGGGCATCACCAGCAACGCGATTGCTCCGGGCGGCGTGGCCACCGAAGCCAATGCCGCCGCAATCGCCGATCCAAAAATCAACGCCCATTTCGCCACGCGCACGCCGCTGGGGCGCTGGGCGCAGCCGGCGGAAATCGCCGGCGCCGCCGTGTTCCTCGCTTCCAACGCCGCCTCCTACGTCAATGGTCACGTTCTGTACGTGGATGGCGGCATGTCGATTGCCATGTAAATCAAAGGACTTTGAAATCATGAAACAGCACTTCATCAACAACCGCTGGACCGCACCGTCTTCGGGCGAAAGCATTCCCGTCATCGATCCTTCCGACGGCGAAGTTTTCGAATCGCTGGCGCGCGGCAACGCGACCGACATCGACGCGGCCGTGCTGGCGGCGCGCAAGGCTTACGACAACGTCTGGAGCCGCACCAGCGCAGCCGACCGCAGCCGCCTGATGATGAAGCTGTCGCAAAAGCTGGCCGAGCATCAGGAAGAACTGGCGCAACTGGAAGCGCGCGACTGCGGCAAACCGTTCAAGCAGGCGCGCGCCGATGCCGCCGCCATCGTGCGCTATTTCGAGTTCTATGCGGGCGCGGCCGACAAGCTGCATGGCGAGACGATTCCCTACCAGACCGGCTACACCGTGCTGACGCTGCGTGAGCCGCATGGCGTCACCGCGCACATCGTGCCGTGGAATTACCCGATGCAGATCTTCGGCCGCTGCGTCGGCGGCGCCCTCGCCGCCGGCAACACCTGCGTGGTCAAACCCGCCGAAGACGCCTGCCTGTCGCTGCTGCGCGTGGCGGAGCTGGCGGCCGAAGTCGGCTTCCCCGAAGGCGTGCTCAATATCGTCACCGGCTACGGCCATGAAGCCGGCGACCTGCTGGTCAAGCATGCCGACATCGATCACGTCTCCTTCACCGGTTCTCCCAACGTCGGCAAGATCGTCGTGCGCGCGGCCGCCGAACATCACACGCCGGTCACGCTGGAGCTGGGCGGCAAGTCGCCGCAGGTGGTGTTTGCAGACGCCGACTTCGACGCCATGCTGCCGGTGATCGTCAACGCCATCGTGCAGAACTCCGGACAGACCTGTTCCGCCGGCAGCCGCCTGCTGGTCCAGCGCAGTGCGTACGAACAAGTACTGGAACGGGTCGGCGCCGCTTTCGGCAAATTGCGCGTCGGCTCGGCGGCGATGGATCTCGACTGCGGCCCGCTGATCCGCAAGACGCAACAGGAACGCGTGGCCGGTTTCCTGCGCGACGCCGCCGACAGCAAGATCCCGGTGGTGGCGCAAGGCCGCATCGCCGACGGCGCGCCGGCAGGCGGTTTCTACCAGGCGCCGACCTTGTTGCGCGACGTGCCGATTCAACACCGTCTGGCGCAGGAAGAAGTGTTCGGCCCGGTGCTGGCGGCGATGTCGTTTGAAGACGAAGCCGACGCCATCCGCCTCGCCAATGGCACCGATTTCGGCCTGGTTGCAAGTGTGTGGACGCGCGACGGCGGACGCCAGTTCCGCCTGGCGCGGGCGATCCGCAGCGGCCAAGTCTTCATCAACAACTATGGTGCGGGCGGCGGCGTCGAGTTGCCGTTCGGCGGCGTCAAGGCCAGCGGCCACGGACGCGAAAAAGGTTTCGAAGCGCTGTACGGCTTCACGGTCCTGAAGACCATCGCCATCAAACACGACTAGTACACGCCTGTACACGCCTGTACACGATTAAATACACGACTAAAAAAACCATTCAACACCACAAGGAGAAGACATGCGACTCAAAGACAAAGTAGCCATCGTGACCGGCGCCGGTTCGGGTTTCGGCGAAGGCATCGCCAAGAGCTATGCACGCGAAGGTGCGCGCGTGCTGGTGGCCGACATCAATGAAGCCGGCGGCAAGCGCGTCGTCGACGACATCGTCGCGGCAGGCGGACAGGCCCGTTTCATCAAGACCGACGTCTCCAAGAGTGCCGATACGGCGGCGATGCTGGCCGCTGCGCTGGAGGCTTTCGGCGGCGTGCATATCGTCGTCAACAACGCCGGCACCACCCACCGCAATCGTCCGATGCTGGAAATCGAAGAGGACGAATTCGAACGCGTCTACGCGATCAACGTCAAGAGCATCTTCCTCAGCGCGAAGACCTTCGTGCCCTATTTCCGCAAGGTCGGCGGCGGCGCCTTCATCAACATCGCCTCGACCGCCGGCATCCGCCCGCGTCCGGGCCTGACCTGGTACAACGGCAGCAAGGGCGCGGTCATCACCACCAGCAAATCGATGGCGGCCGAACTCGGCCCGGACAACATCCGCGTCAACTGCGTCAATCCGGTGATCTCGGCTACCGGCCTGCTGACCGAATTCATGGGCGTACCCGACACCCCGGAAAATCGCAAGAAATTCACCGCGACGATTCCGCTGGGCCGCTTCTCGACGCCGGACGACATCGCCAACGCCTGCCTGTACCTGGGTTCGGATGAAGCGTCGTTCATTACCGGCGCTTGCCTGGAAGTCGATGGCGGTCGCTGCGTGTAGTCAAGCACAAGACCGGCTGTAAGCGTTTTGTCAGTGATGAAACGCTTTACGTTGAATCGGCGAAATTTATGTCTATAATCACGCTGCAATAAAAAACAAGAACCAAAAAACACAATCAGTACTTAATAAGGCCAGTCCACGAGACTGGCTTTTCATAACAACAAGACTGATCCATTTTTAATACGTATGGAGTGAGACATGTCGTATACCCCAGCACAAGGCATCGCTGCGTCGCCCGGCACCGATGTATCGTTTGAAGAAGCGACTTTTTCCAAAGTCACATGGCGTCTGCTTCCGCTGCTTTTCCTCTGCTATGTTGCTTCTTACCTGGACCGCGTCAACGTCGGTTTCGCCAAGCTGCAAATGCTGCAGGACCTGAAGTTCAGTGAAACCGTGTATGGCCTTGGCGCCGGCATTTTCTTCATCGGCTATTTCATCTTTGAAGTCCCCAGCAACATCATCCTGCACAAGGTCGGTGCACGGCTCTGGATCGCGCGCATCATGATCACCTGGGGCATCATTTCGGGCGCCATGATTTTCGTGACGACGCCGGAAATGTTCTACGTCATGCGCTTCCTGCTGGGCGTGGCCGAAGCCGGCTTCTTCCCCGGCGTGATCTTGTACCTGACCTATTGGTATCCGTCGCATCGCCGCGGCAAGATCACCGCGTTGTTCATGACCGGCATCGCCATCTCGGGCGTCATCGGCGGCCCGCTGTCGGGCTGGATCATGCATGCCTTCCCAGGCGTGCACGGCCTGACCGGCTGGCAATGGATGTTCATCATCGAAGCGATCCCGTCGCTGGTGCTGGGCGTGGTCGTGATCTTTTACCTGAAGGACCGCATCCGCGACGCCGACTGGCTGAGCGAAGATGAAAAGCGCCTGCTGGAATCGCAGATCGCACAGGAACAGTCCGAGAAGATTGAAGTCTCGCTGGGCCAGATGTTCGCCGACGGCAAGGTATGGCTGAGCGCGATCATCTACTTCTGCTTCGTGATGGGCCTGTATGGCGTGAGCTTCTGGCTGCCGACCATCATCAAGACCACCGGCGTCACGGACCCGCTGAATATCGGCTTGCTGACCGCGATTCCTTACGCTGTCGCCGCTGTCGCGATGATCATGATCGGCCGTAGCGCCGACCAGCATCGCGAACGTCGCTGGCACGTCGCCATCCCGGCATTCCTGGGCTGCGTCGGCCTGCTGTTCAGCACGGTCTACGATCACAACACCTTGCTGGCGATGGCTTCGCTGACATTGGCTGCGGTCGGCATCCTGACCACGCTGCCCTTGTTCTGGAGCCTGCCGACGGCGTTCCTGAGCGGCGCTGCGGCGGCTGCCGGTATCGCGCTGATCAACTCGCTGGGCAACCTGGCCGGTTTCGTCAGCCCTTACCTGGTCGGCTGGCTGAAAGACGCCACCCAAAGCACCAACACCGGCATGTACGTACTGGCGGCGTCATTGTTGCTGGGCGGGCTGCTGACGCTGGCGGTGCCGGCCAAGCTGGTCAACAAGTAAGACGGCATCCTCAATAAGAAACGGCGGAGCCCGCAAGGGACTCCGCCGTTTTTTTATGCGCCCGCTTTGCGTGGCTTCAGCGCGCCAGCCGGCGCCAGATTGCATCCAGCACGTTGTTCAGTTCGGCGCCCTGCGCCTGGATCGCGCCCAAGCCGTACTCCTTGCGCCGCACGCCGCCATCGAACAGTTCAAGCGCCCATACCGCATCCGTACTGCGTTGAAGCGGCAAGGCTTCAGGCAGGCTCCAGACCGCATTCATCAGCGGCACGATAACGGCCAGGTCGTCGTCGCTCAGCTGCACCGTACGGCTTTGCACCAGCGCCGGCTTTTCGGTCGGACTTTTCAGCTGGGTGATGAAGCGCGTCATGCTGCGCCGGTCGAGATCGACTGCCGACCAGTAACCGACCGTCGTGCCGAATGCGCCCTGGGAAATGACCACGCCACGCGCAGGCGTCATTTCAGCCGGCACGGTGACTGCGCACTCACTGCAGACATGCGCCTTGACCGGGGCATAGGCTGGAACTTCAGCAAAGGCGTTGCCTGTCAGGAAGGCAAGCAACAGGACGTGACTACGGATGCGGCTGGGTAATGTGCTCATGATGGAGGACTCGCGGTGAAGGTTTGGCGGGATGGTCTCACATCCTCCGAAGAAATGCCGGACCTAGTGCGCCCTGAACTCCAGCCCAAACTGCAGCCTCATCCGATGGCCTGCCCGCTTCTCTGTCAAAATGGCGGATTCTTTTGTGCTGGTCCAAGTTCATGAACGCACCCGTCACCCCGTCCG
The DNA here is from genome assembly GCF_044767365.1 of Herbaspirillum sp. NPDC101396. Lineage (NCBI taxonomy): Bacteria > Pseudomonadati > Pseudomonadota > Betaproteobacteria > Burkholderiales > Oxalobacteraceae > Herbaspirillum > Herbaspirillum sp. NPDC101396. The sequence goes on along the minus strand of NZ_JBIWNT010000001.1, from coordinate 440,237 downwards.
GCAATATCGATCCCGCCGCGCTGCCCTTTGCCAATGCTTTTGCGGAATTGCCGCCGGCGTTCTTCACACGCCTGCAACCGACGCCATTGCCGCAGCCTTATCTGGTCGGCGTCAGTGCGGACGCCGCTGCGCTGATCGGCATCGATGCTGCGACCGCCGACAGCGAGGATTTCATCGACGTCTTCACCGGCAACGTCATCGCGCAGCACTCCAAGCCGTTAGCGGCCGTGTATTCCGGCCACCAGTTCGGCGTGTGGGCCGGGCAACTTGGCGATGGCCGCGCGATCCTGCTGGGCGACCTGCCGGCACGCGATGGCGGCCGCATGGAGATCCAGCTCAAGGGCGCCGGGCAGACGCCCTATTCGCGCATGGGCGACGGCCGCGCCGTGCTGCGCTCGTCGATCCGCGAATTCCTGTGTTCCGAAGCCATGGCCGGCCTCGGCATCCCGACCACACGCGCATTGTGCGTGACCGGATCGGATCAGCAAGTCCGGCGCGAGACGCTGGAAACCACGGCGGTGGTCGCACGCATGTCGCCCAGCTTCATCCGCTTCGGCTCGTTCGAACACTGGTACTACAACAAGCGCCACGATGAACTGAAACTGCTGGCCGACAACGTCATCGCCAATTTCTATCCCGAATTGCTCGGCGCCGACAATCCCTATCGTGCGCTGCTGACCGAAGTCACGCGCCGTACGGCGCACCTGATGGCGCACTGGCAGGCGGTCGGCTTCATGCACGGCGTGATGAACACCGACAACATGTCCATCCTCGGCCTGACGCTGGACTACGGTCCCTTCGGCTTCATGGAAGCCTTCGATGCGCGCCACATCTGCAACCACACCGACCAGCAGGGACGCTATTCGTATCAGAATCAACCGCGCATCGGCCAGTGGAACTGCTTCGCACTGGGCCAGGCGCTGTTGCCGCTGATCGACAGCGTGGAAGAGACCGAAGCAGCGCTGGGGCACTACGAGGTCGAGTTTGCCGCAAAGAACGATGACTTGCTGCACGCAAAACTCGGCCTGGCGACCCGTCAGGCTGACGACGACAAACTGTTCGAGTCCATGTTCGCCATCCTGCAGGCCGGCCATGTCGATTTCACATCGTTCTTCCGCCGCCTGAGCGATCTGCATGCGGCCGACAAGGGCGGCGATGAACCATTGCGCGATCTGTTCATCGAACGAGCTTCCTTCGATGCTTGGGCCGAACAATACCGCGCCCGCCTGCAACAGGAAAACAGCATTGATGCCGCACGGAAACTTGCAATGGATGCAAGCAACCCCAAATACGTGCTAAGGAATTACCTGGCGCAAGTCGCCATCGACAAGGCGCAGAACAAGGACTTCTCGGAAGTGGCCAAGCTGCAGGAAATCCTGCGCCGGCCTTTCGACGAGCAGCCGGAACACGACAAGTACGCCGACCTGCCGCCGGACTGGGCCAGCCATCTGGAAGTCAGTTGCTCTTCGTGAGCGTAAGATTGTCCGGCGCCGCGCGACCAAGCCATATGCACCGCATTCAAAAATTTATTCATCACCCTTGCCAAGGAGCCACCCCATGACTGCCAAAGTTCAAAAAACCGATGCCGAATGGCGCGCCCAACTGGACACCATGGAATACCAGGTGACCCGCCATGCCGCCACCGAGCGCGCATTCACCGGTAAATTCTGGGACCATCACGAAGCCGGCATCTACACCTGCGTCTGCTGCAATACGCCCTTGTTCGCCTCCGACACCAAGTTCGATTCGGGTTGCGGCTGGCCCAGCTATTTCAAGGCGCTCGACCCGGCCAACGTGCGCGAGATCGTCGACAAGAGCCATGGCATGATCCGCACCGAAATCGTCTGCAACGTCTGCGATGCGCATCTGGGACATGTGTTCCCCGACGGCCCGCCGCCGACCGGCTTGCGCTACTGCATCAATTCGGCTTCATTGCGCTTTGATCCGGCCACCTGATAAGCTGCGGGTCTGTATCATCCTGCGGCATCCGCCCATCTACTTTTAAAAAGACTCACGCACATGAAGTTCTTGTTCGACCTGTTTCCCGTCATCCTCTTCTTTGGCGTATTCAAATGGGGGGAAGGCCATGCCGACGCCGCCCAGGGCCTGGTGTCGCAGTATCTGTCGGGCGTGATGTCCGGCGGCACGGCAACGGCCACGCTGGCGCCGATTCTGCTGGCTACGGCGGTCGCCATCGTCGCCTCGCTGGCGCAGATCGGTTACCTGCTGGCGCGCCGCAAGAAGGTCGACGGCATGCTGTGGGTCTCGCTGGCCATCATCGTGGTATTCGGCGGCGCCACCATCTACTTCCGTGACGATACGTTCATCAAATGGAAGCCGACCATTCTGTACTGGTGCTTCGCGGTCGCCTTGCTGGTCAGCCAACTTTTCTTCAAGAAGAATCTGATCCGCACAACGATGGAAAAACAGGTTTCCCTGCCTGAGCCGGTGTGGGTCAAGCTGAACCTGGCGTGGTCGGTTTTCTTCCTCGCGATGGGCTTGCTCAATCTGTATGTGGCATTCAATTACACGCTCGACGTCTGGGTCAATTTCAAGATGTTCGGCAGCATGGGGCTGATGTTCGCTTTCATCATCGCGCAGAGCGTGTTCCTGTCGAAATACATGAAGGACGCGGAATGAGCGCGCGGCCGGATGTCATCCGCGAACGGCTGCTTGCCGCCTTCACCCCGAGCGAGTGTCTGGTGGAAGACGAATCCGCCCTGCATGCCGGTCATGCGGGCGCTGCGTCGGGCGGCGGGCACTATCGCGTACGCCTGATTTCAGCCGCTTTTGAGGGGAAAAATCGTTTAATTCGGCATCGGCTGGTGTATGATTGCCTGGCTGACATGATGCACAAGGATATACACGCACTGGCCATCACGGCTATCGCACCATCAGAAATAGCGAACTAACAAGACTATCCCCCCTCTTATATCTCTCACTTCCTAGCTTGTTAGCTATTAGTTACCTTATTACCTCCATTTTTTAGGATTCGATAATGACATTCAAACCTGCTCGTTTGCTGGTACTGCTGTTTGCAGCCGCTGCTCTGCCTGTCATGGCGCAAAACCTGGCCGTCGTAAACGGCAAGTCCATCCCATCGTCGCGTGCCGACGCCATGGTCAAGCAAATGACTGCACAAGGTCAGCCTGACAGTCCGCAACTGCGCGGCGCCGTCAAGGAAGAGCTGATCAACCGCGAAATCCTGATGCAGGAAGCCGACAAGCAAGGCCTGAGCAACAACGCCGACGTCAAGAACCAGCTTGAACTGGCGCGCCAGGGCATCGTCATCCGCGCCCTGATCGGCGACTATCTGAAGAAGCATCCGGTTGCAGACGCCGACATCAAGGCCGAGTACGACAAGTTCAAGGCGCAAGCCGGCGACAAGGAATACCACGCGCGCCACATCCTGGTCGACAAGGAAGAAGACGCGAAGGCAATCATCGCCAAGCTGAAGGCCGGCACCAAGTTTGAAGACCTGGCCAAGCAATCGAAGGACACCGGTTCCGCAGCCAACGGCGGCGATCTGGACTGGGCCACGCCTGCTTCGTTCGTGAAGCCGTTCTCCGACGCCATGGTTGCACTGAAGAAGGGTGAAGTCACCGACACACCTGTCAAGACCCAATTCGGTTACCACGTGATCAAGCTGGAAGACACACGTCCGGCCAAGGTCCCGACCCTGGAAGAAGTGAAGCCGCAAATCGCTGAAGCACTGCAACAGAAGAAGCTGCAGGCTTATCAGGAAGAACTGCGCAAGAAAGCCAAGGTTCAATAAGACTCAGTAGTACCCCGCATCATCTCGTGGCGCGCGCAAGCGTTCCGCGGACCGAAAAAAACGCCCTGCCGGAAACGGTTTGGGCGTTTTTTTAATTTTAAGGCCTTGTTTTTTGATTTCTACAAAAAATGACGCTTCATGCGTAAAAAACCAAAAAAAATTACCATCCGTGCGCGAAACACGCATTTCAGTCAATAAGGATGAGGAAATTATTTACGCATTTACCGAAAAACGACAAAAAACACCGTTGCCGCCGATTTCCTTTTTCAGCGGAAAAACGTCCTGATATTCTTGCGCCTTGCCTCTATCGGGGCGACGCCGCGCACCAACATTCAAAAGCAAGCGCGACGATGAAAGGCAGGAGGCAGCCGGTACACGATACCGTGCACGCTCCCTGCCATCCATAACAGATGCAAGTTCAGGAGATATAAATGAAAAAAACTTACCTGGCCCTGGCTATTGCAGGTCTGACCTGCACCAGCGCCTTCGCACAGTCCAACGTCACCATCTACGGTATCGTCGACACCAGCATCCACTACCTCAGCAACGCCAATGCCCAGGGCAACAGCAACGTTCGCGTGGATAACGGCGCGATTGCCAATAGCCGTATCGGCTTCAAGGGTACCGAAGATCTGGGTGGCGGCCTGAAAGCCATGTTCCAGCTGGAAAACGGCTTCAGCAGCGATAACGGCGCCATGCTGCAAGGCGGCTCACTGTTCGGCCGTCAATCGTGGGTTGGCCTGCAAGGCAGTTTGGGCAAGATCCGTGTGGGTCGTCAGAACACCCCTCTGTTCGATCTGCTGGCCGATCATTTCGACCCGCTGACCGTCGGCAACTATGCAAGCAACTCCTGGCTGCCGGCCGCCGGCACCCTGATTCGCACTCCCAACATGCTGCGCTATGACAACGACTTCGGTCCGGTGTCGGCTTCGGTCAGCTGGGCGTTCGGCGAGCAGGCCGGTTCGCTGCGCACGGGCAGCCAGTTCAGCAGCGCCTTGCGTTATACCGTCGGCGGCTTCGCGATCGGCGGCGGCTACCAGCAAACCGTCAGCGCCACCAATTCCAGCTACAAGGACAAGGTCTGGAACCTGTCGGCGTCTTATGACTTCGGCCCGGCCAAGGTATTCGGCGGCTGGTTCAACATCAAGGACCAAACCGGCCTGACCGGCGCCTACATGGCTGCCGACAGCGATGTCGGCACCGGCTGGACCACCGCGACCACGGTAGCGGCAACTCCCGGCAACCAGCGCAAGGATAATGGCTTCTTCCTGGGCAGCAGCTACAAGGCCACCAGCGCCCTGACCCTGACGGGCGCGTTCTACTACGACAAGAGCAAGAACGTGTCGTACACCGGCTTGGGCAACGTCGGCGACGGCAAGCGTTATGCCGTGGTCGGTTGGGCCGACTATGCGCTGTCCAAGCGCACCCAGCTGTACACCACGATCGACTACAACAAGGCCCGCGACGCAGCCGTGTACGAGTTGACCAACTCGGCATCTGGCAAGAACAGCGTGACCACTGTCGGCGTCGGTATCCGTCACATTTTCTGATCCGGCCTGACGCGCGCCGCCTGCTTTACACAGCAGGCGGCGCAAGTCAGACGGCGTCAGAAAGCAAAAAGCGCAGTTCCTTCCGGAACTGCGCTTTTTTTATTGCGTTCGCTTTTTGCAGCCGGGGGCCGTCAGCCTACGTCAGCCCACCCACTTGCGCGCATTCCGGAACATGCGCATCCATGGCGAATCCTCGCCCCAGCCCTCCGGGTGCCAGGACTGCGTCACACTGCGGAACACGCGTTCGGCATGCGGCATCAGCACGTTGAAACGGCCATCCGGCGTGGTCACCGAGGTGATGCCTTGCGGCGAGCCGTTCGGGTTGTACGGATAGGCTTCGGTCACTGCGCCCTTGTTGTCGATGAAGCGCATCGCCACCAGCGCCTTGTTGACGTCGCCGGTCAGCGAGAAGTCGGCAAAGCCTTCGCCATGCGCGACCGCGATCGGCGTTTGCGTGCCGGCCATGCCTTGCAGGAAGATCGACGGCGAGTCCTGCACTTCGACCATCGAGAAGCGCGCTTCGAATTGCTCCGACTTGTTGCGCGTGAACTTCGGCCAGTCCTGCGCGCCCGGGATGATCGATTTCAGGTTGCTCATCATCTGGCAGCCGTTGCAGATGCCCAGCGAGAACGTGTCCTGGCGTTGGAAGAATTGCGAGAACTGCTCCGCCAGTTGCGCGTTGAACAGGATGGTCTTGGCCCAGCCTTCGCCGGCGCCAAGCACGTCGCCGTAGGAGAAGCCGCCCACTGCAATCAGGCCCTTGAAATCGTCCAGCTTGGCGCGGCCGGCAATCAGGTCGCTCATGTGCACGTCGACCGACTCAAAGCCGGACTTGTGCATCACGTAGGCGGTTTCGATATGCGAATTGACGCCCTGCTCGCGCAGGATCGCCACACGCGGACGCGCACCGATGTTAAGGAACGGCGCCGCGATGTCTTCCTGCGGATCGAACGTCAGCTTCGGTGTGATGCCTGGATCGGCGAGGTCCAGCAGGCGCTCGTATTCAGCGTCGGCGCAGGCCGGATTGTCGCGCAGGCGCGCGATGCGCCAGCTGGTTTCGCTCCACAGGCGATGCAGTGCGCTGCGCGGCTGGCTGTAGATGTTCTTGGCGTCGCGCATGAACTCGATCACGTCGCGATTGTTCGGCTTGCCGATGATGTGGCTGCAGGCCCCCAGGTTATAAGTGCGCAGCACGTTCATGACTTCCGACTTCTGGTCGGCGCGCACCTGGATCACCGCGCCCAGCTCTTCGTTGAACAAGGCCCGCAGCGTCAGTTCGTTGCGGCGTTCGCCAACTTGCGCGGTCCAGTTCTTGGAGTCGCCCCAATCGGCGGCATGTTCGCTCTCCATGGCCAGGATGTCGAGGTTGATCGACAGGCCGCTGCGACCGGCAAAGGCCATTTCCGCCAGCGTGGCGAACAGGCCGCCATCGGAACGGTCATGGTAAGCCAGCAACTGGCCTTCCTTGTTCAATTGCTGGATCGCGGCGAAGAAGCCCTTGAGGTCTTCGGCGCTGTCGACGTCCGGCGTTTCGTTGCCGATCTGTTGCATGACCTGGGTCAGCGCGGATGCGCCCATGCGGTTCTTGCCGCGACCGAGGTCGATGGCGATCAGCACGGTGTCGCCCAGGTCGGTGCGAATCTGCGGCGTCAGCGTGCGGCGTACGTCTTGCACCGGTGCGAACGAGGATACGATCAGCGACACCGGCGACATCACCGACTTCGCGGCGCCGTCATCTTTCCACGTTGTGCGCATCGACAGCGAATCCTTGCCGACCGGGATCGACACGCCCAGCGCCGGGCACAATTCCATGCCGATGGCCTTGACGGTGTCGAACAGTGCGGCGTCCTGACCAGGCTGGCCACAGGCCGCCATCCAGTTGGCCGACAGCTTGATGTCGGAAATCTTGTCAATCGCTGCAGCGGCGATGTTGGTGATCGCTTCGCCGACCGCCATGCGGCCCGACGCAGCGGCGTTGATCACCGCCAGCGGCGTGCGCTCGCCCATCGCCATTGCTTCGCCGAGATAGCCTTCCAGGCTCATTGCGGTGACGGCGCAGTCAGCGACAGGCACCTGCCACGGACCGACCATCTGGTCGCGCACGGTCATGGCGCCGACGCTGCGGTCGCCGATGGTGATCAGGAAGGATTTGTCGGCCACTGTCGGCAGGCGCAGCACGCGGTGCGACACTTCCACCAAATCCATGCCGGTCAGATCGACCGGCGGCAATTCCACTGCAACGTGCTTGACGTCGCGGTGCATCTTGGGCGGCTTGCCCAGCAGCACGTCCATCGGCATGTCAACCGGGTTGTTGTTCTGCTCGGCGTCGACCAGCTTCAACTGGCGCTCTTCCGTGGCAGTGCCGACCACGGCGAACAGGCAGCGCTCGCGCTCGCACAGGTAGCGGAACAGCGGCAGTTGCTCAGGCGCGATCGCCAGCACATAGCGTTCCTGCGATTCGTTGCTCCAGATTTCCTTCGGCGCCAGGCCGCTCTCTTCCAGCGGAATCTTGCGCAGGTCGAAAATCGCGCCGCGCTTGGCGTCGTTGGTGATTTCCGGGAATGCGTTCGACAGGCCGCCGGCGCCGACGTCATGGATCGATAGGATGGGATTGTCGTCGCCCATGGTCCAGCAGGCGTTGATGACTTCCTGCGCGCGGCGTTCCATTTCGGGATTGCCGCGTTGCACCGAGTCAAAGTCCAGGTCCGCCGTATTGGCGCCGGTTGCCATCGACGACGCAGCGCTGCCGCCCATGCCGATGCGCATGCCGGGACCGCCCAGCTGGATCAACAGGCTGCCGACCGGCAGGTCGTTCTTCTTGGTGTGCTTGGCGTTGATGCTGCCGATGCCGCCGGCGATCATGATGGGCTTGTGATAACCCTGCACGTTGCCACCGACATTTTGTTCGTAGGTGCGGAAATAGCCGCCCAGGTTGGGCCGGCCGAATTCGTTGTTGAACGCGGCGCCGCCAAGCGGGCCGTCGATCATGATCTGCAAGGGCGAAGCGATGCGATCGGGCTTACCGTAGATGCCGCCTTGCGCGAGTGCATCGCGCTGTGCCGGCGCTTGCGCGACGTCGCGGGCGTTTTCCCACGGCTGCACGGCATGCGTGACCATCAGGTTGGAGACGGTGAAGCCGGTCAGGCCTGCCTTCGGCTTGGCGCCGCGGCCGGTTGCGCCTTCATCGCGGATTTCGCCGCCGGCGCCGGTGGAGGCGCCCGGGAATGGCGAAATCGCGGTCGGGTGATTATGCGTCTCGACCTTCATCAGGATGTGGGTCAGTTCGTCCGATGCTTCGTAGACGTTGCCCTTGGCCGCACCGCGCTGGTAGAAGCGCGAGATGTTGGCGCCTTCGATCACGGACGAGTTGTCGCTGTAGGCGACCACGGTGCCTTCCGGATGCAGCTCGTGGGTGTTGCGGATCATGCCGAACAGCGACTTGCTTTGCTTCTCGCCGTCGATGGTCCAGTCGGCGTTGAAAATCTTGTGGCGGCAGTGTTCGCTGTTGGCCTGCGCGAACATCATCAGTTCGACGTCGGTAGGATTGCGCTGGGCGCGGGTGAAGGCGTCGACCAGATAGTCGATCTCGTCGTCGGACAGGGCCAGGCCGAGTTCGGTATTGGCGTTTTCCAGCGCCGCTTTGCCGCCGGCCAGCAGGTCGATGAATTCCAGCGGCTTGGCTTGCAGCTCGCTGAACAGGCCTGCCGCTTCCTGCGGCGTGCGCAGGACCATGTCGGTCATGCGGTCGTGCAGCAGTGCGGCGACTGCAGCGATACTGGCCTCGCCGAGCTTCTTGGCGCCGCCCAGCAGGCCGCTCTTGACCTGCACGTGATAGGCGATGCCGCGCTCGATGCGGTGAATGTTCGCCATGCCGCAGTTGCGGGCGATGTCAGTGGCCTTGCTGGCCCACGGCGAAATGGTGCCGAAGCGCGGGATCACCACGAATTCGTCACCCTCGGCGGCGCCGCTGAACGGCTCGCCGTAGGTCAGCAAACCGTCGAGGCGGTCCTGGTCTTGCTGCGACACCTCACCGACTGCGTCGATGAAATGGATGAAGCGTCCGGTCACGCCCGTGATGGCGGCGTCGACAGCTTGCAGTTGGGACAGGAGGCGTTGGGTGCGGAAGGCGGAAAGGGCATTGGAGCCCGGCAGAATCAGCATGGCAGGAAGTCAGGATTTGGCGGTGGAATCGAGTCGCATCAGGTCCGGAGCGTTAGGGCCTGTTAACAATTAATTTGCGAGATGCGTTGCTGCCAGAAAGCGTGCTGGCAAGGCGCGTGGCGCAGCAGCTGGTGGGCCCACCTGCAAGCCATGCAACGCCGCCAGCGCGCTTTCTGGCAGCAACCCTTCGGGAACGGCTGCAGGCGTCGCCTGTCGTTGTTGCAGCTCCTTGCCGTAGCACCGCTACGTCGCGTCGCTGCGCCTAGACAGTCAACGCCTGCCGCGCGTTCGCATTCGCAAATTAATTGTTAACAGGCCCTGCATCTGCGTCGGAAAATACGAAAACCCGAATTATACCTTGCCCACCCTGTTCCAGCCCACGAAAACGCCATTCCGGCAGGAAAGCAATCCGGAATGGCAGTCGACTGGCAACATCAGGGGCGAAGACTTAAAAATCCTTCAACACGATCTTGCCGATCACGCGGCCGCCTTCCAGGTCGGCATGCGCCTGGCGCAGGTTGGCGGCATTGATCGGCGACAACACTTTGCTGAGCGTGGTGCGGATCACGCCCTGGTCGATCAGGGCGGCGATTTCATTGAGCAGCTTGCCCTGCTCGCCCATGTCCGGGGTCTGGAACATCGACCGCGTGAACATGAATTCCCACACGAAACCGGCGCTCTTGGCTTTCAGCAACGACACGTCCAGCGGCGCGCTGTTCTCGACGATGGTGGCGATCGTGCCCTGCGGTGCAATGGCCTGCGCCGCCGCCGGGAAATGCTTGTCGGTATCGTTCAGGATCAGCACATAGTCGACCTGCTCGAAACCGATGTCCTTGAGCTGCGCTGGGATGTCGCCGAAATGGTTGATCACCTGCTGCGCGCCCAGTTCGCGCACCCATTTTTCCGATTCCGGACGCGACGCCGTGGCGATCACGTTCAGGCCGACCACCTTGGCCGCGAGCTGGATGGCGATTGAGCCGACGCCGCCGGCGCCGCCGATGATGAGAATGCTGGGGGCCTTGCCGGCCGCAGCTTCGGCTTTGCGCGGAACGCGCAGACGTTCGAACAAGGCTTCCCAGGCAGTGATGGCGGTCAGCGGCAAGGCCGCGGCCTCTTCCACCGACAGCGAGGCCGGCGCATGGCCAACGATGCGTTCATCGACCAGCTGGAATTCGCTGTTGCTGCCCGGACGCGTGATATCGCCGGCGTAGAACACGTGGTCGCCGACCTTGAAGCCGGTGACGTCGGCGCCGATCGCTTCGACCACGCCGGCGGCATCCCAGCCGAGCACGCGCGGCGCGTCTTCGATCTTGTCCTTGGGTGCGCGCACCTTGGTGTCGACTGGATTGACGGCGATTGCCTTGACTGCCACCAGCAGGTCGCGGCCTTGCGGCGTCGGGCGCGGCAGATCGACATCAAACAGGGATTCGGGGTTGGCGATGGGCAGATAACGCTTCAGGGCCACGGCTTTCATGGTGTTTTTCCTTTATCAAAGCACCCGGCAACGTCCGGGAGATGAGGCATTATCACCGCATCGCAAAAACAGATAAATAGACTTAAAATTGAATTACTTACAAATTTAATTTGAAAATTAACATTCGCCATGTACGCGACCACCGACCTGCAATTGCTGATCCACACCGCCGACACCGGCAGCCTGTCGCAGGCCGCGCGCATACTCGGAGTTTTGCCGGCCACCGCCAGCGCCAGCCTTAAGCGTATCGAGCAGCGCCTCAATACTCGCCTGTTTGCGCGCTCCACGCGTAGCATGCGGCTCACGCCCGAGGGGGAAATTTTCCTGGAATATTGCCGCGACGCGCTGGCGCTGCTGCAGGAAGGCGAAACCCTGCTCAGCAGCGGCAAGGATGCGATCCAGGGGCATATCCGGCTGTCGATGCCGTCCGACATCGGACGCAATGTGCTGTTCCCGTGGCTCAACGAATTCCAGGCACTGCATCCCGCGGTGAAGTTCACGATGCAGTTTTCGGACCGGGTCGCAGATCTGTTCCGGGACGCGGTCGACGTTGCCATCCGTTCCGGCAAACTGGGCGATTCATCGCTGGTGTCGCAACAATTGGCGACCGGCCGGCGCGTGCTGGTGGCGTCGCCGGATTACCTCCGTCGCCAAGGTACGCCGCAAACGCCGAACGACCTGGTGCGTCACAACTGCCTGCTGTTCTACCTGAAACAGGGCCTGTTCAATCAATGGCGTTTCCAGAACGGCAAGCAAGCCATTGACGTCAAGGTGCAAGGCGACCGCATGACCGACGACGCGTCGATTGCGCGCGAATGGGCCGTGGCGGGCGTGGGTATTGCCTACAAATCCTGGATCGATGTACGCAGCGACGTGCGCGCCGGACGGCTGGCGACCGTGCTGGACGCGTATTGCCAGGAAGAGATTCCGCTCAACGCGGTCTACCCCCATCGCAACAGCGCGTCGCCGACCGTGCGTGCGCTGGTGGCGTTTTTGCGTACGCGTTTCGACGCGCTGGACGCATTGAACGAATCAAATGCAAAATGAAAAACGGCCCGGTCGACTGGCGTCGAACCGGGCCGGCGGGAACAGATGCGGTCGCTTACTTCACAACCAGGCTGTTCTTCACGCCCTTGACGCCTTCTACTTTGCGCGCCACCTCAGATGCCTTGAGCGAGGCAGCACTGTTGTTCACGAAACCGCTCAGTTGCACGATGCCCTTGAAGGTCTCGACGCCGATTTGCAGCGTTTTCAGGTTCGGCTCTTCGAAGATCGCCGCCTTCACCTTGGTGGTGATCACCGAGTCGTCGATGTACTGGCCGGTGCTGGCCTGTTGGGGCGTCGAACCGCAACCGGCCAGCGCCAAGACGAACAGGGCAAAAAAGAATGTGGCAAAACGTTTGGTCATGGTGTTCACCTTTTTAAATTTATGGATGCGTGTTGATACGAAACTACAAGATACAAGACGCTTGTTCCGGCAAACCGGTAAACCGCTTTGCTGCGGCTGGCGCTACTGTAACCAGTCAACGCCTGAAATAACAAGCCCCTTTCAGAGGAAAAGTCAGGTTGCAGGTTCCCGTAACCGGGCGACAATTCCCAAAATGTCGAAATCGGTTGGATCCTTTTTCGATCCCGCTGCGATATTGCCGCAAAAAGCGGCAACTACGCTGTACGCCGCCGCGATTTGGTATCATTCAGGCCGCATTACGGGGCGAGTATCGGGCGAACACCCCGGACGGATCATCGGCGCACCTCGGCAAGCAGCGCCAGCACGGGTCGACAAGGCTTTTCCACCGGGTCGGCCTCGATTGAATTAGTGACGATAATAGTGACGCATAACAAAACACTGAAGCAGATTGCCATTGTGGGCGGGGGCCTGTCGGGGGTAACCACAGCCTATTTCCTGGCGCGTGCCGGTTTCGAAGTCGCGGTGCTGGAACGCCGCGCCAACGTCGCCGAAGAAGCCACGTTCGGCAACTCCGGCCTGCTTGCGCCCAGCGTGGTGCAGCCGCTGGTTCTGCCGGCGATCACGCGCACCGCTTTTTCCAACCTGTTCAAGAATGAACCGCCGATCCTGGTCAAGTCCGGCTTCAACCCGTCGCGCTGGCGCTGGGTGCGCAAATCGCGGCGCGAATACCAGGACTATTTTTCGCTCAACAAGCAGCGCCTGACGCGCTTGTCGGCCTACGGCCAGATGCTGACCCAGCACCTGCAGGAACAGTACGCCCTGGAAGAAGAAAACAGCCAGGGCCTGCTGCATCTGTTCCGTAATCAAGCGGACGCAGAACGCTGCGCCGCGATCGAGACGAGCCTTAAACAATTCGAACTGCCGCGCCAGCAACTCAAGGGCCAGAATGCCATCAGGGAGGTCGAACCGGCGTTCCAGTCGGACACCCCGATTTCGGGCGCGCTGTACTACCCGAAAGATGGCGCCGGCAACTGCGTCCTGTTCGTCAAGCAACTGCGCGCAATCGCCCAGTCGATCGGCGTGCAATTCCATTTTTCGCAATCGGTGAAAGCAGTCCGGCCTGAACTGGGTGGCCGCGTCTCGATCGACGTCGGCAGCGCTGACGGCGACAGCACCCTCACCGTTGACGGCGTGGTGCTGGCTGCGGGCATGCAAAACCTGCCGCTGCTCAAGCCGCTCGGATTGTCCCTGCCGTTGTGCCCGGTGCAGAGCTACAACGCCATGGCGGCCGTCAAGAATCTCGACGAAGCACCCAACACGACGCTGTTCGATGAGACCTACAAAGTCGCTATCGCCCGTGTCGGCAATCGTATCCGCGTCTCCGGCCTGCTCGGCTTCCTGCCGCGCACCGAACTGCCGCATCCCAAGGCCATCGCCAGCCTGCTCAAGGTAGCCAACGACTACTATCCGAACGCGGCCAATTTCAACACCGCCAACTTCTGGAGCAGCACCTTCGCGCTGCAACCCAACGGCATGCCGCTGGTAGGCGGCACCGCGCACGGCAATGTCTTCGTCAACACCGGCCACGGCGCCCACGGCTGGGCGGCTGCCGTCGGCTCGGGCAAGTTGCTGGCCGACGCCATGGCCGGCCGCGAGACGGAAATCGACAGCGACGGTTTGCTGATCTCCTCGGTTCTTGGCTGACACGCTGCGCAGGCGGCGGTGCGGCCGCCACAGCCTGCGCGGTTTTCATGTCTGCGGATTTTTTTCAATTGACTTAGAATGGTCGCGCCAGCACCATTCCTGCTTTCCCTCCGTTTCATACTCACCTTTTACCTTATCGGGCTGCGTCGTCTATGAGTGCGCTTTATTCGATTGCTGAGATTCGCCAGATCGAACATGCCGCCCAGGCGGAACTGCCCTCCTACACGCTGATGCAACGCGCGGGCGAAGCCTGCGCCCGCCGCGCGCTGAGCCTGGTGGCCGGCGACGACGATGTCCATGTACTCGTCCTCGCGGGCCCCGGCAACAATGGCGGCGACGCGCTGGAAGCGGCGCACTACCTGTCCCAGTTTGAACTGCAGGTCGCGGTCGCCTTGCACGCCGATGAAGGAAAACAACCCGAGGATGCCCGCAAGGCGCTGCAACGCGCGCGTGAATCCGAGGTGGAATTCCTCGACGTCGCCGACGCGGCACATCTGACACATAAGCGCTGGACGCTGGTCATCGATGGCCTGTTCGGCATCGGCCAGACGCGGCCGATCGGCGGCAAGCTGCGCGCCTGCGTCGACTACGTCAATTCGCTGCGTTGCCCGGTGCTGGCCATCGACATCGCCAGCGGCCTGAGCGCCGATACCGGCGCCATCGTCGGCGGCGCCGGCTGCATGGCGGTACGCGCCACACACACGCTCAGTTTCATCGGCGACAAGCCCGGCATGCACACGTGCGACGGTCAGGATTTCAGCGGTGAGATCGTCATCGACAACCTCGATATCGATGAAAAACACCTGCCCGCGCCGCATGCGCAACTCAATGAACTCGCGCTGTTCGCATCCGCCTTGAAACCCCGCGCCGGCAACACGCACAAGGGCAGCTACGGCGACGTCATCGTAGTCGGCGGCGCCCACGGCATGGGCGGCGCCCCGGTGCTGGCGGCGCGCATGGCGGCGCATGCCGGCAGCGGACGTGTGTTCATCGCCTTCGTCGACGATGCACCGGCCTACGACAGCGTGCATCCGGAACTGATGATGCGCCAGGCCGATCGCGTCGAATTCGGCGCCGCCTCGGTGGTGGTCGGTCCCGGCCTCGGTACCTCGCGCCACGCGCATGACGTGCTGTCGCGCGCACTCGATGCACACGGCCGCATCGTGATCGACGCCGACGCGCTGAACATGATCGCCGCCGAACCCGGCCTGCAGCACAAGCTGCAGAGTCGCCCGCAGCATACCAGCATCATCACGCCGCATCCGCTGGAAGCGGCGCGCCTGCTGGACGTCACCACCGTCGAAATTCAGAACGACCGGCCGGCCGCCGCACGATTGCTGGCGCGCCATTTCAACAGCATCGCCATCCTCAAAGGTGCAGGCACCGTCATCGCGTTCCCTGACGGCGACATCGTCATCAACGCGACCGGCAATCCGGCACTGTCCACTGCCGGTACCGGCGACGTCCTGTCCGGCCTGTGCGGCGCCTTGCTGGCACAGGGCTGGCCGACGACGCTGGCGGCGCTGGCGGCCGTCTGGATGCACGGCAAAGCCGCCGATCAACTGGTCGACCTCGGCATCGGCCCGGTCGGCCTGACCGCCAGCGAAGTGATTCCGGCGGTGCGCACCCTCCTCAATCAAATCATCAGAGACCATGCCCGCTAATATTGCGTCACACCCACGGCTCTGGCTTGGCATCATCTTTCTGATTTCGGCATTGTGGACACTGTCGTTGCTGGATACCGCAGGCAAATTACTGGGCATGGCCGGCTATCACGTGGTGATGATTGCGTGGATGCGCTACACCATCAACACCGTGTTCATGGCAGCCACGCTGATGCCGCTGTACAAGCGTCGCCACGGTCGCAGCATCCTGAATTCGACCCGGCCACGCCTGCAGGTCTTGCGCGCACTGGCGTTGCTACTGTCGACGCTGGTGTTCTTTTCAGTGCTCAAGATCGTGCCGCTGGCCGAAGGCACGGCGATGAATTTCTGCGCGCCGCTGATCGTGCTGGCGGTGTCCCCGTGGCTGCTGGGTGAAACCACGTATATCTCGCGCTGGATCGCCGTGGGGGTGGGATTCGCCGGCATGCTGATCGTGATCCGTCCGGGCGGCGACATTCCGGCGCACGGCGTGGTGCTGGGCTTACTGTCGGCGGCGACGTATGCCACCGTGTCCATCCTCAATCGCAAGGCCAACCAGGCCGACGATCCGATGGTCACGCTGTTCTACGGTGGTTTGGTGGGGATGGTGATCAGCAGCCTGATGGTGCCGTTTTTCTGGTCGCCGCATACGCCCGATGCGACTGAATGGATGATCCTGGCGTCGACCGGCATCACCAGCACGATCGGCCATTTCTTCATGAACAGCGCTTACCGGCACGCCGAAGCGTCCGTACTGACGCCGTTCGCCTACAGCCAGATCATCTCGGCCAGCGCGATGGGCTGGCTGGTGTTCAACCAGTTTCCCGACGCCATCACCATCCTCGGCATCGCCATCATCTGCGCCAGCGGCATGGGCATCGCGTATGTCGAACACCGGCGCGCGCATCCGTTGCGGGCGATGGCGGATGCCGCGAAAACAGCCGCTTAAGTTTCGACCAACCGCCCTGCTGCAATCGTGATCGTCTGCGCGCAGCGCGCCGCGATCGACGGATCGTGCGTGACCAGCACCAGCGTCGAGCCACGCTCCTTGTTCAACTCGAACATCAACTGGATCACCGCTTCGCCGGTGGTGGCGTCCAAACTGCCGGTCGGTTCGTCGGCCAGCAGCAGAGGCGGCTCGGTCACGAAGGCGCGTGCCAGCGCGACGCGCTGCTGCTCACCGCCGGACAGGTATTTGGGATAGTGCTTGAGACGGCTGCCCAGTCCGACCCGCGCCAGCATGCGTTCGGCCTTGCCGCGCGCATCGGCGTCGCCGCGCAGCTCCAGCGGCAGCATGACGTTTTCGACCGCGTTGAGATGGCCGAGCAGCTGGAACGACTGGAACACGAAACCGAGCTTGTGCTTGCGCAGCGCCGCGCGGCCGTCTTCGTCGAGCGCAAAGATGTCGACGCCATCAATCCTGACGGTGCCGTCGGAAGGCGTATCCAGCCCTGCCAGCAATCCCAGCAGCGTCGACTTGCCGGAACCGGAAGCACCGACAATGGCCAGCGTGGTTCCCGCCTGCACGTTAAAATTGACGTCGTGCAAAATCGCCAGCTCGCCGGCTTTGCTGATGGCGGTCGCCTCGGCGGCGACATCAGCGACGCGCTTGGATAGATTGACGACTTCGATGGCGGAAGTGTTGGCAATGGTGGAACTTGAAGACACAGAGGAATCAGGCATGCAATCGAATGGAAGATGGATGAAGGCGATGAAAAGACATGATGTACGCTGGCGCCGCCTGTTGGCCGCGCTGCTGACGATGCCCCTGCTGATGCTCGCAGCGAGCGCCTATTCTGCACCAAAAAACCTGCTTGTGCTTGGCGACAGCCTCTCCGCCGAATACGGTCTGACGCGCGGCAGCGGCTGGGTGGCGCTGCTCGATAAACGGCTGCAGCAGGAGAAAATCGGCGCCGGCGTCACCGCCGTTATCAATGCCAGCATCAGCGGCGAAACCACCATCGGCGGCAAAACCCGCCTGCCGGCGCTGCTGAGCAAGCATGCGCCCGACATCGTGATCATCGAACTGGGCGCCAACGACGCGCTGCGCGGCCTGCAGTTGAGCGCCACCCAAGCCAACCTGCAGGCGCTGATCGACATGGCGCGCGCGGCCAAGGCCAAGGTGGTGCTGGTGGGGATGCAGATTCCGCCGAATTACGGCGCTGATTACACCAATAAGTTCTCGCAGTTGTTCCCTGCGGCTGCAAAGCAGAACAAGACCGCGCTGGTGCCATTCTTCCTGAAGGATGTGGCCGACAAGCCGGCGCTGTTTCAGGCCGACCGCATGCATCCCAACGAACAGGCGCAGCAGACGCTGCTGGACAATGTCTGGCCGGCGCTCAAGCCTTTGCTCAAATAGTCACGGGGATTTGTTTGACCGGCGCGTGCAGATCGAGGAAGCGCCGCAGCAGCGTCGCCGATTGCGGCGTCTCGCAAACCTGGGCGCACATGGCGGCGGTGTCGATGCCGCATTTGCCGTAGACCTCGGTGTAATAGGCCAGATGAGCGCGAACGAACTCACCGGTGAATTCCGGATGGAACTGCGCTGAGAAAATGTTCGGCGCCAGTCGCAGCATGTGATGCGGGTCCATCGGCGAGCTGGCCAGCACGGCTGCGCCCGGCGGTGGTTCCAGCACCACTTGCGAATGCAGCATGTGGGCTTCGAAACTCTCCGGAATCTCTTTCAGCAAATGCTCACCGGCAGCGACCGCATGCCGTGTCACCGCCATGGTGCCGGCCACGCGCCCGGCCGGGTTGTATCCGACCTTGCCGCCGAAGGCGTGCGACAACAATTGATGCCCATAGCAGACGCCGAACATCGGCAGCCCGTGTTCGGCCGCGCGACGCAACCACGCCGCAGTGCGCTCGCTCCAGTCGACCAGGTCGGTGACCATGGTCGGCGAACCAGTGATCAGCACCGCGCGGTATTGCTCCGGCTCACGCAGGAACTGGCCCTGGAACACCGAGACGATTTCAGTCTCGTCATCGTGCAGGCCGGCGGCTTTTTGCAGCTGGACGGCATAGCTGCCGTACGACTGGCGCAAATCGTCGACGGGGTCACCGGTGTGGATGATCAGTACGGGAGTGACCGATCCGGCTGCGGCTGGAACAGATGCTGATACTGCGGCTGACACTGAGGCTGACATGGACGCGGCTTCAAGGACTAAGGTTAAGGTTGATTGTACGTGCGGCGCGGCACGCCGAAGCTGCAAAAAAGGCCGCATAAGCGGCCTTTTTTGTCTGATGCAAATAATTTGCGAAAAAGCAATTTATTTGGCAGCGTCGGCTGGTTTACCGTCGGTCGCCCCGGCTGCTTCGCCGCCCTTCAGGATCTTGGTCTTGGCCTTTTCCTTCAGGAAGTTGATGTAGGAGAGCATTTCCTGCTCAGCCAGCGTGTTGGCGATCTGCTCCTGCTCAGTCTTGCGGCGGGCTGCGTCAGGCGCAGCAGGCTGCGCCACCTTGGTGATGCGGAATACGCTGTAGCCCTGGCCCGGCACTTCGATGCCGGTATAAGCCGGTAGCTTGGCGGTATCGGCCTTCATGACGGCCAGGAAGGCATCCTGGTTCCAGCCCTGGGTTTTCACGCGCGAAGCCACCTTGGCTTCGCCGAAACCGGCGGCATCATCCTTGGCCTTCAGCTCGGCCATCTTGGCTTCACCGGCCTTCTTGGCCAAGGCAAGTTCTTCGGTTTGCGTCACCAGTTCACGCACGATGGTCTTGACGTCGTCAAAGGCGCGCTTGGTGACCGGCTTGTACTCGACGATATGACCGGCGATCAGCGTGGTCGGTGCGACCTGCACCGCTTCCGAATTGTGTTTGCCCTTGATGGTGTCGTCGGTAAACAGCGCCTTCAGGAACTTCGGATTGTTGTAGACCGTGTTCGGCGGCAGCGTCGGATTGGCCTGGCGCGTCACGCCCGTGGCAGTTTCGATCTTCAGCTTGAGCTTGTCGGCCACTGGCTTGAGGCTGTCGCCCTGTTCGTAGACGGTGTTGTTGAAGGTCTCGGCCAGTTCGGCGTACTTCTTGGCGCCCAACTGCTTCTTGATCTCAGCGGAGATTTCACCCTTCACTTCGTCCAGCGGCTTGACCGAGCCCGGCTTGATGCCGGTCAGCTGGATGATGTGATAACCGTAGTCGGACTCGACCGGATCGCTGATCTCGCCTTGCTTGAGCTTGTAGGCAGCGTCTTCAAACGACTTGAGCATGGCGCCCTTGCCGAAGAAACCGAGGTCGCCGCCCTGGTCCTTGGAACCCGGATCCTGCGAGTTGGCCTTGGCCAGTTTGGCGAAATCGCCCGGCGTCTTGCGCAGTTGCGCCACCAGGCCCTCGGCCTTGGCCTTGACGGCAGCCTTGTCGGCGGCGGATGCGCCCTTCTTCACTTCCAGCAGGATGTGGCTGGCGCGACGCTGTTCGTCGGTAGAGTATTGCTTGATGTTCTGGTCGTAGTAGGACTTGACGTCGGCGTCGGACACGCTGACCTGCGCAGCCACGGCGGCGCTGTCGAGCACCACGTATTCGATTTTTGCCTGTTCCGGCACTTCGAACTTGCTGCCGTTCTTGTCGTAGTAAGCCTTGAGCATGTCGTCGGTCACCTTGACCTGGCCGGCGAAGGACGCCGCCTTGAACGACAATTCCTGCACGGTGCGTTCCTGGTCGTTCAGGTCGGACAGGCGCGCGGCGACCGTCTTCGGTGCGAACGCGGTGCCTTGCACGGCGGCGTTGAGCTGTTGCAGGCCCATGTCGCGGCGCAGGCTGGCTTCATAACCCTTCGGGGTCAGGCCCTGGGCCGCCAACAGGACGCGGTACTGTTCGCTGTCGAACGTGCCGTCCGCCTTCAGCAGGCCGGGAATCTGCATGATGCTTTGCTGCAGCGTCAGGTCCGACACGGACAGCTTGTCGTTGACGACTTCAGCCGCCAGCGCACGCTGGGCAATCAGGTTTTCCAGTACGGCGCGGCGCGCTTCAGGCGTGTCGAACACCTTCGGATCGATCTGACCGCCGGACATCTGGCGCATGCGCTCCAGTTGCTGGCGCTGCGCGGCGTCCCATTCTTCCTTGGTGATGGTCTGCCCGGCCACCTTGGCCACGGCATTGTCGCCATCGGACAGACGGCTGTAACCTTCAAGGCCGAAGAACGCGAAGGACGGGAAAATAAACAGCAGCAGCAGGAATTGCATCAGGCGCTGATGGTTACGGATAAATTCAAACATTGGTCAGCCGATCACGAAATCAGAAACAAGGACATCAAATGACATCAGTTACCGCACACTCGCCGTCCGGAAACCGGTCAGCCAGTGCGCACACAGGAACGCATAAGAAAAAAGGCGAACTCACGTTCGCCTCGTAGCAATGCTCATGCTGGCGGAGCAGATTGCGCTGCTCTGGGAGATGCCGCCTTGGCAACAACGCCCGCGCGTCATTATACACAGCCAGCTGCGCCAAGTCACCGATGCTGCCTTGGGGAAATGCGTCAAAAACGGGGATCAGGGTGCGTTTGCGCGAGTTTGCGCGAGTTTGCGTTATCATCCGGCCCGTAAACGTCCCAAGGCAAACAGGAATCGGTCATGACAAAGCTGGAAGAAATCGTCAAACGGCAAAAGCAAGGCGCGAAATTCGTGCTCTCGTTTCAGATGCTGGGCATGGATGTGGAGACGTTCGATACGGTCGCGCAGACCTGGCTCGAGCACGGCGGCCCCGGTTTCGAGGCTGCCGGCGTGCCTTTTCGCAAGGTGATCGACGGCGAATTCCTGATCGCCCGCCTGACCGTGGTCAAGACCGCTGAAGAGTGATCGCCCGCTGATTATTCGTACTTGCGCGCGTCCTCGATGACCTTGCCGTCATTGGGCAGGCTTCCCGGCGCCGCAAACAAAACCTCTCCCCTCAGCTTGGTAATGTCGCGCACGCTGTCGGCAATCGCCACCGCCTGCGCCGCTGCACTTTCCATGTCTGCAGTTTCACAATGCAGCGTCATGCTGTCGTTGGCCATCTCGCCGCTGACCACCAGCCGCGCCTTCAGAATCAATCCGTGGCGCCGCGTAATCTCCGCCACCTGCGAAGGATGCACGAACATGCCGCGCACCTTGGTGGTCTGGTCGGCACGCCCCATCCAGCCCTTGATGCGTGTATTCGTGCGGCCGCACGGCGAGACGCCGTCCAGCGCAGCGGTCAGGTCGCCGGTGCCGAACCGGATCAGCGGATAGTCGGGATTGAACGACGTCACCACCACTTCGCCGACCTCGCCCGGTTTGACCGGGTCGCCGGTTCCGGGACGGACGATTTCGAGGATCAGGTCTTCGTCGAGGACCATGCCCGGATTGACCTTGCCTTCGCTGATCGACTCATATGCGATGTTGCCGATGTCCGCCGAAGCGTATAGCTGCAACACGTTCGGCACGCCGTTGTCGTGGAACCAGCTGCGCAGCGACGGCGGCAATGCTTCGGCGCTGACCAGCGCGCGTTGCAGGCTGCCGAGGTCGGCGCCCATTTCCTGCGCCTTCTCGATGATGATCTTGAGGAACGACGGCGTGCCGACATAAGCATCCGGACGCAGCGACACCATGGTCTGGACCTGCAGTTCAGTCTGGCCGATGCCCGACGGAATCACCGCACAGCCGAGCTTGGCCGCCGCGCCTTCGGCCATGAAAGCCGCCGGCGTGAAATGGTAGGAAAAACAGTTCTGGATGATATGCCCGGAGCGCAGCCCCAGCGCGCGCATCGGCCGCTCGAAGCGCCACCAGTCCTGGCTGTGTCCTTCCGGATCGAAGATCGGCCCCGGTGACACGAACAGCCGGCGCAACTGGCGATGCGGCGTGGTGTTGAGTCCGCCGAACGGCGGCGTGGTCGCCTGCAGATCTTTCAGATCCGATTTGCGCGTGACCGGCAATTGCGCCAGTGCAGCACGCGTGCCGATGTCGCCGGCGCTGACGCCCTTGAGGATGCGGCTCCAGCCTTCGCCGCCCTGCGCACGCGCCACCAGGCCGGGCAAGGCAGACATGAGTGCGGCTTCGCGTTGTTGCGGATCGCGTTGTTCAAGAGGATCGAGAATGTCGGACATGAATTTACCGTATGCGTGGACTGAGGAAGGATTGCATCAAGCCAGCCAGCGCTTGCGTCGACGATAGAACTTCATGTCGCGGAAATTCTTGCGCCCCGCCGCCGACACGCCAAGATAGAACTCCTTGACGTCTTCATTGCTGGCGAGATCGTTGGCCGCACCTTCCATCACCACCCGGCCGTTCTCCAGGATGTAGCCGAAGTCGGCATAGCGCAGCGCCACCATGGTGTTTTGCTCGGCCAGCAGGAAGGACACGTTTTCCTTGGTGTTGAGGTCTTTGACGATCTCGAAAATCTCTTCCACGATCTGCGGCGCCAGCCCCATCGACGGTTCGTCGAGCAGGATCATCGACGGCTTGGCCATCATGGCGCGGCCGATCGCGGTCATCTGCTGCTCGCCGCCGGAGGTGTAGCCGGACTGCGACTTGCGGCGCACCTTCAGGCGCGGGAAGTAGTCGTAGATTTTTTCCAATTCACGCTTCACTTCGGCGTTGCTGATGTTGCGCGTGTAGGCGCCGGTCAGCAGGTTTTCTTCGACCGTCAGATGGCCGAAGCAATGCCGGCCTTCCATCACCTGGATCACGCCGCGCTTGACCAGGTCGTTGGGCGTCATGCGGTCGACACGCTCGCCCTTGAATTCGATGCTGCCCTTGGTGACGTCGCCGCGCTCGGCCCCCAGCAGATTGGAAATCGCCTTGAGCGTGGTGCTCTTGCCGGCGCCGTTGGCGCCCAGCAGCGCCACGATCTTGCCTTCCGGCACCGCCAGCGAGACGCCCTTGAGGACCAGGATCACGTGGTCGTAGATGACTTCGATGTTGTTGATGTTGAGTGCTGTACCCATGCTTGCTCCGGCTTGGACAAACTTGTCCGGACCTGCGTGTTCGGACCTGCCTGTTCAGATTTTTTCCTGCTCAAAAAAGCGTCGATGCGCCCGACACATTTCAACGCACCGACGCCAAGGCCTGTATTTATTTCATGCAGGCAGGGGTAATACCCTTTTCTTTCGCGTACTTCGCGGCAGAGGCCTTGAACAGCGGGTGGATCAGGTTCTTGTTGCCTTCGATCCAGTCCGACACCAGCACCCACTTAGTACCGTCCCATTGCTGGATCTTGACCTTGCCCGAACCCTCGTGGTTGTCGCAGGAAGTCTTGATTTCAGGCAGCAGGCCGGTAGCGCCCAGCTGTTGCAGACGCGCGTTGGTGATGTTCAGATTCTCCAGGCCCCAGCGCACGTCTTCGCCGCTCATGACCTTCTTGCCGAACTTGCCTTGTGCAGTACGCACGGCTTCCACCGTGGCGATGGCTGCCGAGACGCCGCGGTTGTACAGGATCGAGCCGATCTTGGCCTTGTCCTGCAGGTTACCCTTGCCGGCGCCGTAGACCACCTTCTCGATATCGGCGATCAGCGGCACGCCCTTGCCGGCCACGTTCCAGGTCGCGCTCATGTAACCCTTGGCGGCGTCGCCTGCAGGAATCGTGTCTTCCTCAGAGCCGGCCCACCACGAACCGATGATCTTGTCGCGTGCAAAACCGACTTTCTGCGCCGCCTTCAGCGCAGTCTGGTTCATCACGCCCCAGCCCCAGAAGATCACGTAATCAGGATTCTCCTGGCGGATCTTCAGCCATTGCGCGCCCTGCTCGTTGCCCGGATGGGCGACGGGAATCTGCACCACCTTGAACTTGCCCAGCGTGGCTTCAGCTTCCAGCGCCACGATAGGCTCCTTGCCGTAGGCCGAATCGTGATACAGGAACACGATCTTCTTGCCGGCCAGCGAACCGCCGTTCTTGGTCGTGAGGAACTTGACGATCGCCGACACCTGCATCTGGTAAGTCGTCACCAGCGGGAAGGCGTACGGGAACACCGAGCCGTCCACTGCATCGGTACGGCCATAGCCCATCATCAGCAGCGGCACTTTGTCTTCCACGCTTTTGTCGATCAGCGCGTAGGAAATGCCGGTCGCCATCGAGTTGATCGCGGTGCCCTTGGTCACTGGATTCTTGTTCTTCATGCGCTCATAGCACTCGACGCCCTTGGCGTTGTTGTACTCGGTTTCGCACTCTTCCCAGGACAGCTTGACGCCATTGACGCCGCCTTCCTTGAGATTGACGTAGTTCAGGTAATCGACGTAGCCGCCGTAGTAGGACTGGCCGTTGGTGCCGTACGGGCCGACGCGATAGCTCGGAATCGCAATGAACTGGTCGCTGGCCTGGGCCATCGCCGGCAACGCGGGAGCCAACAGACTTGCAGCGACGGTCGCGGCAAGCACCAGCTGTTTGATATTTTTCATACGTGTCTCCTTGAGTTTTATTACCCATGTGCGTACTTGTATTGAACGCATCGTTTTGCTTCTGAAAAACAGTAGATCTGTTAATGCGGGAACGGCCACAGGCGCAACTTCTCCTTGGTGATCTGCCACAGGCGCGCCAGTCCGTGCGGCTCGACAATCAGGAAGAAAATGATCAGCCCGCCGAACAGCATGAGCTGGATATGCGACACCGTCGCATTCGTGAACGGCAGGTGCAACAGCGACGCCAGCGGCGGCAGCACGTTGTCGAGAAAAATCGGCAGCAGCAGGATGAAGGCAGAACCGAGGAAGGCGCCGAGGATGCTGCCGACGCCACCGATGATGATCATGAACAGAATGCGGAACGACAGGTCCAGCGAGAAGCCGTCCGGCTCCACCGAACCGAGGTAGCAGAACGCATACAGCGCACCGGCCACGCCACAGAAGAACGAACTCACCGCAAACGCCAGAAGCTTGGTGCGCATCAGCTGGATGCCGATCACTTCCGCCGCCACGTCCATGTCGCGCACCGCCATCCAGGCGCGGCCGGTAGAGGAGCGCACCAGATTCTTGGCCAGCATCGCCATCACGCAAACAATGGCGAGCACGAACAGGTACTTCCTGACCGGCGAGTTGATGGCGATGCCGAAGAAGTCGATCTTCTGCGTGCTGATCACACCCGAGGAGCTGTTGTTGGAGAACCAGGAAAATTTGGTCAGCGCCCACACCACGAAGAACTGCGCCGCCAATGTCGCCACGGCCAGATAGAAGCCCTTGATACGCAGCGAAGGCAAACCAAACACGATGCCCACCAGCGCCGCGCAACCGCCGGCCAGGATGAAGGACAGCACGATGGGAATGCCTTCGATGCGCAGCTGGAAGTTGTAGGCCGCGTAGGCGCCCACCGCCATGAAAGCGGCCGAGCCCAGCGACAACTGGCCTGCATAGCCGGTCAGGATATTGAGCCCCAATGCCGCCAGTGCAAACACCAGGAAGGGAATCAGGATCGCCGAAAACCAATATTCGCTGCCAATCAGCGGAATGCCGACGAAGGCGATGGCCAGCAGGATCGCCATGCCGATGCGATCCTGGCGGATCGGGAATATCTGGCTGTCAGCAATGTACGACGTCTTGAACTGCCCTGCCTCACGATAAAGCATAGTGTTTCTCCTGTGTCTCCATGCGGCGAAGCGTCAATGTGCTTCGTCCTTTATTTTTCATTGCTTGGCCGGGATCAGGCCCGCTCAGACCCGATCAATGTGTCGTTCGCCGAACAGCCCCTCCGGACGCACCAGCAGGAACAGCAGCGCGAACACGTACGGGAACCATCCCTCGATGCCGCCGAAGTTGCCGCCGAACAGATCCTGCAAGACCGGCGGGATGTAAATCTCGGCCAGCTTCTCCGATGCGCCGATGATCAGGCCGCCGACGATTGCGCCCGGGATTGACGTAAAACCACCGAGGATCAGCACCGGCAACGCCTTCAGCGCCGTCATCGTCAGCGCGAACTGCACGCCGTTACGCGAACCCCACAGCAAGCCGGCCACCAGCGCCACGAATCCGGCCACGCCCCACACCACCGCCCAGATGTGTTGCAGCGGAATACCCAGCGACAAGGCCGCCTGGTGATCGTCGGCGACGGCGCGCAAAGCGCGACCGACCTTGGTCTTCTGGAAGAACAGCGCCAGCAGCGCCACCAGTCCGATCACCATGCCGGAGGCAAACAGGTCGAATTTGGAAATACCGATGCCGATGCTATCCATCACCGACATGATCGGTTCGTCGACGATGCCCAGTTCGATCGGACGCACTTCGCTGCCGAACAGCAAAGGTCCCAGGCCTTCGAGGAAAAACGCCAGCCCGATGGTCGCCATGAACAAGGTGATCGGCGGCTGATTGACCAGCTTGCGCAGCACGAAGCGCTCGGTCGCCAGCCCTACCAGGATCATCACCACGAAGGCGCCGATGATGGCCGCCCACATCGGCATGCCCTTTTCCATCAGTCCGACCACCGCCAGCGCGGCGAAATACACCATCGCGCCCTGGGCAAAATTGAAGACGCCGGAGGCCTTGTAGATCAGCACGAAGCCGAGCGCCACCAGGGAATACATGAGGCCGGACAACAATCCGCTCAGCGTCACTTCAAAGAAAAATTGCATCTGCACTCTCCACTTGTTCCGCTTGTTCTGCTTCTTTTGCTTGTTCCAATCCTCGACAACTTCAATGCGAAGTGCCGAGGTAAGCTTTGATGACTTCGGGATTGGCCATCACTTCGTCCGGTGTGCCGTCGCCGATCTTCTTGCCGTAATCGAGCACCACCACGCGATCCGAAATGTCCATCACCACGCCCATGTCATGCTCGATGAGCACGATGGTGGTGCCGAATTGTTCGTTGACGTCGAGGATGAAGCGGCACATGTCCTGCTTCTCTTCCACGTTCATGCCAGCCATCGGTTCGTCCAGCAGCAGCATCTCCGGCTCGGCCGCCAGCGCACGCGCCAGCTCGACACGCTTCTGCAGGCCGTACGGCAGGCGCCCGACCGGCGTCTTGCGGATGTGCTGGATTTCGAGGAAGTCGATCACTTCTTCGACCTTGTGCCGGTGCAGGATTTCTTCGTTGCGGGCGCTGCCCCACCAGATTGCGTTGGCGAGGAAACTCGAATGCATCTTGGTGTTGCGCCCGGTCATGATGTTGTCGAGCACGGTCATGCCCTTGAACAAGGCGATGTTCTGGAAGGTACGGGCGATGCCCTGCCGCGCCACCTTGCTCGGATGCATGCTGTGACGCTGCTCGCTGCGGAACACGATATTGCCCTTCTGCGGATGGTAGACGCCATTGATGACGTTGATCATCGAGCTCTTGCCGGCGCCGTTGGGGCCGATGATGGCGCGAATTTCATGTTCGCGCACATTGAATGAAATGTCGGTCAGCGCCTTGACGCCGCCGAAGGATAGCGAGATGTTCTGCAAGTCGAGGATGACTTCGCCGATCTTGCGCACGCCGTCGCCCTCGCCGCCCATTTCTCCTGCGCTGGCCTGTCGTTCCTGCTCCATCGGCTGCACTTCTTCCGTGATATGTCTTTTCATGGTGGTCATGCAGGCCTATGCCGCTTGGTTGAGGTTGGCGAAAGTCTTGACGTCGGCAATCCTGAGATCGGCCGCGATCATGCCCTGGCGACCGTCTTCGAATTTCACCTGCGTTTCGATGTACTGCGACTGCTTGCCGGAATACAGTGCATCGATCAGCACCGCGTATTTCTCAGCGATGAAACCACGCCGCACCTTGCGTGTGCGCGTCAGCTCGTCGTCGTCGGGGTCCAGCTCCTTGTGCAGCACCAGGAAGCGATGCACTTGCGAATCGGCCAGCAAGGGATCCTGCACCAGGTCGGCGTTGACTTTTTCCACGCAGTCGGCCACCAACGCATACACGCTCTCGTGCGCGGCCAGGTCGGTATAACCGCTGTACGCAAGATTGCGACGCTCGGCCCAGTTGCCGACGGCGTCCATGTCGATGTTGATGAAAGCCGTGCATTGCTCGCGTTGGTTGCCGAACACCACGGCTTCCTTGATGAAGGGGAAGAACTTCAGCTTGTTCTCGATGTACTTGGGCGCGAACATCGTGCCGCAGGCCATCTTGCCGACATCCTTGGCGCGATCGATGATCTTGAGGTGGCCGTCGCTGTCGAAGAACCCTGCGTCGCCGGTGTGGAAGTAACCGTTTTCGTCGATCGCTTCGGCGGTGGCGTCGGGACGCTTGAAGTAGGACTTCATCAGGCCCGGCGAACGCACCAGCACTTCGCCGCTGGCGTCGATGTGTACTTCGACGCCGCGCATCGGCCGGCCCACGGTATCGAGCTTGACATCGCCGGACGGCTGCATGCACACGGTCACGCAGGTTTCGGTCATGCCATACAGCTGCTTGAGGTTGATGCCCAGCGAACGGTAGAAGTCGAACAGGTCGGGGCCGATCGCCTCGCCGCCAGTGTAGGCCACGCGGATGCGCGACATGCCCAGCACGTTCTTGAGCGGACCGTAGATGACCAGGTTGCCGATCGCGTACAGCAGGCGGTCGGCCAGCGAGACATCCGGCTTCTTGTCGAGGATGCGCATGCCGACGCGGCGAGCGATTTTCATGAACCCGTGGAACAGCTTGCGCTTGACCCAGCCGGCGTCCTCGATGCGGATCATCACTTGCGTGAGGATGTTTTCATAGATGCGCGGCGGTGCGAAATAATAGGTCGGTCCGATTTCGCGCAAGTCGCTCATGACGGTGCTTGGCGACTCCGGGCAATTCAGGCAAAAGCCGGCCACGTGAGTCTGTGCGAATGAATACAGGAAGTCGCCCACCCACGCCAGCGGCAGGTAGCACAGCACGTCGTCATTCTCGTTCAACTGGTCGAAATCGACCAGCGTCTGCGCCGTCGCGATCATCGCCGCATGGGTGTGACACACTCCCTTGGGCTTGCCGGTGGTGCCGGAGGTGTAGAGGATGATGGCGATGTCGTCGGTGGTCAGCGCATTGACCTGATCCATGAAGAATGTCGGATTGGCCTTGTCGTAGGCGCGACCCAGTTCCTGCACGCCGGCGAACGACGACAACTCCGGCTGGCGGTAATTGCGCATGCCGCGTTCGTCGTCATAGATGATGTGCGTCGGACGTTCGGTGCCATCCGAAAAATTCAGCTTGATGTCAAAGACCTTGTCGACCTGCTCCTGGTCTTCAGCGACGACGAAATCAATCTCGGCGTCGTTGAGCACATAGGACATGTCGGCCGCCGGCGCGTCCTGATACAGCGGCACGGGCATGCCCCCCAGGCATTGCGTGGCCGACATCGCCCAATACAGGCGTGGGCAATTGTTGCCGATGATCGCCAGACTCATGCCGCGCTTGAAACCAAGCGCGGCCAGGCCGCAGGCGAACGCTCTCACTTCATCCGCCACCTGGGCCCACGTCGTGGTTTGCCAGATGCCGAGATCCTTTTCGCGGAACGCCGGACGATCCGGGCGCGCCTGTGCATGCATCAGGAGCAGCTGAGGAAATGTCTGCGCTCCTGGACGTTGTGTTGTCTCCACCATCGTCCCACCTTTATTTATAAACGTCCGCTTGCCGGATAACGGTCTTGTGCCGGACGTTCTGGGTTCAGTGTGTCAAGTCAGTCTGAACCGACATGCTTACGTTGCACTTACTGCTCTTGTGCTGCGGCAAGTCAGGCGGTTGTGCGCTGCTTTTGTGCGATGATAGTAGTGTGAGTCGGGAGGCAGGGTTGTCATCTCGCGGACAATTGCCGAACAATCGCCAAACTTTTGATATTGCAACGCATCATAATGACAATAGAGACATCGAAGACAACGATTCAAGACATGCTGGGCAAAAGCATCTGGGCGCGCTCGCTGACCAGTGACCAATTGGCGCGCGTGCAATCCGAAGTATTCAGCCGCAAGATTCCGGCGGGCGGTTTTGTCTGCCACAAGGGAGATCCGGTGTCGCATTGGATCGGCGTGCATGAAGGTCTGCTGAAGATGAGCAGCGTGTCGCCCGAAGGCAAGACCGTGTCGTTCGCCGGCATGGCCAACGGCGGCTGGCTCGGCGAAGGTTCGCTGCTCAAGGACGAGCCGCGCAAGTACGACGTGGTGGCGCTGCGCGATAGCGAGTTGCTGTACATGCCGAAGGCGACCTATCTCTGGCTGCTCGACAACAGCATTCCATTCAACCGCTTCCTCGTGACGCAGCTCAACGAGCGCCTCGGACTATTCATCTCGCTGGTCGAGTACGACCGCATGCTGGAACCCGATGCACGCGTGGCGCGTTGCCTGGCGGCGCTGTTCAATCCTTACCTGAATCCCGGCATCGGCCTGGAGCTGCAGATTTCACAGGAAGAAGTCGGCAACCTGTCGGGCGCATCACGGCAGCGCGCCAACCAGGCTTTGCAGGTGCTTGAAAAGGCCGGCCTCCTCAAGGTGGATTACGGCAGCATCACCATTCTCGACCTGGACGGGCTGCGGCAATTTCATTCGTGAATTGTCCGGGTTCATTTCAGCCATAAAAAATGCAGGCCGCAGCCTGCATTTTTTGTTTTTCGCGACCGATGCTAACAAGCTCAGCCTCAGCGCACCGCCTTGTTGCGGTTCACCCAGTACATGCCGGCGTCAACCACCGTGCCGATGAATTCGCGCGGATCGGCCGACTTCATCAGGTAGCCGTTGGCGCCCAGCTGGTAGCTTTGCACGATGTCGCGCTGGTCGTCGGAGGAGGAAAACATCACCACCGGAATATGCGCCGTGGCGGCATTGGATTTGATGATCTTGAGAAAATCATGGCCGCTCATCAGCGGCAGGTGCAGGTCAAGCAGGATCAGACGCGGATGCAGGTCCTTGCGGGCGGCAAAACCGTTGTCCGAAAACATGTAGTCCGCAGCCTCTTCGGCGTCGGCGAACCAGGTCATCTTGTCGGCCAGTTTCTTGCTGTCCAAGGCAATACGCGTCAGCTCGGCAACCTCCGGGCTATCGTCCACCAGCATGATATCCATTTGCTCCATGTGCAGATCACTTTCTTGCGTTTTTTATTGCCCAGACACCACCAGTTTCTGCGCCGGCTTGTGACCAGTGCAGGCTTGGACGACGCAGACTTTTACCGCCAATCGACATTCGCGGTATCACGTCGGGTGAATTAATTATGGCATGATCGACAACGGAAGATATCAGGATTTCCCTTAGATCCGGCATTTAAATGGGGCTATTTATCGACTTTTGTTTCCTTTTTTCACTTATCTGACGTCGTCAGACCTGTGCGGATTGCATAGCGCACCAATCCTGGCACGTCGCGGATCTCCAGGCGCTCCATGAGCTGGGCCCGGTGGGTTTCGATGGTCTTGGCGCTGACATTGAGGCGATAGGCGATCTCCTTGGTGTTGTTGCCTTCGGCGATCAGTTGCAGGATCTCGCGCTGGCGCGGCGTCAATACTTCCACCGGCGTGCCGTCCTGGGCCACTTTCTTCATGTACAGATCGAGCGCATCCTTGGAGATGTGCGAATCCAGGTATTGCCGGCCGTGGATGACTTCAATCAGCGCCTTCTCCAGTTCGTAGGCCGCAGAATCCTTGAACAGATAGCCGTTGGCGCCGGCGTTCAGGGCCTGCATCACGTATTCCTCGCTGCCGTACATCGACAGCATCAGGAACTTGGTGGTCGGATGGTCCGCACGCAGGCGGCGCACCGCTTCCAGGCCATTCATGCCTTTCATGGCGATATCCATGATGACCACATCGGGCTTGAGTTTTTCGGTCAGCTCGATGGCGGCATTGCCGTCGTCGGCCTCGCCCACCACCTCGATGCCGGGCATCGCAGTGAGCAGTGATTTGATGCCGCTGCGCACCAGCGCGTGATCGTCGGCCAGCACAATTCTTGTCAACATGTCTTATCCCCTCCGCATGACAGGTGTCACAGGTAATTGCAAAACGATCTCCACGCCCTCCCCGGGCGCAGAGGTGATGTCCATCTCGCCGCCCACCAGCACGGCGCGTTCTTCCATGTTCAGCAAACCGAAGCTGGTGCCGGAAATCGCATTGCTGCGCGCCTTTTCCAGGTCGAAGCCCTTGCCGTCGTCGCGAATGCTGACGTTGAGCTGGTCCTGGCGCTGGCTGACCTTGACCCAGATGTTCTCGGCGTGGGCGTGGCGCAAGATATTGGTGACCGCTTCCTGCACGATACGAAAGCAGGTGTTCTCGATATCGTGGTGCAGCTCCCCCGACAAGGGCGAACTCTCGAACCAGCCTTTTACATTTGCCAGCGTGGACTTGTTTTCCACGTACGAACGCAGGGTCGCGATCAGGCCGAGGTTGTCCAGCTGCGGCGGCCGCAGGTCCAGCGACAAGCTGCGCACCTGCGACAGCACCGCAGCGACGATGTCGATACCGTTCTGCAGCGACGGACCTTCCAGCGAGCCGGTTTTCTTGATGGTCTCAAGGTTGATCTTGAGCGCCGTGAGCGACTGGCCGACGTCGTCGTGCAGGCCGCGCGCCAGATGCTGGCGCTCACGCTCCTGCACCTCGATCACACGGCTGGCCAGCATCTTCTGGCGCTGCATGGCCTCTTCGAGTTCTTTTTGCGAATTGACCCGTTCGGTCACGTCCATCGCCAGCCCGGCCGCCAGGATCTTGCCGTCGCTGCCGATCGGAAAACGCACGATGTCCATGATCTTGGGATTGTGGTCGGCGTCGAAAACGGTTTCCTGCGTATGCATCTCCTGATTGCCGTCGAGTACCTTGCGATCATTTTTCTGGGCGTTCTGCGCCGAGCCGCTGGACATGATGTCGAAGTCGCTCAGGCCGATCATGTCGTTCGGGGTCATGCCGAAAAACGTCGATTGCGCCGGATTGACGTACAGATAGCGCAAGTCGGCATCCTTGATCCAGGCCGGCATCGGTGCGGCGCTCATGAAAGCATAGAAGCGCGCCTGCATTTCTCGCAAGGCGGCGGCGCCGGCACGCTGCTTGCGGCGTACCAGGGCGTCGCGCAATTCGCGCTCGACGGCAATCGGCAAACGGGCGATCGCGCTTTTGAGGAAGTAGTCCTGTGCACCCGCCTTCATCACCTCGACGGCGGTCTGCTCGCCGATGGCGCCGGAGACGATAATGAAAGGAATCTGGTCGTGCTGCCGCTTGACCAGTTCCAGCGCGTCGACGGCGCTGAACATGGGCATCGAATAATCGGAAATGACGATGTCCCACTTGTCGCGCAGGGCGGCCTCCATTTCCGGCTCGGTGTCGACACGTTGCCAGGTCGGCTCGAAACCTCCGCGCTTGAGTTCGCGCACCATGAGGATCACATCCTCTTCCATGTCTTCGACAAACAATACCCGGAGTGGAATACTCATATGCTCATGCTCGCTTCCCGCCCTCATTGTTGTTGAGCCCGGCGCCCGTTGGCGCCGGGCGTGGTTGTCTTCCTGCCTCGTCGTCGCGCCGTTACAGGGCCTGTCGCGGCAACGTGAAATAAAAACTGGCGCCCTCTCCTGATCGGCTTTCCGCCCACACGCGCCCACCGTGCCTGACCACGATGCGCTGCACCAGCGCCAGTCCGATGCCGGTCCCGGCATAGTCTTCCTGACGATGCAGGCGCTGGAAGGTGCCGAACAGCTTGTGCACGTAACGCATGTCGAAGCCGATGCCGTTGTCCTGCACCTGATAGATGACTTCTTCCGGCGTCGAGGTCGACGACACGCGCACCACCGCATGCTCGGCCTTCTTGCTGAACTTGACGGCGTTGCCCAGCAAGTTCTCCCAGACTTGGCTGAGCAAACCCTGATTAGCGACGACGTCCTCCAGCGGATCGACGATGAATTCGACATTCCCGTTTTCGCGACGCAGGCCAACGATACTTTGCTCAACCTGCTCCTGCATGGAAAAATTTCCCAGCGTCAGCTCGCCGGTCGCCGACTTGGATAGCTTCAGCAGGTCGTTGATGAGCGCGTCCATCTTGCTGACGTTCCTGCGGATCACCTGCAACAGCTCCTGCCCTTTGGCATCGAGCGCATCGGCATAATCTTCCTCGACCATCAAGGCGTAGCCGGAAATGGCCCGCAACGGTGCGCGCAAGTCATGCGAGACCGAATACGAGAAACTCTCCAGTTCCTTGTTGATATTGCTCAGGTGCTGGGTCTGGCGCTTCAGGCTGGCGTTGAGCTCTTCGATTTCCTTTTCGGTCTGCTTGCGGTCAGAGACGTCGTAGATGACGTTGCGGCTCATCACACGCCCGTCGTCCGGGTTCAGCACGGTGCTGATGCTCATCAGAGTGGAAAAATGCGTGCCGTCGGCGCGCAGGCAATCGACGTCGACGCCGCCCACCGCCTTGTCGTGCAAGAGACGCGGCCGCCACTCCTGGCGATAGCGCTCTGCGCTCGCAGGCGTCATCAGATCGGTCTGGGTCATCTTGCCGACCACTTGTTCGCGCGCATACCCGAGCCAGGCCAATTCGGTGTCGTTGATCTGCACGATCAGGCCGCTTTTTTCATCAATGGAGTGATAGCCGCATGGCGCCTGGTTGTACAAGTCCTCGATCTCGGCGGCATATAACTGTGCCTTGATTTGCGCCTCCCTGCGGCGCAGCGTCTCACGCTTGAGGCGCAGGTAGACCGCAATCAGGATGGCGATGCTGACAAAGCTGCCGCCGAGGATGGCCAGGATGGTCCAGCGAATGCTTTCCCGCGTGTCGGCGGAGCGCTCGGTCAGCAGCGCCTGCTCGACTTCCTTCAAGGCCACGAACTGCCTGCGGATGTCTTCGCTCAGGTCACGTCCATGCTCATAGGCGTTGTCGATGCGCACTTCCTTGTCCGCTTCGATCAGGGTGCGCGCCAGCTCGATCCGCTGGGCAATGGTGATGCTGAGGTGCGTCAGGCGATCCAGTTGATCCTGGTTATCGATCTGCAGCGCGCGCAAGCCGCCCAGCAATTGATGCAGCAAGTTGCGATCCGATTCGAAGCCGAGCAGGTATTCATGCCGGCTCGACAGCGCATACCCGCGCGCATTCGCGACCAGGTCGCGCAAGGTGGAATGGGTTTCTTCCAACCGCTGCAAGACGGTGTGCGTGTGTTCGACCCAGATCGCCCGCGCCTCGAACAGACGCACACTGCGATAGGCCACGACGGTAACCCCTATCGACAGCAGCATGGCGAGAATGAAGAACGCTCCGGTGGTGACCAGCGCCGATCTGCTCTTCGGTTCCGCCTTGTTTGATCTCTGCATCGTAATATCGGGTCCCCGATAAGGCTGATGGTTTGTCGATAGTGACCGGCTGTATTTCAACACCGGCTCGAATTCACTTCAAAGAGAGCTTTTTGGTTACGTCGATTAGCGTTCTCCTGCATCGGCTTGCATGATCGTTTTTTCTTGCGCTTTCCAGCCTGGCGAAATCGACGAAACGGATTCACGGACGCCAACGATGCACATCCATCCGTTTTCGTTCATTCGGCTTCGGATCTACTAACAACTTCAACTGAGAGAATATTCGTAACTATTTGCTTTTATTATATTTTTTACGGGAAAGTTAATTTCCTCATTAACATCAAAAGTTTTCATCCAGACATTAAATGTGACCTACTACGCACATTTATTTGCTGAACCCACCTAAAACCAGCTGTCAACTCAGGGAATTCCTTAGAAGTTATTTTATAATAGCCTCAAACAAGTGGCGTTACCAAACAGCATTTTATTCAAATGAAAACTCTGCAAAAAATCGGGGTAGTAACGGGGATGGTAGTCCTGTGCGTAAGCAGCCTGGCTCAGGCGGCCACGTCCACGGGCAACCTTTCCGTCTCCGCGATCGTCACCTCGACTTGCAGCGTCAACAGTGCAGCCCTGCCCTTCGGCACCGGCAACTCTTCCGCAGTCAAGCAATCACCTGCAGTCGGCGTTAACTGCTCCAACAACACCAGCTACACGATCAATCTCGTGGCCGCCAACGGCGCCCAGCAAAACCTCCCCGTCTACGGCTACATTCCCAGTGGCCCACATGTCCAGACCGGTAGCTATACCGATGTTGTTGGCATCACACTCTCGTACTAATAAGTTCTGCCTGAGAAATTAATACGCACCATTTTTCGTGCGTTTCTGATATTCTCAACAACAAAATTACATTCTTGCTTAACTAGCAGTCAACTTAGCACCCACATCCGCAGTCATTGTTCGTAGTCGAATTAGCGTTCTTTCGTCGTCACGGGGGAAAATTATTTTTAGCTACCTTGCTCGCTCGTCTTTCCTCATATGCATAGCCGGAGCGCTTTGCAGCCCGGCGGCAATTGCCTCCAACTTCGAAATATCCCCGGTAGTATTGGAATTATCGTCAGCCCGCACCGCGGGCGTGGTGAAGATTGTCAATAACGACAATCATGACGTCTCGCTGCAGATCCGCGCCTACGACTGGGAGCAAAAGGACAGCCAGGATGTGCTCAACCCTACCCAGAGCCTGATCATCAGCCCGCCGGTGTTCACCGTCGCGCCGGGCGCCTCGCAGACCATCCGCATCATCTCCAAACGTCCGGCCGAGGCCAATGAAGTCGCTTACCGCATGCTGGTCGACGAGATTCCCACGGCTGCAGCCGGTCCGGCGATCAACTTCAAATTCCGCATTTCGATGCCGATCTTCATCGCGCCCAATACTGCGCCCAACCTGAAAATGGGCTGGACGCTTAGCGCCGGAAAGGCGCCTCGCCTGAATGTCGCCAACACCGGCAACCGGCGCGGACGCTTGCTCAATCTTGTGCTGACCCTTCCCAACGGCAAGAAAATCACTCCACCCGCCGGCGCCAACCCCTACACCCTGGCCGGCATGATCAGACAATATCCGTTCGATGTCGATGCGCCGCTGGCTGCCGGCTCCCTGGTGAAAATGTCCGCGAACTCCGACACCGGCCCGATTGAAACCGAGATCACCGTGACGCCTTGAGAAGACCGTCTAACTGGATCGGCCTGTTGCTGTTGATCGTCAGCGCCCATGCGCATGGCGCCAGTGAAGGTTCCGTCGAAAATTTGTTGCTGGAGGTATCCATCAACGGCCGTCCGACGGATTTGGTGGCGCAGTTCGTGAAGCGGCAAGACGGTTTGTTCGCGACGGCGGCGGAGCTGCGCAGCCTCGGCATCAAGACGCCCGGCAAGGACGACGAATTGCTGCCGGTGAGCGGAATCGCCAGCAAGGTCCAGTTGGATCAGTCGGCGTTGAAAATCGACATGGACGTGCCCATGAGTTTTCTGAACACCACCGATATCGCGACGGCAGGCAAGACAGCGGACAACGTACCGCTGACGGAAAACGCGCGCGGCGCCCTGCTCAATTACGATTTGCTCGCTACCACCAGCCAGGGCGTACGCAGCATCGCAGGCTATTTCGACGGCCGCTACTTTGCCGGCAGCAGCGTATTCAGCTCGACCGGGCTGGCGTATTTCGACAGCACGCCGGCCACTTCCACGCGGCTCGAAACCACCTACACCTATTCCAATCCACGCGAGCTGACGCGCTACCGCGTGGGCGATTTCATCACCAGCGGCTTGTTCTGGACGCGCCCGGTACGCTTCGGCGGTGCACAGTTCGGCACAGACTTTTCGCTGCGGCCGGACTTGGTCAGATATCCGACGCCCAGCCTGGGCGGCGAAGCCGTGGTGCCGTCGACGGTCGACCTGTTCGTCAACGGTGTGCGCCAATTGTCGCAACCGGTGCCGCCCGGACCGTTTGAAATTCGCCAGGCGCCGATCGCCACCGGCGCCGGTCAGATCGCGGTGGCGGTGACTGATGAATTGGGACGTCAGACGTTCCGCACGATTTCCTTTTACGCCACCGACAAGCTGCTCGCCGAAAACCTGTCGTCCTATACGCTGGAAAGCGGTTTTGTCCGACGCAATTACGGCCTGCGCAGCAACAACTATGGCGAGTTCGCCCTCGCCGGTACCGCTCGGCACGGCTACAGCAAGACGCTGACGATCGAAGGCCACGGCGAAACGATGAAGGGCATGACGCTGGCTGGCGGCGGACTGGTGTTCAATGTAGATAACTGGGGCGTACTGACCGGTGCGCTCTCGGCCAGCACTTCGGACGCCGGCAGCGGCCAGCAGTTAGCGCTGGGCTTCGAGCGCAGCACCAGCCTGGTCAGCATGTCGCTGACGCGCACACAATCCGGATCGAACTATCGCGATATCGGCGCGATGGCAGGCTCGCCGACGACCCGCTCCACCACGGTCGGTACGATCGGGCTGAACCTGGGCACGTATGGTTCGCTGAGCGTCGCCTACACGTCCGCCAAGAGCCCTGTGCTGTTATCCGCCGACGGCCGCATCGGCATCACCGATAGCGAAAGCGTGACGCTGTCGTATTTCAAATCGGTCGGACGCAACACCAATATGTTTGTTACCGGCTTTCGCGACTTTCGCAACGGCGGCTATGGTGCGACCATCGGCCTGATCATGCCTTTCGGAGACAGCAGCGCGGGCGGCGTCAGCGCCAGCAACAACAATGGCCAGCGCACCGTCTCCGCCCAAGCCAGCCGGCCGACCATTTCGCCGGGCGACGTCGGCTGGCAGGTACAGACCACAGACGGCGCTTACCAGCAGCGCTACGGCGAGGTTGACTACAAGGGACGCAACGGCCGCGCCAACTTCACGGTCGCACAGAGCAACAACATCACCAGCCAGCGCGCGGGCCTGCGCGGCGCCATCGCGTGGATGGACAATTCGGTGTTCTTCTCCAACTGGGTGGAAGACAGTTTTGCCGTGGTCAATACCGAAGGCGCCCGCGACGTCGGCATTTATACCGAAAACCGCTATGCCGGCAAGACCGACAGCAACGGCCAACTATTGATCACCGATCTGCGCGCCTACGACGTCAATAAGGTCTCGGTCGAAGTGCTCGACCTGCCGATGACGCTGCAGATGGATCACAACGAGCAATACGTCAAGCCGCGCGACCGCTCCGGCGCGGTGATCAGCTTCAAGACCAAACGCACCTCTGACGTCAACCTGATCCTGAAAACCGCCAACGGCGAATACGTGCCGGTCGGCTCCACCGTAACCATCCGCGAGAACGGCCAGAAGGCGCCGGTCGGCTACGAAGGCGCGGCCTACCTGTCCGAGTTGTTGCCGGTCAATACGCTGGATATCGTGCTGCCGTCGGGCGAAAAATGCCAGGCGTCACTGCTCCCGGATCGCAATATCGAGGGCGGCATGAGCAGTAACACACTGGAATGTCACTGATGAAAAATCTACGTAACCTGTTTCGCGTCGCCGTGCTGCTGGTTGCCGGTCTGAACAGCATCGCCAATGCCCAAGCCCAGGCTTGCATCGCGTCGGCCACACCGGTGGCGTTCGGTCTCTACGACCCCAAGGCCTCATCGCCGAGCGACATCACCGGCAGCGTGTCCGTGACATGCCAGGCCACGATCGCGCTGCTGGTGGCCTACACCGTCAAACTCAACGGTGGCGCCAGCGGCAATATCGCTGCGCGCAAGATGATCATCACCGGTTCGCAGCTGTCGTATCAGATCTACACCGATGCAACGCGCGCGACGGTATGGGGCGATGGCAGCGGCGGCTCGGCATTCAATGTCGGTGGCTATTTGCTCTCGGTGCTGGTGCCGGTGACCCAAACCTATACCGCCTATGGACGTATTCCGGCGCTGCAGAACGTCTACGCAGGCAGCTATCAGGATACCTTGACGATCCTCATTACTTACTAGGACTTACCTCGAATACGTAACTGTTAGGGTTTTTCCTGATGCATTTCCTGCATGTTTCAGGAAACTCCCGATTTTGAAAACGGTGACAAAAACTTAAAGTTCACCTGTACCCGGCGAATTCGACATTCTTGTAATGGGACAAGGATGTGAGACCGCCGATCAGGAGAAAACGCCATGTTCAACATCAACAAAAACCGCATCATCGCCGCCACACTCGCCGTCGCCGTCATGACTTCCGGCGCACCGGTCTACGCCGCCACATCGACCGGATCGCTGGTCGTGACTGCGACAGTGCTGGCCTCCTGCACCGTGGTCGGATCGACCATCGCTTTCGGCAACTACACCAGCACACAAGTTGACCAGACCGGCAACATCGCCGTTCTGTGCACCAACGGCACCTCTTACACC
Organism: Herbaspirillum sp. NPDC101396; assembly: GCF_044767365.1. Lineage (NCBI taxonomy): Bacteria > Pseudomonadati > Pseudomonadota > Betaproteobacteria > Burkholderiales > Oxalobacteraceae > Herbaspirillum > Herbaspirillum sp. NPDC101396. Next base: position 399,562 of record NZ_JBIWNT010000001.1, on the reverse strand, counting down.
ATCGGCCTGGATGCAGGCGCCGGCACCGGTGCCACTACGAGCGTGCGTAAAATGACTGGCTCCCTGGGCGGCAACCTGAACTACGCGCTGTACCGCGATTCCGGCCGCACCAGCAACTGGGGCTCGACCATCGGGACCGACACACAAGCCGGCACCGGCAGCGGATTGCTGCAAAACCTGACCGTCTACGGTCGTATTGCTTCCGCCCAGACACCTTTGGCCGGCGTCTATACGGACACCGTCACCGTTACCCTGACCTACTAAAAATTTCCCGGCGTGCAACCGGCCTGTGGCGACTTGTCGCTGCTCCAGGCCGATTGCAAGCCGTCTTGCGCTGAACGCATCGAAGATGCCGTAGCGCCGATTGATACAGATGTTCACTGGCGCCCGCCGCTGCAGGGGAGCTCTTCACAGAGGAGAGCGCAGAGGACGGGATAGGGAGAAAACCATGTTTTTCGCACAACAAGATCGTGCCCGCAGGCTCTGCGCCGCCGCGTCCATCGTGATGCTGGCGGCCGGCTCGCCCATGGCGGCGCAGGCAAACAACACCAGCGGTGTGAATTCCTCGGCGGCTGTGCTGGCCTCCTGTACGGTGGTCGGCTCGGCCATTGCATTCGGCAATTACAGTTCCACGCAAGTCGACCAGACCGGCTCGATTGCCGTGGTGTGCACCAACGGCATTTCCTACAGCGTCGGCCTGGATGCCGGCGCGGGCAGCGGAGCCACCATTGCGGTTCGCAAGCTGACGGGATCACTTGGCGGCTCGCTCAATTACAGTTTGTACCGCGATTCAGGCCGCACCAGCAACTGGGGCTCGACCGCCGGCACCGACACCCAATCGGGCAGCGGCAACGGCATCGTGCAAAACCTGACCGTCTACGGCCGCATCCCCAGCGGGCAAACGCCGCAGAGCGGTGTCTACAGCGACACCGTGACGATTACGCTGACATATTGACCGCTCCCGGCGGTACACACTTGAGCGGCCGGCTGCAGGCGTTGCAGCCACGGTCTCGCTCGCCTATGGGGAATTTCCTGACATAAAAAACAAGAGAATCAGGATTCCCCTGATTTTGAAAGCCCCCTCAAAAACGTAAAGTTCACCTGTGCCCGACGACATCGCAATCCACGTAATGGGACGTGGAAGCCATCCCGGGAATCAGGAGAACTCACCATGTTTGCATCGAACAAGAATCGCATCATCGCCGCCACTCTCGCCGCCGCCGTCATGGCTTCCAGCGCACCTGTCCTGGCTGCTTCGACTGCCACCGGCTCACTGATCAATACTGCGACTGTGCTGGCATCCTGCACCGTGGTCGGCTCCACCATTGCTTTCGGCAACTACACCAGCACCCAAGTGGACCAGACTGGCAACCTTGCCGTCTTGTGCACCAACGGCACGTCCTACACTATCGGCCTGGATGCAGGCGCCGGCACTGGTGCCACTACCAGCGTACGCAAGCTGAGCGGCTCCCTGGGCGGCACACTGAACTACGCGCTGTATCGCGATTCCGGCCGCACCAGCAACTGGGGCTCGACCATCGGGACGGATACACAAGCCGGCACCGGCAACGGTTTGCTGCAAAACCTGACCGTCTACGGTCGTATTGCTTCCGCCCAGACACCTTTGGCCGGCGTCTATACGGACACGGTGACGGTGACGCTGACTTACTAAGCTTGGCAGAACTGCTTGCCGTGGCTTCAAGGCGATCCAGTCAACAGAATCTGGGATCAGGAATCTCCTGATGTATTTAAAGCACGATTCAGGAAACTCCCGATACTCTCGAGTATGTTGGAAATATAAAGTGCAGTTGTACCCGGCGAATTAGAAATTCTTGCAAGGGCAAGAATACGGGGCCGACTTAGGGGAAACCACCATGTTCACAACCAAGAAAAATCGCATCATCGCTGTCACTCTCGCCGCTGCCGTCATGGCTTCCAGCGCGCCAGTCCTCGCCGCTTCGACAGCTACCGGTTCGCTGATCAACACCGCTACCGTCCTGTCCGCCTGCGCCGTGGTCGGCTCCACCATCGCTTTCGGCAACTACACCAGCACCCAGATCGACCAGACCGGCAACATCGCCGTGGTTTGCACCAACGGCACGTCTTACACCATCGGCCTGGATGCAGGCGCCGGCACCGGCGCCACCACCAGCGTGCGCAAACTGAGCGGAACCCTGGGCGGCACATTGAACTACGCGCTGTATCGCGATTCGGGCCGCACCAACAACTGGGGCTCGACCATCGGCACGGATACACAAGCCGGTACCGGCAACGGTCTGATCCAGAATCTCACGGTCTACGGCCGTATCGCCAGCGCCCAGACACCTTTGGCCGGCGTCTATACGGACACAGTGACAGTTACGCTGACTTATTGATTTGACGTGGAATACAAACAAAAACGCCTGCCCGATTTCCCGGCAGGCGTTTTTGTTGAAGCTGAGCTTTTTGCTCAGTGAAAATGAAAAAAGACATGAACGCAAAAACGCCCGCTTGCGCGGGCGTTTGTTGTCTGGCGGAGTGAACGGGATGCTACAGCAACAAATCTCTTCACCCAACAAATCGTATACTGGCTAATTGAAGACTCTTGCGGCGTTACTTAGTTACAGTTGCGTCCTTTCGTGGAACAAGTTTCGAGCATTGATTATCGTTAGTTAGGCGATAGCCACGAGTTTGGACGGCTGTTTCACTGCCATCCGCACCGATTTGCACCAACTTAAATTCACACGACAATTGTTCGACTGGCTGCCACCCCGTGATTGTAAGTCTTCTTTTTCCATTGGGAACACTGACCTGTGTTGTAGTGGCTTTATATTTGGCATTCTTCTCTGGGACAAATGAATAATCAAAAGTGCAAATATTTTCCCGGTCTGTATTTTTCCACATATGCATGAAGGCCTCGTTGTTTGCATAGAGTCTCGCACTATCGGTGACGTAGGTATAGCCGCTAAAACAACCCTCTTTATCAAACGTCCTTATGGCTGTTCGAGGCTCATAATATCCAACAATCTTCTCAACAAAAATCTCTGCCGCATCTTGTTTCACATCGGGCGGTTGATATCGAACATAACGGATTGGGCTGCACGAACATAAAACTAATAAAGCACACACTGCAACTAGACTTTTAAACACAAATATCCCCCGATATAAATTGAATGACTTTTGAACATCGCCGAGGTGTTTATTCCCGGCCTACTCCGAAGACGAAGGGATGCAATGACTTGCAACAGGCCCCGTCCATTTTTCGTTCTCAACTCGAAAAAAAACTCACCACATCGAATAGCCCTTGATTGTTTGAAGTCACCTCTTATTGAGATGATCAATACGTACCAAAGAGAAGTTTTGCATGTTGCGTGATCACAAAATAAAAACAAAAAACCGTTAAAAGCCTGGGCTTGAAACGGTTTGAAAATGTTAGTTGCCGAGGCGGAATACTATCTTAAAAGAGAACGAAATGGGAGGGAGGGCTCCCAAAGATCACTCGAAAATAAAATGTGTATTTGCTTCGCTCCTCCCGCACTTAGAACCTACTTCGTAGTACATCATCGCATGGTTGAGCGAAGGGATCTCCGGTGTTAGTCTGGCAAACCAATAAATGTAGATTTGCATCGAAAACTGACCCACTTTGCTGGGAATTTTGCATCGAAAATTGACCCACGTTTGAGACACAATCCTACCTAATGAATCAGGTAGGAGATTGGAGTGATCGACGTGGCATTACTAGGAATTATTCGGCGCTGGCACTTACGTGACCAGATATCGATAAGGGAGATCGCCAAGCGACTTGGCATCTCCAGGAACACCGTTAGACGCTATCTGCGCTCCGAAACTGTAGAGCCAGCATACGCTGACCGGCGTTCAGCCAGTGCTTTGGATGTGTACGCATTCAAACTATCTGCATGGCTTAAAACTGAATCCACCAGATCTCGAAAGCAAAAACGCAGCCTCAAGCAAATGCATGCGGACCTGCGTGTATTAGGATTTGAGGGTTCTTATGATCGCGTTGCCGCGTTCGCTAGGCAATGAAAAGTGGATCAATTGGAGAGGGTCAATTCTGCGAGCAAAGGGACATGTAGGTAGGTATACGCATTTGGCGGTCGAATGGACCACCCGAATGGATCACCTGAGAAAAGCGGAAATGAAAAAAGGCCTGATTTCTCAGGCCTTTCCATGTTTTGGCGGAGTGGACGGGACTCGAACCCGCGACCCCCGGCGTGACAGGCCGGTATTCTAACCAACTGAACTACCACTCCTAAATCGTTGCTGACCACTTGAGATTTGGTGGGTGCTGAGAGGCTCGAACTCCCGACCCGCGCCTTGTAAGGGCGCTGCTCTACCAACTGAGCTAAGCACCCGCACCTTAACCCCAAACAGTCTTTTATCGTCTGTCAACGACGAAAGACCGCTAGTTTAGCGCATCTTTCAAACCTTTGCCAGGTTTAAATTTTGGCACTTTGGCAGCCTTGATCTTGATTGCGGCCCCGGTGCGCGGGTTGCGGCCCGTGCGTGCGGCGCGCTTGCCGACAGAGAAGGTGCCGAAACCAACAAGAGTCACGGAACCGTTTTTCTTCAACGTGGTTTTCACTGCGCCGATCACGGCTTCCAGTGCACGCGCCGATGCCGCTTTCGAGATGTCGGCCTGCTTCGCAATATGATCGATCAATTCGGTTTTATTCACTTACGCCCCTCCAGACTAAAGATTGAACAAAGCTTCATTTCGTGACGCCTGCGACTTCGATTCGGTGAAGCCAAACAAGCATCACGGACCCAGCAGAAAAATCTGCAGAAGGTATTAAACAAGCCGCAAATCCTTGTGTCAAGCGGTTTACCGGGGTTTCATCCGGTTCCCGAAGCGCCGCTTTCGAAATGATGTAAAACGTTTATCTTTTTATTAACGACCGTCTGTGTTGATGTGGCGAGGCATAAAAAAAGGCGCTCCGGAGAGCGCCTTTTCATCACTGGCGACCGTGAGGCCGCCGCACGAATTACCTCAGTGCTTCACGACGTTGGGATCGTTCGATTCCTTCGGTGCGACTGCAACCACTGCGGCTTCCTCTTCGGTCAACGGAACCGGCTGGCTTTCCAGCGCGATTTCCAGGACCTTGTCGATCCAGCGCACCGGCACGATTTCCAACTTGTTCTTCACGTTATCGGGAATCTCAGTCAGATCCTTGACGTTTTGCTCAGGGATCAGGACCGTCTTGATGCCGCCGCGATGCGCCGCCAGCAGTTTTTCCTTCAGGCCGCCGATCGGCAATACTTCGCCGCGCAAGGTGATCTCGCCAGTCATCGCCACATCGGCGCGAACCGGGATACCGGTGAACACCGACACCATCGCCGTGGTCATCGCAATACCTGCCGATGGACCGTCTTTCGGCGTCGCGCCTTCGGGAACGTGAATATGGATGTCACGCTTCTCGAACACTTCGCTCTTGATGCCGAGCTTGCTGGCGCGACTGCGGACGACGGTGCGCGCCGCTTCAATCGATTCCTTCATCACGTCGCCCAAGGTGCCGGTGCGGATCACGCCGCCCTTGCCCGGCATCGTCACGGCTTCGATGGTCAGCAGATCGCCGCCCACTTCGGTCCATGCCAAGCCGACGACTTGACCAACTTGATTTTCCTTCTCGGCGATACCGAAGTCGAAACGACGCACGCCGAGGAATTTGTCCAGGTTGCGCGAAGTCACGGTGACCTTCTTTTCCTGCTTCTTCAGCAGCAGCATCTTCACGACCTTGCGGCAGATCTTCGACACTTCGCGTTCCAGCGAACGTACGCCGGCTTCACGGGTGTAGTAGCGGATGATGTCGCGCAGCGCCGACTCTGCCACACTGATCTCGCCCTCTTTCAGACCATTGTTCTTGATCTGTTTCGGCAGGAGGTAACGTTGTGCGATGCTGGTCTTTTCATCTTCGGTGTAACCCGACAGGCGAATCACTTCCATCCGGTCCAGCAGCGCCGGCGGGATGTTGAAGGAGTTCGACGTCGCCACGAACATTACATCCGACAAGTCGAAATCGACTTCGATGTAGTGATCGGAGAAGGTGTGGTTCTGTTCCGGATCCAGCACTTCCAACAGCGCCGACGATGGATCGCCGCGGAAATCCATGCCCAGCTTGTCGATTTCGTCGAGCAGGAATAATGGATTGCGCACGCCGACCTTGGACAGGCTTTGCAGAATCTTGCCTGGCATGGAGCCGATGTACGTACGGCGATGGCCGCGGATCTCGGCTTCGTCGCGTACACCGCCGAGCGCCATGCGCACGAACTTGCGGTTGGTCGCACGGGCGATCGATTGACCCAGCGAGGTCTTACCCACGCCCGGAGGACCGACGAAGCACAGGATCGGCGCTTTCAGCTTGTCGACGCGCTGTTGCACGGCGAGGTATTCCAGGATGCGTTCCTTGACCTTGTCGAGGCCGTAATGGTCGCCTTCAAGGACTTTCTCTGCATTCGGCAAGTCGTTGTTGACCTTGGACTTCTTCTTCCATGGCAAACCGACCAGCGTGTCGATGTAGTTGCGCACGACCGTGGCTTCGGCCGACATCGGCGACATCAGCTTGAGCTTGCGGAGTTCGGATTGCGCCTTTTCCAGCGCTTCCTTCGGCATCTTGGCGGAGAGAATCTTCTTCTCCAGCTCTTCCAGATCGGCGCCGTCTTCGCCTTCGCCCAGTTCCTTCTGGATGGCCTTGACCTGTTCGTTCAGGTAGTACTCGCGCTGCGACTTTTCCATCTGGCGCTTGACGCGGCCGCGGATGCGCTTTTCAACCTGCAGGATGTCCAGTTCGCCTTCCAGCTGGCCGAGCAGATGCTCATGGCGCTTGGCGACATTGAAGATTTCCAGGATCACCTGTTTTTGCTCGAGCTTGAGCGGCAGATGCGCAGCGATAGTGTCGGCCAGACGGCCGGCGTCATCGATGCCGGCCAGCGAGCTCAGGATCTCGGGCGGGATCTTCTTGTTAAGTTTGACGTACTGGTCGAACTGCTGAACGATGGTGCGGCGCATGGCTTCGACTTCAGCCTCGTCGCCCAGTTCGGATTCGACCGGCGTCAGATCGGCGACGAAATGCGTGTCCAGCTCGCTGATGTGATGGATGCGCGCGCGCTGTGCGCCTTCGACCAGGACCTTGACGGTGCCGTCGGGCAACTTCAGCATTTGCAGGATGTTGGCGACGCAGCCGATTTCGTAAATGTCATCAGCCGACGGCTCATCCTTGGCGGCGGCTTTCTGAGCGGCAAGCATGATGCTCTTGCCCTGCTCCATCGCGGCTTCCAGGGCCTTGATCGACTTGGGGCGTCCGACGAATAATGGGATCACCATATGCGGGAAGACAACAACATCCCGCAACGGCAACAGAGGCAATTGCGTTTGTTCTGTGAGAGTAGAAGTCGTCATGGCGAGCCTTATCAAAAGTTACTGTTAGTGATGTTGGCGCGAGCTGTTAAAACACAAGCCCAGATTGAAATAAAAACACGACAACTTTCGGGTAAAACCAGGTAAGTGCTGCGGTTGCTAAAAACAGAAAATGCCAAACAAACAATGAAATCTGAAACAAAAAAAGCCACACACGAAGTCGCCCTCGGGTGGCTTTACGATGGAAGCCTGAGTGATGTCTGCGGTTTATTGTACCGCTTTTAGTCCAGGCGAATCGGGCCGGCGATTTTTGTCGCCGGAGCCCGTTTCACAGGAGGATCAAGCGCCCGAAACCTTGGGCTGCTCGTGGTAGATCAGCAAAGGCTTGGCGCCGTTGGTGATGGTGTTTTCGTCAATCACCACCTTGGCGACGTTTTGCTGGCTTGGCAGTTCGTACATCACATCCAGCAGAGCGTGTTCAAGGATGGAGCGCAGGCCACGCGCGCCGGTCTTGCGGGCCAATGCTTTCTTGGCGATCGCCTGCAACGCGGCCGGGCGAATCTCGAGTTCCGCGCCTTCCATTTGCAGCAGCTTGGAATACTGCTTGATCAGCGCATTCTTCGGCTCCAGCAAAATCTGAATCAGTGCGTCTTCGTTCAATTCGTTGAGCGCGGCGATCACTGGCAAACGGCCGACCAGTTCAGGGATCAGGCCGAACTTGACCAGATCGTCCGGCTCCGCATGCAGCAGCACTTCGCTGGCGGTCTTTTGGGTCTGGCTCTTGACGTTGGCGCCGAAACCGATGCCGCTCTTCTCCGAACGCTCGGAAATAATCTTGGTCAGGCCGTCGAAAGCGCCGCCGCAGATGAACATGATGTTGGTCGTGTCGATCTGCACAAAATCCTGGTTCGGATGCTTGCGGCCGCCTTGCGGAGGCACCGACGCCATGGTGCCTTCGATCAGCTTCAGCAGCGCCTGCTGCACACCTTCGCCGGACACGTCGCGGGTAATTGACGGATTGTCGGACTTGCGCGAGATCTTGTCGATTTCATCGATGTAGACGATGCCCCTCTGGGCCTTCTCGACTTCGTAGTTGCAGTTCTGCAGCAGCTTCTGAATGATGTTCTCAACGTCTTCACCGACATAGCCGGCTTCGGTCAGCGTGGTCGCATCGGCGATCACGAACGGCACGTTGAGCATGCGCGCCAGCGTCTGCGCCAGCAAGGTCTTGCCGGAACCGGTCGGACCGACCAGCAGGATGTTGCTCTTGGCGAGTTCGACGTCATCCTTCTTGCCGAGATGCTTCAGGCGCTTGTAGTGGTTGTAGACAGCAACCGACAGAATGCGCTTGGCAGTCTGCTGACCGATCACGTACTGGTCGAGCAATTCGGAAATTTCCTGCGGCGTCGGCAGGTCGGATTTTGCACCGGCGACAGACTCAACGCTGGAAGCTTCGTCGCGAATGATGTCATTGCAAAGATCGATGCACTCGTCGCAAATGAAGACCGACGGACCTGCGATCAGTTTTTTGACTTCATGCTGGCTTTTGCCGCAAAACGAGCAATAAAGCAGCTTTTCGCCACTGGAAGATTTTTTCTCGGACATATAGGGCAAATGTGAATAGAGTTCGGCTTGATCATACCTGCGATTTCATGATTCGTCACGGAATCGCCATATTTGGAAGCCGGTAAAAACGAGCTTCCAGAGTACTCCATATGGGATCGCAGACAAAAAAAGCAATGAGACGGAAATCCGTCCCTAATCGCCGCATTGACAGCGCGCGTTGACAGAGTTGTACGATGATGCGCTGCAAAAGAAAAATGCCCGGACCGTAGTCCGGGCATTTTCTTGTTTTCTTGAAATGCAGCAATGCGACGCCGAATCGGCGACACACATGCGACAAATCCGAACTACGCGCGCTTTTCCAGCACCTGGTCGATCAGGCCATACTCCGCAGCGGCTTCCGCCGACATGAAGTTGTCACGATCGGTGTCCTTGCTGATCTGATCAATGGTGCGACCGGTCTTTTCAGCGAGGATGGCGTTCAGACGTTCACGCAGGTACAGGATTTCGCGTGCCTGGATTTCGATGTCCGACGCCTGGCCTTGCGCACCGCCCAGAGGCTGGTGAATCATGATGCGCGAGTTCGGCAACGAAAAACGCTTGCCCTTGGCGCCGGCGGCGAGCAGGAAAGCGCCCATCGAGGCTGCTAGGCCCGTGCACAGCGTGGAGACGTCCGGCTTGATGAATTGCATCGTGTCGAAAATCGCCATGCCGGCCGAGACCGAACCGCCCGGGGAGTTGATGTACAGCGAGATATCCTTGTCAGGATTTTCGCTCTCCAGGAACAGCAGCTGCGCCACCACCAGATTGGCGGTCGCATCATTGACCGGACCAACCAGGAAAATGATGCGCTCTTTCAGCAAACGCGAATAAATATCGTACGCACGCTCACCGCGACCGCTTTGCTCGATCACCATCGGCACCATGCCGAGCATTTCTGTATCCAGTGCAGACTGCCTAATCAAACCTGTCATGTGCATTCCTTATGCGTCGTAGTCTTCTCAGATGTTACCCGGGAAGGTCGGATTACGCTTGCGGCTGGTTGCCCATCAAGGCGTCAAACGCGACCGGTTTCTCGGAAACTTTGGATTTACCCAGCACGTAGTTGACGACGTTTTCTTCCAAAACAAGGGCTTCGACTTCAGCCAGACGGCGACGGTCGCTGAAGTAGTACTTCAGGACTTGTTGCGGGTCTTCGTAGCTTTGTGCGAAATCTTCGACTTGCGCCTTGACTTGTTCTTCGGTGGCTTCCAGCTTGTTGGTCTTGACGACTTCAGCCAGGATCAGGCCCAGACGAACACGACGTTCCGCTTGTGCAGTGAACAATTCGCGCGGCAGTTGCATGCCCTTTGGATCCATGCCGCGTTGCTGCATGTCCTGATGCGCCATTTCGATCAGGCGTTCGATGTCTTGCTCGACCAATGCCTTCGGCACTTCCAGCTCGCTGACCTTGATCAGGGCGTCCATGACGCTGTCCTTGGTCTTGGCCTTGGTGCGGGCAGCGACTTCACGTTCCAGGTTGCGCTTGATGTCTTCGCGCATCTTGGTCAGATCGCCGTCTTCGATGCCCAGCGACTTGGCGAATTCTGCGTCGACTTCCGGCAGATGCGCCCATTCCAGTTGCTTCAGCGTGATGGTGAATTCTGCAGTTTTGCCGGCCACGTCCTTGCCGTGGTAATCGGCAGGGAAAGCCAGTGGGAAAGTCTTCGACTCGCCGACCTTCAGGCCCAGTGTCGCTGTTTCGAATTCCGGCAGCATGCGGCCTTCGCCCAGCACGAACGGGAAAGCGTCAGCCTTGCCACCCTGGAATTCAACGCCGTCGATCTTGCCGACGAAGTCGACAGTGGCGCGGTCGCCGTTTTGTGCAACAGGCTCGCCGCCGTCGCCGTGCGCGCCTTGCTCGCCCTTGACGTGGTAGTGCACGCGTTGCTTGCGCAGGATGTCCAGGGTCTTGTCGATTTCAGTGTCGGAAACAGCCGATGTGGTCTTCTCGACTTCAGCCGAGGCCAGATCGCCGAGGACGACTTCAGGATAGATTTCAAATGTGGCGTCGAACGCCAACGAACCTTCAGCAACGCCTTCGCTGGTCTTTGGCTCGATCTTCGGGTAACCGGCAACGCGCAGGTTGTTTTCGACGGCGATGTCGTTGAATGCGCGACCGACCTTGTCGTTCAGCACTTCGGTTTCGACCTGGTAGCCGAACTGGGCGGCAACCATCTTCATCGGCACTTTGCCTGGACGGAAGCCTGGCGCCTTGGCTGTGCGCGCGCGCACTTTCAGGCGTTTTTCAACTTCAGCCTGCACGTCGGCCAGGGGGAATGTCAGGGTGATACGGCGCTCAAGTTTGCTCAGAGTTTCGACTGCAGTTGCCATGTGAATCGTCCAAAAATTAATAAATTCCGTGGTGCGGCCCGGAAAGAACAAGCGTGGAAACCATCGCTTTTTGCCCTGCCCGGCCGCGCTAAAGTCCGCTATTTTATACGGAAAAGATGCCCTTGCGCCAAAACGGCGAATCGGAGCTGATAAAAACCGCCAAAGACGCCGCTCAGCCTTGCCCGCCGTGCAAAAGCGCCTCGACCGTACGGCCGATGGCAAGCACCCGGGCATCAGCGCCGCGGTTGCCGCAAATACTGATGCCAACCGGCAACTTACTGTCGGACGGACAAGGCAAATTCAGCGCGCAACCGTCAAGGAAATTGATCACACTGGGATTGCGCAACACCAGCCCGTTGGTCGCGAAAAAGGTTTCATCGCTGTCTTGCAAAGGCTGCAACAGCGGCGGCACCACCGGCACAGTCGGCATCAGCCAGGCGTCGAACACCGCCAGACGGCGTTCGGCCTGGGCGATCATGCGCCGGCGCGCCGCCAGCAAATCGATGTAATCGGCCGCGCTTTGCTGCGCGCCGCGGCGGATACGCACCGCCACGCGCTGATCGTACTTGTCGCCGGCGCGTTCCAGCAAATTGCGATGCCAGGCCCAGGATTCCGCTGCGCTGAAGCCGCCGCCGGCATTGATCGACGGCAGTTCTTTCAATTCAGGGAAGGAAAAACGCTGGATCAATGCGCCCGCCTTTTGCAGGCGCGACAACGCCGCTTCGAATGCAGCGCGCACGGTATCGTCCATGCCATCGTTGACGAAATCTTCCGTCACACCGAAACGCAATCCGGCCAGCGGCACGGCATCGGTGACCAGAGTTTCGCCCGACAGGATGGCGTCCGCAATCACACAGCAATCGACGCTGCGCGTCAGCGGCCCGGCCGAATCCAGCGTGGTCGACAACGGCACCGCACCGTCCAGGCTGACGCGTCGCGCAGTCGGCTTGAAACCTGTCAGGCCGCAGAACGCCGAAGGAATGCGGATGGAACCACCGGTATCAGTGCCCAGCGCCATCACCGCCATGTCGCCCGCCACGCTGACTGCGCCGCCCGAGGTCGAACCGCCGGTGACACGTGTGCCATCCAGAAGATTGCGCGGCGTGCCGTAATGCGGATTCAGGCCCAGTCCGGAAAATGCGAACTCGCTCATGTTGGTGCGTCCCAGCAGGACTGCGCCGGCATGCCGCAGACGCGCCACGGCGGGCGCATCGGCCTGTGCCGCCGGCGCATCCGTCAGCGCCTTCGAACCGGCAGCCGTTACCTCGCCCTGGACGTCGAACAGATCCTTGATCGACACCGGCAAGCCTGCCAGCAGCGACGGGACATTGCCGGCGGCACGTGTGGCATCGCTGGCGCGCGCAGCGGCCAGGGCCTGGTCGGCGTCGACGCTGACATAGGCGGCACCGCCCTGCCCGCGATAAGCGACGATGCGCTCCAGCGCCTGTTCGACCAGTTTGACGCTGGTGGTTTGCCCTGCCTGCAATTCGGCTGCAAGAGCCCGGATGGTTTTCATGATTTATTTCACTGGAATGGGAGTGGACGTCGATACGGGGACGGCAGTGATGGCATTCATCGGACTACCGTCGATCAGCTTGTCGGAATACGTCAAATATACCAAGGTGTTGCGCTTCACATCGACCAGCCGCACGATGTGCAGGCGCTTGAACAGGATCGACATGCGCTCCGAAAATACATCTTCCTGCACCGGTACGGTTCCCTTGAAGGAAATCGACGCCGCCACCTGGCGGCAGGCGATCGAGGCCTCGGCCTTGTCCTCGGCCAGGCCGACGGTGCCCTTGACGCCGCCGGTGCGTGCGCGCGACACGTAGCAGGTCACGCCGACCACCTTCGGATCGTCATACGCTTCCACCGCGATGCGATCGTTCTTGCCGAGCCAGCGGAATGCCGTGCTGACGTCACCGAGTTCCTGCGCCGCGGCAGGCATGACGACGGCCGACAAGGACAGCGTGATCGCTGCCAGACATGAAAGCTTGCGCATGATTTTTCCTTTGCTATGGAGGTGAGGACGAGGCTGCGACATTAGCAGATATCGCGCGGCCTGCCCGATAGAAGAATGACTGAATTTTCCTGAATTGCGCAGCAAGCTTGGCCGAGGCCTAACCAGCGTCTGTCATTGCCGCAAAACGCGGCACGCGCTTGCCGTCGACTTCGATCATTTCATGAAACACCTCGCGCGGGCGGATCCAGACGGTGCCGTCGGCGGCGCGGTACACCACCATCGGCGTCAGGTCCGACTCCAGCGTCGCCTCATACAGGAATTCGTAAATGCCGCCCTTGTAATGCTGATAGCGCATGCCTGCTCCCGGTTGGATAAACATCACGTTGCAAATGAAAATCGCCCGGCGCATTGCGCGAACAAGTCAGCGCTGCGGAGCCGGGCGAACGGAAAAACAAAGGGAATGACTGGTGCGAGGGAGGGGAAACGCATTCGCATAAAAATCAAATACTTAAAACACTTCCGGGGAATTTTCGGGGAGCCACTTGACCTAGTTCCTTAGATATCTATTGGTATGAGGCGCTTGATTTTCGCACAATCACACTAGGAATATTAAGTGTCTCCAGCATTCTCATCACCGCTAATTCCGGCGCCGGATTTCTCGGCCCAATGATCACCTCGCGAATCGGGTTGAGCGCGCCATCATCGGAAAAATCGATGTCCAAAAAGGGAACTGGAATGCCTCGTTTCATCACGAACGAGATTGGCTGGTCGACATACGGCTTGGTAAAAGCAACTCCACCTGAATCCTCTAACTTTATACTCTCACCATGCAGGGAGTGTGAGATGACATGCAGCTGCCGGACCTCATTTTCCTCCTTGAACGCAGGATTTTTATAAGCAGCCAAGTCGTTCGCAAAGTGAGAGCAAGCCGTCCGAAACGCCAGTTTGTATTCTTTTTCGATATCCGCACGTCCGAACTCGTCAAACAACGATTGAATATGTTGACGGATTTCATTGTGCTGCACCTGGGCATCGTATTCCACATTCACGGTACGCGCCGGCATGTGAGCAATCTTTTGCGCATCGAAGCCAATCGCATACCCTGCTCCGTCTTGAGAATACGCACGCCATTGGCTTAATACGTCGCCATCTTTGGAAAAACACGCCGCTAGAGGACAAACAATAGCGCCAAAACCCTGAACTGCTTCAACCATCGTTTTAACAAACTGTTCCCCCATGGCCGTCTCGAACGTTGCCGCAATCCGAGAAAACATGTCAAGCCCCCAACGACGTTCGAGGAAGTCGTTCATTCCATACAGGTCGCTGTATCTGAGTCGCTTCGTTTGACAGATGATCAAAAACGTCTCTGGAGAACAATAGTGGTAAAGAGTTGATGGTTGCTGGAACGAATACTCTCTTGCTTTTATCATGGCCGCCTTAGTGGGTGTCGCATTGATTTTATATTATTTTTTCGCACCATCGACGGGAGTAGAGTCGTTAGACTCGAACCAAAAAGACCGGGTAACGTAGGGTATTCGATGGGCTTGCGCCATAGTGCGGCCCCTCGAATCAATACCCTCAAATACCCAAATTCTTCCCCGGATTCTTCCCTGAGCGCCCTCTACAGCAATACCTCTTGCTGCGGCTTTCCGTCGTAACCCTTCGCCGCTGGCCGCGCCTTCATGAGCTCAGCTGGATATAGGGTCAGCATCGAGCGCGCCACCTGCGGATCACGGCAGCTCAACCAATCCCCATATGATTCCCGAGGCACAATCACCAGGCTGCGCTTCTCGGCACCAGGCTTGTGGAACCGCTTCATCAACTGGTGCTCGGCAGCTTCAACCGTGATCTGCGTGAATGAGAAAGAAAACGCCCCATTCTCTTCCTCCCAGGCACGCCAAAGGCCGGCAACACAAAAGGGCTCATCGTCAGCCATGCCAATGGCGTAGCGCTCAGCCTTCCCCGATTCATAGCTCGGCTCGTAGAAGCACTTGGTAGGGAGTAGGCACCGCTGCCCTTCGCGCCAGGCCTTTGCATAGGATCTGAGTTCGCCAATGGTCTCGGCGCGCGCGTTCATAGTGCTGTAGCGTTTCGACTTCGGCGGCAGCTTGCGTTTTGGGATCATGCCGTAAGTGCCCAGGATCAGTTGCGGCACGCCGTCGACATTGCGTACCAGCGGCGCGGAATAATCCTGCCAGACCTCTGGCGGCCAGCCCTGCGGCAACAGATCACCTTCAAGGAGCGCGTCGAGCATTTCCCGGATCTGCTCGTCATCGGCCGGCTCGTAGTCGACGCACATCATGCATCTCCAGAATTTAACCGGGCGGCCATCAGCTCGTGAGCCTCGGCCGCGTCCAGGTCGATGATCGTTGGGCGCCCCGCCGCCATGTTTCTGCCCATGTTGACCGCCGCAAGCAGCAGGTTGCGAAACTTGTCGTGGTTACGAACCGTTTCTGGCCAGCTTTCGTCTGGCGCCGCCATGACGGTGAATTCCCGCGTGCCCAACTCACGGAATGCCCAGTTCACCAGGACGTCGCCCAGATCCTCTTCCATCTCACACCTCCTGCGGAAAAACGTATGATGCCATTCCGCTGAAAAAATTTCTTACCCTGCGGAATCAAACACCGGCAGCACCTTCCACATCTGACAATACTCGATCCGCTCACTGTCTCTGGTGCTGATCTGCCGCCCTCTGACAAAAATGCCGGCAGCGGTCGCCTTCACGATGACCGGATCGAATATCGGGGTCAGCACTTTCGGCTGAAACATTATGCCGGGCGCGACCGGCGCGTTCAATTCGGCGATGTGCACCACGTAGCCAGGCCCTGTCGTACTGGGGCGCATCTCCGTGTCAATCACTAACCGGCCTCTCACTGGCGCGACCGCTTTCCGCTCCTCCACGCTGAGCCGGATTCCGTCGCGGTAGAGAACGAAAACATCCACCAAGATTCCTGGCTCGCTCGGCTGAACTGAGTCTTTCGGACTTCCAGGGTACTTGCCCATGAAGTTGCCAGCAGCGGGATGACTAGATTTTTCAGTCATGGCGCATCCTGGTTATTGCGCTGCCGACTCATTTTTTAACCGGATGTGCATCTTCTCGATGCCGGCATGAATACCGCCACCCACGACCAGCGCAGCCGGAAGTATGGTCTCGATCTCGATCCGGTCCATCCGGAGCAAACTGCGTAGCCGTCTGACCTCCCAGAGCAGCTCCAACACTTCCGGCGACGGATCATTTTGGGCAAGCTCTTTCAATCGAGGCAATAGCAGTGGAAATGGGGCAGTTGCCATGGCAGCACACTAATACTGTATAAAAACACAGTATATACCAATTCCCCCTTCCCTCCGCTACCATCCTTTTTCGACACACAATTCAAATATCCATGTCCACCCCTCCATTCTGGCCCGCTACGCTGGTCGACTATGCTCAGATCCTGAGCGCCATCGCAACTGCGGCCGCAGTTATAGTCTCGCTCTACATCGCTACAAGGCAACAAAGCGAGCGCCTGAAGCTTGATCTCGGCGACTTACTGGTGTTCGAAAGCAACACGTCAATGAGGGGAAAGAATATGCAGGTCACCGGGCTCGCCTACCACCTCGACATCGTCAATGTCGGGCCGATACCCGTGACACTGCAATTTGTCTCGCTTGCCAGTGGAGGATGGTTTGGGCGACAGGGCGAGATGGCCGCAATCTTGTTTCTTCGCGTCGTAAGCGACACGGAGCCAGAGGAAGAGAGAATTCAGTTCGGGCAAGACCTCTCCTTCCGGATATCAATGGACAAAGCGACAGCCATAGGCATCACATCCGTGTGGGCAGCAAAGCAAATGTTTTTTGAGGTGGAAACCACAACCGGAAGGCGCTTTCGGCGGCGCCTGACGTGGAAAATGGCGAAGCATCTTGCTAATTATCGACGCTTCGCGCAGGATTAAAACAAGCCGGCCGGCTCTGCCGCGCGGTCCCAGCTATAAATAATTAACTCCGTCCTGGCCACGGCCTTACCCCCGCCGCCAACCTGATAGTCAATTCCGACCTCCTCCATCTGAAAACCGGCAAACACACGCCGAATCTCCGGATGATCGTTGATACTCAGAATGGCTTTCCCCTTCATGGATTTCATCAGGCCGGCCATGCGCTCGTACTGTTCCAAGCCGAAGTCCACGCCGTATCCTGCTGTCTCCCAATACGGCGGGTCCATGTAGAAAAACGTGTGCGGCCGGTCATAAGTCTCAATGCACTTTGCCCAATCACGGTTCTCAATGTACGTCGATGCTAGGCGCAAATGTGCTGCAGACAAATTTTCCTCGATGCGCAACAGGTTGACGGGCGGCGCCGTTGTCGCCGTTCCCCACGTCTGGCCGTCGACCTTGCCGCCAAAACAGTGCTGCTGCAGATAGAAGAACCGGGCAGCACGCTGAATATCGGTCAGCGTCTCGGTCGGCGTATCCTGCAGCCACTTGAATACCTGTCGGCTCGACAACGCATACTTGAATTGCCGGACAAATTCCTCAAGGTGATTCTTGACCACCCGATAGAGATTAATCAGCTCGCCGTTGACGTCGTTAATCACCTCCACCTCCGCCGGCGGTCGCAAGAAATACAGCGCAGCGCCGCCGGCGAAAACCTCGACGTAGCATTTGTGCTGCGGGAAGCGTGGGATAAGAGTATCGGCTAGACGACGCTTGCCGCCGAGCCAAGGAATAATTGGTGTTCCCATAGTGAATCTTTCGGTTGTGCTAGGATACGCCCGCCTCGCGAGGTGGCAGTGCCCTGGCTTGATTCACTGGTCGCATCAGTGGATTGAGGCCCGATTGGATTGTTAGCGCAATCCGATCGGGCGCCCTGTCTTTATTGTTGTTGCGGCGCTGGCGCCATGCCGTTGCTGTCAATGAAGGCCTGCGCCGCACGTGCGGTTGCCGCGACCTCCTCCATCTCCAGGATTAATGACTTAACAGCGCGGTCCACTTCTTCTGGAAGTAACCGGCCGGTGGTATTGGTTTCATTGCCGCCGCCGGCGCTGTCGGCTTCGGTCGGTCGGGCAGGTTCGGCACCGTCGCACCAGGAGGCGCCGAGACGCAGGCGCTCAGAACTGCGCAGATCAGCGCGCACTTTATCCATTTCATCGTCATACCCCTTCTGAATGTTTGCCGATCGCAGCGCCTGTTCAACAGCCTGCGCGCGGTTCTGCTCTCGCCGCAGCTCGAGCGCCGCTTCGTTTGCGAGTTTGTTTCGCTGATTCTGCAAGTCCCATTTGCCTTGTATCCTCCCGGCGCCGTGAAGATCGCAGCCCAAGCAAAGTGCGACAATGACCAGGATCCACCAGCACCAGCTCGGCACGACACCGAGCAACGCCTTGATAGCGCCCCACGTCATAGCAACTCCTTCCGCGCCAGATTGAAGTGCGTAAGGCGAGCCGCGTAACCAATGGCGTCGCCGACCTTCTGAGTTTTGCGGCCGATATTGAGGACATCGCAGACGCCGTCGAAATCGCCGGCATCGGCAAACTTAGCCATGCCGTTCACGCTCCAGTACCAACCGGCCGACCGCATAGCACCCTCGGGCGTACGCAGCCAGTCACCAACCTGATGCAACGGGATTCCGAAGTAAGCGGCACATTGCGCGTGGCCATCATGAAACGTGCACATGAAGCCGCCCGCGCCACGGAACATCCAGCCGTCGCCGCTAGCCTCATCCCCATTACCGCCACGATTGGCGTAAACGTTGTTGGCGATCGCGACCGCGTTACGGTCAAGGCATTTAGCCAGGTCGTTGGGCGCGTTACGCAGCCGCGTCGGCAGATCGGACACCGCAGCAGCCGGCGTGACCTTGACGTAGTTGCCGGCGCCGTCCTTTTGGGCGTAGCGACTCGGCCATGTGTTGGCCAGGCCATCCGCGCTGTAGTTCAGGTTTTCGTCGAGCCTGGCCAGCTGGTTCGTTTCCACCGCGATCTGCGGAATGAACATCGCACGGTGAAGCGGCGCCAGAATGCCAAACTCCTGCATGGCGGCGTTCAACGGCTCCAAAAACAACAATGCCCGCTTGGCGGCGGGCATGATGACTTGCAATTGCTGCACGTTCATAGTTTCGTCTCCTTTGAAACGGTCGGATTGCGTCGCGCTGGAAACTGCCCTGAGACCCGCACCGCAAACTGCGCGCTGGGCGCCGTCATCAGGAAGCGGGCGATATTGCCCTTGGCATAAAAGACAGCCAGCAGCACGGCGGCATTGACTGCTAAGTCGGACCAGTCGACGGGCGACAAATACTCGCCCGTCAGTATTCGAATCGCCGTCCAGCCGTACGCGACCAGCAGCAGATACGCGACGAGGGACATATGCACCTTGTGGCGCGCATGCTTCTTTCGGTAGAACATCAGCCGCATAACGATCAGCAGCGACATCACCAGTTGAGCAAGCAGCAAGACGCGCTGTAAGCCGATGTGCGGCGCAGGAAGGTCAATCATCATTTTTTGGTCCTCTCATTCGGCTCAGCAGCGAGCCGAGGTTGATCATAAAATCGGCAAAATTTATATTGCCGGCCCAATCCAGCCCCTTATTCAGGATCGTCACCACCAATGTCGCCGCAATCAGCGATGCCACGCTCCGATCATGAATTGCTACCAGGCGCATCAATTCAGGCGACGTCAGGTAGCCGGCGACCATCGACACGATGAAATACAGGGCGCGCGCGATCACCGCCATATCCTTCGACCGCAGGACAAATACTGCCGCCCCTGCAAAAGCGCCAATGAGCGCCGCCCCGTCCAGTCCGGCCAAGATGGTCACGGCGCTGACGCTACCCACCATCAAGAACCCTGCTGCCGTCGACGACGAAGTAATTGGTTCCGGCATTGCTCCCCCAAGAAAAGAAAAAGCCACCTGAAGGTGGCATGATTATTGTTTGTGCAGACGTCTACACAAACGTCGCGGCAGAACGGAAAAGGTTGTCTACGTCGACGTCTGATAGCCCAACCGCAGCCGCCAGTAGAGCAACGAACTGGCTGCCACGCTCTACGGAAGCCGCGAATTCCCACGCAAGCTGCGTTTCAACACTGCCAGCCGCAACGGCCGCGTTGACCGCATCCAACTTCCCAACTGCAAGCAGCGCGCGGCGAGCCTGGAGCGGAGTGACCGTTTGCGGCACGGGTGCAAGTGCAGCAATCCACGCGGCCCCGTTCCATCGGAAATCAGGCGCCGGACGGACTGGCACCTCAATCTCTCCTGGCTGCTGGTCGCCGCAGTTATAAATTCCTGTTTGAATGTTGAAAAATGGCATGGCTTAAAACCCCCTGTTTGCGACGATACGACCGTAGGTGGCCGAGAGATAGGTGTTGTTAGCGACGAACCGAGGAATGCTGTCCGTTTCGATCGCTATGGTGTTTCGAGTTGGATTTGCCGTCCAAGCGCCACCGACTGCTGCTGAACCGCCGACGTAGAGATTCAGCATCCAGTCGCCTGCTACCGCGCCTGCTGCGTCTGCGGATCCCCACGAGCGCTGCACCAGTGGCGTCACCCCTATGTTGTGATTTTTAGTATGTAGCGCTGATGTTGAAAGTGGAAACCACCCGCTGTCGTATTGTCCGCGCATTGCATAGCTGACGATGCTGGATATAGAGCCGACCCCGCCCGTCGCCTCGCCAACGTAGAGTCGATTTATATTGGCAAACGATGGATTCACGCCAGCTGTGGTTGAAGCACCCGCCACCTTGTACATCTTCATTTCAGCGATGTTGAAGAAGTCACTTGCGTACCCCACGGCGGTGATGCTAGGAGCGCTAGGTGGCAGCGAGTGGGTCGAACCTGCAGGATGCTGACAATAAGGAAGGAACTCGAAATTATCGATGTAGCCGGCCCAGTAAGAGATCCCCGTGAAATCTGCACCAACATACAGGTTCGTGAAAGGACAGATGCGCAAGCCCGAGGTAATCGTTTGGTCGATCACACCATTCACGTAGACAAAATACTTGCCTGCCACGGCATCAAAGGTCAGTTCGATCGTATAAAACTGGCCTACCACTAAGGTAGCGCTGCCGAGCGTGCCGCTAGCAATATCAAACGATGCCCCCGAGCTCGACAGACTTACTTTGGTTTTTCCTGCGGTTGTGATCTGCACCGATGCGCCATAACTCCCGGCATTGGCTGCGCTGAACAAGCCCCGCGCCGACGACAAATCCGTTAAGTAGCCATCCGCACGGAGCGTCCAACCACCGTTGCCAAGCGTCGTGATACCGCTGCACCTGACGTAATCCGACGAGCCATTCAGTGCGTTGCTGGCCCCGGCACCGCCCAGCGCTGCACTTCCGAACTTCTTCTGTGTTGTCTGGATCTTGGCATTCCCCTGCGCCGACCAAACATTACCGAAATCATCAAAAAACACCGTCGAACCAGACGCGCCCTCGAACTGAAGAAGAGCCTGTGCCGCCTTGTTGTAGGATTGTCCATACTGCACGGGCGCAAGTGACTTTCCCCACGTGACAGCTGTCGGTGATACATAGTCCGCATACACGTAGGTCACGTTGCTAGCCGCGAGCGCCGATACAACGCCGCTGACGTCCGCCGTCAGCCTGGTCAAATAGTTAACCTCACCAGTTGCATCAAATCCACCAGCGAACGAGAGCACCAGCGGCACGGTCGCAGCTGCCAAATTCAACGACAAGCCGCTCCCTGCCGCAATAAAGTTGGAATACCCGCTTCCATCGGCCTGTCCGCTGAGCACCGTCTGGCGCACTGTGGATTTCCCGGTACTGATAATCGGCACAGGATTCAGCAGCTCCAGCTTACCGGTGCTTGCTCGGTAACGAACCGTCGCCGGCCATTTGTCAAGATAGGCGCCGAGTGGCAACGGACCGCCATCCGCGGCGACAATCGTCATTGTAGGGAGCGCGTCCACCGTCAACGTCGGCGCGGCGACGGTGTTGGCTCCGGAGCAGCGAACGTGAAACTCCATCATATCCACCATCGCCAACAGGGTCGGCGTCATGGCGATCGCCATCGCATCCCCCGTTCCTGACGCAATCGCAGATACCGATTTTGCTGCCTGAACATCTGCGTCTGCCGGGACCCCCAATGCAGTGCGTGCTGCAGCCTTGTCTGCGCTGTCGATGCCGAGCAGATCTGCCAGAAAGTCACGAATGCTCCCCAGCGCGGCCTTCATTTCCGCCACAGAGGTAGCGGGCGTTTTACTGCCATCGAGCACGTTTTTGTTTGGTAAAAGTGACATGATTCCCCTTCTTAATAACCTTGAATGGATGCGTCGACCACGCCTGCGACAGCGGCGCCGACGACGTTGAAACACTGGACCATCGGTCCGATACTGCTGTTCTTGTCGAGATACTTGACGCTGGCCGCGGTGCCGCCGTCCGCCTGCAGGGTCAACTGCACATTCTTCACAGCCAGGTAAGACTTACTCAGTGGCAGGCGCGTACCAGCTGCCGCAATCGGAATGTCATTGAGTTTCTCCTCAATGTCCGGCACGTCAATCACCGCGCGACAGGATCCAATAAAGCCCTCAACGGCCCCCTGCCCGATGGAAAAGCGGAACTGGTACTGCACCGGCTGCACGATTACGGATCCCGGCCAGTTCTGATAAATGGCGTTGGCACCGTAAAATGGCACCCCATCATCTCCATAGAACATCTGCGCGTCGTCGGCCGGGAAGAACGGCTCCCCGCCCGAAAGCCTGTATTCGATCAACTTGGTGCTGCCGAGCATGTCCAAGTCCAGCGTCATCTTTACCCCGGTGGCCACCGTGGACGGCGTGAAAACGATCGTCTCGTATCCCATCGCCTGGTAGTTGTCAGTAAAGAAATCCGTCTCCCCATCTGCCGCGTAGAAATCAGCGACATCGCTGCGATAGAACACGCTGGTCCCGAGGGCATGCAGTGAGCCGCCGACCAGTTCAGCGCCGGCGATATCACCCGGATAGCCCATCGCCTGGAAGTCAAAGTCTTCCACGACGTTCGCCACCAGCGCATCGCCAAACGCCGAAAGGATCACTGCCGGCGATGCCGAGAAGATTCCGGACTTATTCACCGCCTTGATCATCAGCGTGATCTGCCCAGTCGGCCGATTTAATGCCTGGTAAGGGCTACCAACCAGCACACCGGTATGCAAGGGATTGGCATCACCCCAACTGGTGTTCTGACCGTAGTGGTACCTGATCACGTAACCGGATAACTCGGCATCTGTGACCGGGCCCCACGACAGCACGTCGCCGTCCATGAAGAACCAAGGCACGTCCGGCGGCGGCCCTGCGTTGCCATTCAACGGCGTCGGCTCAGTTGAAATAGGAATGGATGCGACATCGATGCTGTTGAAAGCCCGAACGCGGGCCTGGTACTTCCCAGCGTAGATCCCTGCGACTTCGGCACTGAGCGATCCTGAACGCGGAAGCATCACCCACTCGCCCGAGTCACGCCGCCATTCGGCGACATAGGTGATTGCCTTTTCCGCCGCGTCCCACGCAATAGTCAATGTGGTCGAGCGCGATCCACCCGCCACAGTGTCATAGCTGGACACCCGCAGGTTCGTCACGGGCGGCTGAAACCGCATCGGAATGACGCTGGCCGGCCGCGGCGCAATTACCGTCCCATTGTCAACAAAGGCAAACTTACCAGGCTCGTGCTGAAGCGCGGATATCTCGAAGGTAAGCCCTTCCTTGATCGCGACCGACACAACCTTGTACGTCGGCGCAATCAGATCGATGTTATCAACCGACCATACCGATTGCGACTCAGGCACCTCCGAGAACGCCTCCGCGACGGTCACGTCATCGCCGTCAACCTGAAAGACCGTCCTCGTTTCCGAAATGGCACTGGGCAAGATCACGGTCAGGGCATCGCCGACAACCACAACCGGCGCCTTGTCCAACGTGACGATATTGCCGTTCACGGCCCGAATTCGCCCCCCGTTACGGCGCCCCATCTTTTTAGGATCGGCCACACGAATGATCTGGCCCGGCGCAGCGATAGCGCCATCCAACCCGACAGTAAATGTGATCGTCTCAGTTTCAAGCCGCGAAGACGCCAGCGCCCAACGACCTGCCCTCTGGGCCTGGCCCTGTGATGTGCAACCGAAGGCCGTGAGTTCCATCGGCCTATAACCGTAACGCTCTATCCCATCAGGATCCTCGACATACTCATTTTTGGCGCGATAGAAGTCGCTCGGGTCGTTCCAGCTGACAAGCGCCGTCGTGTAGCGCGTCCGCCTGCTACTCCCGATTCGGCCGAATTTTCCACCCACCACGTTCGCGGCCGTATAGACAAACATCGGATCACCAGGCATGTCCGCAGCGGCGACAACCTGTCCACCTCCCCAAAAACTAATACCGCGGAAAATCGAGGCGAAGTCCTGAAGGACACGATATCCCTGCTCCTGCTTTTGGATATAGACATTGCAGGTAAAGCGTGGCTCGGACCCGCCTTTTCCATTTGGCACCGGCTCGTCGCAGTAGCGGCCAATCTTGTACAACTCCCATTTATCAAGCTGCGACTCCGTCAGGCGCTGTCCCGCCCCATAGCGACGATGAAGGACCAAGTCGTAATACACCCAGGCCGGGTTGTCAGTCCACGCCGGCTTGAATGTGCCGTCCCAATTTCCATCATAGGTGCGCGACACTGGATCGTAGTTCGATGGCACGCGAATGATGCGCAAGAACATGTCATACGACCGGTTCGGCACCGCCTGGAACTGCGAGGAGTCAACCATCAGGCCCATAAGT
The DNA here is from genome assembly GCF_044767365.1 of Herbaspirillum sp. NPDC101396. Taxonomy (NCBI): domain Bacteria; kingdom Pseudomonadati; phylum Pseudomonadota; class Betaproteobacteria; order Burkholderiales; family Oxalobacteraceae; genus Herbaspirillum; species Herbaspirillum sp. NPDC101396. The sequence goes on along the minus strand of NZ_JBIWNT010000001.1, from coordinate 374,597 downwards.
GCTGACATTGGGCACCGCAGCTTGGCGTCGATCACTTCGGTGTAAGACTCAACAATTGTCGTATCCGCTACCCGCGCGCTGTTCGCGTTGGGCGTCAATCGCCGCACGCGCACCTGCCAGCCGGTGACAGTGGCGCGCGGTAAATTGATGCGATGGCTGCGGGAATACTTGGTCGTCGTCTTGCCGTCAAACGCTGCGTTGACCTTGGTGACAAACGCACCACCATCAGTCGACACCTCAATCACGTACTCGATGCGATAGCCGTTGACGTTGCCGTTCGAGTTATCAGTCTCACTCTCCTGCGGCACCGATAGCCGCACGCGAACCGCCGACAGCTGGAGATTGGTCAATCCCCGCGTCCAAGGGGTGTCTGACTTGAGCTCGGTTGAAACTGCGAGCTCATTCTCCACCGACGGGAAACCCGGTATGTAGGTCTGATCTTGCGTCCCAGGCCGAAATTCGTATTGAAATCCCGAAAAATTGTAGGAGCCGTCAGGATTCTGAAGTGGCGTCTCATTGAGGAAAATTGACTGCGCGCCGTTGGCCAGGCCAACAATCGGCCCCTCGCAGATAAGATCCAGCACGCGTGCATACGAGATGCTACGCAAGCTATCCGGCGCCTCGACCGCAGAGGAGCCGTCTTCGCCCCCTTTGCCGCCGCCGCCGCCAAATCCGACTAACCCTCTCATGCTTGGTCCTCTGCAAAAATTCCGGCTGATACCACTGCTGAGCCGCACATAAATCGCCCATATCCTATCGGGACGGGATTGCCTTGCGCGCTAGTGTTTACCGGCCCGTTGAAGTTATAGGATGCGGCGTTGTCAGCCCGGTCCTGAGTAGAAGTTCCGGATTTCTGAGGAGACAGCATCTGCACCGCGCCGCCGATCATCATCGCGAAACCAAACTGGATGACGGGAGTGCCCGCGCCTGGAGCGAAATAGTTGATGATGGCACCAACCACGACCAAAACCGCCCCCACAATCGTCTGCAATGCACCGCCTCGCTTACTACCCTGAAGAACGGGAGCAATGCGAATCTCTGCATGACCAGGTGGATCATCCAACTGCTCTGTAGTCACGTTTTGCTTACCAAGGAAAACGGAGTAAACAACACCACGAGCCCGCGCCGTCATCAGCTCCCGCTCGAACCCTGGAATCAACACACATAAAGCACGGATTGCCTCCCGAGCATTGCGAACCGCCAGCTCATGGACGCGGCCAAACCGGCTTCCCAATTTGCCGTAAAGACGGATCGTTCGCAGTCGATTGCTCATAAACCTCTCCTCTAACCCTGACCGCTATATCGCACCACCAGGCGCGTGACTTCGTGCCAATAGCCCCCGACGCCATAAACATCGCGACGCGACGGTCGTCCATACAGGTGATGCAGAATCATGTTGTTGCCGATGTAGACCGCAGCGTGGTTTGCCACTTTCGCGCGCACCTGCATGATGAAACAGTCTCCGACCTGCAAATCCTCCAGGTCAACCTGGACGAAGCCGGCCTTGCGAAACTGGGTCATGTAGAGATCGTCACCGCTACCGTCCGCCCACCAGTTGTCTCGCCGCGCAAAATCGGGAATCACTATTCCGCGCTCGATCTGAAACCAATCACGGATCAACGCGTAGCAGTCGAGCACCCCGTGATAAAACTCGCGCCCGATCAAAGGAGCCTGATAACCGCATGGCGCCAAAGATTCGATCTCACGCGTGACAATCTCGCCTTCGGTACCGTCGACGCGGACGATGTACCAGGGAATCTGCGACTCCTCACAACACACGCGGTCACCTTGCGTAGGCCGCGCCGGCTCGTCGGGATGCGAATGCACCAACGCCAGCACATCACCACGATCTGCAGCAGCGAAGTAGTCCTCTTGCGCCAATCGGAACTGCTCTTGCCGGATATCTCTTCCGTTTTTCTTTCCGGTGGCGACATTCCTGCATGGCACGTACACCTCAACGCCGGCTTCCAGGACGATGAGTCCGCAGCACTCGCGTGGGTATTCCGCGATCGCGTGAGCACGGATCGCTACTTCTGTATCTGGGTTCATATCAGTTGGGTCGGATAAGATCAGCAGCTGGGAAGCCGCCATAGGGCAGCTCTTCGTATTCGCCGAAACGGCACTTGCAGGAAGACAGTCGTTTGCCGCATCGATCTAAATTTGGGTCGGTCAGGGGCTGGTCCTTGGCGTCATAAAAAGTAACGCCGGTCCATCCGCACTCGGTGCCGCGGTACACCCACGGACACAAATTTGCGATGATCCGGCGCCCGGGAAGCATCAGGCCGTCGAAATCCAACGGACTCGACAACTCGAACTCGATTACTTCGTCCGTCTCCGATACTTTTTGTTCGACGAACCAAATTTCAGGAGGGAACTCCTCCTCTGGATCAGCCTCCGGATTTCCGTCGGGGAAATTGATCGCGTCCAAATACTTGCCCAGCGTTGTGCGCTTGGTGAGCTCCGCACCGACGAAATCATCCAAATACAGGCACGCGGCACCAATCGATCCGTCAATATTTCCCACGGAAAGCTTCGGCGTTGGTGGTTGCCCGTCACTGGTTTTCGCAAATCCCTCTGCCTTGATGGGCCATGGTGAGTACTCGTTGCCCTGCCACCAGATCGGCCCGACGTCCGCGTAACCGTGGAAGCGAAGGATGTCGCCACTGATGGACGTGGCGTCGAGCTCGAATAGCTCGACGCGCTGCCCCACTTCCAACTTCTGCATATCGGACGTGATGCTCATGGCATGCCCTTCAGTTCAAATTTCGCCGTGATTGTCGCGACACCGAGTGAGTTGTGTGGCGTCTTTTGAAACGCCTTGGCCAAGTACGCGCCCTCGACACCGCCCGGAGGGGTCCAGAGGAAACGCTTGAATCCCCCGTGGCGCCGGAGAAAGGCATCGACTGCAGATATCTTGTCTGCCATGCCACGGATTGAGACCTGCCATCCTTCGGTGACGTTGTTGATCCCCTCGGCGGCCTGCTGCGAATAGCCGTCCCCAAACACCGCCTCGGCAACCGTGAATCCGACGTCGCCCACCGGCTCAATGCGTACGGCCCAGGTAAAAGTTTCCATATCGCGTTATCCAGTCCGTGCGTTTGCAGCCTTCCAAATCATCCCGTTCTGCCGGGACTCTTTGGCAAACTTATTGTTGATACGTCCATCAACGAAGTCGCCCAGCTCTTTGCCGAACTGCTGGTAATCCGACGGCGCCTGCACCTCAGCCCCGCCACCCTGCTCAACATTGACAACCACGCTGATGGACGCGCCGCCGCTCTGAATTCCTTGCGGCCCAAGGGATCGAACGCCAAGTGATCCATCTGGGCCCCGCGCCAGCGGCATAATCGCCTCCGGCCCAGCCTCACCCATCAGCCCGGCACCGTTCGCGAACGCAAACACCGTTGGCGACGACACAATGCTTCCAGAGTAGGAACTCAGATTGGACGACTCGTAGACGCCACCTTTGGCATTGAGCTTTAGACCCTGCCCGCCGCCTGCCGCCGAATCCCAGTAGTTGGCCGTGCTCGCCGCGGACGACTCCGTGCCTGTACCGGTACCGCCTCCACCACCAAGCCATGAGCCGACGGCGCTGGCGGCGAAATTGAACAGGCCAGAGATAGCCGCCCTCGCCTGCATGCGGGCAATGTCGGCAACCACAGATTTCGCCAGGTCACCAAACGACGCCTTGCCTGTCGTTGCGAAGCTGACCCAGGCATCCTCCATACCTTGCGTCGCCGTGTTGAACCCGTTCGCCACCTGGCTGCCCACATCGTTTGCCGCCTCGCCATACTTGCGCACCGAATCGGTAAAGTTGACCCAGGGGTCCTTCCGTTTCTGATCAGCCATGTCGTACAGGGCATTCGATCGAGCGATCGCGTCGTTGGCAGCATCATCGAATGCGCTGCGGTCAATCGGCGCCACACTGTTCTTTTGCGCCTGGCGGACCTGCTCGTTGATATCCTGCTGGATGCGCCGGGCGGCCGTCAGCTTCTGCACCTCTACCGTCGACTTGCCCATCATGTCGATTTCGAACTGCTGCTGCGACAGGCCCAGATCCTGCTGGATACCCCATTCCTTCATGCTCTTGTTGAGCTGGTCCTGTGCGGCCGACAGACCCAACGTTTGCATTTCCAGCTTTTGCGAGGCATCCAGGCGCGCCTTGTCTTTCTTTTGGTTGAGCTCTGCGATTTTGTTGGTGGCATCCTGCGTCTCTTTCTGCGTTTGGGCGCCGGCGCGGTACTTCTGCAGCGCCGCAATTTCCTTGTCATATGCATCAAGCTGCGATTGCAGGCCGTTCTGAATGGACTTGGAGCGATAGTCTTCATACGTCTGCAGATCGACCAGGTCGCGCGCCCGCAGCTCGGCTACGTACTGATCGTGGAATTGCTGCACGTCGCGCTGCTGAGCCAGCCCCTGCTCGATGGCTTTGAGCTTTCCTTCGTTCGCTTTCTTCGCCGCCGCGACCCCATCGCTGTCGTTGGTCGGCTTGTCCGACAGCTTGTCGATGATGTCCTGCCGGCCCTTCTGGAATTTCTCGTCGCTGACCTTTCCCTTGAATTGCTTATCGAAATCTGCCAGCGTTTCACTCAGCTTTTGTTCCTTCGATTTGTATTTCTCCAGGAAATCATCAAACTTGGACTGCACATCCTTGGCGCCCTTGATGTCCGTCTGCGCCTTCAACTCGGCGATCTTGGTCAGGGCCTGCGCATACTGGCCGCCGACGGTGGTGATCAAGCTGTTGCGCGCCTCGTCGTTGAGGCCGGCGAAGCCGCCCTGCCGGTTGACGATGGCGTCCAACTTGGACTTCAGCGCTGCGACTTTCGACACGTCCTGATCACTGGAGTCGGACAGTGCCGGCATCGTCGCCACCAGTGAATTGCGTTCCTTCAGCTTGGCAATCTGCTGATCCAGCCGGGAAAGAAATGCTGGAGTCGACTCTTCCACCGTTTTGAGGGCATCTTTTTCGGCCTTCTCCGATGACATGCTCCATAGCTGCCAGGCCGCAACACCCAGACCGAGTACGGTTGTGATGGCGCCGATCGGACCACCCAGCAGACCCAAAGCACGTGAAGCCAAGCCCGCGGCGCCGGCGGCGCCGACCTTTGCAACGGTATAGGCCTCGGTCGCGACCGTCGATGCTGTGGTCGCTGCCGTCAAGGAGGTTTCCGCCACTACCTGGGCGCGCGACAGCGCCGCAAGCTCAGCCAAAGCAGCGCTGCGCGTGATCACTGCCTGCCGATTGAGCGCCAGCGCGGTGCTGTATGCACCGACGGCTTCCGTCGCGGCGATCGTTGCGTTGCTCTCGTTGAGAGTCAGCACCGCCTGCTCACGCAAGGCCACGATAGTGGCGACCTTCGCCTCCGCCGCAGCCACATCGGCGGCTGTCTTTGCGGCCGTCGCCTGTGTTGCCTGCACTGTGGCGTAGTACTCCGCAGACGTTGCGGCAGCGGCGTTATACGCCGCGTTCGCCTTCTGCGTCATCATCGCCGCAGCTTCCAGCATCCAGCCGCCCAACTTGAAAGCGACGAGGCCGGCAACAGCTGCCTTCAAAACGTCCAGATTGTCGGCGAGCAAGCGAACGCCTTGCGCTGCCACAGCGCCCACACCAGGGCCTTCGTTGATTGCGGTGATCTCGTTGAGAATCACATTGCGCAACTGCTGGAACGCCTGGCCAACCGTCTGCGGCAGCTTATCGGCCTCCGACTGGAGTTTGTCAAACTGACCGATGACGGCCGTAACAATGGTCTCGGCCGTGAGCTTGCCTTCCGTCGACAGCTTCTTCAGTTGGCCACGCGACACCCCCATGCCGTCAGCGATGGCCTGCGCCAGCCGCGGCGCGTTCTCGGCGATAGAGCGATACTCATCGCCCTGCAGCTTGCCCGACGCCAATGCCTGGCCGAGTTGCAGGATCGCCGATTCGGCCTGCTGAACGCCGGCGCCGCTGACCGTGATGCTGTTGTTCACCGCTTGCGTGAAGGTCACCAGCGTGCGCTGGCTAAGCAGCATGTCGGAGACCGCACGGGAAACTTTGGAATACAGGTCTACCGTCGCGTCCATGCTTTGACGCGTGCGTTGTGACACGGTAAATAAGTCAGCCTGCACCGACTTCAACTCGGTAAAACTGTCGGTCACCAGCCGCAACTGGCCCTGCATACGCGATGATGCTTCGCCGATGGCGCCCAGCTCCACCACCAGGCCGCCCAAAGCGACGCCGGCAATGGCTGTCTTGACCAGATCCGCCGCGGACTCGAGCCGTCCGAACGACTGCTCAACGTTCGCGGCGCTGGTCTGGATGCGCGCCATGGCACGCTCGGTGAGTTGAGCGCTGCTGTCCATGCTGCTTTGATACTTCGCAACATCGCCTTCCAGCGTGACAACCATGGATCCGATTTGCTGGCTCGCCATGTGTACAACCCCTTATTTTTTTGGGAGTGAAGTGCCGAAAATTCGTGCCGCAATCAGCGCTGACTGTTCGTCAGGATCCTCAAGTAGGATCGCCTCCTCGTCCTGCGCATCCATTTCGCCGAGTTCCCCCCAGCGAATGAAGTCCTTTTCGAGGTATGGAGTGGGCCGGTCCTTCGGATTGCGGTTGGCATTTGCAAACGTCTGCACTGCCACCGCATGCCTCCGGTCCGCCACCATTTCGCCAAACGGCTCCAGCTGGTAGTAACCCATCCATTCCACGAACTCAGCAGAATCAATCTCCTGCTGTGCGCGCCTTACGCTTAATCCGAGGTGGCCGGCGAGTCGGAACCAGAATCGGCGTTCTGGGCGGCTTCGGAGTTTTTTGCTGCATCCGCAACCGCTTCCGGCAAGAGGCCATTGAGCCGCATCGCTTCCACCGCGACACGCTCCAGCGCAGTCGCACTGCGCGCACGCAGTACTTCCACCTGGTCGACCGAGAACAGAAGCTGGCCATCGTCGCCGACCAGCGTGAAGGCCAGCAGGATCGCCTGGAACTTGTCGTTAGATGTGCGGCCGGTCTCGTCGCCGCGCAGCACCGTCTGGAAGCTGTCGCGGTCGCTCCCGCTCATGCCCTGCACGCGAACCATGCCGCCCCATTCGGGAACCGGCACGTCGACACTGCGCAGCGGTGCGCTCAGGATGGCGTCTGCCGAAAGAAGAGTTACGCCCATGTGACAGCTCCTGTGATGCGGGTGTCGATAGTGCCCTTGACGAGCGCATTGACACTACCGGACAGCGGAGTCGACTTCACCAGCACATCGAACGTCGCAACCATGCCGTTGGGAAGAGTGAAGCGGAAGCCTGTTGGCGCGCCGGTGGTGCGTGCCGCTTCCATGGCTTGCTGACCGGCGTCTTCGCGTTTGATATTGATGTCCAGCGCAAACTTGCCGAAATCCTGCAGGCCCAGCAGGAATTCCTTGGCGGTGCTGTCCATGTCGGTGGCGTCGAGTTCGTCAGCAGCACCGTCGAGGCCATTGAAACCCGTCACGCCTTTGATGAAGGTGTACGCCACCGAGGTCGCCGTACCGCCCGACGTCCAAGCACTGGCGCCGGTGGTGTCGATATCGACAGCGTAGGTATCGGCGGTGGCGTATTTGACGGTAGCCTTTTGGCCGTTCAGGACGGTCGTGCCGCCGATACTTGCCAGGTTGACGACGTCGCCGTTACTGAAGCCATGTGCTGCCGAATTGAGAATTGTCGGATAGCCACGCACGATGCCGGTGATCGCCTTAGCGGCACCAGCTCCGGTCTTGACCTCGAACTTGCAACCTTGTGCAGAGATAGTCATATGATTTCCTCAAAAAAAATGCCGCCCGAGGGCGGCGGCTGTTGCTGAATCGAATAGATCAGATACCGTAGTCTTGGACTTGGTAGCTGAAGCGGTATTGCGTAGTGATCACACAGAGCTTGTAATCTGCCGAAGCATATTTGGGCTCGTCCACCTTGATTTCCTCAATCTGCACGATGCGCGGATCGCTGTAGCCCATCACCAGTGGATGCGCGACTTCCATCACCGCGTCGGCCTCGACCTCAGCATCGTCGCTGCGGCCGACGACGCTGATCAAAACATCGCAGTAGCGCTGGCCGTCACCATCCACATCGAGATCTGGAGACTCGCTCCCACGATGCACGACGAGCTGATTTCCCTCGTCGGCGCCGAACGCTCGCGCCAGGGACCGGCCTACCGTTGCCGGAAAGCCTGGTTGCTGCGCAAGGAACTCGGCCAGTCCCTGCAGAAGTTGTTGTCGAATAATCATGGTCAAGCCGGCTCCAAAAATGCAATGCAGAACGTGCCATCTCCTTTCGGGTCAGGCGGGCGCTTGACTTTGAACGGCATGCCGTCCACGGTCAGTTCCGTACCGCGCCTGAGATCGAGCAGTGATTTTTCATACTCGATGTAGTGCTCAACGGCATGTGCAATGCCGTCGATCACCACCGTGCCGCCCTCTTCGTAGCCCACGTCAACCCGCTTGGTTTCGCCGGCAACCTGAATTTCCAGGGTTGACAACATACCGTGACGCGCGAACGTGCTCATGAAGCGGGAACCGAAGCGCCCCATGACTACGCCAGGCGCTGTGCCAGGCGAACTTTTGCCGTCGTGTCGCCGTTCGCCTTGGCAATGAAGAAATGGCCGATGGCGCCATTGCCGCTGGCCGCGTCCGTGACACGCTTGTTTGTCTGGTCCCAGTAGGCGATGGCGCCGATCGCGGCCGTCGATGTGTTCAGTGCCGTCAGCTCATACACGCCTTCCAGCGAGTACTCACCGGTTTCGTTTGCGGCGTAGGTGCCGCTGGCAACACCGGCCAGAGCGCCCAGAATGACCAGATCACCGGAAGAGACCGCAACGGCGATGGCAGCGCTGATGACGTTGCCGGCTTGAATGAAGTTTTTCATGTGCTGTCCTTGAAAAGAAGAATTGAAAGATGATCAAACACTGGCCGCCGAGGGCGACCAGCTCAAGAAGCCGGTGCCAGATTACGCGCCGGGATTTTTGTACATGCCGCGGAACTCGATCGCCTGTGCAGCGAAATCGATACGGCCCTTGACCTTGACGCCATCGACATCGAAGTCCACCGCCTGCTCGGTGTACAGACCTTCTTCACCGTCCAGGTAAGCAAATTCGACGGTGTCGACCTGGCCACCATCGGCTGTCAAATACCATGCAGTCGCGCTGGACGCATCGAGACGCGCTTCGACGACCGTCTGCAATGTCGAGGAGAACGGATTGACTGCGCCGGCCGTCGTCGGTTGATAGTTCGGGCTGGTCATCTGGTACGCGACCGTTTCCAGCGCGGCAGGCACTAGCAACGTGCGTGGCGCCAGATTCAGCAGCGAGCCGCCTGGAGCCTTCTGCGTGCGCATCGCAGTGCGCCCTGCGGACAACGTATCGATACCGATGGCGCCGCCCGTGGCTGCCAGATTGCCGTGCCCCGAGTGGAACAGCGCCTTGCCGTCGGACATGGATGGATTGCCGGTCAGGATGCCGTAGACCAGGTCCGATTCCATGTCGGCCGCGGCACGACCGAAGAACTGTGGCAGGCGCTGCAGCGCCGACAGATCGTCATTGATGATCATCTGACGTGTGAACGCAACGACCTTGCCGTAAGTGCCCAGCTGGATTACTTCGCCGCCATCCTTCAACTGGCCGTATTTGTATTCGCCATTCTGGCCGACCTTCTCGAACTTCACGGCAGCATCAAACGATGCGCGCGTAACAGCGCGAAAATCGGTCAGAACGCCGCGGCGCGCCCATGCCTCGAACGTCTTCGGCGCACCTTGGTAAGCTTCGCGCATGGTGCGCGAGATGACGCCGCCGAAAATCAGCGGCAGGTCCGTCGTATTGTGCGCACCGCGCTGCGACAAGCCGAGCGCGGCGCCGGCCAGTTCATTGGGACTCATGCCGCGCGTCGAAATGCCGGCAGCTTCCAAGCCGTCGCGCGCCAGCTCGCGCAGCGACATGCCGCGATATTGGCGACCGGCATCGGTCAGCTTCACGACGCCAGGCGCAACGCGGTGCATGATCGCGTTGGTCATCGCTTCGCGACGAACATCGGTTTCATCCTGCGTCGTCACGATGTTCTGGCCGCCCTGTGCGCGGATGGTGCTGGCCTGGCTACGCTCTGCCAGACGGCTCAGCAGATCTGCGTTGACACCTTCCAGCGAGATGCCGCGCTCGATATAGCCGTTGAGCAGCGCATCTTGACCATCCAGACCGCTGGCACGCACCGACACGCCGATCGCAACGATGCGAGCGCGCTCAGCCTGCTGACCAGCTTCGGTCGCGGCACGCTGAATGGCAGCAGGATCCGCACCACCCGGAGCCTGAGCGGGCTGTTGCTGGGTAGTCGTTACGGTAGGTTGTACTGTGGCGGTGGTGGACGCCGCCTGATTTTCTTGAGGCATATTGCTTCCTTTCGTGGTTGGATGCACGGCGGCGGCCGTGCGGTTTGAAACGGTAGGGTCGACTTCATCGGCCGACGTGATGATGGTGACTTCGCAGCTAAACGAGCGTTGCGTTGCCTGCACGCCATCTGCACTGCGGACAACTGCATTCGGGTCGGCGCCGATCGGCACCAGCGAGATTTCATACGGCTCCCAGTCGGTCGCCCGATAGATCCACATCGGGTTGCCTTCGACACCAGGCGCAACCATTTCCATACGATGGATACGCGCGCCGACGGAGACGTTGCCGATAATCTTGTCCATGACATCCTGGTAGACCGGCTCAACGTCATCGCGACGGGAAAAGCGGATTGTTGCTTCAGCACCTTCGTCGGGCGACGTCGCGGAATCTACTACGCCGAGAACGGACTCAAGGCTCCAGGTGATGTGCGTGTCGAGCAACGGGGCGTTTCCAGATTGCAGGCGCCCCATGCGCACCGATCCTGCCGCCTGCCCCAGCTCCTCGAGGTATGGGCGGTCGCGCGACCAGTCATAGCGCTGGACCTGCGCGCCTGCCGTCCAGACGACCGTTGCCGTCCGATTGGTGTTATCGACAGCAGAAATTGGCTGCGCGCGGTACACCATCGCGACATCCTGCTGCTCAACGCTTCTTACAATGTTTGGCATGGGGTTCCCCAAAAGAAAAAGCCCGCTGAGCGGGCAATGATTGATATTGCGAATTGATTACTTGTCGTCGGCCAAGATGCGTTCGGTTTGCTTGTCGCCGGCGCTTTGATTTGCCGGGATACTCGCCAATAGCTTGTCGTCGTTGATTTCCTCGTCCATCTGCTCCGGGTCATAGCCCAACTCACGTTGCGCCTCGGCGCGGCTGATAATCCGGTTCTCCACCAACACCTTATATCCCTGACTTTCGCGCAGCGGATCCAGGAGCGGGACACGCGGCGCCGTCCATTCATCGGGAAGAATCGATGGCTTTGTGATGACACCTGCGAGATACGCCGACAGCGCCCAACGCTCCGCGATCCGGTCAAGAACGATCGGCACAAGGGCAAGAAATACGAACTGCTCAACGAAACCGCGAAACTCGATCTTCCCCATACGGCCACTGGTGAAATTGACCTGCGAATAGTCACCGGTCATCTGCTCATAGGTGACGTCCGCGCCTGCCGCCAGTGATCTCAGGTCCACACGCATCGCAGACTCGTAACCCTCGCTGCTGGCCGGCGCCGAGAAATCGATGGTCTCGCCAGGATTCAAATACTGAATCATCCCCGGGCTTAGCGACTCAGTGCGCTTGCCAGGAACGGTCCCGTTGTCGGCCCCCATCCGAAACTGCGGATCCGTCGACGTCACGAACACCGCAAAGCACGCTTCCAGCTTCTTGCGCATCAACTCTGCCTCTTGATAGAGGTTCGAGTCGCGCGCCTTCCAGATGTTGATTGCCAGTTCGGGGAATCCCCGAACCTGCCCCGGCCGCCCCGTCGCGTCAAAAAAATGGATCACTTCGCTGGCAGGCACCAGCTTGCTGGTCATGCTCTTCGCGAGATTCGCTACCTCGCCGGGATGCTGGTCGAACAACCAATATCCGGTCCGTTCGCCGATCAGGTTGAACTGCACACCAGCGATAACGAAACCGCCGTCGAACTGAAACGTCTTCGAGCTATCGAGGTAGTCTGCCTCCAGCACCTGCAGCTGGAGCGGCACCCTGAGACCATCCTGCGGGCGACGCGCACGAAACCGGACCAGAACCTCACCGCTTTCCCAGATCGCCCGCACGAGCTGCACCTGCAAGCCGCCAAAGTTCAACATTCGCCCGGCGTCGCATTCACGCCGCGCCCAATGCTTCCAAGCTTCAGCCGCCTGCTTGTCCGAGAACTTCGGGACAATGCCTGTGCCGACAATATTCGCCCGCAACACCGAGACTGCACGTTTCATAAACGGGTTGTTGCGAATCAGATCCCGCGAACGGTTGCGCAATACCTGCAGCGAACCGGCCAACTCGGCATTGACGGACCCGCCGCCAGCCTGCCAGCCGGCGCCGCGGGCGCCGCGTTTTGCACCATCGAAGCCGCGCCGCAGGTTCAGCAGGTCACGGGCATGCATGCGACGAAGCGCCGCACCAGGCGCAACGGCGCCGATCATTTTGTCGATGATGTTCACGTTAACTCCAGTCCACAATGCCGACCGACGCGCCGGGACGGTGATTGCCCGGATTCAGCTGCCCCATCACGATGTTGCGTGCGCGCACCAGTTCGGTGATGCTGCGATAGGTGATCTCCTTCCCGTTGTATTTCACCGTCAGCTCGCCGCTGGCGATCGCCGCATCGAGTGCGTCCAGTTGCGTTTGGTCAAATGCCATATCACCGTCCCATCCAGTTAGTCTGCGGCTCAATCCAGCCGCCTTGCGGCGCTGCCTGAACCAATGTTTCTACTGCATCACCGCTCGTCACCGGAGCATCGCTCTCTGCAATTTGTTCCACCTGCGGCGGGGGCTGCGAAAACAGATCACCAACGCGCGGCTCCAACATGCTTTCCAGGTAAGCCCATTCGCGTTCTGGCATCACGTTCAAACGCAGACGCGGATGGTAGGCGCAGGCCATGTTGTAGACCTTGCCGTCCAACACTTCATTGCGCTTGCGTAGCTTGTCCCAGCGGTCCTTCGCCGGGTTGTAGACCTCGGAGACCAGCTGCTGGTAGTACTCCTCGCCAAGATCGGCAGGGAAATGCATGCGCGTTTCCGCGCGCCCTTCCTTGTCATCGGCAGTCAACGCCGCAAAGATTTTTTCCTTTGCGGTGTCCGTTCCAATCGGCCAGAGCTGTACGCCGTTCTTGAACGTCGTTCCTGCCACGGTCACATCCTGTTGCGTCGGACGGCCGATCACTGGCCGTCGCCGCTCCGACGCGCCCTTCAGAGCAAAGACCCCCAGGTGCTGCCGAAAACGACAATAGTCATACACCTCCTGCGTGTTATGACCGCCCGAGTCGATGCCAGTGAGCTGCACGCGCATGTCGACGCCGAACGAATTGCGCAAGGGCTTCGCCAGAAACTCGTCCAACTCTTTCCAAGGCGCCGGCGTCGATGGATCCCCGTGAATCACGTGAGCATCGATCGTCCAGTTTTCCATGCCCCGCCCCCAGCCATCGGTAAACACTTCGAGCCGGTCTGGCTGCACGTCGACGGCTCCTGTCAAAATCAAGCAACCGACTGGAATCTGCTTCAGTTTGTACGGCTCCTGCCGCTTTTGAATCGTCTGCCATTTGACTTCGCTCGATCGGTCTTCCCAGCATTCGGCCAGAAAGTTGTTGATGAACGTAATCATCTTCGCCGGATCGGTCGCCAGCTCCGCCTTGGCCTGTAGCCAGTCGCGGACTGCAGATACCCACGGGCGCCAGCCGATCGGCGCATACATCGCGCTCAAATGGAAGCTGGCCGTCTCTCCATCTCCCGTTGCTGTTGGCATCCAGTAGGACCGTTCATAGCCTGCCTTCCACGCATGCTCTGGGTTCCCTGATCCGCAATCGGAACAGTGATACAGCGCCGTTTCCGGCTTGTCGGTCTCCCAGCGCAAGCGCTCCCAACTGAAGTACTGTGCCGTCTCGCAATCCGGACACGGAACAAAATACCGACGCTGATCACCGCGCAGGTACAGCTTTTCGATCTGCGAACGGCCCTTCACCGTCGGGGTGCTGTTCGCAAAAATCTTTGCGCGCTTGCCGAAGTTGCTTGTCCGGTTTGCGGCGAGGTCCAGCGGATTGCCCTGACCGTCGACGCTGAGCATGTACTCGTCGATTTCCTCGAGCAGCACGTAGCGCGTGGTGGTTGATTTCAAGCGGCCTGCACGGGACGCACTGACCAGGTTGACCATCCCGCCGGGAAATTTCTTGCGCAGCTTTGTGTTGTCGCTGCCCTTCTTTCCTGAGTCCCGAACGCGCCGGCGCAAATCAGGCGTCGAGGTCCGCATGGACTCAAACCGGTCCATCTCCCACTTCTCGGCATCATCCTTCGTTGCAAACACCGCAAGGATGTTGCCGGCCGCGGTGGTGATGCTGTGGCCGATGAAGTTCTCGCCCAGCGCGGAACCGCCCAGCTGGTGCCCTTTCTGCAGAGGAACCCACCGTACCCAACTGTTATCGAACAATCCGGTATCGTCATGACTACGGCGCGTCAGCGCGCTCGGCTTGCCAGACAGAGCATCCATGATGCCAATCAGGTACGGCGTGCGCTCGTTGCGCCACTTGCCTGGCTCCGGCGAGTCCGGCGGCAGGATGCGATGTTTTGCAGACCAATCCGCAATGCCGATTTTGGCATCCGGTTTGATCGCGCTAGCAATCGTCCGGATGAAGGTTTCAGTCGCTCCCATCCTCCTGCACCTCTTCATCCTGCTCGTTAAGTACGCGCGCGATATCGATGCTGGCGAGCGCCGCGATGATCTCTTGTTCCACCAGCAGCTCACACTTCATCGGATCGGACTCGGCCGCCAGGTTGTCTTTGATTCGCGGCGCCACGTTCATCATTGCGTCACGCAGTGTGCGGAACGCAGTAAATGCAAGTCGGCCAGCCTCCCCGACATCCATCGATCGGCCTGCGATCTGATCGAGTTCGATCTGCTCGCGCTCGGCGCGGATGCGCTCCCGGTTTGCACGGTGCGTTTGATACTCGGACGTCCCGCCTCCAGGAACAGGCTCATCATCATCGCTTTGCGGGGACGAGTTGCCGGTGGCGCCCACGGAATGCGGCGCTCTCGGGCTGTCCGGCGGCAGCCGGGAAACGTCGGTGTTCGCCGCCCATGCGGCATCGGCAGCGGCGACGTCGATCTTGCCGGCGGCTGTTGTTTGAATCCGGCCGGATCGAATGGCCTTTTGGACCGCTGACAGCGCGACCTCGCGATGACGCGCGTACGCGCGGAGGCTTACCGCACCGGTAGCCTCTGAAGTTTTGTTGTCATCCATAAGGGAAAGTGACCACTGACCACCAGTGACCACCCTAAAAAAAATCAGTGATTACGCAAACACCGCGGTGCGAATTACCCACGTACCAAAGGCTGCAGGAGGGACCCGAGCCGTCTGGTCACCGCCGTGCCGTCGATGTTGCATTCCGGAACGCTGCGGACAGATGTTCGACCCACTGCGCTCGGACGGTGAGCTCTGCGACTTCGCCGAACTTGAATCGCTTCTGGTACACAGCCTTCGAAGCGAAGACCAATAGCGGCACGATCTGCTTGTTGTTGTTCACGCGCGCATAGATCGCAGCCGGCAGATCTGATCCCCTCGGCCGCCCATAGAAATACCGTCGCGCATCTCCACTCGTATTGCCTTCACGGATGATCTTCAATAACTGCGCTTTACCCACGTTGCCGTACGCGTTGCGTGGGGCTTGATCGCCTGGGATCGCGACCAGCTGACCGGCGGTGATTGTCATCCGCTCTTCGAATGTCTTCAGATGCCGAGCGCCACCGTCGACCTGTGCCTCCAGATACTTAGCCTGCGCATCCTTGATGAATACCTGCGCTTGCAGTGACTGCTTGCTGGCAGGCGTCATGCCGACGGCGCGCATGGTGAATGGAGTTGGCCGATCAAAAACGCGCTGCATAGTGTCGGTCTCAACCTGCACTACTGCGCGCGCCATGCTGGTCAACCCGGATGCCATGACAAACGGTGCTTGATCACGTCCACTGGCGCGCATTGCTGCGATCGTCTCTAGCTTTCCGGTCACCTTTGCCATGGCCTACCTTTCGTATCAGGATGGTCCTGCGCTTTCCTTCGCGGCGCAGGTCGCGATCTGTGTTCTGGTCTGCCCAAAAGGAAAAGCCCCAATCGCGTGGGCGATTGAGGCTCTATTGTCTTCAGTCGTGAAGTGACCGCCATCTGGCAGTCACTTCAAGGCGCGCTACGGCGGCACGTAAATTGTTAGCCGTAAATTTAGTCCCTCTTTTCTCGCGCCGCAAGAACTATTTGCAAATTTCTTTCCGCCCGCTGCCGCACCTGCTGCACGGTCACACGCCTCAGCTTGAGCAGGCATCGAATCGCATGCTCGGACATCTCGAAGACATACCACTCGCGCAGCACCGTAACATCGTCAGGGTCTGCCAGCTGGCGTACCGCCGCCTCTATTCGCCAACCATCCTCTTCATCCGGTTGGCGCCTGGTGCCGGCGCCGCGCTCAGCATCTTTCCCAAGATTCGCTTCCGTGTTCCGAATCTGTACGTACATCGCCGCCCAGCCAGAAGCACAACCATGGGCCGACGCGCCCTTAGACTTGTGCCCCCTGATCGTGTCGCGCCAGTTCGACAGTCTCAGGCTCAGCGGAGAATCGTGGACCGTGCGCGACTCCACGCGGGGGCTGCTCTCGAGCGACGACCAACCCAACCCGGCGGTCTTACGAATTGCGATGGATTGATCACCACTCCCCACTGGCCGCCTCTCCTCAATCACTTCTACATATTCATCAAGCATCGTCTCCCCTTATTTGTCCCAATGTCCCAGTTGTCCCAAAGAAAAGAACATAACTCGCACGCGCACACGTGCGCACACCTACGCATGCCCACACATGCGCGCCCACATGTGCACGTAAGCGCGCACTGGGACACTGGGACAAACAGCAACAGAATGCGGCTGTCCCGAAATTGGCCCACGTTTTATAGCGCTGGGCCACTGGGACATTTCAATCCTTGTCCCAGTGTCCGTCCCAGTCGGTCTAACCACTGGGACAATGGGACCGCACGTGATGTCAGAACGGCCCATCATCGCTACCTCCCTGGGCTGGGGCTGATGGCGTCGAGGCTTGATCTGCTGGCGCAGGCCGGTGATATACCCAGTCGCGTTTGCCATGCTTCCACGGCCCCCTCTTGCGGATCCAGCCCAATCTAGTCATACTGCGGCCGACACGCTGCTGCTCCGGCATGGTCCATTTCGCGACGTCAAGCTTCAGAATGTCCTGCAGAACATCAGTGACTGAGGTTGTCGACTTGCCAGCAAGGCCACTGGCAATCAGGTCTGTGTAGGAGTCTTCTATAAAGCGCGCATCCTGCGCTTCGCGGAAAATCTCCACGTCCGCCGGCGTTTCCCAAAATGCCTCGCCGGCTTTGTACGCAGCGACGGCTTCCGCCCACAGCTGATCACGCATGTCCCGCAGGGCCTCCAACAGGATTTCGTAAACAGCGACCGGCCAATACCGACGATTCCCAGTTTCATCTTTCAGGTAACCATTGATCTTGTTTGTTGTGCCAGTGAACACCTGCTGGCGCGGCACGTCCGAAGCACGCTTCCCATAGAAATTCCGGAAGCGATCGATGTACTGGCCAAAGAACTGCTTTGCGGCCTCTGATTCAGCCTTGTTGAATGAGTCCAGTTCGGCCAGCTCGATGAACCACTTGCCACGCATGATGGCGTAGGTGTCCTTGTCGCCAAACCGCAGCGGGGCATCGGTAAACCACTCCCCGGCCAACACCTTCAGCGCAGTGGACTTGTAAAGGCCCTGCGCGCCCTCCAGGATCAACACGTTATCCATCTTGACGCCGGGCTTATATATTCGCGCGACTGCAGCAATCAGAAATTTGCGACTGACCCGTCGGACATACTCAGAGTCCTCTGCGCTGAGACAGTCGACCAGCCAATGCGAAAGGCGCTCTTTGCCGTCCCAAATCAGCGGGTCAAGGTACGCGCGCACCACATGATGAGAATGCATGTCAGCGGCCAGCAACACCGCCTTCATTACAATGTCTTCGCGCGGATGAAATGAGTAGGTCTGCTGGAGCCACAGCGCTGTGCGCAAGTCGTCCATGTCGCTCCACTCGCCCACTTCGCCACGCTCATACGGTGGCGGCTTCAGCTTCACGACTTGGCCGCTAAACTCTTCAAACGCCACCACGCCCTGCCATTCATCAGAGTTCTTGAGAATGCTGACGACGTTGCTCAGCACCGGCAGGACCTGGCCCTTGTCAGTGCGCGCAAGGCGCGCCTCCCATCGCAACTCCGAATTCTCAGGCTCCCGGCCATCCGGAGGCCCGTCAGCCGCCCCCCCCTGCCCTGCGGCAGCGGGATCGGCGGCCTTCGCCCTTTTCTTCTTCGACTTCTTCTCCGTGATCGGGACCACGTTGTCCGGGAGAGCCGCAGATTCAAGCTCGCGCTCTGCCATCCGAGCCTTAATGGCAGGCGGCGTCAGCGCGAACAAGATAGCGCCCCCTAACTGGGTCCGGCAAACATCGATCCCCTCGGCGCAATGAAGGTCGTTCCAGTCCGTCCAGGAGTTCTCACCACGGCTCGCAAAGGCCGGCGCCGCAACGGATGCATTCCCAACCTCCGCTGCCGCTTGGTGCGCCTTGACCAGGCCAGTGTTCTCGAACTGAAGGACAGTGCTGAACCCGCTGGTGCGGACTGCCAACTCCACGAACTGCGTCTCCGCGATGCCGACTTTCCACGTCGCGCGGCATTTGTAGGCACCGTCCTTGCCTTCCAATTCGTATTCTTGTCCATCGATTTGCAAGCCAGTGACGCCGAACCGCTTTTCAAGGTCCTTGTGTACGCGCGGCTCTATCTCGAAGTCGTCATCGGCGCAAAACACAATGTGGGCGTCAGGGTGGGCCTGTCTCGCCATGCGCGCCACGTGAATGAGATTTCCCGCGTCGAACGCAACGTACCCACCGACGGTATCGTCCGTGGCTTGACGCACCGTGCGGCCTGTCGCGTAGCCCTCCGCCGCGAAGAGCACGCGATCATCGGGTGCGATCTTGCCGATTGGGCAAAAGCTGCCCTGCTTGCTCATGCCTTTGTTGAATCGCTTCGTTCCGTCCGGGGTTATTTTCTGCAGCCCGACGAGCGCACGGACTTCACCCCGCACAGCCAGCATGGGAATAAGCATTGTCCCGTCGGGTTGGAACCGCAGGCCTGGTGTGCTGATTTGTTTGCGCTGAGCGTAGAGCGACGTTCCTTCCGTCACTGCGTCGGCCCATTGCTGCGACGCTCGGTTTGCCGCAAGCTGAGCCTTTTCCCGCTTATCCTCTTCGTGCTTCGCGTGATATGCCCGCTCGCGATCTTCGATAGCCGCGCGCTCTTCGGCCGAGATGCCCGCCCAGTCTGCCTCGATGCGGATCGTGTTTTCGTTTGTTCCCTGCCAGGTCCCAAACGCCCCGTATACCTGCTGACGGCCGTCCTTTAGGACCGCTTCGTGCATCACGTACCAGCTTTTTCTTTCATGGCCAAACCGGTGAATCTTTCCGTCTCTTTTTGGATGACCATCGGGCAAGGGTGGAAGCCCGGCGTCTCGCATCTGTTGTATCGCTTGGTCAAGCGTTGCCATCTGTCGCCCCGTTCAATCGCTTCATTTTTCTAACTTTCTATTTCTTTGGATACATCAGCGCCCACTCTTGCTGGACCAGCGCCTTCAGCGACTCCGCGAATGCATCGGCCGCCGCAATGGCCACCGGATCTTCTTTACGATCTCGCCCGATGCGTTTCTGCCGCAGGAGATCTACAAACGCAATTCGGTCAGCTTTGCTGGGCAGCCGACACACGTGCCGCGCAAGGCAGATCATTTGCCACTCTTGCGAGTTTGTGTCCGGCTTACTGTCCGACACTTTCAAGCTCCTCGGCGCGATCGCTGCGGCCGCTTCCAAAGATGTTTTTCGGTACGCCAGGCGGTTTACGGTCACGTCTGGCCCGCGCACGAATACGCTCCAACCATTTGCACACCGCCGGTAAAATGCCTCTGATCTTCGGCTCGATCGTTTCCAGCTCCGTCTCGGTAAGCTCGTCATCCATCATTGCGTCCGACGATGCCGCCATTGCCTCGGCCAGTTGCCGCATCGCGCCGATCGCCGCGGTATGAATGGCCTCCTGAGACAAGTCGCCATGGTCAACATCGGGGATCGGTGCGCAGATCTGACCAAGTCGGAACCCCATAGCGTGGAGCGGATACAACGCATCCCTCATGCCGACTGCAGCGCAAATCTCCATGATTGCCGTGGCCTCTTCGAAGCTAAGTTGATTGCGCACCTCACCCGGCGCCAGCTTCTTCCGGAGCAGCTTGACTGACATACCAAGCCTGGGCGCAAGGGCCTCGATGCCGCCCGCATATTTGCGCGCAAGGTTGTAGATGCAGTCATGCTGATTCGTTTCGCCGTAGTGATAGGTCATGGGGAAAATCTCCGATTTTTTCCTGATGATTTATGAAATCGGTCGCGATACAGTCCTTCCAGTGCCAACCCGGAAGCGGCGAAAACAAAGGAAAAGAAAATGCGGACCAAAGGGAATTTTGAAGAGATTGATGCAGCGCAGAGGCTGTTCGAAAAGTTGCTGAAGAATTCAGACCACTTCGCGGACGTCGTGAATACCCATCGATTCGCGCTCGACGCAGTGATTGGCACGCTGGTCGCCGCCGTTGCCGACCAAAGCCCGACTCTTGCTCGAGTCATGATGCTGGCACTGGCGGAGGTGCAGTTACCGACTGGTCGCCCTGGCCTCGATGCAGAGCGTCAACTACTGACGCGCACGGCCCTTGCAGCGATGCAGCAGCGGGTCGCGACAGTAGCGCATCGCGCGTGACGATTCCCGCGGTCTCACGCTCGATCACGGCAGCGTAATTAGTTTCACCGGTCCAGTCGGTTCGCGGGAGGCGGCCCGCCTTCTCCCACTTTCGGAGCGCCTGATACGTGACGCGACATTCGTTTGCCAGCTTTCCGAGCCCGACAATCCCGATAGCTTTCGATATGAGGTTTGTATGCATGCCGGCATTTTAGAACCAACTGTTACCAAATGTCGAGAACTGATTGTTCCGTCCGCAGTGCGTACCATTGGTTCTATGACCGATTCAACACTTTTAAACGAGTTCGCTAGGCGCATGAACGAGATCTGCGGGGACATGCAACTGCCAGAGCGCGGCCGGCAGACTGCGCTTGGACAGATTTTCAAGGTCTCGCAAAAAGGGGCGCGAAAGTGGCTGGAGGGAGAAGCGTTCCCTCGATGGGAACACATAGTCGCCATAACGGAATGGGCAGACGTAACCGTCGACTGGCTAGTTGCTGGACGTGGCCCCAAACGACTGACAACACTCTACCCGTCCGAATCGATCGCTCGAACGGTAGAGGTGATGAAGCAGCTTGACCCTGAGCAGCAAGCGCTCGTTACGAGGCTAGCCGATCAAGTTGCTCAATCAAAAAAAGACGACATAACGGAAAAAAGGAAAGCCTTCCCGAGGGACGGCACCAACGACTAAAGCCCTATCAACGGGCCTGCAACATCGTCGTCGGCTCGATCAAGACTCCCCCATCGGATCTTGCTGATATGCGGTAGACCTTCTTTTCTCCTGGCTGAACGATCGAAGCAATTTCTCTGCGCTGATCCTCCCCAAAGGAGCATAGCGCCCGCCCGACGATTGCTGCACCTAAGATGTGCTCTCCTGGCGGCACTTCTATACTGAAGCGCTCCCCAACAGCCATGCGCGCCGCCAGCCTCCCATCAAGGTAAAAACCGAAGTCGCATCCTGAAGCCAAATACCCTGAGTCGCGCACCACCGTGATACGCGGCCAGTCTTTGGCGGCACCGCTTGCCTGAGCAAAAATTCGCTCAGCAGGCACAGCCGTTGCATCCCCCAGAGAAACGGGTGTTGTCGCACAGCCCGCCAAAATCAGCGCGGTCACGCCAACCACAATTAATCCCCTCATTCATCACCTCCCCAGCAGATGCACATTGATGTTGGCAGCATAGCAAAGCCAACCATAACAAGCCAATCGAACCGAAAAACTCGGCAATAGAACCAATTAGTGATATACCAACCATTTTTTTAGAACCAATAGTTCTTGACTGATGGTTACTAATGGTTCTAATATCCGCTTCGTGTACTTCAACGACGGAGCCAGAATGCCAAATAGCAGATTCCCGCGCAGTTTCAATTTCCTCGATGCCGCGCCATCGTCTAAATCTCGCGCCGCGCCAAAACAATGGCCCGTAGGGATGTCCCCATCCGAAGCAGCTGCACAAGCTGCGGCCGCCGGCAAACTCCATTCGCCAGGCACCGAGACGCGCAAAGTCACAACCGCACGCAAAGGTGACCGCGATGAATAGAGTCGTTTCGTATTTTGATCGCCACCCCATCGTCGCCATCGCCTTACTCATTGCTGCCTTCGGCGCCGCCGGCACGTTCGACCACACTGAAGAAGAGAAGCAGGCGGCCTACGAGCGCGGCTTCATCGACGGTAAGCGGTCACAGGTTCTGCAATCACTCGGCGGCAAACCGGACTCGCAACTCGCGACCTTGTGCGGCAAGCCATGGCCGGACGTTCCGGGTGCCGCTGACGCGCGTCGAATTGCATGCAGCCCTCTGTAATCGCCCGATGGATACGCCAGCAATCTCCGAGGCTGATCTGGCGCGGGCGTGGCGCGAATGCCGACTTGGAGAGTCCTTCGAAGCCGCCATGAAAACAGCCCTTTTCGCCGCAACGATCCACGCCCTCGCAAAAAGAAATGTGCGCCGCGCCGCCCGCCTGGAACAGCTCCGCGCCACCGATAAAAAACTCGCACAAGCAAACGACAATTCATGAGCTATCTGCCCAACGAACACACGCTGTTCTATCCAGCCACGACCAATTTTTCGGCGCCGGCAATCGCCTACAGCAGTATCGACCGCTACGATCCGGGCGCCAAACGGGATTTCTCCGCCGTCATGGTTGGCGAATATCTGGTGCGTCGCATGCCTTTGCGCTCGACGCCTTACATCCTGTATCAGATCACGCGCGAAGGCGAAGTGCTCGGCCAGCAAATCTCATTCCCATCAGAAAAGGACTGCACCACGCACGCCTATCGCGCGCAGACCGGCAAGCAGGCCACGGAGACCCGTCGCCGGCACGCCCCAAGCAACGGCATGCACGATATCAACCTGAGCTCCCGCGCGATCACGCTGTTGCGCGCTCAGGAGATGGACCTGCAAACGCTGGCCGTCACGATGGGCGCTGACGCGCATCGCCTGTTCACTCTGCTGACCGACCTCGTCCGCAAATACAAAATCCTTCGGCGCGGCACGCCGCATCGCTATCTCTACCGCGCCACCTAACCCCAGCCACCCACCCGAAAGGACGATCATGTTCAAAGCACTGGCGGAACTCGCCCAAAAATCTACATTACTTATTTCAGTCGCAATCGACGGCGACCAGCTGCGCGTCAACATTACCCCGAAGGCAAATGACAGCGGAGACAAGCCCGCGCTGCGCCCCCTGTCCCTTCTCGCAACACCCGAGGAACTTGACCAAGATTTCGGCAAGGCGCTCTTGGCGTGGACCAGCCCTCCGCGCAAGTCCCTGCTCGACCAGGTCGCCGACGCCAGCGCACAGGATGCGGCCGAGGCCGGGACCGAGGCTGAGACCGGATCAAAGACAGCAGGCAAGCCGCCAAAGACAGCGAAGGCCGCTAAGTCCAGCACCAAATCAGCCGCCAAGGCTGCAGACCCCGGCGCGACCAAGGCAGGCGCGCCGACCGATGCCTCGGCTGGCGAATTGGAAAAGTCCGACCTTGCACCTACGGCAGGCGCGGAATCTGCCCCGGCAAGCGGCGCGCTGACGACGAACAAAACTCCCGAAGATACCGACGCCAAAGTCACGCCGGAAGGCGCACCAACAGTCGACGCCG
This sequence comes from Herbaspirillum sp. NPDC101396, assembly GCF_044767365.1. Taxonomy (NCBI): domain Bacteria; kingdom Pseudomonadati; phylum Pseudomonadota; class Betaproteobacteria; order Burkholderiales; family Oxalobacteraceae; genus Herbaspirillum; species Herbaspirillum sp. NPDC101396. The sequence continues at coordinate 350,615 of NZ_JBIWNT010000001.1, read as the reverse complement.
CGTCGACGACCAACAGCGATGCAATCGCCACCTCGACGCTGGATAAGGACTGGCAAATCCCGCCAGCCAGCAATCAACCGCCTCCAGTGTCGGCCGGTGCTTCTACCCCAACCCCAGCTGCGCCGACCGCCGGCGCTTTCCTCGAAGTTTTCTAAGGTGCCAAAATGCAAACACAAGAACTTATCCGCGAATTCAAGCACGGCAGCGTAAGACTGGCTGACCCCAATACCGCGTTCTCAATCGAGCAGGTCCGTGAGTTCTATGCGACCGCCTATCCCGAATTGTTGAATGCCGACATCGAAGGCCCGGAGTTGCGCGACAACCGCCAGATTTACACTTTCCGCCGCGCGGTCGGAACCAAAGGCGCAACCATCTCGGAAGCCATCGCGCAACTCAAAAAGCACGGCACGCTCGCAACCCTAGGGGAGCCGAAGCGGCAGGTCACCATCAACTCATCCTTCTCGCTAAAACTGCATGAAGTGATGAAGGCGCTGCCCAGCGCAGAGCCCCTGGTCGCGACCAGCACCAGCATTTCCGTCCTGCCATGAAACCGGATCTCCACTCCTTCTCGCCGTGGATTTTGCCGCGCCTGAGCGCCGCGATTCCGCACGCCGTACGGCCGGCCGCCGCGAAGGGATCCCAGATTGCCGGCGACCTTTCCATCGCCCTGCTTGAACTTGGCCTCGCCACCCAAGCCGATCTCGATATCAGCGCTGACGAATCAATCTTGGCGCGCCGGGTAATGACTCGCTGGTGGAGCCAACGCACCGAAGGGATGCCCCTGTTTGACTGGGAACTGAGCATTCGCTCTGGAAAGAACGTCGGCGAATATGGCGGTACCGGGAGCTATTTCTGCGTGGCGCCCATCCAGGACACACTCCCGTACTTTCACATCGGCCGCGCGATCTCGCAGTTGGAAGCGGAGTGTCCCGGGCTGGGCCAAACAACGATGGCGGTTTTAGAGGACGCGTTGCGCTACCTCCCCTACAACTTGGCCCCGGCCAGCGTGCTAGGGCTTGCGCAATGGTTCTACTGGCAAGGCGAATTCGATGAGGTCAAATACGCTGAACTTGAAGTAGATCTGGGATACCACGACGAGCAAACAGTCGACGACTTCCTTGCAAACAACGAAGTGTTCAAGCGCGCGGATTTTTTCCGGAATATTCCAGCATGGCTCCCCTTCCCGGAGCGGGTGTGCAGCCGGAAGCGCGCGATACGCGACGCAACCAGCCCCTTGGCTCGCAACGTCATCAATGCGTGCGACGCCATCAGCGCATACGGGAATCGCCCTGAGTTCGTCAAACATGCATCACGCGACGCATTTGGAACAGATGTCGGCGTTGATCTGGTTGCCGCCACGTTCGTATTGGCATGGGATGGCAACGACTGCACAGGGCGAGTGATCGACGATGCATTCAATATGTTCATTCAAGGCGAATACGTTGAGATGATTACCGTCTCTCACATCGAGGTCAGCACGCCAAGCCTTCAAAAACGTCTGCGCGCGATGGAAGAAGGTCTCGGCCTCGCCCGACTCGTTGCAGACTTGGTGCTCTTGATCGGGGAGCGCCAAGAATGAGTCAGGTAAACGTGCGCACACGCACCCCAATATTTGAGATTCATGACGACGTCACGCCTCAAGAGCTAAACCTAGAGGCCGCCTTTCTCTTCTATCGATCGCAGGACGGCCGCTCGGTGTACGCATCTCAGCATCCGATTGTCTTTTCCCCGGAAAATCCGCATGCACCAGTACTGGGACCAGGCCGTGCACCAAGCAAAAAGGCAATCGCTGCGCTCGGCGCTTCCGTAGCCGCAGCGACCGCGTTTTCAGGATTTGTCCCAGCCGGAATGCTGTATACCGGGCCGAACGCAATGGCCTGGTGGTGCCCGCCGCTGTTACGTCATATGTGGTTCAAGACAAGCGACGCAATCATCGGCGAGGCGCATGCCTCAATCAGCCAGCCAGGCCTCGTCTTCATTGCCGCACACGGCGACGTCCACGTCTTTGCGGTGACCGGCGCCGAGAGACCGGTGCCAGACACGAAGCTATTCAAAGCGCCGTACTTCAATGTATGGGAAGGCGGAAAGGTATGCGCCGGCAACGTCAATTTCCCAAAAACCACAGACGCATCCGCTATCGACGCTTACGAGCGCGCGTTCTTCGGCAGCCGATTCACCCACCCCAACGATAAAAAGCTCGTCAAGTGGAAGGGCGGTTCCGTCCATATGTGGAAGCACCTTCTAGACAATCCGAACGCCGAATGGGACTGGGCTAAGCGCCTTGTCCCATGCGGCGCCACGCTCGCAGAAACCATCAAGGGAATCACCAAATGACCAAAAACAACAATCCGGCACACGCAACCGACATGCACTACGGCGCGCTGCACAACCACCTTGTTCAGGCAGACAAGGCGGCAACGTCTCTCATCGACGCGCTGCTGCCGTTGGCTGATCTGTACCCCATCGCAAGCTCGCACGAAGACGATTCCAAGCTGCTCGATATCGCATCGTTTAAAACCGTTCCAACCGCCATTGTCCCGCCGTGGGGCATGTTCACTCCGCTGACAGAAAACAAGCATCGGTTCCTGCTGGCCAAGGACGGACTGCACATCGAAGTTCGGCGCCCATGGCTGCACTTCATTCATCGCCTCTATGAAGAGAAATCTATCGCCATGCCCTTCGGCGAAATAACGCCGCGTATCGACTTGGCTTTTGGTCGCCTGGGCGTCGCGCTGGATCTGATGCGCGCGTTCGTCCGCGACGCCATGGATCAACTTCCCAACGAACACATCCGGCATCTGGCATGGGACGAACAAGCGCAGGCGCTCGTGCCGGTGGATCTGCAAATCGAAACCGCTACTCCGGGCGCAGTTCAGTATCGCGCCCCTGACCTGCCGGACCACCAGACGCTCGCAATTGACATCCACAGCCACGGCGCACTGCCGGCATTCTTCAGCGACCAGGACAACAAGGACGACGCCGGCAGCGTCAAATTCTCCGGAGTCATCGGCAATCTGGACACGTCGACACCAACGCTTGAGTTCCGCCTTTGCGTTCTCGGCCTCTATCTGCCGGTGCATGTACCGGCTGACAAGCTGTTCGGGGGTTGACGTGCCGCACTTTCTCCCCTCCCATCTCCTACAGCGCCGCGTCAACGTTGACCTCGTCGGCTGCGGCGGCAACGGCTCCCAGATGCTGACCGGCCTGGCCCGGCTGAGTCACGCCATCCAGGCGCTTGGACACCCCGGACTTCATGTGCACGCTTACGATCCAGATACGGTTAGCGAGGCGAATCTCGCACGCCAACTATTCACCGCCGCCGACGTCGGCCAGCACAAGGCGCTGGTCCTGACGCACAGAATCAACGCGTTTTTCGGTCTGGATTGGCGCGCTACGCCAGCGCTTTACCGGCGCGGCAACCAGTCGGACATAGTGATCATGTGCGTCGACAGCATCGGCGCACGACACGAAATTCACCAGCACTTTCATTCCATGGGCCGCGAGCCGCACTACATCATGGACCTCGGCAACCGGGCGTCCGACGGCCAAATGATCATCGGCCAGCCCCGCACGTCGGTAACGGCCGGCCACGCTGCACCAGCCGGGCATGTCCGACTGCCCTATCCGTATGACGTTCTGCCGGAACTTATCAACGTGGCGCTACCCGAAGACGACACGCCAAGCTGCGGCCTGGCCGAAGCGCTCGAGCGCCAAGAGCTCTTCATCAATCAAGCCGTCGTCACGCCGGCGCTGCAGCTGCTCTGGGAATTGTTCCGCCACGGCCGCCTCACGTGGCACGGAGCGTTCATCAACTTGCGCACCGGCCGCATGCAACCAATTCAAGTGAAGGAGCCAGCATGAGCATCCCCTACAGCCCGACATCGGAAATCACCGCGCTGTTGCGGCGACTATTGAATCCCGACGATCTAGGCCTTGCCGCGAGCGCCCGCCTACGCGATATCGTCCGGTTCGCACTGGGACAGGAAATGGTCGAGCAAAGCTGGCCGCGCGATGCCCACTGGATCGAAACAAACCTCCTGGCCAGCGTCTTGCACTATCCCGCGTGCTGGGACACGGCGGCCTATCCCTCGCTGGCCAGCGCGATCAAAGCGATCGGCGCTTTCAAATGCTCAGACGCGCAGCACGCCGATGCAGCAACAAACCAAGAGGCGAAGCCAGTAGCCGGATACAAGGACGTTGCCAGCATTTCCGTCGATGAAGTGCGGATTGCCTTCGAGCATGAAGCAAGGAAGCAAGGGCACGCTGACTTCGCACGCGCGCAAACATCCCAGCGCTACAAAAGCGACGAACTGCAAGACATCTGGCAAATCACCAAACGGACCGTATCGAACCTTGCCGGGCATGATCTCGCCGCCGCACCGCAGGAGCAAACGCCAGCAGATAAGGATGCGATCGACGCCGACCGGTGGCGTACCGCACTTCGATTCGTCGGCGCTCACAAGCTGGGTGGATGGGATGCAAACTTTCACTTCTTAACGCTTCCAGTTGCAGCGGGTACGCCATTGCTTCGAGGCAGTGTAGCCGGTCATTTCACGAAGGCAATTGATGACGCTCGCGCTCTGCAATCCCCACCACAGCAGGTATCAAAGTGAGCGCCGCCGACCGCGAGTTGCTAGATCTGGCGGCGATTGCCGCAGGAATCAAGACACCAGGAAAGCCGCCGAACTGGATGCACCCCGGGGTTGAGATACCGACAGACTTTGGGCACCGCTGGTGGAATCCGCTCAGGGACGACGGCGATGCGCTGCGCCTCGCGGTAGCAATTCAGCCGCTATCTGGTTGTGCCGTTCTGTGCTTGTCGATTGGCAAGGAACGCACCGGCTGCGAATTTCGTTTCGTTGATGGCCCGGACGCTGCCGCGAATACCCGCCGCGCCATCGTCGTCGCTGCTGCGGAAATTGGGCGAGGCCTCTCTGACAAGCCCGCATCTACGGGGAAGGGGCGCGAAGATGAGCGAGGTTGAAATGATCGAGAAGCTCGCCAACGCGCTGCGCGACAAACTGTTCCCGGCAATACCGTTGTCGGTGCAGCTGTGGGACGGCAAGGCGATCGCCGGCTATCTGCACCGCACACCCAACGTCGTCATGGAACGCGTGGTCACGTTGAATGGCTTTCCTAAGCCGATCCGCCTACCGGCGGGAGACGCCTCCCGCGGCCGGCCACTCTGGAAAGCCACAGAAGTTATCGCCTGGGCAGAATCGCACCAGGAAAAGAAAATCGGCCGGCCACGGGCCGACGACTGATCTATCCCAAGCGCCCCGCGATATCGCTCGCGGTGGCGTTGTAATACGTCATGAGTTCCTGCAGATTCTTGTGCCCTGTCATCCTGGCCAGGTCCAATATCTGCAGCTTCTTCGCCAGGCGAGTGATTGCCTCGTGCCGTGAGTCGTGAAACGTCACCCCCTGCACCATCGCCCTATCCCTCGCTTTTCGGAACAACGCATCTCGACTGTCCGCTTTCAAGGCAAACAACGGCATGCCAGCATCCACGGGAGGCAAAACCTTGAGCAGCTCCACGGCCCTCGTCGACAGCGGTACGTTTCGGGCGCTGCCGTTTTTTGTCAGCGGCAGATGCGCCACGCGGGACGTTAGGTCGACGGTCAACGACGTCAGCCCCAGGATTTCCCCAGAGCGCATGGCCGTCTCGATCGCGAACAGAAAGGCCACCGCAACTCGCTGCGAGGGAAGCGCCACGGGTAGCCCCTCCTGGAATCCTAACGCGACGGTCAGGGCATCGATCTCCGCCTGCGATATAAGCCGATCGCGTGGCGGACCTTCCGCCGGCCGGCGCACGTCCTGCATCGGATCTGCGATCAGCCAACCCCATTCTTTGCGGCAGATCTCCAAGACATGGGACAGCAGGCTCATTTCTCGGGAAACTGACGAGCCTTTGACCTCCCGTAGGCGTGCATCACGCCAACGAGCGATGTGGCTCGGCTGGAGGTCTGCGAGACGGATCGCTGAAAACACCTGGCCGTCGATCTCTTTTCGGCCTATCACGTCCAACCGAAGGATTTCCCACCTCGCGCCTTTCTTGGTTGGGCTGACGTCCTTTGCATAGCGTCGCAAAGCGTCGTTGACGGTATGAGTCTTGCTGCCGGCGCCGGACGAAATGGAACGCATCTCGGCCTCGCGCTTGACAGCCCATTCGTTCGCCAGAGTCTTGCTCGACAGCACGCGGCTGTCACGCTGACCCTTGACGTTGATCTGAACGCGCCAGCCTGTCGCTACCTTTAACACTGATGCCATCGGCAATATCCCGTGGGAAGTTCGTGGGAGAAATATGGGAAGTGACGGCAATTATAATGCGTTTTAAAGCGGGAAAATGAGGAATTGACAACAACGTCGAAAACGCCTGAAAGCCTTTTCCAGACTGGAAAAGAGGTCTAAACAGGGTTAAAAGGGAAATGTCTGGAAATGAGTCGTGGTGCGAGGGAGGGGACTCGAACCCCTACACCATTGCTGGCGTCAGGACCTAAACCTGGTGCGTCTACCAATTTCGCCACCCTCGCTGAAAGGTTGCAATCATTGACCGGCTTGCGCTGGATTTTTCAGCGCGTACGCCGGAGAACCAGGTCCTGTCAATGAGGTAGCAGTTTTAATGCAGCCCGCTATTCTACTGCAAGCTTGGCGGGCTGTCTGCGTTTTTATCCGTCTCCCCGGCAATTTTCCTAGGGCTTTTTGACCCTGAACAGCGCCGCATACGCCGCCGGCAGGAACAGCAGCGTCAATGCCGTCGCCACCACCAGGCCGCCCATGATCGCCACCGCCATCGGGCCCCAGAAGACCGAGCGCGACAGCGGGATCATCGCCAGCACCGCCGCCGCTGCGGTCAGGATGATGGGACGAAAGCGCCGCACCGCCGATTCGACGATGGCGTCCCATGGGGCGGCGCCGGCGGCGATGTCGTGCTCGATCTGGTCGATCAGGATCACCGAGTTGCGGATGATCATGCCGAACAAGGCGATCACGCCGAGTTGCGCCACGAAGCCGAACGGACGATGCAGCACCAGCAAGGCTACCGCTGCGCCCGCCACACCCAGCGGGCCGGTCAGGAACACCAGCATGGCGCGCGAGAAGCTATGCAGCTGCAGCATCAGCAAGGTGAAGATGATGAAGATCACCAGCGGCACGTTGGCGGCGATCGAATCCTGCGCCTTGCTGCTGTCGGCTGCGGCGCCGGCCAGTTCGATCGCGTAACCTGCCGGCAGCTGGGCGCGGATGGCGTCGAGTTGCGGACTGATCTGGCTCGACACGGTCGGCCCCTGGATGCCGTCGGCGACGTCGGATTGCACCGTGATGGCCCATTCGCGGTCTTCACGCCAGACCACGCCCGGCTCCCATGCCAGACTCACGCGCGCGACCTGCGCCAGCGGCACGCTCTTGCCGCTCGCTGTCGGGATGTTGGCCTGATTGAGCGCGTCGATGGTGGCGCGTTCTTCCAGCGGCTGGCGCACCAGGATGTCGATGAGCTTGTCGTTCTCGCGATACTGGCCGACGGCGGTACCGGTCAGCAAGGTGTTGACGGTGCGCATGACGGTTTGCGAACCTATGCCGAGCACGCGCAATTTGTCCTGATCGAGATCGATGCGCAAGGACTTGACCGATTCGTTCCAGTTGTCGTTGAGGCCGATCACGTTGGGATTGCGGTTCATCACCGCCTTGACCTGGTCGGCAATGGTGCGCACCTTGTCTACTTCAGTGCCGGTCACGCGGAACTGCACAGCGTACGGCACGGGAGGTCCGCTCGGCAGCAGCTTGACGCGGCCGCGCACCCCGGGGAAATCGTTCTTGAAGGCGTCGACGATTTTCAGGCGCAGGGACTCGCGCGTCTTCAGGTCTTTCGGCAACACCACGATCTGCGACACGTTGGTCTGCGGGAAAATCTGGTCCAGCGGCAGATAGAAGCGCGGGCTGCCGGTGCCGACGTAGCTGGTCACGCTTTCCACACCGTCCTGCTTACGGATGAAGGCTTCGAACTTCTTCGCCTGCGCCTCGGTTGCCTTGAAGGCGGAGCCTTCCGGCAGCCATAGTTCGATCATCAGTTCGGGCCGGCTGGAATCCGGGAAAAATTGCTGTTCGATGAAGCGGAATCCGAGCAGGCCCAGCATGAACGCCGCCAAGGTCAGCAGGATGGTGGTCTTGCGCCATTCCACGCACCAGGTCACCAGCTTGCGGAAGCGCGAATAGAACGGCGTGTCGAATAATTCATGATGGCCGTCGGCATTGGCCGCCGGCTTGACCTTGAGCAGCAGCACACCGATGTAGGGCGTGAACACCACCGCCACCAGCCACGAAATCAGCAAGGCGAGCGCATTGACGGAAAACATCGAAAACGTGTACTCGCCCGCCGCCGATTTGGCCAGGCCGATCGGCAGGAAACCCGCCGCCGTGATCAGCGTGCCGGTCAGCATCGGGATCGCGGTCGAAGTGTAGGCGAAGGTGGCCGCATCGAAGCGCGAGAGGCCCTCTTCCATCTTGCGCACCATCATTTCCACCGCAATGATGGCGTCGTCCACCAGCAGCCCGAGCGCGATGATCAGCGCGCCGAGCGAGATCTTGTGCAGATCGATGTCGAAGATGCGCATGAACAGGAAGGTCACCGCCAGCACCAGCGGAATCGTCAGCGCCACCACCAGCCCCGGCCGTACGTCGATGCGCAGCGGCTTGGTGTGCAGGCCGAGCGCAATGAAGCTCACCGCAAGCACGATCAGCACCGCTTCGACCAGCGTATGGATGAATTCACCAACCGAATCGGCGACGATCTTCGGCTGGTCGGATACGCGCTCCAGCTCGATGCCGACCGGCAGCTTGGTGCGCAATTCGGCGGACATCTTGTCGAGGTTGCGGCCGAGCGCAATGATGTCGCCTCCCTTCTCCATCGACACGCCGAGACCGATCGCCTCTTTGCCGTTGAAGCGCATCTTGGTCACCGGCGGATCGACATATTCACGCTTGACCACGGCGAAATCGCCGAGCCGGAACGTGGTGCCGTTGGCGCGCAGTTGCATCTCCTCGAGCTCTTTGGGCGAGCGGAAGGCGCCGCTCACGCGCACCTGCAGATTGTCGCCCGGCGTCACCAGTACGCCGGTGGACTCCAGTGCATTCTGCGCAGCCAATTGGTTGACGATGGTGTCGAAAGGAACGCCCAGTTGCGAAAATTTCTTCTGCGAAAATTCGATGTAAATTTTTTCGTCCTGCACACCGAATAATTCCACTTTCGCCACCGACGACACGCGCAGCAATTGCTGGCGTACGAAGTCGGCGTAGTCCTTGACCTCGGCATAGGTGAAGCCGTCGGCGGAAAGCGCGAAGATCGAGCCGTAGGTGTCGCCGAATTCATCATTGAAGAACGGCCCCTGCACCGTTGACGGCAAGGTCAGCTTGATGTCGCTGATTTTCTTGCGCACCTGGTACCAGGTCGGCGGCACCTCCTTGGGCGGCGTCGATTCGCGCAATTGCAGCAGAATCAGCGTTTCGCCCGGCTTGGAATAGCTGCGGATGACGTCGATGTAGGGCGTCTCCTGCAGCTTTTTTTCCAGCTTGTCGGTGACCTGGTTGGCCATCTGCAAGGCGCTCGCCCCGGGCCACTTTGCGGTGACCACCATGGCGCGGAACGTGAACGGCGGATCTTCGTCCTGCCCAAGCTTGCCGTAACCGATGACGCCGCCGATGATCAGCACCACGATCAGATAGCGGATCAGCGGGACATGTTCCAGCGCCCAGCGCGACAGGTTGAAGCCGCGCGGTTGGGCAGCCGCGTCGATGCCAGCCTTGCCAGCAGGCGGCGCATCCTTTTCGGCGTCGCTCATGGATTTCTTCCTTGCTGTGTCTTGGCATCAGGCGTATCACCGGTAAGCGGCTCAGCGCCGAGGATCCTCACCTTCTGCCCCGGCTTGAGCAGGTTGACGCCCGCCGTCACCACAGTCTGTCCAGGCGCCAGGCCACTGGCGATGAGCACGTCATTGCCGCTCTGCCCGCCGAGTTGTATCGGGACCACCTTCACAGCGCCGTTTTCCACCAGCCATACCGAAGTCTTGCCGTTGACCGGATACAAGGCCGTCAACGGCAGGCGGATCATGTCGCCGGACGTCTTGCCGGCGAACGCGACGTAAGCCGTCATGCCCAAGCGCACCTCTTTCGCGGAATCGGGCAAGGCCACCTTGAAAGTATAGGTCCGTGTGGCGGCGTCGGCGATCGGCGAGACTTCGCGGATCTTGCCGACGATCGTGTCCTTGGGATTGGCCCACAGGCGCACGCGCACATCGGCGCTGCGACGCAAGACATCGACCTTGTCTTCCGGTACACCGATGACCACGTCCTTGTCGCCGGCCTGCGCCACGCTGACCACGGGCGTGCCGGCGGCAACCACCTGGCCGGCCTCGGCATCGACCGCCGTGACCACGCCGTCAACGTCCGCCGTCAATACGGCATAGCCGGTCTGATTCGATTGATTGCGCAGCGACGCCACGGCCTGGTCGTAGCCCGACAATGCCGACTGATAGGCAGTCTGCTTGGAATCGAGGGTTGCCTGACTCACGAAGTTCTTGTCGCGCAGTTCCTGATAACGCTTGAGTTCAGCGGAGGCCAGATCGCGATTGCTCAGCGCCGACTTCATCGCCGCATCGGCCTGGCGTTGCGCCAGTTGCAGATCTTGCGGATCGAGCTGCATCAGCACCTGGCCGCGTCGCACGATGCTGCCTACATCGACCTTGCGCGCCACGATCTTGCCGCCCACCCGGAATCCGAGCCGAGACTCCACCCGCGCCCGTACTTCGCCCGGGAACTCGGCCACGACATCGGCATTACCGGCGGCGATGACGATGGCCCTGACGGGGCGGATTTCCTCGACCTTTTCCACCTTTTTTGAACACGCGGCCAGCGCGGAGACAGCCAGACAGAGCGCGACGGCTTGCTGCAATCGACGACGGCCCGATGCCGGTCGGGTCAACACTCGCACAGGAGTGGGCACGGAAGTCGGAGCAATCACGTTTTTCCTTTACTATTCGGGCAGAAATTACACAGGCCGACGCGCACCGGACGGCGCGACGCCTAGAGCGACGCCGCTGCGGCAGGAGTAGACGGCTTTTTACGGACTTGAGACAAGCGGATGGTGATGCGAGCAACTTACTGACTTTGCGGTTAGTAATTATAATCGCGGGCCTGCCGTTTGGATATATATCGGGTTTTCATCGTTTTTATTGGATATTTCACTGGCATGGCCGTTGACCACTACGAAAACTTCCCTGTCGCTTCGGTACTGCTTCCCGCGCGTCTGCGCCCTGCCGTCAAGGCAATCTACGCCTTCGCCCGCAGCGCCGACGACATCGCCGACGAAGGCGACGCCACGCCGCCGCAACGGCTGGCCGCGCTGGCCGCATACGACCAGACGCTTGACGATATAGACGCGAGCCGCCCCATCACCGATCCGATGTTTGCGGCGCTGGCCGAGGTCATCCGCGCGTACCGCTTACCGCTGGCGCCGTTTCGCGATCTGCTGTCGGCCTTCAGACAGGACGTGGTGACGACGCGTTATCAGAATTTCGATGCATTGCTGGATTACTGCCGCCGCTCGGCAAATCCGGTCGGCACGCTGATGCTGCATCTGTATGACGCCGCCACGCCGGAAAACCTGCGCGACTCCGACGCCATCTGCTCGGCGCTGCAACTGATCAATTTCTGGCAGGACGTCGCCATTGACTGGCAAAAGCAGCGCATTTACCTGCCGCTGGAAGACCTGGGATGTTTTGGCGTGAGTGAGCAAGACATCGCTTCAGCCAATGCCGGCCCGTTTTGGCAGGCGTTGCTGCAGTTCGAGATCAACCGCGCGCGCGCCATGATGCTGTCAGGCGCACCGCTGGCGCGCCGCTTGCCGGGACGGATCGGCTGGGAGTTGCGTATGGTGGTGCAAGGCGGCCTGCGTATCCTCGAACGCCTGGAGCAAGCCGAGGGCGACATCTTCACGCGCCGGCCGAAACTGGGCAAACGCGATTGGCTGCTGGTGCTGTGGCGCGCGTTGACGATGTGATACGGCGCGCTGTCGTGTGGACGAAAAAAAGCCTCTTCATCGAAGAGGCTTTTTTATTGCCGACAACGCAGGTCATGCGTCGCGGCATTCGTCAAGCAGCAGAAAACGCTAAAGCACGATTACGGAGTCTTGTCGGTCTTCGGCTGCGGTTGAGCCAGCTGGGCATTACGCTCGGCGGTGGCTTCCTTCTTCTCCGCCTTCAGGTCAGCCTTGGCGGCCTTCTTGTCAGCCTTGGCTTGCTGCTTGATGGACTTCTTCTGTGTCTTGTATTCCGCCTTGGCGTCGGCGTCGGATTGACGCTTTTGCACATACGGATCATTGGAGACACCGTTGGCTGCCGATGCAGGAACGGTCACGCCGGGAGATGTTGCTTCAGTGGTGCTGGCTTGTTGCGCCATGGCGCCGCCTGTGACGGCAAGCATTGCCGCTGCAATGATGAACTGACGTGTTTTCATGAGTGAATCTCCTTTACTTGGTTAAATGAATCCGTCGCATCACAACGACTGACAGCGAATCTCCGACATATTCACGATGTCTGTCAGACACCGCCGGACACCGCTTCCAGTCTGGCTTTGCGAGGGGCACTTGTAGTAGAAGGTAAAAACTCAGGATGGTTCTCAAGCATTTGAAACTTATTGTTAAAGCGCTTGCTTCAACGCTTCTTCCGGCTCTGTTTATAGATCGTGCGCGCATCCTGTAGCGCTCGCTCCTCGGTGCACAAATTTTCGTTATCGTCGTGCGCGACGAAGAACTCGGCGGCCTGCGCCTGCACCACCAGTTTGATCGCATCAGGATCGGCGACGTCATACAGCTCAGTGATCAGCGTCGTCACTTCGTCCAGGTATTCCTCATAAGTCATCTTGCTCATTGCTCGCCCTCGCCTTCGTCCATCTGATCGTTCATCAAGCGCGCAGTGTATGCGCGGCGCGCGCCTGCGTCCACGTTCAGCGCTTATTTATCCCTCTGCGGAAATGATTTCTTGCTATTCAAAACGATGCTCTGTAGAATTCGGTCCCTCAGACGCGGGGTGGAGCAGTCTGGCAGCTCGTCGGGCTCATAACCCGAAGGTCGTAGGTTCAAATCCTGCCCCCGCAACCAGTTTCCAAAAAATGAATCAGCAGGCATATCAAAGCCCTTGGCGTTTAGACGTCAAAGGCTTTTTGTTTTGCGCGCTCGCTTTTACACCCGCGTTGTCGCACAGTCGCCGACCACGCCCTGTTAGACTGAACCTCTCCCATTCGATTGCTCCGATCATGACCTCATCTTCCTTTTCCAGCCTGCCGTTGACGCCGGCGATGCTCGCCAATCTCGAGCAGCTCGGCTATCACGAGATGACCACGATCCAGGCCGCCAGCCTGCCGGCGGCGCTCGAGGGACGCGACCTGATTGCGCAGGCCAAGACCGGCAGCGGCAAGACGGCGGCGTTCGGCATCGGCATTTTGCACAAGCTCAATCCCAGCTATTTCGCGATCCAGGGCCTGGTGGTTTGTCCCACGCGCGAACTGGCCGACCAAGTCTCGAACGAGTTGCGCCGCCTGGCGCGCTTCACGGAAAACATCAAGATCCTGACACTGTGCGGCGGCACTGCAATGCGCCCGCAAATCGCTTCACTTGAACACGGCACCCATATCGTGGTCGGCACCCCCGGCCGCATCCGCGATCACATTGGCCGCGGCACCATCAATCTGTCGACCGTGCAGACGCTGGTGCTGGACGAAGCCGATCGCATGGTCGACATGGGCTTTTACGAAGACATCGAGGGCATCGTCAGCGCCTGCCCGGCGCGACGCCAGACGCTGCTGTTCTCGGCCACGTATCCCGATGACATCCGCAAGGCCAGCGCACGCTTCCTGCGCGACCCGGAAGAGATCAAGGTCGAGGCCCGCCATGACGGCGACAAGATCGAGCAGCGCTTCTTTGAAGTCTCGGCGGAACAGCGCAACTTCGCCGTAGCGCGCCTGCTGCAGCATTATCAGCCGGTGTCGACGCTGGCCTTCTGCAACACCAAGATCCATTGCCGCGAACTGGCCGATGAATTGCGCGCTCAAGGCTTCAGCGCACTCGCCCTGTACGGCGATCTGGAACAGCGCGAACGCGATGAAATCCTGGTGCAGTTCGCCAACCAGAGCTGCTCGGTGCTGGTGGCGACCGACGTGGCGGCACGCGGCCTCGACATCGCCAATCTGAGCGCGGTCGTCAACGTCGACGTCACGCGCGACACCGAAGTGCATATCCACCGCATCGGCCGCACCGGCCGCGGTCAGGAGCGCGGGCTGGCGCTGAACCTGTGCACCCCGAACGAAAAACGCTGGGTCAAGCTGATCGAGGAATATCAGCACGCATCGGTGCAGTGGTTCGATCTCGACGCGCTCGACACCAACGAAGACAAGGTCTTGCGCGCGCCGATGCGCACGCTCTGCATCCAGGGCGGCAAGAAGGACAAGCTGCGTCCGGGCGACCTGCTGGGCGCGCTCACCGGCGACGTCGGCCTGAGCAAGGAACAGGTCGGCAAGATCAACGTGTTTGAATTCTCGACCTATGTCGCGCTCGACCATCGCATCGCCGAGAAGGCCTGCGCGAAGCTTGAGGCAGGCAACATCAAGGGCCGCAACTTCAAGATGCGTCTGCTGCGCAGCGCCTGATGCGACTCATTTGTGACGCATTTGCGATTCATTTCGCGCAATAAAAAAGGCAGCCGTTTCAGGGCTGCCTTTTTTGTTTCCGAAAGGTCACGTCAGATCAGCAGCGCCGAAGTCAGCGAACGGATTTCATCAGCGGAATCTTCCAGCACGTCGCGCAGCGAATCATCGCCCATGTATTCATCAACGATGGTGTCGGATTGGCGACCAGCCTCAAGCACGCTCTTCTGGAACGGCGACGGCACCGGCGACAACTCCTTGGCCAGCAGCAGCACATCGCCCAGCGTTTCCGGCGGCAGCACGCGGATGCCATGCCACAGCGATTCGACCGCTGCCACCACGGCTTCGGGGATGCCCAGCTTCTTGAGAACGGCGCGACCGATCATCTTTTCGCCGTATTCCGCCCAGTCTTCGGCGTTGCCATCGAGCAGGCCGGGGAATTCATCGGTGCGCGAGAGCAGATAGAAGCCGCCGACTTCATGCACGATGCCGGCGAACATGGCGGTCTCCGGATCGAGACGCGTCATCTTCAGTGCAATGACTTGCGCCAAAGCCGCAACGTTGGCGGTGTGCTCCCACAGCTGCGCCGCCTTGACGCGCATCTCGGGGTCCGAAATATTGCGGCCGAGCTGGCGCACGATGACTGCCGTCGTGATGGCGTTGAGGGTCTTGAACCCCAGCCGCATGACGGCCGTTCGTACGTTGTTGATTTCACCGCCGGAACGGTTGTAGGCAGCCGAATTGGCAATCGCCACGGTACGCGCCGACAGCAAGGGCTCGGCCATCACCAGTTTCGACGCCGCCTCGAGGTGGCAATTCGGATCGTTGAGGGCCTGCTGCAGTTTGATCGATGCATTGACGTTGGTCGGGAACACCAACTCGCCCCGTCCGGCCTGCACTGCAATGCTTCTGAAAGCTTCCAGTCTGTTCATGAAGAAATGGTCTCCTCGCCTTGATTGCTCACCCCAGTCGCGCAATGCGTCTGTCGTTTTGTGTTTTTATCAACAGCATCGGCATGATTTTCTGCAGTTCCCGTCGAACTTGCCGCCGGTCCTCAGTCATGCCTCGTTGCCCTCAGCTTAATGTACAACGTCTGCTGCTGCAACCAGCTTTCACTGCAATTACGAAGGTGCGCACCCATGTCGGAACGCGAAGCAGATTGCCCTCGGCCCCCTAGTCGGCTAGCATAGCGGCTTCTTGCATGACGGCGACCTCGCGGCGCCCGCTTTTTTACCTCATCCCACCCCATGTCTCCTGACGAATATTGCCAGCAAAAAGCCGCCCAAAGCGGCTCCAGCTTCTACTACAGCTTTTTGTTCCTGCCGCCGGAACGCCGCCGTGCCATTACCGCGCTGTACGCGTTCTGCCGCGAAGTCGACGACACCGTGGATGAAATCGAGGATGCCGGCGTGGCGCGCACCAAGCTGATGTGGTGGCGCAAGGAAATCGCCTCCATGCTCAACGGCAACCCCAGCCATCCGGTGACGCTGGCGCTGCAGCCGCACGTGGCGACCTACGGCCTCAAGGGCGAGCATCTGCAGGCCATCATTGACGGCATGGAAATGGACCTGGACCAGACCCGCTACCTCGACTACCCCGGCTTGCAGCGTTACTGCTGGCATGTCGCCGGCGTGGTCGGCATCCTGTCGGCCAGCATCTTCGGCGTGACCCAGGGCGGCACGCTACTGTTCGCCGAAAAGCTCGGCCTGGCGTTCCAGCTCACCAACATCATCCGCGACGTCGGCGAAGACGGACGCAAGGGTCGCATTTATTTGCCGGTCAACGAATTGCAGCAATTCAACGTCACTGCCGCCGACATCCTGAATGCACGTCACAGCGAAAATTTCGAGAAGCTGATGCGATTCCAGGTGGAGCGTGCTCAACGTGTTTACGATGAGGCGTTCGCATTACTGCCAAAAGAAGACCGTCGTGCACAACGTCCCGGTCTGATGATGTCGGCAATTTACCGCACGCTGCTCACTGAAATCGAGCGCGACGGCTTTCACGTGCTGAATCAGCGCATTTCGCTCACGCCGATACGCAAGCTCTGGCTGGCCTGGAAAACCTATATTCGCGGCTGAACTTTAGCGCGGTCGGGACGTCAATTCACTTTCCGAAATTGACGGACCGAAGCATGAAACGCATTTACGTACTATCGCTGCTCGCCGGTGTCGCCTTCGCCGCCTGCGTATTGATGAGCCCGGGCTTCAACGAGTTGCTCAAGCGCGTCGGCAAGGACGAGTTCTATGTCTACGTGGTCGACCCGGGCAAGAAGATCCTGCCGGGCGCCTACGTCAGGCAATACTATGAATACAGGTTGCCGGCCGTCGGCGAAAGCGGCGCACAGAAGACGCTGACCTTCACGGCGACCAAGCAATTGTCGCTCGACACTTACCTGCGGCTGTACGTGTCTTCCGCCGGCCAGGTAACGGCATGGGAAGAAGTGCAGCAGCGGGAATTACCGGACCGGATCAAGAATGGGAACATTCCCTGAGAACAAAAGCAGTGATCACATCGCCGTCATCGGCGGCGGCTGGGCCGGATGCGCCGCTGCCGTCATCCTCGCCAAAGCAGGCAAACGCGTCAGCCTGTTCGAAGCCGGTCGCACCCTCGGCGGCCGCGCACGCCGCGTAGACGTCGACGGCCGCACGCTCGACAACGGCCAGCACATCCTGCTCGGCGCCTACCGCTCCACCCTCTCTCTCATGAAAACCGTCGGCATCGACGCCGAACGCGCGATGCTGCGCCTGCCTTTGCAGATGCGCTATCCGGCCGGCACCGACGGCATGGATTTCGTCGCGCCGCGGCTGCCGGCGCCGTGGCACATGCTGCTCGCCTTGTTCCGCGCCACCGGACTGGCGCGCGAGGACAAGCTGGCGCTGGCGCGCTTCTCGACCACGGCGCGCTGGATGGGCTGGCAGTTGCACGAGGATTGTTCCGTCGCTGAATTGCTGGACCGTTTCGACCAGACCGACCGGCTCAATCGCCTGATGTGGACGCCGCTGTGCATCGCCGCGCTCAACACGCCGCCGCAGCGCGCTTCGGCGCAGATATTCCTGAACGTGCTGCGCGACAGCCTGGGCGCACGCCGCGCCGCCTCCGACATGCTGATTCCGCGCACCGATTTGACCGCGTTGTTTCCACAGCAGGCGGCCGCTTTTGTGGAAAGCCGCGGCGGCAGCGTGACCTGCGGCCAGGCCGTTGCCTCCATCTCGGCATCGACGCCGGGACGATGGAACGTCGCTTTCAAACAAGATGCCGACGCGCAATCATTCGACGGCGTGGTCATTGCCACCGCGCCGGAAGCCGCCGCCAATCTGCTCGACGGCCTGTGCGACACGACCACGCTGCGCGCGTTCGCCTACGAACCGATCACCACCTGCTATCTGCAATACCCGGCGGTGGTCAGACTGGAACAACCCTTCTTCGCATTGACCGACGATGCCGGGCTTGCCGCCTGGGGGCAATTCGTGTTTGATCGCGGCCAGCTCAACGGCGTTGCCGCCGATGCCGGCTTGCTGGCGGTCGTGGTCAGCGCCGCCGGCGACGCCATTGCAGAGGGTCACGCTGCCATGACCGACGGCATTGCCACACAACTGGCGCGCCAGCTGGGCAATCCTCTGCTGCAGACGCCACTGTGGAGCAAAGTCATCTCGGAAAAACGCGCGACCTTTTCCTGCACACCCGGACTGCTGCGGCCGGACAATACCGGCATGCCCGCCGGCCTGGCGCTGGCCGGCGACTACGTTGCCGGCGACTATCCGGCAACGCTGGAAGCCGCCGTGCGCAGCGGGGTTGCTGCAGCAGCGCTGTTCTCGTAAGCGGTCTGCGCCTGCACGAATTTTATTCAGCGAAACTTTTCATCTTTCTGTCAAAGGGATTCACCCCATGACGCGCCGGTTTGATCTACGATACGGTCAAATTTCATAGATTTAACCTATTTTGGAGAAGAAACATGCCCGTGATCACCTGTGTTGAAGACTTGCGCGTGCTCGCAAAGAAACGGGTTCCCAAGGCTTTTTACGACTACGCGGACAGCGGCTCGTACACTGAGAGCACCTATCGCGCCAACACCGGCGACCTGGCTGCATTGAAGCTGCGCCAGCGCGTGGCGATCAACGTTGACCAGCGCTCCACCCGCACCACCATGATCGGCCACGACGTCGCCATGCCGGTGGCGATCGCCCCGACCGGCCTGACCGGCATGCAATGGGCCAACGGCGAAATGCTGGGCGCGATTGCGGCGGAAAAATTCGGCATCCCCTTCACGCTGTCCACCATGAGCATCTGTTCGATCGAAGACGTCGCCAGCGTGACGACCAAACCATTCTGGTTCCAGCTGTACGTGATGCGCGACCGCGGCTTCGTCAAGTCGATGATCGATCGCGCCAAGGCGGCCAAGTGCTCGGCACTGGTGCTCACGCTCGACCTGCAGATCCTCGGCCAGCGCCACAAGGACCTAAAGAACGGCATGTCGGTGCCGCCGAAACTGACGCTCGACACGCTGATGGACCTGGCCAGCAAGCCGGGCTGGGCGCTGCGCGCGCTGACCGGCCGCAAGACCTTCGGCAACCTGGCCGGACACATCACCGGCGGCGGTAGCGGCATCCAGACCCTGAGCCAATGGACCGCCAGCCAGTTCGATCCGACCCTGAACTGGGACGACGTCGCCTGGATCAAGGAACAATGGGGCGGCAAGCTGATCCTCAAGGGTATCCTCGACGTCGAAGACGCCAAGCTGGCGGCGCAAACCGGCGCCGATGCGCTGGTCGTCAGCAACCACGGCGGCCGCCAGCTGGATGGCGCGATGTCGTCCATCGAAGCGCTGCCGGCGATTGCCGAAGCAGTCGGCGACCAGATCGAAGTCTGGTTCGACGGCGGCATCCGCAGCGGTCAGGACATCCTCAAGGCCACCGCGCTGGGCGCCAAGGGCACCATGATCGGCCGCGCCTTCCTGTATAGTCTGGGCGCCATGGGTGGCGAAGGCGTGACGAAGATGCTGCAAATCCTGCACAAGGAACTCGACGTCAGCATGGCCCTGACCGGCACCAAGGACATCAAGGACGTCGGTCCGCAAATCCTGATCCGCCGCTGATATCTCATTCAAGGCAGCAAATAAAAATCCCGGCTTGCGCAAGCATCGCCGGGATTTTTTATTTTGCAGAACGATTGAAGTGAAGGGAATTTACTCCGGCTTTTGCTGCGACCACGGCGTGTGCTTGCCGGTCAGTTCTTCAACGGTTTCCTTCTGGTCGAAACGACGCGCCAGGTCCAGCGCGGTCATGCCGTCGGCGTTCTTCAGCGTCACGTCGGCGCCCTCTTCCTTCAGCAAACGCACCGCCATCGTACGGCCGCGCACGGCCGCCAGCATCAGCGGCGTCATCTTGTCGTCGGGCGATTCGGCGTCGATATAAGCCGAGGCATCCAGCAGCAGCTTGATGGTCTCGGGCCGGCCGTTGATGGCGGCATAATGCAGTGCGGTCCAGCCGGGACGATTGACTTCGACTTCCTTGTCCAGCAGCAGCTTGACGACATCGGTCTTGCCGTAGAACGCAGCAACCATCAATGCCGTGTCGCCGTTCTTGGCCTTCGCTTCAAGATCGATGCCAGGCGTATTGAACAAGACATTGAAGGC
Organism: Herbaspirillum sp. NPDC101396; assembly: GCF_044767365.1. Taxonomy (NCBI): domain Bacteria; kingdom Pseudomonadati; phylum Pseudomonadota; class Betaproteobacteria; order Burkholderiales; family Oxalobacteraceae; genus Herbaspirillum; species Herbaspirillum sp. NPDC101396. The sequence goes on along the minus strand of NZ_JBIWNT010000001.1, from coordinate 330,292 downwards.
CTTCATCGAATCTTCGCGGATAGCCAGCATGAGCGCCGAATAGCCGCGCTGCGGTTCGACCATGTTCGGTCCGAGACCGCGCTTGATCAGGTCTTGCAGCTCCCGCGGCGCATCCATCTTGACTGCGATGAAATAGTCTTCGTAGGTACCGGCATGTGCTGGGGCAAGCAGGGACAACGCGCTCAGCGCCAACACTGCGGCATGAATGGAAAAGAAACGGCGATTCGGCATGCGGGCTACCCTCATTTGACCATCTTGAACAGCGTGAAGAAATTCTCGGTCGTGTGGCGCGCCACCTCTTCCACCGGGATGCCGCGCAAATCGGCGATGAACTCCGCCACGTGCCGCACCAGGCCCGGCTCGTTGGTTTTGCCGCGATGCGGCACCGGCGCCAGGTAAGGCGAATCGGTTTCGATCAGCATGCGTTCCAGCGGAATCGTGCGCGCCACTTCCTGCAAGGCCTTGGCGCTCTTGAACGTGACGATGCCGGAGAAGGAAATATAGAAGCCAAGTTCAATCGCCGCATCCGCCACTTCCTGCGACTCGGTGAAGCAATGCATGACGCCGGCGGCGCCGCCGGCTTCCGGATTGGCGCCCTCTTCGCGCATGATGCGGATGGTGTCTTCCGAGGCCGAACGCGTGTGGATGATCAGCGGCTTGCCGGTGATGCGCGAGGCGCGGATGTGCGTACGGAAACGTTCGCGCTGCCATTCGAGATCACCCTGCAGGCGGAAATAGTCGAGCCCGGTTTCGCCGATGGCGACGATACGCGGATTGTCCGCCAGTTCGACCAGTTGCTCGACGCTCGGCTCCGGCGTGTCTTCATAGTCGGGATGCACGCCGACCGAGGCGTAGATATGCGGATATTGCTCCGCCAGCGCCAGCACCTGCGGAAACTCGGGAAGATTCACCGAGACGCACAAGGCATGGCTGACGCGGTTCTCGTCCATCTTGCCGAGGATATCCGGCAGGCGCGCGACGAGTTCGGGGAAATTGATATGGCAATGGGAGTCGATATACATGATGGGCGCTATTTTACGCCATCGCCCCGCTGCCGGCCTTTCCAGGCACCGCTCGCACGAACGTCAATGCCGCAGGCGGCGCACCCCGATCACCACGCCGGTCAGGCTCAGCGCCAGTCCGCCCAGGCTCAGGAGAATCAGCGCAATGTCCCACAACGGCCGGCTCGACAGCAACACCGGCAAATCCCAGCTGTGCAGGAAGGCGAACAGCCAGCGCTTGACGCGTTGCGTGCCATCCAGTTTGCCGAGCACCACGCCGGTGGCAGGATCGATGTGCACCCAAGTCTGCGCCGCATCGGCATAGCGCAGGCGCAACACCGGCAAGGGATGGCGCATGCCGCCCATCATGGTGTGCGCTTCGCGGCTGTAGTAATACGCGTCTTCGCGTTGCAGCAGTTCGCTGCCGGCCAGCGGCGCATCGATCAGCTTCGCCGCCGCGCGCATGACTTGTTCTTGTGGAACAGCATCGTCGACATGGTGTTCCGACGCGTCGATCATGCGCGTGCGACCAGCGCCGTTGATCGCGATCAGGTAAGGCTTGCCGTCCAGCATGTGCCAGCGCAATTCACGCGCTTGCCACGACGGCGGCAACAACCTCAGTGCATCGCTGCTGCCGAGCGGCCAGCTTGCCGGATCAAGCACGGCGCCGGCATAAGCGCGCCGGTTCAGTTCCACACCGCCGCCTTTGAACAGTCCCCATGGATTCATCGACATCAAGCCGCTGAACACCCATGTCAGCGTGATGCCGGCGAACGCCAGTCCGATCAGATGATGCCAGCGCATCACCGGTTCACGGTACGGCGTCTTCGCGCCGGAACGGAAACGCCCTCGAAAACGCCAGCGCCAGATGCCGATCACGCTGCCGCTGACGGCGACCAGCACGCCCGCCAGCGACAGGTAGATGACGATGTGGCTCCATGCGCCGTCGAGCGGACCACCGCGAAACGCGTATAGCCAATGCAGCCAGGCGCCGGCGTAATTCCACACGCGTTCGGTGTGCGTCGCCTTGCGCACGACCTCGCCGGTGGTGCTGGAGACGTAGAGCAAGGTCTGCTCGGGATCGCCCATCTGTACGCGATGCAGCGGCCGGTGCAGGTCGAGTCCACGGGTGTGCGTCCAGGTGTCTTCATCCACCCGATCCACGTAGCGCGGCGTAGCGTCGGGCATGAAAACGTGGGCCGCCGCCACAGCATCCTTGGCGCCGATATCGGTGACGGCCGCGCCGCTGAGCGCGTCAACTGCGATGACTTTTTTGCCGACGCCGAACTGATATTGCGGTCCTCCCGCCGCACTGGTCAGCACGATGGACGACGGCCGCGCGTCGGCAGGCAATGCGCGTGCCGCCTCGCCGACCGAGATGCAACAGCGAGCACCATCGAGATCCGGCAGACGCGCCAGCCGCTCCGACTGGGTCAGCTTGGGATAGCCGACGTACATCATCACCACGCCGCTGACGAACCACAGCAGCATGAACAGGCAGGCGACGATCCCGAGCCAGCGATGGATCAGGAACAGCCAGCGTTTGGCGCGCTGCATGCTCAGAAATTCGCCAGCAAGGCGACTTCAAACGTACGCGGCGCGCCAAGATAAAACATCGGCGTGCTGGTGATGTTGTCGGCGTAGACCTTGTCGGTCAGGTTCTTGACACGGGCGGTGATGGTCGCCTTGTTCAGCTTGCGGCTGAGGCTGGCGCCAAAGATCGCATACCCCGGCGCGCTCACCGTATTGGCGGTATTGCCGTACACCGACGACACCGCGCGTGCATCGAAGCCGGCGTTCCAGTCGGGCAGGAAGGCGTAATCCAGCCACAGATTGGCGACCCGCGCCGGTGTATTGGTCGGACGATTGCCGGCGCGAGAGACCGCGACGCCGCCGACGCTTTCAGTGAAATTATCGTACTGTGCGCGCACCAGCGACAGATTGCCCTGGACGCGCAGACGCTTCACCGGACGTACGCCGAACGCCAGCTCCACCCCGCGTGAGGACTGCTGACCGACCGGCACCGTAAGGTTGGGATTGGTCGAGTCGGTCACGGCCAGGTTCTTGCGCGTGATGGCATACGCGGAAATCGTCGCGTTGCCGCGGCCGTCCCAGAAGTCGAACTTGCTGCCGGCCTCGACCTGGTCGCCCGTAGTCAAATCGAAATTCCTGACCTGGCTGAAGTTGGCGGTGGTCAGCACGCCGGCCGGCGGATCGGCGGCCGTGCTGTATTGCACGAACAGATTGGCTGTCGGCGTGATATCCCACACCAGCCCGGCGCGTGCGGTGGTAGGGCGATAGGTGTTCTTGAAATAGGCCGGATCGGTGACGCTGACGGTGCGCTGGTTTTCCACCTCGAGCTCAATGCGGTCATGACGCAAGCCGGTCACCAGCGCCAGCGACGGCAACAGCCGCGTGCGGTTTTCGAGGAAAGCGGCAATCGTGGTGACACGATTGCTGCGGTCCGGCACAAAGTCGGAGCTCATGCCGGGAATCGAAAAGAAAGTCTCCGTGCTGAAATTGAGCGGATGGACACTGCTGATCGGTCCGGCCACCGTGCGCGGGAAACGCGTCATGCGGTTGACGCTGTAGTCGACGCCGCCGGCCCATTCCGATTCCAGCGAGCCGAGCTGGCCGCGATGCTGCCATTCAAATCGATTGCCAGTCAGTTCCTGATCGTGACGCTGCAGGAAGGCCGATGAGCGCACCACCTGCGTGTTGCTTGCGTTGTAGCGATAGACCTCGACGTTGCGGTAATCGCGCAGCGCGTCATAGTGATAAAAAGTATTTTTGAACGACGTCTTGTCGGACAGGCGGTAATCCACGATCGAGCGGAACCACTCCACGGTTTGCTCATACACGCCGTCATTGGCGTTGTAGTTCTTGAAGCGCGTGGCCGGGTCGATGCGACCGGTTCCGGTGGTCGGGTTCAGCAGCGGCGTGCCCCAGTAGGGACGATCGACATGCTCTTGCTGGTATTCGTAGGCGAGCGTGTGCGAGAGCTGGGGCGTAATGTCGGTCAGCAGCGACAAGGCGCCGGTCAAGGCGCGGCGCCTCTCGCCGTCGACATAGCCGTCGCTGCCGCTGCGGCTCAGGTCGATGCGCAAATAGTTGGTGACGCCCTGTCCGTCTCCGGCGCTGAGTTTGCGATTGAGCCCTGCCGCCACGACGGATGAATTGTTCGAGCCGTAGCTGCCGTACAGCTGGGCCAGGTCGCCGTCGCGATTGGCTTGTTTGGTAATGTAGTTGATCGCTCCGCCGACCGCGCCCGCGCCATGCACGAAGCCGGAGGCGCCTCCGACCGCTTCGACGCGATCGTAGATCCAGCTGTCGATCGGCCGCGCCGAGATCGAGTCGTATTGCACGGTGATGCCGTTGAACAGTTGCGTGATCTGCGATGCAGAAAAGCCGCGATAGGAGACGAACCCGGCCTGCCCCGGCGGCGCCGAAGCAGTCACGCCGGGAATGCCGCGCAGGATCTGCTGCGTGTCGCTCGCGCCGCGCGCCTCGATGGCGGCGCGGTCGATGATGCTGATGCTGCCGGGGGTATCGCGCACGCTCAGGCCGAGACGGCTGGCGGTGGAAGCGTGCTGGTCGAGCTGAAGTTTTTCGTTGGGTTCGTCGCGCGTGTCGCGCACTTCGATCGTCTCGAGCACGTCGCTTGCCGCGAAGCTCGCGCCGCTGCACAAACCGAGCACCGCAACGGCGATCGCGCGTCGCCGCGGCAATGACAGCACCTGCCGGAAAAACTTCTTCACTATGGTTTCCCCCCATGGAATAAAGGGGGCCATGCTAGAGGCTCAGGTGCGGCTTGGGAATGCGACAGATTGTCGCAGCGTGCGATAGCGGCAGCTTGCGCGCTATCGCACGCACCGAACTTACTTGGCGACGGGGCGTTTCGCCAGCTTGCGCTGCAAGGTGCGGCGATGCATGTTCAGCGCGCGCGCCGTGGAAGAAATATTGCCCTGATTTTCCACCAGCACGCGCTGGATGTGCTCCCACTCGAGGCGTTCTACCGACAGCGGTGCGGCGGTGTCGGTGTTGTCGAGGTCGGTGGAAGCATCGTTGGCGCTGTGCTCCAGCGCAGACAGGATGGAATCGAGGTTGGCCGGCTTGGCCAGATAGTTGTCGGCGCCGGCCTTGATTGCCTGCACCGTGGTGGCGATGCTGGCATAACCGGTCAACACCAGCAGCCGCGCGTGCGGAAGTTTTTCGCGCAGCGGCGCGATCCACTGCAAACCCGAATCCTGCTGCAATTGCAGGTCAATGGTAGCGTAGGCGAAATCGGTTTCAGCGGCGGCCTTCAGCGCATCTTCGCCGCTGTGCGCGACAGTCGCAGAGAATCCCCGGCGCGACAGTGAACGCGCCAGCGTGGAGGCGAACACGTCATTGTCGTCGAGGATCAGGAAGGCTGCGCTCATGTTTTCTTCTGGTTGAGGAGGAGACGGTTGGGAGAGATCAGCGGCAAGGCCAGCGTCGCGCAGGCGCCCCGCCCTGCCGTTCCGGTCGCGGCGGCAAGCGTCAGCTTCCCGCCCATTTGGCGCGCCGTGGCAAAGGCCAGCATCAGGCCGATCCCCTTGCCGCCGGTGCTGCTGCGTACAGGCTCGTAACCGAGACGTTTCAGCAATTCCGGCGCGATGCCGGGACCATCGTCGGCGACGCGAATGATAGCTGAATTCATCGTCGAACTTGCAACGGCGTCTTTTTGCAGACTCAGCACTACGTCGACTTTGCCGTTTTCAGAGACCGCCTGGGCGGCATTGTCAAGCAGGGTCTGCACAACCTGTCCGATCAGTTGCCGGTCCTGCGCCGGCGCCGTATCAAGCAGATCCGGCACGCCTTGCGGCAAGGTCAGGCGAATCGACACTGCCGGATGGCGCAGGCGCCAGCTATCGACGAAATGTCGCAGCCAGTCGCTCAGGCTGACCGGCGCAGCCGTATCGGCTTGCCGCACCTGCACATCCATGCCCATACGATCGAGCGCCGTCTTGCAGACTGCGATCTGCTCTTCCACCACGGCCAGATCGTCGCGGTATATGGTCAGCGCATTGTTCCGTCCGGCCTCGATGCGCAGCTCGCCCGCGATCACCGCGACGGTCGCCAGCGGCGTGCTCATTTCATGCGCGGCGCTGGCGGCCTGCGTGCCGAGCGCAACGATGCGTTCATCCTGCAACTGTTGCTCACGCGCCTGCGCCAGTTGGGCGTCGCGCGACCTCACCGTGGCCGACATGCGGGTTACGAACCACGTGATCAAGGCCGCCGACATCACGAAGTTCACCCACATCCCGGCCAGGTGATATGCCGTGGCCTGGTCGTGATCATGGATGTGCAGCGGCTGATACAGATACGTCAGCGCCGAATAGCACGCGAGGGAATACAACGCCAGGCCGAACGCATATGGCGACGGCAGGACTGCCGCGGCCACGGCCAGGGCCGGGAGGTAAAAGGACACGAAGGGATTGGTCGCGCCACCCGTGAAATACAGTAAGGCCGACAAGGCGCTGACGTCGATGCAGAGCTGGAAGAACAATTCCGGCTCGCGCACCGGCTGCGGCAGGCGCATGCGCAACCATGTCAGGCCGTTGAACACCAGCATCAGCCCGAGCACGGTACACAGCGGCGTCAGCGGCAGGCTCAGCTCCATGCCGTAGATCGCACTGGCCACGAGCAAAGCCTGCGCCAGCGTCGTCACGCAGCGCATCCAGAACAGGCGCAGCAGCAGTTGATGCTGCGACAAGGGGCGGGAAAGGGAAAGTATCGGCATGGCGCGATTATATGCCGCTCCGCGCCTCCAGTTCATGCGACGCGACGCGCACTCACGCCCACGACAAGGCGCTCGCTGGGGGTGGAAACGCATCTTCCATCATGGAAGGTCTTCAAGATACATGTCCGGCAAGCCTGAACTTACCCGCGGATGCGGAGATAGTAGATAAAAAATTACAACAATTATGCGATGACATTAAAATGAGAATGCAAACGATAACGATTAACATCTATAATTATACAATCCCTTGCTCGCCACCCATTTATTTGCCCAAGTCAATACCGCTCAGTAGCTTGACCGGTAGGTGACCGTCATCCAGAGGAACCCATGCAATATCGCCGCACCCCTGTCGCCGCCGCACTAGCGCTCGCCTTCATCGCTCCGCTGACCTGTTCGCTGCCGGCCGGCGCACAAACTGCACCGGCGCAAACCGATGCCGCCAAACCGGACCAGGCGCTGCCGTCGATTACGGTCAACGCCTCCGCCGACGCATCGGCAAGCGGCCTGCCGGAAGCTTATGCCGGAGGCCAGGTGGCGCGCGGCGGGCGCGTGGGTTTTTTGGGCAACAAGGATTTTCTGGAAACCCCTTTCAACAGCATCGCCTATACCGAACAACTGATCAAAGACCAGCAAGCCAAAGGCGTCGGCGACGTGCTACTCAATGATCCGACCATCCGCGTCACGCGCGGCTACGGCAACTATCAGGAGTCGTACATGATCCGGGGGTTCATCACCAACTCGGACGATCTGGCTTATAACGGTTTGTACGGCCTGCTGCCGCGCCAATATGTAGCGGCTGAAATGCTCGAGCGCGTGGAAGTGTTCCGTGGCGCCAGCGCCTTCCTCAATGGCGCCACGCCTGGCGGCAACGCCATTGGCGGCACGATCAACCTGTTGCCCAAGCGGGCGTCGTCCGAGCCGACCACACAAGTTACCGCAGGCGTCGAATCGGGTGGCCAGACTTATGTCGCCGCCGACATTGGTCGCCGCTTTGGTCCGGACGACCGTCTGGGTCTGCGCCTCAATGCTGTGCGCCGCGCCGGCGGCACCGCCATCGACAATGAAAACCGCGAACTGAACATGGCGACCATCGGCGTCGATTACCGGGACAACAGCTTCCGCCTGTCGGCCGATCTCGGTTTGCAGGAGTACAACCTGACCGCTACCCGTCCCAGCGTGCGCATTGCGACCGCCCCGGCCGGTTATGTGCCGTCGGTGCCAAGCGCTTCCTCGAACTATGGTCAGAAATGGTTTTACTCGAACGAACGAGATCTGTTCGGCACCGTGCGCGGCGAATGGGATCTGGCGCAAGATGTAACGTCGTGGTTCGCGCTGGGAATGCGCCAGGGCACGGAGAACAACAGTCTGGCCACGCCGAACGTCAACGCCACCAATGGCAACTTTACCTCCAACCGCTTCGACAATTCGCGTGAAGACTATGTCTGGACCGGCGAAGTCGGTATCCGCGGCAAGTTTGCCACCGGCGGCGTAAAACACTCGGTAAGCGCATCCGCCTCCAGCTATTGGCAGGATTCGCGCAATGCCTATGCGATGTCGACGAACGTAGCGACCACCGGCAATCTGTATTCGCCAAGCAGCTCGGCACAACCGGCACTCAACTTCTTCGGAGGTAGTCTCGCCAGCCCGGAAACCACGACCAAGACGCAACTGTCCAGCATCGCGTTGGCTGATACGCTGTCGGTCCTGGACGAGCGTCTGCAACTGACGCTGGGAGGACGCTATCAGCGCCTCAAAACGATCGGTTACGACTACAACACCCATCTGCAAAACAATTATTACAATAACGGTACCGTCACACCGGTTGCCGGCATTGTCTTCAAATTGACCAAGGAAGTGTCGTTGTACGGCAATTACATTGAAGGTCTGCAACCGGGCACGAAGGTGTCGGATACAACCGCCACCAACTTTGGCGCCCTGCTGGCACCGTACAAATCGAAGCAAAAAGAAGTTGGCGTCAAATATGATGCAGGAAAGATCGGTCTGACTGTGGCGTTATTCAGTATCGAGAAGCCAAACGTCATCACGGTTGGTCCTACCGCCAACCCGACCTACACCACCAGCGGCAAACAGGAAAACCAAGGCGTGGAAATCGGCGCCTTCGGTGAACCAGTTCGCGGTTTGCATTTGCTCGCCGGCCTGACCCTGCTGGATGCCAAGCAAAAGCGTACCCAAAATGGCACCTATGACGGCAAGAATGCCATCGGCTCTGCAAAAACTATGGCTAACGTCGGTGCCGACTGGGATATCCCGGGCGTACAAGGTCTGGCGGTCAGCGGTCGCGTGATCTACACGTCCAAACAATATGTCGATTCAGCCAACACCCAAGGGATTCCTGCATGGACCCGCCTGGATGTGGGTGCACGCTACGTGACCGACATCGGCGGCAAGGCTGTAACCCTTCGTGGCGGCATCCAGAACCTGGCAAACCGCAGCTACTGGGAATCAGCGGGCGGATCTTCTGCTCTCGGCTATCTGGTGCAAAACGCACCCCGCACCTTCATCACCTCGGCCTCGATCGATTTCTGATTGCAACAATCGGTGTCAAACAAAAAGGGAAGCCTCGGCTTCCCTTTTCCATTCCCGGACCAAAACAACTTCCGGCGATCTCAACGCAGATGAATCAAGCGACCCGCTTCCCCAGAATCACCAAATCCCGCTCCACACCATCGAGCGTCGCCACGCGCGGCATGTTGGCCCAGCGCTCGAAGGCGAATGCCTCGAACAGCTTCAGGCTCGGCTCGTTATGGCCGAACACGAAACCCAGCAGCGTATGCACCTTGATTGACGGCGCAAAGGCAATCGCCTGCTCGAGGAAGTAACGGCCAAGCCCCTGGCCGCGCGCCTTTTCGTGCAGGTAGACAGACAGTTCGGCGGTGCCGGCATAGGCCGGACGGCCGTAGAAATTGGAATACGACAGCCAGCCGATGATCTCGCCGTCGCGCTCGGCAACCCACAGCGGGCGTTTGTCGGCGGTGTGCTCGTCGAACCATGCCTGGCGCGAGGCGACCGAAACTGGTTCGGTGTCGGCGGTAACCTGGCGCGACGCAACGGTGCTGTTGTAGATGGCGACGATGGCGTCCAGGTCTTGCGGACGCGCCAGGCGGTGGGTGTATGCAGTGCTCATGACAGATTTCAACTGATGGTAACTGGTATGGTGGAGGTGGCGGAGGCGTCCGCGCGGAGCGCCTCCGCCCGGTTCAGGTAAACAGCGAAGAATACTCGATCAGCATTTCTTCGATAAACAGCCGCGCCGACAAAGGATGATCTGCAATCGCGCGGCGGTCGTTGGCGGCCTTGAGCGCGGTGGCGATGGTGACGGCGTCGATGCGCCCGCTCAATGCGCCGAGCTCCTTGCTGTAGCGCGGATAGTAGCGAATCGGTCCGCCCGACTTCAGCGCGAACAGATCGTACAGCCAGCGCTGCTGCCAGCCGACCAGCTCGGCCACCGGCGTTTTTTGCAGGCGTTCGGCGGTCTTCAGCGCGACATCAATGCCGGGATGGCACAACGAGCGCAGGAATTCATCCATGACCTCGCGACCGTCGCCCTGTGAAGCGTTCAATGCCGCCAGCGGGGCCCCACCCTGCTCCGACAGCCAGACATCGGCGTCTTTCACATTCTGCTGCTTGAGCCAGGCCAGACCGGCGTCGTGCGACGGCAAGGCCAGTGCGAATTTACGGCAACGCGACAGGATGGTCGGCAGCAAGCGATCGAGCCGGTTCGACACCAGCAGGAACATGGTGTTCGGCGGCGGCTCTTCCAGCGTTTTCAGCAACGAGTTGGCGGCGGGCGTGTTCAGCGCTTCCGCCGGATACAGCACCACCACGCGCATGCCGGAGCGATGCGTGGAGACGTTCATGAAGTCGGCCAGCGCGCGGATCTGGTCGATCTTGATTTCTTTTGACGGCGTCTTGCTGGCCTTGGCGGTTTTCTTTTCTTCGCCGTCGCCCTCATCGCCGCCATCTTCGCCGTCGAGGACTTCCGGACGCACACGACGGTAGTCGGGATGGTTGTATTGCGAGAACCAGCCGCACGAGGCGCAGGCGCCGCAGGCGTGGCCATCGGGCTGCACGTCTTCGCACAGCAGCGATTGGGCAAACGATTCGACGAAATCGGTCTTGCCTATGCCTTCGGGTCCGTAGAACAGGATCGCGTGCGGCAGGCGCGCGCGCAGCTGCTGCAGTTGCAGCCAGCTGTCTTCAAGCCAGGGAAAAACGGTGTTGCTCATGCGTGTTCAGTCATGGGTAGGAGTATCAGACCGCGTCCAGCAGCTGCGCGATTTCCTGCTGGATATCGGCGATGGCGCGGGTCGAATCGATGACGCGGAAACGCTGTGGGAATTGCGCCGCGCGGCGCAGGTATTCGGCGCGCGTGGCGGCGAAGAAATCGGCCTTCTCCTGCTCGAACTTGTCCAGCGTGCGTTCGGCATCGAGGCGCGCGCGCGCCACTTCCAGCGGCACGTCGAACAACAGTGTGAGGTCCGGCTGCAGATGCGGATGCACCCATTGCTCAAGCGCATTGAGCTTGTCGAGCGACAGGTGGCGGCCGCCACCCTGGTAGGCGAAAGTGGCGTCGGTGAAGCGATCGGAAATCACCCAGTCGCCGCGCGCCAGCGCCGGTTCGATAACCTGTGCCAGATGTTCACGACGACCCGCGAACATCAGCAGCGCCTCGGTTTCCAGGTGCATCTTCTGATGCAGCACCATCGCGCGAAGGCTCTCGCCCAGTTCGGTGCCGCCCGGTTCGCGTGTGGTCACCACCGTCAGGCCGCGTGAGCGCAGCAAGTCGGCGACAACGGCGATGTGGGTCGACTTGCCGGCGCCGTCGATGCCTTCGAAAGTAATGAATTTGCCAGATGCCATGGAGGTCGTGATGGTGGTGATGATCGTGATGGACGGTCAACGCTGATACTTGTTGACCGCCTGGTTATGTTCGCTCAGGTTGCTGGAAAAATGACTGGTGCCGTCGCCGCGCGCCACGAAGTACAAGGCTTCGGTCTTGTCCGGATTCATGGCGGCCGCCAACGATGCCGCGCCGGGCAGCGCAATCGGCGTCGGCGGCATGCCTTTGCGGGTATAGGTATTGTACGGCGTGTCGGTCAGCAGGTCGCTTTTGCGGATCACGCCCTGGTAGCGCTCGCCCATGCCGTAAATCACGGTCGGGTCGGTCTGCAGCAGCATGCCGGTCTTGAGGCGGTTGACGAAAACCCCGGCAACCATGCCGCGCTCCGACTTCTGGCCGGTTTCCTTCTCGACGATGGAGGCCATGATCAGGGCGTCGTAAGGCGTCTTGTACGGCAAGGAAAGGTCGCGTTTGCTCCAGGCTTCGTTGAGGCGCTTGCTCATCAGCGTGAACGCCTGGCGATAAATCTGCATGTCGCTGGCGCCTTTGGCGAACAGGTAGGTGTCGGGGAAGAACAAGCCTTCCGGCACAGCGAATTCAGTGGTCAGCCTGGCCAGCAATTCGGCATTGGACAGCGCCGCAGTGTCGTGCTTAAGTCCCTTGTGGTCGGCGATGGCCTGGCGCATCTGGCGGAAATTCCAGCCCTCGATGATGGTCAGCGACTCTTGCGCGAACTCGCCGCGCACCAGTTGCTCAAGCAGTCGCAGTGGCGTGGCGCCCGGTTTCAGCTCGTAACTGCCGGCCTTGATGCGGTTGCCTTTGCCGCTGCCGCGCGCCAGCAAGGCGAACAGCACCGGATTGACCGGTGCGCCGGCATCGGCGATCTGCTGGGCGGCGCCGTTGATGCCGGCGCCCGGGGTGATGGTGAATTCGACCGGTTTCTGGCCTTCTTCGATGATCGGCTGGCTCAGCCAATAGGCGGCTCCGCAGGCAGCCAGGACACACAGCAGGACGAGGGTATTGAATATTTTTTTCATTGTCGAGGCAAAATCGGCGCAATCCGACGCGCTTTTTCCAGCGCCACTATAATCGAGGCATCAATGATAATCGCTGTTAGCCCAGTAACCTAATTTATGACCGATCCGACTCCGGCACGCTCCGCGTGGACTACCTTCCTGGAACAACAAGGCTCGCATCTCCATGCGGACGGCGACACCGCGCTGCCGGACAATTTCGTCGCCCCGCTCGCCGATCTCGGCCTGATCTCGCTGACCGGCGACGATGCCGCATCCTTCCTGCATAACCAGATCACCAACGACGTCGAAAAGCTCGACCTCGCCAGCGTCCGCCTGGCCGGCTACTGCACGCCCAAGGGCCGCCTGCTGGCGACCTTCCTGATGTGGAAAGATGCAAACCAGATCGTGCTGCAACTGCCGCGCACGCTGCAGCCGGCGATCCAGAAGCGCCTGCAGATGTTCGTGCTTCGGGCCAAGGCCAAGCTGGCTGACATCAGCGAACAGCGTGTGGCGCTGGGTCTGGCGGGGAATGCTGCCGCGACCGCCCTGCTGCAATGGTTTCCACAATTGCCGGCGCAAGCTTATGGTAAAACCGACAACGAACACGGCACCCTGCTGCGCGTAGCCGACAGCCGCGGTGCGCCGCGTTTTCAGTGGATCACGTCTGAAGAACAGGCACTCGCCGCCTGGCCGGTGCTGACCCAAAAACTCACGGCGGCCGGTGCCCAAGCCTGGCGCCTGAGCGACATCTACGCGGGCGTCCCGACGATTACTCAACCGACGCAGGAGCAGTTCGTGCCGCAGATGATCAATTTTGAGCTGATCGGCGGCGTCAATTTCAAGAAAGGCTGCTATCCCGGACAGGAAATCGTCGCGCGCAGCCAATACCTCGGCAAACTGAAACGCCGCAGCGTGCTCGCGCTGGTCGCCGCCGGGCAAGTCGCCGCCGGCGCCGAAGTGTTCTCCAGCGAAGATCCGGGCCAGCCTTGCGGCATGGTGGTCAACGCCGAGCCGGCCGGCAACGGCAATTCGGCATGCCTGGTGGAAATCAAGCTGGCTGCCGCTGAATCGGGCAGCATCCATCTGGGCAGCGTCGACGGTCCTGCGTTGCAGTTGCAGACGCTGCCGTACGAGTTGACGGACCCGCAGTAAGCGCGCCCAGCGACACTAGCGACCGGAGCCCCGTCGATGGATCTTTATATTTATTACCGCGTGCCTGTCGGCAAATCGGACCAGCTTGAACAACAGGCGGTGGCGCTGCAGGCGCGCCTGTCTCAGCAGCACCACGTCGCCACCGAACTGAAGCGCCGGCCGCAGGACAAGGACGGTTTGCATACCTGGATGGAGGTCTACCTCGATACCCCGGACGGCTTTGAAACCATCGTCGAGGAAGCGATCAACAGCTCCGGCTTGCCGGCACTGATCGACGGGCCGCGTCATACCGAATATTTCCTGGATTTTTCACCATGTGCCTGATCATTTTTGCGTGGAAAGTCATCCCCGGCATGCCGCTGATTGCGGCTGCCAACCGCGACGAGTTCTACAATCGCCCGGCCAGCGCCGCCGGCTGGTGGGAAGACCATCCCGACATCTACGCCGGCCGCGACCTGCAAGCCGGCGGCACCTGGCTTGGCGTGACGCGCCATGGCCGCTTTGCCGCACTGACCAACGTACGCGCGCCGACTGAGAAACGTCCGGATGCGCCCTCGCGCGGCAAACTGGTGTCCGATTACCTGTCGGGTGCGCTCACTCCGGAACAATACATCGAGCATATCCGCGCCGATGCCGGCCAATACAACGGTTTCAACCTGGTCGTCGGCGATCGCGAAACCCTGCTGTGGTACTCCAACAAGGGCGACGAAGACCCGCGCAACGGCAAACCGCTCGGCTATGGCGTCTACGGCCTGTCCAACGCCATGCTCGACACGCCCTGGCCCAAGCTCACGCGTGCCAAGGCGCAATTCGCCAGCCTGCTGTGTCAGGGCGCGCCGGAAGAAACCTTTTTCGAACTGCTCAGCGACAGCACGCGCGCCAATGACTGCCGGCTGCCGAACACCGGCGTGAGCCAGGAATGGGAACGCATTCTCTCGTCCATCTTCATCTGCTCGCCCGACTACGGCACCCGCGCCTCCACGGTCGTGCGCGTGCCCATCGTCGGCGAACCGGTCCTGAGTGAACACGTCTCGGATCCGGTCACGTCCTGCCAGTCGCCGCCCGCAACCGAGCCGCAACAGAAAAAATCACCGTGCAAACTCAGGCTGAAACCGGAAATCGAGCGTCCTGAAAGTCCCAGCTGAGGCGGACTCCGGTTAAAATAAGCAGGCATTATCACCAAAACGCATATCTGATATTTGAGAAATAAAGTAGATGGTTTTTGTGCGGAGCATTAAAGTTACACCTGTCTCCTCCAATTTCCTCCTTAAAGAATTGGATTTAAGCCCGCACCGTCAGGTCGCGGGCTTTTTTTTCGCTTTTTCTGTTTGCCGTTTTAGTCCAGCTGCGCGCAAACCCGCATTCCATCGCTTCCTCCCCTAAAAACCATGCTGCACTGCAGAATGACTAATCACGTCAAACGGAACACAATAGGTATAAATAAATCCAGTCCTCAAGAGGCTGCGAGGAGACCCGGACCCGTAACGTGCCCCCATTCGTTATGGGTCTTTTCTTTTGTGCGGCCGGTGGCAATAAAAAAGGCGGCGAGACCATCCAGTCTCGCCGCCTTTTTTTGCACCGCCCGCATCAGCGGGCGACAACAACATCAATGATGGATCTTGGCTTCGGTGCGATCCAGGACCGCTTCCGGCTCGTTGGCCTCTTCCGACGTCTCGTTGTTGAGCTGCGCATGCAGGCGCTTCTCATCGAGTTCGTTGCTCCATTTCGCCACGACGATGGTCGCCACGCCGTTACCGATGGTGTTGGTCAGTGCACGTGCTTCCGACATGAAGCGGTCGATGCCGAGGATCAGCGCCAGGCCTGCGACCGGCACATGGCCGACCGCCGACAGCGTCGCCGCCAGCACGATGAAGCCGCTGCCAGTAATACCCGCCGCGCCCTTGGAAGTCAGCAGCAGCACCGCCAGCAAGGTCAGTTCCTGCGTCAGCGTCATCGGCGTATTGGTCGCCTGGGCGATGAACACGGCCGCCATGGTCAGGTAAATCGCAGTGCCGTCCAGGTTGAACGAATAACCGGTTGGAATCACCAGGCCGACCACGGTCTTCTTGGCGCCCAGGTTTTCCATCTTGGCCAGCATGCGCGGCAAGACCGATTCGGACGACGAGGTGCCCAGCACGATCAGCAGTTCTTCCTTGATGTACTTGACAAACTTCCACACGCTGAAGCCGTGCAGTCGCGTAATGATGCCGAGAATGACGAAGATGAAGAACAGGCAGGTCAGGTAGAACGTGCCCATCAGCTTGCCCAGCGACAGCAGCGAACCGACGCCGTACTTGCCGATGGTGAACGCCATTGCGCCGAACGCGCCGATCGGAGCTGCCTTCATGATGGTGCCGACGACCGAGAACAGGACGTGCGAGATTTTTTCGATGAAATCGAACACCAGCGTGCCGCGGCCGCCGAACTTATGCAGCGCGAAACCGAACAGCACCGAAATCAGCAGCACCTGCAACACGTCGCCCTTGGCGAACGCATCGAACATGCTGGTCGGGATGATGTTCATCACGAAGTCTGTCGTGCTGGTCATCTTGCCCGGAGCAGTGTAGGCGGCGATGCTCTTGGTGTCGATCGTGCTCGCATCGATGTTCATGCCCGCGCCGGGTTGCAGCACGTTGACCAGGATCAGACCGACGATCAGCGCCAGAGTGCTGACCACTTCAAAGTACAGCAGCGCCAGGCCGCCGGTCTTGCCGACCTTCTTCATGTCTTCCATCCCGGCGATGCCGAGCACGACGGTACAGAAAATCACCGGCGCGATGATCATCTTGATCAGCTTGATGAAACCGTCACCGAACGGCTTCATCGCCTCGCCCGACTGAGGATAGAAGTGGCCCAGCAGCACGCCGATGGCGATTGCCACCAACACCTGGAAGTAGAGGGATCTGTAAAGCGGCGTTTTGGCGGCCATTGCGGTTCTCCGTTTATTATGAAATCTAGGAAACTGTCTGCAGTCGACATTGCAAGGTGCGTAACACGGCATGAGTCGCTGCGGGCGCAAGTATGCCCGACCGGCATACCTCTAGATATTGTGGGAAACCACAACAAAATACAATTTATTCCTTTTTGACAACGTTGCACCATTGTCCGGCGCAACAGCCCTGTCGGATACAAAAGCAAACGGAGTGAAAGGAATACGGTGAGGACGAGAACCGCCCCCACCCTGCTCTGCCCGACGGCGGAATCAGCTCAATGCAGCGCGCATGTGGATGTGGGGGATACCGGCTTCCATGAATTCGGCGCCCTCCTGGGCGAAACCGTGGCTGCCGTAGAAGGAAGCTGCATGGGTTTGCGCATTCAGCACCACCTCGCGGTCGCCGCGCGCACGCGCCGCCGCCATCAGCGCCTGCAGCACGCTGCCGCCAATGCCTTTGCCGCGGCCGCTCTTGCGCACCGCCATGCGGCCGATGTGGCCGTCCGGCAGCAGGCGGCCGGTCGCCACCGGCACGCCGGCGGCATCATAGGCGACGGCGTGCACGCACACGGCGTCCATCTCGTCCATTTCCAGCTCGGCCGGCACGTTTTGTTCAACGACGAAGACTTCATTGCGAATCACTGCGGCGTCTTCGCGCAGCACGTCCCATGCGGCGATCTTGATGTTGTAGCTCATGTTCGGAATCTCTGTTTTTGGTGTGATGTCAATATCGGGTCACGACTCGTCCGTCAGCTTCTTGGCGATGTCGAGACGCTTGATCGCCTTGAAGGTGCCCATGGCCTTGGCGACCAGCTTGTCGCCGTTCCACAGCTCGGCTTCGCAAAAGCACATGGTGGTCGAGCGATGGTAGGCGACGCCCTTGGCGACGATGGTTTCGCCTGCCTTTCCCGCCGGCAGCAGGAAGCTGGTGCTCATGTCGACCGTGGCGGACGACTTGGCGTCCGGAATCGCTGTACGCGCCGCCAGCCCCATCGCGACGTCCATCAGCGTCATCGAGATACCGCCTTGCGCGACCAGCCAGCTGTTCATGAATTCAGGGCGCAGCAGCAACGCCATGCTGGCCTTGCCGTCGCCGTACTGCAGCACTTCGACGCCCAGGCTTTCCAGGTAAGGATTGCCGTTGGTGAATACTTCGGATAATGAATGACTCATGTCGGTATCGGAATTGGTAACGGTCTTGTGCGCGCTCAGACTTCGTAATCCATGCACTGGCGGCTTTCGCGAATCGCGCCGAGGAAAGGCTTGATGGCGATGTGATCGGGATGATCCTGGTAGGCGTCCAGTACCGCTTTCGATTCGAATTCGGAATACAGCACCACGTCATAAGTCGCTTCCAGCCCCGGTTGCGCCAGCGCCGCCTCGAACTTCAGCATGCCCGGCACCAGATCCTTGCAGCCGTCCAGCAGCTCTTTCATCTTGCGCGCGTTGGTCGCCTTGTCGCCGCCTTCGGCCTGGTCTTTCAGTTTCCACATGACGATGTGTTTCAGCATGGCGAGTCTCCCGGCAAAATAAGCAAAGCCGTAATGATAAGCGAAGGTCGCCCGTGATGCTGCCGGTGATTTCAGAGGTAAATCCCGTGCCGTATTAAAATTCGTCCTTCGTTCCTTTTTGAATTGCCGTTGCCGTGATCAATCAACCTGTCGTGATGCTGGACTTCGAAACCACCGGCCTGAGCCCTGCGCAAGGCGCCCGCATCACTGAAGTCGCCGCGCTGCGTATCGTCGACGGCCGCGTGGTCGAGCGTTTCGTGTCGCTCATCAATTGCGGCGCCGAGGTGCCTTACGAAATCACCGTACTGACCGGCATCACGCAAGACATGGTCGACTCCGCGCCGTCGGTGGAACGCGTATTGCCGGAATTGTTGCGTTTCATCGGCAGCGACGCTCTTGCAGCGCACAACGCCAGTTTCGACGCCAAATTCCTCACGGCCGAGGCAGAACGCCTTGATTTGCAGGCCGGTTATTCCGAGCTGGTCTGCTCGCTGCTGCTGTCGCGCCGGCTGCTGCCTGGCTTGTCCAGCTACCGCCTGTCGAGCCTGGCCGACAGCCTCGGCATCCGCTTCAGCGGCAACGCCCACAGAGCGGAAGCCGACGCCGAGGTCTCCGCCGAATTGCTGCTGCACCTGAGCGAGCGCCTGCGCGGCCACCACAAATGCGTACGCGTCGACCCCACCCTGCTGGCGGCGATCAACCGCCTGCCTGCCGCCAAAGTACCGGTTTTCCTGCAACAGCAGGCAGCCTGATCGTCATTGCCGTCTACGCTGCAATGCGGAAAATTCTCTGTAAGCTTATGTAAGTTTCAAGCAAGTCCTGCGTAAGGTTCGCGTCGCACACTCCATCCGTGCACAAATGGCGCCTGCGCAGTTTGCGTCGTCCCGGTCGCCCGTTTGTACATCCAATTACATCAATAAATCTAGGAGACAAGCATGGCGACAGCTTCCACTGCGCATACCATTACGCCCGAAGAGCGCAAAGTTATTTTTGCCTCTTCGCTGGGCACCGTGTTCGAATGGTACGACTTCTATCTGTACGGCTCGCTGGCGGCGATCATCGCCAAGCAATTCTTCGCCGGTACGGATCCAAACACCGCTTTCATTTTCGCGCTGCTGGCATTTGCGGCGGGCTTCATCGTGCGTCCGTTCGGCGCGCTGGTGTTCGGCCGCCTGGGCGACCTGGTCGGACGCAAATACACCTTCTTGGTGACCATCCTGATCATGGGTGCATCCACCTTCATCGTCGGCATCCTGCCGAATTACAACTCCATCGGCATTGCTGCGCCGATCATCCTGATCATCCTGCGCATTCTGCAAGGTCTGGCATTGGGTGGCGAGTACGGCGGCGCAGCGACTTATGTCGCCGAGCACGCGCCGGAAGGCAAACGCGGTTCGTTCACTGCATGGATTCAAACCACAGCGACGCTGGGTCTGTTCCTGTCGCTGCTGGTGATCCTGGGCGTGCGCACCGCCGTCGGCGAAGCTGCATTTGCCGATTGGGGATGGCGCATTCCGTTCCTGGTCTCGATCATCCTGCTGGGCATTTCCGTCTGGATCCGCCTGTCGATGAATGAGTCGCCGGCCTTCCTGAAGATGAAATCCGAAGGCAAGCTGTCGAAGGCCCCGCTGACCGAAGCATTCGGCAAGTGGAAGAACCTGAAGCTGGTCATCCTGGCGCTGATCGGTATGACAGCCGGCCAAGCCGTGGTCTGGTACGCAGGTCAGTTCTACTCGCTGTTCTTCCTGACGCAAACGCTGAAGGTCGACGGTCCCCTGGCCAACATCCTGATCGCGCTGGCGCTGCTGCTGGCAACACCGTTCTTCCTGGTGTTCGGTTCGCTGTCCGACAAGATCGGCCGCAAACCCATCATCCTCGGCGGCTGCCTGATCGCTGCACTGACCTACTTCCCGATCTTCCAAGGCCTGACCCACTACGCCAATCCAGCGCTGGAAGCAGCCCTGAAAAAAGCGCCTGTGATCGTCACAGCCGATCCTGCAACCTGCCAATTCCAGTTCAACCCGACCGGCACCAAGAAGTTCACTTCGTCTTGCGACATCGCCAAGGCCAAGCTGTCCGCCGCTTCGGTGAACTACGAAAACGTGGTTGGCGCCCCGGGCTCCGTCGCTACCATCAAGATCGGCGACAAGGTCCTCACTTCGTATGACGCCTCAGGTCTGTCCAAGGAAGATGCTGCAGCGAAGGACAAGGCATTCTCCAAGGAACTGGCTGACGACATCAAGGCAGCCGGTTACCCGACCAAGGCCGATCCTGATCAGATGAACAAGCCGATGGTTCTGCTGCTGCTGTTCATCCTGGTGCTCTACGTGACCATGGTCTACGGTCCGGTCGCTGCCGCACTGGTGGAAATGTTCCCGACCCGCATCCGCTACACCTCGATGTCCATGCCTTACCACATCGGTAACGGCTGGTTCGGCGGCCTGCTGCCTACCACGGCCTTCGCGCTGGTGGCGTACAAGGGCGACATCTACTACGGTCTGTGGTATCCGATCGTGATCGCGCTGGCGACTTTCGTCATCGGTCTGCTCTTCGTCAAAGAGTCGAAAGACAACAACATCAACGCCGAAGAGTACTAAAAGCATCAAGAGGGGGAAGCCGGACGGCTCCCTCGCTTGCAGAAGTCTGGAAATACAAGTGAGAGAGTACGTCGAGCCGGTCAGGGTGCAAATCCTGACCGGCTTTTTTCTTGTATCAGTTCCAGCAAGCCTTGCGCGGCAATCGACAGGCTGCGTTCCTTGGCCTTGACGATCAGCAGCGGCCGCACCAGATCGGGCGCATTCAAGGGAATCGCCACCAGGTTCGGATGACGGAACTGGAACAGCGTCAGCTCCGGCACCAGGCTCACGCCCAGCCCGCTTTCGATCAGTCCGGCGACCGTCGCCAGATGCTCCACCTCCAGTCCCGTATTGACCACGCCGACCGGCTGCAGCAGCGCATCGAGGTGCTGGCGCACGCTGGTCGAGCGCGCCAGATGGATCAATTCACAGCCTGCCAGTTGCGGAATCCGGATCACGCGCTTTTTCGCCAGCTTGTGGTCACGCCGGCACACCAGGTAAAACGGATCCTCGCACAGCGGTTGGGTATCGAACTCCATCAGGTTCGGTCCCGGGGCGGTCAGCGCAATATCAGCCTTGCCCTGGCGCAGGTAATTCAGGCAATGATCTGAAAGCGCGTCGAACAGCTCCACCGTCACCCCCGGATATTGGATGCGGTACGCCGCGATCACCGGCGGCAGCCAGCCCGCCGCCAGCGACGGCAAGGCGGCGATGGAGACCTTGCCCTTGCGGCGCGCAACGTAGTCGCTCATGTTGGAGAACGCTGCATCGATATCGGCCATCAGCTGGCGCGCCACTTCGACGAACAATTCGCCCTCCGGCGTCAGCGTGACGTTGCGCGTATCGCGTTCGAACAACTTCGCGCCGGCAGCGGCTTCGAGTTTCTGGATCATCACGCTGAACGCCGACTGCGACACGTGGCAGCGCTCTGCCGCGTGGCCGAAGTGCCGGCAGTCGTTGAGCGCAAGGAAGCCCTGCAGCAGCCTGGTGGAGATATTCGTTTGCATATCGATTCATTCATGAAACCGATTAATCAATCGGAAAAATGAACTTTACAACAAAATTGCCCGCCGCCTACACTCGCCCCACCAACAAGAATCAATGGAAACCGGCGACGGTATTCCTCCAACAAAAACACCGGAGACACGCATGCTTGCCCTGCTCGGCTTTATCACGATCGTTTTGCTCTTCACGGCCATCCTCACCAAGAAGATGTCGCCGCTGGTGGCGCTGATCGCCATCCCGATCGCCGCCGCACTGATCGGCGGCTTCGGCATGCAGACGTCGAAGTTCATCGTCTCCGGAGTCACCTCGATTGCGCCGGTGGCCGGCATGTTCGTGTTCGCCATCCTGTTCTTCGGCATCGTCACCGACGCCGGCATGCTCGACCCCATCATCACCCGCATCCTGCGCACCGTCGGCAGCCGCCCCAGCCGCATCGTGCCCGGCACCGCCCTGCTGGCGCTGCTGATCCATCTGGACGGCTCGGGTGCGGTGACCTTCCTGATCACCATCCCGGCCATGCTGCCGCTGTACACGCGCCTGGGCATCGACAAACGCATCCTGGCCTGCGTGGCCTCGATGGCGGCCGGCGTCAACTTCCTGCCGTGGACCGGCCCGATGATCCGCGCCTCCGCTGCACTGCACATTCCCGTGAGCGATATCTTCACCCCGCTGATCCCGGTACAGCTGGTCGGGCTGGCGTTCGTCTTCATCGCCTCCTACCTGCTCGGCCTGAAAGAAGAAAAACGACTCGGCCTGAGCAGCGGCGCCGCCGCCGGCGTGGTGCAGCAGCACGTGCTGACCGAAGAAGAAAAGAAGATCCGCCGCCCGCGCAATTTCTGGATCAACATCGTGCTGACCGTCTTCGTGCTGGGCGTGATGATCAGCGGCAAAGTCGATCCGGTCGTGATGTTCATGATCGGCGTGGTGCTGGCGCTGATGGTCAACTATCCCGACGTCGCCATGCAACGCGCCCGCATCGATGCCCACGCCAAGGCGGCGCTGCTGATGGCCAGTATCCTGTTCGCCGCCGGCGTGTTCACCGGCATCATGACCAAGTCCGGCATGCTCACGGCCATGGCCAAGATGGCGGTCGGCTTCGTGCCGCCATCCATGGCGTCGCACATCCCGGTCGTGCTCGGCCTGCTGTCGATGCCGCTGAGCCTGCTGTTCGATCCCGACTCGTTCTACTTCGGCGTGCTGCCGGTAATCGCTGAAGTCAGCCATCTGCTGGGCGTGCCGTCGATCCAGGTGGCGCAGGCCGCGCTGCTGGGTCAGATGACCACCGGCTTCCCGGTCAGTCCGCTGACGCCGGCGACCTTCCTGGTGTGCGGCCTGGCCGGCATCGAGCTGGCTGATCATCAGAAGTACACGATTCCTTTCCTGTTCGGCGCCTCGGTGGTCATGACGATCGCTTGCGTGCTGCTCGGATTGTTCCCGCTGCTGTAAAGGCCTGATATGAAAACTATCCGCATAGGCGCAGGCGCCGGCTATTCCGGCGACCGCATCGAACCTGCCGTCGAACTCGCCGAAAAAGGCGAACTCGATTATCTGATCTTCGAATGCCTGGCCGAACGCACCATCGCCATCGGCCAACAAGCGCGCCGTGCCGATCCGCAAAAAGGCTACGACCCGCTGCTGGCCGAGCGCATGCAGGCCGTGCTGAAACTGTGCGCCGACAAAGGCGTCAAGATCGTCACCAACATGGGCGCCGCCAATCCGCTCGCGGCAGCGAAGAAGACGCGCGAAATCGCCCTCGCACTCGGCCTGCCCCACCTGAAGATCGCCGCCATCACCGGCGACGACGTGCTGGATGTGTTGCTCGACGGCGACTACCGCATCGAAGACAACGGCCTGCCCGTCAAATCCCTGGGCGACAAGCTGATCTCCGCCAACGCCTACCTCGGCGCGCAGCCGATTGTCGACGCACTCAAGGCCGGCGCCGATGTCGTCATCACCGGGCGTATCGCCGATCCGGCCTTGGTGCTGGGCCCGCTGATCCATGAATTCGGCTGGGCTGCCGACGACTGGAAAACACTCGGCCAGGGCACGCTGGTCGGCCATCTGCTAGAATGCGCGGGCCAGGTTACCGGCGGTTACTTCGCCGATCCCGGCAAGAAGGACGTCAAGGATCTCGCACGTCTCGGTTTCCCCATCGCCGAAGTTGCCGCCGACGGCAGCGCCGTCATCACCAAGGTCGCAGGCTCCGGCGGACAGGTCACCGCCGCCACCTGCAAGGAACAACTGCTGTACGAAATCCACGATCCGCGCAGCTACTTCACGCCCGACGTGATCGCCGATTTCTCGCAAGTCATCATCACCGAAACCGGCCCCGACCGCGTCGCCATCAGCGGCGGCAACGGCCGCGCACGTCCCGCCACGCTAAAGACCACGCTCGGCTACCTCGACAGCTACGTCGGCGAAGGCCAGATCTCCTACGCCGGCCCCGGCGCCCAAGCACGCGGCCAGCTGGCGCTGGACATTGTCCGAGAGCGATTCGCCATCACCGGCGTGCAAATCGATGAAGTGCGCTACGACCTCATAGGCGTCAACGCCATCCACGGCGCGCAACTCTCTTCCGCCGCCAACGAACCCTACGAAGTGCGCGCCCGCGTCACCGGCAGAACCGCCAGCCTGCGCGAAGCCGTACGCATCGGCAATGAAGTCGAAACGCTCTATACCTGCGGCCCGGCCGGCGGGGGCGGCGCCACCAAATCGGCGCGCGAAGTCATCGCCGTGTTGTCGATGCTGCTGCCGCGCGAACTGGTCGCGCCGGCTATCCATTTCGAGGAGAACTGAGATGCTGCTGCGAGACATCGCGCATTCGCGCGCCGGCGACAAGGGCGACATATCCAACATCTCCGTCATCGCCTACGACCTCAAGGACTACGCGCTGCTGGAAAAACACCTGACCCCGGAACGCGTCAAGGCACATTTCGCCGGCGTCGTGCAAGGCGAGGTGGTCCGTTACACGCTGCCGCACCTGGGCGCACTCAACTTCGTCATGCAGCACGCACTGGGCGGCGGCGTGACACGCTCGCTGGCGCTGGATGCGCATGGGAAGAGTTTGAGTGGGGGGATGTTGAGGATGGAAATTTCGAACTGGTCTTGAGCGGAATGCAAGATAGACGGGCTTACGCTAGCAGACGCACCGGGATCTTGATGGTCTTGTCCCAGGTCTGTTTAAATTTTCCGTGGATCGCGTCGATCTCAAGCGGGAGCGATCCGTTTTCCGGCTCGGGAAGAAAATGACAAGGCTGCATATACGCAAACAGATAGATTGATGTTCCAAGCGTAAAAGAAAACCAAGTCTCACATATCACGCGCTCACGCCGAATCGATTCTTTGGCTTCCAGAGTCATCAGGGCAAGCTGCTCAGCCCAATGTTCCAATTGCGGTAGACATCCATCCTTGAGTTTGATTACTGCAGCAACCGGATCGCCACTCATCACTTCTGAGCCATTACCCGGAAACGCATCAGATCGTACGTTCACTTGTAACTGGCATTCGTTTTCCTGAGAAGAAGAATAGTCAGAACCCGGCGGTACGTATGTCAGAGAATAAACAGCGCCGTCAACACAGGCTTCAAAGATGCGGACGAATTGATCCGGCCGAACGGGGTTGTTTTTTCCGGTACGCTTTTCCAATGTTGAAAATTGCGGGTTTTCTCTTCTCCCGAGGCTAGCAATATATGCGCGAGGCAGGCCGTTATCTGACATGTCAATTTTTCCATTTCATTCTTTCGCCGAGCTTCCCGCCACCTTGCTTGATCTTTTCATTTTCCATTTGTCGACCTCGATTCATCCCCCCCTATAGTTTTCAGAACCCACTCCTGAACGGCAGGCGTATCGTGAATATCGCCGTCAAAGAGATATTGAGGTGCATAAAACTGATTGCTACCGCGAGGGCGATTGCGCCAAACTTTGAGAGGCAACCACATGTTCAGCCCGCTCGGTGTTCGCAACGGCATGACTTCCATATAATTCGTATCGCCGCTCGTAGGTAGCCCCATATGCATTACTCCGGGAACCTGAAACACCATATCGGCAAAGTCCAGGCATGCGCTACCGCACCCGTTATCTGTCAAAAGCACCAATCTGCCTCCGAATGCTGGCCCTTCCTCAGAAATTTCCGCCTCATTGAATTCTGTTTGGCGAAACCATTCCTTCCCCATTTTTCTTGCCGATACTAGGCCGTCACGCTGCTCTTTTACAAAAATATATTCGGCACGCGATTCACCGTGACTCTTGGGAATTTCGGCCAACACCTTACCGAAATAATCAATCGCCAAATCGGAAACCCGAAAATCCGCGTGAGCGTTATTGTTGTCCTCCGGCATGCCGTGCTTCAACAACGCTTTAAGTATGCGATAACCCACAAAACTGCTGCCGCCATTGTTACCACGTGTATCCAACACAACCAGCTTCGCATGATGGAGCTGACGAATATGTGACAACATCTCTTCCAGCAGGCGGTTGCTCGCTTCGTTCAATTGAAAATCAGATGCCTGAATCCAATAGATGTCGTCACCTAGTGAATGCATTTCTTGAGAATAATATCTGCGCGTATATCGTCGCTCAGTCTGGATCTTGCTTTCATCATATGGTTGCCAATAAAGAGGAAAAGAGCGACGACGGCCATTGTCGAGTTCAATCAAGCATTCACGCGCTCTCGTCTCGCTCCAAACGGGAGATTCGGCCGATGAATCCAACGTTACCTTGATCGCATTACGCTGCCACGACGCATCGAGATCACGACGATCAGTAAAAGGAGCGATGGTCTTCCTGATGTAGTCCTCGACGGGTACACCGTCGCAACTAATGACTTTCGTGCCAACAAAAGGCACAGCAGCTGGCCAGTTTTCCGATCGCTCTGTCACAACAAAGTCCGCGCCTCTCTTTTGCATGATCCAGCCGGCCCAGTCGCTTTTCTTCGTTTTTTCTTTATGAGACCGCCATACACCCGGATGGCCATCCTCGTAACCCGCTGCGTAATACTGCAATGCCGCTTCCGCTTGCCTCTTCGTCCTGGCTTGGGAAAGCAGAAGTCGCGCCTCTTCATATCCATCGCGAAACCAGTTCTGAAAAGTAACGTCCTGCTTGTCTAAGACACCGGGGTGCGCAATCGCTATGGTTTCATGCATGAACTGCAGATCTGCCTGGCTTGTCACTCGCCACTCGTCCTCCGCTGCTGCACCTACCATTCCTTGGATGCTCAAGACGATTCCCATAAAAAATATTTTAGATAAACGTTTCACACTGCAACCCACTGCGCCGGCTTCACGCCCTGTCATGCTACAAGTCCTGTATTCATACTTTCAACTCCCAAGAATTTATCAATATCGCTTACGATCCGTCATTCATCCAGCCAAGGCCACAGCTTCACCAGCAACAACGGAACGAACATCGTCAACAAGCGACACAATCCCAAACCAGCCCATGTCGACAGCAGCACGAGCATGACCCCGATTGGTTCTGTAGATGAATCAAGATGCCGGGACACCAGATAACCCATTGCGGCAGCCACGCTATAGCCGGCCAGCGCAACGATGAGCTGGAACCAACGCTGGCTTTCCAGAAGTTCTTTTTTCTTTGGCAGGGTGTTCATACTCATGTCACATCTCAACGGGTGGCGATTTATAAATCAAAGCGGGAAACAGCTTTCCAACGCTGATTTCAAGCATGCCGTTCAGAGCATCTCGGATTCCCCAACTTGAGGTAATAAATATGAAAATTCTGCCGAAGCCACTTCCCTCGGCCGGACCGAAGAACGGACCGGGAAGCCCTCCCCATTCAAACAGCGGATTGACCAGCAACATCGGCAGAATAGTCAGACCAGCTACGTACCATTGATTTTTATCGCGGAGATTCATATCAGGTTGTCTCTCAAATGATTTTTAGCCAGCGCAGTAAAGCCGTAGAACATCCCAAACCTATGGCTATGCACAGGGAAATAGTTCTTGTCCAGCTGTGTGCGGAGGTTGGGATCGGATGTACTTTGTTCTCGAAATAACGATAGAAAAAGCAATCGAAATTATTCCGACCAGAACGAGATACAGCTGTAGTTCAGTCACCGTATTTATTCCTTCCATTTAGTAAAGTTTTTCAGAGCTGGAATTGAAAAATCAGGCGTGACGATTGGCTGGCCGATGCGCGTCGTATCAGATGCATTGTTGAGGGAGAACGTTTATCCATCTGACAAGGCCATCGATTGAACCAGAAACAAACGCCCATTAGCCGTGACCGCAAGCGATACCTGTCATTTTTCAGATTTCTTCTGCAGCGACCTCAATCAAGCATCAACGTAAAAAATTGACAAATTGGAAACACATGCAATATCAGACTATTCGACATCGCCCTCTCAATCGCCAACTTTGGCTGTCCAAAAACCCCAAGATTTGGTATCGTCGCGCGATTCCCCGACTTTCCCATCCTTTCTTTTCTGCATTTATCCAATGAAGACTCCCGTTCGCCTCGGCACCCCGCTTTCTCCTTCCGCCACCAAAGTCATGCTGCTCGGTTCCGGCGAACTCGGCAAAGAAGTGATCATCGCCCTGCAGCGCCTGGGCGTGGAAGTGATTGCCGTGGACCGTTACGCCGATGCGCCAGGCCATCAGGTCGCGCACCGCTCACATGTCATCAACATGACCGACGGCGCCGCGCTGGCCGCGCTGATCGCTCAGGAACAACCCGACCTGGTCGTGCCTGAAATCGAAGCCATCGCCACCGAGACCCTGGTCGAGCTGGAAAAAGCCGGCAAGGCGCGCGTCATCCCGACCGCCCGCGCCGCCTGGCTGACCATGAACCGCGAAGGCATCCGCCGCCTGGCCGGTGAAACGCTGGGCCTGGCGACTTCGCCTTACCGTTTCGCCGACAGCCTGGAAGAGCTGAAGGCCGCCACCGAACAAATCGGTTTCCCGTGCGTGATCAAGCCGGTCATGTCGTCTTCGGGCAAGGGTCAGTCGAAGATCGACAGCGCCGCTGAAGTGGAAGCAGCCTGGAACTACGCTGCTGCCGGCGGCCGCGTCGACTCCGGTCGCGTGATCGTGGAAGGCTTCATCGATTTCGACTACGAAATCACCCTGCTGACCGTGCGCTCGCTCAACGAAAACGGCGACACCGTCACCAGCTTCTGCGATCCGATCGGCCACGTGCAGGTCAAGGGTGATTACGTCGAATCCTGGCAACCGCATCCCATGCATCCGGCCGCACTCGACAAGGCGCGCGACATCGCCCGCAAGGTCACTGAAAACCTCGGCGGCCTGGGCTTGTTCGGCGTCGAACTGTTCGTCAAGGGCGAGATGGTCTGGTTCTCGGAAGTCAGCCCGCGACCGCATGACACCGGCATGGTCACCATGGTCACCCAAGTCCAGAGCGAATTCGAATTGCACGCCAAGGCCATCCTCGGCCTGCCGGTCAACGTCGCGCTGCGCACGCCGGGCGCGTCCGCCGTGATCTACGGCCAGCATGACGCCAAGGCGATCGCCTTCGAAGGCGTGGCCGACGCACTGCGCATCCCGGGCGCCGACATCCGCCTGTTCGGCAAGCCGGAATCGTTTGAACGCCGCCGCATGGGCGTGGCCCTGGCCGCCGCCGACAACGTCAGCGACGCCCGCATCCGCGCCAAGCAAGCCGCCGCCAAGGTCAAGCCGGTCAAGACCTCCTGATCTGTTTCAGCTGCACCGCATCGCTGCCTTATCCGCGCAGCGATGCATGCCTTCCCTCGTTACACTCGTTTTACCCTCTCCCCCTCGTATTCCCCGCTGACCTGGCCTCACACGATTGCCGGATATAATCGTGCATTCCCTTCAACATCTTCGTCAGCCCTCATGAAATTCGATGTCGCCATCATCGGCAGCGGACTTGCCGGTTTGTCCGTCGCCCTGCACCTTGCCGAAAAGAAAAACGTGGTCGTAGTTTCCAAGGGCGAACTGCTCGACGGCGCCAGCAACTGGGCGCAGGGCGGCATCGCTGCGGTGCTCGACTCGGGCGACAGCCATGACCAGCATATCGACGACACGCTGATCGCCGGCGCCGGCCTGTGCGACGAAGCGTCCACGCGCTTCATCGTCGAGCACGGCCGCGAAGCGATCGAATGGCTGATCGAACAGGGCGTGCCCTTCACGCGCGACGCCAGCGCCGAACTGGGCTATCACCTGACCCGCGAAGGCGGCCACAGCCAGCGCCGCATCATCCACGCCGCCGACGCCACCGGCCATGCCGTGCAGGTAACGCTGGAACAACGTGTGCGCTCACATCCAAACATCACTTTGCTGGAACATCACTGCGCCATTGACGTCATCACCACGAAGAAGCTCGATCCCTCCGCCAAAGGCACGCCACGCTGCGTCGGCGTCTACGTGCAGGACATCAAGCAAGGCAAGGTCGTCACCATCGCCGCCGACCATACCGTGCTGGCCACCGGCGGCGCCGGCAAGGTCTACCTGTACACATCGAACCCGGACTCCGCCACCGGCGACGGCATCGCGATGGCGTCACGCGCCGGCTGCCGCGTGGCCAACATGGAGTTCATCCAGTTCCATCCGACTTGCCTGTACCACCCGTACGCCAAGTCTTTCCTGATCAGCGAGGCCCTGCGCGGGGAAGGCGCTCTGCTCAAGCTGCCTGCCTCGGCAGGCGTCGCTGCCGGCACGCGCTTCATGCCGGAACACGACGCGCGCGCCGAACTGGCGCCGCGCGACATCGTGGCGCGCAGCATCGACTTTGAAATGAAGAAGCGCGGCCTAGACCATGTCGACCTCGACATCAGCCACCAGCCGCCGGAGTTCATCAAGGAACATTTCCCGACCATCCAGGCGCGCTGCCTGGAGTTCGGCATCGACATCACCAAACAACCGATTCCGGTCGTGCCGGCGGCGCATTACACTTGCGGCGGCGTGGTCACGGACATGGCCGGCCGTACCGACCTGCCTGGGCTGTATGCCGTCGGCGAAACCGCCTACACCGGCCTGCACGGCGCCAACCGCCTGGCCAGCAACTCGTTGCTGGAATGCCTGGTGCTCGGCCGCGCCGCCGCACAATTCATTGAACAGCAGGCCACAGCGCCCGAGATCGCCTTGCCGGCCTGGGACGAGAGCCGCGTTACCAACGCCGATGAAGAAGTCGTGATCTCGCACAACTGGGACGAGCTGCGCCGCTTCATGTGGAATTACGTCAGCATC
The DNA here is from genome assembly GCF_044767365.1 of Herbaspirillum sp. NPDC101396. NCBI lineage: Bacteria > Pseudomonadati > Pseudomonadota > Betaproteobacteria > Burkholderiales > Oxalobacteraceae > Herbaspirillum > Herbaspirillum sp. NPDC101396. Next base: position 299,296 of record NZ_JBIWNT010000001.1, on the reverse strand, counting down.
GTGCGCACCAACAAGCGTCTCGAGCGCGCGCAGCACCGTATCCGTTTGCTGCGTGAAGAGATCGACGAGTACTATGCCAACTTCCGCATCACGCGCGACCTGCTGGAGCTGCGCAACCTGGTCGAAGTCGCCTCGCTGATCGTCAATAGCGCATTGGCGCGCAAGGAAAGCCGCGGCCTGCATTACAGCCTCGACTATCCGGACACCCTGGCGAAAGCCTTGCCGACGGTGCTGTCGCCGCAAAAATGAGAAGTTGAGCGATTCGGTTCATAATGGCCGCAGGAACCGCCATGACAAGCAAAGACAAGCAACAACAAGCAACAACAAGCAACAACAAGATCGCTGCGTCATTGAATGCAACCTGCCCTGGGAGGAAACGATGAGCATTACACGTATCAACACATTCCGCGCGCTCGCCGACAAGGTCGACGCGCTGAAGAAATTCCTGACCGCCCTGTTGCCGACCATCCGCGCCTCGTCCGGTTGCCAGTCCTGCCAGTTGCTGCAGGACCAGACCATCCCGGCACGCATGGTGATCATCGAAGTCTGGGACAGCATCGACGCCCATCATCAGTCGCTTCAGCATGTGCCACGCGAAAGCATTGATGAAGTGAAAACCATGCTGGCCTCACCACCGGTCGGTGGCTATTACCAGTAAAAACTCGCTGGTGGTGTTGCTTCACCGGTGCATCCTTCGAGAATGAAGGCTGTCTGAAGGCGCTGCGCTGCGCTGCGTTGCGTTGCTTGTCCGGTACGGCCCGATTTACACTAGAGCCTTCGCCAATCTTCGCCCCTACATCGTGACACGCCCCGCCGACCTTCTCCCCCTTCGCGTGCTCTGCCTGCTGGCGGGAGTTGCCTTCCTCACCACTACCGCATCTGCGTCGGCGGCAGATACCGATCCTGGAATCGCCGCCAAGCCGCGCCCGCGCATCGGCCTGGTCCTGTCCGGCGGCGGCGCGCGCGGTTATGCGCATCTGGGCGTACTGCAATATCTGGAGAAGCTGCACGTGCCGGTCGACTACATCGCCGCGACCAGCATGGGCGCGCTGGTCGGCGGCCTGTACGCCACCGGGATTTCGGCCGAAGACCTGGAAAACCGGCTGTCGCAGACCAACCTCAGCGACATCGCCTTTGACCGCAATGAACGCGCCAAGCTGCCGCAATCGCAGCGTGAAGACGACTTCCAGTATCCGATCTCGATTGCCGCCGGTTACGACGACGGCAAGCTCAAGCTGGCGCCCGGCCTGGTGCAGGGAAACAATCTGCTGACCTTGTTGCAGAACTGGACGGCGCAGTTGCCGGCCAACATTTCCTTTGACCATCTGCCGATTCCGTTTCGCGCCGTCGCCACCGATCTTGGCAAGGGCACCGAAGTCATCCTTGAGCATGGCTCGTTGCCGCGCGCCATGCGCGCCAGCATGGCCGTGCCGGGTCTGTTCGCGCCCTATGCGATCGACGGCCGCACGCTGGTCGACGGCGGCCTGGTCAGCAACCTGCCGGTGCAGGAAGCGCGCGACATGGGCGCCGACGTCATCATCGCGGTCAACATCGCCACCCCCTTGCAGGACCCCGCCAATCTGCAATCACCCACCGCCGTCGCGCAGCAGATGGTGGGCATCCTGATCCAGCAAAACGTCAAGGCGCAGAAGGCCTTGCTCGGCAAGAGCGACGTGCTGATCGAACCGGAACTGACCGGCATGTCCTTCACCGACTTTGCGCGCGGCAAGGACGGGGTCAACGCGGGCTGGAATGCGGCGCAGACGCAGAGCGCCCGCCTCACCGAACTGTCGCTGCCGCCGGCCGCGTGGCAGGCTTATCTGGCTGCGCGCCAAAGCGGTCCGGCGCTGGCGCGGGACACCCGCGTCGATGCAATCGAAATCAAGACCACGGGACGAATTCCTGCCGCGTACGTGCGCAGCCGGCTCAGCGTGAAGGAAGGCGATGTCTACGACGCCGACAAGATCAACCAGCAATTGTCGCAACTGGCGACCAACGGCGACTTCAACGCGCTGACGCAGGAGATCGTCGAGAAAGACGGTCGCAATGTGCTGCTGATCGACGCCGAGGAAAAATCCTGGGGACCGCAATACCTGCTGTTCGGACTTGGCCTGTCAAACAACTTCAACGGTCGCGGCGGCGTCAACCTGCAGATCGGCCATCGCTATCCCTGGATCAACCAGAGCGGCCTCGAATGGCGCAACGACCTGGTGCTCGGCAACAACCGCGCCAGCCTGCACAGCGAACTGCGCCAGCCGGTGTTCGGCACCACTGGCATGTACCTGTCGCCGTATGTCGACTTGAACCGCCGCTACGTGGACATCTACCCCGACGGCAGCGACGGCAAGGCTTCGCCGTTGACGCAATACCGCATCGATACCTACACCGCCGGCGTCGACCTTGGCATGCCGCTGGCGCGGCTGGGCGAAGTGCGGCTGGGCGTCAACTATCAGCACAACAAATACACGCCGTCCTACAACCTGTCAGATCCGGCTTTCGGTTCGTTATACGGCACCGCGCAAAGCAACCAGCCGGTGGCGCGCGCACGATTGACCATCGATCAGCTCGACGATCCGCTGTTCCCGCGCAAGGGCTACTACCTGTTCGCCGAAGCACATCGCGGCTTCGGCAAGGACGACGATCGCTACAGCGACGCCCAGGTCAAGAGCCTGTGGGCCTTCAGCCACGATCGCAACACCGTCAACGTGGCGCTGGAAGCGGCCAGCAACCTGTCGTCCAACAGCGCGGGACCGGGCTTTTTCCTGGGTGGATTCCAGCGCTTGTCGGCGTATGCAGCCGACCAGTTCTATGGGAATTATCTGCTCTACAGCAGGCTGACCTACTTGCGCGATCTCAATGAATTCGCCGTACCGGGCTTGCGCAATCCGGTGCTCGGCACCAGCCTGGAAGCCGGCAACGTCTGGCAGTCGCGCAGCGCCATGGGCGACGGTCCGTACAAAAAGAGCATCAGCCTGTTCCTCGGCGGCAGCAGTCCGGTCGGGCCGCTGTACTTCGGCGCCGCGCTGGGCGACCAGGGCGTGTGGAACGTCTACCTGCAGCTCGGACGCGTGTTCTGATATGTCTCAGGCGGCCGTGCCACGCTGCCGGCGTACGCGCTCCGGCAGCGGCGGGAAGCCGAAGAATTCCAGTACGCTGTTGGCCACCTGGTCGCGGTCGTTGTCGACGCAGATCATGTGGTAGCTGTTCTCCAGCACCACGGTGCGCGCATCTGGAATCGCGGCCTGCAGGTATTCCGCCGAACGCAAACTGGTGAGCTCATCCTCCCGCGCATGGACGATCAGCGTCGGCGCCTTGATGTTCTTCGCGCCGGCAGTGGCCCAGCTGCGCAGGCGATCGACCTGGCGGATGCACGCCATCGGCACCCAGCGATAGTGGAAATTGTCGCCGCGCTCGAATTTGGCCTTGACGACGGCACGCACCAGCGTGTTTTTGATACCGTAAGGCTCGCCCTCTTCCACCTTCATGCGCGAGGCGACGCCCGGGATCAGATAGAACAGTCTGCGCAAATTGGCATACCAGGGCGTCGACCAGCCATCGATGTAGATCGGCGGCGCCAGCGTGACGAGCTTGCCCTGTTTCGCCGTATGCCCGACCCGCTCGCACAGAATCAGCGCCAGCAATGACCCCATGCACATGCCCATGACATGCAATTGCTCGTACTGCGGCTGCAATTCGCGATACTGCGCGACGAGCAGGTCTATCCATTGCTCGGCCCGGATCGGAATCAGATCCTCCGGCCTGGTCCCATGTCCGGGCAAGGTAACGGCATGAGTATCGGCGCCGGCTTTTTGCAGGATTTTGTGCATCGAGCCCAAATCGTATTGCGTGCCGCCCAAGCCGTGAATCATGATGACGCCAACGCGGGCTGTCATTTTTCGCCCCGGCCCTGGGCGAGATCTGCACCGTTGAAATGCCAGGTGCCGGCGACCATCACGAGGCTACCGTCGGGATCGCGCAAACTGCGGCTCATGTCGATCGCGCCGATGATTTTTCCGTCAGCCAGCAGCAAGCGGAACGGCATGTCCTCGCGCACTTCTTCGCTGTCGCCGCCCTCTTCTTCCAGCCAACGCTGACGCAAGCGATGCTGATCCAGGGGGTGCACCAGCTTCAATACCTGATCCAGGGTTGCAAGTTTGTTCGGCGAAAGACCAAGCAAACTTTGTACGTCGCCGCTCCAGGCGAGGGTCTTCTTGTCGGGATCGATGCTGTACACGAGTTGCCGACTCACGGTCAGCGCCAGCTCGACATTGCTCTTCCAGCGCGCGACGTCGTCATGCAGTTGCTCGCGCGTGGTCTTCAATGCGCTGATCAGCAACGACAGCAGCGACGCCACCGCCAGATAGATCTGCAACTCAAGCAGAGCATTGCTGGAGTTCAGCCGGACCAGTTCGACGAACGGTCCGCGTCCCAGCGAATTGTAGACGAACGCCATCAGGGACAAGACCGCGACCGACAAGGCGCCGCCGCGACCGCCCCACAACAGGGCGACCAGCGCGATGAAAAACAGCGGCAGATACGTCGTTGAAAAATCGATGTCGAAAACGATGCGGTCAAGCTCGCTGTCGAACGCAAGATAAGCGGTCGCAATGACGGCGATGAAGGACGCCAGGCCCAGCAGGAATTCGGTGCGCGCAATCCCGCCCGAACGCGTGGCCCGGAACTGCGACCAGCTCGCCAGCACCGGCGTCATGATCAGGATGCCGACCAGGTCGGACAGCGCCCACACGCGCAACGTTGGCCAGAATGGCGTACCCTGCGTCGCAGCGAACCAGGCCGCCCCAAACAGGCCGCTGACGACGCTGGCACCGACCCCGACCATCAGCAGGCCGCGAACGAAAAAGAGTCCTTCCATCGGGAAAGGCGCGCGCCTGACCAACCACACCGCCACCGCTGCGACGCCGATTTCATCCAGGCAGAACAAAGCCATGCGCCAGAGTTCGCGATGCTCCAGCCAACCCAGAAGAATCTGCGCGGCGAACAACAACACCAGCAATGGAAACCAGCGCGCGGTCGGTGTCAACAACAAGGCACTGACGGTGATCCCGGCCGGTAGCCAGATGTAGCCGGTGGCGACGAAGGAGCCGTTCAACGCGTGCGAGACGAAGCCGAACACGAAATACAGTGCGGCCCATAGCAACGGTGCGACGAGATTGTTTGATTTCACGTTGGATCCCCTGAAGATGGCCTGCCGGTGCGGGCAGATGTGCGGCGGTTCAATTGCCTTTTCTCACGCCCGGTGCAATGGCGCATTTTATCAGCGCCCGCAGCAAGCGCAGCCGCAAAACGACACAACCCGCATGCCATGAAAGTCATGCGGGTTGTGTCGAAAGAAAGAAGAAAGCCGGTTCAGCCGACCTCAGCCAACCTCAGCCAACCTCAGCCAACCTCAGCCGATGATCCGCAGCGAATAGTCGATCGCCTGCAGATCCTTGGTGAGGCTGCCCACCGAAATGCGGTCCACGCCGGTCTCGGCAATGGCGCGGACCGTATCCATGTTGATGCCGCCGGATGCTTCCAGTACAGCGCGACGCGCATTGATCATGACGCCTTCGCGCATCATGTCCAGCGTGAAGTTGTCAAGCAGGATCGAGGTGGCGCCTGCGGCCAATGCTTCCCCGAGCTCATCAATGCTTTCGACTTCGACCTGAATGCTGACGCCGGCATTGAGCTTGATCGCCGCCGTCACGGCAGCAGTGATGCCGCCGGCTGCGGCGATATGGTTTTCCTTGATGAGGATGCCGTCATACAGCGCCAGGCGCTGGTTCATGCCGCCGCCGACGCGGACCGCGTACTTCTGCGCCAGACGCAGGCCCGGCAAGGTCTTGCGGGTGTCGAGAATGCGCGCGCGGGTATCACGGATCAGGTCAACGTAGCGATGGGTGGCGGTCGCCACGCCGGACAGCAATTGCAGGAAATTCAAGGCACCGCGTTCCGCCGTCAGCAAGGCCCGCGCCGGACCTTCGATGCGGCAGACTTCGGCATCGGTCTGCATCAGGTCGCCTTCGCCGAACTTCCAGTCCACGCGCAGGCGCGGATCGAGCCGCGCCATGACGGCTTCAAACCACGGCGCACCGCACAGCACGGCTTGTTCGCGCACAATGACGCGCGCCTTGACGTGTTCGTTCTCCGGCACCAGTTTGCCGGTGTGGTCGCCGTTGCCGACGTCTTCGGCAATCGCCAGGTTGACATTGGCGTCGAAGGCGGCCGACAAGGCCGGATCGAAAGGTGCAAACGGGTTGCGCAGATTGCTGGTGCTGCTGACGGTGAGACTCATGCTGGGCCGATTCCTGCAAACAGTGTTTGTTCGTTTTCCAATGCGCCGGTCGGGCGCACATTGGCTTTTTTCTGCGCCGCGAAATCCAGCATGCGGTCGATGCAGACCACGGCCTTCCTGCCGATGGCAGGATCGACGTGGATTTCGTTGCTGCCGGTTTCCAGCACGTGCAGCAGATTCTGCAAACCGTTCATGGCCATCCACGGGCAATGTGCGCAGCTCTTGCAGGTGGCGCTGTTGCCGGCGGTCGGCGCGTCGATGAAGATCTTGCCGGGCGCGGCGGCGCGCATCTTGTGCAGGATGCCGTTGTCGGTGGCGACGATGAATTCCTTGGCGTCCGACGATTGCACTGCGGCGATCAGTTGCGAGGTCGAGCCGATCACATCGGCCTGCGCGACCACGCCTTCGGGCGACTCCGGATGCACCAGGATCAGGGCCTCGGGATGTTCCTTGCGCAACAGTTCCAGTTCGACGCCCTTGAACTCGTCGTGCACCAGGCAGGAACCCTGCCACAGCAGCATGTCGGCGCCGGTCTGCTTTTGAATATAGCCGCCCAGATGCTTGTCGGGCGCCCACAGGATTTTTTTGCCTTGCGCATGCAGGTGCTTGACGATGTCGAGGCCGATCGACGAGGTCACCATCCAGTCGGCGCGCGCCTTGACGGCGGCGCTGGTATTGGCGTACACGACTACGGTGCGGTCCGGATGGGCGTCGCAGAAGGCGTTGAATTCGTCGCTCGGACAGCCGAGGTCGAGCGAACAGGTGGCGTCCAGATCGGGCATCAGGATGCGCTTCTCCGGGCTCAGGATCTTGGCGGTTTCGCCCATGAAGCGCACGCCGGCGACGACCAGCGTCTGTGCGGCATGGTCACGGCCGAAGCGCGCCATCTCGAGTGAGTCGGAGACGCAGCCGCCGGTTTCCTCGGCGAGGTCTTGGAGGTCGCCGTCGACGTAATAGTGCGCGACGAGCACGGCCTGTTTTTCCTTCAGCAGCTGTTTGATGCGCGCCTTCAATACCTGGCGTTCATCGGCCGTCGGCGTGGCCGGGACCTTGGCCCACGCGTTGGCTGTGCAGCTGCTGCCTGTCTCCATCTGTGGTCGTTCAAACTCGACGACCTTCATTGCGGTTGCTTGCATGGCTTGGACGATAAAAAGGCGATCGAAAAATCGATCGCCTGAAAAAAGTTATTCGATGCCCTGGCTGGACAGATAGTCTTCGTAGCTGCCACGGAAGTCGACGATTTCGTTCTCCTTCACTTCCAGAATGCGCGTGGCCAGCGACGAAACAAATTCACGGTCGTGCGACACGAAGATCAGCGTGCCGGCATACTTTTCAAGTGCGATATTGAGCGATTCGATCGACTCCATATCCATGTGATTGGTCGGTTCATCCATCAGCAGGACGTTGTGGCGACCGAGCATCAGCTTGCCGTACATCATGCGGCCCTTCTCGCCGCCGGACAGCACCTGCACCGACTTCTTGACGTCGTCGCCGGAGAACAGCAGGCGGCCGAGGATCGAGCGCACTGCCTGGTCGTCGTCGCCTTCCTGGGTCCATTGACCCATCCAGTCGGTCAGGATTTCACCCTTGGCGAATTCTTCGGTCGGATCCTGCGGCATGTAGCCGACGTTGGCGTTTTCCGCCCACTTGACCAAGCCGCTGTCGGGTTGCAGGCCGGCGACATCGCCGCCGATACAGCGCAACAGCGTGGTCTTGCCGACGCCGTTGGCGCCGATGATGGCGATCTTTTCGCCGGCTTCAACCATGATGTTGAAGTTCTTGAAAATCGGACGATCGTAGGTCTTGCTGATGCTTTGCGTTTCCACCGCCAGGCGATGCAGCTTCTTCTCGCCGTCGAAACGCACGAAAGGATTGGCGCGACTGGACGGCTTGATGTCTTCGACCTTGATTTTGTCGATCTGCTTGGCGCGCGACGTCGCCTGGCGCGCCTTGGATTTGTTGGCCGAGAAACGGCGCACGAAGTCTTGCAATTCCGCGACCTTTTCCTTGGCCTTGGCATTGACCGACAGTTGCTGCGCACGCGCTTGCGAGGACGCCAGCATGTATTCGTCGTAGTTGCCCGGATAGACCTTCAGCGTGCCGTAGTCCATGTCGGCCATGTGCGTACAGACCTGGTTCAGGAAGTGGCGATCATGGGAAATGATGATCATGGTGGAATTGCGCTCGTTGAGCATGTCTTCCAGCCAGCGGATGGTGTTGATGTCGAGGTTATTGGTCGGTTCGTCGAGCAGCAGGATGTCCGGATTCGAGAACAGCGCCTGCGCCAGCAAGACACGCAGCTTCCAGCCCGGCGCGACGTTGCTCATCGGACCCTGGTGCTGTTCGATCGCCACGCCCACGCCCAACAGCAGCTCACCGGCGCGCGCTTCGGCAGTGTAGCCGTCGTACTCGGCGAACTTGGCTTCCAGGTCGGCGGCCTTCATGTAGTCGTCGTCGGTGGCGTCCGGATTGGCGTAAATCGCGTCGCGCTCGGCCATCGCCGCCCACATTTCGGTGTGGCCCATCATGACCACGTCCAGCACGCGCATTTCTTCGTAGGCGAACTGATCCTGGCGCAATTTACCGAGGCGTTCGTTGGTGTCCAGGCTGACGTTGCCGGCCGACGGCTCGAGATCGCCACCGAGGATTTTCATGAACGTCGACTTGCCGCAGCCGTTGGCGCCGATCAGACCGTAGCGGTTGCCGTCGCCGAATTTGACCGAAATGTTTTCAAACAGCGGCTTGGGGCCGAACTGCATCGTGATGTTTGCCGTGGATAACACTGAAAAAAGCCCTTACGTATTTAGATAATGCTGAGGAGTTGCCCGACAAGTTGCCGGAAAACAAACTAACCCGGGAAGTCGAATGAGGTCAGGTGTAAACACGTGATTTTACCATTGCAGGCCAAGTCCGGCGTGACTGCTCCCCGAGGCGGGGGAAATTCGGAGGCCAATCGCTTTGAATTATTTGCCCGGCAACGGTTCCAACCGCTTTGCCCGATGACAGGAAAGACAGATGATCAAAACGACAACATCCGTATTCAACAAGCGCTGGCGCACTCTGGCAGGCGCGGCGCTGCTGGCCTGCGGCGCATTGGCGGCGGCCGGCGCCAGCCAGGCGGCGTACAACATCTGGACCAACGAATACACCGTGCCGAAGAAAGACCTGCAATCGGCCATCGCCACGCAGTTCCCGCGCAAGCTGCGCTACATGGACATGTTCGACGTCAACCTCAGCAATCCGCGCCTGGCGCTCAATCCCGACAGCAATCGACTCACCACCGTGGTCGACGCCCAGATCGACAACAAACTGCTGATGAACAAACCCGTCAACGGCACGCTGGCGATGAGCAGCGCGCTCAAGTACGACGCTGCTTCGCGTACGGTCCGGCTGGATTCGCCTACGGTGGAAAAAGTCGACATCGCCGGCGTGCCGGCGCAATACGCACCGCAGCTCAACGCCATCGGCAACGCCGCGGCGGAACAGGTGCTCAAGGATTACCCGCTCTACACCTTCAAGCCGGAACAACTGGAAATGAACGGCAAGCGTTTCGAACCGGGTGCCATCACGGTGCTCAGCGATGGCGTCAAGGTCGAGATCAAGCCTTTGTAGGCTCTGCCTCAGGACAGGATCGGATAGCCGCTGAGACGCAGCGAGAAGCCGCGCGCGTCGGACTCCAACTCGGCATGGGCGCCGACCGGCAAGCTCACGCGGTCGGCGATATGGCCAAATGGCAATCCGGTCAGCAGCGGCGCCGACAGGTGCTGGCGCGCATAGCCCAGCATCTGCTCGAAATTGTAGCCATTGTCGTAGTCGGACAAGCGGTAATTTGAGAAATCCCCCAGCAGCACCGCCTTCTGGCGCGCCAGTACACCGGCGTGCTCCAGCTGCAGCAGCATGCGCTCGACGCGATACGGATGTTCGTTGACGTCTTCCACGAACAGGATGCCGCCGTCGATCTGCGGAAAATACGGCGTGCCGAGCAAATGTACGACCATCGCCAGATTGCCGCCCCATAGCTTGCCCGCTACCTTCAGCGCAGGATTGCCCGCCTCTTCCACCGCGATGGTCTGTGTCGGCTGCGTGAGGGTGCGCCAGAAACTGTTCATCGTCATCGTGCTCGGAGTCTCGGCGCCGAAATCGCTGCACAGCATCGGCCCGGCAATGCCGCCGGCGCCGGTCTGCGCCAGCAAGGCCAGATGCAAGGCGGTGATGTCGCTGTAGCCGACGAACAACTTGCCGCTGGCGGCCAGCGCTTCATAGTTCAGCACCGGCAGGATGCGCGACATGCCGTAGGAGCCGCGCAATGCAATGACCACCTGCACCTCGGGATCGGCCGCCGCCTGCTGGATGTGGGCCGCACGGCCGGCATCGGTGGCGCCGAAACGCTGGTGCCGCGCCGCGTGATCGTAGTAGCTCTTGACCTTGCAGCCTTGCGCTTCCAGCAAGGCGATGCCGCGTCCGACCGCAGCCTCGTCGGGCGCATAGCCGCCGGGGGCGACGATGGCGACGCAGGTGCCGGCCGGCACGTGGATCTCGGGAGCGAGCAAGGTCTCAGTCATTGGCTTCTTCGTCGATTGATTGGGCATTGGCATGCGCGTGGGCGATTGCCTGGCGCTGCAGTCTTTCCTGTTTCAGCTGTTCGCGTCGTTCCGAAAAAAAACTCTTCAGCATCTGTCCGCAGGCCTCCGCCATCACGCCGCCGACCAGTTCAGTATGGTGGTTCAGTTGCTCCTGCGCAAACAGGTTGACCACCGAACCGCAGGCGCCGGTCTTGGGATCGGTTGCACCGTAGACCACGCGCGCCAGGCGTGCATGCATCATGGCGCCGGCGCACATCACGCAAGGTTCCAGCGTGACATACAGTTCGCATCCGGGCAAACGGTAATTGCCGAGAATCTCGGCCGCCGCGCGCAAGGCCATGATCTCGGCATGCGCAGTCGGGTCATGCTTGCCGATGGGCTGGTTATAGCCGGTGGCGATGACTTCGCCGTCCTTGACCACCACCGCGCCGACCGGCACTTCGCCGAGGTCCCAGGCGTGCTGCGCCTGCACGAGCGCAAGCTGCATGTGCTCAGGTGAGGCCGTGAACGTGTCGGTCATGATCGCTTGCGCCTCAGTCGGCGGTGATTTCGGCCCAGCAATTGGGCGTTTCGTGCAGCACCAGTTTCTGCAGATGCAGGCCGGTGCCGTAGGCGTCCTTGTAGGCCGCGTTGAGGATGTCGAAGGCGGTGCGCGCCAGGTTTTCCACGGTCGGGATGCGGTCGATCACGACCGTCTTGTGGTCCGGCAGGCTGGCCAGGAAGTCGCGCACCGGCATGTCTTTTTCATAGACCAGGAAGGCGTGGTCCCAGACGTCGACCAGATGCTGCTTGGCCAGCGTCTTGATGTCGGAGAAGTCCATGATCATGCCGTTGTCGGAGCTGCCCTCGACTTCGATGACTTTGCCGACCAAGGTGATCTCCAGCGTATAGCGATGGCCGTGCAGGTTGCGGCACTGGCTCTTGTGGTCGGGGATGCGATGACCTGCATCGAATTCGAGTTTACGGGTAATGGTCAGCATGAACGCCTTACGGATTGGATACGGATTAAATACGGATTGAAAATAGAAATGGATTGTAAACAAACGCGCGCCCGGCAATAGGGGCGCAAGCCGATAACCGATATATCGCAGTTGCTTACGGTATCTGCAGCAGCTTATGCGTCTGAATGCTCAGCTTCCACTTTGGATTATTCTTGACCAGCTCGATCGCCATTTTGGTATTGCGCGCGGCGTCGGGTCCGTCCATCGGCTGCAGCAGGAAATGCGCGAAATCCAGCTTCTCATAGTCGGCCAGAACCTGCGCCTGCTGCGGAATCACGACCTTCAGCTCACTGCCTTTGAATACCTTCAGCTCGGAGCCCATCTTGGGGCTGACGCAAATCCAGTCGACGCCCGGCGGCACCGGAATCGTGCCGTTGGTTTCGATGGCGATCTCGAAGCCGACCGCATGCATGCTGGCGATCAGCGCTTCGTCGAGTTGCAGCAGCGGTTCGCCACCGGTGAACACGACGTACTTGCTGGCAGCGTAAGTCTCCGGCCAGAGATCGTTGATGGTCTGCGCCAGCGCATCGCTGGTCTTGAACTTGCCGCCGCCCTCGCCGTCGGTGCCGACAAAATCGGTATCGCAAAACTGGCAAATCGCCTTGCTGCGGTCTTCTTCGCGGCCGGTCCACAGGTTGCAGCCGCTGAAACGGCAAAACACCGCCGGACGACCGGCGTGCGTGCCCTCGCCTTGCAAGGTATAGAAAATTTCTTTGATGCTGTAAGTCACGATGATAGGAAGCTGGCGGCGGCGTGTGCGCCGCGGGTTTCGGAGCCGTGCGTGCAGGCTTGCGCCTCGCGTTGTCCGTAAGTCGGCATTATAGCTTGTCTGGCGTTGCTACCTGTCGCGGGCGGCGGAGCCCAGCAACAAGCTCACCAGCATTTCCGCCGTCTCCAGCAAACGCGCCTTGTCGCGATACACCCGCTCCATGACCACCAGTCCGCGCGTAAAGGTGGCGATCAGGCGCGCGGCCTCCTCCGGCGTGGTCATCAGCCTGGCTGCATCGCCCGGACGCCGGAAGCGTTCCAGCAACACCTCCTCCAATTTGTCGACCAGTTTTTTCAGCACCAGCCGTATCGGCTCCTCGATCACTTCGCCGCTCAATGCCGTCTTGCTGCTCAGGCAGCCGCGCGTCGGCGCTCCGGCCGTCATGGAATCGATGACAAAGGCAAAAAATCCACTCAGGGCCTCGGCCATGTCCTGCCGATCCAGGGTCTGGACAACGCCCTCGATGAACCTGTCCATGTACAGGTCGAACACTTTCAGGAACAAGGCGTCTTTGCCCTGATAGGCGTTGTACAACGAGCCGCGCTGCACGCCGGTTACCGCGGCCAGCTCCTGCATGGTGGTTTCGGCGTAGCCCCTTTGCCAGAACAGGCCCAGGGCCTTGTCCAGTACTGCTTCTTCATCGAACTGCCGGACTCCGGCCATGCTCTTCTCCATTAATCGGTAGATGATGCACGAGAGTAGATCATCATTGACACAACTGTCAATGATGATTACGATGCGCATTATTGACATACGTGTCAAACATAATTTCGCACAATATTCTGCTTGCCTTGAAGGAACATCGCGCATGTCCACCGACGTCACCGCCCCAGCCACCGCAGTCGCCAGCCGTTCAGCCGTATGGCGTCACATTCTTGCCGGCCTGTGCGCCAGTCTCGTCAGCATCGGGCTGGCGCGCTTTTCTTACACGCCGCTGATTCCACCGCTGATCCAGGCGCACTGGTTTTCCGCTGCGGACATCGTCTATCTCGGCGCCGCCAACCTGGCGGGCTACCTGCTCGGTGCGCTGCTGGGTCGGCCGATCGCGCGCAAGCTGTCGAACGTCGCCACGCTGCGGCTGATGATGGTGCTGGTGACGCTGTCGTTTCTGGCCTGCGCCGTGCCGCTGTCGGTGGCATGGTTTTTCGGCTGGCGGCTGGTATCGGGCATTGCCGGCGGCGCCATCATGGTGCTGGTGGCCGCGACCATCCTGCCGCACGTGCCGCCGGAGCGCCGCGGGTCGGCCAGCGGCGCGATCTTTCTGGGGCTGGGATTGGGTATCGCCGGTTCAGGAACACTGGTGCCGCTGCTGCTCAATCTCGGACTCTGGCAAACCTGGTTCGGACTTGGCGTCGTCTCGGCTGTGCTGACAGCGGCCAGCTGGTTTGCCTGGCCGCCGGCAAACGCACCGATCGCGGCCGCCGTCACCGCACATGCGGAGACGGCGGCATCAGCCGCGCCGCCATCGTCATCCGGCGTTGGCCTGTTGTATGCACAATATGCGCTGATGGCCGTCGGCCTGGTGCCGGCCATGGTGTTCTTCGTCGACTTCATTGCGCGCGGCCTCGGCGCCGGCGCGCATCAGGGATCGCTGTTCTGGATTCTGTACGGCGTGGGAGCGATCTTTGGTCCGCCGGTCTATGGCTTGCTGGCCGACCGCATCGGTGCGCGGCTGACCATGCGCTACGTATTGCTGGTCCAGTTGCTGGCGGTCGCGGGCCTGTGCAGCACCGACAACCATCTCTATCTCGCCCTGCTGACCTTGCTGATAGGCGCCTTCCCGCCCGGCATCGTGCCGCTGATGCTGGCGCGCGTACGGGAAGTCGTCACCGGCCATGCCCACGCAGAGCGGCAAAACGTCGTCTGGGGACGCGCCACAACGATCTTTGCGGCGTTCCAGGCGGTTGCCGGCTACAGCTATTCGGCCATCTTCAATGCCAGCGGCGGTAGCCATCGCCTGCTTTTCATGATCGGCGGCATTGCGATCGCCATTGCACTCGCGGCCGATCTCGGCCTGCCGTTGCTGCAACGCCGGCGCACCTGATTATTCAGCAAGGAGTCGTTCAGTGCGCACGCGCAAACGCGGCGTCACGAAATCCAGAAAGGCCCGCAGCTTCAACGGCAGCGGCGCCTGTCCCGTATGCACCAGGCTGACAGGCAACGGCGCCGATTCGAACGCCTCCAGCACCACGCGCAGCGCCTGCTCACGCACCGCGTCCGCGACCTGATAGGACAACACGCGGATCAGCCCGACGCCCACCGTTGCAGCCGCGATGGCCGCCTCTGCCGTGTTCACCGTGAACCGCGATTGCACCGGTACCGACAACTCGGATTTGCCGCTTCCGAATACCCAGGCGCGCATGGACGCAAGGACTTCAAATGTGACACAGGCATGCCCGGCAAGATCCTGCGGCCGGGCCGGCACGCCATGTGCCGCCAGATAAGCCGGGCTGGCGCAGATCACGCGTCGCACGGTCCCGACACGCGTGGCCATGAGCATGCTGTCGGGCAGCTCGCCGATCCGTATCGCCGCGTCGGCATGTTCATCCATCAAATGCACGACACGATCGGTGAGCATCAGGTTGACGCTGATCTCCGGATACTGCGCCAGAAATTCCGCCACTACCGGGACCACATGCAAGCGTCCGAACGCCACCGGCGCCGTGACCAGCAGCTCGCCTTTGGGCGAAGCGTACTCGCCCGTCGCGGCGCGCTCGGCCTCGCCGATTTCTTCCAGGATGCGTCGGCAGGCGGCCACATAGGAGATGCCAGCCTCCGTCAGCGAGAGCTGCCGCGTCGAGCGATGGAGCAAGCGCGTCTTCAGATGCGTCTCCAGTTCCGCCAGCTTGCGGCTGACCGTGGCCAGCGGCATGTCGAGGACACGCGCGGCAGCCGACAAGCTGCCCGCATCAACGACGGCGATCAGGATGGCCATGGAATCGAGACGGTTCATGTGCAATTACCAAATTCTGGAAGGATGATTCCCAATCTTAGGTAATTATCTTTATAAATGCAAACAAGTAAGCTACGGCATCAGCCTGCGGAACGTGGCATTCCGCCGCCCTCCACAGGCCTGTCGAAGGAGAACGCCGTGAACGATCAGCCAACCACATCCATCAATCCCCCATTGCCCACCACTGCATCGCGCGGCAAGATCCTCATGATGGCGATCATCGCTGGCGCGGTGATCACCAACATCTATTGCACCCAGCCCATCCTGCCCTTGATTGCCTCCGACATGCACGTCGACGTGGCAACAGTCGATCTCGTGGCCGGCTCGACGCTGCTCGGTTTCGCCGTCGGACTGGCTTTGCTGCTGCCGCTGGGTGACCGCTTCGACCGCCGCAAGTTGGTACTGGGCCAGATCATCGGCGCGTTCATTTTCGCCAGTGCAGCGGCATTGGCGCCCGGCATCTGGGCGCTGATCGCAGCCTCGTTCGGACTGGGCATCGTCAGTTGCGTACCCCAGCAACTGGTGCCTTTCGCCGCCGTCATGTCACTGCCGAAGGATCGCGGACGCGCAGTCGGGACAGTAGTCAGCGGCATCATGGTCGGCATCCTGCTGGGCCGCACCATCAGCGGCGTGGTCGGATCAGCCTATGGCTGGCGTGCGGTGTATGGCGTGGAAGCCGCGTTCATGATTCCCGTGTGGGTCGCCGCTGCGATGCTGTTGCCGCGCGGCGTGCCGAGCACCAATCTGTCTTATGGACGCCTGCTGGCATCGCTGTGGCCGCTGGCGCGCGACCATCGTCCGATTCGCGAATCGATGATGGTGCAGGCCTTGCTGTGGGCTTGCTTCAATGCTTTCTGGGTCAATCTGGCGGCGCTACTGGCGAACGGTCCGTGGCACATGGGCAGCGCCTGGGCCGGCGGCTTCGGCATCATCGGCGCAGCCGGCGCGCTGGCCGCCTCGCTCGGCGGACGCGCCACCGACAGGCTTGGACCGCGCAGCGTGGTTGCCGCCAGCATCGGCATCGTGACGGCGGCCTTCCTGCTGCTGGCCGGCGCTGAGACCTCGCTGGTGTTGCTGGTGATCGGGGTCATCGTGCTCGATATTGGCGTGCAGTCGGGCCTGGTGTCCAACCAGACCCGCGCCTTCGCCGTCGATCCGAAAGCGCAAGGTCGCATCAATAGCCTGTACATGACCGCCACCTTCTCAGGCGGCGCCCTCGGCGTGATGATCAGCGGCTGGCTGATGGCGCGCTACGGCTGGAGCGGCATCGTGGTCTTCGGTATCGTGCTGGGATTGATCGCAGGGCTGGTGCACTGGAGCGGCGGATCGCGCCGGGCGGAGGAGCTCAGCCGTTGAGCGGCCACACGCGCAACACTTCGTGCCGCGACATTCCGATATGGCTTTTGACGAGTGCGAACTCGGCAATCCGGAATCCGATGGGATCGATGGCAGCACGTTCCACACGGTTGCGCGGATCATAGCCGAGGGTCATGTGCGGTTCATAGGAGCGTTGCGGCGTAAAGCCATGCTCGGCCATCGCACAACCAAGCGCCGTGCGCAGCTCGCGCACGGCGTCGAGCCCGTCGCTTCCGAGCAGCACGAACGGCCCGCTGGGTGCAGAGAAAGTCACGGCGGCGTCGAAACGCGCATCAATGGCAGGAAAACGAACTGCATCGGCTGCGCGGCACGCCGCCTCCACCACGCGCTCGTCGCTGTCGTGCCCGACCAGTTCGAGCGTGATGTGCAGCCGCTCCGCCCCGACACGTTTGCCGGTGACGCCATGAGACGTCATTAATTTTTCAGCAAACGCATCAAGACGGGCTGCATCCGTGAGGGCCGGACGCAAAGCGAAGAACCAGGTGTGCTGGGGCGCCGAGGCTGACGGGCGCGGACGGGATTGACGCGGACGCGCGACAGGTGCCGGTACCTCTCCAAACAGATCCTGTTCAGCCATGGCTCGCACTCCTAGCTATTTGCAGCCGCCGCGTTGGCGCGCGCCTTATGCAGTTTCTTGTAGCTGTCGATCAGGCGATGATGCCGGTCGAGGCCTTCGAGTTTCATGCTGGTCGGCGTCAAGCCGAAGAAGCGCACACTGCCGTCCACCGAGCCCAGGACGGCATCCATGCGAGCGTCGCCAAACATGCGCCTGAAGTTGACCACGTAGTCGTCCAGTTCCAGATCGTCATCCAGCATGACCTCCAGCACCACCTTCAGCGCCTGATAAAACAAGCCCCGCTCGACCGTGTTGTCGTTGTACTGCAAGAAAGCGCCGACCAGATCCTGCGCGTCCTCGAATTGCTGCAAGGCGAGTTGGATCAGCAGCTTCAGTTCGAGCACCGTCAGTTGCCCCCAGACCGTGTTCTCGTCGAATTCGATGCCGATCAAGGTGGCGATATCGGAGTATTCATCGAGCTCGCTGTTTTCCAGACGATCAAGCAGCGCTTCCAGGGCGGGATCGTCGAGGCGATGCAGGTTCAGCACGTCGGCGCGGAACAACAACGCCTTGTTGGTGTTGTCCCAGATCAGGTCCTCTACCGGATAGACCTCCGAATAGCCCGGCACCAGAATCCGGCAGGCGATGGCGCCCAGTTGGTCGTACACCGCTACGTAAGACTCTTTGCCCATGTCTTTGAGAATGCCGAACAAGGTCGCGGCTTCCTCGGCGTTGGAATTTTCACCCTTGCCGGTAAAGTCCCATTCGACAAATTCATAATTCGCTTTGGCACTGAAAAAGCGCCACGACACGATGCCGCTGGAATCGATGAAGTGTTCGACAAAGTTGTTCGGCTCGGTCACCGCGTTGCTCTCGAAGGTCGGCGGCGGCAAATCGTTCAGGCCTTCAAAGCTGCGACCTTGCAGCAACTCCGTCAGGCTGCGTTCCAACGCGACTTCAAAGCTCGGATGCGCACCGAAGGAGGCGAAGACGCCGCCCGTGCGCGGATTCATCAGCGTGACGCACATCACCGGATAGGTCCCGCCCAGCGACGCATCCTTCACCAGCACCGGAAAGCCCTGCTCTTCCAGACCCTTGATGCCCGCCAGGATGCCGGGATATTTCGCCAGCACTTCCTGAGGCACGTCAGGCAACGTGATTTCGCCTTCCAGGATCTCGCGCTTGACAGCGCGTTCGAAAATTTCGGACAGACATTGCACCTGTGCTTCGGCCAGCGTATTGCCGGCGCTCATGCCGTTGCTGACGAACAGGTTTTCGATCAGGTTGGACGGGAAATACACCGTCTCGCCGTCCGACTGCCGCACATAGGGCAGCGAACAGATGCCGCGCTTTACGTTGCCGGAGTTGGTGTCGATCAGATGCGAACCACGCAGCTCGCCATCGGGGTTGTAGATTTCCAGAGAGTACGCATCCAGGATTTCTTTCGGCAGCGCATCCTTGCGGCCGGGCTTGAACCAGCGCTCGTTCGGATAGTGGACAAATTCCGCCTCGGCGATGTCTTCACCCCAGAATGAACCTGCGTAAAAATGGTTGTTGTTGAGCCGCTCGATGTATTCACCCAGGGCCGACGCCAGCGCGCTTTCCTTGGTCGCGCCCTTGCCGTTGGTGAAACACATCGGCGAATGCGCATCGCGAATGTGCAGCGACCAGACGTTTGGGATGATATTGCGCCACGAAGCGATTTCAATCTTGATGCCCAGGTCCGCCAGGATGCCGGACATGTTGGCGATGGTCTGCTCCAGCGGCAGATCCTTGCCCAGGATAAAGGTACTGGCATCGGCAGCCGGCTTCAGGGTCAGCAAGGATTGCGCGTCGGCGTCCAGGCTTTCCACCTCTTCGATGATGAAGTCGGGGCCTTCCTGCACCACCTTCTTCACCGTACAGCGCTCGATGGAACGCAGGATGCCGCGGCGATCGGTTTCCTCGATATCCGCCGGCAACTCCACCTGGATCTTGAAGATCTGCTTGTACCGGTTTTCCGGATCGACAATATTGTTTTGCGACAGGCGGATATTCTCGGTGGAGATGTTGCGCGTGTTGCAGTACAACTTCACGAAGTAAGCGGCGCACAAAGCTGACGACGCCAGGAAGTAATCGAAGGGTCCGGGCGCCGAGCCGTCGCCCTTGTAGCGGATGGGCTGGTCGGCGATGACCGTGAAGTCATCAAACTTGGCTTCGAGACGCAGCTTGTCGAGGAAGTTGACTTTAATTTCCATGGGGGAATTCCAAAATGGTGCTGAAAAGATGTGGCCGCTATTATCCGTCATCCTTGACCACCCCGGTGCCGAGGACGCATCTGCGAGGGAAATAAGTCCGCGGGGGCTTCCCCGGCTCAGGCCGGCTATCGAGCCCAAGCTTCGCAGCATAAGACAGCTGCAGTATCAGGTACCTTATTCTGTACGCTCTTTTCAGCTGACCAAATGAAACAAGGGCGCCATCTTTACCGTTTCAAGTCAGCAGGCATTGTTACGGCGCTCTCCCGGCTCGTCTTCAATTTTTCATCGCAGGCCGGCGTAGACCATCCTGGTAAATTGATCGCCGTTGAATACGAAATTTCCCCATTTCGCGTCGAAGGCAGCGGTCGGCTTGGCGGCAATTATTTCATCGAGCGATTTTCCTTGTTGTTTCAACGCCGCTACGTTGTTGCGTACCGTGACCAGCATGTCGCTGAACTCGATCAGCTGTTTGCGAGTGCCTACTGCGCCGTGGCCAGGAATAACGATGGTGTGGTCCGTCGTGCGTGCGACGGCCTGGTTGGCCCACTTGATCGCTCCATCGATGCTGCCGCCGTCTTCATTGTCGATATAGGGATAGTTGCCGTTCCAGAAAGTGTCTCCCAACGCTAGTACATCTGCGTTCTTGAAATAGACCCACAGATCGCCATCGGTGTGGCCGTCGCCGAAATTTTCAACTTCAACTTGGCTTCCAGCGAAGGTAAATGTTTTCTTCTTGTCGACCAGCAGTGTTGGACGCGCCGATGTCGGCACCGGATCGAAGGTCCAGTTCCAGGCATTCACGTGTGTGGTTTCGGTCAAATGCTTCGAGGTATTTTTGTGAGCAATTATGGTGGCGCCAGCCGCATGCATCCATGCATTGCCATCCGTATGGTCCCAATGCCAGTGCGTGTTGACCACAAACTTTACTGGCGCGGGACTGAGGTTATTGAGGGCAGCCTGTAGTTTTTCCTGCGATTTGCTAATACCCGCGTCAACCAGGAACTTGCCGTCTTTTCCCGAGAGGACGGTGATATTGCCGCCGGAACCCTGTATTACGCTGATGTTTCCTCGCAAGGATTCCACGACCAGATCCGAATCGGCGCGCTTCAGATATCTGGCGCCTGCGCCGGTGTGAAAATAGTCATCCGGCGTCGTTTGAGCGAGCTCGCTCTCGGGAGCAGCAAAGACCATCGTGGAGGCCAGCAGCATTGCCGATGCAATCGAAATTGACCGTAAGTGAGATTTTTTGGCGCCTTTGCCAAATTTGATGAATGTATTCATTTTGCTTTCCTTTAATGAGAGAAGAAGAACCGTGGCAATGTGCACGCCGTTCTAACCCCGCCAACTGGCGAGGATGATGCTGCACAGGTCCGCCCGCTGAAACTCAGGATCATTGAATGCGAGAAAATCGTCATTGAACGTGCCGAAGGTGCTACCGGGCCGATGCTTCAGACCTTGATAAAAAGTTTCGATGACTTGATGCCCGAAATCGTGACCGCGGGGGCAGGCGGTAATCACTGCACCGCGCTCTTCATCCGAGAAGTCTGCCTGGTGACGGCCCGTCATATCCATTCCGGCGCCAGCCTGCACCAGGCAGATTTCGGGGTGCATATGTTCGGGAATGCCAGGCGTCGTATGCAGCGCGATCGCAAGCCAGACTTTCTCGATGTCGCTTTCGGCAATTCCATGGCCTTGCAGAAATTCGCGCGCCGCGTTCGCGCCATCGACCTCGAAACGGAGCTGGCTCCCGTGGTAATGGGGCGTGATGCCGATGTCGTGGAACATGGCGGCGGCGTAAAGTAGTTCCGGATCGAATTTCAAATCCTTGCGCTGCCCCAGCAAGGCGCCCCAAAAATAAACGCGCCTGGAATGCTGGAACAGCAGATCGGTTTCGGTGTCGCGAACGTGTTGGGTTATTTCCCGGGCGATTCGACTGTCCGGTATCTTCACGCCGGAAATCTCGGCATTGTTCATCCTGTCCCCTTAGCCAGCCAAAAGCTGCAGATCTCACCGTCCTCCGGCACCAACACGCGTTGGAGATTCAGGTTTTTTTCGTTGAAAGTGACGACGGCGTTTGCGTTAGCGGCCAGCAGCACAGTGCAGGCGACGGCCGGCAAGATGTGCAAGCGGCTTGAGGTGTGCATAGGTATCCTTTTTTGTATTGATCGGCGTGCAGGCCGGGATGCTGGCTGAGTTTGCTTCCCCACCACAGCCATTGTCGATCCATCCCGCGGTCAGGACTAGCGGCCTGAAAGCCAATGTTCGATATAATTGGGCCATGCGAAAAAAAGCTTTTTTATCCGATCGCTTGAAAATTGCCATCATTGCTTTCGACGGCATCATTCCATTTCACTTATCGGTGCCATGCCTGGTTTTTGGCGGCAATGCGCGCGACCCTGTGGTGTCGGCGTTTGAAGTGGTGGTTTGTACAACTGACAAGACGCCGCTACGCACCACGGCCGGCTTTATGATCGACGCGCCGTTCGACCTTGCCGCTCTGGACTCGGCCGACCTGGTGATCATGCCTTCCTGGCATGACGACTGTCGCGAGGCGCCGCCTGCTTTGCTGGAAGCGCTTCAGCGGGCGCATCGCCGAGGCGCCAGAGTCGTGGGTTTGTGCGTTGGGGCGTTTCCGCTGGCCCAGGCTGGTCTTCTGGACGGCAAAACCGCCACGACCCACTGGGAGTGTGTCGACACAATGGCCAAACGATATCCCAAGGTAAAAGTGGATCCGGATGTGCTGTATGTCGACGAAGGCGATGTCCTTACCTCGGCAGGCGTCGCCGCAGGCATCGATTGCTGCTTGCATCTGTTACGCCAGATTTCTGGTCCAGATGCCGCAAATCGTCGCGCCAAAAGACTACTGGTCGCTCCGCATCGGCAGGGAGGGCAAGCGCAGTTTATCGAACGTCCCTTGCCGGTGACGAGCAGCGACGGCCGCCTTTCCCAGGTTCTCGAATGGGTGACGGCACATATGGAGCAAGTCCACACCATTGAATCGCTCGCGAAGCGCGCAGCGATGAGCCGGCGCAACTTCACACGCCATTTTCGCGATGCGACCGGCACGTCGTTTAAGCAATGGATATTGAGCCAGCGGTTGGTACATGCCCAGCATCTGCTTGAAAGCAGCGCGGCATCGATTGAAGTCGTTGCCCAGCAGGCTGGGTTTGGGACCGGGCTGTCCATGCGGCAGCACTTCCAGTCATCCTTTCGCCTTTCACCCTCGGCCTACCGCAAGCAATTCCGCTCGAATTCCAAGCCGCGTGTCGCGCCGGACTAGTCATCAAATGTTCTGCATGCTCACGGTGTAGCCCGGTGATCTTCGAGTCACCTCGACGAAGGCAACATGCCATGAAAAATGCCATTGATGATGTGGTCACGACCATCAATGGCATTCATTTAGCACAGTAGAATCAACGCGTCAGGAAGCCGATCACTCCCACTCAATCGTCGCAGGCGGCTTGCCCGAGATGTCGTAGACCACGCGGTTGATGCCGCGCACTTCGTTGATGATGCGATTGGACACATGGCCCAGCAACTCGTGCGGCAGATGCGCCCAGTGTGCAGTCATGAAGTCCTGAGTCTGCACGGCGCGCAGCGCCACCACGTATTCGTAGGTGCGGCCGTCGCCCATCACGCCCACCGATTTCACCGGCAGGAACACGGCGAAGGCCTGGCTGGTCTTTTCGTACCAGCTCTGGCCGTCGGCATCCTTGGTGTTGCGCAGTTCTTCGATGAAGATCGCATCGGCGCGGCGCAGCAGGTCGGCGAATTCCTTCTTCACTTCGCCGAGGATGCGCACGCCCAGGCCCGGTCCTGGGAATGGATGACGATATACCATCTCGTGCGGCAGGCCGAGGGCCACGCCCAGTTCACGGACTTCGTCCTTGAACAGTTCGCGCAGCGGCTCCAGCAGCTTCAGGTTCAGCGTCTCCGGCAGGCCGCCGACGTTGTGGTGGCTCTTGATGGTGTGCGCGCCCTTCTTGCCCTTGCCGGCGCTTTCAATGACGTCCGGATAGATCGTACCTTGCGCCAGCCATTTGGCGTTCTTCAGCTTGCCGGATTCGGCCTGGAACACTTCGACGAATTCGCGGCCGATGATCTTGCGCTTGGCTTCCGGATCGGTCACGCCGGCCAGGTGGCCCATGAACTGATCCGTCGCGTCGACGTGGATGACTTTGACGCCCAGGTTCTTGCCGAACATCTCCATGACCATCTTGCCTTCGTCGAGGCGCAGCAGGCCGTGGTCGACGAACACACAGGTCAGCTGGTCGCCGATGGCGCGGTGGATCAGCGCAGCGGCAACGCTGCTGTCGACGCCGCCGGACAGGCCCAGGATGACTTCGTCGGTACCGACTTGCTGGCGGATCGATGCGACCGCTTCAGCGATGTAGTCGGGCATGTTCCAGTCCGATTTGCAGCCGCAGATGTCATGCACGAAACGGCCCAGCAAAGCCTTGCCTTGCAGCGTGTGCGTGACTTCCGGATGGAATTGCACGGCATAGAAGCGGCGGTCTTCGTCGGCCATGCCGGCCACCGGACAGTTGCCGGTCGAGGCCATCAGCTTGAAGCCGTGCGGCATTTCGTTGACCTTGTCGCCGTGGCTCATCCAGACCTTCAGCATGCCGTGGCCGTCGGCCGTGGTGAAGTCGGCGATGTCTTTCAACAGCGCGGTGTGGCCATGCGCGCGCACTTCGGCGTAACCGAATTCGCGCAGCGTGCCGTTTTCCACCTTGCCGCCGAGCTGCTCGGCCATGGTTTGCATGCCGTAGCAGATGCCAAGCACCGGCACACCCAACTCAAACACCGCGAACGGCGCGCGCGGCGTATCGCCTTCGGTCACGCTGTTCGGGCCGCCCGACAGGATCACGCCGGAGGCGCCGTAGTTCCGGACGAATTCGTCGCTCACGTCGTGGGGAAAAACTTCGGAAAACACGCCGGCTTCGCGCACGCGGCGAGCGATCAGCTGAGTGACCTGGGAACCGAAATCGATGATCAGAATTTTTGAGTGCATGGCTGTGATGGTAGGCAAGTTTGAAATTATTTCAGCGGCAAAAATAAGTCAAAAGGCCGCGGCCAAAACTAAGTGGCGCGGCCTTTTGTCACTATCGTCACCTTGCTTAGTCGGCGCGGTAGTTAGGAGCTTCCTTGGTGATCTGCACATCGTGGACATGCGACTCGCGCATACCCGCCGAGGTGATCTCGACGAACTCGGCTTTTTCGCGGAATTCATCGATGGTGGCGCAACCGCAATAACCCATCGAGGAACGCACGCCGCCGACCAGTTGATACAGAATCGCCAGCACGCTGCCCTTGTAGGCGACGCGGCCTTCGATACCTTCCGGCACCAGTTTTTCCGCGTTGTTTTCGCCGTCCTGGAAATAGCGGTCAGCCGAACCGTCGGTCATGGCGCCGACGCTGCCCATGCCGCGATACGACTTGTAGCTGCGGCCCTGGAACAGGATCACTTCGCCCGGCGCTTCTTCCGTGCCGGCGAACATGCTGCCCATCATGACCGTGGAGGCGCCTGCCGCCAATGCCTTGGAAACATCACCCGAGAAGCGGATGCCGCCGTCGGCGATGACCGGCACGCCTGTGCCTTCGAGTGCCTTCGCGACGTTGGCGATGGCCGAGATTTGCGGCACGCCGACGCCCGCAACGATACGGGTGGTGCAGATCGAGCCTGGGCCGATGCCGACCTTGACCGCATCCGCGCCGTGTTCGACCAGCGCCTTGGCTGCTGCGCCGGTAGCGATGTTGCCGCCGATCACATCAACGTGCGGGTAACGGGTCTTGACCCATTTGACACGGTTCAGCACGCCCGCGGAGTGGCCGTGGGCGGTATCGACCACCAGCACGTCAACGCCTGCGGCAACCAGCAATTCAATGCGTTCGTCATTGTCAGGACCGACGCCGACGGCTGCACCGACGCGCAGCTTGCCTTGGTCGTCCTTGCTGGCGAACGGGTGAGCTGTGGATTTCTGAATGTCTTTGACGGTAATCAGGCCGCGCAGCTCGAAGTTGTCGTTGATCACCATCACGCGCTCGAGGCGGTGCTTGTTCATCAGGCGCTTGGCTTCTTCCAGGCCGGCGCCGTCCTTGACGTAGACCAGCTTGTCGCGCGGCGTCATCTTGGCGCGCACTTCGGCGTCGAGGTCTTCTTCAAAACGCAGGTCGCGGTTGGTGATCACACCGACCAGGGCGCTGCCCTCGACAACCGGGAAACCGCTGATGCCGTGCAATTCCGACAGCGCGATGACTTCGCGGATCTTCATGGTGGGCGGGATCGTGATCGGATCGCGCACCACGCCGGATTCAAAACGCTTGACCTTGGAAACTTCGCGCGCCTGCTCCTTTGGCGTGAGGTTCTTGTGGACAATACCGATGCCGCCCTCTTGCGCGATGGCGATCGCCAGGCGCGCTTCAGTCACGGTGTCCATTGCCGCGGAGATAAGCGGAATGTTCAGGCGAATGTTGCGTGTCAGACGCGTGGCAAGGGAAGTATCTTTGGGGAGGATGTCCGAATAAGCCGGGACGAGGAGCACGTCATCGAATGTGAGTGCTTTTTGGAGAAGACGCATAGCATTTCCTATAGGCGCAAAAGCGAATTATACAGAAAACTTTTGCACGCGTCTCGCCGACCTTGATTTTTCCGTGAAATGTGCAGCTTATTTGCTGCATGCCTTGCCGCAACGATGTCTCAGCCCTTCTTCGCCACCCGGCGGCGGCGTGAATCCATGGGGTCGGCGATCAGCGGACGGTAGATCTCAATCCGGTCCTGGTCGCGCAGCACCGTCTCAAGCGTTTTGAGCTTGCCGTAGATGCCCACGCGGCAAACCGTCAGGTCGATTGCTGTACACTCGCGCATTACCCCGCTTTGCATGATGGCCTGCTGCACGGTGGCGCCGGCGTCGACACGCACCGGCTTGCGGACCTGCAAGTCCGGCGCGGCATAGCAGATCTCGACTTGCAATTGCGCCGTTTCAGCCATATATCTGTTCTGCACGCTTGCAGAAAGAATCGACGAAACTGTTGGCGATCATGCTGAACACCGGCCCGATCACCGATTCCAGGATGCGGCTCGAGAATTCGTACTGCATGTCGAATTCGATCTTGCAGGCATCCTCGCGCAGCGCCTTGAAGTTCCAGCGCGCTTCGAAATGCTTGAACGGACCTTCCACCAGATGCATGGTCATGCTGCTCGGCGGCGTGTTGGTGTTTTCAGTGGTGAAGGATTGCTTGAGGCCGTGATAGTTGATCTTGAGCTTGGCCTTGAGCTTGTCGCCCTGGCGTTCTTCAACGTCAACGCCGCCGCACCACGGCAGGAATTCAGGATAGTCTTCGACACGGTCGACCAGCTTGAACATCTGCTCGGCGCTGTAATTGATCAGGACTGTTTTATGTACGACTGCCATGAAAGGTGGTCCGTTTGATAAAATCGCAAAGTTGAAATTTTAACCGAGACCACGGATTTTCCGACCAGATGAGTATTGTTGATAATAAAAAAGCATTTTTCGATTACTTCGTCGAGGAGCGCTTCGAAGCCGGAATCGTCCTGGAAGGCTGGGAAGTCAAGGCTATCCGCGCCGGCAAGGCGCAGATCAAGGAAGCCTACGTGACGATCCGCAACGGCGAGATCTTTTTGTTCGGCGCGCACATCAGCGCCCTGACCAGCACCTCCACGCACGTCCATCCTGAAACCACCCGCACCCGCAAGCTGCTGCTCAATGCATCCGAAATTGACAAGCTGATCGGCAAGGTGGAACGCTCCGGTTATACGTTGATGCCCCTGAACCTGCATTTCAGTAAAGGCCGCATCAAATGCGAAATCGGCCTGGCCAAGGGCAAGAAGCAGCACGACAAGCGCGAGACCGAGAAGCAACGCGACAGCCAGCGTGAAATCCAGGCTGCCATGAAAACCCACCGCCGTTAAAAAAACCCTGCAGCCGCGCAAGGATCCCTGCGCGGCGATTCCTTACCTGTCCGCCGCCAGCCGCAGACACTCCGTCACCTCTTCCACCACGCCCGACCAGTCGCCGCGATGTTGCTGGCGGAATACTTTCACCGTCGGATACCAGCGCGAGCTGCCGGTCTGCCAGCCCCAGCGCCATTCGCTTTCATAACGCAGCAGCA
Source organism: Herbaspirillum sp. NPDC101396 (assembly GCF_044767365.1). Lineage (NCBI taxonomy): Bacteria > Pseudomonadati > Pseudomonadota > Betaproteobacteria > Burkholderiales > Oxalobacteraceae > Herbaspirillum > Herbaspirillum sp. NPDC101396. Next base: position 271,392 of record NZ_JBIWNT010000001.1, on the reverse strand, counting down.
GCCAGGACGGCTTGCCCAGCGCACCCGCCAGATGGATCACCGCCGTATCCGCGCTGATCACCAGATCCAGATTATCGATCAGCGCCGCCGTCTCGGCCATGTCCGTCATGGCCGCCTCCAGCCGGTGCATGCGCCCCCACTGCGCCAGCTCAGCGAGATCGCCGGCGGGAATCTGCTGCTGCAAACTCACCAGTTCCACGTCGATCTCCGTCAACGGGCGCAGATGACTCAAGGGGATATCGCGCGTGTAATTGAGTTCGCCGTGCTGCCGTCCGGCCCAGGCCAGGCCGACGCGCAGCCGCGGCGATGCCGACCCGAGCACGGCCGACCACTGCTGTTTGAGTTCGACGTCGGCATGCAGATATGGCACCGCTGCCGGAATCGTCGCCAGCGTCCAGCTCAGCGCCAGCGGCAAGCTCATCAACGGGCAATGGAAATCGTGCGGCGTCAGCGCCTTGTCGTTGCTGACCAGCGTGACATTGGGCAAGGAGGTCAGTGAGGCCAGCAGCCGGCGCAAGGTCTCCGGCACGCACACCGTCACCTGCGCCGCCATGTCCGCGACCAAGGGGATGTAGCGCGCGAACTGGATCGTGTCGCCCAGTCCCTGCTCGGCCCACAACAGGATGCTGCGCCCCGCCAGCGATTGCTCACCCAGCCAGGCCGGCTCATGCGGGAACAGGCCCTGGTCGCGCAGCTGCGACGTCCGCCAGCGCGCTTCGTGATGCTGCCAGCCGCCGGCGAAGTCGCCCTGCAACAGCAGGCAATGACTCTGCGCCATCTCCGCTTCGGGGAAATTCGGCTGCAAGGTGAGCGCCTGCTCGTAGCACCACAGCGCCTGGTTGATGCAATTCATTTTTTGCAGCACGTTGCCGCGATTGAAAATCGCCGCGGCGTCGACCGCCGATTGCGCCAGGATGCGGTCGTAACACAGCACAGCTTCTTCGTGGCGGTTCAGATGCAACAGCACATTGCCGCACTGATTCAGCGCCTGCTGGTGCGTGGGCGCGTACTCCAATGCCCGGTCCAGGCTGGCCAGCGCTTCATCGAACCGTCCAAGCCGCTCCAATAGGGCCGCCTGCTCGCACAGCAGAGCGGCCTCCTGCGGCCGCTCCTCCAGCATGATCTGGCAGAGATCCAGCGCCAGGATCATGGCGCGATGGCGCGATTGCGACGCCTCCTCCAGAGTCGGAAAGCGCTGCAGGCAATCATCATAGGCTGCAATCGCTTCGCCATAACGCTCCTGCGCCATCAACAGATCGGCGCGGCGCATCAGCGCCGGCACGAAAGCAGGATCGAGCGTGATGGCCTGTCCGATCAGGTTGAGCGCATCATCCGGCCGCCCCTCGAGGTCGGCGGTGATGCTCTGCGTCAACAAGGTCATCAGTTCCTGCAGGTGGCCCGGGTCTTGCAAAAGCTTTTCATGCAACATGGTTCAAGTCCGTCTCATCGATGTCGCGCACATTATCTCTCCAGGCGACGCGGCCTGTTCTTTACCGTCATTTGCACCCGGCAACAAAAAGCGTGAAGGTGTTGGCGGCATGTATCAACAAGGCCGCAGTATCGGCCATAGCCCCACGCAAAGGCCTACGTCCCCGTGTAAAACCGGGTAAATTTCAGCTCCACCGTGTTCCTGCAAGGCGCCGACCGGCCATGCATTTTCAAAAGGGCAATTTCTCCCGCTCATCCAGTATTTACGTCCGGCAAATGCAGGGTAAAAGATTGTAAAGATGCCGACACCAATCGTTACCGCAGTACCGTGCGGCGGTCTTTTGCGCATATGATTGCGCAATCCGAAGCACCGCAAATCAAAGAAAGTGAAACAAGCGACGATGTCCAAAGTATTGCTGATAGACGACGACATTGAACTCGTTGACATGCTCAAGGAATACCTCGAGCAGGAAAAATTCGAAGTACGCGTCGCCTACGACGGCGAAAGCGGCGTCCTCGAAGCCCTCTCCGGCCAGTACGCCATTGTCGTCCTCGACGTCATGATGCCACGCCTGAACGGCCTGGAAACTCTGCGCCGCATCCGCGCCAAAAGCAATCTGCCGGTGCTCATGCTGACCGCCAAGGGTGACGACACCGACCGCATCATCGGCCTCGAACTGGGCGCCGACGATTACGTTCCCAAGCCGTGCACGCCGCGCGAACTGACGGCGCGCGTGCGCGCCATTTTGCGCCGCACCGTGATCGACAACCCCGATCACAGCCCCTACTCGCCGCTGGCCGTGGGCGCGCTGTCGATGTGGCCCGAGCAACGCCGCGCCACCTGGTCCGGCCGTCCCCTGGAACTGACCAGCAGCGAATTCAACCTGCTTGAAGTGCTGGCCCGCAATGCCGGCAAACCGGTCAGCAAGCAGCATCTTTCGGAACAAGGCCTGGGCCGTCCGCTGGCGCGCTTCGATCGCAACATCGACGTCCACCTGAGCAGCATCCGCCAGAAAATTGCCACGCTCGGTAGCGACAAATCCTGCATCCAGACTGTTTACCGCCTGGGATATCAGTTCATCAAGGAATAGCGGTGGGACGGCTGTTCTGGAAGTTCTTCTTCTTCATCATGGTGGCGCAGCTGACGGCGACGATCGGCGTCGGCATCATGTTTTCTCTGGAGAACCGCGAGCGCGACCGACGCACCAGCGACCTCGACCAGAGCCCTCCGGCGGCCTTCATGATCCGTTCCGCCGCCGCCACGCTGCAATACGGCGGCACCGAAGCATTGCGCAAACTGGTGCTCAACGCCGAACGCCATCACGTCTACGCCGTCGATGAACAACAACGCGAACTGCTCGGCCGCGAAGTTCATCCGCGCCTGATCGAAGAAGCGCGCACCCTGCTCGGCACCGAAAATCACGAAACGCGTCGCCGCGTGGTCGAGGAAGTCAAAGCCGCTGACGGCCACACCTACCTGCTGTTCCTGCCCTCGCCCGTCAATCCGGAATTCGGCGGACCGCTGCCGCACGAAGAACGCGGACCGCGCCGCATGCAACCGCCGCCGCCGTTCTTTTTCCCGATGATGCCGATGCTGGTGGCGACCGTTGCCAGCCTGTTTTTCGCGATGCTGCTGGCCTGGTATTTTTCGCAACCGATCCGTCTGCTCAAATCAGCCTTCGCGCGCGCCTCGTCCGGCAACCTGAACGACCGCCTGGCGCCGCAGATGGGCAAGCGCAACGACGAACTGTCCGACCTCGGCCGCGACTTTGACGGCATGACCGACAAGCTGCGCGCCTTGATGGACAGCCAGCGCCGCTTGCTGCATGACGTTTCGCACGAACTGCGTTCGCCGATTGCGCGCTTGCAGGCTTCCATCGGACTGGCGCGCCTGCAGCCGGAAAAAACCGCCGCCACGCTGGAACGCATCGAGCGTGAAGGCGTGCGCATGGACAAGCTGGTGGGTGAACTGCTGACCTTGTCGCGACTGGAAGCAGGCGTCACCGGCGCCATGGAAGACCACATCCGCATGGAAGACCTGTTGACGGAAATCATTGACGACGCCCGCTTCGAGGCGGAAGCGGTCGACCGCCACATCGAAGGCGTAGTCCGCTGCGACGTCGTGATCAAGGGCGGCGCCGAGCTGCTCTACCGCGCGATCGAAAACGTCGTTCGCAACGCCATCAAGCAAACCGCCGTCGACACCACGGTCGCCATCAATACCCAGGTCGACAAGGACAGGCAGTCACTGCTGGTGTCGGTCATCGACCATGGCCCCGGTGTGCCGGAAGAAGAATTGCAGCTGATCTTCGAGCCCTTCTTCCGCAGCAGCCGCACGCAGAAAAACAGCAACGGCTACGGCCTCGGCCTGACCATCGCGCGCCGCATCATCGAGGCGCACGGCGGCCGCATCTGCGCCTTCAACCGCGTCGACGGCGGACTGTGCGTGGATATCATCCTTCCCTATGACGCCATCGAGAGCGGAGACGCCACACAACTGCAACCGGGCTGTGGCGGATCGGCATGAAAAAAGCGCCTGAAGGATTTCCTCAGGCGCTTTTTTTTGACGGCATCTTACCTGCTTGTCACATCGCCTTGGTCAGCCCGATGGTCCGTTCGATCAGCACCAGCGCCAGCACCGCCAGCACGATGAAGATCGCCGATACCGCATTGACCACCGGATCAAAAGTCTGGTCGATGTAGGTGAAGATGCGCACCGGCATCGTGACGGTGCCCGGTGCCGTCAGGAACAGGCTGACCGACACTTCGCCGAACGAAGTCACTGCCGCAAACACCGCGCCGGCCACGATGCCCGGCTTGATCAGCGGCAAGGTCACATGTCGGAAGGTGTAGGCCGGCGTCGCACCAAGACTCATTGACGCCGTCTCCAGCCGGCGGTCCATGCTGGCCAGGCTCACGCTCACTGTGCGCACGGCGTACGGCAGCGCCACCAGGATGTGGCCGATCGCCAGTCCCGTCAGCGAACCCGACAAGCCCATCCCGGTCAGCACGTACAGCAAGGCGATGCCCAGCACCACCTGCGGAATGATCAGCGGCGACAGCACGAACGCCTGCAGCACGTCGCGTCCGCGGAACTGCAGCCGCGCCAGCGCATAAGCCGCCGTGGTGCCGAGCAAGGTCGTCAGCGGCGTCACCACCAGCAACAGCCAGGCGCTCACCTGCAAGGCCTTGAGCCAGGCGCGATTGTCGAAGAAGGCCTGGAACCAGCGCAGCGACACCGAGTCCGGTGGAAACTGCGGATACGCACCGGGACTGAAAGCCGACAGGAAAATCACCAGCACCGGCAGGATCAGGAACAGGTACACCAGCCCGCCCGCCGCCCTGCCGAGCCAACGCCATCCGATGGAAGAAGCCGGCGCCGTGAAATCGCGATCAGTGGCCATAGACGCGCCGCTCCCAACGTTTTTGAACGTAGCTCATCAGCCCTGCAATCGCCGCCGTCACCACCAACAGCGTGAGCGACAACGCCGCCGCCAGCGGCAGGTTGGCGATCTGCAAGGCTTGCTGGTAAATCCCGATCGGCAGCAGCGGCTGCAAACGTCCGCCGATCAGCAAGGGCGTCACGTAGCTGCCGGCCGCCAGCGCGAACACGATGATGGCGCCGCTCATCATGCCGGGAATCGTCAGCGGCAACACCACGTGCAGGAAGGTGTGACGCGCGCCCGCGCCCAGGCTTTGCGATGCGCGCGGCAAGGCGGCGGGAATCTCGCCCAGCGACGTCGCCAGCGGCAACACCGCGAACGGCAGCATCACCTGCACGTAGGCAACGATGACCGCCTTCATGTTCCACAGCAACGCCAGCGGTGCGTCGATCAGACCGAGACGACGCAGCACATCGTTGATCAGACCGTTTTGCGCCAACAGCACGATCCACGCAAACGTGCGGATGACCACGCTGGTCAGCAACGGTGAGATCAGGATCACGTACAGCACGGTGCGCCAGGCGCGGCTGCGGGTGCTCACCAGTAGCCATGCCGCAGGATACGCCAGCAGCACGCACAGCACCGCCGTCAGCGCCGCCACCCAAAGCGTGGTGCCGAGGGCACGGATATATCCGGCCGAAGTGAAGGCCTCGATGTAGTGAGAAAAACTGTAGGTCGGCAGCACCATGAGCATGCCGTCGACATCGTGCAGGCTGAGTACTATCAGCAAGATGCCCGGCACGACGAGGAAGGCGGCGAGAAACAACATGCCCGGCGCCAGCAGAAGCCACGAGAATAGAGAATTGCCAGAAGTGGAAACGCGGCGCATGGGTAGGCTGATATTCATGTTCAGGCGCCCTTGCTCTCAGCGGGCAGCACCGCCAGATCGTCGGCATTCCAGGCAAGTTGTACGGGCGCGCCGGCTTGCGGGACTGCCGCGAAGTCGGCTTCGGGCGCTTCCACCACCAGCTCGCCGCCGCCCGGCAGCGTAACGGTCACGTGAAGTGCGGCGCCGGTATAGCTGGCGTCACGCACCACGCCCGCAACGCTGTTGGCTGCATCGGCTTGTTGCGCATCGTTCGACGATGCCGACAAACGAATCCGCTCCGGACGCAGCAGGAACAAGGCACCGCCGCCGCCGGCATGCGAACTCGCCAGTTGCAGCGGCACACCCGGGCGCGAGAAATGTACGGTCGCCTCAAACGTGCCAACGCCATTGGCGCGCGCCTGAATCAGATTCGCATGCCCGACAAATTCACCGACGAAGCGATTGACCGGACGCCGGTACAACTCCAGCGGCGTACCGACCTGTTGCAGGCGCCCCGCACCGAGGATGCCGATGCGGTCCGACAAACCCAGCGCCTCTTCCTGATCGTGCGTCACCATGACCGTGGTCACACCGACGTTGCCGAGCAGGCGGCGCAATTCGGTCTGCATTTCCTTGCGCAGCTTGGCGTCCAGATTCGACAGCGGCTCGTCCAGCAACAACACCTGCGGCCGGATCGCCAGCGCGCGCGCAATCGCCACGCGTTGTTGCTGACCGCCCGACAACTGGTGCGGCATGCGCTGCGCCAACTCAGACAAACGCACCAGCTCCAGCATCTCGGCGACACGGGCGCGGACGTCTTCGCCCTTGGCCTTGCGCACGTGCAGGCCGTAGGCAACATTGTCGAACACGTTCAGGTGCGGGAACAAGGCGTAGCTCTGGAACACCATGCCGATGTCGCGCCGATGCGGCGGCAGGCTGGTGACGTCACGCCCGCCCACCACCACCGTGCCCGCGCTCGGCGCCAGGAAACCGGCGATGATGTTGAGCAGGGTCGTCTTGCCGCAGCCGCTCGGCCCCAGCAGGGAAAAGAATTCTCCCTGCGCGATGGACAGATCGACGCCAGCGAGCGCCTGCAGATCACCGAAGCGATGTGCTACGCCGTGGATGTCGATCGCACTCATTTACCGTTGCCCAGCGCTTGCGACCAGCGGTTGGTCCAGTCCGTGACTTTCGGCGTGGCGGTTTCGTAGTCGATCCAGATCAGTTTCTTGTACGCTTCTTCGCCGACCTGCACCTTGGTCTTGAGTTCGTCGTTGTACTGCACGTCCTGATTCGTCATGCCGTACAGCGAGCCATCGGAAAACGCTTTCTGAACCTTGTCGCTGGAGAGGAAATCCAGCAGCTTGTAGGCATTGGCCATATTCGGCGCACCCTTGGCGATCACCCAGTTGGCGGCGCCCACGACCGGACCGTCGGTCGGATACGCGAAGCCGACCTTCAGGCCGCTCTTCTGCAAGGCGAACACGCGGCCGTCCCAGTACGGCACCACCCACGCGTCACCGCGCTCAAGCAAGGTCTGAATGGCGCCCGGGCTGTCCGGGAACGCCACCGCATTGCCCTTGAGTTCAGCCAGCTTGGCGAAAGTGCGTTCGACGTCGGCGTCGTTCTTGAGCTCGCCGCCCAGCGCATGCGTCAGGCCGGCGAAGAACTGCAGCCCGGCCGCATAGCTCGGCGACGAGATGGCGACATGGCCCTTGTACTCAGGGTTCCACAAATCGAGCCAGCTCTTGGGCGGCGTCTTCACGAGGTCGGTGCGATAGGCCAAGCCGAGTTGGCCGAGGCTGAAGGCAGCGGCATAGGTCTTGCCGTCCTTGGTGAATTTTTCCTGCACGGTCGGATACAGCTTGGCCAGGTTCGGGATGTTCTTCGCGTCCAGCGGTTCCAGCAATCCTGCCGCGGCGGCGCGCTGCACCGAGTCCGGCTGGAACACGACGATGTCGTAGGCCGGATTGTTGCCGTTGGCGGCGCGCAGTTTGGCCAGCCACTCGGCATCGGCGCCGGGCACGATTTCGACGTTCAGCTTGTTGTCCTTGGCGTATTGCTCAAGGCCGGCGGCGCGGATGTTCTTTTCCCAGTCGCCGCCGTAGACGCCGATGACGACTTTGTCGGTGGCGGCAGGTGCGGCTGCAGCTGCAGGCGCCTCAGGCTTCTTGTCGCCGCAGGCGGCCAGGATGGCTGCTGCGGCCAGCGTCACGGCAAGGGTCGGGAGGATGCGGATGGCGCGGATGCTACGTATCGATTTCATTTTTTTCTCCAGTATGCTTTTCATCGGAATGCGATCAGGTTGCTGCAGGTATGACATTGGCAAATCGGGCGGCGGCCGCGGCAATCGCCTGGTCGCTCGCCGCCGTCTGCGGAAATCCTTCGGGCAGATCAGCGAGCGCCGCCGCGAAGGCCTGCCGGCGATGTCGGGAGCGCGCAGCGGCGGGCATGGCGAACAAGGCGGTGCTCAGGCGATCCAGCAAGGCTTCGGGGAAGACGCGATCCCAGGCTTCACGCTCGGGACCGAAGCGGCTGACGACCTGACTGCCGGCACGCAAAGCTGAAGTCGCGACCGCATCGACACTCAGCGTCCCGTTCGCCGATGTCAGCGCCACGCCGTAATCGTCATGCGCTGCATCGGTCGACAGCAGGCCGCGCAACACGTCGGTCAGCACTGCGGCAGGATCGCGTTGGAACGGGTCGCCCCAACCGCCGCCACCCGGTGTCTGGATCGAGATTTCATCGCCCGCGGCCACCGGCAGCAGATCGATCTTGCCGAGCTCATGCGGCGCTTCGCCGGCGCGCTGCAAGATCAGTCTGGCAGGCGCGCCCGGACCGCCGCCGTGTGCGCCCCAGGGACGAAAGCGCAAGCGTTCCATCCCGCGCGCAAGCACGAAGCTGTCGTCCTGCAAAATGCGGAAACGGATTTCCTGGCCATTGCCGCCGCGCCATTGACCGGCGCCGGCGGAATCGCGGCGCAGGCCGTAGTGGACGATCTCCACGCCGGTCTCGGCTTCCACCGTCTCGACCGGATTGTTGGAGAGATTGGAAATGCTGCTGTCGCGACCATCCGCGCCGTCGTAGCCGCGCCGGCCGCCGGTGCCGCCCACCATCGGCTCGACCACCTGCACGTTCTGGCCGAAACCGTGGCGCGCCGGCTCTGCCACCACCACCGGAATGATGGTGCCGCCGCTGGCAGCCGGCATGGTGTCGGGCAAGGCCTGGCCGAGCACGCCGTTGAGCGCGTCGTTGACGCGCACGGCGGCGGCATGGCGTACACCCACCGCAGCACCCGGCAGCGGATTGACCACGCTGCCCTTGGGCGCGATGACCGACACCGGCGCCAGCAGGCCGGCATTGATCGGCACGCCCTTGTCGAGCGTTGCCACCAGCGCCAGGATGCGCAGCGTCAGCCAGGCATGCGGCAAGCCGTGGCTGGGAATGTTGATGGCCGCAGCCACCTGCGGATCGCTGCCGGTGAAATCGAGCAGGATGGCGCCATCGCCGACCGTGACCGCCAGCGCGATGCGTACCGGCAAACCGGAGCCGGCTTCGTCGTCAAGATAATCGGTGAAACGATAAGTGCCGGCCGGCACCTTCCTCAGCACCGCACGCGCACGCAATGCCGCGTATTCGACCAGATCCAGCTGGGCATCCAGCAAGGCTTGCGCGCCGTGCTGCAGCAAGGTCTGCGCCATGCGTTCGCGGCCGGTGGCGAGCGCGCCCAGCATGGCCTTGAGGTCGCCCATGTTGGCGTCAGGCGTACGGCTGTTGGCGCGGAACAGCAAGGCCACGTCTTCGTTCAACTGCCCTGCCCGCATGATCTTCACCGGGGGAATCTGCAAGCCTTCCTGAAAGATTTCATGATTAGTCGGCGAGATGCTGCTCGGCACTTTGCCGCCGACGTCGGACGCATGCAAGAAGCCCCAGCCGTAGGCGACAATCTTGCCGTCGTGGAAATAGGGTTCGATCACCTGCAAGTCCGGCAAGTGCGTCGCCAGGCCACCCGACCGATACGGATCGTTGGTCAGAATCACGTCGCCCGGCGCCAGCTCGCCGACGGCGGCGATGGCGACCGAACAGTCGAGACCGACAAAACCGGAGACGCCGAGCGCGCGCGGATAGGCGAAGAACTTCCCGTCCAGATCCGCCAGCGCGCAGCAGAAATCGGCGGTTTCCTTGACGTACAAGGTGCGGCCGGTGCGCTGCAGCGTGAGGCACATTTCTTCGGCGATCGAGGTCAGTTTGTTGCCGAGGATTTCAAGGCTGATCGGATCGAGTTTCATGATTGGCCTCCTTGGTCTACGGCATTGAGATGCAGGTTGCCGAGCGCATCGGTGCGTCCTCGCCATCCGGGCAATATCAGGACGGTGGTGTCTTGCTGTTCAATCACCGCGGGCCCGTCGAGCACATCGCCAGCACCCAGCGCGTCGCGCTTGTAGATCTGCGCCTCATGCCAGCCGCCGCGCAGGAATACCTTGCGCCGGCTGTACGCAACTGCCGTGCCGGTCCCGGCAAAGCGCGGGGCGCCGGCGGCCGTTACCAGATGGCCGACGATGGCCAGGCGAATGGTGGAGATGTCGACCGGCGCGTGCTCGTCGCGGAAACCGTACAAGCGCTCATGCTCGCGATGGAAGGCTTCGATCAGATAATCCGCCTGCAGCGGCGACGGCAAGGGATGCGGCAAGGCGACGTTGAGTTCATACGCCTGCCCGGCGTAACGCATGTCCAGTGCGGGACGCAGCGACGGCTGGTCGGTGCCGCCCACGCCCTGCTGCTGCAACCATGCGTGCGCGCTGGTTTCTAGTTCATTCCAGATAGCGGCGACATCGCCGGCCGCACGATCGTCGAGGGTCACACGCAGGCTGCGTACAAAATCGCGGCGCAGGTCGGCGGTTGCCGCACCCAGTGCACAGAATGTACCGGGCTTGAGCGGAATCACGACATGCGCAAGGCCCGCTTCTTCGGCCAGCCAGTTGGCGTGTGTCGGACCGGCGCCGCCGAACGGCACCAACGCAAACTCTGCCGGATCGAGGCCGCGTTGCGCCAGGCTCTTGCGCAATTCGGAAGCCATCTGCGCGGTGGCGATGGCGAGTGCGCCGGAAGCGGCGCGTACCGCTGCGTCGGGCGCAGTGTCGCCCAGCGCGGCGGCGACCAGGTTCAATGCGGCTTGTGCGCGCTCAGGGTAGAGCTTCATGGCGCCGCCGACGAAGGCGTCTGCATCAAGCACGCCGGTGGCGAGATAGCAATCGGTGACGGTGGCGCTGCTGCCGCCGCGTCCATAGGCCGCAGGACCGGGATCGGCGCCGGCGCTTTCCGGGCCGACTTTCAGCACGCCGTGTTCATCGACGCGGATCTTGGAGCCACCGCCGGCACCGATGGCGGACACGCCGACCACCGGCAACACCAGCGGCAGGCCGCCGATTTCAGTGCGCGTGACCATCTCTGCCTGACCGTGCTGCGAGACCGCGATGTCGCTGCTGGTGCCGCCCATGTCGAAGGTGACGATGCGCGGCGTGTCCGACTCGACCGCCAGCCGTGCAGCCGCGACCACGCCTGACGCGGGACCGGACAGGACGGTGTCGATGGGACGCCCGAGCGCAGCGTTGAGCGACAGCGAGCCGCCATTGGACGCCGTGACCAGGATCGGTGCAGTGACGCCCAGTTCGGCCGCCAGCTGCGCGAGGCGCTCGAAGTAACGGCGCATCAGCGGTTGTATGTAGGCGTTCAGCGAGGCGACGACGGTGCGTTCATATTCGCGGATTTCTGGCCAGCTCTGTGCAGCGGACAAGACAGCTATTTGCGTCGTCGTTGGCAGCGCCTGCTGAAGGGCGGCGGCCAGTTCGGCTTCGCGTTCCGGTTGCAGGTAGCCGTTGATCAGCATGACCACCACGGCGTCAACGTCGAGCGCTGCCATTTGCTGTGCCGTCGATGCAATCTGTTCGGCATCGGGCCAGCGTGTCACCTCGCCGTCGCGATTGAAACGCGCGCCGATCTCCAGCACGCGTTCGCGCGGCAGGAACGGCTCCTCGCGGGTTGCGTGGAAATCGAATGAGGACGGCATGCGTGCGCGGCCGATCTCCAGCACGTCGCGAAAACCCTCCGTGACGACCAGGCCGACACGCGCGCCGCGACGCTGGATGATGGCGTTGAGACCGATGGTGGTGCCGTGCAGCAGCACGCCGATATCGGACGGCGCCAAACCGTTTTGTGCGATCAGCGCAGCCAGGCCGTTTTGGACCGCGAGGGCCGGATCGGCGGGAGTGCTGGGTTCTTTGTGGTAGGCGAGTTGCCGGCGTTGGGTGTCGTATAGGACGAAGTCGGTGAAGGTGCCTCCGACGTCGATACCTATGCGTGCGCCGGCCGAAGAGACGGAATTCACTACGGATGCTCCAGGAAAACTGCCTGCTGCGTTTGCATGGTGACAAGAGAATGAACCGATGCGCTCACCGATGGCCAACCGCAAGATTTGCAGGCAAAGACTTCGATTGTAGGATGTCGTACTGCTCAGCGAAAATAATTTTTCCGAGTTAGCTTATGCGACATACGACTTTGTAGTTTTGTTCCTTGGTCTGATAGCGTCAATGGCGTAGTCATCGTTTTAATCTTCGTTCCCCTCGTTTTTATTATCAGGAAAGCATCGAATGCGCATCGCCATCGGCGGTTTCCAGCACGAAACCAATACCTTCTCCCGCACGCCTACGACCTGGAGCGACTTTGCCGCTGCCGACACCTGGCCCGGTCTGCTGGAGGGTGAGGCACTGCTGGCCGGGATGCTCTCTGTACCGGGTTCAGCGCCGTCCAATATCCCGATGGCAGGATTCGTCGCTGCCGCCGGGCAAACGTCGCACACGCTGATTCCGACCGTCTGGTGCGCGGCCGGCCCATCGGGTCGCGTGACGCGCGACGCCTTCGAACGGATCGTCGGCATGCTGACCGACGGCATCGCCAAAGATCGAGCGGAGGCGGTCTACCTGGACCTGCACGGCGCCATGGCGGCTGAACACATCGACGACGCCGATGGCGAGATCCTGCAGCGCGTGCGCACGCTGGTCGGTGCAGACGTACCGATCGTCGCCAGCCTCGACCTGCATGCCAACGTCTCGCAAAAAATGATCGACCACGCCGACGTGCTGGTCGCCTATCGCACTTACCCCCACGTGGACATGGCGGCCACCGGCGCGCGCGCCTTCAACTGGATCGCGCGCAGGCTGGCCGGTGCGCCGCGACCGCATGCGGCCTGGTTGCGGGCGCCCTATCTGATCCCGATGTGCTGGCAATGCACCGACGATGCACCGGCACGCGACTTGTACGCCTTGCTCGACCACGTCGATGCCGCAGGAGATGACAGCGCTTCGTTCACGATGGGCTTTCCTGCCGCCGATGTCGAAAAATGCGGCCCCGCGGTCTGGGCTTACGGCACGTCGGCACAATCGGCGCAGGATGCAGCGCAAGGCTTGCTCGACGCCGTTAATGCAGCAGAAGGCCAATTCAACGGTGAGATATTCTCCGCCCAGGATGTCGTCGCCCATGCCGTGGCGATTGGGCGCGACAACAGCGGCCCGGTGGTCATCGCCGACGCGCAGGACAATCCCGGCGCCGGCGGCAGCGCCGACACCACCGCGCTGCTCAAGGCCCTGATCGCCGCGCGCGCGGACAACGCCGTGCTCGGTTTACTGGTCGATCCGCAAGCGGCGCAACTTGCACATGCAGCCGGCGCAGGCGCGCGCCTGAGTTTGTCGCTGGGAGGAAAATCAGGGATCGCAGGAGACTCGCCGCTGGAGGCGGAATTCCTGGTGGAGCGCTTGCACGGCGGCGACGTCACCGCCACCGGCAGCGTCTTCAGCGGCTACCGGCTGACGCTCGGTCCCAGCGCCCTGCTGGCGGTCGGCGGCGTGCGTGTGATTGTCGTATCGAAACCGATTCAACTGCTCGACCTGGCGCTGCTGCGTTTCATCGGTGTCGAGCCATTGGAGCAAACGATCATCGCAGTCAAGAGCACGGTGCATTTCCGCGCCGACTTTGCGCCCATCGCGAGCAACATTCTGATCTGCGCTGCGCCGGGCGCCTTCCCGCTCGATCCCCGTCAGCTTGCATGGAGCAGGCTGCCGGGCTGGATGCGCAAAATGCCGGCAGCGCGGTAAATCAAGTTCCGGGGAAGAACCTGTTCGCCGGCCGCGGCAAACCGAGATTTTCACGCAGGGTCTTGCCCTCGTATTCGCGACGGAAAATTCCGCGCCTCTGCAGCTCCGGCACCACCTTGTCGACGAACTCATCAAGCCCGCCCGGCAGCCATGGAAACATGACGTTGAAACCGTCCGAGCCGCCGCTGTCGAGCCACTCTTCCATCTCGTCGGCAATCGATGCCGGCGTGCCGACCAGCGCCAGTCCGGAATATCCACCGAGGCGGTGCGCCAGTTGGCGCACCGTCGGGTTTTCTCTGCGTGCCAGTGCGATCACGCGTTCGCGCGCGCTCTTGCTGGCGTTGGAATCGGGGATGTCGGGCAAGGCGGCGTCGGGATCGAATTGCGACGCATCGTGGCCCAATGCAATCGACAGCGAAGCAATCGCGCTTTCGTAGTGCACCAGGCCGTCGAGACGGGCGCGGATCGCCCGGGCCTCTTCCAGCGTGTCGCCGACCACCACCAGCGCGCCCGGCAAGATCTTGAGATGATCGCGGTTCCTGCCCAGTGCATCCATGCGGCCTTTGACGTCGGCGTAAAAACGACGGCCATCTTCCAGCGTCGATTGCGCCGTGAAGACGACCTCTGCGGTTTCCGCCGCGAGCTGGCGACCGGCATCAGATGCGCCCGCCTGCACCACCACCGGCCATCCCTGCACCGGACGCGCGATGTTCAGCGGTCCCTTGACCGACAAATGCGGGCCGCGATGATTCAACACATGCAGGCGTTCAGGATCGAAATACACGCCGGCCTCGACATCGCGCACGAAGGCGTCGTCGCTCCAGCTGTCCCACAGGCCGGTCACGACATCGTAGAACTCGCGCGCCCGTTCGTAACGCACCTCGTGCCGCAGGTGTTCGTCGAGACCGAAGTTGCGCGCCGCTTCCGGATTCGAGGTGGTCACGATGTTCCAGCCGGCGCGTCCGGCGCTCAGGTGATCGAGCGAGGCAAAGCGCCGCGCCACGTGGTACGGCTCGTCGAAGCTGGTCGACGCCGTCGCGACCAGGCCGATATGTTCGGTGACCTGACTCAGCGCCGAGAGCAGCGTGAACGGTTCGAACGAGGTCACCGTATGACTGCGCTTGAGCGCTTCCAGCGGCATGTTGAGCACCGCCAGATGATCCGCCATGAAGAAGGCGTCGAAACGCGCCGCCTCGAGTTTGCGGATGAAGCGCTTCAGATGATCGAGGTTGAAATTGGCGTCGGGCAGCGCGCCCGGATAGCGCCATGCACCGGTGTGGATGCTGACCGGCCGCATGAAAGCGCCGAGCTTGAGTTGACGTCGAGTGGTCATGGCTGCCGTGCCTGAAAAAATGCGAAAGGACTTGCTGCAAAAATTATATAGACCTCCCTCTTCGCGGCTAACGATGTTTACCCAATATGGATATAACCGCAGCGATGGCACTTCAATTTCCATTTCAATTTCGCACCGCATATGGATATGCAAAATGATTCGTTCGCTGCACATCGGCGGCTGGTTAGAGTCATTTTTCCCTCTCACCTTATTCTTGACCTGCAGGAAGATCCTATGACACAAGCACCCCAATGGAAATTCGAAACGCTCTCCGTGCATGCCGGTTATACGCCTGACCCGACCACCAAGGCGGTCGCGGTGCCGATCTACCAGACGGTGGCGTTTGCTTTCGACGACACGCAGCATGGCGCGGATCTGTTCGACCTGAAGGTGCAAGGCAATATCTACTCGCGCATCATGAATCCGACCCAGGACGTACTGGAAAAACGCGTCGCCGCGCTGGAAGGCGGCATCGCGGCGCTGGCGGTGGCGTCAGGCCAGGCCGCAGTCACTTATGCCATCCAGACCATCGCCGAAGCCGGCGACAATATCGTCTCGGCCTCCACGCTGTACGGCGGCACCTACAACCTGTTCGCGCATACGCTGCCGCAGTTCGGCATCGAGACGCGCTTCGCCGATCCGCGCATCCCCGCCTCGTTCGAGCAACATATCGATGCGCGCACCAAGGCGGTGTTCATCGAGTCCATCGGCAATCCGCTCGGCAACATCACCGACATTGCCGCCATCGCCGAGATCGCCCATCGCCACGGCGTGCCGCTGATCGTCGACAACACCGTCGCCACGCCCTATCTGCTCAGGCCGATCGAACATGGCGCCGACATCGTCGTGCACTCGCTGACGAAGTATCTGGGCGGCCACGGCACCAGCCTGGGCGGCGCGATTGTCGACTCTGGCAAGTTCCCGTGGGCCAAGCACAAGGAACGCTTCAAGCGCCTCAACGAGCCCGACGTCAGCTACCACGGCGTGGTCTATACCGAAGCGCTGGGCGAAGCCGCCTACATCGGTCGCGCGCGCGTGGTGCCATTGCGCAATACCGGTGCGGCGCTGTCGCCGTTCAACAGTTTCCAGATCCTGCAAGGCATCGAAACGCTGGCCTTGCGGCTCGACCGCATCACCGCCAACGCACTGACGGTGGCGCAGCATCTGAAGAAACACCCGAAGGTGAACTGGGTCAACTACGCCGGGCTGGAAGATCATCCCGATCACGCCCTGGCGCAAAAATACTTCAAGGGCAAGCCGTCGGGCATTCTGACTTTCGGCGTCAAGGGCGGCCTCGTCGGCGGTGCGAAATTCCAGGATGCGCTGCAACTGTTCACGCGCTTGGTCAATATCGGCGACGCCAAGTCGCTGGCCACGCATCCGGCCTCGACCACGCATCGCCAGCTCTCGCCAGCCGAACTGGTGAAAGCCGGCGTCACCGAAGACACCGTACGCCTGTCGATCGGCATCGAGCATATCGACGATCTGCTTGCGGATCTGGATCAGGCGCTTGCTACGGTCTGATTGCCTTGCGCTGATTCGCTTGCAACGCTCGTAAAAAAAGCCTGAAGATTTCTCTTCAGGCTTTTTCTGATTCGACGTCGACGCTGTCCTGGCTTATTTCCCCTGCGCCTTCACGACTTGCAGCGCGCTGGCAATGAGCGTGCTCATGTCGCTCAGGTTGGCCGGCACGATGATCGAATTATTCGTCTTGGCCAGTTGCGAAAATGCTGCGACATACTGTTCCGCGACTTTCAGGTTGACCGCTTCTTCACCGCCCGGCGACTGGATCGCCGCCGCCGTCTTGCGCAGCGCTTCGGCGCTGGCGTTGGCGATGGCGATGATGGCGGCGGCCTGACCTTCGGCACGGTTGATCGACGCCTGCTTTTCACCTTCCGACTTGGCGATGGAGGCTTCGCGTTCGCCGGTGGCGATGTTGATCTGCTCCTGCTTGCGGCCTTCGGAAGCAGCGATCAGCGCGCGTTTTTCACGCTCGGCGGTGATCTGCGCCTGCATGGCGTGAAGGATTTCCTTCGGTGGTGTGAGGTCCTTGATTTCGTAACGCAACACCTTCACGCCCCAGTTCGCGGCCGACTCGTCGATGGCGCTGACGATGGCGGTGTTGATGTGGTCGCGTTCTTCAAAGGTCTTGTCGAGTTCCATCTTGCCGATCACGGAGCGCAAGGTGGTTTGCGCCAGCTGGGTGATCGCCGCAATGTAGTTTGACGAACCATAGGATGCGCGCATCGGATCGGTGATCTGGAAGTACAGGATGCCGTCGACTTGCAATTGCGTGTTGTCGCGCGTAATGCAGACCTGCGGCGGCACGTCGAGCGGGATTTCCTTGAGCACGTGCTTGTAGGCGACACGATCGATGAAAGGCACCACGATGTTCAGGCCCGGCCCCAGCGTTGCGTGGTATTTGCCGAGGCGCTCGACCACCCAGGCGTGCTGTTGAGGCACGACTTTTACCGTCTTGATGACGAAGATGATGGCGATGAAAAAAATGACCAGCGTCACGCTTCCGAACATGAATATTCTCCTAGTGGTGTGAGGCTTGATGGGAGACGATCAGGCGGCTGCCCCGTACTTCCCGGATAATGAATTGTCCTGCCTGCACAGGGCTGCCTGCGGCGAGTTCGACGTCCCACTCGGCGCCGCGATAGCGGATACGCGCGGTGTGGGTGCCATCGAGATCGTTCCAGTGATCGACGCTCACGCTTTGGCCGATGTCGAGGTTCACGTTGGGGTCCCGCCCGGCGTCATTTTTATGCCTGCGGCCAAAGCGGCTGCGCCGCAATGCGCCGATGGCGGCAAAGCCGATCGCCGCCGCCAGCAGCAACTGCCACTCCAGTTTGCCGCCCAGCAGCGCGGCGACGCCGCCGGCCCCGAGACCGATCGCAATCATCAGCAGATAGAACGTGCCGGTGAAGAGTTCCACGCCGACGGCCACGCCGGCCAATACGAACCATATCGCCCAGTCCATCATGTCCTTGTTCCTTTTCAGAGATGGTGCGAAAAACTGCTGCAGACCTGCTTACCGGCAAGACTGTACCAGCCTATTCGCAAAAAGCAAAAACGCGGGCACTAAGCCCGCGTTTTTATTGAAGCAAATAAGCTGAAATAACGAAGCCTGCTTCCTTACTTTCCTGCGTGGCTGGCCGCCAGTTTTTGCCAGGTGTCGACCACCGAATCAGGATTGAGCGAAATCGATTCGATACCCTGCTTCATCAGCCATTCCGCAAAGTCCGGATGGTCCGAAGGACCCTGGCCGCAGATGCCGACATACTTGCCCTTGGCGAGGCAAGTCGAGATGACCTTGGTCAGCAAGGCTTGCAAGGCCGGATCGCGTTCATCGAAATCGGCTGCCAGCAATTCCATGCCGGAGTCGCGGTCCAGGCCCAATGTCAGCTGCGTCAGATCGTTGGAACCGATCGAGAAGCCATCGAAGTGTTCGAGGAATTCCTCCGCCAGAATCGCGTTGGAAGGCACTTCGCACATCATGATGACGCGCAGACCGTTTTCGCCGCGCTTGAGGCCGTTCTTGCCGAGCAGGCCGATGACCTTTTCCGCCTGGCCCAGCGTACGGACGAACGGCACCATGATCTCGACGTTGGTCAGACCCATGTCGTTGCGCACGCGCTTCATCGCCAGGCATTCCATTTCGAACGCTTCGGCGAAATCGGCAGCCAGGTAACGCGCCGCGCCACGGAAGCCCAGCATTGGATTTTCTTCGTCCGGCTCGTAACGCGAACCGCCGATCAGTTTCTTGTACTCGTTCGACTTGAAGTCGGACAGGCGCACAATGACCGGCTTGGGCCAGAATGCCGCCGCGATGGTGGCGATGCCTTCGGCCAGCTTGTCGACGTAGAAGGCCTTCGGCGAAGCGTGGCCGCGGGCGACCGACTCGACTGCCTTCTTGAGGTCGGCGTCGATGTTCGGGTATTCCAGGATTGCGCGTGGATGTACGCCGATATTGTTGTTGATGATGAACTCGAGACGCGCCAGACCGACGCCGCCGTTCGGGATCGACTGGAAGTCGAAGGCCAGTTGCGGGTTGCCGACGTTCATCATGATCTTCAACGGAATCGACGGCAGTTCGCCGCGTGCGACTTCGGTGATTTCGGTTTCCAGCAGACCGTCGTAGATCTTGCCTTCGTCGCCTTCGGCGCAGGAAACGGTGACCAGCGTGCCGTCCTTGAGCACGTCAGTGGCGTCGCCGCAACCGACCACTGCCGGCACGCCCAGTTCACGCGCGATGATCGCTGCGTGACAGGTGCGGCCGCCGCGGTTGGTGACAATCGCCGCGGCGCGCTTCATGACCGGTTCCCAGTTTGGGTCGGTCATGTCGGCAACCAGCACGTCGCCCGGCTGGACGCGTTCCATCTCGGCGGCATCGCGAATCACGCGCACCGGACCGGCGCCGATCTTCTGGCCGATCGCGCGACCGGTTGCCAGTACCGCGCTGGAACCCTTGAGTTTGAAACGTTGCTGCGCATCGGTCGCCTTTTGTTGCGACTTCACGGTTTCCGGACGCGCCTGCAGGATGTACAGCTTGCCGTCGCGGCCATCCTTGCCCCATTCGATGTCCATCGGACGCTCGTAGTGCTTCTCGATGATGGTGGCGTATTTGGCCAGCTCGACGATTTCGGCGTCGTTGAGCGAATAGCGGTTGCGCATTTCGACCGGCACGTCGACGGTCTTGACCGAGCGGCCGGCCTTGGCTTCGCCGGTGAATTCCATCTTGATCAGCTTGGAGCCGATGTTGCGGCGGATGATCGGCAGCTTGCCTTGTTCGAGCATCGGCTTGTGGACGTAGAACTCGTCCGGATTGACCGCGCCCTGCACCACCGTTTCGCCCAGGCCGTAGCTGGAAGTGATGAAGACCACATCCTTGAAGCCCGATTCGGTGTCGATGGTGAACATCACGCCGGCGGCGCCGACGTCGGAGCGCACCATGCGTTGTACGCCTGCCGACAGTGCGACTTCAGCGTGAGTGAAGCCCTTGTGGACGCGATACGAGATCGCACGGTCGTTGTACAGCGACGCGAACACGTGCTTCATCGCTTCGAGCACGTTGTCGATGCCCACCACGTTGAGGAAGGTTTCCTGCTGACCGGCGAAGGACGCGTCAGGCAAGTCTTCTGCGGTCGCGGACGAACGCACTGCGAAAGACATCTCCGCGGTGGAGTCGGCAACCAGTTTGTCGTAGAAGGATTTGATCTGCTGTTCCAGCGCGGGCTGGAAAGGCGTGTCGATAATCCATTGACGAATCTCCGCACCGGCTTGCGCCAATGCACGCACATCTTCGATGTCCAGCGTGACGAGACGATCTGCAATGCGTTGGGCCAGCGTTGCGCCACCATTTGCACTGTGTTCCAGAAAGTCGCGGAAAGCCTGTGCGGTCGTGGCAAAGCCACCTGGCACCCGGACTCCGGCACCGGCCAGCTGGCTGATCATTTCACCCAGCGACGCGTTCTTGCCGCCGACGGACTCGACATCCGTCATGCGAAGATTTTCAAAGGAGACTACGTATGCGGCCCCCTGGGCAGAACCCATGTTTACTGCGTTGGACATAACAACCTCTAGTTTGATGATGGGAAATCTTCGCGGCGCCGGCGATCGTCATTTGTTCTTTGTTATTTTGGGACGAAGGCGACATAATTGGTGCAAATGCGGATGCAACTGCCAGATCAACTGCAGGTAGCGCGGCACGGCTCAGGAGGTGCGTGACTTGATGCAAACGGCGCGCGGCAGTTCCGAAGGTGTTTGCGACGGCAAACATCCAGATGGTTTCGGTCAACTTGCGCAGCACGTTCAGGGTCATTTTGAGCTAGCTTCTCAATCTGTTGCATGGCATTTTACATGGGTAGCCGACTTTTTTTCACTCCCCCTCTTATTTTTATTGTTTTCTTTTTAACAACACTATGCTCGATCTCGCCCCGCCTTCACATCCGGTCCCGTTGCCGCCCGCCAACCGCACGGTGTTCTTCGTTTCAGACGGTACCGGTATTACGGCGGAAACGCTCGGCCATTCCGTGCTCAGCCAATTCGAGCTGCGTTTCAAGCAAGTGCGGCTGCCGTTTGTCGATACGCTGGACAAGGCCTATGACGCCACGCGCCGCATCAATGAAGTGGCCGAAGTCGACGGCAAGGCGCCGATCGTGTTTTCGACACTGGTGAAAGCCGACCTGTCGGCGGTCATCCGCCAGTCGCGGGCAATGCACATGGACTTGTTCCAGACCTTCGTCGAACCGCTGGAGCAGGAGCTCGGCGTCAAGTCGACCCATACCATTGGCCGCAGCCACAACACCGCCGATTCGGAAGAGTACAAAAACCGCATCGAGGCGATCAATTTTTCGCTGGCGCATGATGACGGCCAGTCAAACAAGAACCTGGCCAGCGCCGACGTCATTCTGGTCGGCGTGTCACGCTCGGGCAAGACCCCAACCAGCCTGTACCTGGCGATGCAATACGGCATCAAGGCGGCCAATTACCCGCTTATTCCGGAAGACTTTGAACGCGACAAGCTGCCGAGCGGATTGGTGAATTTCAAGAAGAAGATTTTCGGCCTGACGATCGCAGCCGAACGCCTGTCGGAAGTGCGCAATGAACGCCGCCCCGGCAGCAAATACGCCGCCATCGAAAACTGCCGCTATGAAATCAATGAGGCGGAAAAGATGATGCGCCGCGAAGGCATCCGCTGGATGTCGTCGACAGCCAAGTCGATCGAAGAAATCGCCGCCACCATCCTGCAGGAAATCAAGCCGGAAACCCGTTGATATCCGCTGCGCACGCCAACTAGCCAGGCGCTCTGGTGAAATGCGTGTGCACCAGATAGTCCTTTTGCGGACCGTCAATGCGCGTGCGCAATTCGAACTGGTCAGTGTCAATCAACTGATAGCTGCCGTCGTAACGGTCGAGTATGCAGAGATGCGCCTCGACCGGCAGCAAAGCCTGTTTCACCGCGTCATAGCGATAGCTCTGGTAGGCCTGCCCGGCCTGCATGCCGTCGGCAAACGCCACGTGCACAAGGTCGCCCGCAATCTCGTAGTCAAAGCGGCGCGAAAAAGCGACCACACGCCGGTCGGCCGTCAGCCGCAGCTGCCCCGATTCCTTGTAATGCAATAGAGGCGTGTCGGAGACCCGCAGGAATTCGGCCGTACCATCAGCTTCACCGATCAATACATCCTCGGCGCCCAGCATGGTGCGGGAAAAATTCCAGCGTCCGCTGAAATAGGCATGGAGATCCGGCGACAGGAAGTTCATCGCCACTCAGGAGGCGCTGCCCTGCTTTTGCCGGACCTGCTCGAAGAAGCAAACCGCTGCGGCGGCAGCGACATTGAGCGACTCCATCTCGCCGAGATGCGGAATCACGACCTTGTCGCTGGCGGCATCGAGCAGATCGTCGGCGACGCCCTGCCCTTCGTGTCCGAACAGCCAAGCGACGGGTTGCACCAGATCAGTTTGATAGATGGTTTTTTGTGCGTAGGAACTGGTCGCCAGCACCGGGATACTGCCGCCCTTGCACAGGCTCAGCAAATCGGCGTTCTCGAATATCTCCAGTTGAAAATGCGCCCCCATGCCGGCGCGCAAGACCTTGGGCGACCACGCGGCAGCGGTGCCTGCAGAACAAAACACCTGGCCGATACCTGCCGCTGCAGCGCTGCGCAGGATGGAGCCCAGGTTGCCGGGATCCTGCAAGCCGTCGAGCAACACGGCAGACGTCGTCAACACCGACGGCACGGACGGCTGCGGCGTCGCAATCACCAGCAACAGACCAACACCGTTTTCGACCTGGCTTGCTGCCTGATACAGCACGTCGGGCAAGCAAATGCATTGAACTCCTTCCGCTTCGCATTGCGCCAACAGCGGCGCCACTTCCGCATGATGCAGAGCACTTTCGGCGACGATGCAAAACTCAGGCTCTCCGCTGGCTTGCAGATAGGCTTGCGCCAGATGCACGCCATCGAGCAGGCTGCGACCGGCCTTGCGTCGCGCCTGCGCGCTGGTGGCCAGCTGCTTGAGCTCCTTGTACAGCGTGTTGTCGCGCGAGGAGATCGTTTTCACGGTCACTCCTTTCAACCCACGTTCAACAAAGCACGCACCGGCGCGTACGACTTGCGATGCACGGGCGAGACGCCATGCAGGCGCAGACGTTCCAGATGCAGTGCGGTCGGGTAGCCCTTGTGCTGATCGAAGGCATAGTTCGGATATTGCGCGTGCAGCACCAGCAAGGCGGCGTCGCGTGCGGTTTTGGCGAGGATGGAGGCGGCCGAGATCGCCGGCACCTTGTCGTCGCCCTTGACAATGGCTTCCGAGCGTATCGTCATGACCGGACAGCGATTGCCGTCGATCAGCGCCAGCGTGGGGATGGTCTTGAGCGTTTCGACAGCGCGGCGCATGGCCAGCATGCTGGCGTGGAGAATATTGAGCTGGTCGATTTCATCTTCCGAACACTCCGCAATCGCCCAGGCGATGGCGCGGTCCTTGATTTCAAGCGCAAGCGCATCGCGGCTGGATTCCGAGAGTTTTTTCGAATCCCGCAAGCCGACGATCGGACGCACCGGATCGAGAATCACGGCGGCAGCAAATACCGGTCCCGCCAAAGGCCCGCGTCCTGCTTCATCAACACCGCAAATGGTCTCCCCGGCGTAGTTGTCGAACGCAAACAAGGACAGATTCAGATCTTGTTTCTTCGCCATGGTGTCAGTTTCCTGGTGCAAATCGCGCACGCTGTCGGTCCAGCAAGGCGCAGACCGCCTGCGCGCTGGCGCTGGCGGTATCGCGCAACAAGCTGTGGTGCATATCGGTAAACCGCTGGCGCAGGTTCCTGCAATGTTCCTGATCATCCAGTTGCTTCCACAACGCATCGGCCAGTGCTTGCGGCGTGGCGGCGTCCTGCAGAAACTCCGGCACGAGAAACTCGCGCGCCAGGATATTCGGCAGCCCGACCCAGGGCTGGTAGTTCATGTGGCGCATGACGGCGTAGGACGCGCGCATCATCTTGTAGGCGATGACCATCGGCTTCTTGTACAAGGCCACTTCCAGCGACGCCGTGCCGGAAGCCACCAGAACGGCATCAGCCGCTTCCATTGCCACATGCGACTGGCCGCTGATGACGTGGATGCCAAGATCGGCGCTGCCAGTCTCCACAATCAATTGCTCGAAATACGCGCGCTGCTTGTCGCCGGCCATTGGCGCCACGAACTGCAATTGCGGCTCGCGCTGGCGCAACAGTCTGGCAGCGCCAAGGAAGCTGGCGGTGTTGTACTTGAGTTCGGACATGCGGCTGCCCGGCAGGATCGCCACCACACGATGGTCATGCTGCAAGCCGAGCGCAGTGCGTGCGCCGGTCTGATCGGGCTCCATCGGGATGATTTCCGCCAGCGGATGACCAACATAGGTGACCGGAACGCCGGCCTTGCGGTAGATCTCTTCCTCGAACGGAAAAATCACCAGCATGTGCGACACCGCACGGGCGATTTTCTTGATGCGACCGCCGCGCCACGCCCAGATTTGCGGGCCGATGAAATGCATGGTCGGAATACCTGCATCGCGCAGTTGCTGCTCGAGGCCGAGATTGAAACCGGGATAGTCGATGCCGATGAATACCGACGGCCGCTCGGCCAGCAACTGGTCACGCAGCGTGTTCTGTATGCCTTTGAGTTCGCGGTAGCGCGGTATCACTTCGAACAGCCCGCGCACCGTCAGCTTGTCCATCGGCCAGTCGCTCACGAAGCCATGTTCCGCCATGTGCGGTCCGCCGATGCCATGCATGCGCGCATCCGGCAGGCGCGGACGCAAGCCGGACAGCAAACGGCTCGCCAGCAGATCGCCCGAGCTTTCGCCGGCGACCATGGCGATGGACATGTTATCGGATGATGCCACGAGAGGACGAGGCAATGAATTCGCGCATCAGGCGGATATGAGCGGCGGACTCGGGGGAATTGTCTTCTTGCTGCTGCAACGCTTGCTTGGCCTCTTCGAGCGGCAGGCTGGAACGATAGATCGCTTTATAGGCGCGCTTGATCGCGGCGATTTGCTCGGGCGTGAAACCACGGCGCTTCAGGCCTTCGCTGTTGATGCCTGCCGGCACTGCGCGGTTGCCCGCCGCCGTCACGAACGGTGGAATATCCTGGCTCACGGCCGCAGTAAACGCCGTCATGGCATGCGCGCCGATCTTGCAGAATTGGTGCACCGACGTGAAGCCGCCCAAGAACACCCAGTCACCCAAATGGACGTGCCCTGCCAGCGTGGCATTGTTGGCCAGGATGATGTTGTTGCCCAGTTGGCAATCGTGCGCAATGTGCACGTATGCCATGATCCAGTTGTCGTCGCCGAGGCGCGTGACTCCCGCATCCTGGGTGGTGCCCAGGTTGAAGGTGACGAATTCACGGATGGTGTTGCGGTCGCCGATTTCCAGGCGGGTCGGTTCGCCGGCGTACTTCTTGTCTTGCGGCGCGGCGCCGAGGGAGCCAAACTGGAAGATCTGGTTGTCGCGACCGATCGTCGTATGGCCTTCGATCACAACATGCGGGCCAATTTTGGTGCCAGCGCCGATGCGCACGTTGGGGCCGATGACTGAATAGGCACCAACCTCAACCGACGCGTCGAGCTGCGCGCCCGCCTCGATCACAGCGGTAGGATGAATGCGCGACATGGATCAGCCTGCCTGGCTGGCGTCGCTGGCGCTGCGCATCGTGCACATCAGGTCGCCTTCAACCGCTACCTGGCCGTCGACAGTCGCAACCGCCTTGTATTTCCAGATGCCGCGGGCGCGACGGGTGATTTCCACATGCATCTTGAGCTGGTCGCCCGGCTCTACCGGACGCTTGAAGCGCGCATTGTCGATACCGACGAAATACACCACGGTGCTGGCGTCCGGCTTGCGGCCTTCAGTCAGGAACGACAGCAGCGCGGCGGTCTGCGCCAGCGCTTCGATCATCAGTACGCCCGGCATCACCGGCTTGTGCGGAAAATGGCCGTTGAAGAACTCTTCGTTCACGGTCACGTTCTTGATGGCGGTGATGTCCTTGCCGCTTTCCCATTCGAGGACGCGGTCCACCAGCAACATCGGATAACGGTGCGGGAGGTATTCTTTGATTTGATTGATGTCGAGACTAGTCATTTTTTTGCTCAGTATTTTGCGCAGTAAGCTGCTCTGTAAGCGATTTGATCGTTTTTTCCAACGCACGGATTTTCTCACGCATTGTGCCCAGATTGCGCACCAATGCTGCTGATTTTTCCCATTCTCCGTGCTTGGCGATGGGATAGAAGCCGGTATATTGGCCCGGCTCCAGAATGGAACGCAACGCCAGCGTACCCGCCGACACATGTACCCTGTCGGCGATGGTGATATGGCCGTGGATCATGGCGGCGCCTCCGATCGAGCAATATTTGCCGATTTTGGCGCTGCCGGCGATCCCCGCACAGGCGGCAATCGCGGTGTGCGCGCCGATATGGCAGTTGTGTGCGATCTGGATCTGGTTGTCCAGCTTGACGCCGTCTTCCAGCACCGTGTCGGACAAGGCGCCGCGGTCGATGGTGGTGTTGGCGCCGATTTCGACGTCGCTGCCGATCACTACCCTGCCGACCTGCGGAATCTTGATCCAGACGCCGCTCTCGTTGGCAAAGCCGAAACCATCCGCGCCAATGACTACGCCGGAATGGACGATGCCGCGCTCACCGATCTCGCAACCCGCGTGAAACGTCACCCGCGCATAGAAATGCGTGTCCGCACCGATCCGAGCATTGCGCCCAACATAGCTGCCTGCATCGATGACGGCGCGTTCGCCGATGACCGCGCCGGCCTCAATCACGACCTGCGGACCGATGGTTGCACTTGCCGCCACCAAGGCGCTTGCGTCAACGCAGGCACTGGCGTGGATGCCCGGCACAACCGGAATAGCAGCCTGTGCCGCGAACAGCTGCGCAGCCTTGGCAAAATAGGCGTAAGGATTTTTGGTGATGATGCGCGCGCCTTGGTAAGCGACCACGGCTTCATCATCCGCTTCCGACAAGATCAGGACCGCTGCTTGCGTCTGCTCTGCCTGCGAACGAAACTTGGGATTGGAGAGGAACGTCATGTGCGACGATGTCGCGGCGTCCAGGGGGGCAATGCCGTCGACCTCTATCTGCGCATTGCCTTTAAGCTGGCCACCCAAGCGTTCGACCAACTGTTCTAGCCGAATACTCATGCTGGCCTTCGTAGATTATTCCGTTACCTGCTCAGGCAACACAGATTGAACATTTCTTCTCGGAACAATCTGCGCGCCTGGGGTGAACATGTGATGAATTGCATTATTGCGTTTCTTGCCACAGGATTACTTCGACAGTTCTTTCAGAACCTTGTCGGTGATGTCGATGCGCTTGCTGGCATAGACAGCTTCCTGGAACACGATGTCATATTTTTCTGCTTCAGCGATCTGACGGATCACCTTGTTCGTGCGCTCCAGAACCACCGACAGCTCTTCGTTGCGGCGCTGGTTCAGATCTTCGCGGAATTCACGTTGCTTGCGCTGGAATTCCTTGTCGAGGTCGCCCAGATCGCGCTGACGTTTTGCACGGTCCGAATCGGACAGCACGGCGGCATCCTTGTCGAGCTTGTCGGATTGCGCCTTCAGGCGTGCCGCCATGTCGGCGATATCTTTTTCGCGCTTGGCAAATTCGGCTTCCAGCTTGGTTTGTGCAGCCTTGGCCGGCACCGCTTCGCGGAAAATACGCTCGGTGCTGACAAACGCGATTCTTGATTCCTGAGCTTGCACGTTGGCAAACGACAGGATGCCGACTGCCAGCGTTGCAGCCTGCATTGACAATAATGATTTAGTAATAAACTTCAAGGTCATTCTCCGTAATACAGATTTCAATTATGCCATTGGCTGATCTTGCGATCAGAAACCAGTGCCGAGCTGGAACTGGAAGTTCTGCGACTTATCGCCTTGCTTCAAGTTCAAAGGTTTGCCGTAGCTCAACTTCAATGGGCCGATTGGCGAAATCCAGCTGATGCCGAGACCAGTTGAATAGCGCAAGTCATTGATCTTGATGCGCTCGCGGTCGGCAAAAACGTTACCGCCATCAAGGAAAGTGAACCAGCGCAAACTGCGATCCTGTCCCGAACCCGGGAACGGGAATTGCAATTCTACGCTACCGATGAGTCGCGACGCACCACCCATCGAATCACCGTACTGATCTTTCAGGCTACCTAGCGACGATGCCTCGTAACCTCGAACGGTGCCGATACCGCCCGCATAGTAATTCTTGAAGATAGGATACGGCTTGCCACCGATGCCCTTGCCGTAGTCGATTTCACCATTGAATGCGATCGTCGCGGCATTCGCCCAGAATGGTTGGAAGTACTGATGCTGATATGTCGCACGATAATACTTCAGGGTCCCGACGGCGGACAACTCCAGATTGGCCCGCTGGAAACGACCTTTGGTCGGCACCAATGCACTGTCGCGGCTGTCGCGCTGCCAGGCTGCTGTCAGCGGGAAGCTGGTGGTCGACGCGGTTCCGACGCCGCAAGCAGGGTCGTTGACGACATCACAACCCGGTGCGCCGCTACCGGCGCCGAAGTCGCGCACGTATTGGCGGTACAAGCTCGGGCTGGTGGTATCGGTATCGACTTTGGTATTTTCAATACCGATACCGAAGAAAATACGATCCAACTCGGAGAACGGCACACCGAACTTGACGCTACCGCCGATGGTCTTCACGCGATAGTCACCGGTCGTGTAAGCGGACGGACGAATCGTGCGCAGGAACACTTCGTACGTGCGGCTCACGCCATCGTCGGTGAAGTAAGGATTGGTCTGCGACACGGCGATCGTGCGATAGCGCGAGCTGGTGTTGACTTCAATACCGACGGTGTTGCCGCTACCGAAGGCGTTTTCCTGGGAAATCGAACCTGTCAGGCTGAGCTTGTCGGTCTGCGAGAAACCGGCGCCGATCATGATGTTGCCGGTCGGTTTTTCTTCGACCTTCATGTTGACGTCGATCTGGTCGTTGCTGTTCGGTACTTCAGGCGTCTCGATGTTGACTTCCTTGAAGTAGCCGAGACGGTCGACGCGGTCGCGCGACAGCTTGATCTTTTCACCGTCGTACCACGAGTCTTCAAACTGGCGGAATTCGCGGCGGATGACTTCGTCACGGGTCTTGGTGTTGCCGGCGATGTTGATATGACGCACGTAGACGCGCTTGCCGGGGTCGACCATGATCGTGAAGGCGACTTCCTTCTTTTCGCGATCGACGTTCGGATTCGCGTTGACGTTGGCGAACGCATAACCGAAGTTGCCGAGGCGTTCGCTGATCTTCTTGGTGCTGTCGGTCAGCTTGGAGCCGGAGTAGATTTCACCCTTCTTCAATTGCACCAGCGCGGCGAGATCGCTCTCCATACCGAACATCTCGCCATCAAGCTTGATGTCGGAGACGGTGTACTTGTCGCCTTCGTTGATGTTGATGGTGATGTAGATGTCTTTCTTGTCGGGCGTGATCGAGACCTGGGTCGATTCGATCTGCATTTCAAGATAGCCGCGGTCCAGGTAATAGGAACGCAGCGATTCGATATCGCCGGCGAGCTTCTGCTTGGAATACTGATCGGCCTTGGTGTACCAGGTAAACCAGCCCGGCGTGGTCAGCTTGAGCTGATCGCGCAGCGTGCCGTCCGAGAACGCCTTGTTGCCGACGACGTTGATCTGCTTGATGCGGGAAACGTCACCCTCGTCCACACCAAACGTGACGGCGACGCGATTGCGCTCGACCGGCGTGATGGTGGTCGTGACCTTGGCTCCGTACAGACCGCGCGACAAATATTGACGCTTCAGCTCCTGTTCGGCGCGGTCGACTTGCGACTTGTCGAAAATACGCGATTCAGCGACGCCGATTTCCTTGAGCGCCTTGGTCAATTGTTCCTTGTCGAATTCCTTGATGCCGGTAAAGTCGACGCTGGCGATGGCCGGACGTTCTTCAACCTGCACCACCAGCACGTCGCCTTCGGCTTCAACGCGGACATCCTTGAAGAATCCGGTGGCATACAGCGCCTTGATCGCGGCGGTACCCTTTTCATCCGTGAACGTATCGCCCACGCGCACCGGCAAGTAGCTGAAGACAGTGCCGGCTTCGGTACGCTGAATGCCTTCGACACGAATGTCTTTGACCACGAACGGCTCGACAGCGAATGCCTGGCCTGTACAAAGGGTCAACGCTGCGGCGGCGATCAGGCTGCGGGAAAAGATCGGTGCAGGGAAATGCGCGGAATGTAATTTCATTAGCTATCTTATGAACTATGTTTTTTGCCGGTCGCTTCATGAAGCGCTGAAATGACCGAACATATGTAAAGTCCCAAGCCATCCGGCGACCGGACGGCGTGGGACGAATCCTTAAAACATCAGACGCACAATGTCGTTGAATGCGGCCACGAGCATCAGCATCATCAGAATACCCATACCGGCGCGTTGAGCAATTTCCCCAAAGCGCTCAGAAACAGGACGGCCGGTCAAAATCTCCAGCGAATAATACAGCAAATGCCCGCCATCTAAAACCGGGATGGGCAGCAGGTTCATCACTCCCAGACTGATGCTGATGAACGCGAGGAAGCTCAGGTAACTGACCAGGCCGACTTTGGCGGTCTGGCCGGCATAATCCGCTATGGTAATCGGGCCGGTGATATTTTTCCATGAAACTTGCCCGACGATCATTTTTCCGATCATCTTGAGCGTCATGGCGCTGGTGTCCCAGGTCTTTTCCGCACCCTTGGCAATGGCCGTCCAGGGGGGATCGCTGACCACGATCATTTCGGGAGCCAGCGGCACTTCGACCTTGATGCGGCCAATGGTCTGGCCGTTGTCGGTCAGGGTATCCGGCGTCACCGCAATGTGGAACTCGCTCTGGCCACGCAGGCCATGCAGCGTCAGCGGCTTGCCCGGGGAGGCGCGCACCAGTTCGACCAAGGCCAGGCCATCTTTGATCGGCGCACCGTTCACGGCCAGGATCAGGTCGCCCTTTTGCAGGCCGGCCTGCATGGCCGGACCGTCCATGATCTTGCCCAGGATTGCCTGGGGACGCGCCAGCGACAAGCCCAGCTTGGCCAGGAAGTCACCCTCCAGATCCGCGGTGAAAACACCGTCGAGCGACAATTTGACGGTATTGATGAGCTTGCCGCCGTTGGGAGCGGCGCTTTCGACATCCAGACGCGCCGGCTTTTTTTCGAGCACATGCTGCATCAGTTGCCAGCGGACCTCTGTCCACGCATGCACCGGGTCGCCGTTGATGGCGGTAATGGTTTCGCCGCCGCGCAAGCCCGCCTGGTAAGCAGCACTCTGCTCCGCCATGGCGCGTAATTTGGGAATGGGTTCCGGAATGCCGTGCATGAACAGCCCGGCGAACAACAGGATGGCGAGGATGAAATTGGCCACCGGACCGGCCGCAACAATGGCGATGCGGCGCCAGACGGATTGCCGTGTGAATTCGCGCTGAAGATCTTCCGGCGCCATCTCGCTGACGTCCTGCTCACGCGCGTCAAGCATCTTGACGTAGCCGCCCAGCGGCAGGATGGACAGGGCCCACTCGGTCTGGTCCGGACCAAAACGTCTTGACCACAAGATACGTCCCATACCGACCGAAAAACGCAAGACCTTGACGCCGCACAGCCGCGCCACCCAGTAATGCCCAAGCTCATGGACCACCACCAGTGTGCCGAGCGCAACGACGAAAGCCAGCAATGTGTGCAACAGGTTCATGAAGGAGAAATCATAGGGTCAGGCAGGATTGCGCCACGGAACGCGCTATCTTGTCCTGCTCGATCAGCGCATCGATATCGGTGACCGGACCGTGGGGCAGCTTGTCCATGACGCGAGCGATCACTTGATCGATCATGCGGAATCCGATTTCTTGATTCAGGAATGCCTCCACGGCAACTTCGTTGGCGGCATTGAGGATCGCCGCCGAGCTGCCACCGGCGTGCAGTGCATCATACGCCAGTTTGAGACATGGAAAACGCGCCAGGTCGGGACGCTCGAAAAATAATTGACCGATCTGCGCCAGATCCAGCTGAGCCACGCCGGAGGCGATGCGTTCGGGGTAGGCCATGGCGTTGGCGATGGGTGTGCGCATGTCGGGATTGCCCAGTTGCGCCAGCACCGAGCCGTCGATGTAGGACACCATCGAATGGATCACGCTCTGGGGATGAATCATGACTTCGATCCGGTCCGCCGGCGCGCCGAACAGCCAGTGCGCTTCGATGACTTCCAGGCCCTTGTTCATCATGGTCGCGGAGTCGACCGAAATCTTGCGGCCCATGACCCACTTCGGA
Organism: Herbaspirillum sp. NPDC101396; assembly: GCF_044767365.1. Lineage (NCBI taxonomy): Bacteria > Pseudomonadati > Pseudomonadota > Betaproteobacteria > Burkholderiales > Oxalobacteraceae > Herbaspirillum > Herbaspirillum sp. NPDC101396. The sequence continues at coordinate 238,922 of NZ_JBIWNT010000001.1, read as the reverse complement.
TGCGCCACCGCCTCGTCCGGCGTGACGCTGTCGAGCGTTTCGACGGCACGCTTGAGGAAAGGTCCGCCGGATGCCGTCAACAGGATCTTGGCAATGCCGCCGTCGTCCAGCGAGCGACGGAAATCGTGCGGCAGGCATTGGAAAATCGCATTGTGCTCACTATCGATCGGCAGCAGCGTGGCCTTGTGTTCAGCCACGGCGTCGATCAGCAACTGGCCGGACATGACCAGCGCTTCCTTGTTGGCGAGAAGAATTTTTTTGCCGGCGCGTGCGGCCGCCAGCGTCGACGCCAGGCCGGCGGCGCCGACGATTGCCGCCATGACCATATCGCACTCAGTTGCACTGGCAACGTCGCAGAGCGCCTGCGAGCCGTAAGCGACTGTGGTACGCAACCCCTGCGCACGCAGTTTTTGCTGCAGTTCGCCCGCTGCTTCGGCAGTCCCGACCACGGCGACCTCAGGATGAAAACGCGCGCATTGCGCCACGAGTTCGTCAACGCGTGAATACGCAGTCAATGCATACACCCGGTAACGCTCCGGATGGCGCCCCACCACATCCAGCGTCGAAACGCCGATGGAACCGGTGGAGCCTAGAACGGAAATTGCCTGCATGAAACTCCTACAACCAGAGATCGATCAAGGCCGCCAGCGGCAGGACCGGAATCAGTGCATCAATCCGGTCCAGCACGCCGCCATGCCCAGGCAGCAGGTTGCTGCTGTCCTTGAAGCCGGCGCGACGCTTGAGTTGCGACTCAAACAGGTCGCCGACAACGCTGGCGGCCACCAGCAAGCTCATCACGACGATGAAGCCGGGCCAGCCGAAACGCTCATACAGGCGTCCGGAAAAAGTATCGCCATCGAGGTACATGACCGTCGCAGCAGCGGCAACCAGCACCGCCAGCCAGCCACCGATTGCGCCTTCCCAGGATTTGCCCGGAGAAATAGAGGGCGCCAGCTTGTGACGGCCAAAGCCTTTGCCGGCAAAGTACGCGCCGATGTCGGCAATCCACACGATCGCCATGACCGACAGCAAGTACAGCGGCGAATGTTGAAACAGGGAAACGATCGCAATGAAGCAACCCAGCAGCGCCAGCGTATAGGTAATGCTGAGCAGGCGATTGGCAGGCGTTTTCAGAGGCGGCAAGCCCAGCTTCAACGCAGGAACGAAGCGGATTACCCACAGCAGCACGCATATGGCGAACAGACTGCGCACGCTCGGCAGCCCGCTGACGAAGACGACGACGGTGTAACCGACCGTCCAGAACCCGGCCCACAGTTCGGCGCGCGAGTAGCGGAACAGTCGCAAGCTTTCCCAGGCGCCGGCAGCGAAGAACGCCACGGTGACCGCCGCAAAAGCAAAAAAGTTATTCAAGAAAAGTACGGGCAATAATATTGCCAGGAGAACCAACGCCGTGATGACACGCGTTTTCAGCATCAGGAAGCCTTTTTTTGCTCGACCAATTGCTCGCTGGTCCGACCGAAGCGCCGCTCGCGCTGGCGATACGATTCGATCGCCTTGTCCAGCTCGGCCCCATCGAAATCGGGCCAATAGGTTTCGGTGAAATACAGCTCGCTATAGGCCAGTTGCCAAAGTAGAAAATTGGAAATGCGCTCTTCGCCGCCGGTGCGGACAAACAGGTCCGGCTCGGGGGCGTAAGCCATCGCCAGATGGGGAGTCAACTGCTCTTCGGAAAAATCGGTCGCGCCGGGTTGTTCTTTGATCATCTTGCCGACGGCCTGCATGATGTCCCAGCGACCACCGTAATTGGCGCAAATGGTCAGCGTCAGGCGCTTGTTGCCGGCGGTTTGCGCTTCGGCCTTGGTCACCATGTCCTGCAGCTTGGCGTCGAAGCGACTGAGGTCGCCGACCACACGCAGGCGGATGTCGTTGGCGTGCATCTTGCTGACTTCGCGCTCCAGCGCCGTCATGAACAGGCGCATCAGCAGAGAGACTTCATCGGCCGGACGACGCCAATTTTCGGAACTGAAGGCGAACAGCGTCAGGTATTCGATGCCGCGCTGCGAACACGCCTCGACGATATCGCGCACGGCGTCCACGCCTTTGACATGCCCTGCCACGCGCGGCAGGAAGCGTTTGGTCGCCCAACGTCCATTGCCATCCATGATGATGGCGACGTGACGCGGCACCGATGAAACCTGGGGCACCGCCTGGGTTGAGCTTTTATGAGTCATACAGTGTAAAAATCCAGATGCGCGACGATGTCGATATCGGCCCGAAACCGCAGCCGATCCCTCCATCATCGCATAAACAACAGCGATAACGCGCTTACACCGTCAACACTTCTTTTTCTTTTTCGACAACTAGCTTGTCGACTTCGGCGACGAACTTGTCGGTCAGCTTCTGGATGTCTTCCTGGCCGCGGCGCTCGTCATCTTCGGAGCAAACCTTGTCCTTGACCAGCTTCTTCAAGCCTTCATTCGCATCGCGACGGATGTTGCGGATCGAGATCTTGGTGTCTTCAGCTTCACCCTTGACCAACTTGACCATTTCCTTGCGGCGTTCTTCGGTCAGCGCCGGCGTGGGCACGCGGATCAGTTCGCCCTGGGTCGCAGGATTGAGGCCGAGGTCGGCTTCACGGATGGCCTTCTCGATGACGGCCAGCATCTTCTTTTCAAACGGCTGGACGCCGATGGTGCGGGCGTCGATCAGCGTCAGGTTGGCGACTTGCGACAGCTGTGTCGGCGAACCGTAATAGTCCACCTGGACATGGTCCAGGATGCCAGTGTGGGCACGACCGGTGCGCACCTTGGCCAGATCGGCGCGCAGCGATTCGATCGACTTGCTCATTTTTTGCTCGGTACTTTTCTTGACGTCAGCGATGGTCATGCTGCTCTCCTATCTAAAACCAAATAAAACGGTGTTCGAAAACGTGAAATTTATACGTGCACCAATGTGCCTTCATCCTCGCCCATGACCACGCGCTTGAGGGCGCCCGGCTTGACGATGGAAAACACCTTGATCGGCAGTTTCTGGTCGCGGCACAGCGCGAATGCGGTGGCGTCCATGACTTGCAGGTGCTTGGAAATGGCTTCGTCGAAGGTGATGGTGCTGTAGCGTGTGGCAGCGGGATCCTTCTTCGGATCGGCGGTATAGACGCCGTCGACCTTGGTGGCCTTCAGGACGATCTGGGCGCCGATTTCCGACCCACGCAATGCCGCTGCGGTATCGGTGGTGAAGAAAGGGTTGCCGGTGCCGGCGGCGAATACCACGATCTTGCCTTCTTCGAGGTATTGCAGCGCCTTGGGGCGAACGTAGGGCTCGACCACCTGTTCGATGGCGATGGCCGACATGACGCGTGCGGTAAGGCCGGCCTGGCGCATGGCGTCGGCCAGTGCAAGCGAGTTCATGACCGTTGCCAGCATGCCCATGTAGTCGGCCGTGGCGCGGTCCATGCCCTGCGCTCCCGGTGCGACGCCGCGGAAGATGTTGCCGCCGCCGATCACGATCGCCAGTTCGACACCCAGTTGGGTTACTTCCGCCACGTCGGCGACCATGCGCTCGATGGTGGCGCGATTGATGCCGTAGGCATCGTCGCCCATGAGGGCTTCGCCGGAAAGTTTGAGGAGTACGCGCTTGTAAGCTGGTGTCGTCATGTGCTGGGCTCCGTTTGCTATCCGATTGACTTGTAATTCCGTGCGTCCTGCATTGCATCGCGCCGCCTGAGGCGTAGCCTGGGGCGGCGTTGCGGCAAGGACGCCATTGTATGCTGCCGAACTCTGCTGCCGGGATTTGGTTACATGTTGACATGCCTGGCCGGAGCCTGGCGGATCTTATCCAAAGTCCCTGAAACCGGTCGAAAGTTCCGACAGGCTTAAAAAAACGGGCCTCTCGGCCCGCTTCCTTGTTGCTTACTGCGCTTGCTTGGCGGCAGCGACCTGGGCTGCCACCTCGGCTGCGAAGTCATCCTGTTTCTTCTCGATGCCTTCACCAACCACAAACATGCTGAACGACTTGACGGAGGTATTCGCCGCCTTGAGCATTTGTTCAACGGTTTGCTTGTCGTTCTTCACGAACGACTGATTGAACAGCGACACTTCCTTCAGGTACTTCTGCACCGAACCGTCAACCATCTTGGCGACGATATCAGCCGGCTTGCCGGATTCGGCAGCCTTCAGCGAAGCGACCGAACGCTCTTTTTCGATCAGATCGGCAGGCACTTGATCCGACGACAGCGCCACCGGCTTCATCGCAGCGATGTGCATGGCGACGTCCTTGCCGACTTGTTCGTCAGCCCCGTCGAACTCGACGACCACGCCGATGCGCGTGCCGTGCAGGTAGGACACCAGCTTGCCGGTTGTTTCGAAGCGTTGGAAGCGACGGATCGACATGTTTTCGCCGATGCGACCGATCAGTTCGGTACGTGTTTCTTCCACTGTCTTGTCGCCCAGCGGCAGTGCAGCCAATGCGGCCAGATCAGCAGGATTCTTTTCTGCGATCACTTTGGCGACAGCGTTTGCCAGAGCGATGAATTCATCGTTCTTGGTGACGAAGTCTGTTTCACAGTTAATTTCCACCAGGGAGCCGATGCCGCCGGCGATGTACGTTGCGACAACGCCTTCCGAAGTGATGCGGGACGAAGCCTTGGATGCCTTGCTGCCCAGTTTCACGCGCAGGATTTCTTCAGCACGGACCATGTCGCCTTCGGCTTCGGTCAGTGCCTTCTTGCATTCCATCATCGGCGCGTCGGTCTTCGCGCGCAGTTCGCCTACCAGTGCTGCGGTAATTGCCGCCATATGTTTCTCCTAACTAAGTTGACATGCCGCCATTGGGGCGCCACATCGGGAATTCGATCAATTTACTCAAAAAAAAGGGGCGAACTGCGCTAACTCTCGCTGTTACCCCTTTTCTTGTCGCCCGTGGATAAGACTCCACGGGCGCTGCAGGCAAATTAAGCCTGTTCGTTCACTTCGACGAACTCGTCGCCACCGTTCTTGACGGCTTCGACAACTTCGTTCACCGCATTTTCACGGCCTTCCAGAATCGCGTCAGCAACACCACGAGCGTACAGAGCGATTGCCTTGGCGGAATCGTCGTTACCCGGAATGATGTAAGTCACGCCTTCTGGCGAGTGGTTGGTGTCAACCACGCCGATGACCGGGATACCCAGCTTGGCGGCTTCAGTGATGGCGCCCTTGTGGTAGCCGACGTCGATCACGAAGATGGCGTCAGGAATGCCGCCCATATCCTTGATACCGCCGATTGCCTTTTGCAGCTTTTCTTGTTCGCGGCTGAACAGCAGTGCTTCTTTCTTGCTCAGCTTTTCGTTGGAACCGTCAGCGATGGATGCTTCCATGTCCTTCAGACGCTTGATCGATGTCTTGATGGTCTTGAAGTTGGTCAGCATGCCGCCCAACCAACGTTGGTCGACGTAAGGAACGCCTGCACGTTGCGCTTCAGCGGCGATGGTGTCGCGTGCCTGACGCTTGGTGCCGACAAACAGGATGGTGCCGCGGTTGGACGACAGTTGGCGCACGTACTTCAGCGCTTCCTGATACATGCCCAGGGTCTTTTCCAGGTTGACGATATGAATCTTGTTGCGATGACCGAAGATAAACGGGGCCATCTTTGGGTTCCAGAAGCGTGTTTGGTGACCAAAGTGGACACCGGCTTCCAGCATTTCGCGCATAGTTACGGACATAAATTTCTCCAGGGTTAGGTCTGGAATCCATTCGGCCATCCGGAAAGGCAGATCAACTGCTGCCCGGACACCCTTTGCGAACGGATTCGCGATTCAAAATTAACAACAACTCACTTCTTTCATTAAAGCAATATTTGCATCCACCGACCCCAAACTGGCAATCTGCAGCGGCAAAACTCGCCTTCCAACCTGAGTGACTCAAGTTAGCCGAGCATTCTACCTCATCCGGAGAATCCATTCAAGCGCCGAAAGCATTGTTTTCATTAGCTTTTGCCCACTCCGTAACGCCAATCCGCGCCGACAGAACCGCCTGCCCTCGTCTATAATCTCTACTTAACGATTTTTAGCGAATTGCGACAAACTTTATGGGCTCCATCTCCATCAAAACCGCCGAAGATATCGAAGGTATGCGCGTGGCCGGCAAACTGGCCGCCGAAGTGCTCGATTACATTGCCCCCTTCGTCAAGGCCGGCACTACCACCGGCGAACTGGACCGCCTGTGCCACGAGTACATGACCAATGTGCAAGGCACCATCCCGGCCCCGCTGAATTACTGTCCACCGGGCTACACCCCTTATCCGAAGGCGATTTGCACCTCGCTCAACGACATCATCTGCCACGGTATCCCGGGCGACAAGGTCATGAAGAACGGCGACGTTCTGAACATCGACATCACCGTGATCAAGAACGGCTACCACGGCGACACCAGCCGCATGTTCTTCATCGGCGAGCCGTCCATCCTGGCGCGCCGCCTGACCGAAATCACTTATGAATGCATGTGGCTCGGCATTTCCAAAATCAAGCCGGGTGCGCATCTGGGCGACATCGGCCATGTGATCCAGCAGCACGCGGAAAAAGCCGGCTACAGCGTGGTGCGCGAGTTCTGCGGCCACGGCATCGGCACCGTTTTCCACGAAGAGCCGCAAGTGCTGCACTACGGCCGTCCCGGCACATTGGAAAAACTCGAAGCCGGCATGATCTTCACGGTTGAGCCGATGATCAACGCCGGACGCCGCGAAATCCGTGAAATGGGCGACGGCTGGACCATCAAGACCAAGGATCGCAGCCTGTCGGCGCAGTGGGAACACACCGTGCTGGTGACCGAAACCGGATTCGAAGTGCTGACGGTGTCGCCCGGCATGCCCGCGCCGCCGGCCTTCATCCAGCAAGCGGCCCCGGCTCTCGCCTGAACTGCCTGATCCATCGACCGGATTTCTATGCCCTCCCTTGCCGTCACCCTCAAAAAACAACTCAAAGCATCGCGCCAGGAGGCCATTGAGGCTTTCCAGGCTGACGGCAAGACCGACCATCTGCTGACGCAACTGCGCCGTAACGTCGATGCTGCGCTCACCGAAGCCTGGAACAAATGCGACCTCCCGCGCGACATCGCGCTGGTCGCGGTCGGTGGCTACGGTCGCGGCGAGCTGTTTCCGCATTCCGACGTCGATGTGCTGATCCTGCTCGACGAATCGCCCGGCAAGGCCATGCAGGAAAAGCTGGAATCTCTGGTGCAGCTGTTCTGGGACATCGGCCTCGAAATCGGCCACAGCATCCGCACCATCGACGAATGCATGAGTGAATCGGCCGCCGACATCACGGTACAGACCAGCCTGCTGGAAGCGCGCCTGGTGACCGGCAACAAGACGCTGTTCCAGTTGCTGCAGGTGAAGTGCCAGGCGGCCATGGATCCGCGCGCTTTCTTCCTCGCCAAGACCCTGGAACTGCGCCAGCGCCATGTCAAATATGAAGACACGCCCTACAGCCTGGAACCGAACTGCAAGGAAAGCCCGGGCGGCCTGCGCGATCTGCAGGTGATCCTGTGGGTGGCCAAGGCGGCCGGACTGGGTGACTCCTGGAGCAAGCTGGCCCAGCGCGGCTTGTTGACTGCGACCGAAGCGCGCCAGCTGACGCAAAAGGAACGCGCCTTCAAGGACATCCGCATCCGCCTGCACATTTACACCAACCGCCGCGAAGACCGGCTGGTGTTCGACATCCAGACGCCGATTGCCGAGAGTTTCGGCTTCAAGAGCACCGACACGCGCCGCGCCAGCGAGTACCTGATGCAGCGCTATTACTGGGCGGCCAAGGCGGTCACCCAGCTCAACACCATCCTGCTGCAGAATATCGAAGCGCAGCTGTTCCCGCAGGATGTCATCCCGCAAAAGATCAACGAGCGCTTCAACGAACTCAACGGCTTCCTCGACATCGCCCACGACAACGTCTTCGAAGACACGCCGTCGGCCATGCTGGAAGTCTTCCTGGTGCTGGCCCAGCATCAGGAACTCAAGGACATGTCAGCGCGCACCATGCGCGCGCTGTGGCATGCGCGCTTCAAGATCGACAACGCCTTCCGCGCCGATCCGGGCAACCATGCGCTGTTCATGCAGATCCTGCAAGGCAAGCGCGGCATCATGCATGCGCTGCGCCGGATGAACCAGACCAGCGTGCTGGGTCGCTACCTGCCCAACTTCCGCCGCATCGTCGGCCAGATGCAGCACGACCTGTTCCACGTCTACACCGTCGACCAGCACATCCTGATGGTGGTGCGCAACGTGCGCCGCTTCACGATGAGCGAACACGCGCACGAATATCCGTTCTGCAGCCAGCTCATGGCCAACTTCGCGCAGCCATGGATCCTGTATGTGGCGGCGCTGTTCCACGATATCGCCAAGGGCCGCGGCGGTGATCATTCCAAGCTGGGCATGGCCGATGCGCGCCAGTTCTGCGTGCAGCACGGCATCTCGGAAGCGAACACCGAACTCGTGGTGTTCCTGGTCGAACACCATCTGACCATGTCGCAAGTGGCGCAAAAGCAGGACTTGTCAGACCCCGACGTGATCCAGCAATTCGCCGATTCGGTCAAGGACGAGCGCCACCTGACGGCGCTGTACCTGCTCACCGTCGCTGATATCCGCGGCACCAGCCCGAAGGTCTGGAATGCCTGGAAAGGCAAGTTGCTGGAAGACCTGTACCGCATGACCTTGCGCGTGCTCGGCGGTGAAGCGCCGTCGGCCGACCGCGAGCTCAAGAACACCCAGCAGGAAGCGATCAAGACGCTGCGCCTGTACGGCCTGCCTGCCGACGCCCATGAAAATTTCTGGCGCCAGCTCGACGTCGCCTATTTCCTGCGCCTCGATGCCTCCGATATCGCCTGGCAGACGCGCTCGTTCTACGACAAGATGGACAGCAAGGTACCGCTGGTCAAATGCCGTCTGGCGCCGATCGGCGAAGGCGTGCAAGTCGCGGTGTATACGCCCGACCAGCCCGATCTGTTCGCGCGCATCTGCAGCTATTTCGACGAAAAGAATTTCAGCATTCTCGACGCCAAGATCCACACCACCAAGACCAATTACGCGCTCGATGCCTTCCTGATCAGCGCGCCGGTGTTCGCCAAGAATTACCGCGACATCATCAATCTGATCGAGCATGAACTGGCGCACCTGCTGCAATCCGACGGCCCGCTGCCGACGCCTGCGAAGGGACGCTTGTCGCGCCTGTCGCGCACTTTCCCGATCAATCCGTCGGTTGATCTGCGTCCGGATGAGCGTGGCCAGTACTACCTGCTATCGGTGTCGGCCAATGATCGCAACGGCCTGCTCTACACGATCTCCAACATCCTCGCCAAGTACAAGATCAACCTGCACACGGCAAAGGTGATGACGCTCGGCGAACGGGTCGAAGACGTATTCCTGGTCGATGGTGCGGCGCTCAATCATCCGCGCAACCAGATCATGCTGGAAACCGATTTGCTCAAGGCGCTGCGCATTTAGCGCGCATCGACCGCCGCTTCCTCCGCTTTTATTTAACCCGATTTTCACCTAGCTTATTCATCATGACTGAACCAGTACGCCTGTCCAAACGCATGTCCGAACTCGGCCTCTGTTCGCGCCGGGAGGCCGACGAATGGATAGAAAAAGGCTGGGTCCGTGTCGACGGCATTGTGGTCTCCGTACTGGGCAGCAAAGTGTTGCCGCACCAGCGCGTGAGCGTCGAGCGCCAGGCCGCGGCGGAACAATCCAAGCGCGTCACCATCCTGATCAATAAGCCGATGGGCTATGTCAGCGGCCAGGCCGAAGACGGCTACAAACCGGCAGTCGCGCTGGTGGAAGCCGCCACGCGCTGGAAGGAAGACCAGGTCGATACGCAATTCCATCCGACGCAACTGCGCAGCCTGGTGCCGGCCGGTCGCCTGGACATCGACTCGGTCGGTTTGCTGGTGCTGACGCAGGACGGCCGCATCGCCAAGCAGCTGATTGGCGAAGACACCAGCGTCGACAAGGAATACCTGGTGCGCGTGCAATACACCAAACCGGGCAAGCTGCCCGACAGCGACCTCAAGCGTCTCAACCACGGCCTGTCGCTGGACGGCAAGCTGCTCAAGCCGGCCAAGGTGCGCTGGCAAAATGATGATCAGCTCAGTTTCATTCTCAATGAAGGCAAGAAGCGCCAGATCCGTCGCATGTGCGAACTGGTTGGCCTGAAAGTCGTCGGCCTCAAGCGCGTGCGTATCGGCGGGGTCAAGCTGGGCGATTTACCCACGGGAGAATGGCGTTACCTGCGTCCTGACGAGCAATTCTGAGGCTGCCCGTCGACTGTCGAAGCAAACAAACCGGCAAGCCGCTCAGGATTTTCTTTGCACGCCGACCATATCTGCCAGCCGATGCAACACCCGAGCGACCAGATCGTTCAACAGCACATCGTGTTCCTGTTCATATTTGTGCAGCAAGCGCATGCAAATTGCATCCGTCCACATCCAGTCGCCGCAATTGCCGTTCACCGACAATTGCGGCCGGATATCCGCCGGCACTTCAGGAACACTGTCATACCAGTCCCACAAATAGTCACCCTTGCGCGGATTGGAATAAAGAATGCCAAACATCTTTGCGACCAGAGGGTCATGCCGGATGGTGAAATCAATCCACTCCAACCGTTCTTTGCCGTCAGGCGTCGCATGAACCGACTGAATCCAGCAATGGTAATCCTTCAGATCCGATAACTTGCGGGCATGCCGGCGCGCGCTTCTGGTCGGGAACAAGACGATGTACATGCCATTGCCACAATCAATGATCTCGCCTCCCGCGACGGCGACATGGGGATGATCCGACAATTTGCTGAGCACACGTGCGCCGACAATCGCGTAGTCGGCACAACGGCCCAGCGTACCGAGACTGAGACAGGCATTCCCGGCAGCCTCCTCCATGACGGCGTTCAATGCTTCATCGATCAAACCTCGCAAAACCGGCGCTACCGGCAATGCAATGATAGGCTGCGCCGTAGGCGGGCAAGCAGAGCGCCTCTTATCCGGTGAGTCGGTCATAGGAATAATCGGGCCTGCCAGAGCCCCAAAATGATTCCCATCCCTAGTACGTTATCCGGTGACTTGTTGCTTTGGTTATCCCACCGGATCCGCTGCCTATTCCTTTATAAAAAATAATCGAACAAGACTCTCGGCTCCATCGAAGAAACACTCAGGCAATGCCGTGGATTGCCTGAAGAAGTTTTCAACGAGTGCTGACAAAACGCTTATAAGAACCTGTCGAGAATCTTGCGACTGGTTTTATCGAACTGCCTGATGTCACGGATGAGGAATTGAATACCGTGACTGTCAGCAATTAGCAAGGAAGATTGTGACAGACGGCGGATATCTTCTTCGCCCTTGAGCGTAAAAAAGGTATTTCCTCGATTTGTTTCGACATCCCAGATGCACGGTGTGGCGAAACTGGATACACCGATGATGCGACTGATTTCCGGCATGAACTCGCGCGCGGCCAATTCCTCTTCGATCACGCTCCGCAGTTCCGGCGAAATGTCCGACCATTGATCGATCCAGGCCAGTTCATGGCCATCGGCGCTGACCAGCGCAATGCCTTCGTCAGGCGCACCGATTGGGAAAGCGCGCACTGGAATCGCGCCCTCATGCGCGACGCCTTCCGCGTCGACGAAGACCAGGCGACCAAAGCTGTTGCGATGCAGGGTGAAATTATGGGCGGCGACGCCGCTGTGCGTAGTCATCATTCGTCATCCTTCTCTTCGCTGCCCGACACCTCGGCTTCGGGATTGCGCGCCTGCGCCTGATACAGACGATAGTAAGCACCCTGCTTCGCCATCAATTCTTCGTGCGGACCGACTTCGACCACCTGGCCCCGATCAAGAACAACCAGGCGATCGGCCTTGCGCAAGGTCGACAGGCGGTGCGCAATCGCAATCGTGGTACGGCCTTGCACCAGGTTGTCGAGTGCCTTCTGGATTTCTTTTTCCGTCGTCGTATCGACCGAGGACGTCGCTTCATCGAGGATCAGGAAACGCGGATCGATCAGCAGCGCACGGGCAATCGAAATACGCTGGCGCTCGCCGCCAGACAGCGCCTGGCCGCGCTCACCGACCAGGGAATCGTAGCCTTGCGGCAGGCGCAGGATAAATTCATGCGCATGCGCGGCGCGCGCGGCCGCGATAATCTCGGCGCGCGTCGCCTCCGGCTTGCCGTAGGCGATGTTCTCGGCAATCGTGCCAAAAAACAGGAACGGCTCCTGCAGCACCAGGCCGATGTTGCGGCGATATTCGGAAATCGGCAGCGAGCGGATGTCGACGCCGTCGATGCGGATCGAGCCTTCGGATACGTCATAGAAGCGGCAGATCAGATTGACCATGGTGCTCTTGCCGGAACCGCTGTGACCGACCAGTCCGATCATCTCGCCCGGCGCGATCGACAGATCGACGCCGCGCATGACCGAACGATTGCCGTAGCGGAAACCGACGTTGCGCAGTTCGATGGCGCCCTTCACTTTTTCGATGTGCACCGGATTGGCCGGCTCTGGCACGCTCGATACGTGGTCAAGGATATCGAAGATCCGCTTGGCGCCGGCGGCGGCCTTTTGCGTGACCGACACGATGCGGCTCATCGAATCCAGGCGCGTATAGAAACGGCTGATGTAGGCCAGGAAGGCGGTCAGCACACCAACCGTGATCTGGTTGTGCGAAACCTGCCAGATGCCGAAGACCCACACCACCAGCAGGCCGATTTCGGTCAGCATGGTCACGGTCGGCGTGAACAGCGACCAGATCTTGTTGACGCGATCGTTGACCACCAGATTGTGGCGATTGGCTTCCTTGAAGCGGGCCGCTTCACGCTTTTCCTGAGCAAAAGCCTTGACCACGCGGATGCCGGGGATGGTGTCGGCCAGCACGTTGGTGACTTCCGACCAGATGCGGTCGATCTTCTCGAAGCCGTGACGCAGGCGATCACGCACCACGTGGATCATCCAGGCGATGAACGGCAGCGGCAACAAGGTCACCAGCGCCAGCCACGGATTGATCGAAATCAGAATTGCGGCCGTCATGATGATCATCAAGACGTCGATAATGAAGTCCAGCAGATGCAGCGACAGGAACACGCAGATGCGGTCGGTCTCGGAACCGATGCGCGCCATCAGGTCACCGGTGCGCTTGCCGCCGAAGTATTCCTGCGACAACCGCAGCAGATGTTCGTAAGTGGTGGTGCGCAGGTCGGCGCCGATGCGTTCGCTCACCAGCGCAAGGATGTAGGTGCGGCCCCAGCCAAGTATCCAGGCCACCATTGCGGAACCCAGCAAGCCGCTCAGGTACAGACCGGCCAGGTGAGAATCCAGCGGTGCGCCGTTCTGAAATGGAATCAGCACGTTGTCCATCAGCGGCATCGTCATGTAAGGCGGCACCAGCGTCGCGGCGGTGGAGGCCAGCGTCAGCAGGAAACCCAGCAGCAAGGAACCCTTGTACGGTTTGGCGAAGCGCGTCAGGCGGAACAGCGCCCAAGTCGACGGCGGCGCTTCCTTGGCTTCCGGGCAGATTGCGCAGGTTTCCTGGCCTTGCGGGATCGGTGCCTTGCATTGCGGGCAAACGTCCAGCTCTTCTTCTACCGCAGCCTGGCCGGACGCCTGGGCGTCACGCTGCTGGTCAAACTGGTTGATCAGGCGCAGCGCCTGCGGATTTTGCGCCAGCGTGTAGCGCCAGAAAGCCAGCCGGGATTGCCCGTCTTGCAACTCGAGGCTGCCGACGCCGGCGTGGTCATGGTGTTTCAGTGTCAGGCCGGCGCGGTATTCCCATGCGGTCCATCCCTGGCCGTCGCTGTCTTTGGCAAGCAGGCGGCGGTCGGTCGCGATGATCAGGCCGCGACTGAATTTCAGCGAGGCATCGAGATCGAGCTCGAGCCAGGTGACGATTTTTTCTTCAGGCGCCAGCTGGGCTTGCGCTTCCGCGCGCCACGGCGCGGGCAAATTGGAGGAGCTTGGGATGAGGGATTCTCTATTCATCTGAACGGCATGTTTGTCCTGTGCGGACAGTGAGGTATGGTTTTGCTGGCAACATTTTGCCGACAATCTATGCCGCGCATATTATATCGCAAGGGTTTGCCACCCCGACAACGCGCGGAGCCCCTCCTGCGATGACAAACAATGCGCCGGTTTGGCTGCGAACCCTGACGATTTCCTGATTTTTTTGCATGCAAGACTACAAACAGTCTGAGACAATATCGTTACATATTGTGTATACAGGCAACTTATGGGAAGGGGCTTGGACAAATATGGAACGAAGAACAAGAAAATCCCGCAAAAACACCCGCAGGCCGATGGTAGCGCTCGCATTTTGTTAATGTGAAGTAAACCAATCGGCGCTTAATGCGTTATTCATGCTTGGATCGACAGAACGCACAACGCTTAGCGGCACAACTGCTTACTCATGAAAAATATAGAATTTCTCCGTATCCTCCCGTTGCACGGCCCCAATATCTGGACCTATCGCCCTGCGCTGGAGGTCTGGATCGATATCGGAGAACTGGAAGACTTTCCGTCGAACATCATTCCCGGCTTCAATGAACGCCTGACCAGCTGGCTGCCTTCGCTGGTCGAACACCGCTGCAGCTATGGCGAGCGCGGCGGTTTCCTGCAGCGCCTGAAAGAAGGCACCTGGCCCGGCCACATCATGGAACACGTCACGCTCGAGCTGCAAAACCTGGCCGGCCTGCCCGGCGGTTTCGGCAAGGCGCGCGAGACCTCCACGCGCGGCGTCTACAAAGTCGTGGTCCGCGCCCGTCATGAACAAGTCACCCGCGCCGCCTTGTACGCCGGCCGCGACCTGGTCATGGCCGCCATCGAAGACAAGCCTTTCGACGTCGACGCCACCATCGAAAAGCTGCGCGACATGGTCGATTCCCTGTGCCTCGGCCCCAGCACCGCCTGCATCGTGGATGCCGCCGACGAGCGCCGCATCCCGTCGATCCGCCTCTCCGAGGGCAACCTGGTCCAGCTCGGCCACGGCTGCAAGCAGCGCCGCATCTGGACCGCAGAAACCGACCAGACCAGCGCCATCGCCGAAAGCATCTCGCGCGACAAGGACCTGACCAAGACATTGCTGCAATCCTGCGGCGTCGCCATTCCCGAAGGCCGCATCGTCGACAGCCCGGCCGATGCCTGGGAAGCCGCCGAAGACATCGGCCTGCCGGTTGTCGTCAAGCCGTCCGACGCCAACCACGGTCGCGGCGTCTTCATCGACCTGAACACACGAGCTGAAGTCGAGACCGCTTATAAAGCTGCGCTCGAAGAAGGCAGCAGCGTGTTGGTCGAACGCTTCATCCGCGGCAACGAACATCGCCTGCTGATCGTCGGCGGCAAACTGGCCGCCGCCGCCCGCGGCGAACCGATCTTCGTCATCGGCGACGGCGTCTCGACCATTTCGCAACTGATCGATGTGGTCAACATGGATCCGCGCCGCGGTGATCTGGAAGAACACCCGCTGAACCCGGTCATTCTCGACCGCGAGCCGGCAGCCCGTCTTGAGCTGGAACGTCAGGGCCTGACTGCGGACTCCGTACCGCCAAACGGCAAAAAGGTCTTGTTGCTCCGTAATGGCAACGTTGCCATCGACGTCACCGACCAGGTTCACCCCAGCGTCGCTGCGACGGCGGCACTGGCGGCGCGCGTGGTCGGACTCGACATCGCCGGCGTCGACCTGGTGGCCGAAGACATTTCGCGTCCGCTCGACGAGCAGCGTGCCGCCATCGTTGAAGTCAATGCCGGCCCCGGCCTGCTGATGCACCTGAAACCGTCCGAAGGCACACCGCGTCCGGTCGGCCAGGCCATCGTCGAACACCTGTTCAAGCCGGAAGACACCGGCCGCATCCCCATCGTCGGCATCACCGGCACCCACGGCAAGACCACCATCGCCCGCCTGGTCGCACGTATCATCGACCTTAGCGGCAAGCATGTCGGCCTGGCTTGCGGCGACGGGCTTTACCTCGGCCAGCGCCTGGTCGAAAAAGGCAATCGCGCCAACTGGGGCGCCGCGCATCGCGTGTTGCTCAACCGCGCCGTCGAAGCCGCCGTGTTTGAAAACGGCAGCGTCTCGATTCTCTCCGAAGGCCTTGCCTACGACCGTTGCCAGGTCGGCGTGGTCACCAACATCGATCCGGCCGACAGCCTGCCCGAGTACTACATCGACAATGCCGAGCAACTGGCCACCAAGGTCAAGCGCACCCAGGTCGACGTCGTGCTGCCGGACGGCGTCGCCGTCCTGAACGCAGAAGATCCGCTGGTCGCCGACATGGCCGGCCTGTGCGACGGCGAAGTGATTTTCTTCGCGGTCGACAGCGAAGCGCCGGTCATGACCGAACATCTGAAGCAAGGCAAGCGCGGCGTCTTCGTACGCAACGGCGACGTCATCCAGGCCACAGGCGACAAGGAAGTCCGCGTCAGCACCGTGACCGCGATCCCGATTACCGGCGGCGGCGCGGTTGGCTTCCAGATCGAGAACGTGTTGGCCGCAGTCGCCGCAACCTGGGCGCTGGGCATCACGGCCGACCTGATCCGCGCGGGCATCGAATTGTTCGGTACCGAGCAGGCGGAAGAGCAAGGCAAGAAGCGCAAGGCGCAGTCGGCCTGAAGCACAGCTTTTCAAAGCAGACCGTTTCACAGCAGCCCAAAGCAAGGCCGGACTCCGGTCAAGAAACTTAAAACAGACACATTCAGGAAGACTTGTTGATGGACGTTTCACGTATTCGCGTACTGCGCGGCCCTAACCTCTGGAGCAGGCACACTGCGATCGAAGCCATCGTCTCGTGCCCCGAAGTCGAGCGCGCCATCGAAGGCATGCCCGGCTTTGAAGTGCGCTTACGCGCGCGCTTCCCGCACATCGGTTTCCTGCAACCGGCCGGTGAAGTCAAGGCCGTTTCCATGGCGCATGCGCTGCAAGCCGCCGCACTGGGCCTGCAGTCGCAGGCAGGTTGCCCGGTGACCTTCAGCCGCACCGTTCCGACCGTTGAAGCCGGCGTGTATCAGGTCATCGTCGAGTACAGTGAAGAAGCCGTCGGCCGCCTCGCCTTCGAGCTGGCCCAGGAGCTGTGCAACGCCGCCCTCGACGACAAGCCGTTCGACTTGGCCGATGCCCTGGCGCGCCTGCGTGAACTGGACGAAGACGTGCGTCTCGGCCCCAGCACCGGCTCCATCGTTGCCGCTGCGGTCAAACGCGGGATTCCTTTCCGTCGCCTGACCGACGGCAGCATGGTGCAATTCGGCTGGGGCAGCCGCCAGAAACGCATCCAGGCCGCCGAGACCAGCAACACCAGCGCCATCGCCGAATCGATCGCGCAGGACAAGGAACTGACCAAGATGCTGCTCAACGCCGCCGGCGTACCGGTGCCGAACGGGCGCGTGGTGGAAACCGTCGAGGACGCCTGGGCCGCAGCACAGGAAATCGCCGCGCCGGTCGTCATCAAGCCGCGTGACGGCAATCAGGGCAAAGGCGTCGCCGTCAACATCAGCAGCCACGAGCAAATCGTCGCAGCCTTCAACGCCGCCGTCAAAATCAGCGATGAAATCATCGTCGAACGCTACCTGCCCGGCCACGATTACCGTCTGCTGGTAATCGGCAAGACCCTGGTCGCCGCCGCCCGCCGTGATCCGCCGCAAGTCATCGGCGACGGCGTACACACCATCCGCCAGTTGGTCGACACGGTCAACAGCGATCCGCTGCGCGGCGACGGCCACGCCACGTCGCTGACCAAGATCCGTTTCGACGACATCGCATTGGCGACGCTGTCCAAGCAAAATTACGACGCCGAATCGATCCCGCCGCAAGGGGCGCGCATCGTCCTGCGCAACAACGCCAACCTGTCCACCGGCGGCACCGCCACCGACGTGACCGACGACGTCCATCCCGAACTGGCTGCGCGCGCAGTCGCGGCCGCACAAATGGTGGGCCTCGACATCTGCGGCGTCGACATCGTCTGCAACAGCGTGCACGCGCCGCTGGAAGAACAGGAAGGCGGCATCGTCGAAGTCAACGCCGCTCCCGGCCTGCGCATGCACCTTACCCCTTCTTACGGCAAGGGCCGCGCAGTCGGCGACGCCATCATCTCGACCATGTTCGCCGATGGCGACGACGCGCGCATCCCGCTCGTCGCGGTGGCCGGCACCAACGGCAAGACCACCACCGTGCGCCTGATCACGCACCTGCTCGCGCAAAAGGGATTGCGCGTCGGCATGACCAACACCGATGGCGTCTACATCGACAATCAACGCACCGACACCGGCGACTGCAGCGGTCCGCGCAGCGCGCGCAATGTGCTGTTTCATCCCGACGTCGACGCTGCCGTACTGGAAACCGCGCGTGGCGGCGTGCTGCGCGAAGGCCTCGGCTTCGACCGCTGCAACGTTGCCGTCGTGACCAACATCGGCATGGGCGACCATCTTGGCCTCAGCTACATCAGCACAGTCGAAGACCTGGCCGTGGTCAAGCGCGTGATCGTTGAAAATGTCGCGCCGACCGGCTACGCGGTGCTCAACGCCGCCGACACCATGGTGTCGAGCATGGCGCCATCCTGCCCCGGCGCCGTGATCTTCTTCGCCCTCGACCCGACCCATCCGATCATGGCGACGCATCGTGCCCAAGGCCATCGCGTGGTCTACCGCGACGGCGACGACATCGTCGCAGCGCAAGGCGACCAGGAAATCCGCCTGCCGCTCAAGGACATTCCGCTGACCCGCAATGGCGGCATCGGCTTCCAGGTGGAAAACACCATGGCCTCGGTCGGCGCGGTATGGGCCCTGAGCCTTGACTGGAACATCGTACGCGCAGGTTTGCGCACTTTCATCAGCGATGTTGGCACCGCGCCGGGACGCTTCAACCTGTTCGACTATCGCGGCGCCACCGTGATCGCCGACTACGGCCACAATCCGGACGCCATCAACGCACTGGTCAAGGCGGTGGAAAGCATGCCAGCCAAACGTCGCTCGGTCGTCATCAGCGGTGCCGGCGATCGCCGCGACATCGACATCCGCCAGCAAACCGAAATCCTCGGCGATGCCTTCGACGAAGTCGTGCTGTACCAGGATCAATGCCAGCGCGGACGCGCCGACGGCGAAGTGCTGGCGCTGCTGCGTCAGGGCCTGGCCAATGCGCGCCGCACCACCGTCACCAAGGAAGTCTTCGGTGAATTCCTCGCCATCGATACCGCGCTGGCCACGCTCAAGGAAGGCGACCTGTGCCTGATCCTGATCGACCAGATCGAAGAAGCGCTGGCGCATATCGGCAAGCGCGTCGCGGAAGGCTGAATCGCGCCTCGCAGCTTGCAGTAGTAACCGGCAATAAAAAATCGCGTATGAAGTCAGACTTCATACGCGATTTTTTTATGAGATGAAGACATTGCAGTCTTCATCGGTCCGGCTTGATCGACTTAATCGTCGTCGTTCGGGTCCAGTTCAGGAAACAGGATTTCGGTGAAACCGAAACGCGTGAAATCCTTGATCCGCATCGGATACAGCACACCGATCAGGTGATCGCATTCATGCTGCACCACGCGCGCATGGAAACCATCGACGGTGCGATCAATGCGATTGCCCTTCTCGTCAACGCCTTCGTAGCGCAAACGACTCCAGCGCGGCACTACGCCACGCAGACCCGGCACCGACAAACATCCTTCCCAACCTTCATCCTGCTCGTCGCCCAGCGGCGTCAGGGTCGGATTGATCAGCACTGTTTCCGGCACTTCGGGCGCGTCGGGATAGCGCTGGTTCTTCTTGAAACCGAAAATCACCAGCTGCAGGTTGACGCCGATTTGCGGCGCCGCCAGGCCTGCACCGTTGACCGCGCGCATCGTCTCGAACATGTCGGCGATCAACACGTCCATTTCCGGCGTGCCGAATTGCTGCACCGGTTCGGCCTGCCGCAGCAGGCGCGGATCGCCCATTTTCAGAATGTCACGTATAGCCATGTTGGTCCCCTTGCCCTGCCTTGCTTCAGGAGTTGATGTCGAGCTGCTTCAGGTATTCGGTGAACGCCGCACCGGTCTCCGGATGCTTCATGCCCATCGCTACCGTGGCCTTGAGATAACCGAGCTTGGAACCGCAATCATAGCGCTGGCCTTCGTAGCGATACGCCAGCACAGTCTGCGCATGCATCAGTGCGGCGATACCGTCGGTCAATTGAATCTCGCCGCCGGCGCCCTTGCCGATGGTTTCGAGGTACTCGAAAATACGATTGTTGAGCACGTAGCGGCCGACCACCGCCAGCGTCGACGGCGCGACATCCGGTGCCGGCTTTTCGACGATGCCGTTGACGCGCTCCAGATTGGCCTGGTAGGCAGTAGCGCTGACAATGCCATATTGCTTGGTGTCGCTGCGCGGTACGTCCTGCACGGCCAACAGACTCAGGCCTTCGCGCTCGTAGACTTCAGTCATCTGCGCCATGACCGGCTTCTGGCCCGGACCGACGTCCATGAAATCGTCCGCCAGCAGCACGGCGAAAGGCTCGTCGCCGACTACCGGACGTGCGCACAGCACCGCATGTCCCAGGCCCAATGGCGCGGATTGACGAATGAAAATGCAGGTGACGTTCTTGGGAATCACGTTCTGGACGATGTCCAGCAATTGCTGCTTGCCGGCGGCTTCCAGTTCGGCTTCGAGTTCGTAGGCCTTGTCGAAATGATCTTCGATGGCGCGCTTGTTGCGGCCGGTGATGAACACCATTTCGGTAATGCCTGCGGCGACCGCTTCTTCCACCGCGTAGTGGATCAGCGGCTTGTCGACGATGGGCAACATTTCCTTCGGCTGCGCCTTGGTGGCCGGCAGGAAGCGGCTGCCCAAACCGGCGACAGGGAATACGGCTTTCTTGATTCTCTTGCTCATTGCAACTCCCGATAACATATTGAGTGGATTCACGTGGCGCCGGACGCATGAGCCATGATGCATGGCGTCATTATGGTCCAGTATCGCCGATTATTCTGCGGATGGCGCTTCCGGGCTGTCTTCAGGGCCGGTTTTGATCAGCAACTGCAGGGCGTCCTCGTCGAGGATGGCGATACCCAGCTCTTCGGCCTTGGTCAATTTGCTGCCGGCATCGGCGCCGGCCACTACATAGCCGGTCTTCTTCGATACCGAACCGCTGACCTTGCCGCCGGCCGCTTCGATCATCTGTGCCGCCTCGTCACGCGTCAGCGTCGGCAAGGTGCCGGTCAGCACGAACGTCTTGCCGGCCAGCGTCTTGGCCTGGATCTCGATGCCCGCGCCTTCACTCCAATGGATGCCGGCTGCGCGTAACTGATTCACCAGCTCGACGTTCAGGCCATCGGAGAAAAAGCTGACGATGGAGCGCGCCACTACCGGGCCGACATCGGCGACTTCCAGCAGTTGTTCTTCATTTGCCGCCAGTACCGCATCCATATTACCGAAGTGGCGCGCCAGTTCCTTGGCGGTCGCTTCACCGACGTGACGGATGCCGAGGCTATAGATGAAACGCGCCAGCGTGGTCGACTTGGATTTCTCCAATGCATCGAGCACATTCTGGGCCGACTTCTCTGCCATGCGGTCAAGCTCGGCCAGCGAGGTCAGGCCAAGGCGGTACAAATCCGCTGCAGTGGTGATGACATTTTTGTCGACCAGTTGTTCGATCAACTGATCGCCCAGGCCTTCGACATCCATGGCGCGGCGCGAGGCGAAATGCTGCAGGCCGCCCTTGCGCTGCGCCGAGCATTTGACCCAGCCGCCCGAGCAGCGCGCGATCGCTTCATCCTCAAGACGGATGATCGCGGAGCCGCATACCGGACACGTCTTCGGCATCTCGAAAGGCCTGGCATCGGCCGGACGCGACTCAGGCACATAGCCGACCACCTCCGGAATCACGTCGCCGGCGCGGCGCACGATCACGGTGTCGCCGATCTGGATATCCTTGCGGCGTACCTCGTCTTCGTTGTGCAGCGTCGCGTTGGTGACGGTCACGCCGCCGACGAACACCGGCGCCAGTCGCGCCACCGGCGTGATGGCGCCGGTGCGCCCCACCTGTACTTCGATGCCTTGCACCACGGTCAGCGCTTCTTGCGCCGGAAATTTATGCGCCAGCGCAAAACGCGGCGCGCGCGACACGAAACCAAGCTTCTGCTGCTGGTCGAGACGGTCCACCTTGTAGACCACGCCGTCGATCTCATACGGCAGTTCGGCGCGCTTGGCGCCGATGCCGTGGTAGAACTTCAGCAAACCTTCAGCGCCCCGCACCACTTCGCGTTCCTTGCAGACCGGCAGGCCCAGTTCTGAATACCAGTCGAGCAAGGCGGAATGCGATGCCGGCATGGGGACGCCTTCCAGCACGCCGATGCCATAGGCAAAAAATCGCAGGGTGCGCTGCGCCGTGATCTTCGAGTCGAGCTGGCGCAAGCTGCCTGCCGCGGCGTTGCGCGGATTGGCGAACTCCTTCTGGCCGGCGTCGCGCTGGCGTTGGTTGAGCCGGGCAAAATCGTCTTTGTACATCAGCACTTCGCCGCGTACTTCCAGTACCTGCGGCGCCTTGTCGCCATGCAGGCGCAACGGAATCGCGCGCACGGTGCGGATGTTGGCCGTGACATTTTCACCGGTGGTGCCGTCGCCGCGCGTGGCGGCGCCAACCAGCACACCGTCTTCATAACGCAGGCTGATGGCGAGACCATCGAACTTCAGTTCGGTGGCGTAATCGATGTCGGCCTCGGAAGACAAGCCGTCCTTGACGCGTTTGTCGAAGGCGATGATGTCTTCGTCGTCGAAGCCATTGCCCAGTGACAGCATCGGGACCGCGTGACGCACCTGCTCGAATTGCGGCAGCGGCGCGCCGCCGACGCGCTGGGTGGGCGAGTCGCTGGTGGCCAGTTCGGGATGTTCTGCTTCCAGCGCCTGAAGCTCGTGGAACAGCTTGTCGTATTCGGCGTCGGGAATACTGGGATTGTCGAGGACGTAGTAGGCGTGGTTGTGACGGTCCAACGCCGCCTTGAGCCAGGCCGCCCGCGCGCGCCAGTCGCCTGGCGCTGCGGGTGCTGAATGTGAATCTGGGTGCATGGTAGGAGCGCTCGAAAAGTAGCGCGCAAGCTTAACTGAAGAGGCGCATCGCGCGCTTGGAGCCGGCCGGGATTTCTGCCGATTCCATGGCGCTGTAGAACGCGCCGACCTGCTCGGCGATATCGCTCAGCGCGGCGTCCGACAGCAACTGATCGCTGTCGTCGACCACGGTGCCGCCCAGGCGCATGGCCAGGGAGCGTGCGCAGGCGATCATGGCGCCGTAACCGTCGCGCGCCGGGCCTACACGCGGCACGTCCAGCAACAGCGTGAGGCGATCCGTTGTTTCGGCGGCGCCGGTGACGTTGGTCGACATCGAGAACAGCACTTCCCCTTCGCCGTCCTGCATCACCAGATGGCCGTCGGTGCGACGATCAAAGCCCTGGCGGGTCAATGCCGCGAGCAAGGTGGTGACGTTCCACGGTGCGCCATTGGAGCGCACGTTGACGCCCAGCTGGACGTCGTGATCCATGACGAATTGGTGCAGCGCCTGCGCCGTTTTCATGACATCGATCATGTCGGGAATTTCCGGCTCGGCGCCGATTACATCGGTGAACTCACGCAGACGCACGATCAGTTCGGAATACTCCAGCTCGTTGAGTCCGTTATTGCGATTGGCCAGTTGCACGCCGGCCAGCAAGGCGTTGTAGGAGCTGCCGTGGCCGATCGGCTCCCATTCGCCTTCTGTCGTGCGACCGACGAAATTCACGGTCTTGTTGCCGACATGGCGCAGGTTCTGTACGCCGGGCAACAGCTTCTCGCCGCGCACGGCGACTTCCAGCGCAATCGGGATGATGCAGTCGACCAGCTCATCGACCGGCAATTCGCGTTGGGGCGCTGCGAGCGTTTGCCCCGCTTGCTCACCGGCAAACATTTCGGTGTCGTTGAGCGTGGCTTCGACATGACTCAGGTCAGTGTTCAGATTATCCACGTTCAGCGGAGCGGCCAGATAATCGTCATGGCTGTCGAGCGGCGTGTCGATCGACAGGTAGGGTTCGACCGGTGTATCAAGATCCGCTTCCGTGACCGGCGGCGTGATCGGTTGCTGTTCTGGCGCGGGCACTTGCGGCCGACGCTCCGGCATCTGGTACAGCTCGGGCTCGACGCGTTCATCGTCGTCATACATCGACAGCGGCGACTTCGCGGCAGGCGCCGTCGGGGCTGGTGCCGCCTGGAAAGACTGCGGTGCAGCCGCCGCCGGCGCACTCTTCGCCGCCGACCTGGTCGGGGCAAGCGGTTGCGTCGCGCTGTCGGCGTTCATCAGCACATCATCGTGATCCGACGAAAACGCGCGCTCGACCGTTTTGCGCGTCTTGTGCTCTTGCCATTTATTGTAGGAAATCACGCCCACGACGATCACGCCGCCGATAACGATCAGGCTGGTCTGGAGGTCTGTCATGCCGAATGCACCTTGGAATTTTTCTTGGAAGCGAGGCGCGCTGCGGCATTGCCGGCGCCGGCCATCACTGCGGTGGTTGAGAGAATTGCAGTTGCTGCAGCCGCTGCGGCCTTGCCCTGGCGGGCGGCGCGGCGGACATCAACTGCGTTCAGTTCAATAAAACTGGTCATAACTGGTCTTTGTGGATTCCTGAGAGTCGACGGCACACGATGTTCAATTGCTTCCTGAATATCCGTACAGCAGCAAAAGTACGCCTGGTCCGCCATTACCGTCTTGTTATTCTTTGTCTGGATCGCTTTGCATCAGCAGCGCTGAAGTCACGCTAAAGCCCTTGTATGACAAGCTGTTCAGGGTAGTGTTCCCCCTTTGGCTTGTCAAGCTGTCCAGCCTATGAAAAACGGCGCGTCAGCGCCGAAATTCGCGACTCGCGCGCGGCATGCAAAAACCAGACGGCCTAAGCCGCCTGCACCTCCGACGTGAAGTTGGCCGCCGCCTCCATGTCGACCGCCACGATGCGCGACACGCCCTGCTCCTGCATGGTCACGCCGATCAGCTGATTGGCCATTTCCATCGCGATCTTGTTATGCGAGATGAACAGGAACTGGGTGTTGGACGACATGCGCTTGACCATATTGCAGAAGCGCTCGGTGTTGGCATCGTCGAGCGGTGCGTCCACTTCGTCCAGCAGACAGAACGGCGCCGGATTCAGCTGGAACATCGAGAACACCAGCGCAGTCGCCGTCAGCGCCTTTTCACCACCGGACAGCAGGTGAATCGTGGCGTTCTTCTTGCCGGGCGGTTGCGCCATGACCTGCACGCCGGAATCGAGGATTTCGTCGCCGGTCATGGTCAGCTTGGCCTGGCCGCCGCCGAACAGGATCGGGAACAGCTCGGCGAAGTGGCCGTTGACCTTGTCGAAGGTGTCCTGCAGCAAGCCGCGGGTTTCGATGTCGATCTTGTGAATGGCGTCCTGCAGCGTGGTGATCGCTTCGTTGAGGTCGACGTACTGCGCATCGAGGAAATTCTTGCGTTCGGAGGCGGTCGCCAGCTCGTCCAGCGCCGCCAGATTGACTGCGCCCAGCGCTGCAATCGCATTGGTCAGGCGGGTCACTTCGCCTTGCAGGTAGGAAGGACGCATGTCGTCGGTGAGCTTCTCGGCCAGCGCCGCTTCGTCGGCCTGGGTGTTGGCCAGCGCTTCGGTGAATTGCTCCTGGTTCAGACGTGCGGCCTGCTCCTTCAACTGCAGCTCGGTAATGCGGTCGCGCTGCGGTTGCAGGCTACGTTCGGCTTGCAGGCGCGCCTCTTCATGATGGCGCAGCTGTTGCGACAACTGGTCGAGTTCATGGCGGGCGTCGGCCAGCGCACGTTCCTGATCGGTGCGCTTGTCCAGCAAGGATTGCAAACCGGCTTGCGCCGCTTGATCATCGAGGCTTTCCAATTCGAGACTGCCCTGCTGCATGCTGGCGAACAATTGCGCGGCCTGCTCCAACGCAGTGGCGATGCTGCGCTTGAGTTCGTCGATCTTGTTGCGCTGCGACTTTTCGGAGAACTCCGCTTCCTGGGCGGCGCGCTCGAGTTCGCGCAGGCGCAGGCGTGCGTCGTTGAGCTGCTGCTCCTTGCTGAGGTAATCGGTCTGACCGTTTTCATGCGACTCTTGCAGCTCGGCCAGCTCGATGTCGAGCTGTTCGAACTTGGCTTCGGATTCGGCCTTGATCTGTTGCTGTTCGACTTCCTGCATTTCGATTTCGGCAAGGTCGGCCACGATCTGCGTGCTGCGCTGGTTGAAGCGCTCCTGTACTTCCGACAGCTTCATTACTTCGATCTGCAAGCTGTGCACCGACTGGGTCAGGCCGGCGACGCGCTGGCGCAGTTCCTGCAGGCGCTGAGTGGCGCCGGTCACGGCGGCATCGGCGCGCACGGCGCGCGATTTGGCTTCTTCGGCCAGCATGTACTGGGCGCGCTGCTGCTTGGTCAGGTTTTCGATTTCCTGCTGGCGCGCCAGCATGCCGTCCTGCTCCGAATCGGAGGCATAGAAACGCACGCTCGACTGGCTCACCACGTGGCCTTGCTTGGTCACGAAGAACGCGCCCGCCGGCAGCTTGCTGCGATCGACAAATGCGCTGGCGGTGTCGTCGGCGATGAAGACATTGTGCAGCCAGTCCTGCATCAGCGCGCGCAAACCCGGATCGTTGAGTTGCAGCAGGTTGATGAAAGGCTTCAGGCCATTCGGCGCCGATTCGGCGGGAGCGGCTGTCGGATTCGGCGCGAACAGCGCCAGCTTGGCCGGTGGCGCGTCGTTGAAGAAGGCCTTGGCCCAGTCCAGGTTCGACACTTCCAGCGCCGACATGCGTTCGCGCAACACCGACTCCAGCGAAGTTTCCCAGCCGGCGTCGATATGCAGCTTCTGCCACAGGCGCGGGAGATTGGCCAGCTCGTGCTTTTCCAGCCAAGGCTGCACTTTGCCCTGGGTCTGCACGCTTTCCTGCAGTTGCTTGAGCGCCGACTGACGGGCTTCCAGCTGCGCCAGGTCGGAGGTTTCCTTGCTGACCAGTTCCTGCGCGGTGCGACGCTCTTCTTCCAGCTTTGGCTGCTGCTCCTGCGCCTCTTCGAGGTACATGGAAGCTTCTTCCAGCGAGGCCTGCTTCTCCTCCAGCTGCAACTTGAGGTTGGACAGGTGCGCGTCGTCCGGCATGTTCAGGCCGCTCTTTTCCTGCATCAGGCGTTCGCGACGCACGGCCAGGCCTGACAGGATGTTGGAAGCGTTGCGCTGGTGCGCCGATTCCAGTTCGATCTGCTGCTGGATTTGCATGATCTTGCCGCGCGACTCGGTGGTCTTGAGTTGCGCTTCGCGCCATGCCTGCTCCAGCGTCGGCACCTTGTCGCTGCCGTCCTGCACGGCTTGCTGCGCCTGCTCGACGCGCATGCCCTGCTCTTCAAGCTGGATCTCGGCTTCGGCCAGGTCGTCCTGGTGCTGCGTGCCCTGGCGCTGCCATTGGTCGCGCTGCGCGGTCAGCGAGTTGAGTTGCGATTGCAGACGGTTGCGCGATTCAATGACGAACTTGATCTGCGCTTCCAGGCTGCCGATTTCGGAATTGGTCTGGTACAGGTGGCCTTGCGCCGTATGCAGGCGATCGCCGGCGCCGTAGTGGGCCTGGCGCATGTGTTCCAGCTCGGTCTCGACGTGACGCAGCTTGGCGGTCTGTTCTTCCAGATCGATTTGTGCGCGCTCGATTTCGCGGAAGAATTTTTCCTGCTCGGCCTTGGCTTCGTTCTTGCGCAGCAGCCACAGCAGCTTTTGCTTTTCTTCCTGGTCGGCGGTGAGTTCGTTGAACTTCTTGGCGACGGCGGCCTGGGCTTCCAGCTTTTCGAGGTTGGTGTTGAGCTCGCGCAGGATGTCTTCGAGGCGTGTCAGGTTTTCGCGCGTGTCGTGCAGGCGATTTTCAGTTTCACGGCGGCGCTCCTTGTACTTCGACACGCCGGCGGCTTCTTCGAGGAAGATGCGCAGCTCTTCCGGACGCGCTTCGATGATGCGCGAAATCATGCCCTGGCCAATGATCGCGTAAGCGCGCGGGCCGAGGCCGGTGCCAAGGAAGATGTCCTGGATGTCGCGGCGGCGCACCGCCTGGTTGTTGATGTAGTACGACGAAGTACCGTCGCGCGTGAGGGTGCGCTTGACGGCGATTTCGGCGTATTGGCCCCATTGCCCGGCAGCCTTGCCCATGGCGTTGTCGAACACCAGTTCGACGGAAGCGCGCCCGGCCGGCTTGCGGTTTGTGGAGCCGTTGAAAATGACGTCCTGCATGGACTCGCCGCGCAGTTCGGAGGCCTTCGATTCGCCCAGCACCCAGCGCACGGCGTCAATGATGTTGGACTTGCCGCAACCGTTGGGGCCCACCACGCCCACCAGCTGTCCCGGCACCTGGAAATTCATCGGATCGACGAAAGACTTGAATCCTGACAATTTAATGGAATTTAAGCGCACGTTATCTACAATTTCACAGAGTTTGACGGAGGCAGGCAAATTCGCCCGCAATAGCCCGGTATCATAACATTCCGAGAGGGAAAACCGCTCAATTGGCGGCTTGCAAGAGCAATTGGCGCAGCTGCGGCGAGATCGCCAAAACAAACGGCTTGTCCGATCGCTCGGACAAGCCGTTGCAGCCTTGACTCAAGCGCGAACGCAAGCCCGCGCTTGCTTAAAAAGTTTCCCAGTCGCCGTCATTGACCGGAGTCGAAGCGGAAGAGGACTTGCCCGGCGCTGGTTTCGATGCCGCCGGGACGCGTGCGACTGCGGCCGAGGCCTTGCGCGGCTTAGTCGCGGACGCAGGCGCAGCCTTCGGAGCTACCCGAGGTGCGATCGCGGCGGCGCGAGCAACCGGCGCAGCGGCAACAGCCGAAACGCCGTCCGCCTGGAAGAACGCCACTGCATCCTTCAACCTGCGCGCCTGCTCTTCCAGCGAACCGGCTGCTGCAGCTGCCTGCTCCACCAACGCGGCATTCTGCTGCGTGGCCTGGTCCATTTGCGTGATCGCCAGATTGACCTGGCCGATGCCGCTGCTTTGTTCTTCGGTCGCCGAGGAGATTTCGCCCATGATGTCGGTGACACGCTGCACCGCATTGACCACCTCGCCCATGGTCTGGCCGGCGCGTTGCACAAGCTCCGAACCGCTGTCGACGCGCGTCACCGAATCATCGATCAACTGCTTGATTTCCTTGGCCGCCTGCGCGCTGCGCTGCGCCAGGCTGCGCACTTCGGAGGCGACCACCGCAAAGCCGCGGCCCTGCTCGCCGGCGCGCGCCGCTTCCACTGCCGCATTCAGCGCGAGAATGTTGGTCTGGAATGCAATACCGTCGATCACACCGATGATGTCCGCGATCTTGCGCGAGCTTTCCGTGATGCCTTGCATCGTGTCGACTACCTGCCCCACCACGTCACCACCGCGACGCGCGATGTCGGATGCCGTGTTGGCCAGTTGACCGGCCTGGCGGGCGTTGTCCGCATTCTGCTTCACGGTCGAGGTGAGTTCTTCCATGCTCGACGCGGTTTCTTCCAGCGAAGCGGCCTGCTGCTCGGTGCGCGAGGACAGATCCATGTTGCCGGCGGCGATTTCCTTGGCGCCGGTATCAATGGAGTCGGTGCCGGTGCGGATGCCGCTGATCACCGAAGACAGTCGCTCGCGCATCACGCTCATTTCATACAGCAGGCTGCTCTTGTCTCCCGGCCGCGTTTTGATCGCCATGGTGAGGTCGCCTGACGCAATGCGCGACGCCACTCCCACGGCATAAGAAGGCTCCCCGCCAAGGCTGCGCGTGATGTTGCGGATGATGGCCAGCATCATCGCCGACACCGCGACGCCGATCACGATCAGGATGCCGGCCAGCTTCAGCAGGTTCTTGTAGAAATCGCTTTCAACGTCATTGAGGAAGACGCCCGACACCAGCAGCCAGTCCCATGGCTGGTAGTAAATCAGGTAGCTGACCTTCTGCGTGCGATTGGTGTCATCAGCGCCCGGCAGGCGTCCCATGTAATTGACGTAACCGCGCTGCTGCGCCTTGCCGACCTTGACCATTTCGACGTAGTACAGTTTGCCGTCGCTGTCCTTGCGGTCGCCGACATTCTTGCCGACCACGCTCTTGTTGGTCGGGTGCATCAGCACCACCGGCTTGGAATCGAAGACGAAGATGTAATTGTCGTTGTCGTAGCGCATCGCGGCGATGCGTTCCAGCGCCTGCTTCTGGGCTTCCGCCAGCGAGGTCTTGCCGGCGGCGACCTCAGCTGCATAGCTCTTGAGGATGCCCTCGGCGGTTTCAACGACGCGCTTGAGTCCTGCTTCGCGCTCGTTGATCATGTTTTGCCGGGTATTGAGCGCCGACCACGCCGCCAGCACCAGCAAACCGATCCACATGACGACCAGCGCCAGCAGCAGTTTCGACTTTAATGTTTTCATTCTTGCAACTCCGTTCAGAGCGAATGGGGGAGATTTATTGTTGGACTGCGCACGATAGCTTACTTTGCAGCAAGTCCATCAGGCGAACAGGGCAGTTTCCTGCCTGCGATTGTTCAATTTGCTGCGCCGCCGCAGGATTGGCCCTGTCAGCCTCCAGAGCATTGATTGCTAACCGCCAAAGACTTTGACGATCTGCCATTTGTTTTGGGAGGCCCGGTAAAGCGTATAGGGAGGATTGTTTTTGCTGCCGTCAGGCGCAAATGAAATAGTCCCGGAGATGCCCGCATATTGCATGTTGTGCAAGGTCTCTACCGCCAGCCTCGCGTTGAGGGAATTATTTTTCCTGCACGCCTCGATCAGCATGCCGACGGCGTCGTAGGAAAACATCGTGTACGCCGTCAGCGCCGAATCAAATTTCTTCCTGTACGCCTTTTCAAATTGTGAGTAACCGGACCGCGTTTCAACCGGCAAGCCCTGCAACATCAGATAGGTGCCGTCCCGATGCGATCCGGTTTGCGGAAACTCGTTGTTCACGGCGCCGCCATTGAGCAACAGTGTCGACGTCACTCCCATGCGTTGGGCATTCTGCGAAAAAGCGATCGCCTGCGGGCCGGTGCCGGCGAAAAAAAGCAAGTCCGCACGCTCGTTTTTCACGCGCGGCAAGACGGCGTTGAAGTCGGAAGTCTTGCTGTTGATTGTCTCGCGGAACAGGACATCTCCGCCGTCCCGCCGGATCTGCCGGGTAAAGGTTTCCGCAAGGCTGGTTCCCAGCATGCTGCTGTTATCTATGACGACGATGCGGCGGGCCTTCAGCGTATCGTAGGCAACATTGGCCAGATGGATCGCACTGGCTTCACTGTGCCCCAGTATCTGGAAGGCGGTGCGGTATCCGGTCTGAGAAAATTGCCGCCCGGCGGAGGTAGGTGAAATTTGTGGAATTCCCGCTTCGTTGTAGAACGGTGCGGCCGCGATACTGGTATCGGTCGTGACATGGCCGACCACCCCAACGACGCCTGCGGTGACAAAGGATTTGGCGACAACGCGCGCAAAATTCACATCGGACTGATCATCGCTGACGAGCAATTTGAAAAACACGCGCTTCCCGCCGATGACGAGGTTGCGCTGATTTGCGTCGTCCACGGCCATCTGCGCGCCGTCGCGCGCGCTAAAGCTCAGGTTGGACAGCGATCTTTTCCCCAGCCCGCCGGCAAAACCGATCAATACCGTCTGGACATCGTCGGCGGCGCACGCCGGCGTCGCTGACAGGAGCGCGGCAAGACCGCAGAGCACAACAGGCGTTGCAGCGGCAAAAAATGAAATGAATTGCCTTACGGACATTTCCCGCACGCACATGAAGTTCATGAGCCCTCCCCTGATCCTGCACGCGCCGGCCTGTCACACATCACCCCGGCCACGTGGGTTCTTGTTGTACTTTCATGATGTGCATTTTTTATCGCCTTGTCAAAACATGCGGCGCCTGAATGCCGCCCCGACCGCCCGGAGCGCATCATCCCGGCAACAATCAGTATAATGTCGCCCTATCCCACCCTTGCTACGCGCCTCCGTGAATCCATTGTGAATCCATTACTCGACAAGCTGCAGCCTTACCCGTTTGAAAAACTCAAGAACCTGTTTTCCGACGTCACGCCCAATCCGGACTATCGCCACATCAGTCTCGGCATCGGCGAACCCAAGCATCCGACGCCGGCATTCATCAAGCAGGCCCTGACCGATAACCTGGCGGGGCTGGCGACCTATCCCACCACGATCGGCTCGGAAGCGCTGCGCAGCGCCATCGCCGGCTGGCTGGAGCGCCGCTACGGCTTGCCGAAAATCGATCCGGCCACGCAGGTGCTGCCGGTCAACGGTTCGCGCGAGGCATTGTTCTCGCTGACGCAGACCGTGGTCGATCCGTCGCAAAAAGATGCGCTGGTGATCTGCCCGAATCCGTTCTATCAAATCTACGAAGGCTCGGCCTATCTGTCGGGCGCGCAGCCGTATTTCGTCAATTCCGATCCGGCGCGCAATTTCGCCCCCGATTTCAGCCAGGTGCCGGACGATATCTGGCCGCGCGTCAAGCTGCTGTTCCTGTGCTCGCCGGGCAATCCGACCGGCGCGGTGCTGTCGCTCGATGACTGGAAGAAACTGTTCGAACTCTCTGATCGTTACGGCTTCGTGATCGCTTCCGACGAATGCTATTCGGAAATCTATTTCAAGGAAGAAGCCCCGCTGGGCGGCCTGGAAGCGGCGCACAAGCTGGGCCGCGGCTACGATCGCCTGATCGCCTTCTCGAGCCTGTCGAAGCGCTCCAACGTGCCCGGTATGCGTTCGGGCTTCGTGGCCGGCGACGCCGCGATCCTGAAGAAATTCCTGCTGTACCGCACCTATCATGGCGGCGCCATGAGCCCATCGATCCAGAACGCCTCGATTGCCGCCTGGAACGATGAGACCCACGTGCAGGAAAACCGCGTCAAGTACATCAAGAAATTCAGCCAGGTGACGCCGCTGCTGCAGGAAGTCCTGGACGTGTCCCTGCCGGACGCCAGCTTTTACCTGTGGGCCAAGGTGGATAAACTGACCTCGATCAGCGACACGGAATACGCCAAGCGCCTTTATGCCGAATATAATGTGACGGTATTGCCCGGCAGTTATCTGGCGCGCGAAGCCAACGGCGTCAATCCGGGCCAGCAACGCATCCGCATGGCGCTGGTCGCCGAAGTGGAAGAATGCCTGGAAGCGGCGCAACGCATTGTCGCTTTCACACGCAAGCTGGCGGCGGCCTGAATCGGCGATTCGCCGCATCAGGCAAACTAAGCAGATCCACTCTCCGACGCGCCGTTTCATATCCGGTTTTCAACATTGAAACGCGCCTCGGTTTTTATTCATTTTCAACCTAGATAAAACAAGATGACCCAATCCATCCAGCAAATCATCGATCAGGCGTGGGAAGACCGCGCCAGCCTGTCGCCGAAGACCGCACCTGCCGACATCCGTAACGCCGTGGCGGAAGTCATCGCCGGCCTGAACGAAGGCACCCTGCGCGTGGCGGATCGCCAAAGCGTCGGCCAATGGCAAGTCAACCAATGGGTCAAGAAAGCCATCCTGCTGTCGTTCCGCCTCGAAGACAACGTCCCGGTCGGCTCCGGCATCCCCGGCTATCCGCAGTTCTACGACAAGGTCCCGACCAAGTTCGCCAACTACACCGCTGAAGATTTCGCCAAGGGTGGCTTCCGCGTGGTGCCGCCGGCGGTTGCCCGCCACGGCTCCTTCATCGGCAAGAACGTCGTGCTGATGCCGTCCTACGTCAACATCGGCGCTTACGTCGATGAAGGCGCGATGGTCGACACCTGGGCCACCGTCGGCTCCGCTGCGCAAATCGGCAAGAACGTCCACCTGTCCGGCGGCGTCGGCATCGGCGGCGTGCTCGAGCCGGTGCAAGCCGGTCCCGTCATCATCGAAGACAACTGCTTCATCGGCGCCCGTTCGGAAGTCGTCGAAGGCGTGATCATCGAAGAAAACTCGGTGCTGTCGATGGGCGTGTACATCGGTCAGTCGACCAAGATCTACGATCGTGAAACCGGTGAAGTGCATTACGGCCGCGTGCCTGCCGGCTCCGTCGTGGTGCCGGGCAACCTGCCGTCGAAGGACGGCAAGTACAGCCTGTACGCTGCGATCATCGTCAAGAAGGTCGACGCGCAAACCCGTTCGAAGACCTCGATCAACGAACTGCTGCGCGGCGCTTAATCAGCTTCGCAGCACCATGAATTGCC
Organism: Herbaspirillum sp. NPDC101396; assembly: GCF_044767365.1. Taxonomy (NCBI): domain Bacteria; kingdom Pseudomonadati; phylum Pseudomonadota; class Betaproteobacteria; order Burkholderiales; family Oxalobacteraceae; genus Herbaspirillum; species Herbaspirillum sp. NPDC101396. The sequence continues at coordinate 204,828 of NZ_JBIWNT010000001.1, read as the reverse complement.
GGCCCGTGCCGGCAATTCTGTTTGCAGCAAACCAAGAGATATGGCCGGCATGCATGACGCCGGCCTTCACTTTTTGTAAAACAGGATGTTGATTTCATGAGCAAGCAAGTCACTCTCTACGGCATTCCCAACTGCGACACGGTCAAGAAGGCGCGCACCTGGCTCGACGCCAACGGCGTTGCATACACCTTCCACGATTTCAAGAAGGCAGGCCTGGATGCCGGTCTGGTGAAAACCTGGCTCAAGGACATTCCCTGGGACACGCTGGTCAATCGCAAAGGCACGACCTGGCGCGGCCTGTCCGACGAACGCAAGGCGAGCATCACCGACAACGCCAGCGCCACGGCGCTGATCGTCGAGCTGCCGTCCATCGTCAAGCGGCCGGTGCTGCAAAACGGCGATGCACCGACGCACGTCGGTTTCACCGCAGACCTTTATCAACAGATTTTCAAGAACTGATTACAAGAATTCATCATGAGCAAAACCCTTGCCCTGACCCAGGAACTGATCGCCCTCTCCTCCGTGACGCCGGAAGACAAAGGCTGCCAGGCGCGCCTGGCTGAACTGCTGGCGCCGCTCGGCTTCGTCTGCGAAACCATCCAGTCCGGCGACGTCACCAACCTGTGGGCGCGCAAGGGTACGGCCCAACCGCTGCTGGCGTTTGCCGGACATACCGACGTGGTGCCGACCGGCCCGGTCGACAAGTGGCAATCGCCGCCGTTCGTGCCGACGCAACGCGACGGCAAACTGTTCGGCCGCGGCGCCTCCGACATGAAGACCTCGATTGCAGCGATGGTCGTCGCCGTGGAAGAATTCGTTGCAGCGCATCCTGATCACAAGGGCTCGATCGGCTTCCTGATCACCAGCGATGAAGAAGGCCCGGCCACTGACGGCACCGTGATCGTCTGCAACCAACTGAAGGCACGAGGCGAACAGCTCGACTATTGCATCGTCGGCGAACCGACTTCGGCCAAACAGCTGGGCGACATGATCAAGAACGGCCGCCGCGGCACCATGTCCGGCAAGCTCATAGTCAAAGGCATCCAGGGTCATATCGCCTATCCGCAACTGGCGAAGAACCCGATCCACCTGGCGGCGCCGGCGCTGGCCGAACTGGTCGCAGAAAAGTGGGACGAAGGCAACGAATACTACCTGCCGACCTCGTGGCAGATGTCGAACATCCATGGCGGCACCGGCGCGTCGAACGTGATCCCGGGCGACGTCGTGATCGACTTCAACTTCCGCTTCTCGACCGCCAGCACGGTCGAAGGCCTGCAACAACGCGTGCACGCGATCCTCGACAAGCACGGCTTCGAGTACGACCTCAAGTGGACCGTTGGCGGCCTGCCGTTCCTGACCCCGCGCGGCAACCTGAGCGACGCCTTGTCGTCGGCGATCAAGGCCGAGACCGGCATCGACACCGAACTGTCGACTACCGGCGGCACCTCCGACGGACGTTTCATCGCGCAGATCTGCCCGCAGGTGATCGAGTTTGGCCCGCCCAATGACAGCATCCACAAGATCGATGAATACATCGAAGTACGCTACATCGATCCGCTGAAGAACATCTACCGCCGCACCATGGAAAACCTGCTGCTGTAGTCCGCAGCGGATCCAACCAGCCGGACCCTATTCACTATGTACAGACCGAGAATATCGATCATGACGCCAAACAATTTCGCCACCGTGCGCGACATCCTGCGCTACGCCATCACCAGCTTCAATACCGAGAAGCTGTTCTTCGGCCACGGCACCAACAACGCCTTCGATGAAGCCGCCTACCTGATCCTGCACACGCTGAAACTGCCGCTGGACCAGCTCGAGCCTTTCCTCGACGCGCGCCTGCTGCAAGGCGAGATCGACAATCTGCTGCGCGTGATCATGCGCCGCACCGAAGACCGCGTACCGGCCGCCTACATCACCAACGAAGCCTGGTTGGGCGGCTATCGCTTCTTCGTCGACGAGCGCGTGATCGTGCCGCGCTCCTTCATCGCCGAACTGATTCCCGAACACTTTTCGCCGTGGGTGCAAGATCCGGCGCAAGTCGAAAACATCCTCGACCTGTGCACCGGTTCCGGCTGCCTGCCCATCCTGTTGGCCGATGCGTTCCCACAGGCGCGCGTTGAAGCTGTCGACATTTCGCCGGAGGCGCTGCAAGTGGCGCGCCGCAACGTCGACGACTACGAACTGGGCGACCGCATCAACCTGGTCGAATCCGACCTCTACACCAAACTGCCTGCACGCAAGTACGACCTGATCATCAGCAATCCGCCGTATGTGAATTCGGACTCGATGAGCAAGTTGCCGCAGGAATACCTGCAGGAACCGCAGATCGCGCTGGCCGGCGGCAAGGACGGCATGGATCTGGTGCGCAAGATCGTCAAGGGCGCGGCACAGCGCCTGACGCCGAACGGCGTGCTGATCGTCGAGATCGGCAACGAACGCGCCTACGCCGAAGCCGCCTTCCCCGACCTGGAACTCACCTGGGTTACTACCAGCGCCGGCGACGACATGGTGTTCCTGGTGACGGCTGATCAATTGCAGCACCTGGCCTGATTTTTTGCGTCGTTTCTCAGTCTGAACTTTGAGCTTCGTTTCCACCTGATTTTTATTCTTTGATTGCAGTTTTCCGATGATTCGTTTTCAGCAAGTTACCCTGGCCCGCGGCGTTAAACCCTTGCTGGAGAATGTCGATGTCACCCTCAACCCGGGCGACAAGATCGGCCTCATCGGCGCCAACGGCGCCGGCAAATCCAGCCTGTTCGCCATGCTGCGCGGCGAACTGCATGCCGACCAGGGCAACATCGACTATCCGACCAAATGGCGCGTCGCCTATGTCGCCCAGGAAACTCCTGCGCTCGAACGCGCTGCAGTGGAATACGCGATCGACGGCGACGTCACCTTGCGCCGCCTGGAAGCCCAGCTGGCTGCAGCAGAAGCTGAACCGGAAAGCGCCGAAAACGGTATCCGCATCGGTGAACTGTACGGCGCCCTGGCCGACGCCGATGTCTACACGGTGCGTTCGCGCGCCGAGCAACTGCTGCTCGGCCTGGGCTTCACGCTGGAACAGATGGAGCGCCCGGTCGCGAGTTTCTCCGGCGGCTGGCGCATGCGCCTGAATCTGGCGCAGGCGCTGATGTGTCCGTCCGATCTGCTGCTGCTCGATGAACCGACCAATCACCTGGATCTGGACGCCATCATCTGGCTGGAAGACTGGCTCAAGCGCTATGCCGGTACGCTGATCATCATCTCCCATGATCGCGACTTCCTCGACGGCGTGGTCAACGTGATCGTGCATATCGACGAGCGCAAGCTGAAACGCTATTCCGGCAATTACTCCGCCTTCGAACGCCAACGCGCCGCTCAACTCGAACTGGCGGCCGGCATGATCGAGAAACAGATGCGTCAGCGTGCGCATTTGCACTCCTTCATTGACCGCTTCAAGGCCAAGGCGAGCAAGGCAAGACAGGCCCAAAGCCGCATGAAGGCATTGGCGAAGATGGAAGAACTGGCGCCTTTGCGCGCCGCGGCCGAGTTCTCTTTTGAATTCCGCGAACCTCTGTCGGCGCCGAATCCACTGCTGGTCATGGAAAAGGTCAACGCCGGCTATCGCAGCGAAGATCCTGAAACCTATGAAATCTCTGACAAGGTCATCGTCGGCGGCATCGATTTTTCACTGCAGACCGGCCAGCGTATCGGCCTGCTCGGCGTCAACGGCGCCGGCAAATCGACCCTGATCAAAACCATCGCCAACGAGCTGAACCCGATCGCCGGCACCGCCCAGTTCGGCAAAGGTCTGGTGATCGGCTACTTCGCCCAGCACCAGGTCGAAATGCTGCGCCACGACGAATCGCCGCTGTGGCATCTGGCACGCATCGCGCCGGACGTGCGCGAGCAGGAACTGCGCAACTTCCTCGGCAGCTTCAACTTCAACGGCGTCATGGCGTCGTCGAGCATCGCGCCGTTTTCCGGCGGCGAGAAAGCCCGCCTGGCGCTGGCGCTGATCGTCTGGCAACGCCCCAACCTGCTGTTGCTCGATGAACCGACCAACCATCTGGACCTGGAAACCCGCGAAGCCCTGACCATGGCGCTGGCGCAGTTCGAAGGCACGCTGGTCCTGGTGTCCCATGATCGCCATCTGCTGCGCGCCACCACCGACCAGTTCCTGATCGTCGCCGACGGCAAGCTGCAACCGTTCGACGGCGATCTGGATGATTACCGCGACTGGCTGTTCAAGACCAAGCTGGCCGCCAAGAACAGTGCGACGGAAGCAGCGCAGGCTGCGGCTGCCAAGCCGAAGGCCGAACCAAAGATCGCCCAGAAAGCGCCGGAACCGGGTGCCGCCGTATCCGCAGCCCCGGTCGGCGACCGTCGCGAACAGAAGCGTCTCGACGCCGGAGAGCGCCAGCGCCTGGCCGGCTTGAAAAAGCCGATCGAATCGCGCATCAAGCGCCTGGAAGAACAAATCGCCAAGTGCAATGAAAAGAAGGCCGTCATCGACGCCCGTCTGGCTGCACCGGACATCTACGACGCCGCCAACAAGGAAGAACTGAAAAAGCTGATCGCCGACCAGGCGTATTGCACCAAGGAACTGGAGCAACTGGAAGAAGACTGGCTGGGACAGCAGGAGGCGCTGGAGCAGCTGGTCGCCTGAGGGGCTGCTGGAGGCGTGGAGAAACGCGGCGCCAGATCGTCTTTTATCCGGCTTCCCCATATAAACTTCTTACGTAGATGTCTTTGGTCTAAGATTGAAAAACGATTAAGCTGCTCGCATATCGGGTTTCCACCGATCAATACAGAACATCAAAAGGAACAGACATGGCATTCACTTCATTCCGCAAATTGTCCCCCTTGCTGGCCGGCTTGCTGCTTGCCGTTACAGCCAGCGCCACTGTCGGCGCTCATGCAGCCGACCTGCTCGATACCGTCAAGGCGCGCGGCACATTGAAAGTAGCGCTGGAAGGCAACTATCCACCGTTCAATTTCAAGGATCCGAAGACCAGCGAACTGACCGGCTTTGAAGTCGACGTCGCCAAGCTGCTGGCCGCCAAGCTGGGCCTCAAGCCCGAATTCACCACCACCGAGTGGAGCGGTATCCTGGCAGGCCTGGGCGCAGGCAAGTATGACGTCATCATCAACCAGGTCGGCATCACCGACGAGCGTCAGAAGGCGTTCGACTTCTCCGATCCGTACACCCTGTCGAGCGCGCAGCTGATCGTGCGCAAGGACGAGAAGCGCGAATTCAAGAGCCTGGAAGACCTGAAGGGCAAGAAACTCGGCCTGGGCCAGGGCACCAACTTCGAGCAGAAGGCCAAGGCCGTTCCCGGCATCGAAGTCAAGACCTATCCAGGCTCGCCTGAATACCTGGCCGACCTGGCCAGCGGCCGCATCGATGCAGCGCTGAACGACAGCCTGCTGGTCGGCTACCTGCTGAAATCGTCGAATCTGCCCCTGAAGGGCGGCTCGCCGATCGGCACCGTCGACAAGATCGGCATCCCGTTCCAGAAGGGCAACCCGCAATTCAAGGCCGCGCTGAACAAGGCCCTGGCCGAGATCCTCAAGGACGGCAGCTTCAAGCAGGCGTCGGTTAAATGGTTCGGCATTGACGTGAGCAAGCCGCCGACCGCACAATAAGCTCCGGATTCATTTCAAACCGATATCCCCGCACTGTTGCGGGGATATTTTTATTTGCCGACAAAAAATGGAAATTTGGAATTTGCTGCACCAGGCGGCGCCGATCATGCTCAGGGGTGTCGGCTATACGCTGCTGTTCGCCTTGTCCTCGATGCTGGGCGGACTGGTGCTCGGTTTCGTGCTGGCAGTGGCGCGCATCGTGCCGTGGAAGTTTGTCCATTGGCCCGCCGCCGTCTACGTCAGCCTGATGCGCGGCACGCCGCTGCTGGTACAAATTTTCGTGGTCTATTACGGCCTGCCCAGCATCGGCATTGAATTCTCGCCGCTCTCGGCGGGCGTACTGACACTGAGCCTGAATGCGGGGGCCTATTTGTCGGAGAGCCTGCGCGGCGCCATCCTCGGCGTCACACGCGGCCAATGGAGCGCCAGCTACAGTCTCGGCCTGACCTATGCGCAGACGCTGCGCTACGTGGTGGTGCCGCAAGCGGTTCGCATCGCCGTGCCGTCAATGAGCAATACGCTGATCAGCCTGATCAAGGACACGTCGCTGGTGTCGGTCATCACCGTCACCGAACTGATGCTGTCGACCAAGGAAATCATCGCAGTGACTTTTCGCCCGCTGCCCTTATATATCGCGGCGGCGATGGTGTACTGGTTCCTGAGCATCTGCTTTGAGGCCTTGCAGCATCGGCTGGAGAAAAAACTGGGACGCGCGCATCAGACCTGATCGCCCTACCCGCCTGCTTCGCCCACAAAAAAGCCAGGACTGAACAGCCCTGGCTTTTTGTTGTCTTTCCTGTCGCGTCGTCAGCGTTTGATCAACGTTTGACGCGATAAATATCCTGACCCGCTTCGTCAATCTGGCGTCGCAGCTCGCGCCGTTCGTCGGGGCTCAATTTGCCGCGGCGCTGGTTGGTGTCCTGCTCTTGCTGCTGAGGACGGTTGCCGCCGTTGCCGAAATTATTACCGCCCGGACGACGGAAATCGGTCGGTTGCCCCTGACCGCCGCGCGGCCCTTCCGGAGGGCGCGCGAGCGCGCCGGCAGCGCTCAGCGCAAGCACGACTGCAGCAATACCTATCCTTCTTATTACGGCAATATTCATAGCGGCATTTTTCCACATTTCCAAGCCATCGACAAAGTGCTTCATCAATGTAGCCAGTGTAGGTTGCCCGGCCGGATGGTATAAGATGATTAAGGTAAGGTATGTAACAGTTTGTAATCTTTGGCCTGTTACATATTGCCGATCGCCGCGAAGACGCTACCATAACGCCATGAATACGACCAACACAAGCACGACAGCTACTCCGGCCCACCAATCAAAAGTCCTGGTGGTGGATGACGACATCCGTTTGCGCGACCTACTGCGCCGTTACCTGACCGAGCAGGGCTTCAACGTCGTCACGGCGGAAAACGCCCAGGCGATGAACAAACTCTGGATCCGCGAGCGTTACGATCTGCTCGTGCTGGACCTGATGCTGCCCGGTGAAGACGGCCTCGCCATTTGCCGCCGCCTGCGCGGCGCCGGCGACCAGACGCCGATCATCATGCTGACCGCCAAGGGCGAAGATGTGGATCGCATCATCGGCCTCGAAATGGGTGCCGACGATTACCTGCCCAAGCCATTCAATCCGCGTGAGCTGGTAGCGCGCATCAATGCGGTCCTGCGCCGCAAGGGTCCGGACGAATTGCCGGGCGCGCCTTCGGAATCGCCGGAGTCATTCGAGTTCGGTGAATTCGTCCTCGATCTCGGCACCCGCACCCTGAAGAAAAAAGGCGAAACCGTGCCGCTGACCACCGGTGAATTCTCTGTGCTGAAAGTCTTCGCACGCAACGCGCGCCAGCCGCTCTCGCGCGAGAAGCTGATGGAAATGGCGCGCGGCCGCGAATACGAAGTATTCGACCGCAGCCTCGACGTCCAGATTTCGCGCCTGCGCAAACTGATCGAACCTGATCCGGCCAATCCGTTGTACATCCAGACCGTATGGGGCCTCGGTTACGTCTTCATCCCCGAGGGCAAGCCGCGCTGATGCGCCTACCCAATCCGGCCACCGGCATTCACAACATGAGCTATCAAGCGCGCCAACGATGGTTCAGCAACGGTTTGTTCTGGCGCACCTTCTTTTTGCTGACCTTCCTGATCACCGCCAGCATGGTGGCGTGGGTGGCCAGCTTCCGCATGGTCGAACGCGGTCCGCGCGCAGAGCAGCTCGCTGCGCAGATCGTCTCCGTCGTCACCATCACGCGCGCCGCCCTCACCCACTCAGCGCCGGAGATGCGCCGCGAACTGCTGTTCGACCTGGCCAGCAACGAAGGCATCCGCATCTATCCGCTCGAAAAAACCGACAAGATTGCGCCGCCCGACGATTCGCCGGTGTTGCCGGAGCTGGAGTTTTACGTCAAGCAGGCGATGGGCGACGACACCCAGTTCGCCTCGGGCGTCAACGACGTCGACGGCTTCTGGATCAGCTTCAAAATCGATGAGGACCAATACTGGCTGATGCTTGATCGTGGCCGGCTGGATCGCACCTCGAGCCTGCAATGGCTGGGCTGGGGCTCGATTGCACTGGTGCTGTCGCTGATCGGCGCGGTGTTCATTTCGACCCTGATCAACCAGCCGCTGGCGCGCCTGACCGCCGCCGCGCGCGCCATCGCCAAGGGCAAGCAACCCGATCCGCTGCCGGAATCGGGACCGACCGAAATCCGCGAAGCCAATCTCAGTTTCAACCAGATGGTGGCCGATCTGGATCGCATCGAATCCGACCGCGCCGTCATCCTGGCCGGCATTTCTCACGATCTGCGCACGCCGCTGGCGCGCATGCAGCTGGAAGTCGAAATGGCAAGGCTGTCCGACGAAGCGCGTGACGGCATGCATTCCGACCTGGCGCAGATGGATGCCATCATCGGCCAGTTCCTCGACTACGCCAAACCGTTCGACAGCAGCAGTTTCATGCCCGTGGATTTGTCGGGACTGCTGGAAGACGCCGCCAACAACTCCAAGCGCCTGAGCGACGTCATGGTCAGCACGGCCATCGCGCCCGGCATTGAAGTCATGGGCAACACCGTCGAGCTCGAACGCATCATCAGCAATCTCATCGAAAATGCGCGGCGCTACGGCAAGACCGACGGCACCGAGGTCGCCAACATCGACATCCTGTGCAAGATCGAAGACCGCCACGTCAAAGTCGAAATTTCCGACCATGGCCCAGGCGCACCGGAGAGCGAACTGGAGCACCTGCTGCGCCCCTTCACGCGACTCGACACCGCGCGCGGCCAGGCCAACGGTTCCGGACTCGGTCTGGCGATCGTCAACCGCATCGTGATCCGCCACAACGGCAAGCTGGCCCTGCGCAATCGCGACGGCGGCGGTCTCGTGGTGCAGATGATGTTCCCGACAGTTCCGGTTCGCGGCGGCAATCCGCGCAAGCAGGCGGCCTAGCCGTGGCGCTGTTGCGCACGGCGCTCGTCGCTACGCTCGGCCTTGCTCTTGCAGGCACCGTTGTGGCACAGACCCGCGTTGACCGCACGCTCAGCGTTCCGGCTACCGGCGCCCCTGCCATCGTCGCGCCACATGCCGCCGTGATTGCACCGCCACCGCAAAATACACTGCCGCCACCTCCGGCTCCCCGCGGACCGAGCGGCTCTTACGCCGCCGACGCCATGGGCGCCACCATCCTCGCAAAAAACGCGGATTACGAGACCACCTTTTCCATCAGCACGCCGGTGCCTCCGGGTGCGACGATCAGCAATGTGTCATGGAGATACGGCTTGTCGGAAAAGCCCGTGGGATTTGAAGCGGTTCTGTGCTGGAACAACCGCCAGCGCTGCTGGAACGTGACCAACAACGCCAGCGGCAGCACCGGCGCCTTCAACGGCAAGGACGCCGCGCAACCGTTCACGCTGCATTACCGTGTCAAGGGCGGCAGCCAGCTCGGGCCGCCGGCGCGCGGCGAAATGAATCAGGTGATCGTCACCTATCAGCTACCGGGCTGAGCCCGCGCTTCGACACCATCATTCGTCGATGTTGCGGATCTTCTGCAAGGCCTCGTCGATGCGTTCGACGGCAACCACTTTCAATCCCTCGATGTCCTGCTTCGGCGCGTTGGCCTTCGGGATCATCGCGATCGAGAATCCCAGCTTGGCCGCTTCGCGCAGACGTTCCTGTCCACGCGGCGCGGGACGGATCTCGCCGGCCAGGCCGACTTCGCCGAACACCACCAGGCCGCGCGGCAGCGGCTTGTTGCGCATCGATGAATTGATCGCCAGCAGCACCGCCAGGTCGGCGGCCGGCTCGGTGATCTTGACGCCGCCGACGGCGTTGATGAAGACGTCCTGATCGAAGGCGGCGATGCCGGCATGGCGGTGCAACACGGCCAGCAGCATCGCCAGACGGTTTTGCTCGAGGCCGACCGACAAGCGGCGTGCGTTGGGCACGTGCGAGCTGTCGACCAGCGCCTGGATTTCCACCAGCAAGGGACGCGTGCCTTCCTGTGTGACCATCACGCAGGAACCCGGCACCTGGCTGTCATGCTGCGACAGGAACAGCGCGGAGGGATTCGACACGCCCTTGAGGCCCTTCTCGGTCATGGCAAACACGCCGAGTTCGTTGACCGCACCGAAGCGGTTCTTGAACGCGCGCACCAGCCGGAAACTGGAATGCGTGTCGCCTTCGAAATACAGCACCGTGTCGACGATATGTTCGAGCACGCGCGGACCGGCCAGCGCGCCTTCCTTGGTGACGTGGCCGACCATGATGATGGTGGTATCGGAGGTTTTGGCGAAACGCGTCAATTGCGCCGCGCATTCGCGCACCTGCGCCACCGACCCCGGCGCCGACGTCAGCGCGTCCGAATAGACGGTCTGAATCGAGTCGATGACGGCAACGTCGGGCTTGTGCTCGGTCAGCGTCGACAAGATCTTTTCGAGCTGAATTTCGGCTTGCAGCTTGAGATCCTTGGCATCCACCGCCAGACGTTTCGCGCGCAAGGCGATCTGCGAACCCGACTCTTCACCGCTGACATACAGCACGTGCTTGAGTTTGGAAATATTGCCCAGCGCCTGCAGCAACAAGGTCGATTTACCAATGCCCGGATCGCCGCCGATCAGCACCACGCCGCCCGGCACCAGGCCGCCGCCGAGCACACGGTCGAACTCTTCAATGCCGGTGCCGAAACGCGGCACGTCAATCGCTTCGATATCGGCCAGCGACAACACCGGCGCAGTCTGCGCCAGGCCTTGAGGCTGGTTGGAATAGCGATTGACGCCGGCCGTTTCGACCAGGGTTTCCACCAGCGTATTCCACTGGCCGCAGGCCGGGCATTGCCCCGCCCACTTGTTGCTGACACCGCCGCATTCGGTGCACGTGTAATTCGTTTTGGCTTTTGCCATATCGGTTCTTCTCAGTTTTTTTCTTGCACGCTTACGCGCGGCGCCAATGCGCACATCAATTCATAGCCGATCGTGCCCGCTGCAAATGCAACCTCGTCGATCGGGAGCTCTTCACCCCACAGCACCACGCGGCTGCCAACGCCGGCGCCGGGAATATGGCTCAGGTTCACCGTCAGCATGTCCATCGATACGCGTCCGATGGTGCCGGTGCGCACGCCGTCGACGATCACCGGCGTGTTGTTGGGCGCATGGCGCGGATACCCGTCTGCGTAACCGCAGGCGACAATGCCGATCTTCATCGGTTTGTCGGCCACAAAACGGCTGCCGTAGCCGACCGCGTCGCCGGGACCGATCTCTTGCACGCCGATGATCTTGCTCTCCAGCGTCATCGCCGCACGCAAGCCGAACTCCTTCGCAGTACCGCCGCCCGGCGTGCCGCCATACAGCATCACACCGGCGCGCACCCATTCGTAGGCGAGGTCGGCATGCATCAGGTCGGCCGCCGAGTTGGCCGCGCTGTGCGCTCCTGCCAACCCTGCGGTGGCGGCATTGAAACGCTTCACCTGTTCGGCCAGCGGCAGGTCGGGATTGGCAGGGTCGTCGGCATTGGCGAAATGCGTGATCATGGTGATGCTGCGCACGCAGGCCAGCTGCTGCAGGCGTTCGTAGGCGGCGCGATAGACCTCCGGCCTGAAGCCGAGGCGGTTCATGCCGCTGTTCATCTTGAGGTGGACGTCAAACTGCGCTGCCGATGCATCGAGCCCGGCCGCCTCCAGCAAGGCGATCTGTTCGTCGCAATGCACGGCGAATTGCAGGCCGTGCTGCGCCAGCACCGGGATGTCGTCGGCGTCGAAGAAGCCTTCCAGCAGCAGGATGGGTTTGGTCCAGCCCAGCTCGCGCAGTTGCACGGCATAATTAACCTCAATCAGCGCCAAGCCGTCTGCGTCGGCAAAGGCGCGCACGGCGCGTCCCAGGCCATGTCCGTATGCCTGCGCTTTGACCACGGCCCAGGCCTTGGCATGCGGTGCACGAGATTTGGCGACGGCGAGATTATGTTGTAGTGCAGAAATATCAATAGTGGCGACGATTGGTCTTGGCATAAGCGCTCGTTGAGTACTGAACTGAAAGCCTGGAAAGCAGAGGAAAATGGCGGAAAAACGCCGAGAACCGGGTCAAATCCCCTGCTTCGGGAACAAGCTGCCATTTTACCGGACCAACTTGTTTCAAAGAAGCAGGAAAGAGGCCCCGCAAAACGCGCCGGCCGCGCATTTTCACTCATCATACTTATCACTGGCATGTCATCTTTTCATGGTATAAAGCAAGCCGGAGATAATTTGTCACATCTTGGATACGGATGAATCGCGGCTTTTACACCATCATGGCGGCGCAGTTTTTTTCGTCGCTTGCCGATAATGCACTGCTGATCGCAGCTATTGCACTCCTCTCGGAGATGCACTCTCCGGCATGGATGACGCCGCTGTTGAAATTGTTCTTCGTGCTCTCTTACGTGCTGCTGGCGGCGTTCGTCGGCGCCTTCGCAGATGCGTTCCCCAAGGGCAAGGTGATGTTCATCACCAACCTGATCAAAGTGGTCGGTTGCGCCCTCATGTTCTTTACCGTTCATCCGCTGATCGCCTATGCCGTGGTCGGCTTCGGCGCGGCTGCCTACTCTCCGGCCAAATACGGCATCCTGACCGAACTGCTGCCGCCCGAAAAGCTCGTGGCCGCCAACGGCTGGATCGAAGGACTGACGGTCGGCTCCATCATCTTCGGCACGGTCCTTGGCGGCGCGCTGGTCAATCCGCATATTGCCTCGGCCTTGCTAGCCTTCGATTTCCCGGTGTTCGACTTCGGCATCAATACCCCTACCGAAGCCGCCCTCTGCATCATCACCGTCATCTATATCGTCGCGGCGATTTTCAACCTCAACATCCCCGACACCGGCGCCCGTTACGCCCACCAGCAGCACAATCCCATCAAACTGATCGCCGACTTCGGAAACTGCTTTACCACCTTGTGGAAAGACAAGCTGGGCCAGATTTCGCTGGCAGTCACGACGCTGTTCTGGGGTGCCGGCGCCACGCTGCAGTTCATCGTGTTGAAATGGGCGGAAAAATCCTTGCACATGCCACTCGACAAAGCAGCCATCCTGCAAGGTGTGGTCGCACTCGGCGTCGCACTCGGCGCGGTCGGCGCAGCGCGCTTCGTGCCGCTCAGGAAGTCGCTGTCGGTCATGCCGCTGGGCATCATCATGGGGCTGGTTGTCATGGCCATGACCATGGTGACCTCGATCTGGGTCGCCTATCCGCTGCTGATCATCATCGGCGCCTTGTCCGGTTACTTCGTCGTGCCGATGAACGCGCTGCTGCAACACCGCGGCCACGTGCTGATGAGCGCCGGCCATTCGATCGCCGTGCAGAACTTCAATGAAAACCTCTCGGTGCTGACCATGCTGGTGCTGTACGCGATCATGGTACGCCTCAACCTCGACGTCAACATCGTCATCCTGATCTTCGGCGTCTTCGTCGCCAGCATCATGTACCTGATCATGCGCCGTCACGCAGCCAACCAGCGTGACCATGACTCGCTGGCGCTGATCGGCGAACACAAGCACGACGAATAAAAAGTATATGAAAAACATAAAAAAAGCGTACGGCAAAACCGTACGCTTTTTTATGGTGCAACTCGGATCATTCCACTAAATCTGCACCACCGCATGCTGTACGCGCTGCGCCGCCTTGCCGCGCCAGTCGTCCGGCACCAGGAAGCCTCGTCGACGTTCCAGCGCCACGTCACCTTCGACGTCGCACACGGCAATCATGACCGGTGCCAGTGTCTCGCTAAACAGCAATTGCACCGCTTCGCGCAACTGCGCACCGGACAAGGTCCTGCTCGCCACAGCCCGCGCCGGGGCCAGCCATTCGAGCCGCGGCAGCACCAGATAGCGATCACCGTCGCCGGCTTCCAGCGCCGACAATTCACACCAGAATCCGCGACAGTGCTGCGTTGAAATACCCAGCGCCGCCGGCACCGACGCCGCCTCAGTCGTCTCGGCATAAAACAGCCAGCCCTTGACCAGGGCCTGGGCACGTGTGACCGGTTGCGGCAGGTATTGCGCTGCCGCCGGATGCGCGGACAACATCAACTGCTGCTGCATGATCTTGTCCATCTTGGCGCCGAGCGAGTCGGCCAGGTTCGGCCCGACGAACGCGTCGGCCTGCATCTGCTTGCGATGTGATTCGAGCAGGTAAAACTTGGTAGCGAACTCCCAATGTACCGCCCCGGATCGAGCTTCATCATGCACCAGAAAATCGAACTCGCCGATGGTCTCGTTGGGGCCATTGCGGACCTGGACGTTGTGCGCAAGGAGATGCCCGGTCTGCTGCAGGTAAAAGGTCAGCAGCTTTTCGGCATAGCGTCCGAGACGCGCCGACGGCTGCGCATTGATCAGCAGGTACAGCTCGCGGGGATTCTTGTCCAGCGCCTGCAGCCAGGTGATGTCCATTTCGCTGAGCACCCCCAGCGTAGCGATGCGTCCGTTCCAGCGCGGCGCGTGAGCGTCAAGCAAGTCGGGAGCATCGAGCAGCCACGCCAGCGCACGTACGTGGGGGTCGCGCAGCGACGACCAGCGCCGATGAAATTGCTGCTGAAAGGACGCGGTCGGTGCCTGCAAATCAGTCTGTTGTGTCGGCATAAGTTGTCATTGCAAGGCAGAGATCGGCCCAGGCCTTGCTCTTGTCGCCAAGCTGCCGCAACAGGTAGGCCGGGTGATAGGTCACAACCAGCGGCAGGTCCTGATAGCGATGGACGGTGCCGCGCAGTTTGGAAACAGGGGTGGCCGGGTCCAGGCCGAGCAGCGACAGCGCCGCGGTCTTGCCCAGCGCCACCAGCACGGTCGGCTGGATCAGCGCGATCTGCCGTTGCAGGTAAGGCAGGCAAGACGCGACTTCTTGCGGCGATGGCGGGCGATCCTTGCCGCCTTCGTCGGTGGGACGGCATTTGACGATGTTGGCGATATAGGCGTTCTCGCCGCGCTTGAGGCCCATGGCGACCAGCATGTTGTCGAGCAGCTTGCCGGCCGGGCCGACGAACGGCTCGCCCTGCATGTCCTCGTTGCGCCCGGGGCCTTCACCGATGAACAGCCACTTGGCCTTTTCATCGCCGACACCGAAGACGGTCTTCTTGCGACCGTTGCACAAGCCGCACTGGCGGCACTCTGCAACCGTTTCCTTGAGCTTGGCCCAATCCATGGTGGCGATGGCCGGATTGATTTTGATGACAGGCTCATCATCCTCATCGTCGTAGGGCATGAAACCGGGCGGCGCCATGTCGGCGTCATTCATTTCGCTCAGCCATGGCGGCAGGCCGTCGTCTTGTGCGGGGGCGGGGGCGGGACGCGCCACTGGTTGCGCAGGCCGCTGAGGAACCGGTGCCGCCGCGGCGGCGACTGGCGCTACTGCCGCGGGCGGTGCGACGACTTCGACTTCCCGCTCAGCGGCCTCGACTGTTTCAACGGCAAGGTGACGCCGGACCCAGACCGGGCCCACGCCGATTTCTTCCAATACCCGGGCCGAAGCGGCAAATGTGTTCTGACTCATAGCGATAGGCTCATCACGATCGCGTCTTCGCGCGTAGATTGATTGACGGGATAGTAATTCTTGCGACGTCCGATTTCCACGAAACCGTAACGCCGGTACACGTGCAGCGCACGCAAGTTCGACACGCGCACTTCCAACAGCATGACCGTCATCCGATGCTTGCGCGCCAGGTCGACGGCATATTCCAGCAGCAGATGGCCGAAACCTTCGCCCTGCACATCCTCGGCCACGCTGATGTTGAGCAAGTGCGCTTCATCCACCGCTTCCATGACCAGGAAGTAGCCGAGCAGGCGTCCCGATCGATTGCGCATGGTCAGCGTCTGGTAGCCGCTGTACAGCGAATCGAGGAAATTGCCGCGCGTCCACGGGTGCGGATAGACGCTGTCTTCCAGCTGCACCACCTCGTCGACGTCATCGACCTTCATGGCGGCAAATATCAGGCCGCCAAACTTGCTCTCCAGCGTATGCAGCAAAGCGTCGTTGTTCACGCCGCACCTTTGGCGAGATCGCGCACCTGGCGTTCTGCCGTGGTCAGCGCGACCTTGTTGCGCAGGTAAAGCGGTTGCGCGTCCTGCAGCGGCACGGTCTTGCCTTGCTCCAGCATGCGCCGGCCCAGCGTGGCCACCTGCGCCGCATGCGGCATGATCTGGGCCAGCGCTGCGGCCGCGAACGGCTGCCCGGCGAAATCCTGCGCATATGCCGTCAGGCCGTTGCCGCAGGCCTGCACATGCCCTTGCGGCGCAACTGCGGCAGCCGACGACAAGCTCGGTTCCAGCACGATTTCCCAGCCGCTCGCGCCATGACGGTACTGCGCCCAGTAGACTTCGCCCATGCGCGCGTCGAGCACCGCCAGCACGTCGCCGGCTGCACCCTGCGTGGCTTCCAGCGCAGCTTGCGCCATCGCTTCCAGCGTCACCACCGGCGCCACCGGCAAATCGCTGCCGAACGCCAGCCCTTGCACTACCCCGCATGCAGTGCGCACGCCGGTGAACGAGCCCGGCCCGACACCGAAAGCGATCGCGTCGCAGCGCGACAGTGCAATCCCCGCCTGGGCCAGCAGTTGCTGGACCATCGGCAAAATGGTTTCGGAGTGGGTCTGCACGCCCAGCGATTCGCGGAAGATCAGTTCGTCTCCATGCAGCAGGGCTGCCGAGGCGAGTTCGGTGGAAGTTTCGATGGCAAGAATGATAGACATCCCGCTATTTTACCGCGCCATGCCCTTCCCGCCCGTGTCGGGAAACGACTATTGAGGGATAACGGAGTTGCACCCCGCTTGCGCCGGTTTTTCGCTTCCGGAGTAGAATAGGCCGCCTTATGTCCTATCAGATCTTCTCCGCCAGCAACCGCGACGAACTCGCTGCCGCCCTCGCCGGCGACAAATGGGTCGTAGCCTGCCTGTGCGCCGGCTGGTGCGGCAGTTGCCGCGACTACGCGGCCAACTTCGCCGCCTGGGCCGAGCGCCGCCCGGAACATCATTTCGTCTGGATCGACATCGAAGACCAGGCCGACCTGGTGGGCGACCTCGACGTCGACAATTTCCCGACGCTGCTCATGCAACGCGGCTCCACCGTCGCCTTCTTCGGCCCCATGGAACCCGACACGCGTCAGGCCGAACGGCTATTGCAGGCGCTGTCCGAAACCAGCCTGCAAGAACTCGCGCTTGAGGCCGGCAGCACGGAGCAACGCCGTGCCTGGCAGGAATGCGATCTCAAGAAACGGCTCAACAGCCTTTCCGACGCCGCCTGACTCAACTCTCCGGCTACAGCCAGGGATCGGTTTCCGGATGCGGAAACCGATCCGAGATGAAATCCACAAAACTGCGCACCTTGGCCGACAGCAGGCGCCGGCTCGGATACGCCATCATCACGGAAACCTGTCCCATGTCAAAATCGGCCAGCACGCGTTGCAGCTTGCCGCAGCGCAGATCGTCGCCCAGGCTAAATGACGGACGCATCGTGATGCCCATCCCTGCCAGTGCAAAATCGCGCAGCAGCAATGCACTGTTGGACACCACCTGGCTGGTGATCGGGATGTCGCGGATACCTTCTTCGGTCTTCACATGCCAATAGTGGCGCAGATGTTCGTGGGAAAAGTTGAGGCAGGCGTGGCGGCTCAGCTCGTCCGGGGTCTGCGGCGCGCCATGCTTTTCCAGATAAGACGGTGAGGCGCACAGCACCACTGCCGCCACCCCGACCTTGCGCACCACCATGCTGGCGTCGAATTTTTGCAGGCTGCTGAAAAAACCGATGTCCATGCCTTCTTCAACCAGGTCCATGGCGCGTTCCGACACCGACACGTCGAGCACCACCTCCGGATAGGCGGCGGAATATTCCGCCAGCAGCTTGCCGAGCTGGCCCTGGCCGAAGCCGACGTGAGAATACAGCGATAGCGTACCGCCCGGCTTTTTAGTGGCCATCGCCACGATGGCCTCGGCTTCCTCGATCTCCGGCAGAATATGGCGAACCCGCTCCAGGAACGCCTGTCCCGACTCCGTCAGCGACAGCCGGCGGGTGGAGCGATTGAGCAAACGCGTGCCGAGATGATTCTCCAAGTCGACAATGTAGCGCGTCACGACGGCGTTCGATAGCGACATGATTTCCGCCGCCCGCACGAAACTACCCTGCTCGACCACCTTCGCAAACACTTTCATTGAGTGCAGACGATCCATTTTCAAGCCCTCGATTGTTTCTTTATTCGAAATAGTGCATTGCCATTAGACCTATTTTTCTCGCACGAAGCAATGGCTACACTGTGCTTCATCGATGGGGAGCAAGCAGCCACAAGCCAACTGCCCGCACGTCGACGTGTATTTTCATTTACTGTCATTTTGGGAGAATTACCATGAACACCAAGCAAATCACTGCCGCTATCGTCCTCTTTGCCGCTGCCGGCGCCGCCATGGCTGAATCGCCATTTCCACCAGAAACAAAGTTCGTGTCGACCAAGACACGCGCTGAAGTCATTTCGGAACTGCAACAAGCACAAGCACAAGGCCTGATCACCAACGGCAACAACTACCCTATCGTGATTCAAGCGCGCAGCCCGCTGTCCCGCAGCGAAGTCGCCAGCCAATCGAAGTCGGCCGTCGATAGCAGCGTCTACACCGGCGCTTAAGTTTTTACCGAGCGTGTTGTCTGAGCGCTTTACGTACTACAAGCAGCAAGTACCATTGCGGCTGCGCCCGCAACCACCGTCTACCTTGGTCGGCCTGCCGTTCGGCAGCACCATGGTGGATGGCGTGTCCAACCTCTTCCGCACATTTCCCTTCCGCATCAAATCATGCAAAAGCAGCCAGAAATGGACTGAAAAACGCATGAAAAGCCCTCTTTTTACCCGCTTTTGCTTGTGATTTCGGGCTGCCCGCTGTAAAGTCGAGGGTTTGTTTCCTCCGGTCTTTTCGCAGTTTTTCGCGACCCGGCAACAAAAGGCAGCACCCAATAGCAGCACTCAGTCACGCAATTCAGACCTACTTCCTATGGCTTTATACGTTCACAAATACGGCGGCACTTCGATGGGCTCGACAGAGCGCATCAAGAACGTCGCCAAGCGCGTTGCCAAGTGGCACGACGCAGGCCACCAGATCGTTGTCGTTCCTTCCGCAATGTCTGGTGAAACCAACCGCTTGCTGGGTCTGGCCAAGGAAATCATGGCCCAACCCGATTCCCGCGAGCTGGACATGCTGGCGTCGACCGGCGAACAGGTTTCCGTCGCCCTGCTGGCCATGGCGCTGCAAGCGATCGGCAAACAATCCGTTTCCTACGCCGGCTGGCAAGTGCCGATCAAGACCGATTCCGCCTTCACCAAGGCGCGCATTCGCTCGATCGACGACGCCAAGGTGCGCAAGGACCTGAACGCCGGCAAAATCGTCATCATCACCGGCTTCCAGGGCGTGGATGCCGACGGCAACATCACCACGCTGGGACGCGGCGGCTCGGATACCTCCGCCGTGGCAGTCGCTGCTGCAATCAAAGCCGCCGAATGCCTGATCTACACCGACGTCGACGGCGTCTACACGACTGACCCGCGCGTGGTCAGCGAAGCGCGCCGACTGAACACCGTGACGTTTGAAGAAATGCTCGAAATGGCGTCACTGGGCTCCAAGGTCCTGCAGATCCGCTCGGTGGAATTCGCCGGCAACTACAAAATGCCGACGCGCGTCCTGTCGTCGCTGACCGACCCCCTAATGTCGCTGGAAGAAGAAACCAAATCCGGCACACTGATTTCGTTTGAGGAAGACACCAAGATGGAACAAGCAACCATTACCGGCATCGCGTTCAGCCGCGACGAAGCCAAGATTACCGTGCTGGGCGTACCAGATCGTCCAGGCATCGCCTACCAGATCCTCGGCCCGATCGCCGACGCCAACATCGAAGTGGACATGATCATCCAGAATCAGTCCGTCGAAGGCAAGACCGACTTCACCTTCACCGTTCCGCGCGCCGAATACGCCAAGGCCGTTGAAGTCCTGAACGCCAGCGTCAAGGCCCACATCGGCGCCGCCAGCATCGTCGGCGACACCAAGGTCTCGAAAGTGTCCGTGGTCGGCGTCGGTATGCGCAGCCATGTCGGCATCGCGTCGCAGATGTTCCGCACGCTGTCGGAAGAAGGCGTCAACATCCAGATGATCTCCACCTCCGAAATCAAAATCTCGGTCCTGATCGACGAAAAATACATGGAACTGGCCGTGCGCGCATTGCACAAGGCGTTCGACCTGGAAAACGGCAAGTAATACGACCGGTCATCGAAGCTCGTCGAATGGAAAATAATCCATTCAAAACAGCAGAGTTTCATTGACCAAATCCGCATGAAAAGATATTATGCGGGCTTCTTTGCTGAGGCAGCGCATCATCTGCCTACAGCGTGGAGACGTGGCCGAGTGGTCGAAGGCACTTCCCTGCTAAGGAAGCATATGGGCTTAAACCTGTATCGAGGGTTCGAATCCCTCCGTCTCCGCCAGAATACAAACGCCCGCTTTTGCGGGCGTTTTTATTTTGTCGTCCATATTCTGTTTGCACAGCAAACCCGTACCCGGAGACGAGTAAGCCGCCTGCGCGGCTTACGTGAGGGATTCGAAGGGAATCGCTTGCAAGCGATTCAGCGGCCTGCGAAACGTAGGCGAATCCCTCCGTCTGCGCCAGAATAAAAACGCCCGCTTTTGCGGGCGTTTTTATTTTGTCGTCCATATTCTGTTTGCACAGCAAACCCGTACCCGGAGACGAGTAAGCGCCTGCGCGAATCTTTTTACGAGAATCGCCGGCCGCGATGCAACCGCCTGCCGTACGAAGCACACCATCACTCTCGTCAGCCCTCCCTCGCTCTCGCATTTATTCTGCATTCATCCGCTTTTTGCCGCGGCATTGGTGCTATTCGCATCTTGACGCAAGACATACCCCAAAGATTGAATTATTTTCATTATTATTCAAGAATGAAGAAACATGGTTTTTTGTCACCCCATCTCCCCGTCCTGATCGCCGACATCCGTAAAAATGGCGCTTGCCAGTTCGCTGTAGCTGAAGCCTTCAATGAACTCGGGATGTGCGCGCTGCGCGACATCAACATCAATCCCTCCAACCTGCAAGAAGTATTCGGGGACTCTCTGTTCGGCCGCGTGCTCACCTCGTTTCAATCCGCCGTCATTCTCTGCGAACGCGGCTTATTGTCGGACGCCGCCACGCTGATCCGCTCTGCTGCGGAAACTGCGATCATTCTGACCGCCGTCGTCAGGGACGAAGAGGTCTGCAACACGTTGACCCTCGGGATAATGCATCAGGAACGCACACTGGCGCTATCGTGGCTGCATGAGTCGCCGGTCAATATGGTCCTCAGCAAAGAGGATGTCGCCACCCTGGAGAATCGAATCGCCGTAATCGACAGAGACTATCCTGTCGTCAAAAACCTGGAGGATGCCCCCATCAGACTGGACGTCCTGGCCGAGACCTACGGCAGTTCTGCTCTCTACAACATCGTGCGCCGCATCAGTGCCGTCAACGCCGTGCATGCCACGCTCGGAGCACTCAGGCGTCAGGCCAACGACGACTCCGCCCTCGCCGTCCAAGGATTCAAATTCGGTCCTGACGAAGAAGATCTTCCCGCAACCTTGTCCGATGCGCTTTCAGTGATGTCATCTGCGTTGGTATCGATTTATCACCGCTTCCCTGAAGTGGAACATCAGGATGATTTCGAAAAGTGCCAGGCGGCCTGGCGGTCGCTGTCGATCTGACGCAACTTACCTGGCCAGCCTGAAATCAACGCCGGCCGGCCGTCCCGGCAAATTGAGCCGCGCGTGCGCCGGCGGCGCCTGGCTGATCACGACGCCGCGGCGAATCACAAAGCGACGCGCAGCGCGCAAGCGGATCGCTTCGATCGGATCGCCGGCGTCCAGCACCACCAGGTCGGCGTGGCAGCCAACCTGCAAGCCATATCCCTCTAATCCCAGAATACGCGCCGGGGTTTCCGTCACGGCGCGAAAACAGTTGCGCATCGCGTCCTGACCGGTCATCTGCGCGACATGCAGCCCCATGTGCGCCACTTCGAGCATGTCCCCCGATCCCAGGCTGTACCAAGGGTCCATCGCGCAATCGTGACCGAAGGCGACGTCAACGCCGGCGGCCAGCAATTCCGGCACACGCGTCATGCCGCGTCGCTTCGGATAGGTGTCGTGGCGACCTTGCAACGTGATGTTGATCAACGGATTGGCGATTGCCGCTACGCCGGCTTCACGGATCAGCGGCAGCAATTTGCTGACGTAATAGTTGTCCATCGAATGCATCGAGGTCAGGTGCGAGCCGGCCACCCTGCCCTGCAAACCCAGACGCTGCGCATGATAGGCCAGGGTTTCGATGTGGCGTGACATGGGGTCGTCGGACTCATCGCAATGCATGTCGACGCGCAAGCCTTTTTCAGCGGCGAATTCGCATAGCAGCCTGACCGACTCCGCACCGTCGGCCATGGTCCGCTCGAAATGGGGAATGCCGCCGACCACGTCGACGCCCATGGCGATCGCCCGCTTCAGATTGGCGAAGGCGGTCGGACTGCGTAGCAGGCCGTCCTGGGGAAACGCCACCAATTGCAAATCCAGATAAGGCGCGACCTGTTTCTTCACTTGCAGCAAGGCCTCCACCGCCAGTAAGCGATCGTCGCAAATATCAACATGCGAACGGATCGCCAGCAAGCCGCGCGCAACCGCCCAGTCGCAATACTGCAGCGCGCGTTCGACCAGCGCCTGCTGCGTCAGCTCCGGTTTCAATTCGCCCCACAGCGCAATACCTTCCAGCAGCGTGCCGGAAGCATTCACGCGCGGCAGGCCGTAGCTCAGCGTAGCGTCCATGTGGAAATGCGCGTCGACGAACGGCGGCGTCACCAGATCGCCGGCGACATCAATTTCCTGTGCACCTTTTATATTCAGCGCTGAGCCGATGGCCGCGATGCGACCTGCTTCAATGGCAATATCCGTTTGCTCACCGCCTTCAGGCAGCGTGGCGTGGCGTAAGACCAGGTCCATGTGGCATCTCCTCGTTCCGTGTAGCCTCCAGATTAACGCAGCGCAGCATTTTGTTTGAACATTATTGCGTTATTGCCGTCTTCCTTGTGTCGCTCGCATCGGACACTCACTCTTGACGGATCGACATGTTCAAAAAGCTGAACCGAATGTGGCTGAGCGGCCTTAAAAAGGCCGGTCAAGCGCAACAGAAACAAGCGGGCAAGGTGCTCAAGGCAGTACTGTCCAAGCCGAAGGCGAAGCGCATTGCCTCCGCGACGTCGCGCAAGTCGGTGTTGCCGAAGCCTTCCGTGCATACCGAAACTACGGCCGGCGAGTGGATCAGTTCATCCTGCGTCAGCGCCACCCTGCCCGCGCGTCGCATGCACTATCGCTTGTTCCTCCCATCCGGCGCTCGCGGGCCTGCCACATCAATTCCGCTGATCGTCATGCTGCACGGATGCGAACAGAATGCCGCCGATTTCGCTGCCGGTACACGCCTGAATCAGCTGGCGGCAGCCAAGGGCTACGCCGTGCTCTACCCGGAACAGTCGCTGCGTGCGCATCCCAATCGGTGCTGGAAATGGTATGACGCCGCCACCCAGCGCGGCGGCAACGACATTGCGTTGATCGTGCACATGATCGACAAGATCGTCGCAGAACATGGCATCGACCACAGTCGCATTTATGCCTGCGGCATCTCCGCCGGCGCGGCCATGGCGCAGATACTGGCCCTCACCCACCCGCAACTCATCGCAGCCGTCGGCATGCATTCGGGCCCGGTATTCGGCGTCAGCCGCAACGCTGTCGGCGCGTATGGCGTCATGCAGCATGGCAGCAGCCACGCCCTGGCTCCGATAGAAAAGCTGCTGGCCAGGTCACCTGACTTTCCGCGCATGCCGGCGATCCTGATTACCGGGGATGACGACAAGATCGTGCGCCCGGTCAATCAACTGCAGGTGACGGGACAATTCCTGCTGCTCAACCATGCAGCCGGCCTGCTGCCGTCGCTGCCGGTGACGAAAGCCTTCGGCAGGACGTCAAAGCAATTCCCGCGAAAAAATACGATGACAATCCGCGATTTCGCAGCAGGCCCCAAAGTGCTGGTCCGCTCGGTGCACATCGCCCGCCTCGGTCATGCTTGGAGCGGCGGGAACGAGACGCTGCCCTTCAACGCAAAGGGACCGGATGCCGGCAAGCTGATGCTGGCATTCTTCTCGCGCCATCGCCGCAAGCAATGAAAAAAGCCCGCCGAAGGCGGGCTTTGCAAGCGGTGAACGGGATTGCTCACGCAGAAGACTCGGCGACTTCCGGGCGATTGCGGTAGCGTTGCGCCAATATCGCGCACACCATCAACTGGATCTGGTGAAACAGCATCAGCGGCAACAAGACCATGCCAACCGTTTGACTGGCGAACAGGACCTTGGCCATCGGCACGCCGCTGGCGAGGCTCTTTTTCGAGCCGCAAAAGACGATGGTGATTTCATCTTCCTTGTTGAAGCCCAGACGACGGCTGCCGAACGTCGTGATCGCCATGATGACCGCCAGCAGCAAGGCGCTGATGACGATCAGGCTGATCAGCATGACCGGCGGCACCTGACGCCACAAACCTTGATTGACCGCTTCGCTGAACGCAACGTACACCACGAGTAGGACCGAGCTCTGGTCCACCCAGCGCAGCCAGGACTTGTTGCGGTCCATCCAGGCGCCGATCCAGGGACGTGCGATCTGGCCGGCCACGAACGGCAACAGCAATTGGTAGACGATCTTCAGGATGGAATCCAGCGAGGAGTGTTCAGCGCTATGCGCCACGATGATGATGCCGACCATGAGCGGCGTCAGGAAGATGCCCAGCAAATTGGAGGCCGACGCAGCGCAGATGGCGGCGGGCACATTTCCGCGCGCGACCGATGTGAAAGCAATCGAGGACTGCACCGTCGAAGGCAGCACGCACAGAAACAGGATACCGAGATAGAGATCAGGTGTGATCACCAGCAGCAAGGCAGGCTTGAGGATCAGGCCGAGCAAGGGAAAGACGGCGAAGGTGCACAACAGCACCGTCACATGCAGACGCCAATGCACCATGCCGGCGATCACCGCTTCGCGTGACAGCTTGGCGCCGTGCATGAAAAACAGCAGGCCGATCATGAAAGTGGTCAGCCAGTCGAAGCCGACGGCGACCACGCCGGTACAGGGGAGAAAGCTGGCGGTAAGGACTACCGCAAACAGCATCAGCGTGAGATTGTCGGGAAGAAAACGGGGGCGCGCCATAAGAATCTTTGCAGGTTGGTTCCGGAAACAAGGTCCTGTGGGACCAAACCCGCTATTTTACGCGAGTCCTGCAAGGCGGCGGAACGGCAGAAACCCGGCGGGAATCACCAGATCCAAAACATCAGCAGCCAGGCGTAATTGACCAGCGCGAGCGCGCCGATCACGGGCAGCATGGCGAGCACACGGCGCGAGAGTGCTTCAGTGTGCTGGCCGATGACTTTCCAGGCCAGCAGCACGCTCCACAAGGTCATGACCGTCAGCAAGGCGGCGCGCACGTCGTTGGCCCAGTCGACCGGCCAGTGTTCGGCGCGCAGCAAGCTGATGGTGGTAGCCGACAAGCCGACGAACACGCCGCAGCCGGCCAGTGGAATGGCGGACTGCACCAGGTGATTGAAACGCGAACGGCTCCATGGTCCGAGCACCAGATTGCTGAGAGCAAACAAGGCGGTCAGCGCAGTGCCCAGCACGGCGGCGGTCGCCAGGATGTAAGACACCACCAGTCCGCCGTCAAGCCAGGAAAATACATCGCTTTGTTGCGGATAGTTGGTCAGCAGCCACCATGGCGCGTTGGTCGCAAATGGCCACATGATGTCGCGATCGATCAGCCAGGTGGCGATGAATTGCTTGGCTTCGACAAACCAGGGGCTGGCGCTCCAGTGGAACGCGCCGATGGCGATGCCGAACAGGCCGTACAGCACCAGTGAGCTTTCCCACAGGTTATTGCTGGTGCGGCCGACCTTGACGATTTCGACGGTCGGTGCGCGCCATGTCAGTGCAATAGCGTCACGATGGCCGCTGCAGCGACCGCACATATGGCAATCGGAAGCGCCCTTCATGTTGCGCAACGGAACCAGCGGCGCGCAATTGACCGCGATGGTCTTCTTGCCGTGGGTGTCGTAGGAAGCGCGCCAGGCGTCTTCATTGACTTTGTAATGGAATGGCGCCAGCTTGGCCAGCAGGCCGAATACGCCGTTGACCGGGCACAGGTATTTGCACCAGACGCGCTTTTCGCGTCCGTACAGGTAGCCGACGATCATGGCGCCCAGCGTCGATCCGCCCAGCACCAGCAAGACCGCCTTGGGATACTGATAGACGCTGACCATCTGGCCGTAGATCGTGGTGAGCGCAAACGCGACGAAGGGCCAGCCGCCCCAGCGCATCCAGCGCGGGATCGCCCAGTTTTTGCCGAACTTGCTGGCGAATTCGGTCAATGCGCCTTCGGGACACAACACGCCGCACCAGACGCGGCCCATCAACACCATGCTGACCAGTACAAACGGCCACCAGATGCCCCAGAAACAAAACTGCGCAATCAGGGTCAGATTGGACCAGATATGCGCAGTTTCGTCCGGCAACGGTAGAAAAATGGGAACCAGGATGAGCACGGCATACACCAGTACGACGATCCACTGAATACCGCGGATCAATGCGCCATTGCGGCGCATCCAGTCACCCGTTCGTGCCAGACGGGTATTGGGAAGCGTACTGGTGCTCATATCGCCTTATGCTGCCTGCCGGTTAACTTGGGTAGATTTGGACTTGCCGAGCGCGGAGGATACCACAAGCCAATATATGACATAAATTGCAACACTCATCAACGCTGGACGGGCACGATAGCCGGTCAGTGTCGATACCAGGCTACCTGCCGTGCTCGAATCATCCAGCAGCCAGCTGGTGTCCCAGACGGGCGCAGTCAAGGTCGAGACGAAACCGAGCGAGGAGAACCAGTCCGAGCTCTCCAGCAACAAGTCCAGCAGCTTTTCGACGCCGGTCAGCAACAAGCCGGCCGCCAGCAGCAACAGAATGATTTCGGTCACCTGGAAGAAACGGCGCCAAGAGAAAATCTTGCCGCCCAGTTGCAGCAGGTAGAAGGTCAGGAAGGCCAGGCCGAAACCGAGCACACCGGCAAAAATCAGCGCTCCGCGGCTGGCATCCTGCTGGCCCATGCCGATCCCGTAAAGGAACACCGCCGTTTCGCTGCCCTCGCGTGCAATCGCGAGCGCCACCAGCAGGAAGACACCCCACCAGTTGCCGGTTTCATAATTGACCTTCAGCGAGCTTTCCATGTCTTTCTTGAGCGTGCGACCGTGCTTGCGCATCCAGAACACCATTTGCACGATCAGCACTGCGGCGATCAATACCATGCCGATCTGGAAATAGGTTTGGGCGTCGCCCGACAGCAGTTCGCTGAAACCCAGCAAAGCGGCGCCCAATGCCAGCGCAGCCACAATGCCTGCCACCACGCCGCCCCACAGATACGGCAGGCCGCGACGTGCGGCGGCATCGCCGTTATTCAGCCAGGCATAGAGAATCCCGACCACCAGCAAGGCCTCGACGCTTTCGCGCCAGACAATAAATAGCACCTGCCCCATTACATCCCTTTCAATTGCATATTGCCGAGAACCTCGATCACCTATGCGCGCCGTTTATTTGGCGACGATGGCGCCTTGCGGCATGTTCAGATGGAAATCGTCAAAAAACTTGTACTCGCCTGGACGCAAGGGCGCGATCACGACGAAGGACTGTGCACCCGGCGCCAGGACTTTTTCCTTGCGCAGTTCCACGCTTTCGAATTCGGCGGCGGTTTTGCCGACGTTGTGGATTTCAATCTTGATACGCTGCCCGGCTGGAACTTCGATGCGCGCAGGATTGAATTTGCCGTCTGCCATTTCAAGCTTGAACGTCAGCAGATCCGATGCAAACGCGGTTGCGGCGGACAACGAACAGGCCAAGCCGATCAGCGTCGCGAAGATTCGTGAAGGTTGCGACGATTGCGTTTTACGCAAGGACATTCAGTACTCCCAAACTACATGGCCCCGCACAAGGCAAGGCCGGTCAATTCGGCATGCGCGATGAACTGCGCATGCACTCTCACTAAACAGCGCATGCGCTGATTAGTAGCCGCCCTTCTTGCCAACGCCGGCGAAGGTGAAATCGTAAGTCAGCTCAAACGGCTTGAACCAGGCGCCGACACCGGTTTCCTTGTCGACGTGACGGCCGAAGTGAGCATGCGCGTTGGCCGACGGCGGCGAGATGGTCAGCTTCAGCTTGTACTTGCCCGCACCGTCGAGCTTGACGTTGTCGCCGTAATGGGGGCCGTCGCTGGCCACCATCGGCATCATGTCGCCCTTGATGACCTTGGTCGAACCGGCCTTGGTCAGTTCGAACTTGATGACCAGGTAAGGCATCCAGTCGCCTTCGGCAAAGCCGTTGGGGTTCTTGGCGACAGCGCGGATATCGGCTTCCAGATGGACGTCCGATTCTTCGGCCTTGCGCATCATGCCGTCCGGTTCCATCTTGATCGGTTGCAGGTAGACCGCGCTGACTTCCATGCCATTCTGAATCTGCGGTTTGCCGATCGGATATTCGGCGGCGCTGGCAGCCGAGAAGGCTGCGAACATGGCGGCGGCTACTGCGAGTTTCTTGATACCGATCATATGATTTTTCTCCTACGCGTTAGATGATAATGATTACCATTAAAGTATAACATCATCTGAGGAGAGACGTGCCTTTGCGAGCGGGAATTCGTCAGCGGCTTGCGATGGTGAAGTGCCGATGGGAAAGCGGCCGGCAAATAAAAAACCCGCACCTTGCGGCGCGGGTTAAATCTAATTCAGGGGATGAATTAGAGGGGGGAGTTCGTAAGATATACCCCCACTTATCCCATACCTATCGCTATTACAAACTGTTACGGTTATTAACAAGTCTTGACGAGCGCCTTGCAGAGACCGCCCGGGGCCTGTCCGCAAGGCCGGATGACGGTCTCGCGTCCGGTCATGGAATTGTCATCATCCGGCAAGCTCCGGCCGCTATGATATCGGCATGACACCCGGTTATTTCCAGCTCCCTCCCTGAACCGTCCATCGACGCCATGTCCCTGACCATTTCCGACATCGAACTGCTCTTTCGCCGCCACGGCCACGCCCAATACACCGGCGAACCTGTGACGCAACTCGAACATGCACTGCAAACCGCCATGCTGGCCGAGCGCGAAAACGCCTCGCCGGCACTGATCACCGCTGCCCTTTTGCACGACCTCGGCCACATGCTGGAAGACGCTTCCGCCGGCTACGACATCCATGACACGCCGACCGCCAGCGGCATCGACGATCTGCATCAATACCGCATCCTGCCGTTCCTGCGCGCGGTCTTTGGTGAAGACGTGCTGGCGCCGATACGCCTGCACGTCGACGCCAAGCGCTACCTGTGTGCGGTCGAACCGGCCTATTTTTCGTCCTTGTCGCCGGACTCCGTGCGCAGCCTGCAACTGCAAGGCGGCGTCTTCGACCGGCAACAGGCGGAACACTTCATCGCCATGCCGCATGCAGTCGACGCTACTCGCCTGCGGCGCTGGGACGATCTCGCCAAGGAGGCCGACCTGGCGACGCCTGACTATGACCATTTCTCACGCTACCTGGTGCTCTGCGCACAGGCCTGAATTTTTCCTGACACTGCCATGCCTGATTTTCTGCCGCCCGCCCCGCTGTTTACCAAATCCATCGACGCCGTACAGCTGCTGGAATTCAGCGAGTTCATCGGCGAGCTCTGCACCATCAGCGGCGCCATCATCCGCAGCCATTACCTCAGTGGCGTCGCGGTCGAGTCCAAGTCCGACCAATCCCCCGTCACCGCCGCCGACCGCGACACCGAACAGGCCTTGCGCACCGCCATCATGGCGCGCTATCCACAGCACGGCATCATCGGTGAAGAACACGGCGCCCATCAGCAAGACGCCGACTACTGTTGGGTACTCGATCCCATCGACGGCACCAAGGCCTTCGTCTCCAACTGCTATATTTTCGGCACGCTGATTTCGCTGATGCACCAGGGGCGTCCGATCATCGGCGCACTGCAC
Source organism: Herbaspirillum sp. NPDC101396 (assembly GCF_044767365.1). NCBI lineage: Bacteria > Pseudomonadati > Pseudomonadota > Betaproteobacteria > Burkholderiales > Oxalobacteraceae > Herbaspirillum > Herbaspirillum sp. NPDC101396. The sequence goes on along the minus strand of NZ_JBIWNT010000001.1, from coordinate 174,607 downwards.
AGCCCGTTGATGGAACATCTGCTGATCGGCACCACCAACGGCACCACGCTCAACGGCAAGCCGGTCGGCATGCGTGCCTGCGCCAAGATCGGCGACGCCATGCTGCTGGCCACCGATCACTGGGACATCTTCACCCACCACAACGGCCCCGCCTTTGAAACACTTTCGCGCGATGCACGCCTGTACCGCGGCTGGGGCGATTGCCATGGCTACTTCCAGCTGGCCACCGGGGGCGCCGACATCATGCTCGATCCGGTCCTGAAAATCTGGGACATCATGGCCATCGTCCCCATCATCGAAGGCGCCGGCGGCCGCATCACCGACTGGCAAGGCAACAGCCCGCTGGGTGCCTCAGCGATCGTCGCCACCGCAGGCGGCGTCCACGATGCGGTGATTCGCGCACTCAATCCGTCGACATGACAAAACGGAAACTTTTTTCCCGTTTTTGATATTGCTTTCCCGTTATTTTTCATTATTCCGGATCACTCTCCGGTGCTAGCATCCTCGGCAATCCAATATCGCCGGCGCAGCCAGTCAGTCAGGCTCGCCGCCGGCACACAATAACGAGAGACGCATGAAGAACTGGAAAGTCGGGACGCGCTTCGCCGCGGGCTTCGGGGTGGTGTTGCTGATGATGGCGATCGTCGCGGCAATGGGCATCTGGCGCCTGCAATCGGTGGCCGAAGCAACCAACGCCATGATGCAGATGCCACTGGCCAAGGAACGATTGATCAGCGACTGGTATTCGAATATTTCCACCTCGATCACGCGCACCACCGCGATTGCGCGCAGCACCGACCTCGGCCTGGCGGGATATTTCGAAACGGCGACCAGCGACGCGGCCAAGAACGCCGCCGCGCTTCAAGCCAAGGTGCAGCGCCTGCTGAGCACACCCGAAGAACAAAAACTGTTCGCCGACATCGACACCAATCGCAAGGCTTACCACGAAGCCGGCGACAGCATCCTGGCGCTGCGTGCTGAAGGCAAGCTGTTCCAGGCCAAGAATGCCTTCGAGAAAAACTACCTGCCGAGCGCCGTGCGCTACCAGGCCTCGGTCGACAAACTGCTGCGCCTGCAGCGCCAGGGCATCGACGGCGTCGCCGGCAGCATTGACGCCACGTATCGTTCCAGCCGTCTGGCATTGCTGGCGCTGAGCGCCGCCGCCGTGCTGTTCGGCATCGCCTCCGCCATCGTGCTCACGCGCAGTCTGCTGCGCCAGCTCGGGGGCGAACCGGCCTACGCCGTGCGTGTCGCCGACCGCATCGCCGCAGGCGACCTGACGGAAGCGATCCGCCTCGCCGACAACGATGAAAACAGCCTCATGCATGCGATGAAAACCATGCAGGCCAACCTCGCCCGTTCAGTCGATCACATCAAGCAATCGGCCGAAACCATCGGCACCGCATCGAAGGAAATTTCCGTCGGCAATCTCAATCTGTCGTCGCGCACCGAACGCCAGGCGGGCTCGCTGCAAGAGACCGCCTCGGTCATGCAGCAGCTGACCTCGGCCGTGAAGAAAAACGCCGAAAGCGCCCTGCACGCCAACCAGCTCGCCGCCTCGGCGTCGCAGGTGGCAATCGCCGGCGGCAACGCGGTCAATCAGATGGTGGGAACCATGGCAACCATCAACGAATCGTCGCGCAAGATCGTCGACATCATTTCGGTCATCAACGGCATCGCCTTCCAGACCAATATCCTCGCGCTGAATGCCGCGGTGGAAGCTGCGCGCGCGGGTGAACAGGGCCGTGGCTTTGCGGTAGTCGCCACTGAAGTGCGCGCACTGGCGCAGCGCTCGGCCGGCGCAGCAAAGGAGATCAAGAGCCTGATCGACGATTCGGTCGGCAAGATCGTGTCAGGCAGGACATTGGTGGAGGAAGCCGGCGCCACCATCGGCCAGGTAGTCGACAGCATCAGGACGCTCAGCGATTTCGTCGCCGACATCAGCAATGCCAGCCTGGAACAAAGCACCGGCATCGAGCAGGTCAACCAAGCCATCATGCAGATGGACGACGTCACGCAGCACAACGCCGCACTGGTGGAAGAAGCCACGGCGGCGGCCCAATCGCTGCTGGATCAGGCCGGCTCGCTGGTGACTGTGGTGAATACCTTCAAACTGTCATCGTCACGCGAACTGGTGTTGAACGCGTAAGCAGAGACCAGTGGCTTACAACGGATTCTGATCAATCCATTCAGCTGAAAAATCGAGGATGTAGGCGACGGCGTCGTCTTCATTGGGAAATTCCGTGGTCGGCAGTTCGCGCGCGTAGCGGACTTCCCCGCTCTCGTCGTAACCCGCGCGGATGACGAAGCAGGCGGCGTATTGCCCGTTGTCCTGCAGCGCCACTTGCGGATAGACGGCCTGTCCCTTGTAGGGAAATTTGCTGGTTGCGCTCATGAATGCTCCACGGTCTGGAAGTCTGGAATAGGTCAAAAACAAAAGGGCCCGTCTTTCGACGGACCCTTTTCATTTTGGTGCGGCTGGCAGGAATCGAACCCACGACCCCTTGGTTCGTAGCCAAGTACTCTATCCAGCTGAGCTACAGCCGCAAGAGGCGCGATTATATAGGGATTTTTAAATAGTGCAACAGTTTTTGCAAGATGACAATCCTGCTTCGGTCAAAATGGCTTCACAACCACCATCGCCGCGATGATCGCAACCGACGCGATCGTCAACGCGCCGGAGTTTTTCAGCAGCCCCGACGCTTCCTGCTCGGGCGCATCCACCAGGCGACGCAGGTAGCCCGACTGAATGCCATGCAATGCCGACAGCAACAGCACCAACACCAGTTTCACCACCAACCAGCCTGCCGTGTGCCAGCCGCCAAAATACACCAGCGCCACACCCAGCCCCCATGCCAGCCCCATCGCCGGCGACGTCACGCGCTGGTCCCAGCGGCGCACCGCTTGCAGCAAGCGGAATTCGGCGGCAGAACGCTCCGGCGAGGTCTTTTGTAACGTTTGTAGCACCAGCGCCATGATCAGCATGCCACCGATCCAGATCACGATGGAAGCGACGTGAAATGCCTTGATCCAGAGATACATCAATGTTGGGCTCCCGTAAAAAGCTTGATCGGCGGCGAAGGTTTGAAGGTGAGGCACCGGATGAGGCACATTTTGCACCAAGCTGAGCCGCCATTTAAAAACTTGAACATCAAAAGCGACAGGATTTGACGTCAGTTACAGAGAGGGTAATCCCAGCGGAATCCGGGCTTTGTACTCGTCGGAATTGTATCGGCCGAGGCGGCGACTTGGAGGGACAAAGAAAAGCAGACTTTTGTGAAGCAGAAAAGACAAAAGGGCCCATCTTGCGATGGACCCTTTATATCTGGTGCGGCTGGCAGGAATCGAACCCACGACCCCTTGGTTCGTAGCCAAGTACTCTATCCAGCTGAGCTACAGCCGCGAAAGACGAGATTATAGCACCGCTTTTGGGCGAAATGGAAGCCTTTACGCCAAAAATCTTCCATACCGCGCCCGTACTCGCTTGCAGACGCATTAATCACTGCTTGCGCATCACGTAACCGCCATTTTATTGCCATTGATGCGCCAATATCTCCTGATTTGCGCTTCATCTGCCTTATGATTGCCGCTTGATTCCCTGCACCTCCCTACTTACAGCACCATGAGCGACACGCCTGCCGCCCGCCCGGACCCGACCGCCGAACGTATCAAGGAAGCCGAACGCCGGCGCATTGCCAAAGATTTGCACGACGAACTCGGCAGTCACCTGACCGCGCTCAAGATGGCGCTGGCCCGGCTTGGCGGGCAACTGCCCCGGGATGACACCACCCTGCTCGAACAGGCGCGTCACGCCGACGGTCTCATTGACGGCGCGCTCGACGCCATGCACGACATCATCGACGACTTGCATCCGGCCGTGCTCGACCTCGGCCTGCAAGCGGCGCTGGAATGGCTGGCGCGCAGTTTTGCTCGCGACACCGGCGTGCCGCATCGCTTGCACGTCGATGTCCCCGGCGACGAACTGCCGCCGGTCTTGCTCGACGCGTTCCAGAGCGTCAGCCTCTACCGTATCGCGCGCGAAGCGCTGCACAACGCCGGCCGCCATGCATCGGCACGCAACGTCGACATCTCGCTGCGCCATGACGGCAAGATACTGACGCTGATCATCGCCGACGATGGCGTCGGCCTGTCGCACGATGCCGGCACGCGGCCGCAATCGTCAGGCCTGCGCGGCATGCACGAGCGCGCAGCACTGACCGGAGGGACCCTGGAGGTGTTGCAAGGTGACAGCGGCGGGACGCAACTGCGGCTGACGCTTCCTGTCCTATCCGCCGCTAACCTTATAGAATAACGCCACGTTCAGCCCGGAGACAGATAGCAGCCCATGCCAATAACGAAAAAGAACAGTTCCGCCATCAAAGTGGCAATCGCCGACGATCATGCGATCGTACGCGAAGGCCTCCGGCAGATCTGCAGCGGCACCAAGGACATCATCGTCGTCGGCAATGCAGAGAACGGGCTGGAAACCATCAAACTCACGCGCCTGGGCAACTGCGACGTGCTGCTGCTGGACATCATCCTGCCGGATCGCACCGGCATCGACGTCCTTAAACAGATCAAGAAGGAAATCCCCAAGCTGCCAGTGCTGATGCTGTCCATCCACCGCGAAGACCAGTACGCCATCCGCGCCCTCAAGGCCGGTGCAGCGGGCTTCCTGAACAAACAGGCGGCACCGGCCGAATTGATCAACGCGATCCGCCAGGTCGCTGCGGGCCGCAAGTACATCAGCCCCTCGCTGGCGCAGGAGTTGGCCAACCAGATCGGCTTCGACCACGAAACACCATTGCATGAAACCCTGTCCGACCGTGAATACCAGACCATGGTGATGATCGCTTCCGGCAAGACCGTCAGCGATATCGCCGCCGAATTATTGCTCTCGGTCAAAACTATCAGCATGTATCGCTCGCGCGTCCTCACCAAAATGAAATTGCGCCACAACGCCGAGCTCACGCACTATGCGCTGAAAAACAACTTAGTCGAATAAATGCGCAACCGGTCCGCCGGTGTAAACCGCCAGACGGTAAAATGCGTTAAAAGACAGGTCTCGTCCTACGCGTTGTAATGTCGTAAAGAAATAACCATCAACCGACATTCAGGCGCCCTTACACAGGTAAAGAAACGTCACGGCGCCAGGATGTTAATCCGACATCATCCGCCGGTGAGCCATGAGACTTTGTCGCAATCCGTTTGAATAAGAAGCCGTCCATCAGGCATGTCAAAAAAGCCAGCTCAAAGTCCCGTCGATATCGCGCGAGAAGCCTTCCAGCAACTCGCCACCCGCCGCATTGCCCCTACTCCCGACGCTTATCGCGAAGCCTATGAAGAAATCGTCGGCACCAAGAGCGACCTGAAGCCGGAAGGCGTGCTTGCCGCGTTCGCGCAGCACCTGACGCAGCAGCCGGGCGATATCGGCAAGCTCGGCCTGCGCCTGACCATGGCGATCAACGGCAGCGACTGGAAGGACTATAACGACGAGCTGGACAATTTCGTCGAACAATATTTTCCCTCGCGCAACCTGGTCCCGCACGGCCAACTCGTGCCGATCGATCTGGAACGCGAATTCATACGCGACAGCAAGAAGGAAAAGATGCTGCGCGAAGTGCTGGCGCGTGTACTGATCTTCAATATGGCGTCACTGCTGATCGAAGCGCCGGAACTGGCGAACGAATCGAAATCGATCGGCCTCGATCTCAAGACCGCGTTCTCCGAGCAGGCCATGAACGAAGTCATCGGCCGCCTCAAGCAGATGAGTTTCCAGATCGAGCTCAAGAGCGAAGACATCGCCCTGCAACAGGAATTGCTGATGCGGCTGTTCCAACTGCTGCTGGAGAACATCCACGGCCTGCTGGAAAAAGGCTCGTGGCTGAGCAGCCAGATCACCGCCGTGCAGGAGTTGATCAACGGCCCGATCAGCAAGACTTCGCTGGCCGACGCCACCAAGACCTTGAAGGAGGTCATCTTCAAGCAGGGCCTGCTCAAGAACACGCTGAGCGAAGAAAAGGTCACCGCCAAGAACATGATGCTGACTTTCGTCGATCGCCTCAGCGCGATGGTGTCGACGACCGACAACTATCACAAGACCATCACCAGTTTTTCGCAGCAGATCAGCCAGGCCTCCGACATCAGCGACCTCAACTCGGTGCTCAACGGCATCATGAACGCGACCAAGGACGCCCAGGACGAAGCGCTGCGCTCGCGCGACGAGATGATCAATGCACGCCAGGAAATGCAAAAAGCCGAGGCGCGCATCGCCGCGCTGGAGTCGCAGCTGGTGCACATGGGCGAACTGGTGCGCGAAGACCAGTTGACCGGCAGCCTCAACCGCCGCGGCATGGACGAATCGCTGGAGCGCGAAATCATCAACGCCGATCGCCTGGGCGCCCCGCTGTGCATCGCCCTGCTCGACCTCGATGATTTCAAGCGCATCAACGACACGCACGGTCATGCTACCGGCGACGAAGTGCTGGTGCATCTGGTGAGCGTGGTCAAGGAAACGCTGCGCAAGCTGGACGTGATTGCGCGTTTCGGCGGAGAAGAATTCCTGGTGCTGCTGCCCGAAACCGAGCCGGCCGAAGCGATGCAGATCATCACCCGTGTGCAGCGCGAACTGACCAAGCGTATTTTCATGCACAACACGCAGCGTTTGCTGATCACCTTCAGCGCCGGCGTCGCCTATCGCGCACAAGGCGAAACCCAGGCCGATCTGATCAAGCGCGCCGACGTGGCGCTGTACAAGGCCAAGAACGCGGGCAAGAACCGCGTAATCCTGGCCGAGTGAAACTTACGACGCTGCCGGCGCCGTCTGCCGCCAGGCGCGCCAGCCGGCGATCGCCAGCAGCACGAACAATCCGTACAGAATAGCGGTCAGCGTCAGGTGCTTGTAGAGATACAGGCCGACGTAGAGCATGTCGACCGCAATCCAGACCAGCCAGTTCTCAATTTTCTTGCGCGACAGCAGGAATTGCCCCACCAAGCCGCCCGCCGTCAGGAAACCATCCATGTGCGGCACGTCGGTATCGGTGAAACGACGCAGGAACACCGACAGCACGGCAAAGCCGGCCAGCCACGCCAATCCCGACCACAGCACGCCGCGGCGCGACAGCGTCGACGCCTTGAGCGGCAAATGCTGCTCACCGCCGCGCAGCCATTGATACCAGCCCCATATCGACACCGCCACGAACACGCATTGCAGGCCGGCGTCGCCGTACAGGCGCGCCTCGACAAACACCACGCCGTATAAGGCCGAAGACAAAATGGAAAACAGCCAGGCCCAGTGATTCTGGCGAATATTGAGCGCGACCGTGATGATCGCCAGCAGGAAAGAGATCAGTTCCAGCGGCGTCGTGACGAGGCCGGCAAAACCGAACAGCGGCAGGCTGTCGTTGAGGGACATGGCGAGCCGGTCCTAGCGTGAAACCGGGGAAGATCGGGATGAGGTTGGCGCAGCCGAAGACGATACGGGCGCCGCAGGCATGGGTTGCTGCGGCGTTCTTGAAACGCTGGCGGCGTTGCCGTCGAGGATCTGGATGAAGACTTCGTTCTGCTTGATCATGCCGAGCTCGTAACGCGCACGTTCTTCGACCGAACCGGTTCCCTGCTTGAGGTCTTCCACTTCGGATTCGAGCTTGGCGTTGCGCGCCTTGAGTTCGTCATTCTTCTTCTGTGCCTGCTGGACTTGCTTGTCCAGGTCCCATACCCGCAGCCACCCGCCTTTGCCCAGCCAAAGCGGATACTGGATCAGCACCAGAAGCGCTGTGAGGCAGAGAATGATCAGGCGCATTGGAAGAATGCCGGGTGATTGTCCGGCAGGCGAATGCTGCCGGACATCTTGCTTACTTCAGATTGTAGAAAGCCGAACGGCCGGGATAGCTGGCGATATCGCCGAGGTCTTCCTCGATACGCAACAACTGGTTGTACTTGGCCATGCGGTCCGAACGCGACATCGAGCCGGTCTTGATCTGCAGCGCGTTGGTGCCGACGGCGATGTCGGCGATGGTCGAGTCTTCGGTTTCACCCGAACGGTGCGAGATCACGGCGGTATAACCGGCGCGCTTGGCCATTTCGATGGCGGCGAAGGTTTCGGTCAGGGTGCCGATCTGGTTGATCTTGATCAGGATCGAGTTGGCGATGTTCTTCTCGATGCCTTCTTTCAGGATCTTGGTGTTGGTGACGAACAGATCGTCGCCGACCAGCTGCACCTTCTTGCCCAGCGTTTCGGTCAACAGCTTCCAGCCGGCCCAGTCGTTTTCGGCCATGCCGTCTTCGATGCTGATGATCGGATACTTGTCGCACCACGATGCCAGCAGGCCGGTCTTTTGCGCCGGCGTCAGCACCATGTTTTCGCCTGCCAGGTGGTAGTTGCCGTCCTTGTAGTACTCGGTAGCGGCGCAATCCAGACCCAGGGCGATCTGCGTGCCCGGCTCATAGCCTGCTTCTTCGATCGCTTGCAGGATCAGCTGGATCGCAGCTTCGTGGCTGGCCACGTTTGGTGCGAAGCCGCCTTCGTCGCCAACCGATGTTGCCAGACCCTTGGCGTGCAGGATCTTCTTCAGGGTGTGGAACACTTCGGCGCCGTAGCGGATCGCTTCACGGAAGCTCGGTGCGCCGACCGGAATGATCATGAATTCTTGCAGATCGAGATTGTTGTCTGCATGCATGCCGCCGTTGATGACGTTCATCATCGGCACCGGCATCTGCATCGAACCGCTGCCGCCGAAATAGCGGTACAGCGGCAGGCCGGCTTCTTCAGCCGCCGCCTTGGCGACTGCCATCGACACGGCCAGCGTGGCGTTGGCGCCCAGGCGCGCCTTGTTTTCGGTGCCGTCGAGGTCGATCAGCGTGCGGTCCAGGAAAGCCTGTTCGTTGGCGTCCAGACCCATGATCGCTTCAGAGATCTCGGTGTTGATATTTTCGCAGGCTTGCAGCACGCCCTTGCCGAAATAGCGGCTCTTGTCGCCGTCACGCAGTTCGATCGCTTCGCGAGAACCGGTCGAGGCGCCGGACGGCACTGCCGCACGACCCAGGACGCCGGACTCCAGCAGGACATCGCATTCGACAGTAGGATTGCCGCGCGAGTCGATAATTTCACGGCCGATAATATCAACGATTGCACTCATTCAAACATCTCCATCAAGCAAGGTTTTAAGCAAATTTTTTATAGACGGAAGCCGGGCCGGGATCAACTCCCGGCCCGTTCAGTTTCAGGAAAAATCGTTTTCCAGGAAAACCGACTTCTTCACAATGCGATCCAGTTCGATCATCGTGCCCAGCAGCTCCTTGATACGAGCCAATGGAACAGCGTTGGGGCCATCGGATTTGGCCTCCGCCGGATTCGGATGTGTTTCCATAAACACGCCGGCAATACCGACCGCAATCGCCGCGCGGGCGAGTACGGGTACAAATTCACGCTGGCCGCCCGAAGACGTGCCCTGTCCGCCCGGAAGCTGCACCGAGTGAGTGGCGTCGAATACCACCGGCGCGCCGGTCTCGCGCATGATCGCGAGGCTGCGCATGTCGGACACCAGATTGTTGTAGCCGAAGGACACGCCGCGTTCGCATGCCATGAAGTTGTCTTCCGGCAGGCCAGCTTCCTTGGCCGCCGCGCGCGCCTTGGCGATCACATTGATCATGTCGTGCGGCGCCAGGAACTGGCCCTTCTTGATATTGACCGGCTTGCCAGACTGGGCGCAAGCGCGGATGAAGTCGGTCTGACGGCACAGGAAGGCCGGCGTCTGCAGGACGTCGACCACTTCCGATACCGGCTTGATCTCGTCGATCTCGTGGATGTCGGTCAGCACCGGCACGCCGATCTGTTTCTTGACCTTGGCCAGGATTTCCAGGCCCTTTTCCATGCCCAGGCCGCGGAACGAGGAACCGGACGAGCGGTTGGCCTTGTCGAAGGACGACTTGTAGATGAACGGGATGCCCAGCTCGGACGTGATCTCTTTCAAGGTGCCGGCAGTGTCCAGCGCCATTTGCTCCGATTCGATCACGCAGGTGCCGGCGATCAGGAAAAACGGCTGATCGAGGCCGATGTCAAAACCGCACAGTTTCATGCTTTTCCTTTGCTTGCTGCCGTCGCATCATGGTGCGCCAGCGCTGCCTTGATGTACGAAATGAACAGGGGATGGCCGTCGCGCGGCGTCGACTTGAACTCAGGGTGATACTGCACGCCCAGATACCACGGGTGCGCATTCTCACCGCCGGTGCGCGGCAGTTCCATGATCTCGCACAGATCTTCGGTCGGCGTACGCGCCGACACGATCAGGCCCGCATCTTCCACGCGGGACAGGTAAAAATTGTTCGCTTCGTAGCGATGGCGATGACGCTCGGTCACCTTGGCGCCGTAAATCTCGGAAGCCAAGGTACCCGGCTTGACGTCGCAAGTTTGCGCGCCCAGACGCATGGTGCCGCCCAGATCCGAATTGGCGTCGCGCTTCTCGACCTTGCCGTCATGGTTTTGCCATTCGTCGATCAGCGCCACTACCGGCTGCTCGGTTTCCGGATCGAACTCGGTCGAATTGGCTTGCGCCAGGCCGGCCTTGTTGCGTGCATATTCCAGCAGCGCGACTTGCATACCGAGGCAGATGCCCAGGTAAGGCACCTTGTGTTCGCGCGCAAACTTCGCCGCAGCGATCTTGCCTTCCACGCCGCGCTTGCCGAAGCCGCCCGGGACCAGGATCGCATCGTACTTTGCCAATGCGGCGGTGCCGGAGGTTTCGATCTCTTCCGAATCCAGGTATTCGATGTTGACGCGGCTGCCGGTATGGATGCCGGCGTGGCGCAGCGCTTCGGTCAGCGACTTGTATGATTCGGTCAGGTCGACATATTTGCCGACCATGCCGATGGTAACTTCGTGCGACGGATTTTCTTGCGCGTGGATCAGCTTGTCCCACATCGACAGATCTGCCGGGCTCGGCGACAGGCCGAGTTTTTCGCAGATGATGTTATCCAATCCCTGGTCGTGCAACATCTGCGGAATCTTATAGATGCTATCTGCATCCCACACCGAAATCACGGCGTCGACCACGACGTTGGAGAACAGCGAAATCTTGTCGCGCTCGTCGTCGGGAATGCGACGGTCGGCGCGGCACAGCAATGCATCGGGCGAAATACCGATTTCGCGCAGCTTTTGCACGCTGTGCTGGGTCGGCTTGGTCTTGAGTTCACCGGCCGAGGCCAGGAACGGCACCAGCGTCAGATGCACGAAGGCGGCGGCGTTGCGGCCGGCGCGCAGGCTCAGCTGACGCGCTGCCTCGAGGAACGGCAGGGATTCGATATCGCCGACGGTGCCGCCGATTTCGACCAGCGCAACGTCATAGCCTTCGGCGCCGCGGTGGATGAAGTCCTGGATTTCGTTGGTGATATGCGGGATGACCTGAACGGTCTTGCCCAGATACTCGCCGCGGCGTTCCTTGCGGATCACGGACTCATAAATCTGGCCGGTGGTGAAGTTATTCACCTTCTTCATCTTGGCTGTGATGAAACGCTCGTAGTGGCCGAGATCCAGATCGGTTTCAGCGCCATCGTCGGTGACGAAGACTTCGCCGTGCTGGAATGGGCTCATCGTTCCCGGATCAACGTTGATGTAGGGATCGAGCTTAAGAAGGGTGACTCGGAGGCCGCGCGATTCGAGGATCGCAGCGAGAGATGCGGCGGCAATCCCTTTACCCAGGGAAGACACGACGCCGCCAGTGACAAATACAAACTTGGTCATTACAAAGAAGGTGCCGAACGGCACGTGCGGGAAATTCGAATTATACCCCAAACCGACCGCTTTTCATCCCCCTCTTTTGCGGAAACGCCAGATTTCCGGCAGGAATCCGGCGCGACTTATTTCCCTGCAAGCAAGCCCCGTATCATTTCATGGGTCGCCTGTGCCGCCGCTTCGGGCGCTTCCATCGGGAACAGATGACCGCCCGGAATCTGCCTGAAATGCTTGCCCACCAGTCTCTTCGTGGCGTCCAGTCCGGCCAGCCGGCATTCGACCGAATCGACGCCGCCGACGAAGCCGACCGGCACCGGATATTGCCGTCGCGTCAACGCCCCGAGGTGATGCGGGATGGTGCGGTAGACCGCGGTTTCGGTTTCGCGCGTGAAGCGCAGCTTGACGCCGCCGGACGGCTCCGGTTCGACGCCATGGGCGACATAGTCGCGCAGCACGCGCTCGGGCCAGGCCGCGAACAAGGCCTTGGCGGCGTAGTGCTGATAAGCCGCTTCCATGTCCGGCCAGGCGTTGCGGCGGCGGCTCGACGCCACCGACGGCGAATGTTTGCTTTCGATACGCAGCAGCTTGACCAGGCGCAGCGCAGAGGCGCGCCAGCCCGCTACGATCGGCGAATCCAGCAAGACCACGCAGCGCACCAGGTCGGGCCGCTTGCGCCCTGCCAGCAGACTCAGGATGCCGCCCATGGAGTGACCGACCAGAATCACGGGCTCGCTGTAACGCTGCGCCAGCTCCTCCCCCAGCTCCTTGCCGAGCTTGCGCCAGCCGTCGTCAACCGGATAACGCGGATTGTGCGCATGCATGGGCAAGGCGCGCACGTCGTAGTGCGCACGCAACTGGTCGAAGAACATGCCGTAGGTCCCGGCCGGATAGCTGTTGGCGTGGGCGAAATGCAGAATCGGCAAGGTCGGCTGATTGTTCATGGGATCGGATGGACGTATTGATTGCCGGATTATCTGGCAATTAACGCGCGGCGTCAGCCTTTTCCGGCGTGCTTTTTCGCTGTTCGGCGTGCTTTTTTTCCGCTATTTTCCGTACCAGTAACGCGCATGTTCGCGACGATATTCCTGCACGCGGATCTTGTCGTCCGCCTTGTCGAATTGCAGCGAGATGGCGCCCGCCTCGTCGTTACGCAGGCCGCGTATGCCCATGCTGCCGTAGCGTGCGTACACTTCCGGCTTGGGATGATTGAAACGATTGCGGTAACCGACCTGGAACAAGGCCAGGCTCGGCTGCACCGCCTGCAGGAAAGCTTCCGTCGAGGACGTGCCGCTGCCGTGGTGCGGCGCCAGCAGGACGTCGGCGCGCAGCCGGGCGGCGTCGGCGCCGTTGACGAGCTCATCTTCCTGCACCGCCTCGATGTCGCCGGGCAGCAGGATCGCCCGCTTGCCCAGACTGACTTTCAGCACGCAACTGCGCGCGTTGGGCTTCCACTTGTCGCTGTCGTAACTGACCGGCGCGGGATACAGCATGTCGAACGCCACGCCGTCCCAGCGCCAATGCTGCCCAGCCTGGCAGCGCCTGTGATCGGGCGCGGCCCGGACGATCGCGCTGGCCGGCGCCAGCGAGGAATACACGCGATCAACGGCAATGTCCTTGAACAGCGACAACGCGCCGCCGGAATGGTCGTTGTCGTTATGCGAAATCACTACCGCGTCGAGATGATCGATGCCGCGTGCGCGCAGATACGGCACGATCACGCGATTGGCGCCGTCGGATTCCGGCGAATAATACGGACCGGTGTCGTACAGCAGCCTATGGCCCGGCGTCTCCACCAGCAAGGCCATGCCCTGCCCGACGTCGAAGGCCGTCACATGGACCTGGCCCTGCTCCGGCCACGCTGGCGTATTGAAGATCAGCGGCAGCCAGCCGAATAGTCCCAGCCAGCGCGCTGGCCAGCCACGCGGCGCCAGTAGCAGCAAGGTCCCGCCCAGCGCCACTGCAAACACCCACAGCGGCGGCAACGGTGCCTGCCACACGGCAAACGGCTGGCCGGCCAGCCATTCCAGCAACTGCACCAGCCACTCCAGTACCGCGTGCGCGGCCAGCAGCAACCATTGCGACAAGGGTGGCGGCAAGATGCTGCCCAGCAGCGACAGCGGCGCGACCACGATGGTGATGAGGGGAATCGCCACCGCATTGGCCAGAGGACTGAGCAGCGAATACTGACCGAACAACACCATCGTCAACGGCAACAAGCCGAGCGTAACGACATACTGTGTATAAGCGCCCGCACGCAACGAACGCCAGATCCTGGCAATGCGCGAAGGCCGGCGACGGCGCTGCACCGGCGTCAGTATCTGCGGCTCGGCCGACACGTCTGCGCCGATGCGCCCGGCAGAGGCATAGAGGATGATCGCAACCGCACCGAACGACAACCAGAAACCCGGCCACAGCAAGGCCCACGGATCGAACAGCAGCACCACCGCCAGCGCCAGCGACATCACGTAGGAAATATGCGTCAGCCGCCCCGTCCAGTACGCCAGCCCGACCACGCACAGCATGTACAGCGTGCGCTGCGCCGGCACGCCGAATCCCGCCAGCAGTACATAGACCAGCGCCGCCGCCAAACCAGCCAGCACCGCCACCTTGGGTGCCGGCAACAGCAGCGGCAATTGCGCCCGCGTGAAGAATGAGCGCCGCCACAGCCAACCGAAGAACGCTCCGAACAGGCCGGAGATCAGCGTGATGTGCAATCCCGAGATCGCCACCAGATGGCCGACGCCGGTGCGGTTGAAGATGCTCCAGTCGGATTGCTCGATGGCGCGTTGGTCGCCGATCACCAGTGCGACGATGACGCCGGCATATTTCTGTTTCGGCAGCGTGGACATGATGCGGTCGCGCAGCCAGGCGCGACCGTGCTCGATGGCGTTGGAGGGCGTCCAGACGAATGCCTGCAGGCGATGATTCTTGTAGGCAGATTGCTGATCGGGGCGCACTGAACCGGTCGCCCGCAAATTCTGCTCAAGCAACCAGACTTCGTAGTCGAAACCGTGCGGATTGGCGTTGCCGTGCGGACGCTTGAGGCGCACCGTGAACTGCCAGCGTTCTCCGGGACGCACCTCGGGAACTGCCTGCGCCGCCTGCCCCGACTCGCCGCCGGCCTGCCCGAAAGCGCCGGGGCTGTACCAGGACAAGGCAATCCGCTGCGGCACCGGCGGTCTGCCGCCGTTTTGCGGGGCGATTCTCTCGACGTTGAAACTGAAACGCACGCCGCGCTCGAAACGATACGGCAGGCTGTCGATGGTGCCGACTACCACCACGTCATGGCCTTCCCATGCTGCCGGCAAGGCGTCATCGAGCCGGTACTGCGCGATCAGGCCGCCCCAGGCGAAACCGGCGCAAAGTCCAGCCATATTGAACAGCACGATACGCAGGACGGCGTGCCACCCGGCGCGGACGCCGGCATGGCGCAACCACCAGCACGCCAGCAACAGCAGCACCGCCGCTGCCAACAGGGCCATCTGCCCTTCAAAAGGAAGCAGTTGCGCCTGCATCTGCAAAAAGGCAATTCCTGCGGCGAAACCGAGAATCGCGCTGCGCATGCTTATGTCGCCGCAGCCAGGCGCGACAGCACCGCGTGCGCGTTGGCACTGGTCGCAGCAGCAACGTCGGCGATGTCCATGCCGCGCAATTCGGCCAGCACCTGGCCGATGCGCGGGATCTGGTCCGGCGTATTGCGCTGCGGATGCAGCCACGCGGGCGAAATATCAGGCGCATCGGTTTCCAGCACGACGGCCTCCAGCGAGACCTCCGCAGCCAGCCGCCGTATCTGCAACGAACGAGGGAAAGTCATCGCGCCGCCGAAACCCAGTTTGAAACCCAGTCCGATGAAGGTTTCGGCCTGCTGGAAGCTGCCATTGAACGCGTGCGCGATGCCGCCCGGTACAGCGATGCGGCGCAGGTATTTGAGGATGATGTCTTGCGAGCGGCGTACGTGCAGCAGCACCGGCAAATCGAACTCGCGCGCCAGCTTGAGCTGCTCGCTGTAGAAGTATTCCTGCTTCTCGCGCATGGCAGGTTCTTTCAGCGCGGGGACAAAGAAGTCCAGGCCGATTTCGCCGATGGCGACAAAACGCTTGTCACTGAGCGCGGCCTCAATCGCATTGCGCAAGACCAGCAAATCGCTCTCGTCGCAGTTGGGGATGTACAAGGGATGGATGCCCAGCGCATACACGCAATTGCCGCGTTGCTGCGCCAGCCGCGCGACAGCGTCGAAATTGAACGGCGCCACCGCCGGCACCACGATCATGCCTACGCCCTGCCCGGCCGCGCCATCGGCGACGGCGAGCTCTTCACCGGCAAACTCGCCGGCATCGAGATGGCAGTGCGTATCAATCCACATACGTGATCCACATGATGGCGGCGATTCAGAATGATGCTGCGGTAGCGCGCAGCGGTCGTCAGGCTGCTTGCAGCGAACGCCCCAGCTTGCGCAGGAAATCTTCGCAGCGCTGCAATTGCGCGATCGCCACGAACTCGTTCGGTTTATGCGCCTGGATGATGTCGCCGGGACCGCACACAATGGTCGGGATGCCGATTTGCTGGAACAACCCCGCTTCGGTGGCGTAGGCGACCTTGCGCTTTTCGTTGTCTTCGGTCAAAGCGCGCACCAGCGCCGTGATGGCTTCCTGCTCGGCGGTTTCCAGCGCCGGGCTGGCCGCGATGATGCCGATGTCGATCTTGGCGTCCGGATATTCGGCCTGCATTTTCGGCAGCAAATGATCGCGCACATATTGCGTGACCTGGGCCTGAATCTTGTCCGGCGACATACCCGGCAGATTGCGGAATTCATAGGTGAATTCGCACAGGTCAGGGATGGTGTTGATCGCGATGCCACCGCGGATCTGGTTGGTGGTCATGGTCGAAAACGGCACGTCGTACAGCGTGTCGTACGGACCGTTGACCTTGTAAGCGTCGGCAAAGTCGCGGATCGCGCAAATCAGGCGCGCCGCGTATTCGATCGCGTTGCAGCCCTGTGGCGTGAGCGAGGAATGCGCCGACTTGCCGTGCACGCGGCAAGTGAAGGCATTGATGCCCTTGTGCGCCACCACCACCTGCATGTTGGTCGGTTCACCGACGACACAGCTGTCCGGACGAATGCCGCGTTCCTGCAATTCGGCCAGCATGCTCGGCGCGCCGGCGCAGCCGATCTCTTCATCATAGGAAAACGCCAGATGCAGCGGCTTGCTGCGCGGCATCGCCAGGAACTCCGGCACCAGCGCCAGCGAGGCGGCGATGTAGCCCTTCATGTCGCAGCTGCCGCGGCCGTACAGCAAGCCGTCGCGTTCGGTCAGCGTAAACGGATCGCTGTCCCACTTCTGACCGTCGACCGGCACCACGTCGGTGTGCCCGGACAGCACGATGCCGCCCTGGATCGTGCCGGCTTCCGGCCCTTCCGTGGCCGGCAGCGTGGCGAACAGGTTGGCCTTGGTGCGCTCCTTATTGTGCGCGAACCACGGCGTGATGCCCTGCGCCTGCAAACTGTCGCGCACCGAGGTGATCAGTTCGAGATTGGAATTGCGGCTGGTGGTATCGAAAGCCACCAATTGTTCAAGCCATTGACGTGTGTTCATGATGAAATCCTTGTTTCCTGTTTGTTTCTGTTTCAGTTTTTGCCGCTCAGGCGACATACGGCAGCAAACCATTCTCCGACAAGCGCAGCACCCGCCCGCAGCGACGCGCCAGTTCGATGTCGTGGGTGACGATGACGAACGCCGTGCCCAGCGTTTGCGACAGTTCGATCATCAGTTCAAAGGTCTTGTCTGCGGTGCTGCGGTCGAGGTTGCCGGTCGGCTCGTCGGCCAGCACGCAGGCCGGATTGGTGACCAGCGCACGCGCCAGCGCGACACGCTGGCGTTCGCCGCCGGACAGCTCGCCCGGTACGTGGCGCACGCGATTTTCCAGGCCGACGCGGGCCAGGATCTTGCGCGCCTGCTCCTGCGCCTGGTCGCGTTTGACGCGACGGATCATGAGCGGCATGGCGACGTTGTCGAGCGCCGAAAACTCCGGCAGCAAGTGATGGAACTGGTAGACGAAACCGAGCGCCGCATTGCGCAAATCGCCGCGTGCAGTTTCACCCAGATTGGCGAAGTCCTTGCCCTGCAAGGTGACGCTGCCGGCAGTAGGCGTATCGAGTCCGCCCAGCAAATGCAGCAGCGTCGACTTGCCCGAACCGGACGCACCGACAATCGCGACCTGCTCGCCTGGTGTGACATCGATGTCGATGCCGTTGAGCACCTTGACCGAATATTTTCCTTGCGTGAAGGTCTTGCCCAGCCCGCGGCAGGACAGCACTGCCTGGTCTTGTTGATTCATGTTGTTGTTCGTTGGATTATTCATAGCGCAGCGCCTCCGCCGGTTTCACGCGCGCGGCAGCCCAGCTCGGGTACAGCGTCGCCAGGAAGGCCAGCACCACCGCCACCCCGCCGATGGTCCATACATCGGACCAGATCAGGTCGGACGGCAATTCGGAAATCACGTAAATGCTCTTGGGCAGGAATTGCACATGCAGCAGTCGCTCGATGGCCGGCACGATGACGTCGATATTGAGCGCCACCACCACGCCGAACGCCACGCCAAGCGCGGTGCCGATCAGGCCCACCAGCGCCCCCTGGATCACGAAGATCTTCATGATCGATCCGGGCGACGCACCCAGCGTGCGCAGGATCGCGATGTCGGCCTGCTTGTCGGTTACGGTCATCACCAGCGTCGACACCAGGTTGAACGCCGCCACGGCGATGATCAGCGTCAGGATGATGAACATCATGCGCTTCTCAGTCTTCACCGCGGCGAACCAGTTGCTGTTCTGTTGCGACCAGTCGCGCAGGTAGAGGTTACCGGTCAGCTGCGTCGATAATTCCTGCGTCACCTGCGGCGCCTGCAGCATGTCCTTGATGCGCAGGCGCACGCCGGACGGCGCGTCAAGACGGAACAGCCTCTCTGCATCTTCGATCTGGATGAAGGCCAGCGAGGAGTCGAACTCGTAATGTCCAGCCTCGAAAATCCCCACCACTGTAAATTGCTTCAGCCGCGGCAGCACGCCGGCCGGCGTCACCTGCCCTTGCGGCGCAATCAGCGTGACCTTGTCGCCCAGCGTCACGTGCAGGCTGCGCGCCAGCTCGCCGCCCAGCACGATGTTGAACTCTCCGGGCTTGAGGTCGGAAAACTTGCCTTGTTTTACCTGGCCGGCGACGTCGGAGACCTTGGGTTCTTCGCTTGGCAACACGCCGCGAATCACCACGCCGCGCACATTGTCGTCGCGCGTCATCATCGCCTGCGCCGCCACGTACGGCGCCGCGCCGATGACTTCCTTGTTCTGGAAAGTCTGCTTGGCCACAGCCTGCCAGTCCGGCATGGCGCCGGATGCGTCGAACACTTCGATGTGCGAGAGCACCGACAACATGCGGTCGCGCACTTCCTTCTGAAAGCCGTTCATTACCGACAGCACCACGATCAGCGCCGCTACGCCGAGGCCGATGCCGGCCATGGAAATCAGGGAAATGAAGGAGATGAAACTATTGCGGCCGCTGCGTTTGCCGGCCCGTGTATAACGAATGCCGACCAGCCATTCGAACGGTAAATTTTTTATCAGACTCAAACCTTGACTCTCTTTTCTGGAAACGATGCCGGACGACAATGCGCCAGTTTGCCACACTCTCCGTCATCTTTCACTGTCCCATTGGGCCCGGGACAGTTAGGGCAGACGCCGGATGAGACCTTGAAACGTCTGCGAAGTTTTGGCGGCCACGTTTTTTTACGGTTTCGACATACGCCGACAAGCCGCTTCCATAGGGGGTTTTAGGCCAGAAGCTTGATTTTCGCCTACAATCGCGGCATGAATCATCTCGACATACTTCTCCCTTTCGGGCTGCCGCAAGCCGAAATGGCGCGCGATCTGGTGCGCGAATGCAAGGCTCCCGCGCTGGCCATGCTGTTGGCGCGCAGCAAGACTGCCGCGCCTCTGCAACGTCTCGATCCGTTTTCCCGTGCATTACCGCATGAGCACTGGCTGGCCGAACGCTTTAACCTGGCCGCATCCGCACCCGGCGCGCCGCAGCAGGATGAGCGCGGCAACAGCCCGGCGGTATCCGCCGCCGTACTGCGCAATCGCGTCCACCCGCCCACGCCGGCCGAAGGCCACTGGTTCATCGTGCAACCGGCGCACATCCACGTCGCACGCGACCATCTGGTGCTGACCGACATCGGCCAGTTGGACCTCGAAGAAGCCGAATCGCGCCGCCTGTTCAACTCCGCCCTGCCGCTGTTCGAAGAAATCGGCCGCACGCTGGTCTACGTCGACCCTGCCACCTGGCTGCTGCGCGCCGACGACTGGGCCGGCCTGCGCACCTCGTCGCCGCAAGCCGCCAGCGGCCGCAACATCGACATCTGGATGCCGGAAGGCCCGGGCGAACTGGCCTGGCGCAAGCTGCAGAACGAAGTACAGATGCAGTGGTTCTCCGAATCAATCAACGATGAGCGCGAAATGCTCGGCAAGAAGCCGGTCAACTCGCTCTGGATCTGGGGCGGCGCCGCTGCTGCCTCGACCATCCCGACGACGATCTATCAGGCCAGCTTCAACCTGAGCGGCTGGCCGCAGGCGCTCACCGCAACCGCGCAGCACAGCGCCGCACCCGAAGGCGTGCTGGCTGCGCCCGGCGAACACGGCTTGCTGCTGCTGAGCGATTTGCTGGAACCGGGCCTGACCGATGAATGGGGCTTCTGGCTGCAACGCATGGAGGCGCTCGACAACCAGTGGTTCGCGCCGCTGCTGCAAGCCGTACGCAGCAAGCGCCTCGCCACCTTGTCGCTGGTCTTCACCGGCCAGGACAAATTGCAGCACGTGACGGTCACTCCCTCGTCGCTGCGCAGGTTCTGGACCAAGCCTTCGCTGGCAAAACTTGCAGCATGAGATTGACGCCATGATCCGCATTGCCACCCGCAGTTACGACCCGCGCGACGTCGACAGCCTGATCCACAGCGGCATCCATCCGGTGCTGGCGCGCGTCTATGCTGCGCGCGGTCTGCTCAACGCCAAGGACTTGTCGAGCGAACTGGGCGCACTGATTGCGCCGTCCGGCCTGTTGCATATCGACGCGGCGGCGATCTATCTGGCCGACGCCATTGCCGCCGGGAAAAAGATGGTCATCGTCGCCGACTACGACTGCGACGGCGCCACCGCCTGTGCGGTGGGCTTGCGCGGCCTGCGCAGCCTCGGCGCACAAGTCGACTACATCGTGCCGAACCGCTTCGAATACGGCTACGGCCTGACGCCGGAAATCGTCGAACTGACCATCCGCGAAAAATCGCCCGACATCATCGTCACCGTCGACAACGGCATCGCCAGCATCGACGGCGTCGCCGCGGCCAAGGCGCGCGGCATCGACGTCGTCGTCACCGACCACCACTTGCCCGGCGACAGCCTGCCGGACGCGCGCGTGATCGTGAATCCGAACCAACCGTCCTGCGGGTTCCCGAGCAAGAACCTGGCCGGCGTCGGCGTCATGTTCTACGTTCTGTTGGCGCTGCGCGCCGAGATGCGCAAGCGCGGCATTTTCGACGCCCAGACCCAGCCCAAGCTCGATGCGCTGCTCGACCTGGTGGCATTGGGCACGGTTGCCGACGTCGTCAAGCTCGACGCCAACAACCGCATCCTGGTGGCGCAGGGACTGAAACGCATGCGCGCGGGCCGCATGCATCCCGGCATCGCCGCGCTATTCCGCGCCGCCGGCCGTGAAGCGCGCCGCGCCACGCCGTTCGACCTCGGCTTTGCGGTCGGCCCGCGCCTCAATGCCGCCGGCCGCCTGGCCGACATGGCGCTGGGCATCGAATGCCTGACCACCGACGACGAAGGCCGCGCCTGGGCCATCGCCCAGCAGCTCGACGCCATCAACCGCGAACGGCGCGACATCGAAGCCGGCATGCAGGATACGGCGTTGAACCTGCTGGACGATTTCAATCCGCAGGACCGCCGCACCATCAGCGTGTTCGACGCCTCCTGGCACCAGGGCGTGATCGGCATCGTGGCCTCGCGCCTGAAAGACAAGTTCTACCGCCCGACCATCACCTTCGCGCCCGGCGACGAAGGCCTGATCAAGGGTTCCGGCCGCTCGATCGCCGGTTTCCACCTGCGTGACGCGCTGGACCTGGTGTCCAAGCATGCGCCTTCGGTGATCACCAAATTCGGCGGCCATGCGATGGCGGCCGGACTGACGATCCACGCGGAAGCCTTCGACGCCTTCGCCCAGGCGTTTGAAGAAGTAGGTAAAGATTGGTTAAGCCAGAACCAGCTCGAACGCGTGGTCGAAACCGACGGCGTGCTGGAGGACGCCTATTATTCAGTCAATTTCATCAGCCTGATGGACGACCAGGTGTGGGGACAAGGTTTTGCCCCACCGGTGTTCTGCGATCGCTTCCGCGTGCTGAGCCAGCGCATCCTCAAGGAAAAGCACCTGAAACTGCTGCTCGAAAAGAACGGCCAGAAATACGACGCAATCTGGTTTGGCAACACGGATGCGCTTCCCGATTACGCAAGGGTTGCATTTAGACTGGATGCCAACGAATATAACGGCACAACCAAGGTACAGTTGATGGTGGAACACGCAGAACCGGCTTAGAGGGACGCCGTCAGGGAATTGACAGCAAAGGTAAGCCGGCGACAGAAGCAGCGCTTAACAAATTTTGAGCGCCAACAAGTAAAAATAGCAGCGACCAATGTCCAAGACTCCTCTTCCGCTGCACCGGATTCAAAAGCCGCCGATGACGCCGCAACGGCTGCGCCGCCTGATGCTGATCGGCTCTCTGGTGCTGCTGGCTGTCTGCTGGATCGTGCTGGCCATGCTCAAGCCCGCCACCCAAGGCAAGATCGTGATGACCGCCGGCGCAGAAGGCGGCATCTATCACAACTACGCGCAACGCTATGCGCAAATCCTCAAGCGCGACGGCATCACGCTCGATATCCGCACCTCGTCCGGCTCGGTGGAAAACTTCCAGCGCCTGCGCGAAGACGACAGCGAATTCCAGGTCGGCTTCATCCAGTCCGGCACCGGCAACGGCGAGCAGGCGCCCGGCATACAGACCATCGCGGCGATTTCGTATGAGCCGATCTGGGTCTTTTACCAAGGCAATGCCACCTACGACAGGCTGTCGCAACTGCGCGGCAAGCGTATCTCGCTGGGACTGCCTGGCAGCGGCCTGCGCATCGTCGCCAACGACCTGCTCACCGAAAACGGCATCACCACCAACAATTCCACCCTGGAAGAACTCAACGGCAACAACGCCTACGAGCAGCTGCTCAACAACAAGATCGATGCCGCCTTCTTCATCGGCCGCGCCGACAGCCAGCTGATTCATACGTTGCTCAACAGCGGCATCAAGCTGATGAGTTTTTCGCAGGCCGATGCGCTGGTGCAAAAATTTCCATCGCTGTCGAAGATCACCTATCCGCGCGGCGCCACCAGCCTGATCAACGACCGCCCGTCGCATGACGTCACGCTGCTGGCCGCCACTGCCATGCTAGTGTCGAAGGAATCGTTGCATCCGGCGTTGGCCTACCTGCTGCTCGACGCTGCCAACGTGATCCACAATGCGCCGGATTTTTTCACGCCGCGCAATTACTTCCCGAATCAGAACATCGAAGACTTCAACATCTCCGACGAGACGCGCCGCTATTTCAAATCGGGCCGCCCTTTCCTGCAACGCTACCTGCCGTTCTGGCTGGCCAATTTCATCGAACGCCGCTTCACTATTTTGCTGCCGTTCATCGCGGTGCTGTTCGGTCTGATCCAGGCGGTGCCGCGCATCTATGAAGCCAGTATGAAAAAACGCCTGGTTGTGTGGTACAAGGAAATCCATCTGCTGGAAGAAGAGATCTGGAACACGCATGAACCATCCGACGAAAAGCTCGCCGAGTGGCACGCCGAAATCGAAGAGATCGACGCCAACGCCAACCAGATCGACATTCCGCAACGCTATTACGGCGACGTCTATGCGCTCAAGCAAGCCATCCGCGTGGTGCGCGACCGTGTAAGCGAAGTTGCGAACCAACGAACAATAACAACACCTGCATCTTCCGTATGAATTTCAAACGCTTTTTCAACAGTCTTGTCACCCGTCTGGTTCTGTTCGGCACTCTGGTCGTTCTTGCCAGCGCGGTCGCGCGCTTTCATGTGCTGACCAATTTCCTGCATGACGACCTCAGCGAAGTCGCTGCCGATCAGCAAAGCACGATCGCAAGTTACCTGGCTCAGGACATCAACTACCGCATCGTCGAGCGGCGCCGCTTCCTGGAGCAGCTGGCGCGCATGCTGCCGGCGGAATTGCTGGACCAGCCGGAAAAGCTGCGCTCCTGGCTGCAGGAACGGCAAGAACTGCAACCCTTGTTTTCCATGGGCTTGTTCGTCGCCGACGCCAATGGCGCCGTCATCACCGACTACCCGCCGGCAGCCGGACGCCGCAATCTGTCGCTGGCGATTTTTCCTGATTTCCACCTGGTCAAGGAAGGCAAATTCATCATCGGTGAACCTTTGCTCAGCCCGATCGATCAACGTGCCATCCTGCCGATGCTGGCCCCGGTGCGCGACAGCGGCGGCAAGTTCGTCGGCGTACTGGGCGGCGTCACCGCGTTGGCCGCGGCCGGCTTCCTTGATCATCTGCAGCAGGCGCGGCTGGGTGACTCCGGCAGCTTCCTGCTGGTGTCGCCGGCCAAGCGTCTGATCCTTGCCTCCAGTCAGAAAAACCTGATTTTCAAACCGCTGCCCGAGGTCGGCGTCGATCCCATGCTGGACAAGGCAGTCGGCGGCTATCGCGGCAGCGGCGTCGGCGCCAACGGCGATATCGATGAGATCAAGGCCATTGCCGACGTGCCCAGCACCGGCTGGTTCGTGGTGGCGCGCCTGCCGGTGAAAGCAGCGTTGCCGACGGTGGACCGCGTACAGGCGTTCATCGTGCGCGGCGGCGCCATGCAGGCTGCGGTGATTTTCCTGTTAATCATTCTGGCCATCGTCTGGTTCTTCCGCCCGCTGCGGCGTGCTGCCGACCAGGCCGAACGGATGACCAGCGGCGAGTTGCCGCTGACGCCTTTGCCGGTCTATCGCAACGATGAAGTCGGCCATCTCACGATGGCGTTCAACCGGCTGCTGTCGCGCCTCAAGACGCACCAGTCGGAATTGCAGCACCAGGCGCATCACGACACCCTGACCGGCTTGCCGAACCGGGTCATGCTGGCCGAACGCATGCAGCAGGCGATTGCGCAGACGCAGCGCGGCGTGGCGCTGTTGTTCCTCGACCTCGACAGCTTCAAGCCGATCAACGACACGCTGGGCCACAAGGCCGGCGACCAGGTGCTGCAGGAAATCACCCAGCGGCTGCAAAAGGTCGCGCGCCATAGCGATACGCTGGCGCGCGTCGGCGGCGACGAATTCGTGCTGCTGGCGACCGACCTCGGCGCACCGCTGGAACACGGCGCCCGGGCCCTGGCGGAAAAATGCATCCGCGTCGTCTCCGAGCCGCTGCGGATTGGAGACGACTACTACGAGATCGGCGTCTCGATCGGCATTGCCGTATGCGAGACGTATTGCGATCCCGACACCCTGCTCCAGGCCGCCGACAAAGCCATGTACGACGCCAAGAACAGGGGACGCGGTTGCTACGTCATCGCGCCGGTCATGGAAGCGGCGGTGCAGACGCCGGCATGAACTTGCCGCGCTGTTGACGCCATTGCGCCAGCCGCTCCGTGAACCCCAGTACGACGACAAAAAACACCGGTACGAAAAACACCGCCAGTACGGTGGCGCTGACCATGCCGCCGAACACGCCGGTGCCGATGGCGCGTTGCGTTTCCGCGCTCGCGCCGCCGGCCAGCATCAAAGGCAGCACACCCAGCGCGAATGCCAGCGAGGTCATCAGGATCGGCCGCAGACGCAGGCGCGACGCCTCCACCGCCGACTCAACCAGGCCCTTGCCCTGCTCGCGCAACTGCCGGGCGAACTCGACGATCAGGATCGCGTTCTTGGCCGACAAACCCATGACCGTGATCATGCCGACCTTGAAGAACACGTCATTCGGCATGCCGCGCAAGACCACCGCCAGCACCGCGCCGAGCAGGCCCAACGGCACCACCAGCATCACCGACAGCGGGATCGCCCAGCTCTCGTACAGCGCCGCCAGCACCAGAAACACCACCAGCGCCGACAAAGCCATCAGCATCGGCGCCTGCGCGGCGGACTGGCGCTCCTGCAGCGACTGGCCAGTCCACTCGAGGGCGAACCCCGGCGGCAATTGCGCCACCAGGCGCTCCATCTCCTCCATCGCCTCGCCGCTCGAGGCGCCCGCCTTGGGCGCACCCGAAATGCGCACCGCAGGGTAACCCTGGTAGCGCACCAGCTGTTGCGGCGACACGCCCCACACCGGCTTGACCAGTTCCGACAGCGACACCATGCCGTCGCCGGCATTGCGCACGTGCAGCTTCAATACGTCCTCGACCTGCATGCGCGCCGAGGCGTCGGCCTGCACAATCACTTGCTGCATGCGTCCGGCGTTGGGGAAGTCGTTGACGTACAGCGAGCCCATCGCGCTCGACAAGGTCTCGTTGATGGCATTGAACGAAACGCCCATCGCCTGCGCCTTCTGGCGATCGATTTCCAGGCGCACGCTGGCGCCGCTCGGCAGCTCTTCGGCATAGACGTCGCTGACGACGCGGCTTTTCCCTGCTGCTTCCAGCAGGCTTGCCTGCGCCGCCTTGAGGGCAGCATAACCCTGGCTGGCGCGGTCTTCCAGGCGCATCGTGAAACCCGACGAGTTGCCCAGTTCGTCAATCGCGGGCGGCAGCAGACTCATGCTGACGGCGTCGGCGACCGGCTCCATCGCCTTGTGCGCACGCTCTGCTTCGTCGGCAGCAGTGGCGCCGTTGCGCTGGTCCCAGTCCTTGAGCATGGTGTAGGCCAATGCTGCATTCGGTCCTGAACCGGCGAAGCTGTAACCGAGGATGGACTGGTTATTGTCGATCGCCGGGCGCGACGCCAGGTGGCGCTCGAACACCTTGACCGCATCGAGTGTGCGTTCCGCGGTGGCGTCCGACGGCAACTGGATTGAGGTCATGAAATAGCCCTGGTCTTCTTCCGGCAAGAAGGCCGACGGCAGCATCGTGAAGGCCGCCGCCAGCGCGGTCACCAGCGCCGCAAACAGCAGCATCACCCTGCCGCTGCGCCTGAGCAGGCGCACCACGCCGTTTTCGTAGCGCTGCGTCATGCGTTCGAAGCGCGCGTTGAACCAGCCGAAGAAACCGCGCTTTGCATGTGACTCGGGACCGATCGGCTTGAGGATGGTGGCGCACAACGCCGGCGTCAGCGTCAGCGCGAGGAAGGCCGAGAACAGGATCGCCACCGCCATCGACAGCGTGAACTGGCGATAGATTTCGCCGACCGAACCGCTGGCCAGCGCCATCGGGATGAACACCGCCGTCAGCACCAGCGTGATGCCGACCACGGCGCCGGTGATTTCGCGCATGGCGCGCGAGGTCGCCTCCTTGGGCGACAAGCCTTCGCTTGCCATCAGGCGTTCGACGTTTTCCACCACTACGATCGCATCGTCGACGATGATGCCGATCGCCAGCACCATGCCGAACATGGTCAGCACGTTGACCGAGAAGCCGGCCACCAGCATCACAGCGAATGTACCGAGCAAGGCGATCGGCGCAACGATGGCCGGAATCAGTGTGTAACGCACCTTTTGCAGGAACAGGAACATCACCAGGAACACCAGCACCATCGCTTCGATCAGCGTGACGATGACTTTCTGTATCGATATCTTGACGAATGGTGCGGTGTCAAACGGCACCGAATACGCCATCCCCGCCGGCATCGTCTGCGCCAGCACCGCCATGCGCTCGCGCACTGCCTGCGCGGTGCGCACCGCATTGGCGCCGGGCGAGAGCTGGATCGCGGCAGCGGTCGATGGTCGTCCATTTTCGCGGTTGGCGTAGGCAAAACTTTGCGCACCCAGTTCCACCCGCGCGACGTCGCGCAGCAACACCTGGGCGCCGCCGCGGGTGGCGCGCAAGACGATGCGTTCGAACTGTTCCGGCGTTTTCAATTGGCCTTCGATGGTCAGCGGAATCGTCACGCGCTGACCCGGTTGCGCCGGTGCATCCCCTACGCGGCCCGGCGCGATCTGCGCGTTCTGCTGAGTGATGGCGCTGCTGACGTCGCCCATGGTCAGCTTGTAGCCGATCAGTTTGGCAGGATCAACCCAGATGCGCATGGCGCGCTCGGCGCCGAACAATTGCACCCGGCCGACGCCGTCGATGCGCCGCAATTCCTCGACCACGTTGCGCGCCATGTAGTCGCCCAAGGCCATCTCGTCGAACTTGCCGGTCGGCGAAGTCAATCCGACCAGCATGAGGAAGCCGGAGCCGGACGCCTCCACCGACAAGCCGTTCTGGCGCACTGCCTGCGGCAGGCGCGGCTCGACCGTCTTGAGGCGGTTCTGCACGTCCACCTGCGCCAGGTCGGGGTCAGTGCCCGGCTTGAAGGTCGCAGTGATCTGCGCCGAACCGGAGGTGTCCGACGACGACTCGAAATACAGCAGGTTCTTGACGCTGGACAGCTCGCGCTCGATCAGGCTGACCACCGAGTCGTTCATCGACTGCGGCGTGGCGCCGGGATAGGTGGCATAGATACTGACGCTGGGCGGGGCCACCGTGGGATAGCGTGCAATCGGCAACTGCGGTAAGGCGATCAGTCCCAGCAAGATGATGAAAATCGCGACCACCCAGGCAAACACCGGGCGGTTGATGAAGAACTGCGGCATGCGTCTTTTCCTGTCGGGCGCGGCGGCCCGGATTATGTCGTTGTACTTGCGCGCGTTTGCGCTTGATGGCGTCGGTAGGCAGGAGCAGCCGCCGGATGGGTCGGCAGTCCCGGGGAGCAGAAGGAATGTTGCGGCGGCGGCATGCGCATTTCCTGCGTCCGAGCGGGATCATAGCCGCGACGCAGGGGAAAAGATGTAGGGAAATTGTGCATTCCCGGCAGTTTGTCGGGAATGCAGGCGAGACCAGGTGAAACCAGGTGGGGTCAGGTGGCTTGTGCGGCGTTGGCGGCAAGCTGTTCCCGATGCGCCGAGGGAGGATGCGTTTCAAACTTCTTCCAGACGCGGCGCAGTTGCCGGCTCGAGTGGAAGCCGGCTTTCTCGGCCACGTGCTCCATGTCGAACGGCGATTGCGCCAGCAGGTCGCGCGCCAGCGCAATGCGGATGCGATGGATGTAATCGACCAGGCTGTCGCCGGTATGTTCGCGGAACAGCCGCGTGAGATGACGCTCGCTGGTGCAGGCGATCTCGGCCAGCCGCGCCACGCTCCAGTCGTTGGCGGGATCCTTGATCACCGCGTTCTGCACGCGATGCACGGCCGGATGCAAGTGGTTGCGTGCCACCAGCCATGGCGACAATTGCGGATCGCCGCCGGTGCGGCGCATGTACACCACCAGCGAACGGGCCACTGAAGCACTGCAGGCATGGCCGGCGACTTGCGCCACCAGGTGCAGCGCCAGGTCGATGCCGGTGGTGACGCCGGCGCTGGTGTAGAGGTCGCCGTCTTCGACGAAGATGCGGTTTTCCAGCACCTCGGCGGCGGGCGCAATGCCGCGCAACTCCTTGATATGGCTGTGATGGGTGGTGCACTTGCGTTGTCCCAGCAAGCCGGCGTAACCGGCCAGCAGCGTGCCGGTGCAAATGCAAACCAGCTTCTGGCGCGGCGCAAAATGCCGGCGCAGCCATGCCACGACCTGCTGGTCGGCGACGCTGCTGAAGTCGTCGTCGCGGCCGACGCAACCGCTCAGCACCAGCATGGCGTCGTCCGGCAAATGCTCGGGCAAATCTTCGAAACCGGTGATGGTGAGGCCGACCGAGGTCGCCACCTCGCGGTGCACGCTGATGAAATGCAGGTCGAAATACGGCGCGCGGCCCGATTGTTCGGCGAAACGATTGGCGTAGCGCAAGACTTCCGCCGGACCGATCACGTCAAGCGTCAGCAGAGACTCCCGCAACAGGAAATAGACCGGGATGCCGGCGTCAATGCTGGTGGATATGGCCATGATTCCCTCTGATCTTCGACTGGAGAGCTATCATGTTACTCCATCGGCATTGACCTCACGATGGCGGGCCCGGACATTAACCGGACATATTCCGCCATCATTTCGGACTGATGGAATCAGGAATACAGCGTCGGCTCGGGCAACAGGTGTTCCAGCGCATAACGACCGACGTCACGCAGCTTGTAATCGATCGGATCATGCAAGGTGTGGGTACGGGCATTGCGCCAGAAACGGTCCAGTCCCAGATCTGCCTTGGTGGCGCGTGCGCCGCAGACGTCGAACACATCCTCGCCCACCGACAGCGCGGCGCGATGCGACAGTATCTTGGCTTCGGCCACGGCCAGCGCCGCCCTGCCGCGCTGTTCGGCGCTCAAGTCGCGACCGATCCGCCAGGCCTGATCCACTTCGACGCCGGCTTCCTCGGTCAATGCGCGCGCGGCGCGCAATTTCAGATGCATCTCGGCGTAGCGATGGATGACGTAAGGATCGTCTGCCGCGCGCTGCACGCCCGAGGCGAACCAGGGCCGGCCCTGGTTGAGCGTGTAGTCACGCGCCTGTTCAAAGGCGCCTTCGGCCATGCCCAGGTAAAGATTGACCAGGATCAGTTGCGCCACCACGCCGCGCATGGTGAGGAACGGCGTCGACACGCCGTCGGGACGATGCAGCACTTCGCTCCACTCGAGCCGCACCTGCTCGTAGCTGACCGAGGTACTGTCGGTCTGGCGCTGGCCGATCGGATCCCAGTCGTCATGGATGGAAATCCCCTCGCGCGCAGTTGGCAGCACCGCAATCAACAGCTTGCCGCTGGGCTGGTGGATCGCCGTGGTCAGCAGGCGATGCGAACCGAGCGTGCCGGAACAGAAACCCTTGATTCCCTGCAGCACCAACCCGCCGTCCTGTTCGGTGGCGATCAGGCGCGGATCGGCCGGATTGGCGGAATTTCCCCACCAGTGATTGAGTGCGACGGTTTCGCCGAGGTAAAGCGTGCGCTGCTGGTCAGAACCATAGGAAATCACGCCCGACAGCTGCAGCGTCTGGAATGCCAGCAGATGCGCCATCGCGCTGTCGACGCGCGCAATGCGGCGCACGATGGCGAAGGTCTCGCTCCACGAGGCGCCGATGCCGCCGTATTCCTTGGGCACCACCAGCAGCAGCAAGCCGTGTTGGCGCAACAATTCCTTCTGCTCGGCGGCGTGGCCGCCGGCCTTGTCGCGCTCGGCGGCAGTACGCGCCAGCTCTTGCTCGATGGCGGGCAAGGCAGCGTGGATGGTCTCAAGTGTCCAGTTGCTCAGGGGAATACTCATGATGACGCTTTCAGGCTGATTTCAGTGTGCGGAAGTGTCGGCGCTGGTCGTGGAATGCAAAACAAATTTTTTCGCATATGGATATGCGGATATCGTTGCGCAGTCTCGTTCCGTTCAGCGTACCGGCAAGAACTGAAGAAAGGAACCGCCCAGCAAGTTCTGTACATAGCTGATGCCGGCACGGCGATACTTCTCGGTAATGAACTCAGCCAGCAGGTCGAGACGGCCGACGATCTTGCCGAACTCGCGCTCGAAACTGAGGTTGCGTTCAGTGGCGGTGATCTCGTCGGACAGCAGCAAGGGCTGGCCGGTGGCGTTGCGGCGGTTGCTCAGCATCCACACCGCGATTTCGATGTTGCGTGCGGCGTTGTAGAGGTATTGGGCATCAAGGCCATCGATCAGGAAGAACTCGATCTTGCCGCCGTGGGCGGTGACGATCATGTCGGCGGTGGCGTAGATGAAGGCGGCGACGCGGTCTGCCTTGAAATCCGGCGACAGCGCCAGCGACATGGCGGCGATGTCGTGCTTGCCTTGCAGGTCGTCCCAGGTCTGCCGCTTTTCGACGGCTTCACGGACGCGTTTGACGACCTCTTCGCGGCTGGTCCCTGTCTTTTTCCATTCACCCGGGTTGCGACGGTAGAGCTTGTCCATCAGCAAGTAGAGACTCTCGAGGTTGGCGCGCATGGCCAGCGTGGCGACGCGGTTGGTGTCGGACTGCCCCATTTCGCGCGAACTGGCGGAAGCGCCCTTGACCTCGCCACGCGTGGTGGGCGCCGAAGAACAAGCGGACAAACAAGCCGCCACCAGCAGGATGGCGAACTGTGTCGAACAGGCGGCGGTTGGTCTCATTTTTTGCATCCCGCTATGACTGCCGGAGAGTGAAATGAGTTCGGTGCCCATTTCATCCGGCGAAGAAATCGGCCCTGATCGTTCGCATCACACGGCAGCGCACGTCAGAGAACTGCTTCGGCATCCAGAGAATCGAGGCAAGCATATAACGACATGCCGGGCATGGGCTTACATTTTTCAGCCAGCGACATGATTTTCCATGCTGCGGGCGCAAAAAAAGAGAGGCCGCAGCCTCTCCTTCTCCAACCATTTCCGGCGGCGCAATCAGGCTTGCGGCGGCAGCTGCATCCCGGTCAGGTAACCGACCGTGGCGCCGAAGCGGTCCTTGTAATTGGAGCGCACCAGCGGATCCAGCGCATCCTTCACCTTGTCGTGCAGCGGCTTTTCCCAGTCGCCGGCGTGCTGGAAATTGCTCATCACGTAGGTCCAGCCGTTGATCTCGTCGACCGCGTGCAAGCCGGTCGATTCGGCGCCCGCCGGGCAGGACAGGATGCGCGACAGCTGCTTGGTGTCGACGTTGTACGCCCACAGGAAATTGTTGACGTGCATGCCGCTGTCTTCGCCGATGAACAGCGTGCGCAGCTTTTCGGAGAACTTGATGTTGTCCGGATTGGCGATCTTGTCGGCGTGGGCCAGGTTGCCGAGCGCATCGGCCTGCTTCAGGTCCTCGCCCACCAGTGCAGCCGGCGGCGCCATGTCGACCGGCACCCAGGTGCTGTCGATGGCCTGGCCGGATATATCCTTCAGCCCGCCTTTGAGGTTCAGCGCATACACCGCGCCGGCCTTCGGGCCCTGCACCTTGATGCCGCCGGAGCCGTCCAGCATCGATGTCTGCACATAGGACATGGCCGAATAGGCGATCTTGTCTTTGGCATTGACGGTGGTGCCCTCCATCTTGGTGAAACCGAGGCTGCCGCCTTTGAGCGCGGCATAGCGATGGGTTTCCAGGAAAGCGGCGGCCTGCTCCATGCCCGGCTTCAGTTTGACCCAGTTGGTTTTGCCGTTGAACGGGATCTTCGTGTAGGAAGCGTCCTGCGGATCGCTGGTCTTGACGTCCATGATGTCGGCGGCCTTGAGCTTGTCGGCCAGCACCTTGATCTCGGCGCTGGTCGCGTGACCCAGGCGCACCCAGCCGAGCGTACCGGCGCCGGGGCCGACGCCGGAAGTTTGCGTCCACGTGGCGACATACAGCGTGCCGGCGGAAAGATCGGCTTCGCGGTCGGCGATGAACATGAACAGGCCGCCGTTGGTGGCGTCGTCCCCCATCAGCACCGTGCGGCGATCCGGCATGACCTGCACCAGTTCGTGCGAGATGCGGCCGAGACAGTAGTGCTTGACCACGCTGCCGCTGCCGTCGGCGTGCACGGTGATTTCAGGCAGATGGCCGTAGTGGTAAGGATTGGCGCGGGCGACGTCGCCGAACAGGTTCTTGCTGAACGCCTGGAATTGCACGTTGCTCGCGATGGCGGCGGCGTCCGGTTCGTACTCTTCGCTCGACAGATGGGTGTTCCACGGCGACAGGCTGGCGCCGCAGGTGATCCACAGGCCGTTGACGGAGGACGTATCGACATTGTGATACTTGACCAGCGAGAGCTTGCCGGTGGCCGGGTCCTGGTCCAGCGTCAGCACCGCGATCGGCGACGGCAACTGGCCGTACATCGCGGCCTGCTTCTGGTCGCGCGTGGTGTATTCGAACTGGACCACGGCGAACACCGCATTGCCCCTGACGCCGGCCACTTGCGCGCCCTTGATCGTCAGCAAGGACGAGCCGTCCGGGCAATCCGAGAAAAAGTGGCGCTCCTTGTCCGGCACCGAGCGATCGATGATGGGCTGGTTGTTGATGTCATAGTAGCCGCCGGCCAGCAGCTTGCCGCCCTTGCCGTCCGGCACCATGTCGCCGGTCACGAAGAACGGCTGGTAGGTCAGCTGATAACTTTGCTTAGCACCGTCGCGGAACACCACGTCCAGGCTGGACGCCACCGTGGTGGTCGCCATCGCAGCCGGATTCGCCAGCGACGGCGCCGCCATGCCGCTGAACGAGGCCGAGGCAAAGCCGCTGCGATTGGGCACTGTGGCGCAACCGGCCAGCAGGCCCGACGCGGACAGCGTCAACGGCAACAGCGGCGCGGCGGCGAAGACTTTGAGCAACTCACGGCGCTTGGGCTGGATTTCAGCGCCATTCGGGGAGGATGTGCTGGTCTGCTGGGTGGCTGATTTCATGGGCGTTTTTCCTTTTTGACAATGCCTGACAGTTACCTGACGGAATCGCGTGATGCTAATCGCCCAACATGACGCCTTTGTGACAGGAGATATCCCCTCCCACTCTTGTATAATGCGAGGTTTGGTTTGCAAAAGACATAATCATGGAAGCAGAACGCCTCAATTCCCTCCAATCCCTGCTGGACGACCTCGCGGTGCGTGCAGCTGAATTACGGAGGTATCTTTGACTTCGATGTGAAGTCAGAGAAACTCGACCAGGTCAACGGCGAATTGGAAGATCCGGAAGTCTGGAACGATCCCAAGCGCGCGCAAGACCTCGGCAAGGAAAAAAAATCCCTGGAAAACATCGTCCATACGTTGATCAAGATCGACGGCGACCTCACCGACACGCGCGACCTGTTCGCGATGGCACGCGAGGAAAAGGACGATGAAACGCTGGAAGCCATCGAGGCCGACGCAGAAACCATCAAGGGTCTGGTCGAAGGCATGGAATTCCGCCGCATGTTCAGTAATCCGATGGACCCGAACAACTGCTTCATCGACATCCAGGCCGGCGCCGGCGGCACCGAAGCGCAAGACTGGGCATCCATGCTGCTGCGCCAGTACCTGCGCTATTGCGAACGCAAGGGCTTCAAGGCAGAAATCATGGAGCAGTCCGACGGCGAAGTGGCCGGGATCAAGACTGCCACGATCAAGGTCGAGGGCGAATACGCCTACGGCTTCCTGCGCACCGAAACCGGTGTGCACCGCCTCGTGCGCAAGTCGCCGTTCGACTCCGCCAACGGTCGCCATACTTCGTTCTCAAGCCTGTTTGTCTATCCTGAAGTGGATGAATCCTTCGAGATCGACATTAATCCGGCCGACGTGCGCGTCGATACCTATCGCGCCTCCGGCGCCGGCGGTCAGCACATCAATAAAACCGACTCCGCAGTGCGCCTGACGCACGGCCCCAGCGGCATCGTCGTGCAATGCCAGAACGACCGCAGCCAGCACCGCAACCGCGCCGAAGCGTGGGACATGCTGCGCGCCAAGCTGTTCGAACTGGAACTGCGCAAGCGCATGAGCGAGCAGCAAAAACTGGAAGACTCCAAGACCGACGTCGGCTGGGGCCACCAGATCCGCTCGTACGTGCTGGACCAGTCGCGCATCAAGGATCTGCGCACCAACTTTGAAATGGGCAACACCAAGGCCGTGCTGGATGGCGAGCTGGACGGTTTCATTGCCGCATCGCTGAAACAGGGCGTTTGATCATCGTCTGATAATCGTCTGATTCCGGCCGCAGCGGCATGCTGCTGCGGCCCGACATCTTTTCTGCCCATTCTTACTAACGAATTCCCGACATCATGACCACACAAAACGACAACGCCGGACAGCAAGCGCAGCAACAGCCGCCAGTGGACGAAAATACCATCATCGCCGAACGCCGCGCCAAGCTCGGTGCGATCCGCGAACAAGGCGTCGCCTTCCCGAACGACTTCCGCCCTGAACACAACGCCGCCGCCCTGCACGCGCAATACGGCGAGCTCGACAACGAGGCGCTGGAAGCCAATCCGGTCAAGGTTTCGATCGCCGGCCGCATGATGTTGAAGCGCGTGATGGGCAAGGCTTCGTTCGCGACCTTGCAGGACGCATCCGGCCTGCGCGCCGACGGCCGCATGCAGCTCTACGTCACCAACGACGTGACCGGCGAAGCCGCGCACGCCGCCTTCAAGCACTACGATCTGGGCGACATCCTCGGCGCCGAAGGCACGCTGTTCAAGACCAAGACCGGCGAGCTGTCGGTCAAGGTCACCGGCCTGCGCCTGATCACCAAGTCGCTGCGCCCGCTGCCGGACAAATTCCACGGTCTGTCGGACCAGGAAACCAAGTATCGCCAGCGCTACGTCGACCTGATCATGAGTGAAGAAACACGCCGTACCTTCAAGGCGCGCACCGCTGCGATGTCGTCGATCCGCCGCTTCATGGAAAAGAACGACTTCATGGAAGTCGAAACGCCGATGCTGCACACCATCCCCGGCGGCGCGGCGGCCAAGCCTTTCATCACGCATCACAATGCGCTGGACATGCAGATGTTCCTGCGCATCGCGCCTGAGCTGTATCTGAAGCGCCTGGTGGTCGGCGGCTTCAACCGCGTGTTCGAAGTGAACCGCAACTTCCGCAACGAAGGCGTTTCGCCGCGCCACAATCCTGAATTCACGATGATGGAATTCTATGCGGCCTACGTCGATTACCAATGGCTGATGACGTTCACTGAACAAGTGATCCGCCAGGCCGCCATCGATGCACACGGCACCGCGACGCTGACCTACCAGGGCCGTGAACTGGATCTGGCCAAGCCGTTCCAGCGCCTGACCATCACCGGCGCCATCAAGAAGTACGCGCCGGAATACACCGACGAGCAACTGGCCGACATCGACTTCCTGCGCACCGCGCTCAAGAAGTTCGGCGTCAAGACCGACCAGGCGCCGTTGGCCAAGGCCGGCATCGGCGCGCTGCAACTGGCGCTGTTCGAAGAGACCGCCGAATCGCAATTGTGGGAGCCGACCTACATCATCGACTACCCGGTTGAAGTGTCGCCGCTGGCGCGCGCCTCCGATACCGTGGCCGGCATCACCGAGCGTTTCGAGCTGTTCATCACCGGTCGCGAAATCGCCAACGGCTTCTCCGAGCTCAATGATGCCGAAGACCAGGCCGCGCGCTTCCAGGCGCAAGTTGCCGCGAAGGACGCAGGCGACGAAGAAGCCATGTATTACGACGCCGACTACATTCGCGCGCTCGAATACGGCATGCCGCCGGCCGGCGGCTGCGGCATCGGCATCGACCGCTTGATGATGCTGATCACCGATTCGCCGAACATCCGCGACGTCATCCTGTTCCCGCATCTGCGCCGCGAAGATTGATCGAATCACTGCAACAAGCCTGAAAAAACCGACAACCCGGCAAGCGCCTACAAGGCCTTTCCGGGTTGTCCTACATTGGCCTTACAAATTTTCACAACTGACACACTATCTTCCTTTTTTCACTGAACTTAGTCCTCCATAATCTCCTCATACCTGCACTACAACACCAATACGAAGAGGCTCATCATGGAAGTCGTCAAATCCCCAAGTCGCATTCATCCCCTGGTAGCCACCGCCGCTGTCGCAGTGACTCTGGTCAGCCTGGTTGGCGTCGCCGCCATCACCGGTCTGCTGCCGACATCCAACAGCAGCGTCGCGCCGCAACAAGCCATCTCGGATGCAGCCAACGCGCCGCAATCGCAACAACCATTGCCGCAAGCGCAAAACAACTCGCAACCTGCACCAAAATCCAACTACGCGCAGCAAGCACAATCAAACAGCAACAGCTATGGCAACCCTGCTCCGGCGGCGGTGGCACGTTGCTCCACCTGCGGTGAAGTCCAAGCGGTGCGCGCAGTTCAGCACACGCCTAAAGCCAGCGGTGTCGGTATCGTCGCCGGCGCCGTGCTCGGCGGCGTGCTGGGCAACCAGATCGGTAACGGCAATGGCCGCACACTCGCAACCGTAGCCGGCGCAGGCGCCGGCGGCTATGCCGGTAACGAAGTCGAAAAACGCAGCCGCACCACCACTACTTATATGGTCGACGTGCGCATGGAAAATGGCAGCGTGCGCTCCTTCCCGCAGTCTGGCGAAGGCTGGCGCGTTGGCGATCAGGTGCGTGTCGTCAACGGTCATCTGACCGGCCGCGGTTGATCGTCCCGGAACAGCATCGGGAGATACTGCTACCTGCTTGATAGTACGTTTTCAGTTGAATGAAAGCCGTGTCCGCCCTGTGGCGACACGGCTTTTTTCATGGGCGCACTCATTACAAAACCGAATAAGCATCCAACTATTTATGCGTTCACGCTCTATTGCCGCACTGCTAGACTGATCTCTACTTCATTCATCTTTACGCCCGTGATTCGCATCGAGCATCTCCACAAAACCTATCAAGTTGCCAACCGGGACCTCATAGCACTGACCGATATCAACCTGCAAATCGACGCAGGTGAAATTTTCGGCGTCATCGGCCGTTCTGGCGCCGGCAAAAGCACGCTGATCAGGACGCTCAACTTGCTCGAACGCCCCAGCTCGGGCAGCATTTTCATCGAAGACGAAGACATCACGTGTTTCGACAGCACGCAGCTGCATGCATTGCGCCAGCGCGTCGGCATGATCTTCCAGCACTTCAACCTGCTCAACGCCAAAACCGTCGCCGCCAACATTGACTGGCCGCTCAAGATCACCGGCAAATACACGCGTGAACAACGCGCCGCGCGCGTCACTGAATTGCTGGAACTGGTCGGCCTGTCCGAGCAGCGCGACAAGTATCCGGCGCAATTGTCCGGCGGACAAAAGCAGCGCGTCGGCATCGCCCGCGCGCTGGCGAATTATCCGCATCTGCTGTTGTGCGACGAAGCTACCTCCGCACTGGACCCGGAAACCACGCAATCCATCCTGCGCCTGCTGCTCGACATCAACCGCAAGCTCGGTCTGACGATCGTGCTGATCACGCACGAGATGCAGGTGATCCGCAGCATCTGCGACCGCGTCGCGGTGATCGATGATTCCCGCATCGTCGAAAGCGGCAAGGTCGCCGACGTGTTCCTCCATCCCAAACACGCCGTGACGCAAAAGCTGGTGGCCGAAAGCCATGCCTTCGAACCGCAGGATGGCATCGGTCTCGAACATATCAAAGGAAAATTGGTGCGCCTGACCTTTGTCGGCGACATCACCTACCAGCCTATCCTGACCAACATCACCGCCGCCACGCAGGCGCTGATCACCATCCTGCAAGGCACGATTTCGCGCATCAAGGACACGCCTTACGGTCAGTTGCTGGTGGAGCTCAACGGCAGCGACGATGACCTCGCCAAGGTGTTCGCCCACTTCGATCACTACCAGATCCATCACGAGGTGCTGGCATGATCGATTTTTCCGTCATCGACTGGGGCGACATCGGCCAGGCCACGCTGGAGACGCTGGCCATGACCGGCTTGTCGCTGTTCTTTACCGTGCTGATCGGACTGCCGCTGGGCATGCTGCTGTTCCTCACTGCGCGCAAGCAGTTGCTGGCGCAACGCGGCGTGTATGTGGCGCTGTCGCTGGTGGTCAACGTGTTGCGCTCGGTGCCGTTCCTGATCCTGCTGATCGTGATGATTCCTGTGACCTTGCTGCTGGTCGGTACCTCGCTCGGCGTCGAGGGCTCGATCCCGCCACTGGTGATCGGCACCGCGCCCTTCTTTGCGCGCCTGGTGGAAAACGTGCTGCGCGAAATCGACCGTGGCGTGCTCGAAGCCTGCCAGGCCATGGGCGCCAAAACACATCAGATCATCTTCGGCGCGCTGCTGCCGGAAGCATTGCCCGGCTTGCTGGCCGCCGTCACGATTACCGCCATCACGCTGATGTCCTACGCCGCGATGTCCGGCGTCATCGGCGGCGGCGGCCTGGGCGACCTGGCCATCCGCTATGGCTATCAACGATTCCAGACCGAGGTGATGATCGTCACCGTTGCGGTCCTGGTAGTACTGGTGCAGTTACTGCAGTTCTTCGGCGATCGCCTGGTCCTGCATTTCACACGTAAATAAAAAAGGAGTTATCCATGTCCCGTAAATTGTCCCTTCTGCTCGCCACATCCCTGACCTTGTTCGCCGCCGTCGCGCAAGCCGCCGACAAGCTGGTCATCGCCGCCACGCCGGTGCCGCACGCTGAAATTCTCGAATTCCTCAAGCCGACGCTGGCCAAGGAAGGCGTCGACCTGCAGGTGAAGGTATTCACCGACTACGTGCAGCCTGCCGCGCAGACCAACGAGAAACAAGTCGACGGCAACTTCTTCCTTCACCAGCCTTATCTTGATGAATTCAAGAAGAGCCACAAGAACGACATCGAAGTGCCGGTGACCAAGGTCCACGTCGAACCGTTCGCCGCCTATTCACAAAAGTACAAGAAGACCGCCGACATCCCGAACGGCGCCACCATCGCGATCCCCAACGATCCATCCAATTCGGGTCGCGCCCTGCTGCTGCTGGCACGCAACGGCCTGATCAAGCTGAAGGACACCAGCAACATCTCGGCCACGCAAAAGGACATCACCGACAATCCGAAGAAACTGAAATTCCGCGAACTCGAAGCGGCAACCCTGCCGCGCGTACTGAACCAGGTTGACGTCGCGCTGATCAACACCAATTATGCAATCGAAGCCAAGCTCAATCCGGTCAAGGATTCGCTGTTCATCGAAGACGCTAACTCGCCTTACGCAAACCTGCTGGTCGCACGCCAGGATAACAAGGACAGCTCCGCCATCAAGAAATTGGCTGCCGCGCTGAACTCGCCTGCCGTGAAGAAATTCATCGAAGAGAAATACAAGGGCGCGGTGGTGCCGGCATTCTGATCGCGCATTCTCCCAATCCTCGTGAAAAAGCCCGGCATGCCGGGCTTTTTTCTTTTCTCACAGAATTAATGCACACGCAGGATAGAAAAATTTCGACTCATCCCTTTCTTTTCAATACAGGAGGAATATCGCAGGCTTTCCATACTTGAATAATACCGGTACGCATCATAAGATCAGGCGGTGCTGTAGCAGGAAAGACGGTCCCCACATGAGTCATTTGCCCTTGTTCCCTTCCCCGGCGTCAGCCTTCCGATTTCGCATCAGCCGATTCGTTGTTCTCGCCGCCTTCCTGCTGCTCGGCGCCGTAGCCGCGACAGCATCCGCACGCGACACCATCAAGAAGATCAGGGAAACCAAAACCATCGTACTGGCCTTCATGGGCAGCGTCGACAACTTGTCGCCATTCGTGGTGATCGAGCCCGATGGCGAAGTCAGCGGCTACACCATTGAGTTGTGCCGCAAGATCGTCCAGGGCATCCGCCAGGAACTGCGGATGCCTGACATCAAGATCCAGTATTTACCGGTTAATGCATCCTCCCGCTTCAGCGCCTTGTCTGACAACCGCGCCGACCTTGAGTGCAGCGTCAGCACCAACAACGCCGAACGCCGCAAGAAATTCGCCTTCACCATCCCGCATTTCTTCACCAGCGTACGCATGCTGGTCAAAGCGGGCTCCCCCATCAAGAACTGGAACGACCTACGCAACAAGCGCGTGGTGACGACACGCGCCACCGCAATGATCGACGTCATCAACAAACGCAGCAACATCCGCTACCTCGACCTGACGGTGGTGGAACTGGATGGCGACCGGGAATGTTTTTCGATGCTGGAGCACGGCATGGCCGATGCTTTCATCATGGACGAAATATTGCTGTACGGCGCGCGCGAGAACGCGGTCGATCCGGAGAAGTTCATCATTGTCGGCACGTCGCTGTCCGTGGAGCCCTACGCGATCATGCTGCGCAACGACGATCCCGAATTCAAGAAAATGGTCGACCGGCAAATGGGCAGACTGGCCAACAGCGGGGAAATTTATCGTCTCTACGATCGCTGGTTCATGCAACCCATCGGCCCCGACAAGCGCTCGCTGGGAATGCCGATGAGCTATATCCTGCGCGACTCGCTGCGTTATCCCACCGACAAGATCACCAATTGATATACCGGAACGGCTTGGCGGATCGCATGCTCATAACGGCACGAGATGCGTCACGATGAAAAAAGCAAAGAAGGAGTGGATCTTACGAAGCGGCGCAGAGAGGTGGCCTGCCCTAAGGGAATCGAACCCCTAACCTATGGCTTAGAAGGCCATTGCTCTATCCGGTTGAGCTAAGGGCAGATCGGTGAATCAAGCAGGAATTGCTGTGCCTGAAATCGTCTTCGGAAATGAAAACGGGCTGTCTTTCGACAGCCCGTTCATGTGTGGTCGGAGTACAAGGATTCGAACCTTGGACCCCCTGGTCCCAAACCAGGTGCGCTACCGGGCTGCGCTACACTCCGAGAAGCGAGATAATATCCCGACATGGGGGTTCGGTCAACACCTTCTTCACATTTTCTTCAATATTTTTAAATTTTCTCCTATGA
The DNA here is from genome assembly GCF_044767365.1 of Herbaspirillum sp. NPDC101396. Lineage (NCBI taxonomy): Bacteria > Pseudomonadati > Pseudomonadota > Betaproteobacteria > Burkholderiales > Oxalobacteraceae > Herbaspirillum > Herbaspirillum sp. NPDC101396. Next base: position 132,431 of record NZ_JBIWNT010000001.1, on the reverse strand, counting down.
GCGAGGGCGAAGTTTCATGTTTTGCGAGTTCACGCAATCGTGCCGCGCGCTCCCCTGCTGGATTCGGAAGCTGAAACATTCCTTGCAGTTTGGTTACACCTTGTTGCGATTCCCTGACCGAAGATAAGGACATCTGCGCGCGAACCGCATTGCCCGAATTTCCACCTGCAGTTTTTGGGTACGGTGCAAGACTGGCAATGACGTAAATCGTTTATCACTGATTGTCGATACCTCGCGCGCTCCCCGTCCAAAGGAGAATCGCCGTGAACAAGAAAACCCTCGCCTGGATCGCCTCGGCACTTTTTTCGCTGGCATCCGGCATGTCCAATGTTTCTGCACAGGACATGAACCGTCCGCCGGCCGTTTTTACGCAGGAAGAATTAGACCAGATGCTGGCGCCGGTGGCGCTGTATCCCGATTCATTGCTGGCGCAAGTATTGATGGCAGCCACCTATCCGCTGGAAGTGGTGCAGGCGGCGCGCTTCGTCGACAGCCGCCCGGGCCTGCAAGGTGATGCGCTGGCGCGCGCGATCGCTCCCATGCCATGGGATCCGAGCGTGAAATCGCTGGCGCAATTCCCATCCGTCCTCGCGATGATGAACGACAAGCTGGATTGGACGCAGCGCCTCGGCGACGCCTTCCTGTCGCAGCAAGCCAATGTGATGGACACCGTACAGAACCTGCGCGTAAAGGCGCAGATCGCCGGCAACCTGCAATCGAGCAATCAGCAGCGCATCGTGCAGCAGGACCAGATCATCGTGATCGAACCAGTCAACCCGCAAGTCATCTATGTGCCTTATTACAATCCGACCGTGGTGTACGGCGGCTGGTGGTGGCCGCAGCGTCCGCCGGTCTATTGGGCACCGCCGCCGCGTTATCGCCCGCCCAGCTATAACGTCTCGATCGGAATTTCCTTCGGCGCCGGCACCGGCATCGTGCGCTCTGTCTACAGCGAAGCACGGCCTGACTGGCGCCAGCATCACGTATTGGTCAACAACGTACGCATCAATAACGTCAACGTCACCAATAACGTAAACCGGAACGTCGTCGTCAACAACAAACCCGTGGTCTGGCAGCACAGCCCGCGCAACGGTCGCGACGATCGTCGCCCGGATGTCGGCAACGTCTCGCGCCCCAATCCGGTGCCGAATGCCGCCCTCGCGCCCCCTCCGCCAAATCAGGGCCCACGCCCGGACCAGCGTCCCGGCCAGGCTGAACGCGACAATGACCGCGACCATCGCGGCGACCATGATCGTAACGATCGCAACGACAGGGACAACCGTCGCGACCAGAACCGGCCGGCGCAGGCGAACCTGATGGCGCCGAACAATGCACCGACTGCACAACGACCGGCTCAGGCACCGGCGCCTCAATTGCAGGCGCCGCAGGCCCGCCCTGCTCCTGCGGCACCTGTTGCATCTCCAGCGCCCGCTGCACATCAAAATCGTCCGGAACGCCCGGAGCGTGCCGAGCGGCCCGACAACGCGCCACGTCAGGAGCATCGGCCGGAGCCGCAAGCAGCACATCGGGCCCCGCCACCCCAGATCCAGGCAGCTCCACGCCCCGAGCCGCAAGCACAAGTTCAGCGTCCGGCACCCGCCGTCCGTACCGCGCCACCGCCACAGGAACGCCATGAACAAGCCCAGCGGCCCGAACCACGGCCTCAGCAACGCGAGGAGCGCCCCGACCGTACGGATCGTCCCGACAGGAAATAGTGCCTGCCTGAAACCGGCGACCTGTCGCCGGAACCGGGAAAATGGCCGCGAATACGCTATAATCGCGGCTTCCGAGACGTGACCAGGCGCCGAGTGCGCCGGGAAACAAAAGGGTTGGATCTTCCAGCCCTTTTTCTATTTCTGTCACATACCCATGAACGACAGCAGCGCCGCACGCCGGCTGCTTGTCGTGCTGGGCGCTCACCGCTTTCAACGCCTTCGACCTACCGACTCACGATGCAAGACATGACTCCCGATTCCGAGACCGAAGACTCCGGCTCGAACAGCAAGGCCCCGCTTGAACTGATCGCGCGCGAAGTTGCGCGCCGCCGCACCTTCGGCATCATTTCCCACCCCGATGCGGGTAAAACCACGCTGACCGAAAAGCTGCTGCTGTTCTCGGGCGCGATCCAGCTGGCCGGCACCGTGAAGGCGCGCAAGAGCGGTCGCCACGCCACCTCCGACTGGATGGAAATCGAAAAGCAGCGCGGTATCTCGGTGGCCAGCTCGGTCATGCAGTTCGAATACCGTGACCACGTGGTCAACCTGCTCGACACCCCGGGCCACCAGGACTTCTCGGAAGACACCTACCGCGTGCTGACCGCGGTCGACTCGGCGCTGATGGTGATCGACGCCGCCAAGGGTGTGGAAGAACAGACCATCAAGCTGCTCAATGTCTGCCGCATGCGCAACACGCCGATCATCACGTTCATGAACAAGATGGACCGTGAAACGCGCGACCCGCTGGAACTGCTTGACGAGCTCGAATCGGTGCTCAAGATCCAGTGCGCGCCAGTGACTTGGCCGATCGGCATGGGCAAGAGTTTCCGCGGCGTGTATCACCTGCTGCGCGACGAAATCATGCTGTTCAAGGCCGGTGAAGAACGCGCCGACGGCAATGTCGAAATCATCAAGGGCATCGACAATCCCAAGCTGGTCGAGATGTTCCCGCTGGAGATCGAACAGCTCAAGATGGAAGTCGAACTGGTGCACGGTGCGTCGCATCCGTTCAATCTGGACGATTTCCTGGCCGGCATCCAGACGCCGGTGTTTTTCGGCTCGGCCATCAATAACTTCGGCGTGCGTGAAATCCTCAATGCCCTGCTCGACTGGGCACCGGCGCCAGGCAGCCGCGACGCCACCGTGCGCAGCGTCGAACCGAAGGAAGCCCCGTTCTCCGGCTTCGTCTTCAAGATCCAGGCCAACATGGACCCGGCCCACCGCGACCGTATCGCTTTCCTGCGCGTGTGCTCGGGACGCTTCGAGCGCGGCATGAAGCTCAAGCACCTGCGCCTGAATCGCGAGATCAAGGTGTCGTCGGTCGTCACTTTCATGGCGTCCAGCCGCGAGCAGGTGGAAGAAGCCTACGCCGGCGACATCATCGGGCTGCCCAACCACGGCAACATGCAGATCGGCGACAGTTTCTCTGAAGGCGAGCTGCTGCAGTTCACGGGCATTCCTTACTTCGCGCCGGACTTCTTCCGCGTTGCGCGCATCCGCAATCCGCTCAAAATCAAACAGCTGCACAAGGGCTTGCAGCAGCTCGGCGAAGAAGGCGCGGTGCAGGTCTTCAAGCCGACCAACAACGGCGACCTGATCCTCGGCGCGGTCGGCGTGCTGCAGTTTGAAGTGGTGGCGAGCCGCTTGTTGAACGAATATGGTGTCGACGCCGTGTTCGAGGGCACCAGCATCAGCAGCGCGCGCTGGGTCACTTGCGACGACAAGAAGAAGATGGCCGATTTCGAGAAATCGTCTGCGGGTTTCAATCTCGCGTACGATGCGGCCGGCAACCTGGCCTACCTGGCGAGCTCGGGCGTGAACCTGCGACTGACCCAGGAACGCTGGCCGGAAGTCACCTTCCACGCCACGCGTGAGCATGCCGCCAAGCTTGACTGAATTGACCGAAGCTCTGCTGCAGCAATAAAAATCCCCGCCAGGTGCGGGGATTTTTTATCGCGATGCGAGCGAGCCTGCTTCAGGCATTCACGCGGATGGAAAAATCAACGCCGATGCCGCTCCACCACTCCTGCTCTTTCTGCATCCAGTACGACACGGTTGGGTGATCGCGCAGCCAGTCGCGCTTGATGTCGATGTCAATGCGGCTCTTCATCTTGAGGCGGACGTCGTCGAGATCGAGCGTGATGTGTGCGTGCATGAACATCACCGCCAGTCGCAGCGCCAGTACCGCCTTGGCGAAGTCCGGATCGGACACCACTTCGCCGATCTTGCGCAGATTGCCCTTCTGACCGAGGATCAGCGTGCTCATCACACGCTGCTCGCGTGTCGTGAAGCCGGGCAGATCGGCGTTGGCGATCAGATAGGAGGAATGCTTGTGATAGCTGCTCTGCGACACGATCAGGCCGGCTTCGTGCAGCAAGGCGCTCCAGTTCAGGTACTTGGCGTAGGCTTCGTTGCCCGGCTTGAGCATCTGGAAGAAACCGAGTGCAGTCTCGGCTACCTGACGCGCGCGCAATTCGTCGATATGGAAGCGTCGGCTGAAATCGTCCACCGATTGCTCCCGACGATCACGCTGGGTGGCGCGTAATTGCAAGTCCCACATCACGCCCATGCGCAGGCCGGCTTCAACCGGCGAGATGACCGAGATATTGAGCTCCTGCATCAGGCCGATCAGCACCGCCAGGCCGCCCATGATGACCGCGGCGCGGTCGGGCTTCATGCCGGCCAGTTCGATATGGTCGACATGGCCGAAAGCGATCAGGCGCTGCTTCAGTTCTTCCACGCTCTCAGGCGTGACGCGACCGTCGCCCATGCCGTTCTTGGCGATCGTGTCGGCGATCGCGCGCATGGTGCCGGACGAGCCGTAGACCTTGCTGCGATGCTGGGCGCCGAATGGCACCACGGCGTCTTCCACGTGCGAGCGCGCCGACAGGATGGCGCGCTCGAACGCGGCTTCATTGATATAGCCGTCGCCGAAAAAAGCCTGGCTCTGGTTGACGGTGCCGATGCCGAAGGACTCGACCCGGCGCACGTCGCTGCCATGGCCGAGGATGACTTCGGTCGAACCGCCGCCGATGTCGATCACCAGGCGATCTTCCTCAGGCAAGGCCAGTGCGCCGGCGACGCCCATGTAGATCAGACGGCCTTCTTCTTCGCCGGAAATGATTTCCACCGGGTAGCCGATCGCGCGTTCGGCGTCGGGCAGGAATTCATGCGCATTCTTGGCCACGCGCAAGGTATTGGTCGCGACCACGCGCACGGCGTCGAGCTGGTAGTCGCGCAGGATGGTGCGAAAGCGGGCCAGCGATTCGACCGCGCCGGCAATTGCCTGCGGCGTCAGCTTGCCGTTCTTGTCCAGACCGGCCGCCAGGCGAATCGGATCGCGCGCGCTTTTGACGACACGTATGGTGTCGCCTTCATGCTTGCCGATATGCAGGCGAAAGCTGTTGGAACCAAGATCTACTGCTGCAAACATTCATTCCCTTTCGGTGTTTGGGGCCTGGCGGAAATTATTTAGCCAATTTCTGCTGCTGCCGAACCGACACAATAGTTGCCTAGCATGACAGTTTCATGACAACCGTATAAGACTTGCCCGGCAAACCCGGCGAAAGCTCGCAGGCAGCGGTGAAATCAGGTCTAATAGCGCCAGCCCTTATTTTAACGACTTAGACATGCCCGGTATTCTTTATCTTGTGCCCAATACGCTGGGCCCCGCCGATGTGGCGGACAGCAATGTGCTCGCGTCCATCTTGCCGACCGAGGTGCAGGCGCTGGCTGCGCGTCTCGAGTATTTCATCGCGGAAAACGCCAAGACGACGCGCGCCTTCCTCAAGCTGGTCAATGCACACCATCCGCTGGCCAAACCCTTGCAGGAAATCCGCATCGCCGAACTCAACGTCAACACCGAAGCCGCATCGCTGCCGGCCTTGCTGGCGCCGCTGCTGGCCGGCCAGGACGCCGGGCTGATCTCCGAAGCAGGCGTGCCTGCAGTGGCCGATCCCGGCGCCAACCTGGTGCGTTTGGCGCATCAGCACGGTATCCAGGTGCGCCCGCTGGTGGGGCCGTCGTCGCTGTTGCTGGCGGTCATGAGCAGCGGCCTCAACGGCCAGAGCTTCGCCTTCAACGGCTACCTGCCCACCGACGCCGCGCCACGCGCCAAACGCATCAAACAGCTGGAAGATCGTTCGCGCCAGGAAAAGCAGACGCAATTGCTGATCGAAACGCCCTACCGCAACGGCGCCATGCTGGAAGCGCTGGCCACCACCTGCAATGGCAGTACGCTCATCAGCGTGGCCACCGACCTGACCCTGCCGACAGAAGCGATCCGGACGCAGACTGCGGCCAAATGGAAGAGCGAACTTGGGGCCGGCAATACGCCTGATTTCCACAAGAAACCGACGGTGTTCCTGCTGCTGGCGGATTAACAACCAACGCCGGAAAACAAACAGCCGGCGGAGATGCCATCATCTCCGCCGGCTGTTTTACGTGAACTGCAGAATCAGCGTAGTTGCAAACCGTTGCTGCCCACCATCGATTTGGCGACACCGCTGCCGACCGCCACGCCGAACTTCTTGAGCACGCGCTCAGGCAAGCCTTCGGTCTGCGTGTAGTCAACCAGGTCTTCCGCCTTGATGACGTCGCGCGCCACGCTGTCGACGGTGCCGAAGCCGTCGGCCAGGCCCATCTCAACCGCCTTGGACCCGGTCCAGAACAGGCCGGAAAAAGTTTCCGGCGTTTCCTTCAGGCGCTGGCCGCGGCCCTTGCGCACCACGTCGATGAATTGCTGATGGATTTCATTGAGCATCTGTTGCGCGTATTCCTTCTGCTTCGGATTCTGGGCGCTGAACGGATCGAGGAAACCCTTGTTCTCACCCGCCGTCAGCAGACGACGCTCGACGCCGACCTTATCCATCAGGCCGGTGAAGCCGAAACCGTCCATCAGCACGCCGATGGAGCCGACGATACTGGCCTTGTTGACGTAGATCTTGTCGGCCGCCGCAGCGATGTAATAACCGCCGGATGCGCACATTTCCTCAACCACGACATACAGCGGCTTCTTCGGATACTCCTTGCGCAGGCGCACGATTTCATCGTTGATCATGCCGGCCTGGACCGGGCTGCCGCCGGGGCTGTTGATCTTGAGGATCACGCCCATCGAATCGTCGGCGGCGAATGCCTTGTCCAGCGCCGGGATCACCGCTGCGGCCGAACCACGGCCTTCGGCTTCGATGGTGCCGGAGATTTCGACCAGCGCGGTATGGGTGCCAACCGGCTCCGCTTCCGACTTGGTGTAGTTGAAAGCGCTCCAGACCACGAACACGAACACAGCCAGGCCGGCGATCTTGAAGAAGATGCTCCAGCGACGACGCGCGCGCTGTTCCTTGACGGCGAACAGCGCAAGCTTTTCCAGCACGTCGCGCTCCCAGCCGCCCTTCTTTTCTTCCGCAGCTGCGGCCGCGGTTGCACCGGAGGTAGGCGGCACCGGCTCAGCCGGCTTGGGTGGCTGCGCTTCAGGATTTTCAAATTCGTTATTGCTCATATCGTCACTCGGAACGGCAGCCTGCAGATGCCAGCTTATGCACTACTGGCGAGGGCTGCCGGGGTTCCCGCATGGCTTATGCCAGCGCGGGCCTTACATAATCATCGGGCGCCCAGAAGATGGCGCCGTCTTTTTCAAACACCATGATCTTACGCAAACGCGCGCCGGTACAGGGGCCGCCTTCGCATTTGCCGGTATCGGGCGCATATACCGCGCCGTGTGTTGCGCACATGAGGTACAAACCACTGGATTCGAAGAACTCGCCTTCGGACCAGTCCAGTTCAATGGGAACGTGGGCGCAGCGGTTCAGGTAGCCGTAGACGGCGCCGCCGTAGCGCACCACGAAGCCGGTGGCGTCGTCGCCGTGTACCGATACCGCGAAACGGCGGCCTTTGCCGCCCTCCTCGATCTCAGCCGAGGCGCATACCGGGATCAACACTTCTTCCATAGCCAAGTTTCCTAAGCGTTGTCATTGAGCCATTGATGCAGCACTTTGATGGACCCGGCGGAATACAGCGGATTGAGCGCCTGCAATTGTTCCACCGGATGCGCGCCGAATTCTACCGCAACCCCGGCTGCACCTGCATTAAGCGCCATCTGTAAATCGTGGGTGGTGTCGCCGATCATCAGCGTGCGGCCCATTTCCTGGCCAAGTTCACGTGTGAGTTCCTGCAACATGGCCGGATGCGGTTTGGAAAACGTCTCGTCGGCGCAGCGCGTGGCGTCGAAGACCGACAGCAGATTGGTGCTGTTGAGCGCGCGGTTGAGGCCGACGCGGCTCTTGCCGGTGGCAACGGCGAGGAAATAGCCTTGCTGTCCGAGGTCGTCGAGCATTTCGCGCACGCCGTCGAACAGGCTCAGGTCTTTGTCCTGGCCCAGGTAATGGTGGCGATAGCGCTCAACGATGCGCGGATAGTATTTCGGATCAACGTCCGGAATCGCCGCCTGCATCGCGTCCTGCAGGCCCAGTCCGATCACGTAGGAAGCGGCGCTCTTGTCGGGAATCGGCAGACCCAGATCGCGCGCGGCGGCCTGGATGCAACGTACGATCGTCGAGGTGCTGTCCATCAACGTGCCATCCCAATCGAAGACGATCAGGTCAAATTGCTTTCTTGCCATGTTTCACTTTTCAACATATTCAAAAATCGTGTGCCGGCCCGCGGTCCGATCAAACTGCGGACGCCGCATCAAGGCCTTCCAGGCTCTTGAGGAAGCGCTGGCATTCGGGCGGCAGACCGGCCTTCAGGGTCACCGTCTTGCCGCTGTCGGGATGCGTAAAGCTGATCTGGTGCGCGTGCAGGAACATGCGCTTGAACGCGATGCGTTCGCCGTCGGCCTTCTGCAAGGCCTTGTTCAGCGGAAAGTCGCCGTACTTGTCGTCGCCCACGATAGGAAAACCGCTGGCCGACAAATGCACGCGTATCTGATGAGTGCGACCGGTTTTCAGTTCTGCTTCCAGCAAAGCGAACTCGCCATAGCGCCGGATCAGGGAAAACACGGTGTGCGACGCCTGGCCATCTTCCTGCACCCGCACGCGACGCTCGCCCTCAGCAGTGCTGTACTTGTGCAGCGGCAACTTGATGTGCTGGCGGGCGTTTTTCCAGTCGCCGTGAATCAGCGTCAGGTAGCGCTTGTCCGTCACGCCGTCGCGCATCTGCTCATGCAGGTTGGTCAGCGCCGAACGCTTCTTGGCGAGGAGCAACACGCCCGACGTGTCGCGATCGAGCCGGTGCACCAGTTCCAGGAATTTGGCGTCAGGACGCGAGGCGCGCAATTGTTCAATGACGCCGTAGCTGACCCCGGAACCACCATGCACGGCCACGCCGGCCGGCTTGTCGATGATCAGCAGGTGATTGTCTTCGAGCAATATCTTGAATTCGGCGCCGGGGGCGACCGCCGCTGATGCCTTTTCGGCAATGCGGATCGGCGGCACGCGCAGGATGTCCCCGTCTTGCAGACGATAAGTCTGGTCGATACGGCCTTTGTTGACACGTACTTCGCCCGAACGCAGGACACGGTAGATATGGCTTTTGGGCACGCCTTTGCAGACGCGCAAGAGGAAATTGTCGATGCGCTGACCGGCTTCCTCTTCCGAAATCGTGAGCAGCTGGACTTGCGGCGAAGCAGGTGCAGATTGGGTCGACGCGGGTGATTCAGGCTTTTCAGGCGTCTTCCCAGAAAATCTCGCTAAGTCCTTCATTTTGAATATATAATCGCTCGACGCTGGTCAGAAAACCGGTGTCAGTGTAAGAATAAAAAAGACCATTCTACACAGAGGCGTCTTCATCAGCCTCGCTAATTTGCAAATTTGATGGGGGGAACCACGAAAAATCGCAGCATGCGGCGACAGGGTCCTGTCGGCAAGCCTCGTACATCCTACGAAGACATGTGGACGCGACATTTCTCCGCGCGATTGGACGGTTCCTTAAAAACGTGTACGCATCATCCCTGCGCGAGTCCAGTTTGCACCGCAGTTGCAATCGGATAACGCACTTGGATGTTGAACAGATGTGCTTGGATTATCAGGATAAAGTCTGGCAAGACCTTCAGTTGAAAAACGGAGTGCTTGCCGGTTGATGCAAGTGAACCCGATTCGCCGATTTGCCAACTTTTAGAATAATGCTTCGTTTGGCTCAAACATATAGCTTACCGTCCACAGTTGCCGTGACCGCTCCATGCGGAACGGCGCGCGTGGATACGGAGCTGCTCGGCTTCCCGGTTCACCGCATCCGCGCCCCGTTGTGCATGAGTGCCGCCACCCCGGCGCGCTCCACACACTAAGGCAATTCCCTCCCCCAATCACTTCGTTCTCGCGTACATCCTTGTACTTTTGATGCATTCATCGTGCGTCAATAAAGCGGCCTCAGTGCCACGGAGTGAAACATGAAACGTATGTTGTTCAATGCTACGCAGCAGGAAGAATTGCGCGTAGCCATCGTTGACGGTCAAAAGCTGATCGACATCGATATCGAAGCCACCGGACGCGAACAGCGTAAATCCAACATTTACAAAGGCGTCATCACCCGCATCGAGCCATCGCTGGAAGCCTGCTTCGTCAATTACGGCGAAGAGCGCCACGGCTTCCTGCCATTCAAGGAAGTTGCCCGCACCTATTTCAAGGAAGGCATCGACGTCCGCAACGCTTCCATCAAGGAAGCCCTGCGCGAAGGCCAGGAAATCATCGTCCAGGTTGAGAAGGAAGAACGCGGCAACAAGGGCGCAGCCCTGACCTCGTTCATCTCCCTGGCCGGCCGTTACCTGGTCCTGATGCCGAACAACCCGCGCGGCGGCGGCGTGTCGCGCCGTGTCGAAGGCGAAGATCGCCAGGAACTGCGCGAAACCATGGACAAGCTGGACCTGCCCAACGGCATGTCCGTCATCGCCCGCACCGCAGGCATCGGCCGCAACGTCGACGAACTGCAATGGGATCTGAACTACCTGATGCAACTCTGGCGCGCCATCGAAGGCGCCGGCCAGTCCGGCTCCGGCGCTTTCCTGATTTATCAGGAATCCTCGCTGGTGATCCGTGCGATCCGCGACTATTTCCAGCCTGACATCGGTGAAATCCTGATCGACACCGACGACATCCACGAGCAAGCCCAGCAGTTCATGGCGCACGTGATGCCGGACATGGTCCATCGCGTCAAGCGCTACCACGACGACGTGCCGCTGTTCTCGCGCTTCCAGATCGAGCACCAGATCGAAACCGCGTACTCACGCACCGTGCCGTTGCCTTCCGGCGGCGCCATCGTGATCGACCACACCGAGGCCCTGGTCTCCGTCGACGTCAACTCGGCGCGCGCCACCCGCGGCAGCGACATCGAAACCACCGCGTTCTACACCAACCTTGAAGCCGCCGACGAAGTGGCCCGCCAATTGCGCTTGCGCGATCTGGGCGGTCTGATCGTCATCGACTTCATCGACATGGAAAACGCCAAGAACCAGCGTGAAGTCGAATCGCGCCTGAAAGACGCCCTGCACCACGACCGTGCCCGCGTCCAGATGGGCAAGATCTCGCGTTTCGGCCTGATGGAGTTGTCGCGCCAGCGCCTGCGTCCGTCGCTGTCCGAAGGCAGCCATGTGACCTGCCCACGCTGCAACGGCACCGGCCACATCCGCGACACCGAATCGTCCGCATTGCAAGTCCTGCGCATCATCCAGGAAGAAGCGATGAAGGAAAACTCGGCCGCCATCCACGTGCAGGCGCCGGTCGACGTCGCCGCTTTTCTGCTGAACGAAAAGCGCGGCGAAATCCTGAAGATCGAAACACGCCACCGCGTGACGGTCATCATGATCCCGAACAAGCATCTGGAAACACCGCATTACAAGCTCGAGCGCATCAAGCACGACGATCCGCGCCTGGACGACGCCCAAGCCAGCTACGCCATGGCCGAACAAGCCGAAACCGACATCGGTTACAGCAAGCGCCAGAAGGAAGACGTCAAGCCGCGCCAGGAAGCAGTCGTCAAGGGCATCACCCCTGACCAGCCTGCCCCTATCGTCGAACGCAAGGTGGCGGCACCGGTGGAACAGCCGCCGACGCTGGCGCCTGAGTCGGGCTTCTTCAGCAAGATCTGGAGCTTCTTCCGCACCAAGCCGGTCGAAGCGACGCCCGTCGCCGCAACAGTGGAAACCAAGACCCCGCAGCAAAAACGGGATCACGCCGACCGCAACAGCCGCAACCGTAATGGTCGCAATCGCAACGGCCGCAATCGCAACGAGCGCGAAGAGCGCGACGGCGCAGCACCTGAGAAAGCCGCCCGCGACGAATCCGGCAAGCAGGAATACGAAGGTAAGCCGGCCCGTCCGCCACGCCCACCGCGTGAACCGAAGGAAGCCCGCGAACCACGTGAGCCGCGTGAAGGCGCAGAAGGCCGCAACGATCGTGAGCCGCGCGAACCGCGTGAACCACGCCAGCCGCGCGAAGGCCGTGAACCGCGTGAGCCGAAGGAAGCCCGCGAACCACGCGAGCCTCGTGAAAACCGCGAGCCTCGCGAAGGCAGCGAAGCACGTGAACCACGTCCACCGCGCACGCCACGTCCACCACGCGAAGAGCGCAAGGACCTGCCGAAAGCGGAAGATGGATTGCCATTGGAAGCCGCTCTGGCGACCGGTGTTGCTGTCGCAGTGACCGACGTTGACGGCGCTGAAACTGCACAAGTCGCAGGCAATCAGGTTGAAGGTACAACCGAAGAAGGCGAACCACGTCGTCGTCGTCGTCGTGGCGGCCGCAACCGCAATCGTCGCGATCGTGACGGTGAAAACGGCGGTGAAAACGCCGATGGCGAATCCGCTGATGGTGCGGATGGTGAAGAGTCGGTGCAAGTTGCCGCAGCAGTTGCTCCCGCAGCTGCCGATGACAATGAGCGTCCATGGTACGAAAAGGCCCCTGCTCCAACACCAGCAGCGGCCCCTGCTCCAGCTCCTGCTGAAGCTCCGGTTGCCGTGCAAGCTGCTCCGGCAATTGAAGCGCCGGCCGAAGCTGCGCCTGCACCGGTTGCTGTGACGCCTGCTCAGGAAACGGTAGCCGCTGTCGAAGCGCCGGCCCCGGTCGTCGCGGAACCAGTAGCTGAAGTTGCTCCGTCCGCGGCGGTTGCCCCCGTCGAAGCGCCTGCCCCGGCAGCCGTGGAACCGGCTCCTGTCGCACCGGTAGTTGCATCAGCGCCGCAAGTGGTTGAAGCGGCTCCGGCAGTTGCAGCTCCGACGCCTGCTCCGGCACCAGTTGCTGCAGCTCCTGCTCCTGCAGCCAACGGCACGCAATGGAATGACCTCAACGACATGCTGTCGTCAGCCGGTCTGACCTTGGCCAGCACCGATCCGGAAAAACTGCGCGCTGCCCAGGCCGCCGCAGCCCAGATCGTGCCTGCGCCGCGCGTGCCGCGTGAACGCAAGCCATTGCCGCCGCAATCGACTGAACCGCTGGTCCAGGTCGAAACCCGTCGTTGATGCCTTAGCAAGCACAAGCATCGCGCAGCAAGGAAAAAAGGGAGTGAAAACTCCCTTTTTTCTCGTCTGCCGCCGGGCTGAATGTGCATTTGCATCATTGCAAAACAGCAAGTAAACACTATCTTGTTTTGGCACTGTACCGGGATCGCCCCGACCGCTCTGTACACTGCCGAATTTTCCACCGCATGCTATCGTAGCGAGTATGAACAACCGCATCATTCCGATCATCGACGAACGCTTGAACGGCAGCTCCGCAGCCGTCCCGGCGCTGCTGGAGGCGCCGTCCGGCTTCCTCGCCGATGCCTTGATGCGTCCATTGCACGACCTGCGCATTTCGGTCACCGACCGCTGCAACTTCCGCTGCGTGTATTGCATGCCCAAGGAAGTGTTCGACAAGGACTACAGCTTCCTGCCGCACTCGTCGCTGCTGTCGTTTGAAGAAATCACACGCCTGGCAACATTGTTTGTCGCTCACGGCGTCGAGAAAATCCGCCTGACCGGCGGTGAGCCGCTATTGCGCAAGCACCTGGAACGCCTGATCGGCATGCTGCACCAATTGCGCACGCCCGACGGCCGCGAGCTCGACCTGACCCTGACCACCAACGGCACCCTGCTGGCGCAAAAGGCGCAGGCGTTGAAAGACGCCGGCCTCAAGCGCGTGACCGTCTCGCTGGATGCGCTGGACGACGCCAATTTCAAGCGCATGAACGATGTCGACGTCTCGGTTTCGCAGATCCTGCACGGCCTCGATGTCGCGCACAAGGTCGGCCTCGGCCCCATCAAGATCAACATGGTGGTCAAGAAAGGCGTCAACGATCATGAAATCCTGGCGATGGCGCGTCACTTCAAGGACACGCCGTTCACCCTGCGCTTCATCGAATACATGGACGTCGGCAGTTCGAACGGCTGGCGCATGGATGAAGTGGTGCCGTCGAGCGAAGTGATCCGCCGTATTCACGCTGAACTTCCGCTCGAAGCGATCGACGCCAACTACACCGGCGAGACCGCACAGCGCTGGCGCTATAAAGACGGCGGTGGCGAAATCGGCGTCATCTCCAGCGTCACCCAGGCGTTTTGCCAGGATTGCAGCCGCGCGCGCTTGTCGACCGAAGGAAAGATCTACACCTGCCTGTTCGCCGGCGAAGGCCACGACCTGCGCGGCTTGTTGCGCGGTGAACGCAGCGATGCAGAAATATCCTCCGCCATCGCCGCCATCTGGGGCCGCCGCGGCGACCGTTATTCCGAACTGCGCAGCGAACAAAAAGACACGGCCACGACATCGATGCCGCAAGTGCGCAAAGTCGAAATGTCCTACATCGGCGGCTGATGGCCATGGCCGTCGTCGCTGCAATTTCCCCTGAACACATTACCGGCCTCGTACTGGCAGGCGGACGCGGCGCCCGCATGGGCCATCTCGACAAGGGCTTGCAGCTGTTTCGCGGCAAGCCGCTGGCGGCGCACGTGATCGAACGCCTGGCCGGCCAGACCGGCGCGCTGGCGATCAACGCCAACCGCCATCAGAGCGACTATGCGGCGTTCAATCTGCCGGTATGGCCCGACCTCCTGCCCGACTTCCCCGGCCCGCTGGCGGGCTTGCACAGCGGCCTGACGCATTGCGTCACCGACTACCTGGCCGCGGCACCTTGCGACTCCCCATTACTGCCGCCGGATCTGGTCGTACGGCTGGCGGCGGCATTGATCGAACAACAGGCCGATGCCGCCATCGCCGTCACCGGCTGTGCCGAGCAGGCGAACCTGCAACGTCACCCGGTGTTCTGCCTGCTCAGCAAAACGCTGCTGCCGTCATTGACCGACTACCTGCAACAGGACGGCCGCAAAATGGAACGCTGGTTTGCCGGCATCCGCACCGCCGAAGTTCATTTCGACGACGAAGCCGCCTTCAGCAACATCAACACGCTGCAAGAGCTGCGCCAACTGGAATCAGAATAAATGACTCAACTCTCCCTCTCCGACATCGTCAGTTGCGTGTCCGGCTATGACCCGGATGCGATGACCGTGCCGCAGGCGCAAAAAATCATCCATGATTTCGTGCAGCCGATCTCGTCGATCGAACGCGTCGCCATCCGCAGCGCGCTGGACCGCACGCTGGCCGCGGACATCACCTCCACCATCGACGTGCCCGCCAACGACAACTCCGCCATGGACGGCTATGCGCTGCGCGGGGACGACCTCGCAGCGAACAAGGCGCTGACGCTGCGCATCGTCGGCAGCGTGCATGCCGGCCAGCAGTTCGACGGCATCGTGGCCGCCGGCGAATGCGTGCGCATCATGACCGGCGCCGCCATGCCGGCCGATTGCGACACCGTCATCCCGCAGGAATTTACCGAGAATCAAACTGCTGCGGCCGTAACGATTCCGGCCGGTCGCGTACGACGCGGCGACAATCGCCGCCTGCGTGGCGAAGACCTGCGCAACGGCCAGATTGCACTGCGCGTCGGCAAGATCCTGCGCCCGGCCGATATCGGCATGCTGGCTTCCCTGGGCGTGGCCGAGATTCCGGTACAACGCCGCCTGCGCGTGGCGTTCTTCTCGACCGGCGACGAATTGCGCTCGGTCGGCGAACCGCTCGACCCGGGTTGCGTCTACGACTCCAACCGCTATACGCTGTACGGCATGCTCACGCGCCTCGGCTGCGACATCATCGACATGGGCGTGGTCAGGGATGACCCGGTCGCCATGGAAGCAGCTTTCCGCAGCGCCTGCGAACACGCCGACGCCGTCATTACTTCCGGCGGCGTCTCGGTCGGCGCGGCGGACTACACCAAGCAGACCATGACCAAGCTGGGCGACATGCTGTTCTGGAAAATCGGCATGCGCCCGGGCCGGCCGATGGCCTTCGGCCGCATCGCGTCGCATGATCGCGGCGCCTACTTGTTTGGCCTGCCCGGCAATCCGGTGGCGGTGATGGTGAGTTTCTATTTCTTCGTGCGTGATGCCTTGTTGCGCATGTCGGGTGCCGACGCCAGTCCGCTGCCGCGCCTGCAAGCGACGTCACTGGCGGCGATCCGCAAGAAGCCCGGACGTACTGAATATCAACGCGGCATCCTCGCGCCCGATAGCGACGGCATATGGAAAGTGAAGCTGACCGGTGCCCAAGGCTCCGGTATCCTGCGCTCGATGTCCGACGCCAATTGCATCATCGTGCTCGACGACGCACAGGGCGATGTCGCCGCCGGCGACCTGGTGCAGGTGGTGCTGTTCGATGGGCTGACCTGAAGCCATGACACTCAACGCGCGCTTCGACCGGCTGCACTTGCGCTCGCGCGCCCAGCCGGCGACGCCTTGGGAAGAACGCCAGGACCGATTGCAGCGCCTGCGTCAGCTGCTGCTGCGCCACCGCGACGACATCGCTGCGGCGATCAGTTCCGACTTTGGCAACCGCTCGCAGCACGAAACACAATTCCTTGAAGTCTTCACCAGCCTGCAAGCCATCGATCATGCGCTGGCCCATGGCAAGCACTGGATGCAGCCGCAAACCCGACCCACCGCGATCTGGTTCAAGCCGGCCGGCAATCGCCTGTTGCCGCAGCCGCTCGGCGTGGTCGGCATCGTCACGCCGTGGAATTATCCGCTGCTGCTGACCATCGGTCCGCTGGCGTGCGCGCTGGCGGCCGGCAACCTGGCGATGATCAAGCTGTCGGAAAACACACCGGCCTTCAGCGAGCTGTTCGATCGGCTGATCCGGCAATCATTTTCGGACGACGAAATCACCGTCGTCAATGGCGATGTGGACGTCGCCCGGGAATTCTGCGCCCTCGCCTTCGACCACCTGATCTTCACCGGTTCCACCGCCGTTGGCCGCGATGTCATGCGCATCGCCAGCGAGCGATTGACGCCGGTGACGCTGGAGCTGGGCGGCAAGTCGCCGGCCATCATTACCGCCGATGCCGATTTCGGGCATGCCGTCGCGCGCATCATCAGCGGCAAGCTGCTCAACGCCGGCCAGACCTGCATCGCCCCCGACTACTTGCTGCTGCCGCAGGGTCGTGAACACGACTTCATCGAGGCCGCGCGCGCTGTCGTAGCACGCATGCATCCCGCGCTCAACGACGAACGCCTGGCCATCGACGACTACACCAGCATCGTCAATGAGCGCCATTTCACTCGCTTGCAAGCGCTGCTCGACGACGCCCGCGAAAGCGGTGCGATAGTCGAGCAACTCACCACGCATACGCCACATCCATCGACGCGACTATTGCCGCCGATGGCGCTGACGCAAGTCGCGCCGGATGCGCGCATCCTCCAGGAAGAAATTTTCGGGCCGTTGCTGCCGCTGGTGACATATGAGAATCTCGACGAGGCGATCGCCTTCGTCAACGCCAGGCCGCGTCCGCTCGCGCTATATGTATTTGCAAGAAGCGAGGCGGCCATCGATCAGGTCTTGCTGCAGACGGTCACCGGCGGCGTGACGGTCAACGACACGCTGCTGCACATTGCACAAGAGAATTTGCCTTTCGGCGGAGTCGGCGCATCCGGCATGGGCGCCTATCACGGAGAGGAAGGCTTCAGGCGCTTTTCGCACATGAAGCCGGTGTTCACGCAGAGCCGCCTCAATGTCATGCGGCTGTTCAACCCGCCTTACGGCAGGCTGTTTTCCTTATTGATGAAATTCCTGATCCGCTGAATTCCGTTTGTCTTCGAGTGGCTTAGAGCAGCTCGCTCTGGCCGTCGCCGTCGATTTCCGGCTCGGCAGTGCCCAGCAGTTTCTGCGCCGTGTCGCTCGGCAAGGCCTCCACCGATTTCAATTTGCGCGTCATCTGGCGCGTGCGCGTCTCGGCCTGCTCGATGTTCTTGGCGGCGCGTTCCAGCGCGTTCCTGGTCGCCGACAACACGTCACCGAACTTGCCGAATTCGGTCTTCACCGCACCCAGTACTTGCCACACTTCCGACGACCGCTTTTCCAGCGCCAGCGTGCGGAATCCCATCTGCAAACTGTTCAGCAGCGCCGACAAGGTCGACGGTCCGGCAATGCTCACGCGATGCGTGCGCTGCAGGTCGTCCGACAAACCCGGACGACGCATGACTTCCGCGTACAGACCTTCGGTCGGCAGGAACAGGATGGCGAAATCGGTCGTCAAGGGCGGCGACAAATATTTTTCGGCGATGGTCTTGGCTTCACCGCGCACCGCACGTTCCAGCTCACGACCGGCCTGCGCCACGCCTTCGGCATCGGCACGGTCGGCGGCTTCGGCCAGGCGTTCGTATTGTTCCTTCGGGAATTTGGCGTCAATCGGCATCCATACCGGCGTGCCGCCGTCGTCGTTGCCCGGCAGCTTGATTGCAAACTCGACGCGCTCGCCGGTGTTGGGGACGGTCTCGACGTTCTTGGCGTACTGGTCCGGCGTGAGCATTTGTTCCAGCAGCATTTCCAGCTGGACTTCGCCCCAGGTACCGCGCGTCTTGACGTTGGTCAGCACGCGTTTCAGGTCGCCCACGCCGATCGCCAGCTGCTGCATTTCGCCCAGGCCCTGATGAACCTTGTCGAGGCGATCCGAGACCAGCTTGAACGATTCGCCGAGACGCTGCTCCAGCGTCGCATGCAGCTTTTCATCGACGGTCTTGCGCATCTCTTCGAGGCGGTTGCCATTGTCCAGCTGCAAATCTTTAATTTTGGCTTCCAGCGTGGCGCGCACTTCGGCCATGCGTTGGGCGTTAGATTCAGTCAGCGTGGTCAGCGTCTGGTTGAGCGTGTCGCCGAAACGCTTGAGTGAAGCGGCCTGCTCTTCGCGGCTGGCCTGCGCCTGCAGGTTCATGGTCTGGCGCATGCCGTCGAGTTGCTGAGCGTTGGTCTCGTTGAGCTTGACCAGTTGCTGGGCGAAGCTGTCGATCTGGTTGTTCTGCAGGGTCGCAACGCTGGTCATCTGCGCCGCCAAAGTCTGCTGCAACTGGCCGAAGTTGCCGCCCAGTTCCTGGCGGGTGCTTTGCGCGTTGGATTGCAGCTGGTCGCGCAATTCGCGTTCGCTGCGTTCGGCCAGATCCTGCTGGTGGCGTTGCAATTCGCTCTTGAGTTGCTGCAACGGTGTGCCGATATCGATGCCGCCGCGGCCGCGCAGGAGGATCACGATCTGCAGCACAATGCCGATGGCGATCAGGGCGAGGAGAATTATTTCAGTCAGGGTCATGTCGGTGTTTTTTGGTTATTCAGGCTTGTTGCGCATCCAGTCGGCCGTCTGGAAGAACGACTGCATCAGGCGCGTGCGCAGCGCTTCGTCGAGGCCGGTGTCTTCCATTGCCCACGCCATGCAGCGCAGCCATTGGTCGCGCTCGGAGATGCCGATGGCAAACGGCAGATGGCGCGCGCGCAGGAACGGATGGCCGAAGCGTTCGATGTACAGATTGGGACCGCCGCTCCAGCCGGACAGGAACCAGTAGGTCTTGTCGCGCGAGCCGTCGAGCGACGGCGGATGCAGCGTACGGATGCCGGCGAACTCCGGCTCGAGGTCCATCAGATCGTAGAAACGATCCACCATGGCGCGCAGCTTTTCCGCGCCGCCGATCATGTCATAGACGGTCGGCTGATTGAGGTCTTCGATTTGCATAGACCGAGATGATACCCGCTTCGGCGCCGGTATGTCTCCCGGTTATGCCCTCTCTATGCCTCGCGCAAAGTCTGCAGCGGCGGCCTCGACAGCACGTTGCGCAAGCCGGCCCAGCCACCGAACACGGCGCACGCCATGCCGATGCCGGCGCCCGCCAGCCACAGCCACGGACTGAAGCGCCATTCGAAGTCGAATACGTAATGCGCCAGCGCCCAGCCGATGGCCGCGGCACCGCTGGCGGCCAGCAATCCGGCCACGCTGCCGATGAGCATGACCTCGATGCGTTGCGCCCTTGCCAACTCCTGTCGCGTGGCGCCGAGCGCACGCAGCAGGCCGGCTTCGCGCACCCGTTCATCCTGGGTGCCGACCAATGCCGCATACAACACCAGCACGCCGGCCGTCAGCGTGAACAGGAACAGGAATTCCACTGCGGAAATCACCTGATCGACAATGTCCTGGATCTGCTTCAGCACGCTGCCGATATCCACCACCGTCAGGTTCGGGAAATCGCGCGTAAGTGCATTGCCGAGCCCGGCCTTGGCGACGGGCAAGTGGAAAGCGGTGATCCAGGTTTGAGGCATCTCGCGCATCGCCGCCGGATTGATGATGACGAAGAAGTTGACCCGCAGCGAACCCCATTCGAGCTTGCGGATGCTGGTGACCGGCACGCTGACCAACTGGCCGGCGATGTCGAATTGCAGCTGGTCGCCGAGGCTGAGCTTGAGCGTTTTGGCCAGACCTTCTTCCACCGACGCTTCGGGACGGCTGTCGTCATACCATTTGCCGCCGACGATGGTGTTCTGCGCCGGCAGGTCGCGCATGGTCGAGAGATTGAATTCGCGATCCACCAGGCGCTTGGCGCGGTCTTCCTGATAGGTGTCGTTGGTGACGGGCTTGCCGTTGATCTGCACCAGGCGGCCGCGAATCATCGGGAACAGACGCGCCTGCTGCAAGCCTGCCTGTTTCAGCTTTTGCTCGACCACATCTTTCTGGTCCGGCTGGATGTTGATGACAAAGCGGTTCGGCGCATCGGCCGGCGTGGCCTGGCGCCAGGCGCCGATCAGGTCACCGCGAATCACGGTCAGCAACAGCAAGGCCATCAGGCCGAGGCCGAGCGCCACGATCTGCATCGTGGTGGCGCCGGGGCGGCGCTGCAAACCGTCGATGGCGAAACGCCAGCTCTGGTTGTTGAACAGGCCGCGCAGCGATTGCACGCTGCGCAGGCATGCCCAGGCGATCAACGCAAACAACGCGAACCCGCCGAGGAATCCAGCGGCCGTCATGGCGCCGAGCTTGATATCGCCGGCCTGCCACAGCAGCAATCCGGCGAACACCAGCATGCCCAGCGCATAGGTGGCGATGCCCATCGCCCTGGGCGCCGAGGCTTCGCGCCGGATCACGCGGTTGTGCGGAACGTTGCGCAGCTGGAGCAGCGGCGGTAAGGCGAATCCGACCAGCAACAGCAAGCCGATCGCGACGCCTTGCAGCGCGGGCCACCAACTCGCCGCCGGCAGCGTAGTCGGCATGAATCGACCGAGCCATTCGAGCAGCGCGAAGTGCGCAGCGAAACCGAGCAGCACGCCGAGCACGCTGCCGGCCAGTCCGACCACGATGAACTCCTGCAGGTACATCAGCGTGACCTGATTCTGCGTCATGCCGAAACAGCGCAGCATGGCGCAGGCATCCAGATGCCGCAGCATGAAACGACGTGCCGCCATCGCCACCGCGACCGCCGCCAGCAAGGCCGACAGCAAGCCGACCAGCGAGAGGAATTGTTCGGCACGATCGAGCGTGGCGCGCATTTCCGGACGGCCCGATTCGAGCGACTCGATGCGCACGCCCTTGACGTTGCCGTCGTCGATGGTCTTTTGCAGCCATTGCTGGTAAGCCCTGATCTGCTCCGGCGTACCCGCCAACAGCAGGCGGTAGGTCACCCGCGAACCGAATTGCACCAGGCCGGTGGCGGCTAGATCATCCATGCCGAGCATGACGCGTGGAGCGAAATTGACGAAGGCGCTGCCGCGATCAGGTTCGACCGAGATCACGCCGGCGATGCGGAAGCTCTTGTCGCCCAGCTTGAGCGGATCGCCCTGTCTGACTTGCAGGGCCGAGAGGATGTTGGGATCAACCCATACCGTGCCTGCTTGCGGAACGCCTTCGGCGGCAAGGTCGGCACCATCGGTTCCGGTTAACTTCAATTGTCCACGCAGCGGATAAGCGCTGGTGACCGCCTTGATCGACGACAGAATGGAGCGCGCCGCATTGGCGCCGGCCTCACCTTCGCCGGCAAGCGCCATGCTCGGGAACACCACCGTCTGCGCCATCGTCAACTTGCTTTTCCCGGCCTGCTCGAGCCACGCCGGATTGAGAGGCTGGTCCGCGCCGACCAGCAGATCGGCGCCGAGCAACTGGTGCGCGTCGCGCGTGAGGCCGGCGCGCATGCGGTCGACGAAGAAGCCAACCGAGGACAACGCCGCCACGGCGACGATCAGGGCAATCAGCAGGAAGCGCAATTCACCGGCGCGCCAGTCACGGCGCGTCATGCGCAACGATAGAAGGAACATGCAACTCCAGGCGGGAAATCAGAAGAAAACGACGCACCTGTCTCAGGTTATATCAGCAAACAAGCGCGTCCATTGCCGACAGCATAGCGCATGCCGGCGAAGCTTACTTTTTATGCAGAAAACGACACTGTCCCGTCACGGCTAACGCAACCACAAGGCCGCGCTACTCAACGCCAGCAGCACGCACGCCGCGACCAGCAGCTTGACCTTGTTGCGCACGTTGTCGAGCGCCGCCACCAGTTGCGCGTTCTGCTCCGCCAGCGTGTTGATCAGCGCCGAGGCATCGAGCTGCTCCCCTTCCAGCTGCGTGATGCGCTGTGCCAACTGCTCGGGGCTGCCGGGCGCCGGCGCTGCGCCATCCTCCACGGCCGCCGATTTGGCCTTGCCCGCCCGCGTGCGCGCCCACAAGTCCTTGGCGCCGCGCACCACCGTCGGCGTGGCTTGGACGACGTCGGCCCACGGTATCAGTTTGAAAGCTGCGATCCAGTTGAGCGCCATGAATGTGTCCCGCCTTCGTTTGAATGTTGATCGATTTTCGATTGAACTAGGTGCCGGGCGATACTTCTAAAAAAATGCAGCGCCTTGCCAACACCTCGTAACACTTCGCAACAATCTTGCCGTGCAAAGCGCTTGCTTTTGCCTACCGCAGAGTAGACACTCGCCACCAGATAAAGTTGAGGAAAACATGAAATCATCCCTATGGCGCATCGCCGCGCTGCTCTCTTTCTCCCTCGCCGGCAGCAGCGCCTGGGCCGTGGACTGCAGCAATGCCCAAAGTGCCCAGACTCAGGCCGACATCGACGAATGCGCCAGCCAGGCGCTCAACAAGGCCGACGCCGAGCTGAACCAGACTTACGTTGATTACCGCAAGCGCCTCGACAAGGCCCAGCAGAATCAGATCCGCGACGTCCAGCTGGCCTGGATCAAATACCGCGACCTGTCCTGCAAGTATGCCACCTCGCGCAGTGCCGGCGGCTCGGTGCACAACATGGCGCTGCAATCCTGCCTGACGGAAAAGACGCTGGAACGCACCAAGGAGCTCAAGGCGCTGTCCGCGTGTCCCGAGGGCGACGTTACCTGTCCACGCTGACAAAAATGGCGTAACGGCGCTGTCAACGCGGCCGGTTTGGCAAACGTTCAAGGGCAAGCAGACGGCCATATCGTCGTGCCAAGCGCAGAACTAGGCAAGAACGCGGCATCCAAGCCGCACAACCCACGTTATCCCTGAATGGAGAAACCCATGAAAAAACTGCTCGCAACCCTGGCCTTCGCCCTCATCGCTCCCGTCATGCTCGCCCCGGCCGCCATGGCGCAAACCCAGACCGCCCAGCAAAGCAAGATGACTACCTGTAACAAGGACGCCACCGGCAAAAAAGGTGACGAACGCAAGGCCTTCATGAAGGATTGCCTCTCCAACAAGCCGGCCGCCCCTGCCGCACCAGTCACCCAGCAAGACAAGATGAAGAGCTGCAACAAGGACGCCACCGGCAAGAAAGGCGACGACCGAAAAGCTTTCATGAAAGAATGCCTGAAGAAGGACAAGTAATCCCGTCACTGATGCATCAACGCAGCAGCGCATCAGCGCCGCAGCAAAAAGCCCGCAGGCGACCTATGGCCGATGCGGGCTTTTTTTACGTTTGCCGATTTATTGTCGGCGTAACATCATTGCTGGCTGCGCTTGAAGAAAAACAATCCGGCGCCGACCAGCATCAGCACACCGCCGAAGAAGCGGTTCTGCATGCGCACCGCTTTCGCATCCCGGAAGAAGCGCTGCATGCGGCTCGCCGCGAATGCATAACCGTGCATCACCACCAGGTCGACCACCACCATGGTGATCGCCATCAGCAACAACTGCAGCCACAACGGGCGATCATGGTTGATGAACTGCGGCAAGACCGCCACCATGAAGACGATGCCCTTCGGATTGGTGGCGTTGGTCAGGAAACCGGTGACCGTGCGCTGCCACCAGGCCGTCGGCGCCGCCGGACGCGCCGCCTGCGCTTCGTCGACATGCACCGGCGCGCGCCATTGCGACCAGCCGAGGTAAATCAGGTAGGCCGCACCGAGGATCTTGATCGTATTGAAGGCGGCTTCCGAGGCCACCAGCAGCGAACCCACACCGGCGCCGGCAATCACCAGGATCAGCACCAATGCGACTTCCAGGCCGAGGATGGTGGCGCTGGTGCGGCGCACGCCGTAGCTGAGGCCGTGACTCATCGACAAGACCGCGCCGGAACCGGGAGAGATGGCGATCAGACAAGCCGCCAGGAAAAATGCAAACCAGGATTGAAAAGCCATGCCGTACTTTCTGCAGATGAACCGGGATCGCCATTATAAGGATTAGCGAATCCATGTGCTGAACTCTGTCACCCGAATGCCATCTGACGGTGATAGCTGTTCCGATCAAGATCAACCAACAAGGAGCATCACATGAACCTTCATCTTTCCTTCGGCCCCCTGGTCGCCCTGATTGCCGGCATTCTGATCCTGGTGATGCCGCGCCTTCTCAACTTCATCATCGCGATCTATCTGATCGTCATCGGCCTGGTGGGCTTGTTCGGCTCGCATGGCTGGCCGTTCGCATAGCGATCTGACAGGTGCAAAGGAACTGCAACAGATGCTTACAAATATGACATCTTTTGAAACACTCTGATGTCGTCGCTTTGGTTCACGGCTCGTTAATGGAAGTAAGGCGCAACAATCAGCGCCGAGACTGAAAAAAACTTCTCTTTAAGGAAATTGCCATGAACTCGAAATCCATCGTCGTTGCAGCTCTGTTCTCCGCCCTGACCCTGCCAGTGTTCGCTCAAACCGGCGCACCTGCAGCACCAGCAACTGCAAAACCTGCAGCTGCAACTCCTGCGGCCGCGACAGCAGCGCCGAAGGCAGAGCACGCCGCCAAGCACAAGGCCGTGAAGCACACCAAGAAGGAAGCCAAGGCTGAAAAGACAACCGCAGCACCTGCTGCAACACCGGCAACACCAGCTACTCCCGCCACACCAGCAGCACCTGCCAAGGCAAAGTAATTCAGGCAGCCTGAAGTGAAGTAAAGGCAGTATGTAAAAACACGCTCAGGGAGCGCAAAAAAGAACGGCTTGCCATTGAACATGGCAAGCCGTTTTTCATTGCGATCCGAAAAAAATCGGCTTTAGCAGTCAGCCCAGATCAGCCTGCCAGCGCAAGGCAATCCGGGGCCCGTCGCCCTCCTCTCCCTCCTCGCCAGGCTTCGGTTGCGCATGGCAATCCATGCCGATGCCCGCCGCGTACAGGATCTGCTCCTGTGCAAAAACCAGCGGCAGATACGGACGTTCCCACGCCGGGATATCCATGTTCTGGAAATGATATTTGAGACTCTTGGCGGGACGATTCCACGCCAGGCGGACGCGTTCGCCGCCGCTGCGCAAACACACGGACAAGGATTGCCCGCGCAACCACGCCGCGTTGAAACCGGTGTCGGCGACATCGAAAAACAGGCTGCCGGAAAACTGCGGGAAATGCAGCTTGTCTTCACCACGCCAGGTGAACGGTTGCGGCCCGGTGTTTTCGTCGAATGGCGGCCGGCGCGGCGTCAGGAAAACGCGATCGCGATAACGCCGCACGTGGCAATCGGGATGCGTCACGCACAACTGGGCGTCGTATTTCGCATCGAGCAACTGCGTGCGCAGTTCAAACAGCCACGCCGACGACGGCATGCGTAATCCGCGCAGTCCGAGCCAGTGACGCAACAGGTTGTCGACGCGTTCAGGATCGAGCCGGCGCAATGCCGGCACGCTGAGATATTCACCCTCCAGGCAAGCGGCAAGATCCTGATCCGCCAACACCGTCAACAGCCGCTGCGCCGCTTGCGCATGTCCGGCTGCGCGCGCAAAGCGCTCCTGGAAGCCGGGGAAAAATTCCGCCAGCACCGGCATCACCTTATGGCGCAAGGCGTTGCGCGCATAGCGCGTATCGCTGTTGGATTCATCCTCGACGAACGAGACCTGTTCCTGCTGCGCATATTGTTCCAGCTCGCCGCGTGATGCGCCGAGCAAGGGACGCGCCATCAGCAGGCCGACGTCGCCCAGCAATTCCGCAGCCTTGTTGGCGCCGTCCATGCCTGAAATCCCGGCCACGCCCGATCCGCGCAGCATCTGCAGCAGCACGGTTTCAGCCTGGTCGTCGAGGTGATGCGCGGTCAACAGCAAGCGGGCGCCATGCTCCCGGCACAGTTGCCCGAGCGCCCGGTAACGCGCCAGGCGCGCCGCTTCCTCGACACCGCTCTTGTCCTTCGCCGCGAGCGTGACGTTGCGCGTATCGAACTGCACATCGACACGTTCGGATTGCGCACGGCAATGCGCCTGCCATTGATCGGCGTTGGCGCTGATGCCGTGATGGATGTGGAAAGCCAACAGCCGCACACCCTGCTCGCGCGCAAAGGCGGAGGCGAGATGCAGCAGCACCGACGAATCAAGTCCGCCGCTGTAAGCCACCGCAATGACGGGAAACGCTTCGACCAGCGTGCGATCGTTGTCGACGCGATACGGGATGCTCAGCGCCTCAATGGCTTGGGAGAATTGTTCTTGCAAACTGAAAACGGCGCCTGAAGCGGACATGTGATTTTCCTGCGCGCGAGTGATAGGTCATGAGGTGAAATTCAGCGCCGATGACCGCACTCGCCGTCGACATATGACACCAAAGAAAAATGGCCTCGAAGGAGGCCATCTGCGGAAAGCGGGAACTGCAAGCCGGGATCGCTAAATTCAGGAAACGATCCCGGCGTCAGGTTTATTCCTGCGTATTCAATTCCTTGAACTTGCCGTAGCTCATCAGCTTTTCATGACGTGCGGCCAGCAGTTCCTTGGTCTTCACGCCCTGGAACTGACGCAGTGTGTCAGCCAGCGCGCGCTTGAGCAGCGAGGCCATTTGCTTCGGATCGCGATGGGCGCCGCCCAGCGGTTCATTGACGATCTTGTCGATCAGACCCATGGCCTTGAGGCGATGCGCAGTCAGGCCCAGCGCTTCGGCGGCATCGGATGCGCGGTCGGCGGTCTTCCACAGGATCGAGGCGCAGCCTTCCGGCGAGATCACCGAATAGGTCGCGTATTGCAGCATCAGCACCGAGTCGCCCACGGCGATCGCCAGCGCGCCGCCGGAACCGCCTTCACCGATGATGGTGGCAATCAGCGGCACCTTGAGTTCGGCCATGACGTACAGGTTATGGCC
Organism: Herbaspirillum sp. NPDC101396; assembly: GCF_044767365.1. Lineage (NCBI taxonomy): Bacteria > Pseudomonadati > Pseudomonadota > Betaproteobacteria > Burkholderiales > Oxalobacteraceae > Herbaspirillum > Herbaspirillum sp. NPDC101396. Next base: position 104,947 of record NZ_JBIWNT010000001.1, on the reverse strand, counting down.
GATCGCTTCGGATTGGCCGCGCTCTTCCGCGTCGATGCCGGGGAATGCGCCCGGCGTGTCGACGAAGGTAAAGATGGGTAAATTGAATTTCTCGGCGACTTTCATCAGGCGCATGGCCTTGCGATAGCCTTCCGGTTTCGGCATGCCGAAATTGCGCAGCGCGCGTTCCTTCGTGTCGCGGCCCTTCTGATGGCCGATCACCATGCAGGCCTGGCCGTTGAAGCGCGCCAGACCGCCGACGATGGACAGATCGTCCGCATAGGTGCGGTCGCCGTGCAGTTCGTGGAAGTCGGTGAAGATTTCATTCACATAGTCCATGGTGTACGGACGTTGCGGATGACGGGCGATTTGCGACACTTGCCACGGCGTGAGCTTGGCGTAGATATCCTTGGTCAGTTGCTGGCTCTTCTTGACCAGGCGCTCGATCTCTTCCGAGATATCGACTGCCGAGTCGTCTTGCACAAAGCGCAACTCTTCAATTTTGGCATCCAGCTCGGCGATTGCCTGCTCGAAACCCAGAAATGTCGTTGTCGACTTGCTCATCGTATTCCTTTACGCATTTTCATGAACAGGCGCGAGTATAACAGCCCGCATACCTTCTATTCGTATTGCCGCCTTGCCAACATGGGTCACAGACGGCAAGCTTTTCAATCTTCAGGAAGTGGCGCCGTCCAGGCTGCGCCACAGATACCAGGTGGCGACGGTGCGCCACGGCTCCCAGTTCGCGGCGACCTCGCGCGCATCGCTGCGCGATACCGGTTCACCCGAAAAATAACTGTCACTAATGCCCTTGAGCAGGCCCGGATCGTCCAGGGGCAGCACGTTCGGGCGCAGCAGATTAAATATCAAAAACATCTCGGCTGTCCAGCGACCAATCCCGCGTATCTGCAACATCTCGGCAATAACATCTTCGTCTTCCATCTCCGCCCATTTGTCGGGATGTACCGTCTTTGCCTTGAAGTGATTGGCGAGATCGAGAATATACTCGGCCTTGCGTTTGGACAGCCCGCAGGCAACAAGATTCTCCGGACCGGTCTTGATGACCTGTGCCGGCATGCATTTCGGACATGCTTCGAGGAAACGTTGCCAGACGACTTGTGCGCTCTTGGTGGAAATCTGCTGGCCGATGATGGATCGCGCCAGCGTGGTGAAGGCATCGCCACGGCCGGTCAGTTGCAGGTCGCCGAATTGCGGGATGAGCTTGCGCATGATGCGGTCGCGCTTCATCAACTCCGCTTTGGCTTGCTCCCAATATGCCGGTACGCTGATCGACGGATCAGCGGGATTGTTTTTTATCATTCTCGTCAGCCTCGTCGCCACTCGGTCAAACCGCCCGGTTTGTCTTCCAGAATCACGCCGGCCGCAGCGAGTTCCGCGCGGATGCCGTCTGCTTCGGCGAAATTCCTTGCTTGCTTGGCGGCGACGCGCGCCGCGATTCTTGCTTCGATCTCTGCTGCAGACAGTCCTTCGGCTTCTCTGCCTTGACCGCCTTGAAGGAAAACTCCGGCAGGCCGCTCCAGCAATCCGATCACACCTGCCAGCGCCTTCAACTGCCGCGCCTGCGCCGGCGACTTGCTCTTGTTGACTTCATTGGCCAGATCGAACAGCACCGCAATTGCTACCGGCGTATTGAAGTCGTCGTTCATCGCTTCGAAAAAACGCTGCGCATGGACATCGTTCTGATCCACCACCGCTGCCACACCCTCTTCGGCCGGCACATCTTTCAACGCCGTATAAAGACGGGTCAAGGCAACGCGAGCGTCGTCCAGATGCGCATCCGAATAATTCAGCGGACTGCGATAGTGCGCACGCAGGATGAAGAAGCGTACCACTTCGGGATCATATTTTTTCAGGACGTCGCGGATGGTGAAAAAATTTCCCAGCGACTTCGACATCTTTTCGTTGTCGACACGGATGAAACCGTTGTGCATCCAATAATTGACGAAGGTGTGCTGGTGCGCGCCTTCCGATTGGGCGATTTCGTTTTCGTGATGCGGGAATTGCAAGTCCTGACCGCCACCGTGGATATCGAAATGGTCGCCCAGCAAATCACTCGCCATGGCCGAGCACTCGATGTGCCAACCCGGACGCCCCTTGCCCCACGGCGAATCCCATTTGACTTCGCCCGGTTCGCTTTCCTTGGCGGCTTTCCACAGCACGAAGTCGAGCGGGTCGCGCTTGCCGGTGTTGACGTCGACGCGCTCGCCGGCCCGCAAGTCGTCGAGCGACTTGCCTGACAATTTGCCGTAGCCGGGGAAATCACGCACCGAATAATTGACGTCGCCGTCGCTGCCCTGGTACGCCAGGCCGTTGGCCTGGAGCTTGCCGATCAGGTCCAGCATCTGCGGCACATAGGCGGTGGCGCGCGGCTCATGGTCGGGCTTCTGCACGCCGAGAGCGGCGGAATCCTCGTCCATGGCGTCGATGAACCGCTGCGTCAGCTGGCCGATCGACTCGCGGTTTTCAATCGCGCGTTGAATGATCTTGTCATCGATATCGGTGATGTTGCGCACATATGTCACCTCGAAACCGGTCGCGCGCAACCAGCGCTGCACCATGTCGAACACCACCATCACGCGGGCGTGGCCAAGATGGCAATAATCGTACACGGTCATGCCGCATACGTAGAGGCGGACCTTGCCCGGTTCGATTGGGGAAAAAGCCTGCTTATCACGCGCCAGCGTGTTATAGATTTTCAGAGTGCTCATGAATGGGAAATATCGGTTCCGGCAATGGTTCGTGTGGTGTTTCAATGCTGAGCAAGAGGCGCGGGTTGCCATCTGCCAGCACGTTTTTCAGTGCGTCCGCGCTTGTTGTTTTATAGCGGTCTACAACATGAATACAACACGATTGCCAAAACCCTTTTTATAGTGCTTCTTTGATAAAATGCGTCTTTTCGTTTGAGTATAGCATTGATGAAAACCATGCCTCTTGCATCTCCGCACACTTATCGCAATGCATTGCGTGGCATTTTGAGCAAGACCGTTATTCTATCCGGCTTGATCGCCGCAATCTACTCGGTGCAGGCCAGCGAAGTTTCGGACATCAGCAAACTCATGCGCAACGGTCAGTACGCCGACGCCCTGGTCAAGACCGACGCGGTCCTCGCCAAGCATCCGCGCGACGCCCAGATGCGCTTCGTCAAGGGCCTGATCCTGGCGGAACAGAACAAGTCCGCCGAAGCCATCGCCATCTTCAGCAAACTGACCGAAGACTTCCCCGACCTGCCCGAGCCGTACAACAACCTGGCCGTGCTGTACGCCGCCAATGGTCAATATGACAAGGCGCGCACCACGCTCGACATGGCCATCCGCACCAATCCGACCTACGCCACCGCGCTGGAGAACCTCGGCGACATTTACGCCAAGCTGGCCAGCCAGGCCTACGACAAGGCGCTGCAGATCGACCCCGGCAGCAACGTACCGCAACCCAAGCTGACGCTGGTGCGCACGCTGTCGGGCAACATCACCGGCGGCACCATCCCGAAACTGGCAAGCGCGAACACCGCCAACAGCAAGCCGTCGACGCCGGCCACCCCGGCTGTGGTCCCTACGCCAACGCCTGCCCCGGAAACCAAGCCGAAGCCAGAACCCAAGCCGGAACCTGCTGCTCCGGTCGAAAAACCGAAGCCGGCCGAAAAGCCGGTTGAAAAGCCGACGCCGAAGCCAGCTGAAAAACCGGTTGAGAAACCAGTTGAAAAGCCAGTTGAAAAACCAGTCGACAAGCCTGCTGAAAAGCCGGCCGAGAAGCCAAGCAAGGCCGACAAGGCTGCAGAAAAGGCTGACAAAGCCGCCGCAAAGGCCGCTGAATCCGCACGTGAAGAAAAAGACAAGACCGCCGTTCTGGCCGCCGTCAACAACTGGGCCAAGGCCTGGAGCGACCTGGACGTGAAGTCCTATCTGGCCGCCTACGGCAACGATTTCCAGACGCCGAAGGGCGAATCGCGCAAGGAATGGGCTGACGAGCGCCGTGCCCGCATTGAGGAAAAAGGCCATATCACCGTCAAGGTCGAGGCGCCGCAAATCGCCATCAAGAACGACACCGCAACGGTCCGCTTCCGGCAGATATATAATTCGAACCGTCTGACAGTTAACAGCCGCAAGACACTGATCCTGACCAAACAGGGCAACAAGTGGCTGATCAAACAGGAGCGCTCGGGAGGCTGATGGTTCGTTTTGCTGCTAATACACGCAAGGGATTGCCCTTGCGATCGGTCCTCGGACGACTGATGCTGAGTTGTCTGGCCTGCGTGCCGGTCGCAACCAGTGTCGCCTCCTCTTCCGCCATTCCGCCGCAGACCCTGCAATCGGAAATCCGCAAGCCGGATCCCGAGGCATTGCTGATCGAGATCTACAAGGACCTGGGCAACAACCGCCTGCAGGAAGCGCAAGCCAAGGCCGATGCCCTGGTGGCGGCATATCCGCATTTCCGCCTCGGCCACCTGGTGCGCGGCGATTTGCTGATGATGCACGCGCGTCCGGTCAGGGGATTCGGCGCCATGGCCGACGCGCCGGCCGACAAACTCAAGGATTTGCGCGCCGAAGCCATGGTGCGCATCAAGTCGTTGCAGGAACGTCCCAACCCCAACCTGATTCCCAAGCCGGTGCTGCAAGTCGGCGACGACCAGAAGAACGTGCTGGTGGTCGACACCAGCCGTTCGCGCATGTACGTCTACGAGAACCAGGGCGGCCAGTTGCGCTTCATCACCGACTATTACATTTCGCAAGGCCGCTACGGCGTCAACAAATCGCGTGAAGGCGACCAGCGCACGCCGATCGGCGTGTACTACGTCAATGCCCGCATTCCGGGCCCCAAGCTGCCCGACTTCTACGGCACCGGCGCGCTGCCGCTCAACTATCCCAATGAATGGGACAAGCGCAACGGCCGCAGCGGTTCCGGCATCTGGCTGCACGGTACGCCTTCAGACAATTTCAGCCGCCCGCCGCTGTCCTCCGACGGCTGCGTGGTGCTGGCCAATCCCGACCTGCAAAGCCTGTATTCCACCGCCGAAGTCGGCAAGACCGTGGTCGTGATCAGCGACGGCATCCAATTCGTCAACAAAATCGAATGGGACAAGGATCGCGGCTCGGCCGGCAAATTCATGGATCAGTGGCAGCAGGACATGGAAGCCACCGACGCCGACAAGGTGCTGGCGAATTACTCACCGGCCTTCCGCTCCAATCTCGGTGAAAGCCTCAGCACCTGGTTCAGCCGCCAGCAAAAAAGCCTGAACGGCGCCCGTCCTTCCAGTGTCAAAGTGCGAGACCTCAGCTTGTACCGCTACCCCGGCAAGGATGAACTGATCGTCAGTACTTTCGTTCAGGAAACAGCCGTCGGAAAAAACAAGAATGCGGTCCGCAAGCGCCAGTACTGGCAAAAAGAAGGATCGCAATGGAAGATCGTCTACGAAGGCGCAGCCTGAGCGAAACCGGCCTTCCCGTCCGCGTTTTATCCGTCTATTCAAGCCATCTGTTTCAGCCGTCCATTTTCAGTCGTTTTCAAGCAAGGAAACTTTTCATGATTCAAGCCCTGTCCCGCCGCAAGCTGCTGCAATGCATCGCCGCGATTTCCCTGTCCGGCGCCGCCGTGCTGGCGCATGCCGCCGACGCGCCGCGCGTGCTGCTCAAAACCAGCATGGGCGACATCACGCTGGAACTCGACGCCGACAAGGCGCCGGTCACCGTGGCCAACTTCCTGCAATACGTCAAGAAGGGCCAGTACAACGGCACCATCTTTCATCGCGTGATCAAGGGTTTCATGATCCAGGGCGGTGGCTTCGACAAGGACATGCGCGAAAAGCCGACGGACGCTCCGATCAAGAACGAAGCCAAGAACGGCCTGAAAAACGATGCGTATACCATCGCCATGGCGCGTACCTCGAATCCGCACTCCGCCGCAGCCCAGTTCTTCATCAACGTCAACAACAACCAGCCGCTGGATTACCCTAGCCGCGACGGCTGGGGTTACGCCGTGTTCGGCAAGGTCGTGCAAGGCGCGGACGTAGTCGACAAGATCAAGCAGGTCCGCACCGGCAGTAGCGGCATGTACGACGACGTTCCGGTCACCCCTGTGGTGATCCAGTCGGCGACGCTGGTCAAGTAAGCCACGGCCGGACTGCAGCACGCATTACCGTATAATTTTTCGCATCATTTCATTTTTCACGCAAAGGAATTCTCATGGCAGTTCTCTTCACTACCAACCACGGCACCTTCACAGTCGAACTGGAGGCTGAAAAAGCGCCGAAGACGGTTGAAAACTTTTTGGCCTATGTCAATTCCGGTCACTATAGCGGCACCATTTTCCATCGCGTAATCGATGGCTTCATGATCCAGGGTGGGGGTTTCGAGCCGGGCATGAAGCAAAAACCAACCAACGATCCGGTCGAAAACGAAGCCAAGAACGGCCTCAAGAACGAGCCGTATACACTGGCCATGGCCCGTACATCGGCGCCGCACTCGGCGTCCGCCCAGTTCTTCGTCAACGTCAAGAACAACAGTTTCCTCGACTTCCCGGGCCAGGACGGCTGGGGCTATTGCGTATTCGGCAAGGTCACCGAAGGCACTGACGTGATCGACAAGATCAAGAACGTCAAGACCACCCGTTCGGGCATGTTCGCCGACGTGCCGGTCGAAGACGTGGTGATCGAAAAGGCTGAAGTGATCTGATCGTCCTGCCTCGATCTTCAGCGATGACCGACACTTCATCCGTACAAGAAGCGCAACCCCAGGCGGTTGCGCTTTTTATTTCCGACCTGCACCTGCAGGCCGCGCTGCCGCGCACGACGCAGGCGTTCTTCGATTTCCTGAGCAGACACGCTGCGTTCGCGCAACAGCTTTACCTGCTCGGCGATATCTTCGAATACTGGGCCGGCGACGACGATCTGGAAACGCCCTACAACCGCGCCATCGTCGACGCCTTGCGTCAATTGAGCGAGCGTGGCGTGCAACTGTTCTGGATTGCCGGCAACCGCGATTTCCTGGTCGCATCGGCTTTCGCCGAAGCTGCCGGACTGACCATCCTCGGCGATCCGCACGTGATCCATCTGGCCGGACGCGAGATCGCGCTGGCGCATGGCGACGCCCAATGCACCGACGACACAGCCTACATGGCGTTTCGCGCACAAGTGCGGCAACCGGCGTGGCAACAGCAATTCCTGGCCATGCCACTGACTCAGCGCAAGGCCATCATCGAAGGCGTGCGCCAGAACAGCAAGGATGCCAACAAGGAAAAATCCACGGAGATCATGGACGTTAACGCCGGCGCCATTGCTGCGCTTTACGACAGCACAGGCACGCAAGTGCTGATCCACGGCCACACGCATCGCCCTGCCCTGCATACGCTGGAAGCAAGCGGGCAGACCCGCCTGCGCTATGTGCTGCCCGATTGGGAATACGACGTCGAAGCAGTTCGCGGCGGCTGGATCAGCCTGACTGCGGATGGTGTGTTGCATCGCTTCGATGCAGCCGGCGTTGAATTGCATTGAACAGCATTCGGGACAAAGACCGCGCGCAATAAAAAGAGGAGCGACAAGCTCCTCTTTTTTTATTCCACCAGCTTGTTAAGCCGGGCGGGATCGAATTTCTCCAACTCCTCCAGCTTCTGACATCCGATGCCAGCACTCTTGAGGGCTGCAAGCATCACTTCGATCTGATGTTCCTGCGCCGCGGCCTGATCGATCAAGCCGTGCAAAGCCTTCGACAAAGGATCATCGCCATTCGGCGTAACGCCATAGGCGGCGAACATCCGTGCGGCGGCATGTTCGCGAGGGTCCAACGCTTCCTTGCGCACCACGCGCGCCGGATTGCCCACCGCGGTGGCGCCCGGCGGCACTTCCTTGACCACCACGGCATTGGAACCGACCTTGGCGCCGTCGCCGACGGTGAAGCCGCCCAGCACCTGCGCGCCGGCGCCGATGATGACGCCGCGTCCCAACGTCGGATGGCGTTTGGCGCCCTTGTTGAGTGAAGTCCCGCCAAGCGTAACGCCCTGGTAAATCGTACAGTCGTCGCCAATTTCCGCCGTTTCGCCGATCACCACGCCGAAGCCGTGATCGATGAAGACCCGGCGACCGATAGTGGCGCCCGGATGGATTTCAATACCGGTGAACCAGCGCGCCAGCTGCGAGATGAAACGTCCCAGCCACTTCAGGCCGATCACCCAGCACCTGTTCGCGATGCGATGCAACACCACCGCGTGCAGGCCCGGGTAACAGGTCAAGACTTCCCAAGCATTGCGCGCTGCAGGATCGCGTTCGATGATGCTGGAGATGTCTTCTCGGAGTCGGCTGAACATAATGTCGGTGTCAATGCGGAATGTGCAATCTTAATCGTTTACCGCCAGTCTTGCCGAGCAGGCATCGGCTTTCCTGGCGTCAATAACGGGATCACACGGAGGCAGTACAGAGGAAGAATCGCCTGCCGGGATCCCGGCAGGCGGCCCAAAAACTACTTGGGCAGGCGCTGCCGGCGGGCTTCGTACAGACAGACGCCGGAGGCGACGGAGACATTCAGGCTCTCGACCGAGCCGAACATCGGAATACTGACCAGGATATCGCAGGTTTCACGCGTCAGGCGACGCATGCCTTCGCCTTCCGAGCCCATCACCAGCGCGGTTGGGCCGGAGAAATCGCCCGCGTACAAATCCTTGTCCGCATCATCAGCCATGCCGATCAGCCAGACGCCGCGATCCTTGAGGTCACGCATGGTGCGCGCCAGATTGGTCACGGTGATGTAGGGAACGGTTTCGGCGGCGCCGCTGGCGACCTTGGCGGCCGTGGCGTTGAGGCCGACTGCACGATCCTTCGGTGCGATCACGGCATGTGCGCCGGCACCGTCGGCCACCCGCAGGCAGGCGCCGAGATTGTGCGGATCGGTGATGCCGTCGAGGATCAGCAGTAATGGCGGGCCTTCGACAACGTCGAGCAGCTCGTCCAGATTGCGCGCCAGCGACAGTTCGCCGGCCTTGGCCACCACGCCTTGGTGACGGCGCGTACCGACGATGTTCGACAGGCGCTGGTCATCCGCCTGGATGATGCGCACGCCAGCCGCTTTCGCCGCATGCAGCAGATCGCGCATGCGGGCGTCGTTGCGGTCCGCGTCGACATACAGTTCTTCCACCGACGACGCCTCGTGGCGGATCCGCGAGGTGACGGCGTGGAAACCAAAAATCATTTTACTTTTCATGTGCTCTACTTCTTGCCTTATCTTGCCAAATTACTGATTACTTCAGTTACTTGAATTGCCTGATGCCGGTTCAGCCGGATTAGCGCTTTTTCTTGCTGGGGCGGGAAAAACCTTTCGCCGGACGCTTGCGCTCCGACTCTAGCGCGCCCTTCGCAGTACCGCTGCGTGCTGCCGTCTTGCCTTTGGCAGCCGCCTTGCCCCCCTTCGCCGGAGCTGCCGCGGCTTCAGGAGTTGCTTTCCGGGCGCCACCGGCTTTTGCACCAGCGCCACCCTTGCTGCGTGCTTGCTGGGCGTTGTCAGCGCGACGCGCCTCGTTCTTGAGAATCGTGCGGATGCCCGGCTCAGTCACCAGACGCAGGTCGATCTTGCGCGCGTCGAGATCGACGCGGCTGACCTGCACCGTGACGCGATCGGTCAGCTGATAACGGATGCCGGTGCGCTCGCCGCGCAATTCATGGCGCGCTTCGTCGTACTGGAAGTAATCGGCACCCAGCTCGGTGACGTGCACCATGCCTTCAATGTAGAGCGCATCCAGTTGCACGAAGATGCCGAAGGTGGCGACGCCGGAAATCGTGCCGGTGAACTCTTCACCCAGCTTGTCGCGGATGAAGTAGCACTTGAGCCATGCTTCAACGTCGCGCGACGCCTCGTCGGCGCGGCGCTCATTGGCGGAACAGTGGATGCCAAGGGCTTCCCAGATGGCGATACTGCTTTCGGATTTCTTCTTGCCATTGGCGCGATCAACCGCTTGCGCCTTGCGTGCGGCCGGCGACAGCATGGTGTTGAGCACGCTGGTGTCCATGCCCTTGGGCTCGTAGCGCTTGCCCTGCAAAATTGCCTTGATGGCGCGATGCGTCAGCAAATCGGGATAGCGGCGGATCGGGCTGGTGAAGTGGGCGTAGGACTCATACGACAGACCGAAGTGACCGATGTTTTCGGGGCTGTAGACGGCTTGCTGCATGGAGCGCAACAGCATGGTCTGGACCAGCAAGGCATCGGGGCGCGCCTTGATCTTCGGCATCAGCTCGGCGTAATCGGACGCGCTCGGCTTATCGCCGCCGTTGAGATTGAGGCCGATCTGCTTGAGGAAAGTACGCAGTTGCGTGAGCTTTTCCTTGGTCGGTCCCGCGTGGACGCGGTACAGGCCGGGATGCTCATGACGGTGCAACAAGTCGGCGGCGCAGACATTGGCGGCCAGCATGCACTCTTCGATCAGGCGATGGGCATCATTGCGCGTGCGCGGCAGGATCTTTTCGATCTTGCCGGCGGCGTTGCAGACGATGTAGGTTTCAGTGGTCTCGAAATCGATCGCACCGCGCGCATGACGCGCCTGCAGCAAGGCCTGGAATACTTCATACAGATGCAGCAGATGCGGCACCACGCCGGCGCGTTTGGCGGCTTCCGGTCCCTTGGTGTTGGCCAGCACGGCGGCGACTTCAGCGTAAGTCAGGCGTGCCGCCGAATGGATCACCGCGGGGTAGAACTGGTACGCCTTGATTTCACCCTTGGCCGTGATGACCGCATCGCACACGAGCGTGAGACGATCAACATCAGGGTTCAGCGAGCAAAGGCCATTCGACAGCTTTTCCGGCAGCATCGGGATCACGCGACGCGGGAAATACACCGAGGTGCTGCGTTCCAGCGCATCGACGTCCAGCGCATCGTTAGGCTTCACGTAGTGGCTGACGTCGGCGATCGCGACGATCAGGCGGTAACCGTTGGAGCGTCCGATCTTGACCGGTTCGCAATACACCGCATCGTCGAAGTCGCGCGCGTCTTCGCCGTCGATGGTGACCAGTGGTACGTCGCGCAAATCGACGCGCTCGTCGAGATCGGCGCCGCGGACTTCGCTCGGCAGTTTCGATGCCAATTTCTTGGCGGCTTCGGAGAATTCATGCGGGACGCCGTACTTGCGCACGGCGATTTCGATTTCCATGCCCGGATCGTCTATGTCGCCGAGGATTTCAGCAATCTTGCCGACCGGTTGCGTGTAGCGCGAAGGCTGCTCGGTCAGTTCAACACTGACCACCTGGCCTGCCTTGGCCTTGCCGGGCGAGCCGGCGAGGATGACGTCCTGGCCGATGCGCTTGTCTTCAGGCGCCACCACCCAGACGCCGTTCTCGTTGAGCAGGCGGCCGATGACGTGGGTATTGGCGCGCGACACGACCTCGACGATGGTGCCTTCCGGGCGGCCGCGGCGATCGGTGCCGATGATGCGGGCCTGGACGCGGTCGCCGTGCAAGACCTTCTGCATTTCTTTCTCGGGCAGGAAGATGTCGGCGCTGCCGTCTTCCGGCAGCAGGAAACCGAAGCCGTCGCGATGGCTGCTGACGCGGCCTTCGATGAAACTGTCAGAATGCGTGAGCTGGTAATTGCCGGAGCGGTCGGGCTTGATCTGGCCATCGCGCTCCATTGCATTCAGCCGGCGCGTGAGGCCATCCATTTCTTCGGGCTTGACGCTGAGCGCAGCGGCCAGTGTCATCGTGTTTTGCGCGCCGGAAGAGGTGCGCAGGATGCCGAGAATTTCCTCACGGCTGGGGATGGAATAGGGAAATTGGCTCAAAAGTATATTCGCGTAAATTGTTATTCGTCAGCAGCGCCTGGCGAATTACCGGACGCGCTGTTGGAATACCGTTGTCCGGGCTATGGCACGGCGCAACATGCCCTAGTGTAACGGAGGTTGCCGCGATTTACCTAACGCGTTGCCTAACGTGAGGCGACGAAAGGCTACCGGGCGGAATGTCGCAGGAAATAATTCAGGCATATGCTCCCAAGTGATTGACATCCGCAAAAATTGCGCTATAATCTCGTTCTTTCGCTTTTACAGCGTGAAGCCCACGTGGCGGAATTGGTAGACGCGCATGGTTCAGGTCCATGTGCCGCAAGGTGTGGGGGTTCGAGTCCCTCCGTGGGCACCAAAACATGAAAGGCTGGTTGATGAAAATCAACCAGCCTTTTGCGTTTTCTGGGCCATTAAAATTTTCCTGCCCTCTTCTCGAATCTCCGGTCGCAAATCTTTCCTTCACGCGCACCATTTCCGTCGTCGTCATCGTCTTCAAATCGTCGGAATTTTCCGGCATTATTTTGTTGACCATCAGACACAATGCCAGTATTATTCAGCCCTTCTAAGCGCTGCACAGATGATGTGACAACGTTTTAGGCCCACGTGGCGGAATTGGTAGACGCGCATGGTTCAGGTCCATGTGCCGCAAGGTGTGGGGGTTCGAGTCCCTCCGTGGGCACCAAAACATAAAAGGTCGATTGATGAAAATCAATCGACCTTTTGCGTTTTGGGGCACGCGAGCAAGGCGCCCGCGCGCCTACCTTATCGCACTACCTGCCCTCTTTCGCCTTCACCGCCTTGCCCTCAGGCGGCCGCACCAGCGCCCCCCGCACTTCAAACTGCAACTGATCGAGCAATACGCCGTTCACATCCTGCAATACCAGCTTGTGTTTGCCCGGCCACGGCATCCAGTCGTAACCCAGGTCGCCCGTCTTCTTTCCCCCGGTCCGCACCAACAGCTTGCCGTCGAGCACCCAGGTCCCCTGCTTCACACCCTGCGCGCTGAAACGCAAACGCTGGTGCGCCGGCGGGATATCGGGATCAATCGCCACCAGCATGCCGGGCGTCGGATACGAGATAGTCGGTGCAATGTCATTCGACTTCGCCACGCGCAGCAGGGATTGCTGCGTGCCGGGCAGGAAGTACTCGGTGCGCGCTGCCTCAAGCTGATTCTCGAACTGCACCGGCTGCGCGATCACCGATGCCGGCCGGGATGGTTCCTGCGAACCAGATTGCCGGTGCAGGTACTGCATCACTTCCTGCCACACCGGCGCAGCCCCCGTGACGCCAGAAACATCCCACATAGGTGCTCCGGACGCGTTGCCGACCCACACGCCGACCGTATAGCGAGAAGAATAGCCGACGCACCAGTTGTCGCGCATGTCCTTCGACGTGCCGGTCTTGACCGCGGTCCAGATACGCGTCGACAAGGCACTCTCCAATCCGAAGGTGCGCGCCCGCGCGCTGCGGTCCGACAGGATGTCACTGATGATGAACGACGCGCTGCCGTCCATCGCCTGTTGATAGGCCGCGCGCGGATCGCTCGTCGTTGTGCGCACGCTGCTGTAGCGTCCCTGGTTCGCCAGCGCGCGGTACGCATTGGTCAGCGAAAGCAAACTGACGTCGGCGCTGCCGAGCGCCAGGCTGTAGCCGTAGTAATCACCGGACTCACGCAGGTTGAAACCGAGCGACTGCAAGCGCCGGAAGAAGCGCTCCGGTGTCACCGTCACCAATGTGCGCACGGCAGGAATGTTCAGCGACGAGCCGAGTGCGGTGCGCATGCTGACGAGGCCCTTGAACTGCTTGTCGTAATTCTGCGGGATGTACAAACCGGCAGACGTGGCCAGATTGACTGGCGAGTCATCGAGCAGCGACGCCGCCGTCAGCCATTTTTTCTCGATCGCCAGCTCGTACAAGAAAGGCTTCAGCGTCGAACCGGCCTGGCGCAGCGCCTGTACGCCATCGACTTGCGCCGCCCCCGACAGCGAACCGCTGGAGCCGACCCAGGCTAGCACGTCGCCGCTGGCGTTGTCGATCACGACTACCGCGCCGTCCTCGATGTTGCGCTCGACCAGCGCCGACAATTGCCGCCGCAAGGCATCGCTGGCGAAGCGTTGAGTCGCCGCGTCAATCGTCGAATACACCGGCTTGCCGGCATCCTTGAGCAGTTTGCGCCCCAGATGCGGCGCCAGCTGCGGTGCAGTCGCGGCACCGCTGACCTCGCCCTTCGCCGTCGCGCGCGCCAGCACCAGTTCGGTACGTCCCTGCAGGCCGTTGCATTCCTGCGGCGCGTGCTGCTCCTTCAGGATCGCACAAGCGCGTTCCGATACTTTCGCCGGTTTGGCGTTGGGCGCACGAATCAGCGCCACGGCAATCGCCGCCTCGCTCTGGTTCAGGCCGCTTGGATGTTTGCCGAACAGCACACGAGACAAGGCATGCACGCCGACCAGCTCGCCGCGAAAGCTGACAAGGTTGAGGTAAGCCTCAAGGATCTGGTCCTTGCGCCAGTTGCGTTCCAGCGATTGCGCAATGAATACTTGCGAGACTTTCTGCGTCATCGAACGCGCCGACGACTTGCGCCGCAAGTCGTCATAAATCAAACCCGCCAACTGCATCGTGATGGTCGATGCGCCGCGCGTTTTGGTGTTCCACAGGTTTCCCCAGGCCGAGGCCGCGACGGCGTTCCAGTCAACGCCGCTGTGCTGATAGAAGCGCCGGTCTTCCGAGGCGATCAGCGCATTGCGCAGCGCCGGGGAAATGTCTTCCAGCGCAATCCACGACAAGCGGCGCTCGTTGGGGTTGAGCCGCAACTGCTGGATCAGTTCACCGTGGCGATCAAACATGGAGGCGTCCGACGAGCGGAACGACTGCTGCACTTCAGCGAAGCCGGGAACGGCAAGCGCGACGCCCGGCGCTCCCAGCAGGAGCGCCACCGACACGATCACAATATGTCGTCGCAAACTGAAGTGCATCACTGCGCCTTGATGCTCATCCTGGCGTTCGGGACTTCACCGAACATTTCCGGCGCATACATCGCCTCGACGCGCGTCGGCGGCAGGCTGAACTCGCCGGCGTTGTTCAGGCGTACCGTGTAGGAAATGCTCGAACGCCCCTTGGGCATGCGCTCGTAGTACGCACGATAGCCCTCGAAGCTGCGCTCTTCATACGCCAGCCATGCGCTGCCGCGCGAACGGCCGTCGTCCTCGCCGCTGCGCGTAATCGCCGAATCGCGCGCCAGTCCCGAGCCCAGCAAGCTCGCGCCGCCCGGAATCGGATCGCTCAGCACCACCCAGGTCATATCGGTCTGCGCGTCGATATCCAAGGTCACGCGCAACACATCGCCGCGGCTGTAGACGCCCTGCTGCTTCTGCTCCACCGCGACGACCGTCTTGGTGATGCGATAGCCGCTCGAGAATGGCGTCTTCAACGGCACCGCCGCCAGGCTTTGCATGGTGATCCAAGGCTTGCCGCTGCCCTCTTGCGAGAACTTCAGCGTGCCGGGCGCCGGCGTGCCCCACGGCAGTTGCACCTTGCCGCCGCCGGTGCCTGCACCGCTCCATGCGTGGGCATTGCTGCCGGCCTCGGACACCACGCGGGTGGTGCCGGTGACTTTCTCCGCCTCGAAGGCGCGGCTGAATTTCTCCAGCGCCAGGCTGCCCCAGACGTTGGCGGTAGTGGTGTTCCAATGACCGCGCTGCTGGCGCTGGATGGCGCCGCTGATCAGTTTGGGCATGTCTTCGCGCCAGGCCGGATTGTTCAGCATGGTCAGCACCAGCCGGTTGGCGTTGCTGTCGCCGCTAGCCATCAGCCACCACCAGTAGTCACCGGCCTCATCCGAGAATCCCATGCGCGTGCCCTGGTAGTTCAGGCGCGAACGAATGATCTGATCGGCTTCGGCCAGGCGCTTGTCGCGCTCGGGAATCGTCGTCACCCGCTGGAGGATCGCAATCCAGTCCAGCACTGCCGAGGTGGGCCACAGGTTCGGATTGATCTGTACCGAACCGAGCATGGACGGCTGCACGCGGTGATAGCGAGACAGCGCTTCCAGGGCCGCCAGCTTGCGTACATCGAGGTCTTTTTTCGGTGACCAGAAATCGCGTGTGAGCTTGCCTTCGACGAAGGCGGCAAGACCGTCCAGCATCTTGTCGCGGCTCTGCACCGGCAACGCATACGCCGCCTCGTTGGATGCCGCCAGCAGATACGCAGTCAGGGTATCGCTGCCGCGCCGCGCGTTGGACTCGCTCGGAGGGAAGTAATACGCCAGGCCGTCGGCATCGAGATAGGTCGGCAAGTCCGTGACGATCTTTTGCCACAGGGCGTCATCGCGCAGGCCGATCGCCTTCGACGTTCTTTGTTCGAGGCAGGCAAACGGATAGTCGGCGAAATACTTGCGGATGCCTTCGCTGCCGCCGGCCAGAGACGGCTTGAGGGAAATGTTCAAACCGCCGCGTCCCGGCAGGCTGTCGGCCGGTTGCGCCACGCTCATCGAGGTTGCCTTGTCGAGCTGGAACAGCGTGGCCTGCTGCACCGTCACTGGTATCGCCGGCAAGACGCGCTGGACGAACCTGATGCTGTCCTTGGCCGGTGATGCCGATTGCTCCTGCGCACCGATCTCCCAGCTCAGTTGCGAAACATCCGCAGGCACCGCGACCGGCCACGTGACTTCACGCGCTTCGCCGGCGGGAATCGCGACATCCTTGTCCTGCAAGGCAATCGTGGATGTCGGCGCACCACCACTGGCCTTCGCATTCAGGCGAATCTGCATGGCGCGTGTCGTGGTGTTGCGCACCGTGACCATGGCGCTGAACTGATCGCCTTCGCGCACCAGCGGGGGCAGGCCGGAGATCACTTGCACGTCCTGCGACGAGCGGATGCTCGCCGTGCCGGTGCCGAACAAGCCGGCGCCGCTTTCAGCAACCGCGACGATGCGGAACGAGGTCAGCGAATCATTGAGCGGCACGTCGATCTGCGCCCTGCCGTTGGCGTCGAGCACCACATAGGGTTTCCACAGCAACAGCGTGTCGAACAGCTCACGCGTCGGCGATTTGCCCCCGCCGCCGCCGGCCGGTGTGGCCTTCTTGCCGTAGTGGCGTTTGCCGATCACCTGCATTTGTGCAGTTGCGGTCTCGATACCGTAACTACGCCGTTGAAGCATGGCGGAAAGCAGATTCCAGCTGTTGTTCGGCTGCAGTTCCAGCAAGGCCTCGTCCACTGCGGCCAGCGCGATTTCGGCGCCGGCGGCGGGCTTGCCGTCGGGTTGCGTCACCTGCACATTGACCTTGGCGACCGAGCGGATCGGATAGCTCGTCTTGTCTGCGGTCACAGCGACTTTCAGCACATGGGCGCCGCTGCCGACGGCGATTTCGGCTACGCCGAATTTGTAGGCCGGCTTGGCCAGATCGACCATGGTGCCGGGCGCCTGGTATTCCTTGAATTCATGCCACCAGTTGATCGGCTCTTTCCAGCCCCAGGTAAAGAAGGAATACCACGGCACTTCGCGCATGCGGCCGCGCACGGCCAGCACCGACACATACACGTTCGGCGCAAAACCGCCCTTGACCGGCAGGCTGATGGTCGGGTCCTGTCCACTCAGTTGCACCACCTGGGTCTCGATGATGCCTTCGCGTTCCACCGCAACCAATGCAGTCGCGTAGCGGAACGGCATGCGCACCTGGAACTTGGCGGTCTCGCCGGGCTGGTAGGTTTTCTTCTCAGGAAGGATGTCGATGCGGTCCTGGTTTTCGCCGTCGAACCACAGCTCACCCTGGCGCGTGACCCATACCGAGGTTTTGGCGAAGGCCGCATTGCCGTTGGCGTCCTTGCCGCTGGCGGTCAGTTCGACATTACCGGCTTCCGTCAATGACACTTCGCAGATCAGCACGCCGTGCTTGTCGGTCTTGCCCGAGCACAGCGTGCCGAGGTTTTGCGACGAGCGCGTATTTTCGTAGGCATAGAAACCGCCGACCATGCGCTTGCGATGCGAATTGGTCTGCTTGCTTTCACCGCTGATTTCCACCGGCACGTCCGCTTGCGGCTGGCCGGCAGCGTTGAGCGCGACCATGGTCAGCGCCAGCTTCTTTTTCACCGAAACCCAATCGCCGCCCTTGATGCCAATGACGACCGCCGACGGCCATATCGCCGTGACATTGGAGATGGTCTGGATCTCGCCATTCGGATCGCTGTAGGTCATTTCGGTCAGCAACTCGCGCGGCGTCCTGAAGGCCGGTAGCGACTTGACCGTGGTGCGGCCAGCGCCGTTCTTGTCGAGCGTTACCGGCAACTTGTCGGCAACGATTTTCTGGTCGTCGTTGCCGGCGCCGTCTTCTCCGCCGGAATTACCGGCATCGAAGGAGTAGCCCTCATACGCGGGAAAGCTGACCGGCTTCGCGCGCATCAGGCTGGTGACGCGCACGGTTTGTCCGGAGGCGCCGCCGCCATTGATGTAGTTGAGCTGCACGTCGAGCGGCACTTCCTTCGGCGCCACCAGGGCGTCGCCCTTGCCTTTGCCGGTCACCGGCGTGATGCGTCCCTGCATCAGCGGCAGGCGGAATTCTTCCACGCGGAAACTGCCGCTGCTGTAGGTGCCGGGTGCGTAGCCGCCCTCTTCGCTGTCGCCGTCGCCACTGGCGTCACTGCCGGCTTTCGCGGCGCCGCGATCGAGCAGCACTTCATAGCTGCCAAGCTTGGCTTCTTTCGGAATCGTGAAGACGGTCTCCGCGTTCTTCTGATTGCGCCAGTTCAGCGCGAACTGAAATTCCTGCCCGCTGCCCTGATGGATGATGCGCACCCGCGTCGGCAGCTTGTCTTTGCCGGCCAGCGCAAAACCGTTCATGCTCTCAAGCCGGAACTCATGCTTCATCGACACCGTTTCGCCGGCGCGGAACAAGGTGCGGTCGAAGATCGTATGGGCGCGGGCGCTGGAGCTTGCGGAGCGATCCGTCGGCAAGTTGAAGCGCCATGATTCGATGCCGTCGTTCCACGAGGTCAGCGCGAACGCCATGTCGGCGCGCCCCTTCTCGTCGGTCTTGCGCGCGCTGACGAACAGGCCGTTGATGGCGCCGTCTTCATTCTGCCCCATGGCGCAGACATCTTCGAGCGGCTTGGCGATGGTCGCCACGCCGATGGCGTTGGTCTTGCCGCGCCAGATTTCCTCGCCCCTGCAATTGGAGACGCGCACGTCGGCGTCAGCCACCGGTTTGGCGGTATCGAGCGTGGTCACCCAGACCGCATTGTTTTCGCGGCCAAGCTTGACGTGCACCGACAGATTGGTCACCAGCGTGCTGGTGCGCACGTACATCGGCGCCGGCTTGCCGAGCAACGAGGCGCCCAGTTTTTGCGACTCCAGTTCGACCACGTAAAAGCCCGGATCCTTCAGCGGGATGCCGACCACTTCAAACGGCCGTTCGCCGTCCTTGGCGTCGGACAGGGCCGGCAGGTTCAGCGTCTTCACGCCCGGTTCTTTCGCCAGCAACCCGATGGCGCGCGTGTCGGGCGTCTTGCCGGAGGTATCGCCCCAGCGCTCGTGGTAGCGATTGAGGCGCGTCAGCCATGCGATCACGCCCTTGTCGCCGTCGACCTTGAGATTGGCAACCTTGCCCGGCAAGGCTTTTCCGTCGACGCCGCGCGCCAGCAGATTGGCTTCGACGCGACGCAAGGTCACCGGCAAGGTGGCGTCGGCGTTCAGTTCAATGATGCCGAATGGCGCGGCCGGGAATTTCGCCAGCGGCGGATAGCCAGCGGTGCGCGACTTCAGCGGGAAGGCGGAGGCGTTGCCGAGCGTGCGACCGCTTTCGTCCTTGAAGCCGGACGGCAGATTGATGGTGAATTCACCGTTCTCGGCGAACGGCGGCTTGAAAGTCAGGCCGTAGACGGTCTCATCGACATTGCCTTTTTCAAAGAAAGGCTTGAGCTTGCCGTTGCTGCTTTTGAGCTCCACCGCCTCGGCCAGCTTGCGCGGCACCGGCGAGGAAAACGACACGGTCACGGGACGGATAGGCGAACACGCGGCATTGGCGTTTTCACGTTCGCAGCTGAGGCTGGCGGTGAACTCCTTGCGCACCTTGAACTTGAAGGTCTGCGGAATCGTGGTGGCGATGCCGTTCGGCGTGGCGATGCCCTTGTCCCAGGTCAGCCGGACCGTGGCGTCATTGGGCAGGCGTTGCTGGCATTGCACGATGGTGACGGTGGCCGGATCGATCTTCTTGGCGAACTCTTGCAATAACTGCTTGCGCGTGGCGTCGGCGACGAACTTGACCGGGATGCGCTCATGCACGCCTTCGGCTTCGCAATACAGATGGTCGCGCACGGTGTCCTGGTTGGCCGCGCCGTTCTGGAACAGGATGAAGGCCTGTTCTTCTTCGATTTCTTCACCGCCCGGCATGTGGCGCACTACCGCCGGACCGCCGGTGCTGAACTGGAACACGCTCTTGCCGCTCAGCGCGGCGCCGGAGACGGCTTTGACGCCGGGCTTCAAGGTAAAGGAGCAACGCGTGCCGGGCGGCAGGTCGCGCTCGAAATCATAGACCCAGTTCTTGCCGTCGGCCCAGCGCGAGGTGCCGGCCACGGCGCAATTGACGTCGAACGGCGCCGCCGCCTTGGGATCGCCGAACTTGATGATCGGCTCGGAGAATGTAGCCCGCGCCTGACGGATCTGGGCCACCTCGCCTTGCGGTGAAAAACCGGCAACGCCGGCGGCCATGGCGTCAATAGCCGGCGACAAGAGTAAAGCCAATGCCAGTTGCAGTGGCGAGATCCAACGCGCGTTCCGGGAAATCAGGGACATGCTTGCTCCGTTATATTTTTAATCAGTATTCAGCAATGTTGCAGCGACGCTTCATGATGACGAATCGTCGTGACACGATCAAGACAAATGACGCGTCGAATGGTTCTCTTCCAAGGCAGGCATTACAGCTTGCATTGCAAAAAATCGAGGAAGCAGCTGATGCGTCTCGAAATCTGGGTATTCCGGTAGTACACGGCGTGGATCTGCTGGCGGAATGCCGTGTGTGACTTTTCCAGCAAGCGAACCAGACGTCCCGCCGCCACATCGGCATCCGACATGAAATTGGACAAGCAAGCAATGCCTTGCCCGTGCAGCGCCAGTTGCCGGATGGTCTCGCCGCTGGAGGCGCGCAGCGCTGGCCGGATCGGATAACGGTCGCCGTCTTCGTGCTGCAGCGGCCAGTTGTTGAGTCCTTCCGGCTGCGTGAAGCCGATCAGCTGGTGCTTGTCGAGATCCTTGACGGTCTTCGGCGTACCATGCCGGCGCAGGTATTCCGGGCTGGCCAGCAGTTGCAGCCGGGCCGAGGTCAGCGCCTTGGCGTGCAACGTCGAATCCTGCAGCTCGCCGATGCGGATGGCGATGTCGGTGCGCTGCTCGACCAGGTCGATGAAGCGGTCATTGGTGGTCAGGTCCAGTTCAATATCGGGATAGGCTTCGCGGAAGGCGCCCACATGCGGCACGATACAGTGCAGCATGAACGGCGCCGAGGCATCCACGCGCAGCTTGCCGACCGGCTTCTGGCTGCGGATGCGGATCGATTCTTCCGCGCGCTCCATGGCGGCGACGATCTCGCGCGCCTGCGCCAGGAACACCTGCCCTTCTTCGGTCAGGTCCATGCGCCGCGTGGTGCGCGTCAGCAGGCTGGTGCCGAGCTTTTCCTCCAACCGCGTCAATGCCCGGCTGACGCCCGATGTGGTCTGCTCCAGCACTTCGGCTGCGGCGCTCAGGCTGCCGGCCTCGACCACCGCGATAAAGATTCGCATTTCATCCGATTGCATGGTCATTGTTGACTCCAATTCAAATATTTTTTGATTTTAACGGTATTTTTCTCAACAAAGATAGTCGGCACAATGTCACACGTCAAACAAACCTCTGGGAGTTGCATCATGCCGATTGCTTTATGGGCGCTGGCCATCAGCGCATTTGCGATAGGAACCACCGAATTCGTCATCATGGGCCTGTTGCCCGAAGTCGCCGCCAATCTGGGCACCACCTTGTCCTCGGCCGGCTTGCTGGTCACCGGCTACGCGCTGGGCGTGTTCGTCGGCGCCCCGCTGGTCACCGCCACCACCGGCAAGCTGCCGCGCAAGACTTTGCTGGTCAGCTTGATGGTGCTGTTCGTCATCGGCAACGTCGGCTGTGCAATCGCGCCGGATTACACCACGCTGATGATCTCGCGCATCGTCGCTTCGTTCTCGCATGGCGCTTTCTTCGGTGTCGGCTCGGTGGTCGCCACCGGCCTGGTGCCGAAGGAAAAGCAGGCTTCCGCGATCGCCCTGATGTTCACCGGCCTGACCGTGGCCAACGTGCTCGGCGTGCCGTTCGGCACCTGGCTCGGCCAGATGTACGGCTGGCGTTCGACGTTCTGGGCAGTCAGCGCCATCGGCGTCGTGGCCTTGCTGGCGACCGCTTATCTGGTGCCGCGCTCGGATGACCAGCAGGACGCCGACTTCCGCAGTGAACTGCGCGTGCTGGGCCGTCCGCAAGTGCTGCTGGGCCTGCTGATGACGGTGCTGGGTTTCGGCGGCGTGTTTGCTGCATTCACCTACATCGCACCGATCCTGACCGACATCACCGGCTTCCAGCCTGGCGCGGTGTCGCCGATCCTGTTGCTGTTCGGCGTCGGTCTGGTGGGCGGTAATCTGTTGGGCGGCAAGTTCGCCGACAAGTACCTGATGCCGACATTGATCGTCAGTCTGGTGCTGCTCGGTGGCGTACTGGTGCTGTTCTCGTTCACCAGCCATTACAAGCTGGCCGCCGTAATCACGGTCGGCTTGCTGGGCGCCGCTGCGTTCGCCACCGTGCCGCCACTACAAATGCGCGTGCTGGAAAAAGCCACCGGCGCGCCCAACCTGGCCTCGTCCGTCAATATCGCCGCCTTCAATCTGGGCAATGCCTTGGGCGCATGGCTGGGCGGAGTCACCATCGATCACGGGCCCGGTTTGCACGCAGTGTCGCTGGTCGCCGCATTGATCACGACGGGTGGCCTGGTGGTTGCGCTGATTAGCTGGAAGCTGGACCGCAAAGAAGCGCCTGCGGGTTCACTGAAGGCGGCCAGCGAAGCTTGCTGATTCCCTGATCCATTTTCCACCTTAACTCTTGTCCGGAAATCCACCACCATGAACACTCAAAAAGTAGCACTGGTAGTCGGCGCCCAAGGCGTCATTGGCCGCAACCTGATCGATCATCTGCGCGGCCTCAAAGACTGGAACATTATCGGACTGTCGCGCCGCGGCGGCGAGTCGGACGAGCGTGTACGACACATCGCGGTTGACCTTCTCGACCAGGAAGACTCCCGCGCCAAATTGGACGGTCTGAAGCAGGTTACGCACATCTTCTACGCCGCCTACCAGCATCGTCCGAGCTGGGCGGAGTTAGTCGCGCCAAATCTGGCGATGCTGGTCAACACGCTGGAAAGTGTCGAGCCCGTTGCCGATCATCTGCAACACGTCAGCCTGATGCAGGGCTACAAGGTCTACGGCGGCCATCTCGGTCCGTTCAAGACGCCGGCGCGCGAAACCGATGCACATTTCATGCCGCCGGAGTTCATGTTCGATCAACAGACTTATCTCGAGCAGCGCCAGCAGGGCAAGGCATGGACCTGGTCGGGCATCCGCCCGGCGGTGGTCGGCGGCTTTGCCCTGGGCAATCCGATGAACCTGGCGCTGGCGATCGCGGTGTATGCGTCGGTGTCGAAAGAGCTGGGCTTGCCGCTGCGCTTTCCGGGTAAGCCTGGCGCTTATGACAAGCTGGTGGAGATGACCGATGCGGGCCTGCTGGCCAAGGCCACGGTGTGGGCGGCGACCGATCCGCGTTGCGGCAACCAAGCCTTCAACATCGGCAACGGCGATTTGTTCCGCTGGAGCGAAATGTGGCCGAAGATTGCGCGTTATTTCGATCTCGAGGTAGCGCCGCCTCTGCCCCTGTCGCTGACCACCGTGATGGCGGACAAGGCCGAGGTGTGGCAGCGCATTGTCGACAAGCATGATCTGGCCCGCCATGGCCTGGCCGAATTGTCGTCGTGGGAGTTCAGCGACTTCGTGTTCTCCTGGGACTACGACATGTTCGGCGACGGATCGAAGGCGCGGCGCTTCGGCTTTCATGAGTATGTCGAGACGGAGGACATGTTCATGGCAATCTTCGACGACTTCCGTCGCCGCAAAGTGATTCCTTAAGAGCTGCGGGAAGCTTCAGGCCGGACATAAAAAAAGAGCTTACGTTGATGCGTAAGCTCTTTTTCATTGTGGATCGCTGAACTCGCAATCCAGCAGAACGACGAATTACTTCGTCTCGCCCTTCTTGATCCATGCCGCCAACTGATGCGGACCGAGGCCGTCGTAGTCTTCGAACGGCTGATGAATCCACGGATTGGTCGGCAGGTAGTCGAGGTGATAGTCCGGCTCGACGATTGAGCAGGCCTTCCACCACAGCACTGCGGACTTGATCTCGGTCACGGCTGGATAGTGCTCCTTGAGGTGCATCTGCACCTTTTGCAGCGTCACGCCGGAATCGACCAGATCGTCCACCAGCAAGACGCGGCCCGACAGGCTGCCCTTGGTGATGGTGATGTATTTGGCGATGTCCAGGCTGCTGCGGATGGTGCCAGCAGCTTCACGGTAGGAGCTGGTCGACAGGATCGCCAGCGGCACATCGAAGATGCGCGAGAACACATCGCCCGGGCGCAGGCCGCCACGCGCGAGGCACAGGACCTGATCGAATTGCCAGCCCGATTCGTGCACTTTCAGGGCCAGCTTTTCGATGCTGCGGTTGTAGTCATCCCAGGAGACCCACAGGTCTTTGTCGTCGGATATTTTCATTATTGATACTCGTCGTACGGAGTTGCTTGACTGGATTACTTGAACGGATGGCGCAGGACGATGGTCTCTTCGCGATCCGGACCGGTCGAAATCATGTCGATAGGCACACCGACCAGTTCCTGGATGCGTTCGATGTATGCGCGAGCGTTCTTCGGCAGGCCGTCCAGCGATTGTACGCCGACGGTCGATTCTTTCCAGCCCGGCATTTCTTCGTAGATCGGCACGCAGGCAGCGGCTTCTTCAGCCCCGACCGGGAAGATATCGACGGTCTTGCCGTTCAGTGTGTAGCCGGTGCACAGCTTGAGCGACTCGAGGCCGTCCAGCACGTCCAGCTTGGTCAGGCACATGCCGGACACGCCGTTGATCTGTACCGAACGCTTCAGCAACGCGGCGTCGAACCAGCCGCAGCGGCGTGCACGACCGGTGACGGTGCCGAATTCGTGACCGACGGAAGCCAGATGCTTGCCGACGCCTTCATCGGTCGGCAGTTCAGCCGGGAACGGACCCGAACCGACGCGTGTGGTGTAAGCCTTGGTGATACCCATGACGTAGTGCAACATGTCGGGACCGACGCCTGCGCCGGCGGCGGCGTTGCCGGCCACACAGTTGCTCGAGGTGACGAACGGATAGGTGCCGTGGTCAACGTCCAGCAGGCTGCCTTGCGCGCCTTCGAACAGCAGGTTGGAACCGTTCTGGTTGGCGATATGCAGATCGTTGGAGACGTCGGCGACCATCGGCTTCAGGCGCGGCACATTGGCCAGCGCATCGTCCAGAGTCTTCTGGAAGTCGACCGGCTGGGTCTTCAGGTACTGGGTCAGGACGAAGTTGTGGTAGTCCAGGTTTTCCAGCAGCTTTTCAGCGAAGCGCTTTTCGTTGAGCAGATCGGCCACGCGGATGGCGCGACGGGCGACCTTGTCTTCGTAGGCCGGGCCGATGCCCTTTCCGGTAGTGCCGATCTTGGCGGCGCCGCGTGCAGCTTCACGCGCCACGTCGAGTGCCACGTGATAAGGCAGGATCAACGGACAGGCTTCGGACACCTTCAGACGCGACGCGACTTCGACGCCGGCAGCTTCCAGCTTGTCGATTTCACGCAGCAGATCAGGCACGGACAACACCACGCCATTGCCGATGTAGCAAGCCACGCCGGCACGCATGATGCCGGACGGAATCAATTGCAGCGCAGTCTTCTTGCCGCCGATGACCAGCGTATGGCCCGCATTGTGGCCGCCTTGGAAACGCACCACGCCCTGGGCGTGATCGGTCAGCCAATCGACGATCTTACCTTTACCTTCATCGCCCCACTGCGTACCGATGACGACGACATTCTTTGCATTGCTTTTCTGTAACATGGCTTAACCCAAATTTTTGATAATCCAATTTCCATTGCTGAGTTCCACTGCACGGTCGCAGTCGAATTCGTCCTGGTCGTTCTCGTGTCCCGGGAGACTTTGAATCACGATTTCCCCGGCGCGGCGCAATTCCGCTATTTTCTCACGCAAACCTGCCTCGGTACCCCATGGCGCACGAATTGCAGCTTTTCGTTCCGCACCCGGCATCAGGCGAGCCAGTTCACGCAAATCCATGGAAAAACCGGTCGCCGGGCGGGCGCGTCCGAATGCTTCACCGACATGGTCGTAACGGCCGCCGCGCACCACTGCATTGGGCAGGCCCGGCACATACGCCGCGAACATCACGCCGCTGTGATAGTGGTAACCGCGCAGGTCGGCCAGGTCGATGGTGACGTTGGCTTCGCCGGCCAGTTGCGCCAGCGCCTGCAGTTCGTCGAGCGCCTGGGCGATGCCCGGCAGCGCCGGCAAGGCCTTGCGTGCACGTGCGATCACCTCGATGTCGCCGTACAGGCCCGGCAGTGCCAGCAAGGCGTCACGCGTGGCCGGCAGATAGTCTTTTGTCAATATCTGCAGACCAGGAATGTCCTTGGCTTCCAGCAGGCCGAACAATTGCGCCGCCTGCTTGGCCGCCTTCTCGTCGTTGGCAATGATGGCGCGCAGCACGCCGACGTGGCACAGATCCAGGCGCACCTTGCCGATGCCGGCGAGTGCCAGCGACGCCAGCGCCAGTGCCTGGATTTCAGCATCGGCTTCGAGGCCGGCGTGGCCGTAGATTTCGGCGCCGATCTGCAGCGGTTCGCGCGTGGCGTGCAAGCCGGAAGGACGGGTATGCAACACGCTGCCGGCATAACACAGGCGCGTGACGGAATCGCGGTTGAGCAAATGCGCGTCGATGCGCGCGACTTGCGTGGTCATGTCGGCACGAATCCCGAGCGTGCGGCCCGACAGCTGATCAACCAGCTTGAAGGTGCGCAAGTCGGTGTCCTGACCGGCGCCGGTCAGCAGCGACTCAAGGTATTCGAGCAGCGGCGGCATGACCATCTCGTAGCCGTACAGGCGGAAATTGTCGAGCATGCGGCGACGCAGCTCTTCAATCTTGCGCGCTTCGGACGGCAGGACGTCGGCAATGTTTTCAGGAAGAAGCCAGTTAGGCATAAAACAATTCAATCAAAAAATATATCTGAAACAAACCCCGGCATGCTCAGGGTGAACTCAGGCAAAACCAGGCAAACCCCGCCACACGCGGCAAGGCACACGCGTCCGAAGAAGCGTATGCCTGGAGCACATCACATCAATGCTGGGGAAACAAATACTCGAAAGAAACGAAAAGAAACGACAGAAACAGCAGACAACAATTCAGGTCAACAAAAACAGAAGGACACCCCATGCCGGCGGCATCCGTTTTTCTGTTCGCGCAACCCGATATTGTATACCACGAACGGGTCGTGGCTTATTTCTTGGCGCTCACGCCTCCCACGCCCTTGAAATATTTGAAGAACTCGGAGTTGGGGTCCACTACCATCAGGTCGTGACGGTTCTTGAAACTGGCGCGATAAGCCTCGAGGCTGCGATAGAACTTGAAGAACTCGGGATTCTGTCCGAATGCCTGGGCGTAGACCTGCGAAGCCTTGGCATCGCCTGCGCCGCGGATCTTTTCCGCATCACGATAAGCTTCAGCCAGGATAACCACGCGCTGGCGGTCGGCATCGGCGCGAATCTTTTCCGACTCGGCGGCGCCGGTGGAACGCAATTCGTTGGCAACGCGGGCACGCTCGGATTTCATGCGGTCGTACACCGAATTATTGATCTGGTCGACATAGTCGACGCGGCGCAGGCGCACGTCGATAATCTCGGCGCCGATCTGCTTGGCCTCAAGAGCGACCTTGCGCTGGATCGCGTCCATCACCTTGCCGCGCTCACCAGAGATCACTTCGCGCACGGTGCGCTTGGTGATTTCTTCGTTCAATGCAGCCTTGACGATTTGCGACAGGCGATCTTGAGCGCGACGCTCATCGCCACCGAAGCTGATGAAGTACAGGCGTGGATCAACGATGCGCCATTTGACGAAGGAGTCCACCAGGACGTTTTTCTTTTCGGCCGTGATAAAACGGTCGGCGTCAGGCGTATCCAGGGTCTGGATGCGCTTGTCGATGTAGATCACGTTCTGGAACGGCGGCGGCAGCTTGAAGTGCAGACCCGGCTCGGTCACCACCTGCTTGACTTCACCAAGGGCGAAGACGATGGCCGACTGGCGCTGCTCAACGATGAAAACGGTGGTCGACACCAGCCAGATGGCGATGACGGCGACGATGATGCTGGTAATCAGGCGGCTCATTAGCGTACCTCCCGATCGCGGGAATCACGCGCATCCCGGTTGCGGGAATCACGTTGGGCATCTGTGGAATACACTGGATCTGTTCCTGGAAGTGTTGGCGAAGCAGCGGATGATGATCCTGCAGGCGCAGTCGCAGGCTTTGCTGCCGCGGCGGCGTTATCGGATTGCTGGATCAGCTTGTCCAGCGGCAGATACAGCAAGTTGTTGCCGCTCTTGGCATCCACCATGACCTTAGTCGTGTTGGAGAAGATCTGCTGCATGGTTTCCAGATACATACGGTCACGCGTCACAGCCGGCGCTTTCTGGTATTCCTCGAGCACTTGCTTGAAGCGCGCGGCATCGCCTTCGGCGTTGGCGACGATGCGCGAACGGTAGGCTTCGGCTTCTTCCAACAGGCGTGAAGACGCGCCGCTAGCCTTCGGAATCACATCGTTGGCATAGGCCTGGCCTTCATTCTTCTGACGCTCGCGGTCCTGCCCTGCCTTGACGGCGTCGTCGAATGCCGCCTGCACCTGTTCAGGCGGTTGCACACCCTGCATAGTGACGTTGGTGATCTGCACACCCGATTTATAGCGATCAAGGATTTGCTGCATCAGTTGACCAACGTCGAGCGCCACCTTTTCACGGCCTTCGTACAACACGAAGTCCATCTTGCTGCGGCCGACGATCTCGCGAATCGCGGTCTCGGCGACCTGACGTACGGTCTCGTCCTGGTCGCGGTTGTTGAACAGCCATTCTGCGGCGTTCTTGAGCTTGTATTGAACGGCGAACTGGATGTCGATGATGTTCTCATCGTCAGTCAGCATCAACGCTTCCTTCAACTGCTTGTTCTTGGCGTTGCTGCGATAGCCGATTTCCGCCGTGCGCACCTGCGAGACGTTGACGATCTCGTGGCTTTGCACCGGATAAGGCCAGCGCCAGTTAAAACCCGGCAAGGTGGTGTGGCTGTATTTGCCGAAGGTCATGACGACTGCG
Organism: Herbaspirillum sp. NPDC101396; assembly: GCF_044767365.1. Taxonomy (NCBI): domain Bacteria; kingdom Pseudomonadati; phylum Pseudomonadota; class Betaproteobacteria; order Burkholderiales; family Oxalobacteraceae; genus Herbaspirillum; species Herbaspirillum sp. NPDC101396. Next base: position 75,724 of record NZ_JBIWNT010000001.1, on the reverse strand, counting down.
GTCTGCCCCTCCTGCACGATGAAGAAGCCGCTGGCCAGCCACAGGAATGCGACGATGACGGCGATCACGCCGGCGCCGATACCGGCGCCCTTGATATCGCCGCGATTGAAGCCGCCGCCGTCGCCGTTATCCGAACCGCCGCCACCGCGTTTGCCAAACAGCCGGCTCAGGCGTTGATTGAAATCACGCCATAGCTGATCGAGGTCGGGAGGACCATCTTCCGGCTTTTTGCCATTGTTGCCGTTGTTCTGATTTTGACGGTTGTTGTCGTCTTGTGAACCGCGCCCCCATTGAGGGTCGTTCAACGAAAACTTTATACCGAGTTTTTTGAATAGAGAAACGAGCATGCGTTGCGATCCGGCTTAGTAATTGAAAAAATCAAAAGAGGGAATGCCCGCCAACTTCGAGAACCGCCTGGACGACCAGCTGTGGCGGTTCAAGCCAACAGATTAATGCGCGTGCGTATCGTTTGTGTCGTGTGTATCGCGCACATCGTACACGTCACGCACATCTTGAGAATCGGGAATCTGAGACCGGGCGCCCCTGCGTGCCTCGATCGACGACCTGAGTGAGTCGGCAATTGCCTGCCGCAACAAATCCAGGCCGGCACCGGTTTTTGCACTGACAAAAACCCGGTGGATTCTACCATACTCATCATGCTCAATTGCCGGTTCCAGCTCAGCGGCATCGATCTTGTTCCAGACCAGAATCTGAGGAATATGATCAGCGCCGATCTCCTTAAGAACCAGATTCACCTGCTCGATTTGCTCCATGCGCACCGGGCTTGCCGCATCGACAACATGCAGCAGCAGATCAGCGTGAATGGTCTCTTCGAGCGTGGCGCGAAACGCCGCCACCAGTTGGTGAGGCAACTCACGAATGAAACCGACCGTATCGGAAATGACAACATGGCCTACCTCACCAAGATACACCCGGCGCGACGTCGTATCGAGCGTCGCGAACAGCTGATTGGCGGCATAGACACCGGCTTTGGCCATGGCATTGAACACCGTGGATTTGCCGGCGTTGGTGTAACCGACCAGCGACACCGAGAAGGTGTCATTGCGGCCACGGGCCCGTCGCTGTGTGGCATGCTGGCGATGCAACTTGGCCAGTTGCGCGCGCAAGGCCTTGACGCGATCGCCGAGCAGGCGACGGTCGGTTTCGAGCTGGGTTTCGCCCGGGCCGCGCAAGCCGATACCGCCCTTTTGTCGCTCCAAGTGAGTCCAGCCGCGAATCAGGCGCGTCGCCAGATGCTGTAACTGGGCAAGTTCAACCTGCACCTTGCCTTCATGGCTCTTGGCGCGTTGGGCGAAAATATCGAGGATCAGGCTGGTGCGATCAAGCACCCGTGTTTTCAGCACCCGTTCGAGATTGCGCTGTTGCGCAGGCGATAAGGCGTGATTGAAGATGACGATGTCCAATTGCAGATCAGCGACTGCATCCGCAATCTCTTGCGCCTTGCCGGACCCGACAAACAGGGCGGCATCCGGACTGGCGCGTTTGCCTGTTACGGTGGTAACAGGCTCCGCGCCAGCGGACTTGGCCAGCAGGAATAACTCATCCAGACTCGCGGCAAAATCACTTTTGCCGAAATCCAGGCCGACTAGCGCGGCACGCATATCAGTATGCACACGGCGTGGCGCCGGCTGGATAAACCATTATTCCGCTTCTGCCGAATCGAGGCTCAGATTCACAGCGCGGGCTGGTACGACGGTAGAAATGGCGTGCTTGTACACCATTTGAGTGACTGTATTGCGCAGGAGAACGACATATTGGTCGAACGACTCAACATGACCTTGCAGCTTGATCCCGTTGACCAGATAGATCGAGACGGGGACGTGTTCTTTTCTTAAGGCATTAAGAAATGGGTCTTGTAACAATTGCCCTTTGTTGCTCATGGCAGCTCCACTGTGTTGTTGTGATTAGGATTTGGAGGCACCTGACAAAATTTCAAGTGCTTTACCAATCTATGCGTTATGAATGTAAACGATTTCCAACCGACCGCCAAGATTCGAGATTATTTATCTGGGCGCGCGAAAGGATTCTTGCTCGAGCGGAACTCGATACGGAGTGGAGTGCCAACCAACGAGAAAGTTTCACGAAAATGCTTTTCGAGATAACGTTTGTAGCTGTCATCCACGCCTTCAAGGGCGTTGCCGTGGATCACCACGATCGGAGGATTCATGCCGCCCTGGTGGGCGTAGCGCAATTTGGGTCGGATCGAGCCTTTGCGGCGCGGCTGTTGATGTTCGACCGCTTCGATCAGCGCCCGCGTGAGCTTCGGCGTAGTCAGATTGGACATCGCTGCGGCATAGGCCGAGTCGATGGATTTCATGACCGGGCCGATGCCGGTCGACTTCAGCGCGGAGATGAAGTGGAACTTGGCGAACGACAGGAAACTGAGCTTGCGCTCCAGGTCCATCTTGATCTCGTCGCGGCGATCGCTTTGCAGGCCGTCCCACTTGTTGACGCCCACCACCAGTGCGCGGCCGGACTCCAGCACGAAGCCGGCAATATGCGCGTCCTGCTCCGAAATGTCCTGTTGCGCATCGAGCAGCAGCAAGACCACGTTGGTTTCCGAAATCGATTGCAGGGTCTTCACCACCGAGAATTTCTCGATTGCTTCGAACACCTTGCCGCGCCGGCGGATACCGGCGGTGTCGATCAGCGTATATTGCTTGCCATCGCGCTCGAAGGGAATTTCGATCGAGTCGCGAGTCGTCCCCGGCATGTCGAAAGCGATGACGCGTTCTTCGCCAAGCAAGGTATTGACCAGCGTCGATTTTCCCACGTTCGGACGACCGACAATGGCGATCTTGATGCCGCGCGCGGTATCGACTTCTTCGCCGAGATCCGGACGTTGGGCCAGCGCGATATCCAGTGCTTCATCCACCAAGTCGGCGACGCCATCGCCGTGCGCAGCGGAAATCACATACGGATCGCCCAGGCCCAGCTCGTAGAAGTCGGCGGTGACGGACGTGTACTTCATGCCCTCGGCCTTATTGACCACCAGCATGACCGAACGGCCCGACTTGCGCAGGAAATCAGTAATGGTTTTATCGTGCGGCGTCAGGCCTTGACGACCATCGACAATGAATATCACGACATCGGCCTCGACCACCGCCTGCTTGGTCTGTTTGGCCATTTCAAACATGATGCCCTCTTTGGCCACCGGCTCGAAACCGCCGGTGTCAATCACCAAAAAGGGGCGTTCGCCGACCCGGCCTTCGCCGTAGTGACGATCCCGGGTCAGCCCGGGCATGTCTGCGACCAGCGCATCACGTGAACGGGTGAGCCGATTAAACAATGTCGACTTACCGACATTGGGACGACCAACAAGTGCAATAACCGGCTTCATTAAATATTATTCTGCCGCCAAGGCGACGACTGTTCCTGCTTGAGTTTGAAAAACGACGGCTTGCCCAGCGGCAATCGGCGTCACCTGAATCGGGCTGCCGTCGGTGCTTGTACGGGCGACGAACGAACCGTCATCGCGCGACAGGAAATGGATATAACCCTGATAATCGCCTACTGCGACTGCTTTGCCAACTGCAATCGGCGGCGACAGGCGTCGATAGGCCAGTTTGGCGTTGCGCCACAGCGCGGCGCCGGTGTCACGGGCAAACTCCGTCACGCCACCCTTGTCATCGGCCGAAAACACGAAACGGTCATCCAGCGTCAGACCCGATTCGCTGGAGAAATCCTTGACCCAGCGTACATTGCCGTTAGCGACATCGAAGCAGCCGATGCGACCTTGATAAGCCACCGCGCAGACATCGCGCACGCCCAATCCCGGCACGCCCGACACGTCAGCGATACGCTCAAGTTCGGTAGTGCCCTTCGGATCACCGACGGCGACTTCCCAGCGTGGGCCGCCGTTGTTCAGTGCCAGCGCCGACAAGCGGCCGCCCGGCAATGCGACGTAGGCGGTTTGCGAATCGAGCACGATGCCCGGCGCAGTGCGCAGTGTCAGCGCCGGCAAAGGACGCAGCACGGTCCAGCGACGGGCGCCGTTTTCGGCGTCAAATGCGGTAACACGATTGTCGATGCTGCGCACCAGCACCAGCCCCGAACCTACGACTGGCGCCGACAGGACTTCGCTGGGCGCCTGGGCTTTCCAGAGCGACTTGCCGTTGCCGTCAAAGGCCTGTACAACGCCCTTTTCACCCACCACCGCAATCACGTTGCCATCGCTGCCGACACCGGCCGTCAGGGACGAACCGGCATTGACGCGCCACACAGTCTGACCGGTGGATGCATTCAGCCGTACCACGGCGCCATCGGCGCCTGCAGCGAACACGCTGCCGCCGGCGAAGACCGGGCTGAACTGGAACACGCCGGCTTTTCCGACGGATGCAGTCCAGACGGTTTGCGTACGTAAGGTTTGCTTGAACTCGACCAGCGCTGCAGGCGGATTGACTTCCTTCTTGCTCGAAAACAGCGAGCAGCCCGACAACAAGGCTACAGCCGCCAGCGCGCTCAGCTTGATCGCCAGGGACGCTGTGCGCTTGGATACGACTTGTGACTCACGACGCATATGGTTTTTCCTCTTACCGGATTTCACGATGTTGGAGTGTTTTTATGGCGATGCTCAGGCTGCAGCCTTGGCCGGCGTACCACCGATGGCGTCGAGCTTCAGTTGAATCAACTGGCGGCCCGGATTGCGCTCATCGGTCTTGTCCAGCGCCAGTTGGTAAGCGACGCGTGCTTCGTCGCGCTTGTCCTGTGCCACCAGAATGTCGCCCTTGCGATCGGCAACGGCACCGGCAAACTGCACCGGAAAATCACCCGCCAGCAGCTTGAGCGCATCATCATAAGCCTTTGCATCCAGCAGCAAACCGGCCAGGCGGATCGATGCGATCGCCTTGTACTCGGCGTCACGACCATGGTCGATGACCCATTGCAATTGTTTCTTGGCGGTTTGGGTGTCGTTGGCGTTGAAAGCTGACTTGGCGGCGACCAGCGCGCTCATCTGTGCGTAAGCCGTACCACTGAACTTGTCCTGCATGTCGGTCGCTGCGCGCAGCACTTTGGCACCGTCTTTGGCCTCGGCCGCCTTTTGCTGCTCTTCATAGAGCTGCGAAGCTTGCTGGGATTGCTTGCGTTGATACAAATTCCAGCCGCTCCAGGCACCGTAGGCGGCCAGCGCGACGATCAACACCCAGGTCAGAAGATTGCCGTACTTGCTCCACCATGCCTTGATGGAAGCAAGCTGTTCTTGTTCTTCGAGATCGTATGCCATGAAATAAGTCTAAAAGTGGTTCAGAAATTAAGGGTGGTAATGCACGTGATCATGATCGTGGTCGTGGTCGCCGACGATTTGTTCAACGACATAGTCGGTCACGCCGTCAAATGGAATCGTGACCTGATTGCTTTCGCCTTCGACTGCACGCAGGGTCTTGACGGTGGCCGTCGCGTTATTGACCTCGTCTTCACCGAGAATGACCGCAAATGCCGCGCCGCTGGCGTCGGCTTTCTTCATCTGCGACTTGAAGCTGCCGCCCGCGCTCGCCGATGCGCAATGTAGCACAACATCCAGCCCGGCACCGCGTAATCTTTCCGCCAGCACGAAGGATTGCAGCTGTGCTTCGTCGCCCTGGTGGACCATGTAGACGTCGCATTGGTTCGGTGCGTATTGCTCGCCGCTTGCTTTCATCAGTTCCAGCAAACGCTCCACGCCCATGGCGAAACCGCAGGCCGGCGTCGGCTTGCCGCCGAACATTTCGATCAGCGGATCGTAGCGTCCGCCGCCGCATACCGTGCCTTGCGAACCGAGCTGGTCGGTGACCCACTCGAACACCGTGCGGTTGTAATAGTCCATGCCGCGCACCAGGCGCGGATTGATCGTGAACGGAATGTTGTTGTGATTCAGGATCTTTTGCACGCCTTCGAAGTGCGCGCGCGATTCCTCACCGAGATAGTCGAGCAGCTTGGGCGCTCCGTTGACCATGTCTTGCATGGTCGGATTCTTGGTGTCGAGAATGCGCAGCGGGTTCGAATGCAGGCGACGCTGGGCATCGGTATCAAGCAGCTCCTGGTGCTGCTCGAAATAAGCAATCAGGTCGGCACGATGCTTGCTGCGCTCTTCGGCGTCACCGATGGAGTTCAGCTCCAGACGAATGTCTTCCAGACCAAGGTCATCCCACAGGCGCTGGCACATCATGATCAGTTCGGCGTCGATGTCCGGACCGGTGAAACCGAGCGCTTCCGCACCGACCTGATGGAACTGACGATAGCGTCCGCGCTGCGGGCGTTCATGGCGGAACATCGGACCCGCGTACCAGAGACGCTTCGGACCATCGTAAGTGAGGTTGTGCTCGAGCGCCGCGCGCACCACGCTGGCGGTGCTTTCCGGACGCAGGGTCAGGTTGTCGCCGTTCATCGAATCGGTGAAGGAATACATTTCTTTCTCGACGATGTCGGTGACTTCTCCGAGGCCCCGCGAGAACAAGGCGGTCGGTTCGACGATCGGCGTGCGGATCTGCTGAAATCCGTAACTCTTGAGCACCGAATGCACGGTGTTCTCGAACAGTTCCCACAGCGGCGCGTCAGCCGGGAGGATGTCGTTCATTCCTTTGACGCCGACAATTTTTTCGATTTTCTTGTTTTCAGACATGCTAATGATTTTCAGGTTTATTCAGTCACAGGCCAGCCGGCGGCAGCCTGTCCAGGCGGCGCCTCCGATAACAGCTCAGGCCGCGGTTTGCTTGCCGTAATGCGTTTGTACGTAATCCAGCACAATGGTTTGGAATTCTTCGGCGATGCGTTCACCGCGCAAGGTCATGCGCTTCTCACCATCGATGAATACCGGCGCGGCAGGCGATTCGCCGGTGCCGGGCAAGCTGATGCCGATGTTCGCATGCTTGGATTCACCGGGGCCGTTGACGATGCAGCCCATGACGGCGACGTTCATGCTTTCGACGCCGGGATACACGCCCTTCCACTGCGGCATTTGCTCACGCAGGTAGGTCTGGATCTTGTCCGCCAGATCCTGGAACACGGTCGATGTCGTACGACCGCAGCCGGGGCAAGCGATTACCATCGGCGTGAACTTGCGCAAGCCCATCGTCTGCAGGATTTCCTGGCCGACAATGACTTCACGGGTGCGGTCGCCGCCCGGTTCCGGCGTCAGCGAAATGCGGATGGTGTCGCCGATGCCTTCTTGCAGCAACACCGACAGGGCCGCCGTCGAGGCGACGATACCCTTGCTGCCCATACCTGCTTCGGTCAGACCGAGATGCAGCGGATAGTCGCAACGACGCGCCAGTTCGCGGTACACCGCGATCAGATCCTGAACGCCTGATACCTTGCACGACAAGATGATCTTGTCGCCAGCCAAGCCCAGTTCTTCCGCACGCTGGGCGTTTTCGATAGCCGAAGTCACCAACGCTTCGTACATCACGGCCTGCGCCGGCCATGGTTCCGCGCGTCCGGCATTTTCATCCATGATGCGCGCCAGCAGCGCCTGATCCAGGCTGCCCCAGTTGACGCCGATGCGCACCGGCTTGTCGTAGCGGCAAGCCGCTTCGATCATCTGCGCGAATTGACTGTCGCGCTTGGCGCCCTTACCGACATTGCCGGGGTTGATGCGGTACTTCGACAGCGCCTTGGCGCAATCGGGATAGTCGTTGAGCAGCGTGTGGCCGTTGTAATGGAAATCGCCCACCAGCGGCACGTCCACGCCCATGCGATCAAGTTGCTCGCGAATCGCCGGCACCGCCGCTGCCGCTTCCGGCGAATTGACGGTGATGCGCACCACTTCCGAGCCGGCGCGGGCCAGGTCCTTGATCTGGATCGCCGTGCCGATGGCGTCGGCGGTGTCCGTATTGGTCATGGATTGCACCATGACCGGCGCACCGCCGCCGACCGCCACTTCGCGCTCACCGTACCGGATGACGGCGCGGCGACTTTGACGGCGACCCAACGGGCCGGATGCGATCGGGAAAGGCGAAGATGACATACGTGCGTTATTTCAAATTCTTCAAATTCATTTCAGGCTCAGACGAGCCACGTTGCTGCTGCTGCCGGTTTCCAGATCCAGTCTGGAACCACGCAGACTGGCGTCGACGCCGGCCGCATTACCGACCACCAGCGTCACCGGCTCGTTGATATCAAACGACTCGGTGGTGCCGGCCTTGAGCAGGCGAGAAATCATGGTCGACTTGTCGCCACGGCGGATTTCCACCCACGAATCCTCGCGGAAGGTAAGGCGAAGCAAATCCTTGCTGTTGCTGATGTTCAGGCTTCCGGTCACCGGCGATCCGGAGCTTACCGGCGCTACCGCGACTTTCGGTTGTGCCGACTCGGCGACCGGCTTGACAGCGGCCGGCCCCGGCTGCGGCGCACTTGGCGCCACCGCGCTGGCCACGCGCTCGGAAACATTGGTAATCGCCGAACTGGCCGAGCCGGCAGCACTCGTCACGGCCGATTCAACCTTTTCGAGCTTGCTCTTGTCGGAACCATCCTGTACTTCAGGCGGCAAGTCCTGCTGGGCATCGGCTTGCACCGGCGCTGCCGCCGGCTCTTCCGAAGTTGTCTTGGGGACCTGCTTCAACCATGCCAATTGCGGCACATCGTTGAACGCATCGGTTCGATGGATTACTGCGGCAGCGCCGACCAGCAATACCACCAGCACACCCCCAATCACCAGACCTGGCGACACCCTGCTGCGATTACCCAGCGGAAGCGGCGACTCCGAAAACGGCGTCGACAGTGTGCGCTGTGGTGTTATATGTCCTGTGTGTGCAGGACCGTCCTGCGGCAACAATGCCACCAGCGCGTTGGCGTCCAGCCCCAGCAGCTTGGCATAGGCGCGCACAAAGCCGCGTACGATGACCGGCCCCGGCAACGCCGCATAATTGTCGTCCTCCAGCGCGATCACCTGACGCGTGGCGAATTTCAACTGACTCGCGGCGTGTTCCACAGACCACCCCTTGGCCTGACGTTGCGCAGCCAATAGCGCTCCGGGTAATGCCACTTGCCTTACCTCTTCTGCCTCCGATCCGAAACCGGAGATTGGCGCTTCATTTCCCTGCTGATCACTCATCAAATGCTCCACGTTGATAAGCCGCGTATTCTGACGAAGACGGATAGCGACGGCGCAACTGCACCGCCAGTTCATTTTCGGCTGATTGATTGCCTAGTTTACGTTCAATCTTGATGGCTAGCCATAGTGCATCGACATTCAAGACATCATTTTTTGCCGCCAGACCGATGTGGAAGCGCGCACGCTCGAACTCATTCCGGTCAAAGTAAATCCTGGTCAAATTCACATTGGTCGCCAGACTGGCCGGCTCATACTGGAACGCCTGTGCAAAATAACGCTCTGCCGCTGCGGCATTCTGCAGCTTCAGGCTGCATGCACCGGCATTGGCGAGCGCCTTGCCCGGCGAACGATAAGCCGGCTGCGCGACTGCCGCCTCGAAGTACGGTATCGCATCGGCTGCGCGGCCATTATTGCAAAGGAACCAGCCGTAATTATTGGCGAAATCCGGATTGCCGGGCGAGAGATTCAGCGCCTGGCGGAAATCGGCTTCAGCCTGCCTGCTGCGGCCCATTTCCATGAACGCCAGCGCGCGCATGCCATAGGCCTCGGCAAAATCGGGGACCGCCTGCAATGCCAGGCCGGCCTCTTCAACCGTCACGGCAAACTGGCGCTGCTCGTAATAACCGATCGCCAGTTGCAAACGAATATCGGCACGCTTCTGAGCGTCAGCCTGAACGTTTGCACGGTACGGCGACACTGGCATATCGTCGCCGGCAGCAGTCTTGTCCGTTTTGGCAGAAGCACATCCGGTCAGCAGCAAAGCAGGCGCCAGCAGCAAGACAATCACGCTGGTCTGCCAGTGTTTCCTCACTCGGATATCTCCACGATGCGGCCAAAATCCTTGCCGAATTTTTGCTGATATTCGGTCATCTTCTGCATACGCTCCTGCACGCGGGTGCGATCTTTGACCTCGCCGGCCAACTGACCGCATGCGGCATCGATATCATCGCCGCGGGTTTTGCGAATCGTCGTGACGATACCGGCATCCATGAGGATCTGGGCAAACGCCTTGATACGCGGATTGTGCGAGCGCTTCAATCCCGATTCAGGGAATGGATTGAACGGAATCAGATTGAACTTGCATGGCACTGCAGCCTTGGCGTCGCCGCCGCCCTGCACCAGCGCCACCAGTTCGCGCGCATGCGCGTCGCTGTCGTTGACGCCGTCCAGCATGCAATATTCGAACGTCACGAAATCACGCGGCGCGAATTCGAGATAGCGCTTGCACGCCGCCATCAATTCATGCAGCGGGTACTTCTTGTTCAAGGGGATCAGGCCGTCGCGCAATGTATCGTTGGACGCATGCAGCGACACCGCCAGCGCCACCGCACATTCCTGCGACAGCTTGTCGATCATCGGCACCACGCCGCTGGTGGACAAGGTCACGCGGCGGCGCGAAAGACCGTACGCGTTGTCGTCGAGCATCAGCTTCAAGGCGGTAACGGTAGGTTCAAAATTCAATAAAGGCTCACCCATGCCCATCATCACCACGTTGGTGATCTGGCGCTCGCCTTTGGGGCCCGCTTCGACACCCTTGGTCTTGCGCAGCTCAAACTCGGCCATCCACAACTGGCCGATGATTTCGCCGACGCTCAGATTGCGGTTGAAGCCTTGCTTGCCAGTCGAACAGAAACGGCAATTGACCGCACAGCCGGCCTGGGTCGAAATGCACAGGGTGCCGCGGTTTTCTTCGGGAATGAATACGGTTTCAACGGCATTGCCGTTGCCGACATCCACCAGCCATTTGCGAGTGCCGTCGGTAGAAGTATGGTCGCTGATGATGGCCGGAGCGGTCACATGGGCCCGCGTCGACAGCTTTTCACGCAGCGACTTGGCGAGATCGGTCATCTCGGCAAAATCGGCAACGCCGTATTGGTGTATCCAACGTTGCAATTGTTTGGCGCGAAACGGCTTCTCACCCAACTCGCCACAGTAAGCGACGAGTTGCGCGGGATCCAGATCCAGCAGATTGGTGAGAGCTGTTGTCATGACATGTACCACTTTTCGTTAACCTTGATGCATAGATCACTAAACATCAAGGACAACTTGCTACAAATTAACGCGAGTAGATGTTCAGCGCTGGGAAGAAATACGAAATTTCAACCTTGGCTGTTTCTGCTGCGTCGGAACCGTGCACTGCGTTGGCGTCGATCGAATCAGCGAAATCGGCGCGGATTGTGCCTTTTTCTGCCTTCTTCGGATCGGTTGCGCCCATCAGGTCGCGGTGCTTCAGGATGGCGTTTTCGCCTTCCAGGGCTTGCACGATCACAGGACCGGAGACCATGAAGTCGACCAGATCCTTGAAGAATGGACGCTCGCGGTGAACCGCGTAGAAACCTTCAGCTTCGGCACGCGACAAGTGAATCATGCGCGCAGCGATGATTTTCAGGCCGGCGTTTTCGAAACGGGTATAAATCTGACCGATCACGTTTTTCGCAACTGCGTCCGGTTTGATAATCGACAGGGTGCGTTCAATTGCCATGTGTAAAAACTCCAATAAAAAGAAAGGGTTAAAGCCGTTAATTAACAATTCAATCAACCTTTAATTCTACCACGAAACGACCATTTATCAGCCTAATTCGCGTTAAAGCATGACAAACTGACAAAAATTACCCGCTTCCACTGCCGAACTTCACTCTTGCGGCGATGTCTCATGCGGTGAGCGTCGTGCTATGCTCTGTTCGCATTTAACGCTACCGGAGGACGAATGAACAATTACTCGCAAAACACACTTGAAAACCTGAACACAGGCGCCGTGGCCCGCAATCGCGTGCTGCGCAACACATACTGGCTGCTCGCATTGTCGATGATCCCGACCGTTCTGGGCGCATGGCTGGGAGTACAGTTCCATCTGAGCCTGTTCGCCGGCAGCCCGATGATCGGTTTCGTGGTGTTCATGGCGGTGGCCTTCGGTTTCTTCTACGCAATCGAAAAGACCAAGAATTCCGGTTTGGGCGTCGCCGTCCTGCTCGGCTTCACCTTCTTCATGGGCCTGATGCTGTCGCGCCTGATCGAATACACGCTGGGCTACTCCAATGGAGCCCAGCTGATCATGACTGCATTCGGCGGCACCGCGCTGATTTTCGGCGTTATGGCGACGGTGGCGACCGTGTCCAAACGTGATTTTTCGGGCATGAGCAAATGGCTGTTCGCCGGCGTGCTGGTGATTATCGTTGCATCCCTGGCCAATATCTTCCTGCAACTGCCGGCGCTGCAACTGACCATTTCGGTGGTGGCCATCGCGATTTTCTCGGCGTATATCCTGTTTGATGTGCAACAAGTCATCAACGGCGGCGAAACCAATTACATTTCGGCCACTTTGGCGATCTACCTGGATGTCTATAACGTGTTCGTCAACCTGCTCTCGATCCTTGGCATCGTGGGCGGCAATCGCGACTGATCGCGCAGCAGACAGCCTCAAATAAAAAGCCGACCTTCAGGTCGGCTTTTTTCATGGCGTCTCCGGGAAAACTCATTCGGGCAAATCAAACACCGCCATGGATTCCACGTGCGCCGTGTGCGGGAACATGTTCACCACGCCCGCCAGTGTCAGACGATAACCGCCCAGACTGACCAACTCACCGGCATCACGCGCCAGCGTGGCGGGATTGCAGGAAACATAGACGATGCGCTTCGGCTTCAGATGGGCATGCTCCCCGGCTAGTCCCGCAATCGCCTTACAGACTTCCAGCGCACCTTCGCGTGGAGGATCGATCAACATGCGATCAAATTTACCCAGTGCGACGAAGTCTTCCGTGCTTGCCTCGAACAGGTTGCGGCAGTAGAAGGCCGTCTTGCCGGCAACGGCGTTGACCTTGGCATTCTCGGCGGCGCGCTCGGTCAAGGCGGTGCTGCCCTCGATGCCGACGACTTCCCTGGCCAGTGTCGCGATCGGCAAGGTGAAATTACCCAGGCCGCAAAACAGATCGGCAACGCGATCTTCCGGCTGCACATCGAGCAAACGCAGGGCCCGGGCGACCAGCACGCGGTTGATCTGGTGATTGACCTGAGTGAAATCGGTAGGCTTGAACGGCATGCGGATGCCGAATTCCGGCAGCGTGTAGTGCAAGTTCGATTGTGGTGGATAGAACGGATGCGCCGTGTCCGGACCTTTCGGCTGCAACCACCACTCAACCTTGTACTCGTCAGCAAAAGCCTTGAGCTTGAGCTCGTCGTCGGCGCTGGGCGGCTCCATCACGCGCAACACCATGACCGTGGTTTTCACGCCGTTGTCGCCCTCGCCGATGGCCAGTTCAATCTGCGGCAGACGGTCGATGATGCTCAGCGAACCGATCAGCGCGCGCAACGGCATCAGCATTGCCGAGACGTGCGGCGGCAGAATTTCGCACGTCTTCATGTCGCTGACGAACGGCGATTTCTTTTCATGGAAACCGACCAGAACGGTGCCCTTCTTGACCACGTTCTTGACTGAAATCCGCGCGCGATAACGGTAGCCCCAGGTCGGCCCGTAAATCGGCCGCAACATGGTTTCCGCCTTGAGTTTGCTGAGATGCCAGAGATTGTCTTCGAGCACGCGCTGTTTCATCGCGACTTGGGCCGACGGCTCCAGATGCTGCATGGCGCAGCCGCCGCAGAGACCGAAGTAGTCGCATTGCGGCTTGACGCGCAAGGACGATTCACGGTGCAGAGCGGTCATGGTGGCGGCTTCCCATTTTGGTTTCCGCCGATAAGACTGGAAGCTGACCTGTTCGCCGGGCAATGCGCCTTCGACGAAAATCACCTTGCCCTGGGTGCCGTCTTCGTTCGCCAGATGACCGACGCCGCGCCCATCCATGTCGAGGGCTTTGATATTGATGATATTTTGCTGCATAGAAAAATAGATGCGACCGCCGTCGCGGCCAAAAGACCAAAAACGCTATTGTCGGCGATACCGTCGGCGGAGGGAAGCTAAAACAGCGCGTCCTTGCCAACGCCACGGGCCAGCAGGCTGCGTTTGAGCTTGATAAGGGCTTCTTGCTGAACCTGGCGCACGCGTTCACGGGTGATGCCCATCTCCGAAGCGAGTTGTTCCAGCGTGGAGGGATCGTCGTTGTCGAGGCCGAAGCGCCGGGTAATGACGATTCGTTGCTTGTCAGGCAAATTTTTAAGCCAGTCGCGGATCAGTATTGATACTTCGTGGTATTCGGCCTTGGTGTCGGGACTCTCGTCGAGCGAGCCCGGCAACAGGTCGATCAGGCTGGCCTGCGGATCGTTGTCGAGTGGCGTGTCCAGCGAAGCCGCATGTTCGGACAGTGCCAGCACGTCCTGTACGTCTTCGACCGGGCGATCGACCAGATGGGCAATGTCTTCGGCAGTAGCGTCGCGGCCATCGTGATGCTGTGCTTCCAGATGGTATTTCGCCCGCAGGATCTGATTCAGCTCGCGCACCATGTGCACCGGCAGCCGCACCGTGCGTGCCTGGTTCATGATGGCGCGTTCGATACTCTGGCGAATCCACCAGGTGGCGTAGGTCGAGAAACGGAATCCGCGTTCAGGCTCGAACTTGTCGATAGCGCGCATGAGGCCGAGATTGCCCTCTTCGATCAGGTCGAGCAAGGCAACGCCGCGGTTGATGTAGTGTTTGGCGATCGACACGACCAGGCGCAGGTTATGCTCGATCATCTTCTGGCGCGAAGCGAAATCGCCCTGCTTTGCCAGCGTGGCGAAATACAGCTCTTCCGGCGCGGTCAGCAGCGGCCGGGTGCCGATCTGGTTGAGGTAGTGCTGGGTGGTGTCGGTGGACAGCTCGGCTGCCAGCACCTTCTTGAGCTCTTCTACGCCCTCGGCAACGACGACGACTTCTGCTTCGCCCTCGGCATCAGCCTCTTCACCCTCGTCAATGACTTCCAGATCGTCGACTGCTTCCAACGGCTCGACCGGATCGTCCGATCGGGACTCATCATCTGGCAGGTGATCGCGAGGGCTTGGGCTCATACGCTAACGTGGCGGCAGGTATTTCGACGGATCGACAGGCTTGCCCTGCTGGCGAATCTCGAAGTGCAACTTGACGCTGTCGCTATCCGAATTTCCCATCTCGGCAATCTTCTGTCCCTTGGTTACAGCTTGCCCTTCCTTCACCAGTATCGTCTTGTTGTGCGCATAAGCCGACAAGAGATTATTGGAATGCTTGACGATCACGAGGTTACCGTAACCACGGATGCCGGCGCCGGCATACATGACCTTCCCGGCACCCGCCGCCATGACCGGCTGGCCGCTCTTGCCGGCGATATCGACACCCTTCTTGCCACCGTCGAAAGTCCCGACAACCTTGCCTTCGGCGGGCCACATCCATGATACGGCTTCGTCGTCACCAGCCGCCGCAGCAGCAGCCGGCTTCTCGGCCGGATGCGCAACATCGGCCTTGGCCGGAGTTTGGGCAGTAGAAGCGATAGCAGGCGCTGCTGCCGGAGCCGTCGACGCAGTCGACGGCGCGGCGTCCGGCTTCTCGAGCTCGGCCAGCGTGCTGTCCGAATAGGCGCGCTTGTCGCCGCGCGGACCCGTCTTGTTGGCACCGGCGCCTGTACCAGCCGCTGCAGGCGCAGCACCGGCAGAAGGCGACGCACCCAATGGACGGACCTCAATACCCGATGCGCCTGCCGCCGGAGCAACCACGGCGCCGGTTTGAACGCCGTCAGGCGGCAAGACGCGCAGCACCTGATCAACCTTGATGTCGTTCGCGTTGGTCAGATTGTTCCAGGCCACGATGTCGCGATAGCTCTGCCCCGATTCCAGCGCGATGCGATACAGCGTATCGCCCTTCTTCACCGTGTAATAGCCTTTTCCCTCAGGGCGCGCCGGTGCCGCTGCTGCGATCTTGGTGGGGTCTACCGCCGGCTTGGCCGAGCTGGTCGTACGTTCCACCACAGGAGCTGCAGTGCGCGGAGTGGTAGTACACCCTGCCAGCAGACTCACGACAATCCCCAACCAGACCAGACGATTATTTTTCATGCTCATTACATTAAATTTTGTACAACGATAACGTTGACCCGCGTCCTGCGCGAGAAGTTCATCGGGATCGGCGAGGCAAAAAACCGCTCGCCGCCGTATTCTGAATAGCTTGTTTTATTTCTTGTTACACCGTGCCCGGACGCAGCGGCACAAAATGGCATTCTTCCAGGGTTTCGCTGGTCCACTCGAATTTACTAATACGTTCGATGAGCTGCAACATCTGCTGACGCCCCCCGACCGGCGCCACCAGGCGCCCGCCGATCGCCAGCTGTTCCAGCAGCGCCTGCGGCACTTCCAGTCCGGCCGCCGCCAGAATGATGCCGTCGAACGGCGCCACCTGCGGCAGGCCTAGCATACCATCTCCGTAATGCAAGCGGATGTTGGCGATACGCAGCGGCCGCAAATTGGTTTTGGCCAGTTCGTGCAGAGGCTTGATGCGCTCGATCGAGAATACCTCTTTCGCGACCAGCGAAAGAACGGCCGCCTGGTAGCCGCAACCGGTGCCGATTTCCAGCACGCGATCGAGCACCTTGCCCTTATTATTGTCGCGCATGATCTCGATCATGCGCGCCACGATATACGGCTGTGAAATGGTCTGGTGATGTCCAATCGGCAACGAGGCATCGATATAGGCCTGACTCGACAGGCCCGGCTCCATGAACATGTGGCGCGGCACTGCCTCCATCGCCGCCAATACCTTTTGATCGCTGACGCCCTGCTTTGCCACGCGCGCCACCATGGCCTTGCGGACCGCTTCGGACACCAGCGGCGCCGAGCGATTGGACGTGGCAATCGGCGTCGGCAATGCCGTGCGCGAGACTGGCGTTGCAGCAGGCTTGCCGGCTTGCGAAGCTGGCGTCGGCTGCTGCGCAGCACGCGCCGCCTGCGCCTTCGCAGCCAGGCGACCAGAGTCCAGTGCGGCATTGCGCGTTGCCGTTTGCGGCGTCACCACGGTGCGCGCAGGTGCGCCAGAGGCGGTCTTGCCCTTCTTCTCCACCACGGAAGACAAGGACAGCGGGAAGCGGCTAGGTTTGCCGGTCATACGAGCGCTTTCTTCAGGTCGGCCAACTGACTGGTGTGCGTCAGGTCGATCTGCAACGGTGTGATCGACACGTGGCCGTTCGCGGTCGCATGGAAGTCGGTGCCCTCACCGGCATCCTTGACGCCACCGGGCGGGCCGATCCAGTAAATGTCCTTGCCGTGCGGATCACGCATTTTGTAGACCGGCTCCGACATATGGCGCTTGCCCAGTCGCGTCGCTACGCAGGACTTGAGTTCGGCATACGGCAGGTTGGGAATGTTGACGTTCAGCAGATACGGTTTAGCGATGGCGTCGAACTGGCGCTCAATCACTTCGCGGGCGATGCGTGCGGCGCTATCCAGATGTTCCCAGCCTTTGTGCAATTGCGAAAACGCGATGGCCGGGATGCCAAACAGGAAACCTTCGGTCGCTGCGGCAACCGTGCCGGAATACAAGGTGTCGTCGCCCATGTTCTGGCCCTGATTGATGCCGGAGACGATCAGGTCGGGACGATCCGGCAGCAAACCGGTCAGCGCGACGTGCACGCAGTCGGACGGCGTGCCGTTAAGGTAATAAAAACCATTGCCGGCGCGCTCAACCCATAACGGCCGGTCCAGCGTCAGCGAATTGGAGCTGCCGGAGCGGTTGCTGCCGGGCGCGACCACGGTGATTTCGGCGATGGCGGACAAGGCGTCAGCCAGCGCAATGAGGCCTGGAGCAAGGTAACCGTCGTCGTTGCTGATGAGAATTTTCATCCCGCCATTTTACCCGAAGCGCCCGGCTCAATTCAGGGAGAAATGCGACCGTTCGACGCAAAAAAGCAGCATCTCCAGCCTTGCAGAGAAACCTGCTTTGCAGGCACGACGTCAGTCCGTTTCGCTGGCGGTCTGATAGACGAACGCCGACAGGATGACACGGTCGCGCGCCGACACGTCGACGAATTCCAGACCGTATTTGGCGTAGTGAGGATCAGCGTCGGCCTCCACCATTCGCAACACCACATCAAGATCCAGCCCGCGCTCTTCGCCGGCGACATTGACGATGAAGCGCAAACGACCGCTGGCATCCTTGCCGCTGCCAAGAAAGGTGCCGATGCCGGATACGCCGCCGACGCTGATATCCAGCAGGCTGATCTTTGCCGGCGGCGCCGTGCCAATGGTCAGGAAGGCATCCAGGTCGACTTCCACGCGCGCGTCCTGGCGGATCACGGTGCAGCGCACTTCGCGCGGGCAGGCCAGATGCAGGTAGGGATAAGGCAGGTTCTGATACTTGAGCACGCTGGTTGCAAAGGCGTAGGCGCGTCGGCCTGACAAGGCGCGCACGATCACGATCTGGCCGTCGCGCAAATGAATGTACTTGCCGTCCTTGACCGGCGCCGACACCAGCACGCTCTTGCCCGCCAGGCTGCCGATCAGACTGATGTTGTAACGCAGCTCGGGTGCTTCCTTGAGCTGCAGCGTGACGGCATCGCCGATCTGCCAGCGCACCTCATCCATGCCGACAATGCTCTCCTGCCCGCGGCTCGGCGCCGGTGGACGCAGTCCTTTGGAGCGGCGGCGCTTCTGCAGGACATCGAGCGACTTCGGCAACGGCACCGAATCGGTGTCCGGCTCGTCGCCCCATTTTTCATTGCGGAATAACCCGTGTTCCAGCAGCCCATCCAGCTGGCCTTGAGTATCAATCATGCTGCCGCGCGCCAGCAGCAGATCACCCATGTCGTTATAGATGGGCCAAGGTGATGGTTGCCCGACGACCAGTTCGCTGGCGCGCACTGGCACCAGCGCAGTCGAGGCGGATGACGAGCGCAGCCCTGCCATTCTCAGTTTTCCTCGGCTGCCGCAGCCATGGCAGCACGACGTGCAAAGAAATCTTCCACCATGCCGATTTCACGGGTGCGCTTGAACGGCGGCAGGCTTTGCCAGATACGGCGGCCGTAACCCTTGGAGATCAGCCGCGGATCGCAGATCATCAGCACGCCGCGATCAGTCTCGTCGCGGATCAGGCGACCGGCGCCCTGCTTCAGGTTGATGATCGCCGCCGGCAATTGATGATGCACGAAGCCGTTGAGGCCCTTCTTTTCCAGCTCGGCGATACGTGCCGCCAGTACCGGATCGTCAGGCGGGGAAAATGGCAACTTGTCGATGATCACCAGAGACAAGGCATCGCCGCGCACGTCGACGCCTTCCCAGAAACTTTGGCTGCCGATCAGCACGCCGTTGCCGGAAGCGCGGAAACGATCCAGCAATTCGGTACGGCCGGCTTCGCCCTGCACCATCAGTGGAAACGGCAGGCCGCGCTGTTCGAACTCTTCACGCAGGCGCTCTGCGGCGCGATTGACCGCACGGATCGTGGTGCACAGCAGGAAAGTGCGGCCGCCGGCGGCGATGATGGCCGGCAGCGCGGCGTCAATCACGGCGTCGGTGTATTCGTAGGAATTCGGCTGCGGCAGGTTGTTCGGCACATAGAGCAAGCCCTGCTGTTCATAATCGAACGGGCTCGGCCAGGATTTTGCCGGCTCGTCCCATAGCCCCATCTGCGAGGTGTAGTGATGGAAATCGTTTTTTACCGCCAGCGTCGCCGAGGTGAAGATCCACGTGCGCGGCACGCCTTCGCGCTGCTTGTTGAAAATTGGTGCGATCGACAGCGGCGTACGATGCAATTGCAGTGAAGAGGTGAATGCCTCTACCCACAACACGTAGGTCTGTCCATCTTCGCCGGCGGCCTTGTCTTGCGCACCGTTCCATTTTTCAAGCTGGTACGACAATTCAATTGCACGGGTCCGGCATTGCTCGATCGTTTCAGCGCGCTCGGCTTGTTTTTCCAGCACGGCGGTCATGTCGTCCATGTTGTCGCGCAAGGTTTCCAGCGCCGGGAAGAACACGCTGGACGGAGCGATCTGGTTGACCGCCAGGCGCACGATGTCTTCCGGGAAAGCCAGCCGCAGGTCGCGCGCCGCCTTCTCGACCGGCGCCACCACCTTGGCCCAGTCGGCGCCGTCACGCGCATGCGACAGGCCTTCGGCCAGCACGTCGCGGCACAGTTCCAGTATCTGCGAGGTCGACACGGTGTCGCCGAAGAACATGGTCGCGGTTTCCGGCAACTGATGCGCCTCGTCGAAAATCACGGTATTCGCGGTCGGCAGCAACTCGGCCACGCCGGTGTCCTTGAGTGCAACGTCGGCGAAGAACAGATGGTGATTGACCACGACGACGTCGGCCTGCTGCGCTTCCTTGCGCGCCTTCATGACGAAGCAGTCCTGGTAGTACTGGCATTCGGCGCCGAAGCAGGTGTCGCGGGTGGACGTCACAAGGTTCCAGATCAGCGCGTTTTCCGGCACCTTGGACAATTCGGCCTTGTCGCCCGAGGAAGTGGTCTTCATGAAGCGCGAAATCTCGCGCAGGTAGCCGACATCGTCGCGCGAAGTCATGCGGCCGTTCTGCAACGTACGCTCGAGATGGAAATGGCAAACGTAGTTGGAACGCCCCTTCAGCAGCGCCACCGAGACGGGCGCGCTCAAGGCCTTGCGCACCGTCGGGATGTCACGCAGGTAAAGCTGGTCCTGCAAGTTCTTGGTGCCGGTGGAGACGATCACCTTGCCGCCCCACAGCAGCGCCGGAACCAGGTACGCGAAGGTCTTGCCGGTGCCGGTGCCGGCCTCGGCGATCAGGGTGCTCTGGCCGGCAATCGCTTCAGCGATGGCCTTCGCCATTTCGGTCTGGGCGTGGCGCGGACGATAGCTGCCGACCTGCCCGCCCAGCGGACCGTCGGCGCCGAACAGGCGCTCAACCTCGGCATCATGGATACCTTGCGGGACGGATGCGGCGGTATCTTCGATGGAACTCACTGACTCATGCCTGTAAAGAGGTTAAACCTGAACCGAAAAATGTCGGCCGCCATGCTGTCGCCAACGACGTTGCCGTCGCGGCAAGGTCATGACAACGGAAATGGGGGCTGCGAATGAAATCGGCCAAAAATTGCGAAATGCGCGTCGGATTCAGGCCGGAATATCGGGGATCAATTGCATTTTAAGCAACATGATATGGTCCTTCAATTGCAGCTTGCGCTTCTTCAAACGACGCAATTGTAATTCCTCATGACGCACTTCGCGTGAAAGCAGGTCGATCACGGCGTCGAGATCGCGGTGCTCTACTTCCAGTTCGATAATACGGCGCTGTATATCTTCGCGGTGCGTCATTGTCATGTCGGCTTCTGTAGCAAAAACGGCTGGAGGTTGCAGGGGTCGCAGATTGAGGATTGCGCGCCACCGCTACCAAAAAAGAACTGCATACAGTGTAATCCACCTGCCGCAGGTCAACAATCGTTGTTGACCGCGACACTCACTGCAAAGCAAGCGGCCGCAGCCGGACTACTTGGGTTGATTCGGATCCGCGACGCTTGGTCCGGAGGCAGGCGCCTGCTGTTGCTTGGCAGCACGCTCGCGGTCCTTCTGAGCCTTGTTGGCCTCAACTTCCTTGCGGTGCACTTCGGCCGCCTTGACCTTTTCCTGGTAGGCCTTTTCATTGGCCTCGCGTTGCGGCGCCTTGGCGGCGTCAGCAGCTTGTTTCTGCTGAAGCTGCGCCTCATGCGCCTTCACGCGCGCATCTTCCTTGCCTGCGCTCTGCTGCTCGCGTTCCTTGACTTGCTGCTGCTTGGCGGCGCTCTCCTGCACCTTGCGCGCGGCAGCGGCGTCGCGGTCCTTCTGATCAGCGGCACGACGCGCCGAGTCCTGTTCGTCCTTGACGCGCTGCTCGGCCAGCGACTTGTCGCGATCATCGGCCTTGGCCTGGCGCTTGTATGCGTTGGCTTCGACTTCGACATCACGCACCTGCTTGCCGGCGACGCGATTGCGCTCCTTGGCGCCGTCCAGGCAAATCGCCACGAAAAACTTCTTGTAGCAGTCGCGCTGTTCGGCGATGTACTGGTCCTCGATGATGAGGCGTTCCTTATCGGCGTCCGCCAGGATCTCGTCGGCTTCATCGGTCGAACGGATCGAACCCGACGGATAGCGTTCGTTGAACGCCGGCTTGCCGGGCGTCCCGTAAGGCGCAGGCTCAGCGGCCACAACCGACGGCAGCGTCAGTCCGGCGACGGCCAACATCAGCATGGCGGCCGGAGCGCGGCAGTTTTTTTGAAGAAATGATTGCATGTAACCCTTATCCATAATCAGGCAAGCTTGTCCGCAGCAAGACGGCGTTCGGAATCCATGTACTCGCGCGATTGCATCTCAATGATACGTGAAACCGTACGGTGAAATTCATTTGCCAGCATGCCTTCCGTATAGAGTTCTTCCGGCTCGACTTCGGCCGACATGATGAGCTTGACCTTGTGGTCATAGAACACGTCGATGAGCCAGGTGAAGCGGCGCGCTTCCGACGACATCGCTGCCGACATGCGCGGAATGCCCGACAGGATCACGGTCTGGAAGCGGCTGGCGATTTCAAGATAGTCGTTCTGCGAACGCGGGCCGCCGCACAAGGTGGCGAAATCAAACCAGATGGCGCTGCCGGCGCGCCGCAAGGCGCGGATTTCTCGCGCCTCGATATGCACGCGCGTATCTTCGTCGGCGGTTTCGGCAACGGCGGCAAACGCCTCGCGCAACTCGCTGTCGGTGGCGGCATTGAGCGGCGTGTGATAAATCCTGACCTGTTCCAGCGCACGCTTGCGATAGTCGACGCCGGCATCGATGTTCATGACGTCGAGTTTGCTGTTGAGCAGCTGGATGGTCGGTAGCATGCGGTCGCGATGCAGGCCGTCCGGATACAGCGTGTCCGGCTTGTAATTCGAGGTCATGACGAAGGACACGCCGTTATCGAACAGGCCGCCGAGCAGGTTGTACAGAATCATCGCATCGGCGATGTCGGAAACGTGGAATTCATCGAAGCAGATCAGGCGGTATTTCTTGGCGATGCGCTTGGCGACCTCGTCAAGCGGATTGGCGATGCCCTTCAGCTCGTCCAGCTGGCGATGCACGTCGCGCATGAATTCGTGGAAGTGGACGCGCGTCTTGCGCACCACCGGCACCACCGAATAGAAGCTGTCCATCAGGAAGGATTTACCACGTCCCACCCCCCCCCACATGTACACGCCACGCGGTACGTCAGGACGATTGATCAGGCGCTTGAAGGTGCTGGAGCGTTGCGATTTGAACGCCACCCATTCTTCATAGGCACGCTGCAGGCGATCGATAGCACGCTGCTGCGCCTCGTCGGATTTGAAGCCACGCTCGCTTAGCGCATGATCGTAGAATTCGCGGACATCCATGGTTGATCTTTATTTTATTGCGCTGCCTCCGGATGCCGGAGACGGACGATTCATTGCAGCCTAAATACTGCAGCCTAAAACAAAATGGGCGAGCCAGGCTCGCCCATCGGAGATGATCGGAGTTTACCGGTAATGGCAAACTCGTTTCATCAGAAGTTCAGCGCGCGCTTGTCGACTGCCAGTGCGGCTTCCTTCGTTGCTTCGGACAACGATGGGTGAGCGTGGCAGATGCGTGCGATGTCTTCGGCGGAAGCACGGAATTCCATCGCCACCACGGCTTCGGAAATCAGTTCCGAAGCCATCGGACCGACGATGTGGACGCCGAGGATTTCGTCAGTCTTGGCATCCGCCAGGAACTTGACCATACCTGAGGTATCGCCCAGCGCACGTGCGCGGCCATTGGCCAGGAACGGGAAGGTGCCGGCCTTGTACGCAATGCCGTCGGCCTTCAGTTGCTGTTCGGTCTTGCCGACCCATGCGATTTCCGGCGAGGTGTAGATGACCCAAGGGATGGTATTGAAGTTGACGTGACCGTGTTGACCGGCGATACGCTCGGCAACGGCAACGCCCTCTTCTTCGGCCTTGTGCGCCAGCATCGGGCCGCGTACCACGTCGCCCACTGCCCACACATTCGGCAGGTTGGTCTTGCAGTCGCCGTCGACGGCGATGAAGCCGCGTTCGTCGAGCTTCAGGCCGATGGCTTCAGCATTCAGGCCGGTGGTGTTCGGGGTGCGGCCGATCGAGATGATCAGCTTGTCGAACACGGCCTTTTGCGCATTGCCCTTGTCGTCTGTGTAGTCGACGCTGACGTCCTTCTTGCCCGCTTTGATGTCGCCGATCTTGACGCCCAGGCTCACTGTCAGGCCTTGCTTGGCCAGCAGCTTTTGCGCTTCCTTGGCGATCTGTTCATCGACTGCGCCGAGGAAAGTCGGCAGCGCTTCCAGCACGGTGACTTCCGCACCCAGACGACGCCAGACCGAGCCCATTTCCAGACCGATGACGCCGGCGCCGATGACGCCCAGCTTCTTCGGCACTTCGGTGATGGCCAGTGCGCCGGTGTTCGACAGGATCAGTTCTTCGTCAAATGGAGCGCCCGGCAATGCACGTGCATTGGAACCGGTGGCGACGATGACTTGCTTGGCGGTGATGGATTCTTCAGTGGCGCCGGCCACCTTGATTTCGTAGCCGTTGGCGTCGCCCTTGACGAAGCTGCCGCGACCGTGGAAGAAGGTGACCTTGTTCTTCTTGAACAGGTACAGGATGCCGTCGTTGTTCTGCTTGACGACGGTGTTCTTGCGACCCAGCATTTGCGGCAGGTTCAGGCTCAGGCCCTTGACGTCGATACCGTGATCCTTGAACGCATGACCGGCATGCTCATAGTGCTCGGACGATTGCAGCAGCGCCTTCGATGGGATGCAACCAACGTTGGTGCAGGTGCCGCCTGGTGCAGGACCGCCCTTTTCGTTTTTCCATTCGTCGATGCAGGCGGTGTTGAAGCCCAGTTGTGCTGCGCGGATTGCAGCGATGTAGCCGCCAGGGCCGCCGCCGATGACGACCACGTCAAAATTCTTGCTCATAGTTTTATCCTAGTGCGTTTTTGAATGTGCGCAGACTGCTCACAGTCCGGCACGAATGCAAAAGAGAAAAAAGGCGCCGAGACAACAGAGGGACGATGATCCGGTTTCTCTGTCTTCCCTGCGCCTTTTTCAGGTCCTGATGATTAGAGATCCAACAACAGGCGTGCTGGGTCTTCCAGTGCTTCCTTGATGGCGACCAGGCTCAGGACGGCTTCGCGGCCGTCGATGATGCGGTGGTCGTAGGACAGTGCAAAGTAGTTCATCGGACGAATCACGATCTGACCGTTTTCAACCACGGCGCGATCCTTGGTGGCGTGAATGCCCAGAATCGCCGATTGTGGCGGGTTGATGATCGGTGTCGACAGCATCGAACCGAAGGTGCCGCCGTTGGACACGGTGAAGGTGCCGCCGGTCATTTCTTCGATCGACAGCTTGCCGTCCTTGGCCTTCTGACCGAATTCGCCGATCTTCTTTTCGATGTCGGCGATCGACAGTTGATCCGCGTCGCGCAGGACCGGAACCACCAGACCGCGTGGCGAACCGACTGCAACGCCGATGTCGAAGTAACCGTGGTAGACGATGTCGTTGCCGTCAACCGATGCATTGACGATCGGGTACTTCTTCAGTGCGTGGACCACTGCCTTGACGAAGAAGGACATGAAGCCCAGCTTGACGCCATGTTCTTTTTCGAACTTGTCCTTGTACTTGGAACGCAGGTCCAAGACAGGTTGCATGTTGATTTCGTTGAACGTGGTCAGGATGGCGTTGGTTGCTTGCGATTGCAGCAGACGCTCGGCCACGCGTGCGCGCAGACGGCTCATCGGCACGCGCTCTTCCGGACGGTTTTCCAGGCTTGGCTTGCCTGGGGCAGAAACTTGTTGCAGCGCCGGCTTGGCGGCAGCTGCTGCAGGAGCAGCGGCCTTCGGTGTTGCCAGGGAAGCCAGCACGTCGCCCTTGGTGACGCGACCATCCTTGCCTGTGCCCGACACTTGCGATGTCGACAGGTTGTTGTCGGCCAGGATCTTGGCGGCGGCAGGCATGGCGACGTCAGACTTGTTCAGCAGTTCAGGCGCTGCGACCGGTGTCGGTTCATTGGTGTTTTGCGGTGCAGGAGCAGCCTTGACTTCCAGCGGGCTCACTTGCGCGGACGCGTCGGTGTCCAGGATCGCGATGACTTCACCGGCGACCACGGTCGAACCGTCGGCCTTGATGATCTGGGTGATGACGCCGGCTTCCGGCGCCGGCAATTCCAGCACGACCTTGTCGGTTTCGACGTCGATCAGGTTTTCGTCGCGTGCGACGGCTTCGCCCACTTTTTTATGCCATTGCAGCAGCGTGGCTTCTGCAACGGATTCTGATAATTGCGGGACTTTTACTTCGATTTGTGCCATGTAACTTCTCCGATTCGGGTTATTCAATAAAACATCAGCGCGCATCGCCCTCGCAATGCGCGCCGTGCAAGATCTGATTACTTAGTCAGGACAAAGCCCTTGAGCTTCGAAAACGCGGTGTCGATCAGCGCCTTTTGTTGCGCATAGTGCTTGTCGTAGTAACCGACCGCTGGAGATGCGCTGGCTGGACGACCTGCGTAAGCAAGCTTTTGACCGTCAGTCAGATTTTCAAAGATGTTGTGCTGGATTTGCAGCCATGCGCCCTGGTTCTGCGGCTCGTCTTGCGTCCAGACCAATTCCTGGAAGTTCGGGAATTGCTTGAGCGCAGCGGCGAAGGCCTTGTGCGGGAACGGGTACAGTTGTTCGACGCGGATGATTGCCGTGTCGGTCTGACCGCGTTCCTTGCGTGCGTTGACCAGATCGTAGTAGACCTTGCCCGAGCAAGCGATGATGCGCTTGACCTTCTTGGCGTCGAGCTTGTCGTCCAGTTCCGGAATGACAGTCTGGAACGAACCCTTGGCCAGGTCGGACAGCGGCGAACCGGCATCCTTGTTACGCAACAGCGACTTCGGCGTGAGGATGATCAGCGGCTTGCGGAACAAGCGGATCATCTGACGACGCAGCAAGTGGAAAATCTGCGCGGCGGTGGTCGGCTGAACAACTTGCATGTTGTTGTCGGCACACAGTTGCAGGTAACGCTCGAGACGCGCGGATGAGTGCTCAGGACCCTGGCCTTCGTAGCCGTGCGGCAGCATTTGCACCAGGCCCGAAGCGCGGCCCCACTTCACTTCACCGGAGCTGATGAATTGGTCCATCACGACTTGCGCGCCATTGGCGAAGTCGCCGAACTGGGCTTCCCAGATGGTCAGTGTATTCGGCTCGGCTGTCGAGTAACCGTATTCAAAGCCCAGCACCGCTTCTTCGGACAGAACCGAGTCGATCACGGTGTATGGCGCCTGGTTTTCTGCGACGTTTTGCAGAGGAATGTAGGTGCCTGCATCCCAACGTTCACGGTTTTGATCATGCAGAACGGCGTGACGGTGGACGAAGGTACCACGGCCGGCATCCTGACCGGTCAGGCGAATGGCGTAGCCGGATGCGACCAGCGAAGCGTAGGCCAGATGTTCGCCCATGCCCCAGTCCAGGTTCAGATCGCCACGACCCATTGCAGCACGGTCGTTGATGACCTTCTCGACCAGCGCGTGCGCCTTGAAGCCTTCTGGGATGGTGGTGATGCGTGTCGCCAGGCGCTTCAGTTCCGCCAGCGGGACTGCGGTGTCGGCAGCGTCGGTCCACTTACGGTTCAGGAACGGCAGCCAGTCGACGGCGTACTTGCTCTTGAAGTTGGTGATGACCGGATCGACAGTGTGCTTGCCGCTGTCCATCGCATCGCGGAAAGCCTTGACCATGACGTCGCCGCCATCGGCAGGGATAGTGCCTTGCGCAGCCAGCTTTTCAGCATACAGCTTGCGTGTGCCCGGATGTTGCGCGATCTTTTTGTACATCAGCGGCTGTGTCAGCGCCGGTGTATCTTGCTCGTTGTGACCCAGCTTGCGGAAGCAGATGATGTCGACAACGATGTCCTTCTTGAACTGCATGCGGTAGTCGACCGCGATTTGCGTCGCGAACACGACGGCTTCAGGATCGTCGCCGTTGACGTGCAGCACAGGCGCTTCGATCATCTTGACCACGTCCGAGCAGTACAGCGTCGAACGGGAGTCACGTGGATCCGACGTGGTGAAACCGATCTGGTTGTTGATCACGATATGCACGGTACCGCCGGTGCCGTAGCCGCGCGTCTGCGCCAGATTCAGCGTTTCCATCACGACGCCCTGGCCGGCGAAAGCTGCATCGCCGTGGACCAGAATCGGCAGCACTTGCGAGCCGTCCTTGTCGCCGCGGCGATCCATACGCGCCTTGACCGAACCTTCAACCACAGGGTTGACGATTTCCAGGTGGGACGGGTTGAACGCCAGCGACAGGTGGACCGGGCCGCCCGGGGTGCTGATGTCGGAAGAGAAGCCTTGGTGGTACTTGACGTCGCCGGCCGGCAGGTCGTCGGCGTGATGGCCTTCGAACTCCGAGAACAGTTCCTGAGGCGTCTTGCCCAGGATGTTGACCAGCACGTTCAGACGGCCGCGGTGGGCCATGCCGATAACGATTTCCTGCACGCCCTTTTCACCTGCGCGCTGGATGGTTTCATCCAAGGACGCGATGAAGCTTTCGCCGCCTTCCAGCGAGAAACGCTTCTGGCCGACGTACTTCGTGTGGAGGTAGCGCTCCAGGCCTTCGGCCGCGGTCAGGCGGTCGAGGATGTGCTTTTTCTTTTCAGCCGAGAACTGCGGCAGCGCGCGAGTCGGTTCCAGGCGTTCCTGGATCCAGCGTACTTCAGCCGGATCGCTGATATAGGTGAATTCGGCGCCGATCGAACGGCAGTAGGTATCGCGCAGCGATTGCAGCAGGTCGCGCAGCGATGCGGTTTCACCGCCGAAATAGGTGTTGCTGATGTTGAACACGATGTCCATGTCGGAATCGCTGAAGCCGTAGAAAGTCGGCTCGAGTTCAGGGATGCTTGGGCGTTCCTGGCGTTGCAGCGGATCCAGGTTGGCGAAGCGGGAACCCAGGTCGCGGTAACCGGCGATCAGTTGGGTTGCAGCGACGCGCTTGCGGCCCATTTCGGTATCAGCCGAAGCGACCACGGTGCGGATCGGACCTTGCTTGGCGCGCTCGGCGAACGAAGCGATCACCGGTGCATGGGCGACGTCAGGACGATTGGAGCCATCAACTGCAGGCACATGTTGCACCGCGTCGAAATAGGCACGCCAATTGTCTGGCACGGATCCGGGGTTATTGAGGTACGCCTCGTACAGTTCTTCCAAGTACGGCGCATTCCCACCAAAGAGGTAGGAGTTGAGATTATATTGCTCGTAGAGCTGAGTCATATCTGGCTCACCTTTCTTCGCGTTTCGCGAGATTAGCGGGTTAATCTAACCTTCCGCGACACGGCCTGACCGGTTAGCGGATTGCACATCAAGTTGTGGGGAAGGACCATGTCTACCTGAACTTTTTGAGTTATCCAGCCAGCATAGGCAGAATTATATATCCTTATTTCCAATAAAAAAGCGAATCCTTGAGATTCGCTTTTTTATTTGTGCCATTTGTTGCGCTGGCGGAAGGCAAGCCTTCCGCTTTACGCAAGAAGCCGCAACGAGATCATGACAGCTTGATGACCGGCCTTGCCGGACGGCCACCAAAGCGCTATCAGCCGCGCTTGTCGATGGGCGAAACGTCGCGTTTCGCGGAGCCGACGAACAATTGGCGCGGACGACCGATCTTTTGTTCCGGATCGGAGATCATTTCGTTCCATTGAGCAATCCAGCCCACGGTACGCGCCATTGCAAAGATGCAGGTGAACATCGATGTCGGAATGCCCAGCGCGCGCTGAACGATACCGGAGTAGAAGTCGACGTTCGGGTACAGCTTGCGCGACACGAAGTAGTCGTCTTCCAGCGCGATCTTTTCCAGCTCCATGGCCAGCTTGAACAATGGGTCATCGTGCAGGCCCAGTTCATTCAGGACTTCGTAGCAGGTTTCACGCATCAGCTTGGCGCGTGGGTCGTAGTTCTTGTAGACGCGGTGACCGAAGCCCATCAGCTTGACGCCGGAATTCTTGTCCTTCACTTGCTTGATGAACTCAGGGATGTTGTCGACCGAACCGATGCCTTCCAGCATGGTCAATGCAGCTTCGTTGGCGCCGCCGTGAGCAGGACCCCACAGGCAGGCGATGCCGGCTGCGATACATGCGAACGGATTCGCGCCCGACGAACCGGCCAGACGAACGGTCGATGTCGATGCGTTTTGCTCGTGGTCTGCGTGCAGGATCAGGATGCGGTCCAGCGCGCGCACCAGCACTTCGTTGACCTTGTACTCTTCGCACGGATTCGCGAACATCATGCGCATGAAGTTGGCGCTGTACGACAGGTCGTTGCGTGGATACACGAACGGTTGACCGATGTTGTACTTGTACGCCATGGCGACCAGCGTCGGCAGCTTGGCGATCATGCGGATCGCGGAAACGTCGCGGTGCACCGGATTGCTGATATCCAGCGAGTCATGGTAGAACGCCGACAAGGCGCCGACCGAACCGGTCAGCACGGCCATCGGGTGAGCATCGCGACGGAAACCGCGGAAGAAGAAATTCATTTGCTCGTGAACCATGGTGTGCTGGGTCACTGTTTCGACGAACTCTTCCTTTTGCGTTGCAGTCGGCAGTTCGCCGTGCAGCAGCAGGTAGCAAGTTTCTAGGAAGTCGCAGTTGACCGCCAGTTGCTCGATCGGATAACCGCGGTATAGCAGCTCGCCCTTGTCTCCATCGATGTAAGTGATCGACGAATTACATGCCGCTGTCGACATGAAGCCCGGGTCATAAGTGAACTTGCCGGTGGCGCCGTACAGTTTGCGGATGTCGATGACATCCGGACCAATGGTGCCCTTGTAGACGGGAAAATCCAGGGATGGCGTGCCATCCGAGAACGACAGGGTCGCTTTGATATCTGAGGTGGGCATAGTTCTTCCTTCAGCTGTGATGATGAATCGTTAATCAAAAATCGCAAATCAACCGCTTTAGAGCCTGTTGCAAAAGGAACTCAGCATTTGCGCCCGTCGTTAATGCACGACGCAGGATACCGCCAACTTCACTTTGCAACAGCCTCTAATACAACGCCGGCCGCTTTTGAACCAATCTTGCCAGAACGCCGTGGAACGTTCAGGCGTTACGCAATTTTTTGAGCAAGGCGTGGACCTGGGGCAAGTCCACGGCCGCTTCAGGCTCCTTGCGCACAAGGAGCAAGTCCATCAGGTCGTTGTCGCCAAGATCCATCAGCCGGGAAAACGCATCGACTTCGTCGTCGGTCATGCTCTCTTCATGCGCGTCGAGAAAACGCGTCAGGATGAGATCGTTTTCCAGCAATCCGCGACGGGCGCGCCAACGCAAGCGTGCACGTTTGGCGGGATCGTCTTGATGGCTTTGGGACATGGATTCAAATCACTTCTTAATCGGTGCTGATGTCATTCTTCCGGCCACACTGGCAAACCGGCGCGGAAGGCAATCATTGGTGAAACATTCATGAAACATGGATAAAACCACGGGCGGGAGTCGCCTCCCGCCCGCTTGCTGCAAACTGCTTATACGGCGCGACGAACCATCAGTTCCTTGATCTTGCCGATGGCCGCGTTCGGGTTCAGACCCTTCGGGCAGACATCAACGCAGTTCATGATGGAACGGCAACGGAACAGGCGATACGGATCTTCCAGATCGTCCAGGCGCTGGCCGGTCGCTTCGTCGCGGCTGTCCGCGATGAAACGGTAAGCCTGCAGCAGGCCGGCAGGACCAACGAACTTGTCCGGATTCCACCAGAACGACGGGCACGATGTCGAGCAGCATGCGCACAGGATGCACTCATACACGCCGTCCAGTTCTTCACGCTGTTCAGGCGATTGCAGACGCTCTTTTTCAGGAGGAATGCTGTCGTTGATCAGGTAAGGCTTGATCGAGTCGTATTGCTTGAAGAAGTTGGTCATGTCGACGATCAGGTCGCGAATCACCGGCAAACCTGGCAGCGGCTTCAGAACGATAGGCTCGCTCAGTTCGTTCAGGTTGGTGGTGCAGGCCAGACCATTCTTGCCGTTGATGTTCATCGCGTCGGAACCGCACACGCCTTCACGGCACGAACGGCGCAGCGCCAGCGAATCGTCAACGTCGGACTTGATGCGTTGCAGAGCGTCCAGCAGCATCTTGTCGGTTGGCTTCAGCTCGACGGTCAGGTCTTGCATGTACGGCTTTTCGTCCTTGTCCGGATCGTAGCGGTAGATCTTGAATTTCAGAGTACGTGTCATGTTCTGACCTTTTAGAAAGTACGTGCTTTAGGTTTAAATGTCTCGACCGTCAACGGTTGCATGTTGACTGGCTTGTAGTCGAGACGATTCCCCTCGGAAAACCACAGCGTATGCTTCAGCCATTCGACGTCATCGCGCTTTTCATAGTCGCGGTGAGCGTGCGCACCACGCGATTCTTTGCGGGCTGCTGCGGAAGTAATGGTTGCCTTGGCTGTTTCAATCAGATTGTCCAGCTCAAGCGCTTCGACGCGTGCAGTGTTGAAGACCTTGGACTTGTCCTTGAACGAGACGTGCTTGCGACGCTCATCCAGCTCCATGATCTTGGCACGGCCTTCGTTCAGCAATTCGTCGGTACGGAACACGCCACAGTAGTGCTGCATCGTGGCGCGGATTGCGTTGGCAACGTCCTGCACGCGCTCGGAACCGGTGCTGGTTTCCAGACGTGCGACACGTTCCATGACGCGATCGGTTGCATCCGATGGAATAGGCTTGTGGCTGCGATCCTGCAGGCGGCTTTCAACGATGTGATTGCCGGCGGCACGGCCGAACACCACCAGATCCAGCAGCGAGTTAGTACCCAGACGGTTGGCGCCGTGTACCGATACGCAGGCGCATTCGCCGATGGCGTACATGCCCTGCACCACTTCCTTGTACGAACCATTCTTCGGCGCAACGACCTGGCCATACACGTTGGTCGGAATACCGCCCATCTGATAGTGAATGGTCGGCACGACAGGAATCGGTTCCTTGGTCGCATCAACGTTGGCAAACTTGTGCGCGATTTCCAGAATCGACGGCAGACGCTTTTGAATCGTGTCGGCGCCGATGTGACGCAGATCCAGCAGGACGTGATCCTTGTGCTGACCGACACCACGGCCTTCCT
This sequence comes from Herbaspirillum sp. NPDC101396, assembly GCF_044767365.1. Taxonomy (NCBI): domain Bacteria; kingdom Pseudomonadati; phylum Pseudomonadota; class Betaproteobacteria; order Burkholderiales; family Oxalobacteraceae; genus Herbaspirillum; species Herbaspirillum sp. NPDC101396. The sequence continues at coordinate 42,699 of NZ_JBIWNT010000001.1, read as the reverse complement.
TGATTTCCTGGTCCATCGAACGCGAAACGAAGTCGCGCGGTGCCAGATCCTTCAGCGTCGGCGCATAGCGCTCCATGAAACGTTCGCCATTGCTGTTGATCAGGATGCCGCCTTCGCCGCGCACGCCTTCTGTAATCAGCACGCCCGCACCGGCCACGCCAGTCGGGTGGAACTGCCAGAATTCCATGTCTTGCAAAGGCAGGCCTGCGCGCGCCGCCATACCCATGCCGTCGCCGGTATTGATGAAGGCGTTGGTGGATGCAGCCCAGATACGGCCTGCGCCGCCGGTTGCAAACAGCGTGGTCTTGGCGTGCAGCATCATGATTTCGCCGGTTTCCATTTCCAGTGCAACCACGCCGATCACGTCGCCTTCGTTGTCGCGAATCAGATCGATCGCCATCCATTCAACGAAGAAGTGCGTCTTGGCGCGGACGTTGCGCTGATACAGCGTGTGCAACAACGCGTGACCGGTACGGTCGGCTGCAGCACAGGCGCGCGCCACCGGTTTTTCACCGAAGTTGGCCGAGTGACCGCCGAACGGACGCTGATAAATGGTGCCATCGGCATTGCGGTCGAACGGCATGCCGAAGTGCTCCAGCTCGTAGACGGCCTTCGGTGCTTCGCGGCACATGAATTCGATGGCGTCCTGGTCACCCAGGTAGTCCGAACCCTTGACGGTGTCGAACATGTGCCAGTACCAGTTGTCTTCCGACATATTGCCCAGCGATGCACCGATGCCGCCTTGGGCAGCGACCGTGTGCGAGCGGGTCGGGAAAACTTTGGACAGAACCGCGACGTTCAGACCGGCTTCAGCCAGTTGCAACGAAGCGCGCATGCCGGATCCGCCGGCGCCGACAATAACCGCATCAAAGCGGCGTGTAGGAATTGTGGATTTGATAGCTGCCACGATTACACTCTCCACAAAATCTGTGCCGCCCATCCGGCGCACACAACCAGCCACAGGATCGTGGCAACTTGCAAGACCAGGCGCACAGCGACCGGCTTGACGTAATCCATCCAGATATCACGCACGCCAATCCAGGCGTGGTAGAACAAGGCCATGAAGGCTGCGAACGTCGCCATCTTGAACCACTGATGCGAGAACATCGCCGCCCAGCCGTCGTAAGAAAAACCGCTGGAAGTCAGGAAGCACACCAGCAGAACGACGGTGTACAACGCCATGACGACGGCGGTGGCGCGTTGCGCCAGCCAGTCGCGCATGCCGTAATGAGCGCCCACGACGAGGCGCTTTGATCCAATATTATTGTTTGCCATTTTTAGAATGCTCCGAACAGTTTCAACGCCACCACGATCATCAGTGCGATGCTGACGACCAACACCCCGGCCGACGATTTGCGCGCGCTATCCTTGTCCAGACCGATGTGGTTGTCCATGATCAGGTGACGGATGCCGGCACAGAAGTGATGAAGGTATGCCCAGGACAGGGCGAGGACGACAAGCTTGACGAACCAGTTGGAGGCAAAGCCCTTCAGGTACTCGAAGGTGCCTTCGGAGAGCAGACTGTTATCCAGCAAATACAGGATGAACGGCAGCATCAGGAACAGGAACAGACCACTGACACGGTGCATGATCGACACCAGCGCAGCCAGCGGCATACGGTAGCCAGCAATTTGGGTAATATTAATGTTACGAAATTGTGGCCGTGGTGGTTTAGCGGCTTCAGACATAACAAGGTTCTCCTCAGATTTAAAACAATCCCGCAATTTTCGCCGATTTCATGAACCTTCACCAACACTTATTCTGCTTCGCAGCAAATTAGGCATTTCAAAGTCGACGAACGGATGCGAGCAAAGGACATCCCCTGCAGGTTTAATTCAGCTCGCTCTGGTAGTGATGATTCAACGTCAAATACAAGCCGCGTCGCATCTCCACCGGCTTGTCGCCATAGGTAAAGGAAGCGCGGTCCACACTCAACAAAGGCGTTTGGGGCGGAACCCCCAGCAATTCCGCAGACTCCGGATCCGCCCCCACGGCACGAATCTGCTCTTCAGCGCGAATCATGCGTGTCCCGAATTCGGTTTCAAACAGGCCGTACAGCGGCCCTTTGTATTCCATCAGACGTTCCGCGGTCAGCCCTTTGAAAATAAGGCCGGGCAACCAGATTTCTTCAAGTATGGTCGGAACGCCGTTAAATGATTTTACCCGTTTGATGAAGATCACGGAGTCGCCCGACTTGATGTCGAGCTGACGCGCCACTTCGGCCGGCGCGCGCACGCGCTTGACTTCGATGATCTTGTTCTCGGCGCGTTGCGGACCGTCCGTATCGGCGGTCAGTCGCAGGAAACGAAATTGCGCATGCGTTTCATGATGGGTGGCAACAAACGTACCCTTCCCTTGCCGCCGCACCACCAGGTTTTCAGCAGCCAGTTCGTCGATCGCCTTGCGCACGGTCCCTTGGCTCACCTTGAAACGGTTGCCGAGTTCGACTTCGCTGGGGATCAGTTCGCCCGGCTTCCACTCGCCTGATTCCAGACGCTGTGTGATCAAAGCCTTGATTTGCTGATAGAGGGGACTGAAGGTAGGAGCTGCTCCGGCAACACTGGTGCCCACGCTTTGCGAGTCGCTGTTGTTCAGATTGGGCAGGCTGGAGCTCATAATCCCAAATTGGACCACAAAAACCCTGCTTGCGTCCAGCAAAAAGTATTTAATAAGATGTCTTATATAAGACATAAGATAGCGATTGACAGACCACAACGGCAGGCCTACACTCGCGGGCATATTCAGAGACGAACCGTTTTTTGGACCGCACTTGTGTCGCACTTTGCAGGTCCGCGCAATTTACCCCGCATCGGTTCGCCATCGAAACGGCAAAACAACTGACTGCCTGCGCTTTCGACGGTATGATTACAGTCTCTTGAAAGAATACGAAGTAATTGCCGGTGTCTTACCGAGACCGGCGAGGAGTTGGGAAGCACTTCCAGGACTTGTTTCAGCGCGTTTGCGGCATGTTTTGCGAGCGCCTCCCGACTCCGGCAGTATTGAACGCTTTCTATCACCACTTTGGAGATTCACATGGCTAAAGCCCCCAAGCGTGTTGCCGTCACTGGCGCCGCCGGTCAAATCGGTTACTCCCTCCTCTTCCGCATTGCTAACGGCGACCTGCTCGGCAAAGACCAGCCAGTGATCCTGCAATTGCTGGAAATCCCAGACGAAAAAGCACAAAAAGCCCTGAAGGGCGTCATCATGGAAATCGATGACTGTGCATTCCCGTTGCTGGCCGGCGTGACCGCGCACAGCGACCCGATGACCGCATTCAAGGATGCCGACATCGCCCTGCTGGTTGGCGCCCGCCCACGTGGCCCAGGCATGGAACGCAAGGACCTGCTGGAAGCCAACGCACAAATCTTCACCGTGCAAGGCAAGGCGCTGGACGCAGTTGCTTCGCGCGACGTCAAGGTTCTGGTCGTCGGCAACCCAGCCAACACCAACGCTTACATCGCCATGAAGTCGGCACCAAATCTGCCGGCCAAGAACTTCACCGCCATGCTGCGCCTGGACCACAATCGCGCGCTGTCGCAAGTTGCGGCCAAGATCGGCCAACCGGTTTCGGCCATCGAAAAACTGTGCGTCTGGGGCAACCACTCGCCAACCATGTACGCCGACTACCGTTTCGCGACGGCAGACGGCAAGGCCGTCAAGGATCTGATCAACGATCAGGTCTGGAACAAGGACACCTTCCTGCCGACAGTCGGCAAGCGCGGCGCAGCGATCATCGAAGCGCGCGGCCTGTCTTCGGCAGCATCGGCAGCCAACGCAGCGATCGATCACGTGCATGACTGGATCCTGGGCACCAACGGCAAGTGGACCACCATGGGTGTTCCATCGGACGGTTCCTACGGCATCCCTGAAGGCACCATGTTCGGCTTCCCGGTCACAACCGAGAACGGCGAATACAAGATCGTCCAAGGTCTCGAAATCGACGAATTCTCGCAAGAGCGCATCAACATCACGCTCAAGGAATTGTCGGAAGAGCGCGAAGGCGTCAAACACCTGGTCGGCTAATTGACCAGCGCGCGGCGGGCTCTCACAGCCGCCGCGTAAATTTTGCATACATTCGGAATTCAGCAGCAATGCATCCCACCCAGGTCTTGTTCCCAGGCACCCGACAACCGGTCTCTCTACCGGTCTGCGACCATTACGCCGGCTCCGAAAAGCTGATGCGCAAGTCGATCGCCCTGCAACAAGAACTCGGCCCGGTTTTTGATATCACCCTCGACTGCGAAGACGGCGCCAGCGCCGGCAACGAAGCCGAGCACGCACAACTGGTTGGCGCCTTGATCGCCGGCGATGACAATCGCTTTGGCCGCATCGGCGCCCGCGTGCATGACGTGACCAGCCCCTTTTTCGAACAAGACGTTGCGACGATCTGCGCTACCGCTGCGCCGCAACTGGCTTACCTGATGCTGCCCAAGGCAGACGGTCTGGCCGATGTGCAACGCGCCATCGCCACCATCTCCCGCTACACCAGCGAAGCCGGCCGCCGCACGCCGCCGCTGCACGTGCTGATCGAGACTCACGGCGCCCTGGAAGACGTGCACCAGATCGCAGCGTTGCCGCAGGTTGAATCGCTGTCCTTCGGCGTGATGGATTTTGTGTCGGCGCACTATGGCGCCATCCCGGCTGCGGCGATGCGCTCGCCCGGCCAGTTCACGCACCCGCTGGTGGCGCGCGCCAAACTGGAAATTTCCGCCGCCTGCCACGCGCACGGCAAAGTGCCGTCGCATAACGTCACCACCGAGATCCAGGATGCGGCGATAGTCACCGGCGACGCCGGCCGCGCGGCGCAAGAATTCGGCTATACCCGGATGTGGAGCATCCATCCGAACCAGATCAAGGCGATCGTGCAAACACTCTCCCCCGCCGACGACGAAATCGGCGAAGCGGCACAAATCCTGCTTAAAGCCAGGGACGTGCAATGGGGCCCGATACAGCACGGCGGCACACTGCATGACCGTGCAAGCTACCGTTATTACTGGAGTATCCTGCAGCGCGGCCATGCCGGCGGCGCTGTTTTGCCTGTGGAAGTCGCAGCCTGGTTTGCAGAAACCGGCACGACCGCTGCACCGATTTCAACCACCCTGCAACATTGAACATTAACTGACGCACGATGAAAAAATATCTGACCGCCCTGACCCTCGCAAGCGCCCTCTTCGCCGTCGGCATGCCGTCTGCATTCGCCGAGACCGGTGCGCCTGCAGCAACCGCCACCAAGAAAAAGCCAACCAAGAAAAAAGAAGCGCATCCCAAAGCTGCTTCCGTAGCCGCCAAGCCTGCTGAAAAAATGGCGCTCTCTTCGGACGCGGAAGATGACGAAAACGAGCCGGAAATCGGCGGCACCAAGTCGGCCGACTTCAACTGCGAAATGGGCAACAAGCTGACCATCTACAAGAACGACGACGATGACAAGCACATCGCCATCCGCTGGAACAAGCGCATCAACCGCCTGACCCGCGTGACCACCACCACCGGCGCCAACCGCTTCGAAAACCGCAAGGTCGGCCTGGTTTGGATCGGCATCCCGGCCAAGGGCATCCTGCTGGACTCCAAGAAGGGTCAACAGCTGGCGAACGAATGCAAGAACGTAGAACCGGCAACTGCAGAAGCGCCGGCAGCCCCGAAAAGCTAAGCAGCAAACGAGTAACAGGATTCAACACGAATTCAGCACGAATTGAGCAGCAAAGCAGTCCCGTATTTGCAACGAAACCAAACTTCGTAGCGCTAACAAAGTATTTACACCATCCGTAATCTAAGGAGAAGAGGCCATGTCCCGCAACACATTGAACACCCTAAAGGAATTCAGCATTTCCGGTTCCAAGAAAGGCAAGTTCTACTCACTGCCCGCCCTGGAAAAGAAACTCGGGATCAACATCTCCCGTCTGCCAGTGTCGATCCGTATCGTGCTGGAATCCGTCCTGCGTAACTGCGACGGTCAGAAGGTGACTGAAGAGCACGTCAAGCAATTGGCAAGCTGGAGCGCCAAGGGCGCCCGCGTCGATGAAATCCCGTTCGTGGTTGCACGCGTGGTGCTGCAGGACTTCACCGGCGTTCCTCTGCTGGCCGACTTGGCCGCGATGCGTAACGTCGCCAAGAAGCTGGGCAAGAACCCGAAGAACATTGAACCGCTGGTTCCGGTGGATCTGGTTGTCGACCACTCGGTACAGATCGATCACTACCGCGAAAAGAAAGCGCTCGACCTGAACATGAAGCTGGAGTTCGAGCGCAACAACGAGCGCTACCAGTTCATGAAATGGGGCATGCAGGCATTCGACACCTTTGGCGTCGTGCCTCCGGGCTTCGGTATCGTCCACCAGGTCAATCTGGAATACCTCGCACGCGGCGTGCACAACAAGACCGGTGTCTACTACCCTGACACGCTGGTCGGTACTGACTCGCACACCACCATGATCAACGGCATCGGCGTAGTCGGCTGGGGCGTCGGCGGCATCGAGGCGGAAGCCGGCATGCTGGGCCAACCGGTGTACTTCCTGACACCAGACGTGGTCGGCGTGAACCTGACCGGCGCGCTGCGCGAAGGCTGCACCGCAACCGATCTGGTTCTGACCATCACCGAACTGCTGCGCAAGACCAAGGTTGTGGGCAAGTTCGTCGAATTCTTCGGCGAAGGCACCAAGTCGCTGTCGCTGACCGACCGCGCCACCATCGCCAACATGGCGCCTGAATACGGCGCCACCATGGGCTTCTTCCCGGTCGACGAAGCAACCATCGACTACTTCAAGGGCACCGGCCGCACCAAGGCGGAAATCGACGCGTTCGAATCCTACTTCAAGGCACAGAACCTGTTCGGCGTTCCAAAGGCAGGCGACATCGATTACACCAACGAAGTGTCGCTGGATCTGGGCACCGTGGCACCGTCGCTGGCTGGTCCTAAGCGTCCGCAAGACCGTATCGAAATCGGCAACGTCAAGTCGACTTTCGCTGACCTGTTTGCCAAGCCTGTCGCGGAAAACGGCTTCAACAAGAAGATCGAAGATCTGACGAAGACCTACACCAACGCCGACGGCGTCGATGTCAAGAACGGCGACGTGCTGATCGCTGCGATCACATCGTGCACCAACACATCGAACCCAAGCGTGCTGCTGGCAGCAGGCCTGCTGGCCAAGAAGGCTGTTGAAGCCGGCCTGAAGGTTGCTCCGCACATCAAGACGTCGCTGGCCCCTGGATCGCGTGTCGTGACCAAGTACCTGGAAGCGGCCGGCCTGTTGGGCTACCTGGAAAAACTGGGCTTTGGCGTGACTGCTTACGGTTGCACCACTTGCATCGGCAACGCCGGCGACCTGACACCGGCAATGAACGAAGCGATCGTCAAGAACGACATCGTGGCTTCCGCCGTGCTGTCCGGCAACCGTAACTTCGAAGCGCGTATCCACGCGAACATCCGCTCGAACTTCCTGGCCTCGCCTCCGCTGGTCGTGGCTTACGCCATCGCCGGCAACATGAACGTCGACCTGATGACACAGCCGGTCGGCAAGGGCAAGGGCGGCAAGGAAATCTTCCTGGGCGACATCTGGCCGACTTCGCAAGAAATCGAAAAGCTGTTGAAGTTCGCCATGAACGCCAAGGTGTTCAAAGAGAACTACGCCGACGTCAAGGGTGCTCCAGGCAAGCTGTGGGAAGCCATCAAGGGCGTGGCTGCCGGTCAGGTCTACAACTGGCCGACGTCGACTTACATCGCAGAACCACCGTTCTTCGAAAACTTCACCGAAGTGCCGACAGCAGCAGCAACCGGCATCACCGGCGCACGCGCGCTGGGCGTATTCGGCGACTCGATCACGACCGACCACATCTCCCCGGCCGGTTCGATCAAGGACTCCAGCCCGGCAGGCAAGTGGCTGCAAGCCAACGGTGTGTTGAAGGCAGACTTCAACTCGTACGGCTCGCGCCGCGGCAACCATGAAATCATGATGCGCGGCACGTTCGCCAATGTACGTATCAAGAACCTGATGGTACCAGGCGTTGAAGGCGGCGTGACTGTTCACCAACCGACCGGCGAACAAATGGCGATCTATGATGCAGCCATGAAGTACGTCAACGACGGCGTGCCAACCATGGTGTTCGGTGGTGAAGAGTACGGTACAGGCTCCTCGCGCGACTGGGCTGCCAAGGGCACCCAACTGCTGGGCGTGAAGGCGGTGATCACTCGCTCCTTCGAACGTATCCACCGCTCGAACCTGGTCGGCATGGGCGTGCTGCCGCTGCAATTCATCGGCAGCGACAGCGTTCAGACTCTGGGCATCACAGGCGAAGAAACGTTCGACCTGAAGGGCCTGGAAGGCGAAATCAAGCCACAGCAAGAAGCTACCCTGGTGATCCATCGCAAGAACGGTGAAACCAAGGAAGTCAAACTGCTGCTGCGCATCGATACGCCGATCGAAGTGGACTACTACAAGCACGGCGGCATCCTGCCGTTCGTTCTGCGCCAACTGCTGGCAGCTTGATCAGCCTCCCGCAATAAAAAACGCCGGTTTCGACCGGCGTTTTTTTATGCGCGCAGCAAGGCAAGCTGTGTGGCACATATGACGATGTTGACGAGTCGACATGCCGGTCAGCAATACCCGGGCCGATGTCGAATCAACTACAATAGACATTCTCATCATTTGATTGTCAATATTTCATCATGCGCCGCCCCGCCAAACGTTCGTCCTCCAGGTTGTCCGCTGAAAGCCAGCGCCTGGTCAATTCATCACAAGCGGTCGCCGGCTCCACCAGTCGTCTCGAAGAACGAGCCTGGGAACGCACCCTCGATCTGCAATTGCACAAGCAGCTGAAAAGCAATCACCAGGGCATGATCGACGCCGCCCTCGATCACCTGTTCAAATCCGACTTGGACGGCTACGACGTCTTGGTGGAAGCGGTCGAAGCCAACAGCGAAGCCTGCGCACTCGATTACGACGGCAAGGTCTACAGCGTGCAGTTGCTGGCGCTGCCGGTGCTGGCCTGGACGCGTTTCAGCATCGCTTCCGGCAACCTGCCCACCGACGTGCGCAACGGTTTGTTCGCCCACCTCCATGCCCACGTGCTGGCCGACAACGTGCATCTGGCGCTGGCGCCGGCCTTGTACGCGATTGAACAGCTGCCGCGCCACCATGCCGATGTCTTCGCACTGGCGCAGCGCATGGGTCAGTCCGCGCTCAAGCAGAGTACGCCGCAGCTGTCGCTGGAACAAACGCCGACCGCGCCCTTCCTGGCCGATACACGTTATCTGATCGCCGCAGTCGCCGTACCGACCGGCGCGCCGATTTTTCGCTGGCAGATGGATGAACATGGCTCGGTCGTGCACGAGAGGGAAACCGCATTCAAGGCCTGGACCACCCAGGCGACGCCGCTGCTGACCCGCTTCCTGCCGGGCTGCAACGTTGAGCTGCTTCTACCGCAGCCGTATTACTTCGCTTGCCGCGAAGCGGATAAACGCATCCGCCCCGCCGCCATTCGCGCCGCCGATCATTACCTGACCCAGACGCTGGGTCTGGCTTCGTCTGAGCTGCACGCCAACATCGGCAGTTTTTGCGAGAACATCAACGGCCAGATAGACGAGTACCGCGTCGGCTTCAGCCTCGGCAACGATGACGGCGTTGTATACGGCATCGTGTGGCCGCTGTACGAACAGGAAGATGGCGATGAAGTGCGTGACCTGTCTGCGCCGGACAGTGCGCTCACGCCGATGGAACAGATCCTCGCTGTATTGCGCGAGTGCGGCATCGTGCAGATCAAGCTGCACGAGGAACGCTATACGATGGAGTTCTGCGACGATTGCGGTACGCCGTTGTTCCCGGCGCCCGATGGTGATTTGGTGCATGCCGAAATGCCGGAAGACGTACCGGCATCGACTGAACACTTCCACTAAGCCGCGTTTTCAGCCTGCCGGCAAGTGTCCAGAATGCTTGCCAGCTTGCCGGCACTCGCGTCCACCGCTACTATCACAATCCAAAAAAGAAAACGGGCGCCTGCCGCAGAGCCATGCGGCAGGCGCCCGTTCCCGGACTTGGTGCGTGAAGCGGCTTAAGCGGCCAGCTTCTCGATCAGCCCCATGTCGGCGCTGGACATCAGCTTATCGATGTCGACCAGAATCAGCATGCGCTCATCCAGGGTACCCAGGCCAATCAGGTAGTCGGAGTCGAAAGTCGTGCCCATTTCCGGCGCCGGCTTGATTTGCTCAGGCGACAAGGTGATCACATCGGACACGCTGTCCACAACCATGCCGACCACGCGACCGGAAATGTTCAGGATGATCACGACGGTGAATTGATCGTAAGTCGGTTCGCCGAGCTGGAACTTGATGCGCATGTCGACGATCGGGACAATGATGCCGCGCAGATTGACGACGCCCTTGATGAATTCCGGCGAATTGGCGATACGGGTCACGGCTTCGTAGCCGCGGATTTCCTGAACTTTCAGGATGTCGATGCCGTATTCTTCCTTGCCGAGCGTGAAGGCCAGGAACTCATTCCCGGCGCTGTCGGATTTCTCGCCGAAGCCGGAAATATTTTTCGAAATGGTGTCAGACATGATAATGGCCCTTATAAAAAATCAGGAAAATACAGATTCGTCGCTCAATTGCCGGCTTGATCGTAACAAAGCGGCAACGTCGATAATCAAGGCTACGCCTCCGTCACCCAGAATAGTAGCACCAGAAATCCCTGCAACCTTACGATAATTGGATTCCAGGTTCTTGACAACAATTTGCTGCTGGCCGATCAGATCATCGACGAACAATGCAGCTTTCTTGCCATCCGATTCCAGGATTACCACCAGTCCCTGCGACGGATCGGTGAATGTCGGCTCGATATTGAAAATTTGATACAGCGGAATCAGCGGCAGATATTCACCACGAACTTTGATGACCTTGCCTTGCCCGCTGATTTCCTTGACGTCCTGCGTCGCCGGTTGCAGCGACTCGACCACATAGCCGAGCGGCAGGATATAAATCTCGTGACCGATCCGGATCGACATCCCGTCGAGGATCGCCAGCGTCAGCGGCAGCGAAATCGAAATCGTCGTGCCGAAACCCTTGCTGGAGCGAATATCGACCGCACCGCCCATGGCCAGGATGTTGCGCTTGACGACGTCCATGCCGACGCCGCGGCCGGACACATCGGTGACCTGCTCCGCAGTCGAGAAGCCCGGCTCGAAAATCAATTGCCAGACATCTCCGTCGCTAAGGCTGTCGGACACCGCCATGCCTTGCTGCTTGGCCTTGGCCAGAATCTTGTCGCGATTGAGACCGCCGCCGTCGTCGGTGACTTCAATGATGATGTTGCCGCCCTGGTGTTCGGCCGACAGCGATAGCGTGCCGTAATCGGCCTTGCCTGCCGCCAGACGCGTCTCGGGAATTTCGATGCCGTGATCGACACTGTTGCGCACCAGATGGGTAAGCGGATCAACAATGCGCTCGATCAGGCCCTTGTCCAGTTCCGTCGCGGCGCCATGGGTAACGAATTCGACACGCTTGCCGAGTTTGGCGGCCAGATCGCGCACCATGCGCGGGAAACGCGAGAACACGTAATCCATCGGCATCATGCGGATCGACATGACCGATTCCTGCAAGTCGCGCGTATTGCGGGTCAGCTGGCTGACGCTGTTGAGCAGATGTTCATACAGCATCGGATCCAGTGAGCCGGTGCGCTGCTCAATCATGGCCTGCGTGATCACCAACTCACCCACCAGGTTGATCAACTGATCGACTTTTTCGATGCCGACACGGATCGACTGCGATTCATGCACGGCCGCAGGCTTCTCGCCCTTGGCTTTCTTTTCGCCGCCTTCGGTCACCGTCAGGGCTGGCGGCTCGTCGTCGGCGTGCGCTGCGGCTTCTGCCGCCTGCTTGGCTTGTTCGATCTCGCCTTGCGGCACGAACGGTTCAAAGAAACCATAGCCGCGTTCTTTATCCGTTGCATTCACCGGCACGAATGGCGCGAAGAAGCCATAGCCGCGCTCTTCATCGGTGGCATCCTGCGGTACGAACGGTGCGAAGAAACCGTAGCCCTGCTCCTCTTCCTTGGAACGTCCGGCGACCGCCTGCGAAATCTTCAGATCATCCGTGTTCACCAGGAAGGAACAGATTTCGACGATGCTGTCGGCGCCCTTGGCAGTATCCAGAATGAACACGCTGTGACCGTCTTCAGCATCGGCTTTTTCAATCTTTCCGAGCAGGCCGAGTTCCTGTTGCAAGGCCTCGATGTCGCGCTCGGCCAACTTGGGCAACTCAATGCGATAGCGGCTCACGCCTCCGGGGCCGACCAGCGGCGCCGAGCTCTTGACTTTCTTGCCGGCGCCTTCAGACAGCGACTGCAACAGCTTGCGCACATCGGCGGCCGCATTCAGATCAACGGTCGCGCCATGGCGATGGCCGTCCAGCATGGATTTGATAACGTCTTTAGCGGCCAGGAAAGCGTCGACGTGCTGACTCGTCAACGCCATTTCATGCTGGCGGATGCGGTCTAGCAGCGACTCCAGCACGTGGGTCACTTCGGTAATGTCGTTCAGGCCGAATGTGGCCGAACCGCCTTTGATGGAATGCGCGGCGCGGAAGATCGCGTTCAGATCTTCGTCGTCGGGATCCGACACATTAACGGCCAGCAGGAGCTTTTCCATTTCGGCGAGGCCTTCCTCCGCCTCGTCGAAAAACACCTGGAAAAACTGGCTCATATCAATGGTCATGATTGGGCTCCGTCATGGATGCTGTAGGTCTGTCTTTTATCGTTGATTATTGACACTAGCCAATGACTTTTTTAACTACTTCGGTCAGACGCTGCGGATCGAACGGCTTCACCAGCCAGCCATTGGCGCCGGCAGCCTTGCCCTTTGCCTTCATTTCGTCGCTGAACTCGGTGGTCAGCATCAAAATAGGCACGCGCTGATAACTCGTCAGCCCACGCAGGGAACGGATCAGGGTCAGACCATCCATGCGCGGCATGTTCTGATCGGTCAGCACCAGGTCGAAAGTCTGCAACTTCGCCTTGTCCAGCGCATCTTGCCCGTCCACCGCTTCGGTGACTTGATAGCCGGCTGCTTTCAGGCTGAACACCACCATCTGGCGCAATGACCCCGAGTCGTCTACCGCAAGAATTGTTTTAGACATCATTACTCCCTGTTCTTCATTTGCGGCTGTGAGTTGTTCAAACTCATTATGCCGCATCCATTATCAAAAAATTACTATCGTGCGACTGATTCAGTCCATCTTCAGATCACCGAAGAGCCTCGCCGAATCTGCATATTGAGGCGGCTTCGCTTAAAACAATTCGATGTCGCCGCTTTCCATCCGCGTTTGCCGGACGGTTTTCCACAAACCGTTTTCAAGCGCGGTCAGGCGCTCTTCCATCGACTCCACCGTGTTCTTGAGCAGGACCTCGAGCATCTCCACCGATTGCGCGGAATCGGGAGTAATTTCAAAACTGTTCGCACTGAGCACACCCAGCGCATCGCGCAAGCCGATGACGCGGCGGACAATACGCTCCAGCAACTGGCTGGTCATGTCCTGGAACTGCAAGCCCGTCACGGCAGCATTGACGTGCACCGTAATGTCATCCTGCATGACCTTGAGGCGAGCAATATCCTCGGCGGACAATGTGCCGTTGCCGGCCATGACCACTTCAAGTTCCTTTTGCTGCGCGAGGACAGCGGTGTGCAACTCCATGAAGCTGGATCCCAGCTTCTCGATCGCTTCGCCGAGCAGGATGTTGGTCTGGACCAGATCCGTCTCGACTTCAGTCAGTTGCCTGCTTCCACCGCTAGCCGTATCGAGCAGCAAGCGCTTAAGCTCCTGCAGCATTTTGGGTGTCGACATTCGAAGCCCTCCTTTTCAATTGGGCCGGGTGTTTAAAATCCAGTTAATTCTTGGCCGGTTCGCTCAGACCGTCTTTTACTTCAGCTTCCGACGACACATCCAGTGAAGATGATCCACCATTCTGCACCAGCTCTTCCGCCTTCTTGTTCATCACGATGATACTGATGCGGCGATTGATCGGGTTGAAAGGATCTTCCTTGTCCAGCAGCACGGCGGACGACAGGCCCACCACGCGCAATACTTTCGATTCATCCATGCCGCCGGAAATCAATTCGCGACGCGACGCATTGGCGCGATCGGCGGACAACTCCCAATTACTGTAACCCTTTTCACCGCTCGAATACGGAGTGGCGTCCGTGTGTCCGGACAGGCTGATCTTGTTCGGCACGTCGTTGAGCGTCTTGCCGATCTCGCGCAGGATTTCACGCGTATAGGGCTGCAACTGGGCGCTGGCCAGCGCAAACATCGGGCGGTTCTTTTCGTCCACGATCTGAATGCGCAAGCCTTCGGATGTGATATCGATCAGCAGTTGATTCTTGAATTGCTTCAAGGTCGGGCTGCTGTCGATGGCGGTCTCGATGCGTTTTTTCAACTCATCCAGACGGGCGCGTTCGGCCTTCTCCAACTCGGCCTGGGCGGCGCGCACGCTGCGCTTGTTGGTGACATCGTTTTCACCCTTGCGCAACTGCCCTTCCTGACGGGTCAAATCCTTGCCGCCGCCGGGCAGCACGGTATTTGCGTCGCCGCTGCCGGAGCCGCCGGCCATCGCCACTTTGAGGGGAGTCTTGAAATATTCCGCGATACCATTGAGATCGCCCTTGGCGGTCGATCCCAACAGCCACATCAGCAGGAAGAACGCCATCATCGCCGTCACGAAGTCGGCGTAGGCGATCTTCCAGGCGCCGCCGTGATGTCCGCCGCCGCCCTTCTTGATGCGTTTTACAATAATGGGACGTAGCCCTTCGTCGGCCATGCCTTACTCCTGCTGATGACTGGTCATATCGGGTTACTTGCTTTTTGCCTGTTTGACGTGTTCTTCCAGTTCCAGGAAGGACGGACGTTCCGTCGAGAACAGGACCTTGCGACCGAATTCGATCGACAGGGCAGGTGCGTAACCGTTCAGGCTGGCGAGCAGAGTGACTTTGACGCATTGATAGATCTTGGTCGACTCGTGCAGCTTTTGCTCCAGCAAGCTCGACAGCGGCCCCACAAAACCGTACGCCAACAGAATACCGAGGAAGGTACCGACCAGCGCATGCGCGATCAGCATACCCAGTTCGGACGGCGGGATACCCACCGATTCCATCGTATGCACCACGCCCATCACCGCCGCAACAATACCGAACGCCGGCATGCCGTCGCCGAGCTTGGCGATGCAATGCACCGGAATTTCGCCTTCGTGGTGATGGGTTTCAATTTCGTTGTCCATCAGGTTTTCGATCTGGAACGCATCCATATTCCCCGACACCATGAGGCGCAGGTAATCGGTCATGAACTCGATCAAGTGATGGTCGGCCAGAACACCGGGATATTTGCTGAAAATCGGGCTAGACTCAGGTTCCTCGATGTCGCCTTCGATCGACATCAAGCCTTCCTTGCGCGACTTGGTCAGGATTTCAAACAGCAGCGACATCAGCTCCATATACAGAGCCTTGGTATAGGTCGAGCCTTTGAAAACAGTCGGCAATGCCTTTATCGTGGCCTTGATGGCCTTGTTGTTGTTACCGACAAGGAAAGCGCCCCCCGCTGCTCCGCCGATCATCAGCAACTCGATTGGCTGAAACAACGCCCCGAGATGCCCCCCTGCCATTGCAAATCCGCCGAAGACGGACGCCATGACGATTACATATCCAATTATGACTAACAAGTGCCTACTCCCGTCCCAGTGGCGTTCAGTGTTTTTTACCTGCAGTCAGGTTACATGCAATCCCATCAACCAAACGATGGAATACATGACCGAAAGCGGGCTTTCATTTTCAATTACGACACCAAAGATAAAAACTTGATAACGTGCGGAGAATGTAACACAGCTCTTTTTTGTTTCACATACGCCAACCATACAAAGCCGGCCCATTTTCTTTCGGATGCACGACGATATCCGGTTGCACGCCCTCAATCACGAATTCATAGCTCAGCAACAGCGTTCCCGGACGCATTTCAGCCCGCGCCTTTTGCCACAAGGCCGTCATCGCCGCCGGCGACAGATAAGCGAAAATCGCATCGTAGTCGCGAAAATCCAGGCGCGTATAGTCGCCGCGCACGAACGCGCCGCGGCTACGAGTAAGCAAGGCGCGTACCTGACTCACCAACCATGGTAACGGCGCCAGCTCGATACCGATGAAACGACTATCGCTACGCAATCTTGACAGATAGAGTACGGCGCCGCCCAGTCCGCTGCCGATATCGATCACGCGCAGAGGCTTGTCGGCCGGCAGCAAAGCCGCCACCGCATCCCAGGTTGACTGCCCGGACGGATAGAACGGCACCTGGCTGCGAAAGGTCGACCAGAACAGCAGCAATAGAAAGAGGAATACCGCGAGGAACAGCGCCGGCGGCAAATGGAAGGAATTCACCAGCACGGCGGCCGGCGGAAAGAAAAACAGGATCGGAGCCCACCAGGACGCCATGCGGCGCAGATAAGCAATACCGGCGGCCAGAGCGCCATGCAGAAAAGCAAAAGGAACGGGAGAGATGGCAACGTCGAACAGCAGTTCGACGGCCTGTCCGGCCAACAATGCCAGAACCAATGCAGCACAAAGAATGAACAACGCTTGTATTGCAGGTGCCTGCAGAACGGGTCTGCGCTGCCCCAATGTCATCTCGGCCTCCAAGCCTGCATCAAAAGCCGATTATTGTAACGCGACAGTATTCAGATTTATTCGTATCAGGCGATGGCGGCTACCAACGACGCTTCAAGCGCTGCCGCTGCTGCTGCAGCGATGGCCGGGGCGGCAATCGCGTCCTTGGCCTTCTTGGTTTTACCGGCGCGGGATGGCATGTGGCACAAGCCGCACAGGTAATCCTGATGCAGATCCAGGCGATGCACAACAAAATGACCGCGGCATTTGCTGCACGGCGTGGTCATCAGCATCTTGCTTTCGAAAAAGCGCACCAGCGTCCAGGCACGTGTCAGCGACAGGACGGACTCGTCGCCGTCGGCCACTTGGCCGGCCTGCTCGAGATACAGCTTGTAGGCCTTCATCACGGCTTCAATGCCGGAAATCTTGGCGTACTCGACCAGGTATTTATGAATATTGATGAACAGCGAGGAATGAATGTTCGGCTGCCAGGTGATAAACCAGTCTGTGGAGAACGGCAGCATGCCCTTCGGCGGCGAGACACCCTTCAGTTCCTTGTAGAGCTTGAGCAGACGCTCGCGCGACAACGAGGTTTCGGACTCCAGCAATTGAAGACGCGCCCCCAGATTGATCAACTCTATGGCCAATTGAATCTCTTGCGATTCAGTAATCACGCTTTTCTTAGCCATGAACACACCCCCGATATTTTTTAATTACAACTAAACTTCTTTGCCAACCTGACCGACGCTTAACGTCGAATCGTTCTCCCGGGTTGACCGAGTCAACCCAAACATACCACGGAGGATGATTACAGCGTCAGGAAATTTGTTCGACCGGCTGACAAGCCATCAGAATCGCTGCGTGCGATTGGGCCAGACCCTTGTCTTTGTTGTAATTGGTCAGCATGCCGAGGATTGCACCATCGTCGAAGCGGAATCGCGTCAACATCATGTTGGTGCCGGCAAGTTTCAAAATTTGTGCGTTGCTCAGACCTTGAATCATGTCTGCTATTTCGTCGCTGATACCAAGACGAAATATGGCGGTAGCCTTGTCGGATCGGATCATTTGCTGAGCCAACATCAAATAACTCAGATTTGCGTCACGAATTTCAGCCATCATGTCATTGGTATTCATTTAACCCCCAGCTCAAAATCAATTTACACCCGGTTACTTTTTCTTACCGGTAAGGCTGATTCTGAGGGGGTGTTGAAAGGCAGGAAATTAGTGGATGTCGGTATTTTTCGTCGGTTCCGACCTAAGAGACACATAGGATTTTGTCTTACAAAAACACCGCAAAGTTTCTACAAAATTCAAGATTTTTTTCCAAAACCCGCAGCCACATTGGGTTTAAAGCACAATAAAAATTTCATTTTTTAAAAAATTTCCACGAGGAAATCAAGAGGGAAATTGAATTTTTATCAATATTTTCTACTATTCAAAATCATCCTGCTTTCCTACTTTGTTGTCGCCAAACGACTACGAAAAACCGAAATAACTTCAATTTTCAGACTTTGCAACAAGAACCGTCGAGAAAACTCCTTAACTTTTACAAATACTTACCTTCAAAAAGAAATTCGGCGGCTTTGATATCAGGGCGACAAAAACCTACTTGGCAGCATGTATTGCGTCCAAGCTTTGCGCGATGTCGGCGATCAAATCTTCCGCCGACTCCAGTCCGATATTGAAGCGGACCAGCCCGCCCTTCTCCGTCCAGGTCTGGCGCATGGTCTGCATGCGATAGGGTACGCACAGACTGTGAGCGCCGCCCCAACTGAAGCCGATCTTGAACAGTCTCAGCCCGTCAACGAAACGGTCGATTTGTGCCTCGGTGAATCGCTCATCAAAAATCACCGAAAACAAGCCGCCTGCACCGGTGAAATCACGCTGCCAGATTTCATGCCCTGGGCAGCCCGGCAATGCCGGATGCAAGACCTTGATAATCTCGGGCCGCTGCTGGAGCCATGCGGCCACATTGCGCGCGGCGCCGTCGTGCGCATTGAAACGCAATCGCATCGAGGGCAAGCTGCGCAGCACCATATAGACATCGTCCATGCCCACGCCGAAACCCAGCCGCATATGCGCCAGTTCCATCTTGTGGTTGATCTCGTCGTCGCGCGTGATCACCGCGCCCATGAGGACGTCCGAACCTCCGGATTGATATTTGGTCAACGCCTGCATGACGACGTCAACACCATGATCGAAAGCACGAAACGCCAGGCCGGCCGACCAGGTATTGTCCATCGCCACTGGCACACCGCGAGCATGCGCTGCCCCGCAAATGGCCGGCACGTCGGACACTTCCATGGATACCGATCCCGGCGCTTCGGTCCAGATCAGGCGGGTGTTGTCCTGGATCAACCCGGCGATGCCGGCGCCGATCAGGGGATCGTAAAACCGTGCCGTAATGCCGAAGTCACGCTCCAGCCAGACCACCTGATCGCGGTTCGGGCCATAGACGTTATCAGGCAACAGCACGTCGTCGCCGCTCTTGAGCAAGGCGAAGTTAACCAGGGCAATTGCGGCAAGACCGCTGGGAACGACGCGACAATGACGACCGCCTTCGATCTCGGCGAGACGCGCTTCCAGTGTGAACGTGGTCGGTGTGCCGTGCAGCCCGTAGGTGTAGCCGCTTTTCTCTTTCCAGTTGCGCGCCCGCATCGCTGCGACATTGGGAAACAGCACGGTGGACGCGTGGTTGATGGCCACCGGCAATGCGCCAAAATTGTCCGGCGCGGTGTACTCGCTGTGAATCAGGCTGGTCTGAGGGGTGTATTTTTCTGCCACGAATAACCTCGAATGAATTCTTGTTGGAGAGACGCCGCGCCGCCAGGAATCATCCTGCTCGTGCCCCAGGCGTTCAGGGTGCGCCGACCTTCAGGGAAAACGGTTTGGTGACGGAGCCGTCGAGCGTGGACCAGGTCCCGCTGAGCAGACCGTTCTTGAAGCTGCCCTCCCACTGGCCGGACACGTCCTTGCCGTTATGGGACTCTTCCATCATCAGGTCGTTCTGATCGACTTCACCGGCCAACAGTATCTGCGCACCTTGGCCAAAAACAAAATAATTACCTTCCAAGCCGTCTTCATCCGCCTTCGGTTTCATGCTGAGCTGGATCCGGTCACCACCGAGTGTGCCGCGCAACACTACCGGCTTGCTCAACATGTCCTGCAGGCTACCTGGCGCCGCAGCAGTTGACGCTACTGGCGCCGTTGCCGTGGTTGCAGCTGCACCGGCTACAACTTGCTGTGCCTGAATGCAAACGGTGACACCGGACAACGCAAACACCAGCAGCAACCTTGAAACGCCTGCCATCATTGCGCCGCCGCCCACAAATCGTGTGCATCGGCAGCGGTGACAACGACATCGACGAACTCACCCACCACAAGCTTTTTATGCGGCTCGAACGGTGGTTTGACATAGACCACGCCGTCGATTTCAGGCGCATCGGCAGAGGAGCGTCCGATGCCGCCGCTGCGATCCACCTCGTCAATCAGTACGCGCAAGGTCTTTCCGACTTTCGCTTGAAGACGCTTTTTGGAAATCTCTTCCTGCAGTTGCATGACGCGCCCCCGGCGTTCTTCACGAACTTCTTCCGGCACCGGGTTGTCGAGCAGATTCGCGGTCGCGCCTTCCACAGGGGAATAGGCAAAGCAACCCAGACGGTCGATTTCGGCTTCCTTGAGGAAGTCGAGCAGGTATTCAAATTCGGCTTCGGTTTCACCGGGGAAACCGGCGATGAAGGTCGAGCGGATGGTCAGGTCCGGGCACATCTTGCGCCAGGCCTGGATGCGTTCGATATTCTTCTCACCGCTGGCCGGACGCTTCATGCGCTTGAGGACGTCGGGATGGGCGTGCTGCAGAGGCACGTCCAGGTATGGCAACACATGGCCCTGCGCCATGAACGGGATGATCTGGTCAACGTGCGGGTACGGATAGACGTAATGCAAGCGTACCCAAGCGCCGTAGCGGCTGGCCAGTTCGCCGAGCGCTTCGACCAGTTGCGTCATGTGGGTCTTGACCGGCTTGCCGTTCCAGAATCCCGTGCGGAATTTGACGTCGACGCCATAAGCGCTGGTGTCCTGCGAAATGACCAGCAACTCCTTGACGCCGGCGTTGAACAGGTTCTCGGCTTCCAGCATGATGTCCGCAATCGGGCGGGACACCAGGTCGCCGCGCATTGAAGGGATAATGCAGAAGCTGCAGCGATGATTGCAACCTTCGGAAATCTTCAGGTAAGCAAAATGCTTGGGCGTGAGCTTCACGCCTTGCGCCGGCACCAGGTCCAGGAAGGGAGCATGCGGCTTGGGCAAATGCTTGTGAACCGCCTGCATGACTTCGCCGACGGCGTGCGGGCCGGTGACTTCGAGTACCTTGGGATGGATTTTCTGGATCAGGTCGTCGCCGTCGCCGTCTTTTTTGGCGCCGAGACAGCCGGTGACGATGACTCTGCCGTTTTCACTCAGCGCCTCACCGATCGCATCCAACGACTCTTGCACGGCGGCGTCGATGAAGCCGCAGGTATTGACGATGACCAGATCGGCGCCGTCATAGGACTTGGCGGTATCGTAGCCTTCTGCGCGCAACTGCGTGAGGATTTGTTCGGAGTCCACCAGTGCCTTGGGGCAGCCGAGTGAAACGAAGCCGACCTTGGGGGCTACCTGGGGTACGACGGGAGAAGCATTGGACATGACGGATGGACTAAAAAGGTAAAAAAACGGAGTTCAGGACGAAGCCGCTATTGTACCCTTTGGCAGGCGGGGCGGCCGTAAAACGGCACACCCGCCTTGACAGAATGACTACTTCTTGGTTGGATCAGTCGGAACGAACGGGAAAGTCCCGAACATGTTCTTGGTCTGGCTCTGCATCTGCTCCTGCATCTGGACGAACAGGCTCTTGCTCTGTTCGATGTAGTTGCTCATCATGCCTTGCATCATCGGCCCCTGCACATTCATGAACTGCGCCCACATTTCCGGGCTGAACGGCTTGCCTTCATAGAAACCCTTGGAGTTTTCCGTCAGCTTGTTCTGAATGTCAATAAACGCCTGGATGTTTTTTTCCAGGTAGGAGCCCATCATGCCCTGCATGGCATGACCGTAGTAGCGAATGATCTGCGACAGCGCCGCACTGGAGAACATCGGCGCACCATGCGACTCTTCTTCCAGGATGATTTGCAGCAGAATGCTGCGCGTCAGATCGTCGCCGTTCTTGGCGTCGACGACAGCGAATTCCTCGTCGTCGAGGACCAGCTGCTTCACGTCGGTCAACGTAATGTAAGAACTTGTTTGTGTATCGTACAGGCGGCGATTTGGATATTTTTTAATTAAACGCTCGCCTGATTTTTTTGCACTTGTCATCTGAAATTCCAGTCTGTTTTCAGCTATATAAGCGGACCTGTATTTTTAGATTGAAGTCGGTCCGCTGGCGTAACGCATTATAGGCGGGAAACCACGCTTGCATACAAGTACGCAGTTTCCCGTAAATACGCGTCGAAAAACCGGAAATGCATCCCGATTCCCCGACCGATGTTTAACCCATGTGCAAGCCGCCGTTCAGCGAAAAGTCGGACCCGGTGGCGTAACCACCTTCATTCGAAGCAATCCAGGCGATGATGGAGGCGATTTCTTCCGGCTCCGCCAGACGCTTGACCGGGATGCCGGCAACGATTTTCTCCAGCACTTCGGGACGAATCGCACGCACCATGTCGGTGCCGACATAGCCGGGCGACACGGTGTTGACCGTCACGCCCTTGGTGGCGACTTCCTGCGCCAGCGCCATGGTAAAACCATGAATGCCGGCCTTCGCTGTCGAATAATTGGTCTGGCCGAACTGGCCCTTCTGACCGTTGACGGACGAAATATTGATGATGCGTCCCCAGCCGCGGTCCACCATGCCCTCGATGACCTGCTTGGTCACGTTGAACAGGGAATTCAGATTGGTGTCGATGACGGCGTCCCAGTCGGACTTGCTCATCTTGCGGAACTGACCATCGCGGGTGATGCCCGCATTGTTGACCAACACGTCGACCTCGCCGATTTCCGCCCTGACTTTGTCAAACGCTGCCTTGGTCGATTCCCAGTCGGCGACGTTGCCTTCGGACGCATGGACGTCGAATCCCTGCTCGCGCATGGAAGCCAGCCATTTGTCTTTACGGGCAGAATTGGGGCCGCAACCGGCGACTACCGTGTAGCCGTCTTTGGCCAGACGCGCGCAAATTGGGGTACCGATGCCCCCCATGCCGCCGGTCACATATGCGATACGTTTTACCATGGTCCTGCCTCCTATTTGTGTCGGGTGGATAAGTTCCGGGGATGACGATGACTGCTATTCCACGTTGCCGTGCATGCAGACATCTTTATGAAACCGCATCCCGTTCTTGCTTCTTGTTGCTTGCTGCCTCTTGTTGCTTGCTGCTTTGAAT
This sequence comes from Herbaspirillum sp. NPDC101396, assembly GCF_044767365.1. Taxonomy (NCBI): domain Bacteria; kingdom Pseudomonadati; phylum Pseudomonadota; class Betaproteobacteria; order Burkholderiales; family Oxalobacteraceae; genus Herbaspirillum; species Herbaspirillum sp. NPDC101396. Next base: position 19,663 of record NZ_JBIWNT010000001.1, on the reverse strand, counting down.
TGCTTGCTGCTTTACTGCATGTTGATCTCCGCGGATCCTATTCGGCCCTGACTTTGACGTACCTGCCCGGCGCCGGTTCAATCGCTTTGTATTTCGTATTGCCCGCCTTCTTCGGCGCGGCAACCTGCTTGCCGGCATGCGTGGAAAGGAAGTCCGACCATTCCGTCCACCAGCTGCCGGGATGTTCCACTGCGCCGGCAAACCATGCTTCGGGATCAGTCCCGATCTTGTCGTTGGTCCAGTAGCTGCGTTTCTTTTTCGCCGGCGGGTTGATCACGCCTGCGATGTGTCCTGAAGCCCCCAGCACGAAACGATTGTTTGCCGGCTTTTTGGCGTTGAGGATCGCGGTCGACGCATAGGCCGACGCCCATGGCACGATGTGGTCCTCGCGCGAAGCGTAAATGAACGCAGGCATGCTGAGCTTGTATAGATCGATCTTTTCACCGGCGATGGTCAGCTTGCCCGGTTCCTTGAGCGCGTTTTCCAGATACATGTGGCGCAGGTAATAGCAGAACATCGGCCCCGGCAAATTGGTGCTGTCGGCATTCCAGTACAGCAAATCGAATGCCTGCGGCGTTTCGCCCTTGAGATAGTTTGATTCGACGTAGTTCCACAGCAGATCGTTCGGGCGCAGACTCGAAAACGCCGAGGCGAAATCGCGCCCCGCCATCAATCCGCTCTTGCCGATCATCTGCTCGCGCATGCCGATCTGGACGTCGTCGATATACACATCGATCGCGCCGGTGTCGAGGAAATTCAGGAACGCCGTCAGCAGCGTCAGACTGGCCACCGGTTCTTCGCCACGCGCGGCGAGCACCGCCAGCGCGCACGACAGGATGGTGCCGCCGACGCAAAAACCCAGCGCGTTGATCTTGTCTTGCCCGGAAATCTCCTGCGCAACATGAATCGCGCTCACCACTGCGTCGTCGACGTATTGATCCCAGGTCGCGGTCTCCATTGAGGCATCGGCATTGCGCCAGGAAACCAGGAAGACCGTATTACCCTGCTCCACCGCATAGCGCACCAGCGAGTTCTGCGGCTGCAAATCGAGAATGTAAAACTTGTTGATGCAAGGAGGCACGATCAGCAACGGACGCGCATGCACCGTTTTGGTCAGCGGCGCGTATTGGATGAGCTGAAACAATTCGTTCTCGAACACCACAGAACCTGCTGTGGTGGCGACATCCTTGCCGACTTCAAAGGCGGTTTCATCGGTTTGCGAGACCCGGCCTTTTTGCAGGTCCGTGAACAGTTGCGCAATCCCGCGCGTCAAGCTTTCACCATGCGTGTCGATGATTTTTTGCTGCGCTTCGGGATTGGTCGCAAGGAAGTTCGCTGGCGACAATGCATCGATCATTTGCTGCACTGCAAAACGAAGTTTCTGCTTGACCTTATCGGTCGATTGGACCGCGTCGACCATGGAAGTCAGAAAGCGCGCATTGAGCTGGTAGGCCGCAGCATGAAAGGCAAAAAAAGGATTTGACTGCCATGCCGGCGCAGACATGCGGCGGTCGGTGACGGCGGGAATCTGGGAATTTGCAGCGGTCTTCCACAGGTTCGCGAACTGGTCGGCATAGTCTTGCTGCAATCGGACGACGTCGGCAGGATCAAGCGAGGCGCCGAGGGCGCCGAGCTGCTTCTGGATCGACTGCACGTCAAACTGGCCGACAGCGGGCGATTGCCATGTCTGCCACGATTGCCACGTCTTGGGATCAGATAACTGGCTTAGCCATGCTGAAACAACGGGAGGGACGCTCTGCGGGTTCTGCGTATTCATGCTCGCTTCTACAATTTTCGCGTATTGTTACGGTTTGTCGCTCAGTCTGTAAAACCAGAAACCACAATGTACATCGTCGCAATCGCATGGTTATATGTCGTCTTCATGATGTCGATTACCGAACAGTCCGTTACGGCAGGAATCATGACGTTTTTCCTGTACGGCGTATTTCCCTTGACAATTGTTTTATACCTGATGGGTACACCGCAGCGCAAGCGGAATCGTCAAATCCGGGAAAAATCGAAAGCGCTGCATGAGGCAGAACAAAGGCCGCCAAACGAGGCAGCGCCACATCAGAAAAACGAGCCCTGACAGACGATGAAAGATGCGCCCTCATGTCGGCATGAGGGGCGAGAATTACACAGCGGCGTCAAACCGCCAATAGAAGAATTACGAAAGTTGAAAACCGTGCTCACGCATCCGGGAGCGGTGCGGAACTGCATGGCGCTTCCAAGAGGTGCCGCGCGAGGTGCGCTCGCAGAGACTCCTCGATGCCATTACCGCGCCAGCGCGGCACAACGTAGATGACGATCGCATTGGTCCGGCCGTTCTTATACACCTCACCATCTTCCACGTCGAGCGCACCGATGATGTCATGTTCCAGCCTGGCGTAAATGCGCAGACCGCGCGCGCGTGTTTCGATGTCGAACCGCAGCCCCTTCATCGCCACAGATGTGAACTCAGGTGCAGTCCCAACAGCAGCAAACCGATAAAGAAGCAGCGGCGAAACAAGACTGCCGAAATCTTCCCGCGCAACCACTGCCCGATGAACATACCGCCCAGCGCCGGCGCCAGCGCCATCAACGAAATCGCCGCGCCTTCCATCTGCAGCGCGCCGCCCTGCGCAAGTCCGGCGGCCATCGCAATCGTCGACACCGTGAACGACAAACCCAGCGCCTGGATGAGTTCGTCTTTTTCCACGTTGAGCGCCTGCAAATACGGCACCGCAGGAATCACGAATACCGCTGTCGCAGCGGTGACCAGTCCGGTGGCCAGACCGATCAACGGCGACAGATATTTTTCCCTGGCGGCACTGACCGAAAACTTCACGGCTGCCAGTCCCAACACGGCATACACGACCAGCGCCACGCCGAGAAAAGCGGTCGCGCGCCCGCCTGTATCGATCGCCAAAAAATTCACGCCGAGCAGTGTACCGGCAAAGATCCCCAGCAACATCAACCACAGCCGGCGCAACAGCCACATGAAGCGTCCCCCTGCCAGCAATTGCCAGACATTGGTCACCAGCGAAGGCACGATCAGAAGTGCCGCCGCCTGCAACGGCGGCATGAACAAACCCAACAAGCCTACGGCTACGGTAGGCAGGCCGAGCCCGACCACGCCTTTGACGAAACCCGCCAGCAGAAAGATGGCGGTAACGGCCGACAGTAACGCGAAATGGGCGACATCAAAAGACAAGCTGGTCGGCACGGCGGCTCCCTCTCAATTCAATCAACAATGCGCCAAGTCTGCCAGCTATCGTCATGCGAGAAAATCTGGAATACACTGAGTCAGCCTTCGGTGCCGCCGAAGGCTGACCCGCCAATTCCCCCTGTAGATCCGTCATCATGAGCACACGTCTTGACCTGAGCGACTTGCGGCTATTTCTGCATGTCGCGGAAACCGGTAGCATTACCGCCGGCGCCGACCGTTCGCATCTCGCGCTGGCGTCTGCCAGCGCGCGCATCCGCAGCATGGAAGACGCACTCGGCGTAGCCTTGCTGCTGCGTGAACGACGCGGCGTGCAACTGACCGAAGCCGGACGCGCCCTGCTGCATCACGCCCGCACCGTACACCAGCAAATGGACCGGATGCGCGACGAGCTCAGCGAGTATGCGCACGGCCTCAAAGGCCACATCCGCCTGCTCGGCAATACCGCCGCCATCAGCGAATTCCTGCCGGATGCGCTGGGGACATTCCTGTCGCACAACCCGTATATCGACATTGATCTTGAAGAACGACTCAGCCACGAAATCGTGCAGGCCATCGTCGACGGCGTCGCCGACATCGGCATCGTCGCCGATTCAGTGCCGACCGGCCCGTTGCAGACCATCCCCTTTCGGCAGGACCGGCTGGTCGCAGTGCTGCCGCGCAAACACGCCTTGACGCGCCGCAAGGCGTTGCAGTTCGCGGAACTCATGGATAAGAATTTCATTGGATTGAGCAATGGCAGCGCGCTGCAGGAACATCTGGCCGGTCACGCCCTGCGGGCCGGCAAACGCCTGCAATATCGCGTCAGGCTGCGCAGCTTTGACGGCATCTGCCGGATGGTGGAACGCGAAGTGGGCATCGCCGTGATTCCCGAAACAGCGGCTCTGCGCTGCAAGAAAACCATGGAGATCAATTGCATACCGCTCAGCGATGCATGGGCGAAACGACAGTTGCTGATATGCGTGAGAAGCCACGAGGAGTTGCCGGGACACACCCGGCAGTTACTGGAACAATTGATTGAATTGCCCGAATTTCCCGAATTGAAATAGCCGACACCGGCCGGCGCGGGCTACCTGAGCCAGATCAGGGACGCCATACGACCGGTCTGTTTGTCACGCCGATAAGAATAGAATCGCTTGTCGCTGACGGTACAGAAGCCGCCGCCCGCAACCCGTTGCACGCCGACCTGCGCCAGTCGCTGACGCGCCAGCTGGTAGATATCCGCGAAATATTTGCCTTCGCGTCCAGCGATAGCCACGAAGGCCGAGCGGCTTGCGGCGTCGTGCGCGGCAAATGCATCCAGCACGTCCTGGCCGACTTCAAATTGCTGCGGACCGATCGCCGGCCCCAGCCAGGCATTGATTTCATCGGCACCGCGGTCGCGCATGGCGGACACGGTGTTTTCCAGCACGCCGCCGGCCAATCCGCGCCAGCCCGCATGTGCGGCGCCGACCACGCTGCCGGCAGCATCGCACAACAATACCGGCAGGCAATCCGCGGTCATCATGACGCACACCGCTCCGGGCTCACTGGCAATGCAAGCGTCGGCGTCAGGCGTACCCAGCACCTTGGCTGCATCAGCGACGTTGACGCCGTGCACCTGGGTCAGCCAGAATGGTTCGGCAGGCAGGATACTTCGCAGCAAGCTGCGATTACGCTGCACGTTCGCAGGCTCGTCCTGTACATGCGCGCCCAGATTCAGACCGCCGCCGCCGTGTCCGTCGTCATACGGCCCACGGCTGACGCCGCCGCCGCGCATTGTCGACAAGGCGCCGACGTTGGCGGGGATACCGATCCAGTCGGGAATCAGCAGTTCCATGCGGGCTAGTCCTCGAGCGCAGCAAGGACTTTCACGTCGATGCCGGCGCGTTCCAGCAATTCGGTGAAATCCGCCGGCAAGCCGACTTCCCATTCCACCTGCTTGCCGGTGGCCGGATGGATCAGACCCAGCTTCCAGGCCTGCAAGGCCTGGCGCGGGAAAAACGGCATCAGGTGCGACTTGCCGTACAAGGCGTCGCCAACCAAGGCGAAACCGAGAGATTGCATATGGACGCGAATCTGATGCGTGCGCCCGGTTTCCAGCTGGCAACGCATCAGACTGACGGCGCGGCCATCGAGCGCTCCCACGGCAGCGCGGCGATAGTGCGTGACCGCCGGCTTGGCCGTCATGCTTTCAGACACCGCCATCTTGATGCGGTCGCGCGGATGGCGCGCCATCGCCGCATCGATCGTTCCGGACAACTGCGGCATGCCCCACACCAGCGCCAGGTATTGGCGCTTGACGGTGCGTGCCTGCAACTGGCGCACCAGGTCGGTCTGCGCCGCCAGCGTCTTGGCCACCACCATGAGGCCGCTGGTGTCCTTGTCCAGGCGATGGACGATGCCCGCGCGCGGTACACCGGCCAGCGCCGGGCAGTGATGTAATAAACCGTTAAGAAGCGTGCCCGACCAGTTGCCGGCGGCCGGATGGACCACCAGTCCCGCCGGTTTGTCGATCACCATGATGGCCTTGTCTTCGTAGACAATACGCAAGTCCATCGGCTCAGGCTGGAAGGCGTTGTCTTCCGGCGCGGCCTGGGGCGTGATGATGACCAGTTCGTCGCCCAACACCGTCATTTTGGTGCGGGCGGGATTGCCGTCGACTGTTACGTGACCACCTTCTATCCATTGCTGGATGCGGCTGCGCGAATATTGCGGCACCAGTCCCGACAAGACTTTGTCGAGCCGGACGCCGCAAGCGTCGTCGGTCAGTTTCAGGGTTATGGGTTCTGCACCATCGGTAAATTCCTCGACGACTTCATCGAGCGAATCATCTCCCTCGGGTATTTCAACAGGTTCGGTTGCAAATGCTTTAACAACCTTAGGGGGAGTGGTACGTGACATCAGCTATAATCAGTGGATTGAAATTTCTTGTTTCTTTGCACCCGCTCAAACTGCTCATACGTCATGCAAAAAATCTTATTGAAGTTGCTTACCGTCGCATTCATCCTTTCATTGTCGGCTTGTGGCTTGCTACCGGAACAAAAAGACGAGACGATTGGCTGGTCTGCGTCCAAATTATACTCGGAAGCCAAGGACGAGCTGACCGCAGGCGGTTACGAGAAGTCGATCAAGTATTTTGAAAAGCTCGAATCGCGTTATCCGTTCGGGACCTATGCGCAACAGGCGCAGATGGATATCGCCTACGCGTACTACCGTCTGAACGACCAGCCGCAAGGCCTGGCGGCGGTTGACCGTTTCATCAAGCTGCACCCGAATCATCCCAATGTCGACTACATGTACTACCTGCGCGGGCTGATCAATTTCAATGATCGCACCAGCATCTTCGACACCTTCACCGACCAGGACAATACCGAGCGCGATCCCAAGGCCGTACGCGATGCCTTCGATTCGTTCAAGTTGCTGGCCGAGCGTTTCCCGGACAGCACTTACACCCCGGACGCCCTGCTGCGCATGAAATACCTGGTCAATTCGATGGCGCAATACGACGTCCACGTTGCCAACTACTACCTCCGCCGCGGCGCCTATGTATCCGCCGTCAACCGCGCCCAGGCTGCGGTGAAGGAATATCCGGATGCACCGGCCGTCGAAGAGGCCCTGTTCATCATGATGCGTGCGTACGAAGCGATGGGCCAGAAACAACTGCGCGACGACACCGAGCGCGTGATTCAGGCAACTTACCCGAACAGCTCTTACTACACAGGCGGCCCCAAGGCCAAGGACAAGCCTTGGTGGAAGATCTGGTAAGCCACCTGCGTCAATGAGAAAAACCTCGCCATGCGAGGTTTTTTTACGTCAACGCCCCTGTTTCTTTGGCTCGTAACGTTATTTAAGTAGAAAAAAAACGGCGACCAACATATGCTTGATAACAGAACGTCATCATCAAACGTCGTCGCAACATTCTCCTCGCTTCTCCGAAGGCCACCCCGTTGTGCCCGCAGCACAGCGTTGCACTGCATCAATGCAGACCTTCTGGAGACGCATCATGGCATGGTTCTACAATTTGCGAATTTCGCGGAAATTACTCATTTCCTTTTGCATCATCCTCAGCCTGACCTGCTCGCTTGGTGCCTTTTCGGTTTTACAGCTGGCCAAGGTCAATCAAGCTTCCGTCGAAATTGCCACCAACTGGCTGCCCAGCATTTCGGTCGCCCTGGATCTCAAAGTCGCCCTGTCGCGCGTACGCGCCATCCAGCTCCAGCACATCCTGTCGTCCAAGGAGCAAGAATTCGTTCAGAACGAAAAAGAACTCGAGCAACAAAACCGTGTAATCAGGCAAAAGATCATTGATTTTGGGCCGCTGGCAAACACGGACGTCGAAAAAGCCATCATCGCCAAGCTCGCGCGTGAGTTCAACGAGATACTTTCAGTCCAGAAAAAAGTGCTGGCGATATCGCGCTTGAACAAAACGGCCGAGGCGCACGCGCTTCACATGGCAGAGTTCACCCCCCTCTATTTTCGTATCCTGGGCGATGCCGACACCCTCGCCTCCGTCAACCTGAGCGGAAGCAAAGAGGCGGATGAGGTGGCACATGATACGTTCCAGTCGTCGCGCATCCTGATTCTCAGCTTGCTCCTGGCCTCGACATGCCTAGGGATCGCGATGGCGATATGGGTATCCCGGCTGGTAGTCAAACCCTTGCAACAAGCTGTCATGGTCGCCCAGCGTGTCGCCGACGGCGATCTGACGACATCAATCAATCCAGTCAGCAAGGACGAGACCGGACAATTGATGCTAGCGCTCAAGGCAATGACCGACAGTCTTTCCAAAATCGTCAACGAGGTGAGGCTGGGCACGGACTGCATTGCGACCGCCTCGACTCAGATTGCCACCGGCAACCTGGACCTGTCTTCCCGCACCGAGCAGCAGGCCTCCTCCTTGCAGGAAACGTCATCCTCAGTCAACGACTTGACCATCGCAGTCAAGCAGAATGCCGATAGTGCGAATCATGCCAATCAACTGGCCGTATCGGCAGCAAAAATCGCCACGGAGGGAGGCGAAGTGGTGACTCAGGTAGTCGAGACCATGCAGTCCATCAATACTTCGTCAAAGAAAATCTCCGACATTATCGGTGTCATCGACGGCATCGCATTCCAGACCAATATCCTGGCATTGAATGCTGCAGTCGAAGCAGCGCGCGCGGGGGAACAAGGTCGGGGTTTTGCCGTGGTGGCGTCGGAAGTCCGCAGCCTGGCTCAACGTTCGGCCAGTGCGGCCAAAGATATCAAATCGCTGATCGACGATTCGGTGACCAAGGTCGATACCGGCAGCAAGCTGGTGGAGCATGCCGGGGCGACCATGCGCAACATCGTCAGCAGCGTGAAACGCGTGACCGATATCGTCGGTGAAATCTCCAGTTCGAGTCAGACGCAAAGCACTCGTATCGAACAAGTGAATCAAAGCATCCTGCAAATGGATGAGGTGACACAGCAAAATGCAGCCTTGGTGGAACAAGCGGCAGCCGCCGCCCAATCACTGCAAGATCAGGCCGCCAAACTCGCGCAAGTGGTCGGCGTGTTCAGACTCAACATGGCCGACACCTCGGCAAGCACAACAACGCAAACGTCGCAAGCACCGCGACTGGCGATAATGCGTCGCGAGCGCTTGCCAATGGTTTAACGGCACCGTCACGCGCTGGAGAGGCGCCTCCCCCTTTGCAAATCGGAAATATTTTCGTCAGAACGAAAAGTTACGCTTCCACACGCCGGCGGAACACCCATGAAGTTTCGCTGGAGACGGACTCATCGAACGCATAACCGTCGAGATCGAAGTTCTTGAGTTTCTCCGGCTGGTTCACGCCCTTCAGTGCCGCATAGCGCGCCATCAGTCCGCGCGCGCGCTTGGCGTAGAAGGAAATGATCTTGTACTTGCCGCCCTTCCAGTCTTCGAACACCGGCGAAATCACCTTGGCCTCAAGCACCTTGGGCTTGACCACCTTGAAATACTCTTCCGACGCCAGGTTCACCAGCACTTTGGACTTGTGCCCCGCCAGCTCGCCGTTGAGCGCCTTGGTGACGTCTTCGCCCCAGAACGCGTACAAATCCTTGCCATGCGGATTCGGCAGCCTGGTGCCCATTTCCAGGCGATACGGCTGCATCAGATCCAGCGGACGCAGCGCGCCGTACAGGCCGGACAGGATGCGCACATGCGACTGCACGTAATCCAGTTGCCTGGCGGAAAGTGAAGCCGCATCAAGGCCTTCATAGACGTCGCCGTTGAAGGCAAGCACGGCCTGCTTGCTGTTCTTGCTGGTGAACTTGCGCGACCACGAAGCGAAACGATCCGCATTGAGGGTCGCCAGCTGGTCCGAAATTCCCATCAGCGTGGCGATCTGCGCCGGCGACTTCTGTTTCAGGACTTCAATCAGTTCTGCGGAACGTGCAACAAAATCGGGCTTGGTGTGGATGTCGGTCGTTGCGGGTGTGTCGTAGTCGAGGGATTTGGCGGGCGATAAAACAATCAGCATAGAGGGTCCTGTTAATTTTTTCGACATCATACCGAAAGCGCCGGCACCCGTCTGGGGACGGGCCATTCCTTGGCATTCATTGACGCACAGACAAGTACGCGTTGCGCCCTCTCTGCGGGGTGTTGCTAATACGCCAAACCAAAAAGTAAATTTTCCCGCGCCCTGAACTTCTTCATAGAATGGACGTTCATGTCATACGCGGTATGGGGCATCCAACGAGAACAATCCAAGCCCCCATGGATACGGAATTTGCACCGAGAACAAGCAGTGAAGATGCATTGCCGCGGCACGATCGACATCGGCCGTCACATCCACCGACAGGGAGGCTCTATGAAATGGTTCTATGATTTGCAAATTTCCAAAAAGCTGCTGATTTCCTTCATCCTTGTGCTGGCGTTGACCAGCGCGCTCGGCGCTTTCGCCATCGTCCAGCTCGGCAAGGTCAACCAGGCATCGACCGACATCGCCACCAACTGGCTGCCCAGCGTCAGGACCTCGCTTGAATTGAAAGTCCTTCTGGTGCGCATCCGCTCGGTCCAGCTTCAACATGTCCTTTCTTCCACCGAAGCTGATTTCGTCGCCAATGAAAAGCTGCTCGACGACATGGTGCCAGCCATGAAGAAGAAACTCGCCGACTACGAAAAGCTGATCGACACTGACATCGAAAAAGCCGTCTATCCCCAGCTGGTGAAAAACTTCGATGCCTTCCTGGCGTTGCAAAAGAAGATCCTCGATCTCTCGCGCCAGAACAAGAATGAGGAAGCGCGCGAAGTCATCATGAAGGAAGCCACGCCGATCTACCTGGCGATGTTCGCCAATGCCGACAAGCTCGTCGCCGCCAACCAGGAAGGCGCCGACCTCGCGGACACATCGGCCGAAACCACCTACAACTCTTCACGCATCATGATCGTCGCCATGCTGGCGGCCTGCATCGTGCTCGGCATGCTGATGGCGGTGTGGGTCGCGCGCATCGTCTCCAACCCGCTGCGCCTTGCGGTCAATGTGGCGCAGCGCGTCGCCGACGGCGACCTGACCGCCGACATCCGGCCGTCCAGCAAGGATGAAACCGGACAGTTGATGTCCTCGCTCAAGGCCATGAACGACAGCCTGCTCAAGATCGTCAGCCAGGTGCGCCAGGGCACCGACACCATCGCCACCGCGTCCAACGAAATCGCGGTCGGCAATCTCGACCTGTCCAGCCGTACCGAACAGCAGGCAAGCTCGCTGGAAGAAACCGCCTCGTCCATGGAAGAACTCACCTCGACCGTCAAGCAAAACGCCGACAACGCGCGCCAGGCAAATCAATTGGCGGTGTCGGCATCGGAAGTGGCGATCCAGGGCGGCAGCGTGGTGGAACAAGTGGTCGACACCATGGGTTCGATCAACGACTCATCAAAGAAAATCGTCGACATCATCAGCGTTATTGACGGGATTGCGTTCCAGACCAATATCCTGGCGCTCAACGCTGCCGTGGAAGCCGCACGCGCCGGCGAGCAAGGTCGCGGCTTTGCAGTCGTGGCCAGCGAAGTGCGCAGCCTGGCGCAGCGCTCTGCCTCGGCGGCCAAGGAGATCAAGGCGCTCATCGACGACTCGGTTGAAAAAGTCGACACCGGCAGCAAGCTCGTCGCGCAAGCCGGCGCAACCATGACCGAAGTGGTCAGCAGCGTCAAACGCGTCACCGACATCGTCGGCGAAATCACCGCCGCCAGCCAGGAACAAAGCGCCGGCATCGAAGAAGTCAACCAGGCCATCACGCAGATGGACGAAGTCACCCAGCAAAACGCCGCGCTGGTCGAAGAAGCTGCTGCTGCCGCACAATCGCTGCAAGACCAGGCTGCGAAACTTGCCGAAGTAGTCAGTGTTTTCAAGCTCGATAGCGCGCAAGCCCGAGTCGTTCCCGCCGCAGCTCCCGCACGCCGGGCGCCCCCGGTGATTTCCAGGCCGGCGGCATCCGCCCGGCTGCCCCTGCAAAAAACCTCCGCTCCGGCGCCGCGCCAGATCAAGCAGAACACCGCCGATGACGGCAACTCATGGGAGCAGTTCTGAACCGCGCCGTCACGCGAACACGAGTAACCGCCGGCATCGCCGCGTCATGACGACGCGGCTTTTTTTGCCGTCGCGGCCAACTTGCAAGCTGTACAACACGAGGCAAAAAAGCTGCGCGACCAACATTGCCCGACGAGCAGATAAGGCCTACATGGATTAGTATCTGGGGTATGGAACAACGCAGGATGACGACATCGTCCATGCCCGGCCGCGACAACAGCAACTGCTGCCGGCGACGCCAAGGACGGGACCGCCCCTGCACGATTCGACACCTACCAGGAGGAGATATGAAACGCGACAAAGCTCTGATGACTGATATCCTCACCACACTGTCCACCTTTGGCACCAGCTACGGCGACATTGAGAAGATTCAAACCAATCTCACCACGCAGAACACCCCGCCCGAGCTGATCCAGCATCATCTGCGGCTGCTGCATGATCGCGGCCTTGTCGCGGTCGACATCCATCAATTCTGGCGCCTCACCGACCAGGGTTACGACGTCGTCGAAAGCGGTGGCAACCTCGGCGACGCACCTGCGGACGCCACCAGGAAAGCCCGCGGTTTTGACAATTAGCGCCATCACCTCCTCCAGCGGCGCACCGTCTGCCGTTGCCATTGCTGCTGCCGTCAGTCCGCGCCCTATCGTTCGAATTGTTCTCGATACCAACGTCTGCCTGGACCTGTTCGTCTTCCGCGATCCGCGCTGGGCGTTGTTGTTGCAAGCCATGCGTGAACGCCGTGTCGAAGCCGTCACGCGCGAAGACTGCCGCATGGAATGGCTGGTGGTGCTGAACTACCCGCACCTGCCGCTCACGGAAGAAGACAAGCCGACCGTCCGCGCCGCGTTCGATGACCTGATCACCTGCCTGCCCACTGCCGCCGTCAATACGTTCGGCCTGCCGGTCTGCACTGATCCGGACGACCAGAAATTCCTCGAGCTGGCACTCCAATCGCAAGCCGGCGTGCTAATCACCAAAGACAAGGCCTTGCTCAAACTAGCCAAAAAGACAGCGCGCAAAAACATGTTCGCCATCATGACGCCGCAAGGCTGGCATGCCGCCATGGCGGAAGAAATCGCGACATAGCGCCACGCCAACCGCCGGGCTGACGCATCGTCGCCGTCGATTTGCACCAAGCCAGTGCCGCCGCCGGAAATCCGGCTAAAATGCTTTCTTTCCGCTTTCTTCCAGATTCATTTCCATGAGCCAGCCAGCCAATCTCGTCTCCAAACTGCCCCGCGTCGGCACCACCATTTTCACCGTCATGTCTGCGCTTGCAAGCGAAAAAGGCGCGGTCAATCTGGGCCAGGGATTTCCCGATTTCGATTGCGATCCGGCCCTGGTCGACGCCGTCACGAACGCCATGAAAACCGGCCTGAATCAATACCCGCCGATGGCCGGCGTGCCGCTGTTGCGCGAGGCGATTGCGCAAAAGATCAAGACGCTGCACGGCCACACCTATGACGCGCTGAACGAAATCACCGTCACCGCCGGCGCCACGCAAGGCATCCTGACCTCGATCCTGTGCGCCGTGCATGCCGGCGACGAAGTGATCGTGATCGAACCGGCCTACGACTGCTATGTACCTGCGATCGAGCTGGCCGGCGGCATCCCGGTGTTCGTCCAGATGACGGTCAGCAGCGACGGCTACAGCGTGCCGTGGGACAAGGTCGCCGCCGCCGTCACCAGCAAGACGCGCCTGATCATGGTCAACACGCCGCACAACCCGACCGGTTCCATTCTCAAGAAGACCGACATCAATGCGCTGGCCGACATCGTGCGCGGCACCGACATCCTGATCCTGTCCGACGAAGTCTACGAGCACATGGTCTACGACGGCCAGGCGCATGAATCGCTGTGCCGCCATCCGGAGCTGGCGCCGCGCACCTTCATCAACTCCAGCTTCGGCAAGACTTACCACGTCACCGGCTGGAAGATCGGTTTCGTCGCCGCACCCGCCGCGCTGACCGCCGAGTTCCGCAAGGTGCACCAGTTCAACGTCTTCACCGTCAACACGCCGGTGCAATACGGCATCGCCGAGTACATGAAGAATCCGGCGCCTTACGTCGAACTGCCTGCCTTCTACCAGCGCAAGCGCGACCTGTTCCGCGACGGCCTGAAGAACACCCGCTTCAAGCTGCTGCCGTCGGACGGCACTTACTTCCAGTGCGTCGAGTACGGCGCGATCTCGGATTTGTCGGAGGCGGAATTCTCCAAATGGCTGACCACGGAAATCGGCGTCGCCGCGATTCCCGTCTCGGCGTTCTACAACACGCCCAAGGAATCCGGCATCGTGCGCTTCTGTTTCGCCAAGAAGGACGAGACGCTGCGCCTGGCGCTGGATCGCCTGGCCAAGCTGTAAACCGTCGCAACAATAACAACGCCCATCCATGACAGCCGAACTCAAAGCAAGCCGCAACGACGCCACCCTGATCCTCACCTTCGCCAATCCCGGCCAGCGCAACGCCGTGGACAGCAATGTCCTGGCGGCGGCGATCGAGACGCTGTCAAAGGCCGAGCGAGACGACTCCGTGCGCACGCTGGTGCTGACCGGCGCCGAGCAAGACTTCTGCGGCGGCGTTGAAGCTGGCAAGGATCTGGCGACGCAGATCGCGGCCCTGGAAGCCCTGCAGAACCTCATCGAGATGCTGCGCAGCTTTCCCAAGCCGGTGATTGCCGCAGTCGAAGGCGCTGCGCTCGACGCCGGCTTTTCGCTGGCGCTGGGCTGTGACCTGATCGTGGCGGGACAGAATGCCGCATTCGGCATTTCACCCTCGCAGGTCGGCACCTGGGCGGTCGGCGGCGCCGGCTGGTTCCTGCCCAAAACCCTGCCGCCGCAATGGGTGGCCGAGATCCTGCTGGACGCCGCTCCGTTACCGGCCGCGCGACTGCATGCCGCCGGCATCGTTAACCGCCTGACCTCCGACGGCGACGCGCTGGACAAGGCGCTGGCATGGGGCGAACAGTTGGCCGCAACGACACCGGCTGCGTTTGAACAACTCAAAATATTGCTCGCCAGCGCTTCCGGCACTACACTGGCGGAATATTTCTCGCTGGAAAGACATGCGTTGCTAACCAAGCGTCCCGGCGCAATCTGATCCGACCGCGATAGCAACAGCAATAGCAGTACCTGCAACCAGGGTGGAAGCGCAGTGTGACTGCCCGTAATTCCTCCCATCCTTCTTTCGCTATGGCTGCATTGTCTTCATCGGGTCAGGAGAACATGCAAGGCAACCAAACGGACACACGTCGCAACGACATCGCCACGACGGCGCGCACGCTCACGACCATACACACCGACACCGAGCTGGCGGCGCTGACGCCCGAATGGAATGCCTTGTGCGCCACCCTGCCGCTGCAGCATCCGTTTGCAGAACCCGACTGGAACCTCCACTGGTGGCGTCATCTGCGCGCCCGCCGCCTGCTTATCCACGACCGCCTGCACGCCTTCGCACTGCGCGACGCTCACGGCAAGCTGGTGGCGGTGGCGCCGATGATGATCAGCGTGCGTCCCGGCCTCGGCGCATTTGGCGTCAAGGTGCTGCAATTCTTCGGCGCTGATCCCAACATTACCGAAGTCCGTGGCCTGATCTGCCACCCCGACGACAGCGACGCCGTGCTCGCCACGCTGCAAGCCTATCTGCTCGCGCACCGGCATTTGTGGGACTGGATCGAATGGCAAGGACTGTCGCCGCAGCAGGCGCAGCAACTATCCTCTGCCGGCATTGATCAGCCGAAAGCGCGCGTAATGTGCTACCGGACCTTGCCGCCCGACTGGGATACCCTCAAAGCCAGCCTGTCGCGCAACATGAAGGAAGCGATCCGTAAATGTTTCAACTCGCTGCGTCGCGACGGCTTGCAACACACCTTCGAAGTAGTCGAACGGCCTGTCGATGTGGCGCCGGCGCTGGCCGATTTCTATCGCCTGCA
Source organism: Herbaspirillum sp. NPDC101396 (assembly GCF_044767365.1). Lineage (NCBI taxonomy): Bacteria > Pseudomonadati > Pseudomonadota > Betaproteobacteria > Burkholderiales > Oxalobacteraceae > Herbaspirillum > Herbaspirillum sp. NPDC101396. Next base: position 4,015 of record NZ_JBIWNT010000001.1, on the reverse strand, counting down.
CGCCTTGCGTGCGCGCAGCGCTGAAGGTGTGCCGCATGCCGACGCCTTCCGCGATCGCAAGAGCCGCAGCTTTCTCTCGGATCACGCCATGATGCTGGCGCGCGAAAACCGGCTGCGCGTGTTCCGCTTGCGCATCGACGGCAAGGTTGCCGCCACGCGCATTGGCTTCGCCATGGGCGACCAGCTGTATCTTTATTATTCAGGCTACGATCCGCGCTGGCGCTCCTACAGCCTCATGACCACGCTGGTAATTGAAACCATGCGCTGGGCCATCGCGCAAGGTTTCAGCGGCGTCAATTTGTCGACCGGACGCGATCAGTCCAAGCTGCGCTGGCAACCGCAGGAAAAAATCCTCCACAACGCCATCCAGATCTCGCCGCGCGCCCGCTCCGTCGTGCTGTTCCGTGCTTACACCAGGCTGCGCAGCTACCCGCTTCTGCAGCGTTTTTCGCGCAAAAAGTAGTTCTCCGGAACGGCCGTAAAAATGCCTCTCCCCCTGCGCGTTTGCAACGCTTGGGCTACACTAGCCCGGCACTTCTCCTGACGACTTCAGAGGAGAACCGCTCTCCGTTTACGATTGTTTTTCATCACCATTTCGCCTCATAAGGAAGACCATGATTGACGTATACAGCTGGGCCACACCCAACGGCCACAAGGTCCACATCATGTTGGAAGAACTCGGCCTGGACTATCGCGCACACGCCATCGATATCGGCGCCGGCGATCAGTTCACCGATGAGTTTCTGAAGATTTCGCCGAACAACAAAATCCCCGCGATCCTCGATTCGGACGGTCCCGACGGCAAACCGATTTCGCTGTTCGAATCGGGCGCGATCCTGATTTACCTGGCCGGCAAAACCGGCAAGCTGCTCGGTTCCACCGACCGTGAAAAATACAATGTGCTGCAATGGGTGATGTTCCAGATGGGCGGCCTCGGCCCCATGCTCGGCCAGGCCCACCATTTCCGCATCTATGCGCCGGAAAAGATCGAGTACGCCGTCAATCGCTACTCCAATGAAGCCAAGCGCCTGTATGGCGTGCTCGACAAGCAATTGTCCAAGACCGCCTACCTGGCCGGCGACGAATACACCATCGCCGACATCGCCAGCTTCCCCTGGACCCGCTCGTGGAAGAACCAAGGCATCGAATTGAGCGACTACCCCAACGTGCAACGCTGGTTCGACGCCATCAGCGAACGTCCAGCCGTGCAACGCGGCGTCACCGTGCTGGCCGACAAACGCAAGGCGCTGACCGACGACAAGGCGCGCGACATCCTGTTCGGCAATTCGCAATACAAGAAGCGCTGATCGATCCGTTGCCCCGCCGGGCAGTCTCTCGCACTGCCCGGCATTCCCTACTCCTCCGCCTCTCCCGCTTCATCGTTGTGCGCCCGATCTTGGCCCAGTTCTTTCAGACGTTTTTGGCCCTTTTTACCGGACGACCGCACTCATACACTTGTGACATCTATCACAAGGAAAGATGATGAGCGAAACGATATTCCTGGCCGGTGCGACCGGCGCCATCGGCACCGTGCTGATCCCTTTGTTGCGCGACGCGGGTTACACCGTCCACGGCGGCACGCGTCGCCAGGCCCGCGCCAATGCCTTGCGCGAACTGGGCGCGATTCCCGTGATGATCGACGTATTCGACGCCGACGCTCTCAAGTCGGAATTGATCCGCATCGCGCCGTCCGTGGTGATTCATCAACTGACCGACCTGCCCCGCCTGCCCGATCCGCAGGCAATGGCGCAAGCTGCCGCAGGGAACGCCCGCATCCGCGCTGAAGGCACCCGCAACCTGATCGCCGCCGCGCTGGCCTCCGGCGCCACGCGCCTGATCGCGCAAAGCATCGCCTGGGCCTACGCCCCCGGCGACAAACCCTATCGGGAAGAACATCCGCTGGACGTTGATGCGGAAGGACTGCGCCGTGTCAGCGTCGGCGGCGTAGTGACGCTGGAAGCACAAGTCTTGCAAACGGCCGGATTGAAGGGAACCGTGCTGCGCTATGGCCAACTCTACGGTCCCGGCACCTGGTCGGCCGAACCGCAAGGCTCCAGCCCGGTCCATGTCGCCGCCGCCGCGCAGGCTGCGTTGCTGGCCCTGCAAAGCAATGCGTCCGGCGTGTTCAACATCACGGAAGACAACACCGAGGCAAGCAATCAGAAAGCGCGCCGTGTGCTCGAATGGAATCCTGCCTTCCGCTCACCGTATGGTGTCCAATCGTGAACTTGCCGCTGCCTTCTCTGCCAACGCGCCGCCATGGCTATCGCCTCGTCTTGCTCGGCGCCGTCGGCGCATTGCTGATGACGCAATCGCCGGTTCCCCAAGCTGCCGGCCGCTGGATCGCCGATATCTGCATCGGCGCCGGCGCGGATGTCCTGCCGTTTTCCAGTGCACCACTGGCAGCGACCGGTGGTGGCGGTGTGACAACTCCCGGGACGGCCGCGGCGACCAGCGTCAAAGTGATTTCCTGCGAACCGCTGCCCAACGCACCCGGCAAATCGATCACGACGATGATGGTGGATTTTCCGCCGCTAGCCTATTCCGCGCCGCATCGGCATCCGGGATCCGTGACGGCGATCGTGATAGAAGGAACCGTGCGTTCGCAGATGGAAGGCGGACCCGTCGTCAATTATCAGAAGGGCCAGACCTGGATGGAGGCGCCGTACGCGCTGCACGCGATGGCCGGCAATCCCGATCCGGCCAAACCGGCGCAACTGCTGGCGATCTTCGTGACCGACAGCAATTGCGGCCCGCTGGTGATTCCCGAACCAGCGTTGAAGAACTGACTCGCTGCGATCAGTAGCGGCGCACGATGAACTCGGCAACGCACACCGGCTTGTCGGCGTCTTCGCGTTCCATGGTGATTTCCCACACCACTTGCGCGCCGCCGGGAATCTCTTCCACCGACTGCAGCACGATGCGTCCGCGCACCTTGCTGCCGACCGGCAGCGGCGACGGGAAGCGCACGCGGTTGAGGCCATAGTTGAGCAGCATCTTGACGTTGCCCATGGAAATGCTCTGACCCATGATTTTCGGCAGCAGCCCCAACGTCAGGAAACCGTGCGCGACCGTGCCGCCGAACGGCAATTCGCGCTTGCTGCGCTCGACGTCGACGTGGATCCACTGATGATCGCCGGTGGCGTCGGCGAACAGATTGACCTGTTCTTGAGTGACTTCGATCCAGTCGCTGACCGCCACTTCCTGGCCGGCCAGTTCATGCAGTGCTTCAATGCTCGCAATCTCGCGCATACCTGTCCTTGATGATTCGTTGTCTGATTGATGATGGATCGTAAAAAAGCGCCGGATGATTGCTCAACCGGCGCCGTCTTTGCTTCCTCTTTCGTTATACCGCGCTGACGTCGAGTTCGGCTTCAGTGGCGGCGATCACGTCTTCCTTGGTCACGCCCGTGGCCAGCTCGATCAGCTTCAGGCCGCCCGGCGTCACGTCAATGACACCCAGATCGGTGATGATGCGATTGACCACACCCACGCCGGTCAGCGGCAGATTGCATTGCTTCAGGATCTTTTGCGAGATGCTGCCGTCCTTGCCCTTGGCCACGTGCTCCATCAGCACCACCACACGACCGACACCGGCCACCAGATCCATCGCGCCGCCCATGCCCTTGACCATCTTGCCCGGGATCATCCAGTTGGCCAGGTCGCCCTGCTGCGAGACCTGCATCGCACCCAAAATGGCGATGTTGATCTTGCCGCCGCGGATCATGCCGAAAGAATCCGCCGAGGCGAAGAACGACGAGCCGGGAATGGTCGTCACGGTTTGCTTGCCGGCGTTGATCAGGTCGGCGTCGACCTTGTCTTCGGTCGGGAACGGGCCGATGCCGAGCAGGCCGTTTTCCGATTGCAGCCAGACTTCAATATCCTTGGGAACGTGGTTCGCCACCAGGGTCGGCAAGCCGATGCCGAGGTTGACGTAAAAACCGTCCTGCAATTCCTTGGCTGCGCGTGCAGCCATTTCGTCTCTGGTCCATGCCATGATTATTTCTCCTTATTT